>NZ_CEEDMW010000002.1:0-865358 GCF_979256035.1 Rhodococcus sp. AC861
CCACCGACCCCACACAGGCATCGACGGCAAGTCACCCATCGAGCGACTCACCGTCCACAACCTCCCCGCGAAGAACAGCTAGCGGCCGGTGTAGGTCGCGTTGCCGGGGCCGAGGTCCAGGAAACTGCGCACCGCGCCCTGCAGATCCTCGGTCTCGAACAGTGCACCCGAGACCGCGGACGTCATCGAATCAGCGTGTCGCACACCGCCCGACCGCCAGGCTCCGATGATCTCCTTCGTCGCGGCGTGGGCACGGGTGGGTCCGTCGGCCAGCCGTGCAACCAGTGCCCGCGCTGCGGAGTCCACGTCGTCGTGGACCTGGTTGACCACACCCCACTCGCGCAGCGTCTCCGCCGAGTACAGGTCGCCGGTCATGACGAACTCCCGGGCGCGGCCGCTGCCGGCGCGCTCCGCCATCCGCTGCGGTCCGCCCATCGACGGGGTCAGGCCCACCACGGTCTCCACGAGCCCGAACTTGGCCTTCGGTGACGCCAGGATGATGTCGCATGCCAACGCGATCTCGAGGGCGGCCGTCAGCGTCAGGCCGTGGGCCGCGAAGACCACCGGGCAGGGCAGCGACTCGAGGGGATGGGCGATCGCCTCGAACAACCCTTCCCACAACTGCGTTCCCTCGGCTTCGGACAACCCGTCGAACACATGCACGTCGACGCCGCCGGAGACGACCTTGCCCTCCGCACGCAGCAGAACTGCGCGGGGAGGGCTGGCCACCAGATCGGCGATGTCGGCGGTGACGGCGTCGAACATGGCCTGGTCGAACAGGTTCAGCGGACCGTGCGCGAACGTCAGGGTGGCGACCTCCGCACCGGCGTCGGTCGTCGTGCGTTCGAGTCTGGTCGGCTTCTCGCTCATCGCCGAATCATGACACGGGCGTCGTACCCACCGGGACGGCCGGTTCCGCTTCTCGGGACGCGACCGGCTTGTCGACGACAGGTGCACCGCCGAAGGACGGGCGGGCGTAGAACGCGGTGGCAACGGCGCCGATGAGCAGCACGGCCGCGGGCAGGTACAGCGACTGGCCGAGTGCCGTGGCGAAGGGGGCTGCCACCTCGGCCGGAATGCGACCCGCCGACAACTCGGCCGACGCCCCGGCAGCACCGGCGAACGGCACCTCCGCGGAGATACGTGACTGCATCAGGACACCGATGCCCGCACTGCCGAGGACGGATCCGATCATGCGCATGGTGTTGTAGACGCCGCTGCCGGCACCGGCCTGCGACATCGGCAGGTTACGGGTTGCCGTGGCGCCCAGCGGGGACCAGATCAGCGCGTTGGCGACGCCCATCAGCGCGATCGGCATCAGCAGTCGGACGATGGAGGCGGTGGGGGTCATCTCCATCGCCAGCCACACGAGCGCGACGGTCAGCAGAGTCAGACCCGATCCCGCGATGTAGCGGGGATGCACGCGGTCCACCAGGCGACCGACATTGGGAGCGAGGACGCCGGTGAGCACGGCCATCGGCACGAACAGCAAGGCCGACCGAGTGGGGGTCAAGCCGGTCACGCTCTGGGCGTAGAACATGATCGGCAGCATCATGCCGGTCATGGCGAAGCCCATCGCCGCGATGCCGATGGTGGACAGCGAGAAATTACGGTCGCGGAACAGTCCCAGCGGCACCAACGGCTCGTTGCGATTACGTGACTGCCACACGATGAACGCCGCGAACACGACGATGCCGGCGCCGATCGAGGTCCAGATCCACCCGTTCCAGTCGTACTTCTGTCCCTCCTGCAATCCGAAGACGATGAAGAACAGACCGACGGCGGACAACACGACGCCGGGGATGTCGAACTTGTGCTCGTTGGTGGGGAGCGTGGGGACGAACTTGACGGCGAGCGCGATGGCGACGACACCGACCGGGAGGTTGATGAAGAAGATCCATTCCCAGCCGAACGCGTCGACGAGGACGCCGCCCAGCAAGGGACCGACCAGCGTGGCGACACCTGCGACGGCACCCCAGGCGCCCATGGCCGCTCCGCGCTTGTCCTTCGGGAAGATGCGCGTGATGACGGCCATCGTCTGCGGCGTGATCATCGCTGCACCGAGACCCTGGACGGCACGAGCCGCGATCAGCATCTCGATCGATCCCGACACTCCGCACCACAGCGACGCCAGCGTGAAGACGACGAGTCCCGCGATGTAGAGGTTCTTGGGTCCGAAGCGGTCACCCAGGCGACCGGTGACCAGTAGTGGCACCGCGTAGGCCAAGAGGTACGCGCTGGTCACCCAGATCACGTTGGAGATGTCGGTCTGCAGTCCCTCGAGGATCGCGGGTTGCGCGACGGCGACGATGGTCGTGTCGACCAGAATCATGAAGAAGCCCAGGCAGAGCGTCCAGAGTGCGACCCAGGGGGACGCCTCCTTCGCAGTGGGCACGGTGGTGCTGGTCATCATCGATCCTGTCGTGTCATGTGGTGGTGTTTCTCGGCGATGATCGCGTCGAGCCAGGGAAGGCGTCCGGTGTCGATGTCGTCGACGAATGCCCGGAGCCAGGCGAGTTCGGCCTCGCGGAGTGCGACGGTGTACTCCAGGCCGACGGAGAAGAGTCTCGGGGAATGCCGCGCGGTGATCGAGGCGGTCATGATGCGCATCTCGTCGAGGTCCTTCCCGAGATGCGCGATCCGCTCCCGGACCAGCGCGGACACCTCGGCGGCGGGCAGGTTGTGCGACTCCGACAGGGCGAGCGTGAACTGCGAGTACTCGGGAACCGGAGTCGCGAGAAGGGTGCGAAGCGTAAATGTCAGGGCCTCACGCCCCGACGGCGTGACGTCGTAGGTGGTGCGCTCCGGCCGATTGCCCTCACGCTCCGTGCCGACCGCGACGATGTGATCTGCGGCCGCCAGGCGGTCCACTGCGTGATACAGCGATCCGGGTCTGACCTTGATCAGCCTGTCGTCGTTCCGCTCGAGCAGGAGTTGATACATCTCGTAGGGGTGCATCGGCCGCTCGAACAAGCACGCCAGGACGGCGATCCCGAGAGTGCTCACCTGCGTTCCCACGATTCACCCCCGCCGTCTCGTATATTCCAGTTGGAATATACGGCGCCGAATACTGGCGACGCAAACGGCCCGACTACCGTGGACGCCGATGAATACCCACCAGATCGACATCGTCCGGCTCGCCTGGGCACGCGAACTCGGACTGCCCGACGATGCCTCGCTGGACGACGCAGGCCGCCTCCACGTCGTCGACGACGACTCCGACCGCGTCATGTTCGTCGTCCTCGACGGCCACGCCGTCCTCGTCGGACCGGAGCAGATCATCGAACGCGCCGAGGGCGTCTCCAACGACGTCCTCGCCACGAGGGACGGTCTCGCGGACGTCGCAGGGTCACGGCGCGGGCGATGCGGAGGCCCGATCGTGCTCGCCTACCTCGACGACAGTCGCGACGAGATCCGCGTCGGACATCCCCTGATCTCGCACGAGGGAGCCGACGCCGACCGCGTCGTCGCCTCCGTACCGCCCGACGATGCCGCGGGTATCAGGTCCTTCGGCGTCGACTCGTGGTTCACGGTGTTCGACGACGCAATGGGCGAGTCGGACGCGACCCCGGCAGCGACGGCCGGATACGTCGAGTGGCGCGGATTCCTCGCGGACACGGTCGCGGTGACGACACCGTCGTACCGCCGACAAGGCTTCGGCGCGACGGCGGCGCGCCTGGCTACGAACGAGGCCATCGACGCGGGCTTGATCCCCCAGTGGGCAGTTCCAGTGGACAACGCGCCGGCTCGTCTGTTCGGCCGGTCGCTCGGGTTCACCGAGCTCGGCGTGCGCATCGGGATGGAATTGACTCCACCCGGGTAGGTTACGACCATGAGCACCGACAGCGGCACCCCGTCCTACGTGGAAAAGGGCGGCTTCGACCGCGACACGAACTACATCGAAGACCGCATCACCGCGGACGGGCGCGACGGCTACCCTGTCGAAGCCGGCCGCTACCGCCTCGTCGTTGCTCGCGCATGCCCCTGGGCCAACCGCGCGATCATCGTGCGCAGACTCCTCGGCCTCGAGGACGCAATCTCGATGGGTGTGTGCGGACCCACCCACGACAAGCGGAGCTGGACGTTCGATCTCGACCCCGACGGACTCGATCCCGTCCTGAAGGTCCCGCGCCTGCAGGACGCCTTCTTCGCGCGCTTCCCGGACTACCCGCGCGGCATCACGGTCCCGGCGATGGTGGAGGTGTCCACCGGCCAGGTCGTGACCAACGACTACCCGCAGATGACGCTGGACTTCTCGACGGAATGGACGCAGTTCCATCGCGAGGGCGCACCCGATCTCTACCCGGAAGCGCTGCGCGGGGAAATCGACGAGGTCGCCGAGCTGATCTTCCACGACGTCAACAACGGCGTCTACAAGTGCGGCTTCGCCGGCTCGCAGAGCGCGTACGAGAAGGCGTACGACGCCTTGTTCTCACGGCTCGACTGGTTGAGCGAACGACTGGAGAACCAGCGGTTCCTGGTGGGCGACACCATCACCGAGGCGGACGTGCGGCTGTTCACGACGTTGGCCCGGTTCGATCCGGTGTACCACGGCCACTTCAAGTGCAATCGCAGCAAGCTGTCCGAGATGCCGGTGCTGTGGGCGTACGCCCGGGACCTGTTCCAGACGCCGGGGTTCGGCGACACCACCGACTTCGCCCACATCAAGTCGCACTACTACGAGGTGCACACCGACATCAATCCGACCGGCATCGTTCCCAAGGGTCCGGACCTGTCGAGCTGGCTCAGCCCGCACGGCCGAGAGGCGTTGGGCGGCCGACCGTTCGGTGACGGGACTCCCCCGGACGCACCGAAGGCGTCGGAGCAGGTCCCGGCCGAGCACTGGGCTTAGTCGGGGCGGCCCGACGCCCGGATCCTGACCAGTGCGTCCGTGCCCAACTCGACGAGTGTCGAGACGACGTCGTCACGAGAAAGGGCCACGTCGCCGCGCAACCACATCGCGACGACCTCGGTGGACCCTGCCACCAGGAGGTGGGCGACGAGGCGAGCACGAGGGTCGTCCACGGCGCCCACGGCGAGCGTGGACAGGAAGCCGTCGACGAACCGAGCGACAGCACGGTCACGGGCGGACCGTAAGCCGTCGTTGCCCGGCGCTTCGAGGTACAGCCGAGCAAGGCGCTTGTCGTCGAAGGCCGACAGCACGGCTCGCACGGTTACCTCGATGAGATCGGAGCCTTGTCCGGTGTCGACCGAGACCACGCCGATCCGTGTGGCCATGTCCTCCAACACGTCGGACAGGGTGCTGCCGGCCGCGTCGTCGAGGTTGTCGAACGTCTCGTAGAAATGCCGCTTGGATACCGCCGCTCGTTCGCAGACGATTCCCACGGTCAGCGCCGAGATGCCCCGCTCGTCGACGAGATCGAGCACCGCCGTGCTCACGCGGCGCCGCCGGGCGGAGCGCCGTTCCTCCGCGCTCGCGCCGCCGTACGGGCGGTCGCTGTTCGGCGTGGTCACGACGCCATGGTGCCATGCCGGTTCGCTGGTGGGCGTTGACACCACCACCGACCCGACCTAGCATTCCGGAACTGGTACGTTCCGGTTTCGAAAGAGGTGGCTCATGCTCTGCTGTGTCCTCCCGGTCCTGGTCATGGTCGGCATACGCGTCGCCTCGCGGGCGTGGAACGCCCTCCTCGGCGGATCGACGTCCGCGCCTGCCCGGCGACCCCCGGTCGCCACGCGCACGGTGAAGGACACCGTGACGGTCGGAGTCGCAGCATGAGCGTCTCGTCGCCTACCCGGCTCGGCCGCATCCGACCGGCGCGCTTGCTGCCCAGTTCGCGGCCCGTCCTCCCTCCCGCCACCGCCTCGAGGCTCCGCCGAACCGCGTACGTCTACAGCGGGATCCTCGTCGTCGCGGTCGTGGTCGCCGCGACGTCCCACGGTCCACTGCGTCTCGCCGCGATCGGTGCGTTCTGGCCGGGCGCAGGTCACCTCGCCGCCGGGCACCCGGTACACGCGCTGATCACACTCGCAGCGTTCGCCGTGTCGCTGCTCGTGTGGTGGATGGTCGGTGCCGCCGTGGCACCGATCGCGGTCTACGTGCTGTCGATCGTGAGCACCGCAGCGCTCCACGAAGGCCACCATCACGCCGCAATCGTGGGTCCTGCCCTGGTCGTGCCCGGCGCAGTGCTTATCGCCGGCGCTATCCACCTCGTGCGGCACCGCCGGCAGATGTCCACCGCATATCGCCTCAACGACGAGTTGGAGTCGGTCACGTGGTTCGAGACCGCGCTGCCGTCGACGAGCGAACCGGACGTACGCACCGCATCGGAGGCCGATCTCGCACACCTGCGCCTCGCACTCGATCTGGGACTGCAGCCCCTCGAGAACTTCGACGGATTCGACCACCGGGACCAGTTCCGTGAAGCGGCACTGCGCTACCAACTGTCGATTCTCGGCTACGCCCTCTCGATGTACCGGTACACGCACACGCCGGCGTTCTCGGGCTACCTCGCCGAGGCGCAGCGCAATGCCGTCGTCAAGATGGGCGATCGCCGGGTGTGGGGGTACTGGCCGCTCGAGAACGCCTGGGGGCGATTTTCCGTCGGACGCGATCCGGTGCGAAACCGCGACAACGTCATGCTCACCGGGTGGCAGGGGGCTGCGGTGGGAATGTACGAGAGCTTCGGGGACGACCGCTTCTCCCGTCCTGGCGGGCTCAGCTATGTGTGGTCCGACGACGTCCGGTACGACCACGATTTTCCCGCCCTCGCCGCGTCGATCCACCGCAACATGACGGCGTCGCCGTTCACGCTCTTCTCGTGCGAGCCGAGGTGGATCTATCCGGTGTGCAACGCGTTCGGCGTCATCACGATGCAACTGTCGGACCGGCTACACGGAACCGAGTACGTCGCCGACCTGCAGGACGACATCCACCGCAGCTACGAGATGGAGTTCCAGAGACCCGACGGACGATCCATCGGGGTGCGCAACGAAACCCTCGGGATGTCCTGGAACATCTGGGCCGGGCAGGGTGTCACACTCCCCACCACCTATTGGCTGGGTGCCTTCGCCCCCGATCTCTCGCACCGATCGTGGTGGCTCACACGACGCGACGCACTGACCCACGACGGACACCACTACCGACTGCCACGATCGGCAGCGACCCGGTGCGATGCCGGGGACTACTCGTTCGGTAGCGACGCGTTCGCCCACGTCTTCCTCGCACTGACCGCCCGCGAGGTCGGCGACATCGAGGTGGCCGACGATGCTCTGGACTACGTCGACTCGGTCGGACGCCGCAGCGATCAGGACGGCGTCGCGCGCTACGAAGGACTGTCGACGCAGGGAAACCTGTACGCACTGATGGCGCGCTTCTCACGACCCGCTGCGAACCGCGATCTGGTCGGCGCGGGTCTCCCGACACAGTGGCTCACCGGTCCGCAACTCGCCGAAGCCCCCTACCCGGACGTCCTCGTCGCGCGTGCGGTCAGCGACGGCCGAGACCTGGACCTCGTCCTGTTTCCGGGAGCGACCGGCAGCCGGGTCACCCTCGTCGTCGATCGGCTGGTGCCGCGACGGACGTATCGGGTGCGCGGTGCGGTGACCGAGGCCGTCCAGTCCGACGACGACGGCCGCGCCCGAGTGCAGGTCGATCTCGCGGGTCGCACCGCCGTTCGTCTGGACCCGACGTGGTGACGCGTCGGCCCGGTGCCGCCGTCACCCGCAGGATCCGACATCTCGATCCCGATCGCGACTCCGCCGAGATCGCGCGACTCTCGCTCGTGGTGCTTCACGGCTCACCCGCGCTGACGTACGCCCTATTCACGGTCGCGTTCATGAAGCAGGTGGCAGTCCCGTCGATGGCACGCATCCTTCATCGGCGAGGAACCGGCGACATCATGACCGATCCGGTCACGCGGAACGACGACACTCTGCTGTTCTTTGCCCGTCTCCTCGACCACGGACCCGAGTCGGATGTGGGGCGGGCGTGGATCGGTCGGCTCAATGCGATCCACGATCACTTCCCGATACGCAACGACGATGCTCTGTACACGCTGGCCACACTCGCGCTCGATCCACACCGCATCACCTCCGACCTCGCCCGATCACCGTTCACCACGGCCGAGCTGGACGCGCACTGGAACTTCTGGCGTACGACGGCGGAACTGCAACGCCTGCAGCACATTCCGACGTCCCGCGCGGAGATGGAACGGTGGGCTGCCGACTACGAGACGCGGGAGTACGCACCGAGTCCGGAGGGGCGAGCCGTCGCACGGTCACTCACCGACGCCTTCGCTGCGCGCATTCTCCCCTCGCGACTGCGCGGGAGTGCACCGCAGATCCTGTCGGCGGTCTGTCCTCCGCAGTTGCGGACGGTGCACGATCTTCCCGATCCGTCACCGGCGATCCACCGCCTGGTGTCCGGCGCTGTCCACGCGTACGTCGGAACCACGCCGGTGCGACCGACGAACCTGGACACGTCCATGGTCGTGAGACTGGGTCTCGGACACCTCGGCGACCTCGAACCGACGGACGTGGGGTACCGCGGCGCACGCCGGTGACCGTCGGCCCGAGGGGGCAGCTACGGACGGAGAGTGAGGATCCGCGGACCGTCCTCGGTGACCGCGACCGTGTGCTCCCAGTGTGCGGAGCGCGAGCCGTCGGTGGTCACGACGGTCCAGTCGTCGTCCAGCACGCGGGTCTCGTAGGTACCCAGAGTCAACATCGGCTCGATCGCCAGAGTCGATCCGACCACGAGCTCGGGCCCCTTGCCGGGCGCCCCTTCGTTGGCCAGGAACGGCTCCATGTGCATCTCGCGTCCGATACCGTGCCCGCCGTAGCCGTCGACGATGCCGTACGCGCGGCCGTGTGCCTTCTCCGCTGCGTGTGTTCCCTGCTCGATGGCGTGGGAGACGTCGGTAAGGCGGTTCCCGGGAAGCATCGCCGCGATACCAGCCTCCATCGACAACCGCGTGGCCTCGCTCAGCATCTCGTCCGCCTCGATGACGGTGCCGACGCCGAACGTCCATGCCGAGTCGCCGTGCCATCCGTCGAGAATGGCTCCGCAGTCGATGGAGATGAGATCGCCCTCGGCCAGGATGTCGTCGGCCGACGGGATGCCGTGGACGACGCGGTCGTTGACGGAGCTGCAGATGCTGCCGGTGAAACCGTGATAACCGAGGAACGAGGGCACGGCGCCCGCGTCGCGGATCACGGCTTCCGCGACCCGGTCGAGCTCGAGCGTCGAGACGCCGGTCTTCGCTGCGTCACGAACCGCGACCAGCGCTGCACCGACGACAGCCCCTGCCGCAGCCATGGCATCGAGCTCACCGGCGCTGCGGAACGGGACCACCTTGCGTCTGCGTCCGAAACCCATGGGTCAGTCGTCGCCCTGGATCGCGTCGATGACCTTCTTGTTGACGTCGTCGACCTCGCCGACAGCGTCGACAGTGACCAGGCGGCCGTGACCCGAGTAGTACTCGAGCAGCGGAGCGGTCTCGTCGCGGTAGACCTTCATCCGGTTGCGGATGACGTCTTCCTTGTCGTCCTCGCGGCCACGAGCGAGCATCCGCTCGACGACGACGTCCTCGTCGATGACGAAGGAAACGACGGCATCGAGTGACGTGCCGGCGTCTTCGAGGATGGACGACAGCGAATCCGCCTGTCCGGTCGAGCGCGGGAACCCGTCGAGAATGAAGCCGTTGACCGCGTCGGGCTCCGCGAGACGGTCGCGAACCATGTCGACGGTCAGCTCGCTCGGAACCAGGTCGCCTGCATCGAGGTACTTCTTGGCCTCGATGCCCAGCGGGGTCTGCTGGCCGATGTTCGCGCGGAACAGGTCGCCGGTGGAGATGTGCGGGATACCGAGCTTCTCGGACAACAGCGTCGCCTGAGTGCCCTTGCCGGCTCCGGGAGGACCGAGGAGGACGAGTCTCACTTGAGGAACCCTTCGTAGTTGCGCTGCATCAGCTGGCTTTCGATCTGCTTCACCGTGTCCAGTCCCACGCTCACCATGATGAGCACCGCGGTTCCGCCGAACGGCAGGTTCTGGGCGCCACCGGAGTTACCGATGTCGAGGAACAGGTTGGGAAGCACAGCGATGGTGCCGAGGTAGATCGCACCGGGCAGCGTGATGCGGCTGAGAACGAAATTGAGGTAGTCGGCCGTCGGACGTCCCGGCCTGATGCCCGGGATGAATCCGCCGTACTTCTTCATCTCGTCGGCACGTTCCTCGGGGTTGAACGTGATGGCGACGTAGAAGTAGGTGAAGAAGACGATGAGGCCGAAGTAGATCGCGATGTACACCGGGTTCGCCGGGTTCACCAGATACGTGTTGATGGCGCGTTGCCACCAACTCGGGTCCGCCGCCGTGCTGGCATTGGTCAGCTGAGCGATGAGGTTGGGCAGGTACAGCAGCGAGGACGCGAAGATCACCGGGATGACGCCGGCCTGGTTGACCTTCAGCGGCAGGTAGGTGGACGACCCGCCGTACATACGACGACCCACCATGCGCTTGGCGTACTGCACAGGGATACGACGCTGGCCCTGCTCGACGAAGACGACGCCGACGATGATCGCCAGTGCTGCGAGGCAGACCAGCGCGAACACGATGCCGCCGCGGCTGTCGAGGATCGACTTGCCCTCGGACGGGATACGCGAGGCGATGCCGGCGAAGATCAGGAGCGACATGCCGTTGCCGACGCCGCGCTCGGTGATGATCTCGCCGAACCACATGACCAGGGCAGCACCCGCGGTCATGACCAGCACGATCGTGACCAACCCGAAGATCGACGGGTCGGCGATGATGTCGAGGTTGCAGCCCTGCAGCAGCTGACCGCGCGAGGCCAGAGCCACCAGACCGGTGGCCTGCAGGATCGCCAACGCGATGGACAGATAGCGCGTGTACTGCGTCATCTTCGCCTGGCCGGCCTGGCCCTCCTTGCGGAGTTCCTCGAACCGCGGGATGACCACGGTGAGGAGCTGGACGATGATGCTCGCCGTGATGAACGGCATGATGCCGATCGCGAACACGGAGAGTTGGAGCAGCGCGCCACCCGAGAACAGGTTGATCAGCGAGTAGATACCGGCGGAGTCGCCGCCGGACACCTGATCGATGCACTGGCGGACGTTGCCGTAGTCGACACCGGGCGACGGAAGCGTCGCGCCGAACCGATAGAGAGCGATCAGGCCGAGCGTGAAGAGGATCTTCCGTCTCAGGTCAGGTGTCCTGAGGGCCGACACAAAGGCGGAAAGCAACGATCCTCCTGGACGGGGTGACTAACGAGGGAGATGGTCGGGGCGCAGCAGCGCCCCGTCGAACTCTAACAGCGCCCGCGAGCACGGAGTCCTACCCAGCCGGGCAGCACACTCTCGGGACGCTGAAAGGCCGATGGCCGTAGCACGAAGTCGTACCACGGCCATCGGTCCGTATCAGTGGCGTTCACCCTGTGCGGGCGACACCGACGTCACTCACAACTCGGTGGTGGACCCACCGGCTGCGGTGATCTTTTCCTTGGCACTGCCGGTGAACTTGTCGGCGGTGATGTTCGCCTTCACCGAGAAGTCGCCGTCGCCCAGGATCTTGACCAGGCGGTTCTTGCGCACTGCACCCTTGGCCACGAGATCGTCCTTGGAGATCTCGCCGCCCTCGGGGAACAGACGCTCGATGTCGACCAGGTTCACGACCTGGTACTCGACACGGTTGCGGTTGGTGAAGCCCTTGAGCTTCGGAAGCCGCATGTGCAGCGGCATCTGTCCACCCTCGAAGCGTGCGGGAACGTTCTTGCGAGCGCCCGTACCCTTCGTACCGCGACCGGCGGTCTTACCGCGCTTGCCGGCTTCACCGCGACCGACGCGGATCTTGGCGCTCTTCGAACCCGGTGCCGGGCGAAGGTGATGCAATTTGATGGTCACTTGGTGACCTCCTCAACGGTGACGAGGTGACGCACCACATTGATCAGACCGCGTGTCTGCGGGGTGTCCTCGCGAATGACCGACTGGCGGATCTTCTTGAGGCCCAGCGTGCGGATGCTGTCACGCTGGTTCTTCTTCTGACCGATGGTGCTCTTGATCTGGGTGACTTTGAGCTCAGCCATGTGCTGCACTCCCTGCTGCTGCTGCTGCCTGGGCGCGAGCGCGCAGCATGCCGGCGGGAGCAACGTCCTCGATCGGCAGACCACGACGAGCCGCGACCTCTTCCGGACGCTGCAGGCTCTTGAGAGCTGCAACGGTGGCGTGCACGACGTTGATCGCGTTGTCGCTACCGAGCGACTTGGCGAGGATGTCGTGGACACCTGCACACTCGAGCACGGCACGCACCGCGCCACCGGCGATGACACCGGTACCGGGGCTTGCCGGGCGCAGCATGACCACACCGGCCGCAGCCTCACCCTGGACGGGGTGCGTGATCGTGCTACCGATCAGCGGGACGCGGAAGAAGCTCTTGCGAGCCTCCTCGACACCCTTCTGAATGGCTGCGGGAACTTCCTTGGCCTTGCCGTAGCCGACGCCGACCAGTCCGTTGCCGTCTCCGACGATCACGAGGGCGGTGAAGCTGAAGCGACGACCACCCTTCACGACCTTGGAGACGCGGTTGATCGCGACTACGCGCTCGAGGTTGTTCTTCTCCGGGGCGTTTCCGCCACGCTGGTCGCGACCGCCGCGACCGCCGCCGCGGTTGTCTCCACCGCCACGGTTGTCACCTCCGGCCGCATTGGGTCCACTGTTGGCTCCGGCGGGTCCGCTTCCGCCGTCACGCCGTTGACGTCCCGGCATCAGGCTGTCCTTCCGTTGATGAGCTGAATCTTCGCTGCGTTGGTCATCAGAACTTCAACCCGCCTTCGCGAGCTGCATCGGCGAGTGCCGCGATGCGTCCGGCATAACCGTGGCCGCCGCGGTCGAAGACCACAGCGTCGATGCCGGCTGCCTTGGCACGCTCGGCGATGAGTGCGCCGACCTTCGCGCCGCGGGCCTTCTTGTCGCCCTCCGTCGCACGCACATCGGCTTCGATGCTGGACGCGGACGCGAGAGTGCGGCCGGTCAGATCGTCGATGAGCTGTGCGTGCAGGTGACGCGACGAGCGGTTGACCACGAGGCGAGGGCGCTCGGCAGTGCCGGACACCTTCTTGCGCAGGCGGAAGTGACGGCGCGTCTTGGACAGGCGACGACGCGTGGAGGCGTCCTTGCCCAGCGGGATGCGCTTCGGGTTCGAAGTTGGTGCAGAGTTGCTCATCACTTACCTGTCTTTCCGACCTTGCGGCGGATCTGCTCACCCTCGTACCGAACGCCCTTGCCCTTGTACGGGTCGGGACGACGGAGACGACGGATGTTGGCAGAGATCTGGCCGACCTTCTGCTTGTCGATACCCGAAACCGAGAATCGGGTGGGCGTCTCGACTGCGAAGGTGATGCCGTCGGGCGCCGTGATCGGCACCGGGTGGCTGTAGCCGAGAGCGAACTCGAGGTCGCTGCCCTTCAGTGCCACGCGGTAACCGACGCCGTGAATCTCCATCTTCGTGGTGTAACCGGTGGTCACACCCGTGATGAGGTTCGCGACGAGAGTGCGCGAGAGGCCGTGGAGCGAGCGGCTACGACGCTCGTCGTCGGGCCGAGAAACCGAGAGGGATCCGTCATCGTTCTTGGCGATGGTGATCGGCTCTGCGATGGTGAGACTCAAGGTGCCCTTGGGGCCCTTGACGGTGACATCCTGGCCGGCGATGGTGACATCGACTCCGGCGGGAACTGTCACAGGAAGCTTTCCGATACGCGACATAGTGGTGGCCTCCCTTACCAGACGTACGCGAGGACTTCGCCGCCGACGCCCTGATTGGCCGCCTGGCGATCGGTCAGCAAGCCGGTGGACGTGGAGATGATCGCCACGCCGAGGCCGCCGAGCACCTTGGGCAGATTGGTGGATTTTGCGTACACACGCAGTCCGGGCTTGGACACCCGTCGCACACCGGCGAGGCTGCGCTCGCGGCTGGGACCGTACTTGAGGTCGACGATGAGGGTCTTGCCCACCTCGGCGTCCTCGGTGCGGTACTCGGAGATGTAGCCCTCACGCTTGAGGATCTCGGCGATGTTCGCCTTGATCTTCGAGTGAGGCAGCTTCACCTGATCGTGGTACGCCGAGTTGGCGTTGCGCAGACGTGTCAAGAAGTCTGCGATCGGGTCGGTCATGGTCATGACAGAGTTCATGGCCCTTTCTCGCAGCGGTTCCCATACAGCACGTGCGAGCTGGTGCCCTGGTAGCAGGGCCTGACTCGTCCCGTCGTGGGCCTACAGCGAAGTGTTCTGTCCTGACCGACTGTTGCCGGTCAGGGGTTGCGCTCCTGCCAGTGCAGACGTGAGCACTGGCGGGTGTTTCGAGCATCATGGCAAGAAACCTGAGTAGCTCGGGTCGTATGCAGGCATGACGGTACCCGGGCAACCGGTCAAGTGTAGAGGAGCGACCTTCCGGTGGCCAAATCGGTGCAGGTTGGAGGGGTGCTGGCGCGTGGGGGGCGTGCGGCAGGGGGTGTGTACACCACGTCTGGTGAGTGTGCACCCTCTCCAGTCGGCAGTAGAGGGTGTGCGCGTCACGGAGAGGGTGTGCGCTCGGGGGCGTGACGCCGGTCCGCGGTGGGTTCCGGGGCTGCACGGGGTGTGCACACCTCTTCAGGTGAGCGCACACCCGCTGCAGCCGGCAGCAAGAGGTGTGCGCCTCCCGGAAAGGGTGTGCGCTTCGCAGGCGCGGCGCTGGTCCGCGCGGCATTCGTGAGCTGCACCGGGTGTGCGCTCCACGGAGGGGGTGCGCGCTTGGTGATGTGACGCCAGACTGCAGCGCATTGCCGAGCTGCACGGGGTGTGCACACCACTTCTGGTGAGCGCACACCCTCCGCAGCGGGCGGTAGAGGGTGTGCGCTTCACGGAGGGGGTGTGCGCTTCGCTGGCGCGGCGCATTCCAGATCCGCACCGGGGGTCGCCGGTGGGGCAACGCTTTCCCGAGCCGCACGGGTGAGCGCTCCACGAAGAGAGCGTGCGCTTGGAGGCGTGACGCCGGACCGCGGTGAGTTCCGGAGCTGCACAGGGTGTGCGCACACTTTTTGGTGACTGTGCACCCTCTGCAGTCGGCAGTAGGGGGTGTGCGCTTCACCGGAAGGGTGTGCACTACGCACGCGCGGCGCTGGTCTGCGCTGTGTTCGTGGGCTGCACAGGGTGCGCACACCCCTTCAGGTGAGCGTGCACCCTCTGCGGCCGGCGGTACAGGGTTTGCCCTCCACGGAGAGGGTGTGCGCTTCGCCGGCGCGGCGCATTCCACAACCGCACGGGTCGCCCGGTGGTGCAACACATTCCCGAGCTGCACGGGGTGTGCGCCCGACGAGACAGTATGCGTTCGGGGGCGCGACGCCGGACTGCTGTGCGCTCCGGAGCTGAACGGAGTGCGCACACCTCTTCAGGTGAGCGCACACCCTCTGCAGCCGGCTGTAAGGGGTGCGCGTTTCACGAAGAGGGTGCGCGCTTCATTCGGCGCGGCGTTAATTCAGAGCCGCATGAGGGTCGCCGGTGGCGCAACGAATTCCCGAGCCGCACGGGGTGTGCGCACCCCTTCTGGCGAGCGTGCACCCGCTGCAGTCGGCCATAAGGGGTGTGCGCTTCACGCTAGGGATTTGCACCTTTCCACGAGCTCAGTCCTTGCCGTCTCCCCTGTCACGCACCCGGTCACCGAGATTCGCCTTCTCGTCGCGGTCCAAAGCTTCGACGTCGATGAAGCGCGACTTGCCCTGGGTAGCGCGGTTGACGAAGAACGTCACCACCCACAGCGCCACACCGAGCAGCAGCATCGCGCCGGCGATGCGGTACTGGATCATCTGCGCATCGGTACGGGCCCATGGTCCGACGAGGAACAGGCACAGGGTGCCTCCGGTGACCGGGACCCAGAGCGGCGCGCTGAAGCCCGTCGTCTCCTTCTTGCGCTTGAGAACCAGGTTGGCGACGTTGACCACTGCGAACACGCACAGCAGCAGCAGTCCGGTCGTTCCGGACAGTGCGCTGACGACCGAGTTTCCCTGCAGCTGGTTCACCACGACGATCAGGACCAGTGCCATGACCGTCGAGAAGACGATGGCGGCCCACGGCGAGCGACGCGTCGGCAGCACGGCACTGAGCGACTTCGGCAGGATCCGCTGCCGGCCCAGTCCGTAGATCAGCCGGCTCGCCATCAGCATGTTGATCAGGGCGGTGTTGGCGACGGCGAACACCGTCAGGTACGGGAAGATCTCGTCGATCGGGAGTCCCGGCGCACCGAGTCGCACGACGTGGAGCAGGATGCCTTCGCTGCCGGAGTCGTAGTCGAGCGGTAGCACCGCGATCACGGCGACGACTACCAGAACGTAGATGAGGCAAGCGATTCCGAGACCGGAGAGCATCATCTTCGGGAAGATCTTCTCCGGTTCCTTGGTCTCCTCGACCATGTTGACGGAATCCTCGAAGCCGACCATCGCGAAGAACGCGATCGTCGTCGCGACGGTGACGGCCAGGAACCAGCCCTTCTCGTTGGCGTCGTCGAACACCACCAGATTGGCGATGTCACCTTCGGCGCTACCACTTCCCACGGCAACGAATCCGATGGCGATGACAATGGCGAGCGCTGCCATCTCGATGATCGTCAGGACGACATTGAACTTCACCGATTCGCCGACGCCGCGCAGGTTGATCGCCGCCAGCAGCACCATGAATCCGAGGGCGACCACCAGCTGGGCCGTGTCACCGGTGGGCACGTCGAACCATCCGACGCCGTCCTCGGTGGAGAACGTCTCATGCAGTCCCGCAAGCAGATTGCCCGCGACGACGTTCGACGACGTGGACGCGCTGGTGATGCCGGAACAGATCACGGCGAAAGCCACCAGGAACGTCGCGAAGTGCACACCGAACGCCTTGTGCGTGTACAGCGCGGCGCCGGCCGCCTGCGGATATTTGCACACGAGCTCGAGGTAGGAGAACGCGGTCAACGTCGCGACGACGAACGCGAGGATGAACGGCAGCCACGCCATTCCGCCCACGTTCGAGATCATGTCGCCGGTGACCGCGTACACACCGGCGCCCAGAATGTCGCCGACGATGAACAACAGCAGCAGTCCGGGTCCGAGGACTCGCTTGAGTTCCGGCGATTCCGACGTCTCGGTCTCCGCGATCTGAGTCATGATTCCTCCGCTCACTCCCCCGTCGCGCAACCCTAAGCCCGACGCCGTGTCCGCGCGCGGCATATGGTGCGGACACGCAGAAGGGATTGGGACCATGAAGCTACGCACCGAGTTGGTGTCGACCGGGGGAAATACCGCCGGATTCCGGATTCCGGACGAGGCGGTGGAGGCCTTGGGAGGCGGAAAGCGCCCGAAGGTGGCGGTGACCGTCTCGGGTTTCACCTACCGCTCGTCGATCGCGCGCATGGGCGACGAGTACTGGCTGGGAATGAGTCAGGATCGACGCCGCGACGCCGGCATCGAACCCGGCCAGGAGTACGACCTCGACATCGTCCTCGACGACGCCGTTCGTACCGTCGACGTGCCGTCGGATCTCGCGGACGCCCTCGCTGCGGACACGAGTGCCGCTGCGACGTGGAAGTCATGGTCCTACACGAAGCAGAACCAGGTAGCGGTGGGACTGACCGGCGCCAGGAAGCCGGAGACCCGCGCCGCGCGACTGGCAAAGGCGCTGGCAGAACTCCGGTCCTGAACGCCGAAAGGCCCGAGCCGTGACGGCTCGGGCCTTTCGGGTGGGGATCAGATCACCAGGAGCTCTTGTGCACTCCGGGAAGCTCTCCGCGGTGCGCCATCTCGCGCACGCAGATGCGGCAGAGACCGAACTTGCGGAACACCGAGTGCGGGCGACCGCACCGCTGGCAGCGCGTGTAGGCGCGGACCGCGAACTTCGGCTTCTTGTTGGCCTTGTTGACCAGTGCCTTCTTTGCCATACGCTCAGATCTCCTTGAACGGGAAGCCGAGGTGCTTGAGCAGCGCGCGGCCTTCGTCGTTGTTGGTTGCAGTCGTGACGACGGTGATGTCCATACCGCGAGGGCGGTCGATCTTGTCGACGTCGATCTCGTGGAACATCGACTGCTCGTTCAGGCCGAACGTGTAGTTGCCGTTGCCGTCGAACTGCGTGCCCGACAGGCCACGGAAGTCCCTGATGCGGGGAAGCGCGATGGACACGAGACGGTCCAGGAACTCCCACATACGGTCGCCGCGCAGCGTGACGCGCGCGCCGATGGGCATTCCCTCGCGGAGCTTGAACTGCGCGATGGACTTACGAGCCTTGCGGATCTCGGGCTTCTGGCCGGTGATCGCGGCGAGGTCTGCGACCGCACCGTTGATCAGCTTCGCGTCACGAGCGGCGTCGCCGACACCCATGTTGACGACGACCTTGACGACGCCGGGGATCTGCATGACGTTCGCGTACTCGAACTCGGTGTTCAGCGCGTCCTTGATCTCCTCGCGGTAGCGAGTCTTCAGGCGCGGAACGATCTTGTTCTCGGTGGTCGTCATCAGATGTCCTTCCCGTTCTTACGGGAAATCCGAACGCGCTTGCCGTTGTCGTCGGTGCGGTAGCCCACGCGAGTGGGGTTGCCGTCCGAGTCGATGACCGCGACGTTCGAAACGTGAATGGGGGCTTCCTGCGTGACGATGCCGCCCGAGGATGCGCCGCGCTCGTTGGCCGAGACAGCGGTGTGCTTCTTGATGCGGTTGACGCCCTCGACGAGGATCTTGGAGGTCTCCGGGTAGGCCGTGATGACCTTGCCCTTGGCTCCCTTGTCCTTGCCCGAGATGACGATGACCGTGTCGCCCTTGTGCACCTTCATCTCACAACACCTCCGGGGCCAGCGACACGATGCGCATGAACTTCTTCTCGCGCAGCTCGCGGCCGACCGGGCCGAAGATGCGGGTACCGCGGGGGTCGTTGTCAGGCTTGATGAGAACGGCAGCGTTCTCGTCGAACTTGATGTACGAACCGTCGGCGCGGCGACGCTCCTTCGTGGTGCGGACGATGACGGCCTTGACGACCTCGCCCTTCTTGATGTTTCCACCGGGGATCGCGTCCTTGACGGTGGCGACGATGACGTCGCCGATCCCGGCGTAACGGCGTGACGAACCACCGAGAACGCGAATGCACAAGATTTCCTTGGCACCCGTGTTGTCGGCGACGCGAAGCCGCGACTCCTGCTGAATCATGGGTCTCCTTGATGACCTGGATGTACGTACGTGCCGGATACCGACCCGACACGCGCGGTCTCGTCGACCGGGCGGACGCATGCGTCTACCACGGGCAACCGCTCTAGTGTAGGGAACACGCGGGTGGGAACCAAATCGCGTTCCCTGCCGGTCCGCTGTCGACCACCCGTGTCGGGCTCCGGTGGCAGACTGTCCCTCGTGTACAGCCTAGCGAGGGGCGAGAACCGCCCCGCACCGTCGGAAGGTCTCGACATCACGGTCGCCGGGGCTGCCGTGGACGTGTCCGCGCTGCTGCTCACCGGGTCGGGAAAGGTGCGGTCGGATTCGGACCTCGTCTTCTTCAACAACCCTGTCGGGCCGGGTGTCACGTACGGCGCCGGCGGTATCCGCGTCGACACGCGGGCGGTCCCTGGCGACATCGAGACGGTGGCGGTCACCGCGAGCCTCGACGGATCCGGTCCCACCACGTTCGCCGGTCTGCCTCTACGCATCAGCGTCGGCAGCGACCTCGTCTTCGACATGACCGGCCTCACCAGTGAGACCGCCGTCGTGTGCGTCGAGATCTACCGACGCGGAGACGGCTGGAAGGTGCGCGCCGTCGGGCAGGGGTTCGACGACGGACTTGCCGGCATCGCGACGAATTTCGGGATCAGCGTCGACGACGAACCCGCACCCGCGCAGACGCCACCGCCGGTCGCAGCACCGCGACAGACACCTGCAGCACCCACCCGGGCACCATCACCCGTACCGATCCAGGGAGCACTGGCCGTGAGAAGTGAACTGTTCGCCCCCAGCAATGCCGAGGTCCAGGGCGCCGGCATCCAGAAGCAGGGCAGCAAGTTGGCCCGCGTCGCGATGAACGGCGAGATCATGGCCCGCTCGGGTTCCATGGTCGCCTACCAGGGCGACCTGAAATTCGAGGCGCAGGGATCCGGCGGTATCGGCAACATGATCCGCCGCACCATGACGGGCGAGGGCGTGCCGCTGATGAAGGTGTCGGGGCGCGGTGACCTGTTCCTCGCGAACGCGGCGCAGGACGTGCACATCATCGACCTCGACGGCAGTGACGGCCTGACCATCAACGGCGCCAACGTGCTGGCCTTCGACTCGACTCTGACGTACCGCATCGGTCGCGTCCAGGGAGCGGCCGCGAGCAGCAACGCGGGGCTGTTCAACTGCATCTTCACCGGTCAGGGCCGCATCGCCATCACGACCGACGGTCACCCCGTCGTCCTGAACGTCGATCAGCCGACGTTCGCGGACCCTCAGGCGGCGGTGGCGTGGTCGTCGAGTCTGCAGACGTCGGTCAAGAGCAACGACCAGCTGAACTTCGGAACGCTGATCGGCCGGAGCACCGGCGAGCGCTTCACGCTGCAGTTCTCCGGGCAGGGATTCGTCGTGGTGCAGCCGTCCGAGCAGCCCCCGGGCGGCTTCGTCGGCGGCACCGGTGGCGGACAGCAGGCCGGAGTCGGCGGCGCGCTCGGTGGCCTGCTCGGACGGTGACCCGCGCGACACTCGATCCCGTCCCCGGGTACGGTTTCGGGGATGGTAACCGTCGGTGCGACCGCTATCTCCGGTGCGGAGGGGGTGAGGCCTGAATGACGTATGCCGACTCGTCGACCACCACGTCGTGGTGGCAGCACGCTCCCCTCGACCGTGTCGTCCGATTGCACGGACCGCGGTTCCGCGACCTGGCCGAATCGGTGGATCCCCTACCGGACAGCGCGCCGGCAGTGCTCTTCTTCGGCTTGTCGGGCGGTACCGCGTCGCAGATCGTGGACGCCGTCGTCGACGCGCTCGAACGTGCCGCGCTGGATCTCGTCCCGCAGTGGCTGCCCGGTGCGGTGGACGCGGACGACCACTCGTCGTTGGCTCGCGGCAGCGCCCGTGCCAGGGCGCTCGAGGTCGCGGCGACCACCGACCACTTCGGCCCCTACCTCGCCCACCTGGCCGACGCCTACGTCTCCGGTCGACCCCCGCGTGACGACGCGTACTCCCGTGAGACCAGAGCAACCGGAGCCGGACGCGTCGTCGCGCAGGCGAACGGACGTCGGTCCGCGGTCCTGATCGTCGACATCCCGGTCGACGCCGACGTCGATGCCGTGTCGGCGGCTGCGGAGTGGTTGTGCGGCACCGGTATCGGGGTCTGGCTCACCGGCGCCGGTGCGGTGGAACGCTTCCCGTCGATACGCGTCGACGCACCGCCCGCGCCCGCCGATGTCAGCACCATCGTCGACAGGTTCCGCCCGTTGGGGTATCCGCCCGTCGAGGGTCGCCCCCATGCGGCCAGTGCAGCAGAAGCTCTCCTGTTCCGTCTCCTGTCGGCTCGCGAATGGGCTGCCGGGCGGGTGCACAATCGCGTCGTGAAATTGTCGGAGTTGAGTCGGCCGTTCACCATCGACGTGCTGTGGGACGAGGAGAAGGTGGCCGTCGAGATCGACGGACCCGAGCACCGCGCCCGAGCGATGTTCTCCGACGACCGCTCCCGCGACAACCTGCTGCAGACGCACGGATACATCGTGTTGCGGTTCTGCAACGAGGACATGCTGACCGACCACGGACGTGTCGTGGCCATGATCGAACAGACTCTGCACCGACGACGTACGAAGGGGACTGCAACGTGAGCGCGAACGAGTTGACCGGCACCGAGGTATCCGTGCTGATGGTGTTGATGGCCGAGGCGCGGGCGGTGCGGAATCCGGATCTGGCGGTGCTCGGTCCCGAACTGAAGAAGGCTCAGCGGGACCGATTGTCGTCGCAGGGTCTGATCGAGGTCGGCAAGGACGGTCGCTCGATGACCCTGGAACTCACCGACAAGGGATGGAAGCACTGCTCCGATCTGATGGGGACGCCGCCGCCGAAGGGCGCCGCCGGGCCGAGCAAGGCGCTGTTCACCGTCATGGCAGGGCTCGGTCGGTGGTTCCAGCGCGACGACGTGCGGCCCGCCGAAGTCTTCTTTCCCCGCGACACTCCGGCGACCATCGCCGCCCCGCCTACTCCGCCGAACGCCGTTGTGACGCCGAGCGTTCGCGCGTCGCTCGACGTCGAGACGCGCATCCGCGAGACGTACACCGAACTCGCCCGCGAGCCGGGTGCGTGGGTGCGGCTGTCGCGGCTGCGGCCGGCGCTCGCCGACATTCCTCGCGCCGACCTGGACGACGCGTTGGCGCGCCTGCGCCGCGCGTCGGATGTCTCCCTCATTCCCGAGGAGAACCAGAAGACCTTGACCGACGAGGACCGTGCGGCGGCCGTCGACGTCGGCAATCAGCAGAACCATCTCTTGGCGATCGAACAGTGACGGGCGGCTCCACCATGGCGACCACGACCACCAAGTCCGAACAGATCCGCGCGCTCGAATCGGTGCGACTGAGCTGGGCACCCACTCCTGACGACGTCTGGCGTTCGCAGTCCGACGTGCACGTACCCGGCATGCACGAGCGTGTGTTCACCGAGGTCATGAGCGCCTACACCGATGCCGAGAACTCCGACGACGCAAGCCCTCTGGGCGTCGTCGTACAGGGACCTGCCGGGTCCGGCAAGACACACCTCCTGGGCCAGGTCCGCGAGGAGGTCCAGTCGCGGGGCGGCTACTTCTTCCTCATCCGGCTTCTCGACGCGGCCGGCTTCTGGCGATCGACGTTGATGGGCATGCTCGACGATCTCAACCGTCCGTCCGGTCGCGGTGACGACAGTCAGCTCCGGCTGGTGCTGCGTCGACTCTGCGACATCGCCGGCGTGAGCGACGATCAGCGTCGTCAGATCATGGGCGAGAGCATGATCGAGCCCGACGTGCTCAACGAGTTCGTCACCGGCGTCTACAAGGCGCACCCTCGGCACCGTCGGACGTCGCAGCACACCCTCCGCGCCCTCGTTCTGTCCATCGCGCCCGATGCCGCCGTGCAGGACATCGGCGATGCCTACCTACAGTCGATCGACGACGTCGACGCCGACGAGTTCGATTCGTGGGGTATCCGCCGGGCAGAGCTCGGGCATCAGGGCATCGCGGAGAACATCTCCCGACTGCTAGCGATCACGGGGCCCACGATTCTCGCCATCGACCAGATCGACACCCTCGTCGCCCAGGCTCGCACCGGTGCGGACAAGGACTACGCGGACGAGCAGGAAGACAAGGTGGTCGAGCAACTCGCCCACGGTCTGATGACGCTGCGGGAGACGTTGCCTCGCACCGCATCCGTGTTGTCGGCGCTGTCGAGCGCATGGGATCTGATCGCTGCACGCGGTGTCGCACCGATGCGCGACCGGTTCCGAGTCACGCAGCGGCTCAAACCGATTCCATCGTCCGACGTGGGTCGACTGCTGCTCGAACGTCGACTCGGCGCATGCTTCCGCGAGGTGGGATTCGAGACTCCTCACCCGACCTGGCCGGTGGCTGTCGACGCCTTCGACAAGGCGCCCGACTTCACTCCACGACAGCTGCTCATCGCCGTCGACAAGCACATCCGTCACTGCCTCGAGACCGGTGTCGCGACCGAGCTGACCGACTTCGCTTCGAGCGGAGGAGGATCCGATGCCCCGTCACTGCCGACCGCCAAACGATCCGAACTCGAGGCACTGGACGAGCGCTTCGCTGAGCTGCGGAGCGCGGCGGACGTGTCGACACCTCTCGAGCCCGGCACCGAGGACAGCCTCGTCCCGGCACTGCTCTCGGCGGGTCTCGACGCGTGGATCCACGAGCATCAGTCGTCCGACGACAGTCTCGCCCAGGACCCACCCCCCAGCGGGCGGCCTGCGCTGCACGCCCGGCTGAGGCACACCGTCGACAGCGACACCGACGACGAGGAGCACTGGTGCTTCCGCGCGGTCACGTCCTCGAATGCACGAGCGGCGCTCGCCCGGATCGAACGTGCCGTCACCGCAGCGGGTCTGCACATCGACATGCCGCGTCGACGGCTGATCCTCATCCGCAATTCGTCGTGGCCGAAGGGCGCGAAGACCGAGCAGACGGTGGCAGCGTTGCACCGCGCCGGCGGCGTCGAGGTCCCGCTGAGCGAGGACGACCGGCGCTCGCTGATCGCTCTCGGGGCGCTGCGTTCGGAGAACTCCCCAGCGCTCACGTCGTGGCTGCTGGCCCGCAAGCCTGCTCACGAGATCGAGCTGTTCCGGACGGTCCTGCCCGATGCGAGCGTCGTCGACGACGATCAAGCTCTGATCGAACCGGAAGCGGCGCAGGCACCTGTCGCCGCCGTTCCGCGCCGGGAGCACATCGAGATGGGCACCGAACTCAGCACCAACGCCGAGGTTCGCATTCCGCTCGAGGCACTGCGCAAGCACACGGCGATCTTCGCCGGATCGGGCAGCGGTAAGACGGTGCTGATCCGCCGACTCGTCGAGGAGTGTGCGCTGCACGGAGTGTCGTCCATCGTGCTCGACATCAACAACGACCTCGCCCGCCTGGGTACGGCGTGGCCCGAGGACGAACGCACGTGGCCGCCGGGCGACGAGGCGAAAGCTGCTGCGTACCTCCGCGATACGGACGTCGTGGTCTGGACACCCCGGAAGTCGTCCGGGCGTCCGCTGAGCTTCCAACCACTTCCCGACTTCGCGAGCGTCATCGGTGACCGGGACGAGTTCGATGCGTCCGTCGAGTCGGGGCTCGCCGCTCTCGCTCCCGCCGCACTCGCCACGGGAACCACCGAGAAGGCGAAGCACCGCCAGGCCGTGCTGCGTGCTGCGCTGGACGGCTTCGGCCGGCGTTCGGCGGGCGACATGTCCGACTTCATCGACCTGCTGGAGAATCTGCCTGCGGATGCGAGCGAGATGCGGGACGCGGTGCGCATCGCCGCGGACCTCGCGGAGAACCTCAAGGCCGCGATGACCAACGACCCGATGTTCGCCGGGTCCGGCACCCCGGTCGATCCCGGAGTGCTCCTGACTCCGGCGGAGGGGAAGAAGGCGCGGGTGTCCGTCATCAACCTCTCGGGATTGACGACGGAAGAGCAGAAACAGAGCTTCGTGAACCAGCTGCAGATGGGGCTGTTCGCCTGGATCAAGAAGAACCCGGCCGGCGATCGGCCTCTGGGCGGCCTGTTCGTGATGGACGAGGCCCAGAACTACGCACCGTCCGACAAGGCGACGCCCGCTACCCACAGCACGTTGGCGCTGGCGTCGCAGGCCCGCAAGTACGGCCTGGGTCTGGTGTTCGCGACGCAGGCGCCCAAGGGACTGCACAACCGCATCGCCGGAAATGCGGCGACACAGTTCTACGGACTCCTCAACAGCCCCGCACAGATTCAGGCCGCACAGGAGATGGCCCGCGCGAAGGGCGGGTCGGTTCCCGACGTCGGCCGCTTGCCCGCGGGCCAGTTCTACGCGGCGGTCGAGGGCTCGGAGTTCCGGCGCACCGCCACTCCCCTGTGCCTGACCTACCACCCCAAGAGTCCTCCCACCGAGGAGGAAGTCCTCGCGCTGGCCCGCGAGTAGCGTTGATCGCATGGCTTACAGATACCTCGGAAACAGTGGACTCAAGGTCTCGGAAATCACCTACGGCAATTGGCTCACACACGGGTCGCAGGTGGAGAACGACGTCGCGACCGCCTGCGTGAAGGCAGCTCTCGACGCCGGCATCACGACGTTCGACACCGCGGACGTGTACGCCAACGGCGCGGCCGAGACGGTGCTGGGCAAGGCGGTGGCGGGCGAACGTCGTGAAGGTCTCGAGATCTTCACCAAGGTGTACTTCCCGGTCGGCGAGAAGGGCCCGAACGACACGGGGCTCTCGCGCAAACACATCTTCGAGGGCATCGAGAACTCGCTCCGACGCCTCGGCACCGACTACGTCGACCTGTACCAGGCACACCGCTACGACCACGAGACGCCGCTCGAGGAGACCATCGCCGCCTTCGGTGACGTCGTCCAGCAGGGCAAGGCGTTGTACATCGGCGTGTCCGAGTGGACCGCGGACCAGCTGCGCGAAGCGCAGACACTCGCCCGGCAGCGCGGATTCTCCATCGTCTCCAATCAGCCTCAGTACTCGGCACTGTGGCGCGTCATCGAGTCCGACGTGGTCCCGGCGTCCAAGGAACTCGGCATCTCGCAGGTCGTCTGGTCGCCGCTGGCTCAAGGCGTCCTCACGGGCAAGTACGTTCCCGGACAGCCGCTTCCCGAGGGCTCGCGCGCGACCGACGACAAGGGCGGCGCGGACATGATCTCGCGCTACATGAACGACGAGACCCTGACGCGCGTGCAGAAGCTGAAGCCGATCGCCGACGACCTGTCGATCACCATGTCGCAGCTCGCCATCGCGTGGGTACTGGCGAATGACAACATCGCCGCGGCACTGGTCGGCGCCTCCCGTCCCGAGCAGATCGCCGACAACGTCAAGGCCGCCGATGTGACGCTGGATGCCGACGTGCTCACGAAGATCGACGAGGCACTCGGTGACATCGTCGAGAAGGACCCGAGCAAGACGAAGAGCCCCGAGACGCGACTGGCCTGAGGTCAAGATCAGGTAAAGGATCGGTCAGATCCGTCCGAAGACGAGCGGGATCCGGGGTACCGGGGTCGAATGAGATATGACTCCTCCACCCCGGATTCTCGCAGCCGATGGCGGCACTCTCACCACCATCGAGAACGCCATCAACTCGACGTTCGAACCTGTCACCGACGCGGTGACCACCGTCGTCTTCTTCTCCGTCGACATCGGCGGCGCGTCGGTACCACTGGTCGTGCTCTGGCTCCTGGCCGCCGCGATCATTTTCACCGTCACCTTCAAGTTCCTCCAGGTCAGAGGCGCCAAGCACGCCGTCGAGCTGGTTCGCGGGAAGCACGACGATCCCACCGCGCCCGGCGAGGTGAGCCACTTCCGCGCGCTGACAGCTGCTGTGTCGGGCACCGTCGGACTGGGCAACATTGCCGGTGTGGCGGTCGCGGTCACCCTGGGTGGCCCCGGCGCCACGCTGTGGATGATCCTCGCCGGATTCCTCGGCATGGCCACCAAGTTCGTCGAGTGCACCCTGGGCGTGAAGTACCGCGATGTCCACGAGGACGGCACCGTCTCCGGCGGCCCGATGAAGTACCTGACTAAGGGGCTCGCCGAGCGCGGGATGAGCAGGGTCGGCAAGATCATGGCCACCGTCTACGCCGTCATCATCATCTTCTTCGGTATCTCCGGCGGGAACATGTTCCAAGCGAACCAGACCTACGCACAGGTTCGCAGTGTCACCGGTGGCGACGAGGGCTTCCTCGCCTCGGACGGCGCGAAGTTCGGCTTCGGACTGGTCGTGGCGGTGGTGATCGGTCTGGTCATCATCGGCGGAATGAAGTCCATCTCCGCGGTGACGGCGAAGCTGGTCCCGGCCATGGCCATCGTCTACGTTCTCGGGTGCGCCGTAGTGATCGCCGTCAACATCGAGCAGGTCCCCAGCGCCATGAACGCGATCGTGACGGGTGCCTTCTCTCCCACCGGGGTAGCGGGTGGCGTACTCGGGGTGATGATCATCGGCATCCAGCGCGCCGCGTTCTCCAACGAGGCGGGGCTGGGATCGGCTTCCATCGCGCACTCGGCAGTCAAGACGCGTCATCCGGTCACCGAGGGTTTCGTGGCCATGCTCGAACCCTTCATCGACACGGTCGTGATCTGCACGGCCACCGCGCTGACCATCGTCATCGCCAACACGCAGTCCTGGCAGGACCAGCGCGCCATCGTCGCGGAGACCGGCTCGCTCCCCGCCGGCGGCGTCACGCTGACCTCGGACGCCTTCGAGACGGTGCTCCCCTGGTTCCCGTACATCCTGACCGTGGCGGTCGCACTCTTCGCACTGTCCACAGCGATCACGTGGGCCTACTACGGTTCGCAGGCGTGGACGTCGCTCTTCGGCCGCAGCGCCGTCGCCAAGCACAGTTTCAACATAATCTTCTGCACGTTCACCGTCATCGGCACGGTTCTCTCACTGGGGTCCGTGCTCGATTTCGCGGATGCCGCCTTGTTCGCCCTGGCTTTCGTCAACATCATCGGCCTGTATCTGCTTCTCCCCGTCGTGAAGCGGGAGTTGCGGGACTACATGGCTCATCGCCGAGGCGAGACCGTGGTCGTCGACGACGTGGATGTCACGCGCTGACCGCGCCTACGCCTCCAACGCCCCCGCGATGCGTTGCTCGATCTGTGCGTACGCCGTTGTCGGCAGCGTCACCAGACCGTCGATCTCGGAGCGTGCCTTGCGATACGCCGCCTGGCGCTCGGCGGGGGTCGAAGCGCCGTCCAAGGCCATGCGCAGCAACGACTGCGCGCGGGTGAGTCGGTTCTGCTCCGCTTCACTGAAGTTTCCGCGGCGACGACGCTTGGCCTCGGACTCAGCGGCGGTAAACGCGACCGCATAGTCGTGCACAGCCGAGCGGTAGAGCCGCTGCGCCTCCGGATCGCCGACCAGCTCGTCCGACGATGCCGGCCGCAAGGAGTCCGCGTCGAGCTTGGTGCGGTGGAAGGCCACCGTCATCGGATCGCGCATGTTCGTCATCATCGGAAACTCGAGCAGGTTGATTACGTCGGTCTCGTAGGCGAACCACCGCGTATTCACGTCGTCGTGCTCGGCGAGCGCCTTCTCGACGGACCGACGTTGCGCGTCCGCATCCTGTGTCGAGGCCTTGGTCAGTTCGAGCGCCGCGACCTTGGCCTCCTGCTTGATGCGGTACCGCTCGAGTCGACGATCCGCACGTCGCTCGTTCGCGGCGCTGACCGCCTTGGCCGCCCCCGCGATGGACCCGCCGAAGACGAACCACAGCCACCAGTAGCTTGCGGCGAACTGCAGAACTGCATCCATGCGGCCTCCTCGTGACGGCCATCGTAGCGAAGAGGCCGGACGCAGAACGGCCCCGCACTCACGAGGAGTGCGGGGCCGTTCGAGTGCTGCAGGTCTTACTTGGCCTTCTCGAGGACCTCGACCAGTCGCCAGTGCTTCGTGGCGGACAGGGGGCGGGTCTCCATGAGCTGAACGCGGTCGCCGACGCCGGCGACTCCGTTCTCGTCATGGGCCTTGACCTTGGTGGTGCGTCGGATGATCTTGCCGTAGAGGGCGTGCTTCACACGGTCCTCCAGCTCGACGACGATCGTCTTCTGCATCTTGTCGGAGACGACGTAACCGATACGCGTCTTCCGGCTGTTGCGTGCTTCTTCAGTGGTCACTGTTTCCTCGCTCATGCTGCGTCACCTGCCGTGTCCTCGGAAGGACCTGCGGCGAGCCCGAGCTCACGCTCGCGCATCACGGTGTAGATGCGCGCGATCTCGTGGCGGACGACGCGCAGTCGACGGTTGTTGTCCAGCTGACCGGTGGCCATCTGGAAGCGGAGGTTGAACAGCTCCTCCTTCGATTCACGAAGGCGGGTGATCAGTTCTTCGTCACCGAGCTCACGGAGCTCGGCAGCCGGGGTACCGGTAGCCATCAGAACTGAACCTCCCTCGTGATGATGCGTGCCTTGATCGGCAGCTTGTGGATTGCGCGAGTCAATGCTTCACGAGCGATCTGCTCGTCCGGGTAGCTGAGCTCGAAGAGCACGCGGCCGGGCTTGACGTTGGCGACCCACCACTCCGGCGAACCCTTACCGGAACCCATGCGGGTCTCGGCAGGCTTCTTCGTGAGCGGGCGGTCCGGGTAGATGTTGATCCAGACCTTGCCACCGCGCTTGATGTGCCGGGTGACGGCGATACGGGCGGCCTCGATCTGACGGTTGGTGATGTAGGCGGGCTCGAGAGCCTGGATGCCGTATTCACCGAAGGTCACCTGAGTTCCGCCCTTGGCGGCACCCGAACGCTTGGGGTGGTGCTGCTTGCGGTGCTTGACCCGACGGGGGATCAACATGCGTCAGCCCTCCTTCTGCTCGGTCGTAGCGGGTGCATCAGCGGTTGCTGTCGCTGCGCGGCCGGCCTCGGTGCTGGTCGCCGTGGTGCCCGAGGCACCGCTGCGACGCGGACGAGACGGACGCTCGCGACGGGGACGATCGCCTGCCGGAGCAGCGGCGGCAACAGCTTCACGCTTGCCACCGACGATGTCGCCCTTGTAGATCCAGACCTTCACGCCGATGCGACCGAAGGTGGTCTTGGCCTCGTAGAGGCCGTAGTCGATGTCCGCACGCAGCGTGTGCAGCGGAACGCGACCTTCGCGGTAGAACTCGGAGCGGCTCATCTCCGCGCCGCCGAGGCGACCGGAGCACTGGACGCGGATGCCCTTGACGTTCGGCTGACGCATGGCCGACTGGATGGCCTTGCGCATCGCACGACGGAAAGCAACGCGGTTGCTGAGCTGCTCTGCGACACCCTGAGCCACGAGCTGAGCCTCGGACTCGGCGTTCTTGACCTCGAGGATGTTCAGCTGGACCTGCTTGCCGGTCAGCTTCTCGAGCTCGGAACGGATGCGATCGGCCTCGGCGCCGCGGCGACCGATGACGATGCCCGGACGCGCGGTGTGGATGTCGACGCGAACCCGATCACGGGTGCGCTCGATCTCCACCTTGGCGATGCCGGCGCGCTCCATGCCCGTGGCGAGGAGCTTGCGGATCTGCACGTCTTCCTTGACGTACTCCGCGTACTGCTTGTCTGCGTACCAGCGGGACTTCCAGTCGGTCGTGATGCCGAGGCGGAAGCCGTGCGGGTTGATCTTCTGGCCCACTACTGAGCTCCCTTCCGGCGACCACGTGTCGAGCCGCCGGTCTTGGGCAGGCTCTCCACGATGACCGTGATGTGAGATGTGCGCTTACGAATGCGGAACGCACGACCCTGGGCACGAGGCTGGAAACGCTTGAGGGTTGCGCCCTCGTCGACGAATGCAGCCGAGACGATCAACGTGCTCGGATCGAGGTCCAGGTTGTTCTCCGCGTTGGCCGCTGCCGAGGCAACGACCTTGGCGACGGGCTCGCTGGCGGCCTGCGGTGCGAACTTGAGGATGTTCAGGGCATCCTCGACACTCTTTCCGCGGACCAGGTCCACGACGCGACGTGCCTTCATCGGCGTCACGCGAACGTGCTTGGCCGTGGCCCGTGCGATCGGGTTGTCGGTGGGGGTGAAGTTGGTCATCGCCGCTTCGCCTTCCGGTCGTCCTTGATGTGACCCTTGAAGGTCCTCGTCGGCGCGAATTCTCCGAGCTTGTGTCCCACCATGGCGTCCGAGACGAACACCGGCACGTGCTTGCGTCCGTCGTGGACGGCGAAGGTGTGGCCGATGAAATCGGGGGTGATGGTCGAACGGCGTGACCAGGTCTTGATGACCTGCTTCGTGCCCTTCTCGTTCTGAACGTCCACCTTTTTCAGGAGGTGGTCGTCGACGAACGGGCCTTTCTTCAGACTGCGTGGCATCTGCTACTCCCTCCTGCTTATCGCTTGTTCTTGCCGGTGCGGCGGCGGCGGACGATCAGTTGATCGCTGGGCTTGCTCTTGCGGGTACGGCCCTCGGGCTGTCCCCACGGGCTGACCGGGTGGCGTCCACCGGAGGTCTTACCCTCACCACCACCGTGCGGGTGGTCGACCGGGTTCATGACGACACCACGGACGGTGGGGCGCTTGCCCTTCCAGCGCATACGGCCGGCCTTGCCCCAGTTGATGTTCGACTGCTCGGCGTTGCCCACCTCGCCGACGGTTGCGCGGCAGCGCACGTCGACTCGACGGATCTCACCGGACGGCATACGCAGCGTGGCGTAGGCGCCTTCCTTACCGAGCAGCTGTGCACCGGCTCCGGCGGAGCGGACCATCTTGGCTCCACCACCGGGACGCAGTTCCACCGCGTGGATGGTGGTACCCGTCGGGATGTTGCGCAGCGGGAGGTTGTTACCGGGCTTGATGTCCGCGGTAGCGCCCTGCTCGATGGGCGAACCCTGAGCGATGCCCTTCGGCGCGATGATGTAGCGCTTCTCACCGTCGGCGAAGTGCAGCAGTGCGATGTTGGCGGTGCGGTTGGGGTCGTACTCGATGTGAGCGACCTTGGCCGGCACGCCGTCCTTGTCGTTGCGGCGGAAGTCGATCAGCCGGTAGGCGCGCTTGTGACCGCCACCCTTGTGACGGGTGGTGATACGGCCGTGTGCGTTGCGGCCACCGCGGCCGTGCAGCGGGCGGATGAGCGACTTCTCCGGTGTCGAGCGCGTGATCTCCGCGAAATCGGAGACACTCGCGCCACGACGACCGGGAGTGGTCGGCTTGTACTTACGAATTGCCATGTTTGTCTCGTCCCTTGATCCTCGAGGACCCTCTGAGCTCCGGTCGCTTACGCGACCGGGCCTCCGAAGATCTCGATGGGCTTGCTGTCGGCCGAGAGGGTCACGAGCGCGCGCTTGGTGCTCTTACGCGTGCCGTAGCCGAAACGGGTCCGCTTGCGCTTGCCCTGCCGGTTGGCGGTGTTCACGCTGGTCACAGTCACGCCGAAGACTTTTTCGACAGCGATCTTGATCTGCGTCTTGTTCGAATCGGGGTGCACGATGAACGTGTAGGTCCCCTGCTCGATGAGCCCGTACGACTTCTCCGAGATGACCGGGGCCAGCAGGATGTCGCGGGGATCGGCAATGGTGCTCACTTGTCCTCCTCCTGTGAATCCGTTGCTGCCTTGGCCGGTCCGGCGACGAACGTGTTCAGTGCCTCGACGCTGAAGATCACGTCGTCGGCCTCGAGCACGTCGTACGTGTTGAGCTGGTCCGGCGCGATGGGGTGGATGCCGTCGAGGTTCTGGACGGACTTCCATGCGGCCAGGTCTGCGCGGCCGATGACCAGCAGAACCTTCTTGCGATCGGTGAGCTCGGACAGGAACGTGCGGGCACCCTTGGTGGAGGGCACCTGTCCTGCGACGAGCTCGGTGATCACGTGGATGCGCTCGCTGCGCGCCCGGTCGGAGAGTGCACCGCGCAGTGCTGCGGCGATCATCTTCTTGGGGGTGCGCTGGCTGTAGTCACGCGGCTGCGGGCCGTGGACCGTGCCACCGCCGACGAACTGCGGTGCGCGGGTCGAGCCCTGACGTGCGCGGCCGGTGCCCTTCTGGCGGTACGGCTTCTTGCCGCCGCCGCGGACCTCTCCACGAGTCTTCGTCGAGTGCGTGCCCTGACGTGCCGCAGCGAGCTGCGCGACGACGACCTGGTGCATCAACGCGATGTTCGCGGTGCGGTCGAAGATCTCGGCGGGGAGATCGACGGTGCCGTTGGTCTTGCCACCGGCCTCCTTGACGTCCAGCGTCAACTTGGTCGTGGAGTTCTTTTCGAGACTGGTCATGCTCGCGCACCACCCTTCACTGCGCTCTTGACGATCACGACGCCGCCCTTGCGGCCCGGGATCGCGCCCTTGATCAGCAGCAGACCGTTCTCGGCGTCCACCTTGTGGACCGAGAGGTTCTGCGTGGTGATGCGATCGCTACCCATACGACCCGACATGCGCATGCCCTTGAAGACACGGCCGGGGGTCGCGCAGCCACCGATGGAACCGGGGCGGCGGTGGACAGCCTGCGCACCGTGGCTCGCGCCCTGGCCCTTGAAGCCGTGGCGCTTCATCGTTCCCGCGAAGCCCTTGCCCTTGCTGACTCCGGTGACGTCGACGAATGCGCCGTCCTCGAACTCGGCAGCGGTGAGCTCCTGGCCGATCTCGTAGCCTGCGGCGTCGGCGACGCGCAGCTCTGCGAGGTGGCGACGGGGAGTGACGCCGGCCTTGGTGAACTGGCCGGAGACCGGCTTGTTCACCTTGCGGGGATCGATGGCACCGAAGGCGACCTGGACGGCGCTGTAGCCGTCGCGCTCCTCGGTACGGATCGCGGTGACGACGTTCGGGTCCGCCTTGATGACGGTGACCGGGACGACGCGATTGTTCTCGTCGAAGACCTGGGTCATGCCGAGCTTGGTGCCCAGAATTCCCTTGGCCGGACGCTTGATGTTGTCAGTCATGGTTGTCTCCGCGCTCACTGAATGTTGACGTCGACGCTTGCCGGCAGGTCGATGCGCATGAGCGCGTCGACCGTCTTCGGTGTCGGGTCGAGAATGTCGATGAGTCGCTTGTGCGTGCGCATCTCGAAGTGCTCGCGAGAGTCCTTGTACTTGTGCGGCGAACGGATGACGCAGTACACGTTCTTCTCGGTGGGCAACGGCACAGGTCCGACCACGCGTGCCCCGGTGCGGGTCACGGTCTCGACGATCTTGCGCGCGGACGCGTCGATCGCCTCGTGGTCGTAGGCCTTGAGCCTGATGCGGATCTTTTGTCCCGCCACGCTTATGTCCTCTTCCTTGCCCTGGTTAACCGTTGGTCAGGTCTCTCGTTCCCGGATGTCGATCCGAGAACCCGGCAGTGTGCTGACCCGACGCCGGCGTGGTGCCGGGCGCGAGGCGCATCCATGAGGACGAACGTGGCGAACTCTCGCATCCACGCATACGCGTGGCCAGGAGGAATCCGTTGCCGCTGTTCATCTGTCATGGTTCTCCGGTCCACGCGGTCGGGCGTGTCGCATTCCCGCACATGATTCTCCCGCTCGGCCGAACTCGACCGGGTGGTGAAACAGCGGACCGGATGCGCCCATCGTGCCGGCGCGATCACTGCTTGTCGTTCTTGTCGCTAGCCACAACCGGGACGATGCCGAAGCGCGCGAGACGCACGACAGCGATCACCTCGGTCGAGGCAACCCGAACAGTATGACCCACCGGGCCGCCGGAGTTCAAATCGAGGCCGCCGCCGACGTCCGCCCCTTCATCTTACCGACGAGTAAGGTGCGCCCATGAGTGAAATCTCGTCGGCCTCGACCACCGCTACCTACGCGCTCTGGAAGCGACTGCCCGCACCCGTCAGATCCGTCGCGTTCTCCGCGGGCATGTGCGCGCGAGTCCCGTTCTTCGCGGCCGTGTTCCCCCGGGTCCGCGAACTCGAACCGGGACGCTGCGTGGTGTCGGGACCGAAGTGGTTCGGCGTACACAACCACCTGGGGACGTTCCACGCCATCGCGGCGTGCAACCTGGCGGAGGTCGCCATGGGAATGCTGGCGGAGGCCACCGTCCCCACGACCCACCGATGGATTCCGAAGGCGATGACCGTGCAGTACCTCGCTCCCGGGCGGACATCACTGACGGCGACGGCCCAGCTCGCCGAAGTCCCCGAGTGGAACGAGGTGGCCGCCGGCCGCGAACTCGTGGTTCCGGTCAGCCTGCGGGATACCTCCGGTGCAGAGGTCGTGCGCGCCGACATCACCATCTGGATCAGCGCGAAGTAGTCGTCGCGGACGTTCAGCGGTCCGACGGCGCTTCCGACAGCGCCGCCGGCCGGAAGTCCTGCTCGGTGACCAGCCGCTTCGGGGAGAACGAACCCGTGACCGGATCGTAGGCCCGGTAGGGGAACCAGAACACCGCGTGCGACAGCCACGTCACCGGCGCGACGAGCCACCTCAGCGACCAGTTCGATCGACCGTGGATCTCGAAGCTCGTGATACCCGCCTTGACGAACGACGTGTACTTCAACGGAGGCGTGAGCGCCCGGCGCGGCGAGATGTCCGCCCACATCTCGGTCGGCTGCACGATGGAGTACCCGGCCTCGATCAGGCACAGCGCGAAGTCGATGTCCTCGTGGACGTCGGCGCGTGAGGTCAGTTTGTCCTGCACCGCGTTCCACGCGTCGAGGCGCACGGCCATGTTGGCGCCGTGCATGTTGTCGATCTTCATGCTGTTGCCCAGCATCTTGGCCCGGACCAGCACGTCGACGAGCATCTTCTTGGACCGACTGAACGGCGAATCGTACGGCGCACTCAATCCCGTGATACCCCCGAGATTGAGAGACGGATCCGCTTCGGCGAATGTCGACTTCACCGCATCGACCCATCCCGCACCTATCCTGGTGTCGGCGTCGATACGTCCGACAATGTCGGACTTCGCCTCCCTGAAACCGGTATTCCGCGAGAAGAACAATCCTTTTCGCGGTTCGTGCACCAGGCGGATCTTCGGTTCCGACGCGGCATACTTCTCGACTATCTCCACCGTGCGATCCGTCGACCCGTTGTCGACGACGATGACCTCGGACAACTGCTCGATCTGCGGGAGAACATGGTCGAGACATGCTCCGATGTAGTCCTCCTCGTCGAGGACGGGAATGACGATCGTGGTGTCGTTGCCGATGCCGTTCATGCGCGATCACGTCTCTTCACGCATTCACGATAACGCGAGAGTCGACTCCTCACGAATGGGCCACGCCACCCGTCGGAACGTCACCTGGAATTCATATCCCCAGTGATGCAGCGACCGTCGGCCACGATTCGTGCAGGTCTTCCTGCCAGTACGCCCAGGAATGCGTTCCGTTGTCCCGGAACTTCACCGTCGCCGGGATCTGCAGCTGCGCGAGACGCTCCGCGAATGTCCGGGTGCACGTCGCGGTGATCGATTCGATACCCCCACCGACGAGCACACGATTGACCAGCGCCGGCACATCACCCGCGATGCGCGCGGACTGCAGCGTCTCGTCGAACCCCGGTAGACCGTTGCCGGTGGTGATGTACATCGGCGTACCTCTGAGCTTGTCGGCGTTGAGCAACGCATCGTTGGCTGCCCATTCGGGGCCATCGTCGGGCCCCCACATGTTCTCCGTGTCGCCGCCCCCGCGGGCTTCGACGACCAGCTTGACGAAGGCGCGCCCCAGATCGTCCGAGGTGCCCGCACACCCGCTGAAGGACGCGACCGACGAGTAGAACCCCGGGTTGTCGGCGGCCAGCATGAGTACGGCGCTGGCTGCCATCGAGATGCCACCGACAGCCTGGGTTCCGGTGGTCCCCAGGGACTCGTCGACGAGCGGCGGGAGTTCCTGCGTCAGGAACGTCTCCCACTTGTTGCGCCCCAGCTCGGGATCGTCGGCGACCCAGTCGGTGTAGTAACTGAAGGCACCTGCGCGGGGGATGACGACATTGACGTTCTTATCTCCGAAGAACGTGGCGACGTCGGCCTGATCCGGCCAGTTGCTGGAGGGGTCCTCGCCGCCGCTGGCGCCGTTGAGCAAGTAGTAGGTCGGACGGGGCACCGAGGTGTCCGCGGGCCTGAAGACCTGCAGGGGGACGGAGCGGTCCATCGACGGGGAGTACACGGTGACGAGGTACTCGAGACCGCCCACGTGCTCGACGCTCTCCACCCTGGCACCGGATGCCGTGGTGACGTCGGTGACGGGCTCGACCGGCGCGGCCGTGGCGACGGCGGGAGCGAACGGCAGCAGGGTCGTCGCAGCGACCACGGCGATGCCGGCGGCGACGGCGCGACCCTGTGCTGCGAACCGACCTACCGGTCGGTGTCGTGTCGACGTCATTGAAGTATCTCCCTCGTCCCACCAGTCACAACTCGTGCTCACTGTAAAGGACCGCGCGGCGCGGCGAGTCGCGTCGACTGCACGCCGTCCGAGCCGAGAACTCGTAACGCGGCGCGCTCACCGATCGATGGATCGGATATCGCGGCCCTGACGCGTCGAATCATCGGATAGCGCGTCCGAAGCGCATTTATCGGTCTTCTCCCGTGCGTAAACCAATCTTTGGGTATGGTTCGACGAGGTCGGGCCTCGGAACAGAATGGTGGTAGCCATGTCGACACGACACGGACGTCCCCTCTCGGGAGAACCCATGGCAGCGCGCGACGCGCTGAACTATTACTTCGAGTCGGACAGGACGCCCGGGACCATCGTCCACGGCCTCGTCGTCGACACCTCCCGGTCCATGCGGTCCGTCCGCACGCACGACGACGCCGTCACGTTCGCGAACGCCGTCCTCGACCTCCATCCCCTCTTCCGTCGCCGATTGCAGACGGTCACGGCGAATCTGGCGTTCCCGCTGTGGGTGGAGTGCGAGGTGGCCGTCGCCGACCACGTGTTCGTTCATCGGGCGACAGGCACCGACGATCACGAGTTCCTCCGTCGCCGAGTCGTCGATGCGTCTAGGACTCCCGTCGATTTCGACGCGCCCGCGTGGCAACTGCACTTCGTGACCGATCTCCACGGCGTTCCCGGAGTTCCGAACGGCGGCACGGTGCTGTTGTTCAAGGTTCACCACAGTGCGATCGACGGAATGGGCACCGCAGACCTCGTGCACCGGATGCTCGCCCCCGCGAACATGGATGTGGAAGCCTTCCGCGCGGACGACTTCCGGCGGTCGACCGCACCGGTACCGACGACCTGGTCCTCGCTCCGCGCGCTCCCCCGAGATCTTCTGCGATTCGGCCGCGCATCGGTCGCGCGTGCATCCGCCGTGCGCCGTCTGGCACCGGCCGACCGCCCGCAGCCCCACAAGTACCCGGCGACGCGATTCAACAACAACACGTCCCCGGACATGACGTTCGACCTGATGTGGTTCGACCTCGACCGCGTGCGCCGGATCAAGTCCGCGGTGGACGGCGCGACCGTCAACGACGTCGTCATGACGGTCGTGTCCCTGGGGATCTCGGAGTATCTGGCCGACGAGATGCCCGCAGACACACTGGGCGCATCGTTCCCGGTCAATGTGCGGCCGGTGTCGCAGACGGACGACACCGCCAACCAGCTCGCGATCGCCGTCGTCGACCTCGCGACGGACGTGTCCGATCCCCTGCAACGCCTCACCGATGTCAGTTCCGCTGCGCGCGCCCGTAAAGCTGAACTGACCCGTCGGGTGCAGACGCTTCCGCCGCACCCTTTGAGCTCGGCACCGGCGCCCGTCCTGGCGGCGCTCGCTGCCGCCATGCCGCGGCGACCCGCGACACCGACGACGACATCGACGAACACGATGATCTCGAACATCGCGTACGGCAACGCCCCGATGGAGGTACTGGGCGCGCCCGTGGTCGGTGTGTTCGCCCCTCTTCCCGTCGTGGAAGGCGTGCAACTCGCCCACGTGGTGATGACGACAGGCCGCCGCATGTGCCTGACGGCCGTGTCGGACCGGAACCTGATGCCCGACATCGGCCGGTACATCGCCTGCCTCACGTCGGCGCTCGACCGTCTCGACGACGCGGTCCTCTCCTCGAGTCGGGTCGCCGGGTAGTTCGCACCGGACGCGAACGGTCGTCATTCGATCGGTCTAAAAACGGACCGATGCCTTGTCACAGCCCCGGTCGGGCCGTACTTTGCATCAATCCCGGCATATTTCCCGACGTCCGTCGGTTTCCTCAGCGCGCGAACTCCCCGTCCGCGCACGCACACATCCGAAGGCAGTGACGCGCGATGCATCCGAAAACAGTCGGGGTTCCCATGCATGCGCGGGACGCGCTGAACTACTACTTCGAAAGTGCACGGACGTCCGCCTCGGTAGTCCACTGCTACGCCTTCGACGTCGCCGGCGTCACCTCTCCGCTGCGGACACATGCCGATGCCCTCGAGTTCGGCGAGAAGATCCTGGGGCTGGACCCCGTTTTCCGACGCCGTCTGCAGAAGGTCCCGGGGCACCTCGCCTTCCCGCACTGGGTGACCGTGGACGTGGACGTGGCTCGCCACGTCTTCGTCCACACGCCCGCGCCCGATCGATCTCGTGAGTTCCTGGTGTCGAAGATCGTCGAGTTCTCGACGGTGCCGCTGGACTGGGATCTTCCGCCGTGGCAGTTCCACTTCATTCTCGACGTGGTCGGCGTCGAGGGAGTTCCGCACGGCGGCACCGTCGCGATCTTCCGTAGTCACCACAGCGCGATCGACGGGATGGGCGTCGTCGAGATGCTGAATCGGATCCTCTCCGACGAGCCCGTCGCGCGTGGCGAGTCGGACCGGGCGGTTGCCGTGCCGGGCGTGTGGAGTGCACTGCGGGCGCTGCCTCGCGACGTGGGAGCCCTCGTGAGCGCGGTGGCACGCCGCCGATCGGCCACGAAGTCCGCGTCGAAGCGCGGGAGCACCCCGAGCAGTGCGCCTCACCGAACTCCCTATCCTGCAACACGATTCAACTACGACGCCCGCGTCCATCAGGACGGCCCGGACGAGATGACGTACGCCTTTCTGAGCGTCGACTTCGCACGGGTCAGGGCGATGAAGAACGCCTATCCGGGCGTGACGGTCAACGACGTCATGCTGACCGTCGTCTCGCTCGCCCTGTCGTTCTATCTGGACGCGATCGGTGAGATACCCGACCGGTCGCTCGGCACGACGATCCCGGTGAGCACGAGAGCGATGGCGGACAGCACGAACGCCAACCGCATCGCGATCGCCACCCTTCCCCTGCACACGGACATCGAGAGCCCCACGGCCAGACTCCTCGCGGTGCACGCATCGGCATCCGCGGCGAAGAAGAAGACCACCGACGCGGTGACGCACCTCCCTGCCATGCCGCTGACGGTGACCCCCGCCCCGTTCCTCAAAGCGATCAGCGTGGCGATGCGTGCTCCGTCGCGCCGACCCACGGCCGTGGCGACGAACACGATGATCACGAACGTCCCGTACGGCCGCGGACCGCTCACTCTGTTCGGTGCTCCCATGGTGGGCGTTTTCGGTCCACTTCCCACCGTGCAGGGCGTCTACCTCGCACATTCGATCTCGACCTTCGGCACGTCGATGTTCGTGTCGGTCGCATCCGTTCGCGCTGCGCTTCCGGACCCGGCGGCGTACGTTCTGCACATCGAATCGGCCGTCGACCGGCTCGCGAACGATCTCCTCGCCGATGGCGGTCGACATGAACGGGACGCAACGAAGTTGCAACGCGAACGTAGCGAATAAACCTACCCAAAGTCTGTTTGAGCGAATAGAATCGGTTCCGGTCAGAATTCGACGATCGTAAGTGTTCGATCGGATTTCATTACCTAACGAAACCGACGAGGTCAGTCCGATGGCACCACGGCACCGCACGTCCCTTGCTCAGACTTCGCGACCGCGCGCGCGCTGGCACCGGGCCGCTGCGGTAGTCCGGGCGCACGCACTGTCCGTCGCTCCGGCAGACGTGGCGAGGTCCGCCTCTCTCGTCAGCGTCGAAAGCTTCACGTCAGCGCTGGAGCGGTACAGCCGCCGTCCCGGGTCACCGTTCGACGGCGTGACGTGGTCGGTGTCGTTTCACACCGACTCCGCCGACTCGAACGCGGTGATTCTGGATCTACTGGAGCGGGACGCCGTTTCCGGCATCACGAGCATGGATATCGTCTTCGGTGTCGAGTCCACTCCCTCCGTGCCGACCGGATCCGCCGTCGTGGTCTACAACGGCCCCGATGCCGTGGCGCTTGCCGAGCTGGTCGATCTGATCGACGACGTCCTCGTCGACGACGACGTCCGGTCCACACTCGCCGTCACTGCTGCGGGCACCGATCTCCTGGCGCGGACACTGCGCGCCGTCGACGAGTTCGGCGACGGACCCGGTGCGCCGCGGATGCGCACGGCCACGCCCGGCGATTCGATCGCGATCGGCGTACGTATGGCGGATCTGGACAGCCTGGCTCAGTCGTTCGGCCAGGTCGGTGTGGGTGACGTCGTGGCCGGCATCGCTTCGGCCGCGTGGCGTCGCAGCGCTCGTCCGGCGCTCGTCCCGGACACTGCCCCGCGTCCCCTGAGCGATGTCGCGATCGAGGACATCGAAGTCGTGCACGTCGCGGAGCGGGAATTCGTCCGTGTCGGGTCGTCGCGTGTGCTGGGAACGTTCGGTCCGCACGAGCGGGTGCGGAGCGCCGCGGTCAGTCTGACGTTGTCGACGACGCCCGCAGTGCAGGATCGCAGTGCAGTTCTGGTGGTCTACATCGAGGTACACCCGAGTGCCGGAATCACCGCGCCGGAGTTCGCCGCGGAAATGCAGAACTCTCTCGCCGAGCTCCAGGCGACGGCCGGGCAGGGATTCACCCGCCTGGACGATCGCGGTCTCGCCTCAGTCGGACATGTCGCCTGACGGCACGCCCCATCCCCGCTGTCGGCAGCGGTCCCCGCACATCACTCGACCTGCAGCGACTGCGACGCGCTGACATTCTTCCGGCGTGAAACAGTCGCTGTGGAGGCGCGCCCGGGCCCGATCGAAGCGGGTCGATGCGTAACATCGACGGCGGCTCGTGGGATGTTCTTCTACAGTGCCGCCTTTCGGAGGGTTGATACGCGCTCGTTTCGTGCACCGAATGCACGCGAGGAATGCGTGTCACCAGAGCCGTCCGTCAGAACGATGTTGCACATGCCGACGACAGTGGAGACTCATGCCATCAGATGACACAGCCGTACTCGTCGAGGACGTTCACAAGTCCTTCGGAACGGTTGAGGCTCTGAAGGGCATCGATTTCAGTGTCCCGGCGGGTTCCATCCTCGGAATCCTCGGGCCCAACGGTGCCGGTAAGACGACCACCGTCAAGGTTCTGGCCACGCTGATCAAGCCGGACCGAGGCCGCGCGGTGGTGTCGGGATACGACGTCGCCCGCGATCCTGCCGCCGTCCGCCGCTCCATCCTGATGACCGGTCAGTACGCGGCGCTCGACGACGCTCTCTCGGGCCGCGAAAATCTCATTTTGTTCGGTCGGCTCATGGGGTTGACCAAGAAGTCGGCGCGAGTGCGCGCCGAGGACCTTCTGCACGACTTCGACCTGCTCGAGGCCGGCGACCGTCAGGTCCGCGGATATTCGGGCGGTATGCGTCGTCGTATCGACATCGCGTGCGGACTGGTCGTCAGGCCGAAGGTCGTGTTCCTCGACGAGCCGACCACCGGACTCGACCCCCGAAGCCGCAAGGCCGTGTGGTCGCTGGTGTCGTCCCTGCGCGAACAGGGCATCACCACGCTTCTGACGACTCAGTACCTCGAAGAAGCCGATGTCCTCAGTGACAGCATCATCGTGATCGACAGCGGCCGGGTCATCGCGCAGGGCACCGCGGACGAGTTGAAGGCCACCACCGGCGGCAACTACTGCCACATCGTTCCGGTGGATCCGACCCAGATGCGCCGCGCCGCCGATGCCCTCGTCGGCATGCTTCCGCCCAGCTTCAGTGCCGCGGACCTCGACGCCGACACGTTGACCATCCCGGCGCCGGACGGCCCGGCAACGCTCGCCGAGGCTCTCAAACGTCTCGACGCCGCAGGTATCGCTCTGTCCGACATCGGCTTGCGCCGCCCCTCGTTGGACGACGTCTTCCTCTCCCTCACGGGACGAAGCGACGTCGATCCCGCCGACGACGGGTCCGCGACCGCCGACGCACCGCTGCAGTCCGGGCGGCCCGCGTGACCTCGTCGATCGAGACGCGTCGAGCCTCGCACCGCGCTCCCGAACCCACTGCCTTCAAGCAGTGGGCCAGCTTGTCGGGACGCTCGCTGGGCTCGATGGCACGCTCGGGCGGTCTCGTCGTGGCGATCATCGCGCCCGCGGTCTACACGGTGGGCTTCTACCTCCCTCTGCGACTCGTCATGCAGTTCCAGGGCTTGAACTACGCCCAGTTCCTGATGCCGATCATCTGCCTGCAGGCGATGGCCTTCACCGCGATCTCGGCCGCACAGCGCGCCGCGATCGAGGGCCAGTCCGGAATGACCACCCGACTGCAGACCATGCCGGTCACGCCGTGGGTGCCGCTGCTGTCGAGAGCCACGGCCAACCTCGTCCACGCGTCGCTGTCGCTGGCGGCGGCCCTGGTGTACGGGTCTTTGATCGGGTTCCGATTCCAGGCCGGGTTCGACGATGCCGCCATCTTCGTGTTGTTCGCCCTCCTCGTCGGCGCCGCTCTGACGACGGGCGGTGACGCCATCGGGTCGCTGTCGCGGTCACCCGAGGCCACCAGCCAGGCCTTGACGCTCCCGCAGCTGATCCTGGGAATGCTGTCCTCCGGGTTCGTCCCCGAGACGGGCTTCCCCGAATGGATCCGCCCCTTCGTCAGGAACCAACCCATCTCACTGTTCTCCAAGGCCATGCGCGACATGGCGGACGGCGGTGTCAACGCAACCAGCCTGTGGCCGGCGATAGCGTGGGCGGTCGGCCTGATCGTCGTCCTCGTCCCGCTTGCCGTGTGGGCGAGCACGAGGCGAGCATGAGCACACGAGACCGCGCCGGCGAGACCGTTCTGGATCTCCGAGCGCTGCCGGAACCCGATCGGATGCTCAGTGAGCTGAGCCCGGTCGCCCTGTCCTCGCAGAGCGCTCTTCATTGCGGGAGATTGCTGCGACGGTGGGCTCGGGACCCTCTCACGATCATTCAAGCCGTCATCTATCCCATTCTTTTCCTGTTGATGCTGCGGACCGTACTGGGTAATTCGATCTCGTCCGCCACGGGTGAGAACAGCATCTTCGGAACCGTCCCGTTGATCTCGATGGTCGCGGCCATGTCGGGCTCTCTCGCCAGTGCGGTCGGCTTGCGACGAGAGCGCGCAGCGGGTCTGGTGTCCCGGTTCCAGACCCTTCCGGTCCACCGTGCGGCCGGCCTGATGGGACGCCTGCTGGCGGAGACCGCCCGCATCGTGACCACCACCGTGCTCATCATCGTGGTCGGGTTCCTGCTCGGGTTCCGCTTCGACCAGGGGCCGATCGCCGGAGTCGCAGCGATGTTGGTGCCCTTGGCATTCGGTATCGGATTCGCCGTGTTCGTCACCTCGACGGCCATCGTGACCACGACGTTCCCGTTGGTCGAGAGCGTGGGCATGGTGTTCACGATCCTCATGTTCTTCAACTCGGGTTTCGTTCCCACTCGCGCGTACCCCACGTGGCTGCAGCCGTTCGTCGAGCACAATCCCATCTCGTGTGCGGTCGATGCGATGAAGGGCCTCACGCTCGGCGGACCGGTTACCTCTCCCCTCCTCCAGTCGCTCGCCTGGTCTGTCGGACTCTTCGCCGTCTTCGTCGTTCCGGCGATCCGCGGATATCGACGGGCCGCCGAGTCCTTCTGACATCCGTGCGTTCCGACAACGGCTCGGCAGCCGTTGTCGGAACGGCGTAACACTTGTCGGAACGGCGTAACACAATGGCGAGTCGGGGCTATAACCACCGCAAGAGCGCGGTCCACGGGAAGCCTGCGCATGTCGTGAGGACCCTGATATGTCGACTGCCGGAACGCCACGCATCGGGGTCCGAAGGATGCCACGCATCGGAGTCCGGGTACCACCCCGCGACGCGATCAATGTCCTGGCCGAGAGCGACCACGTCATCGCCAACCTCGTCGACGTTCTCGTCGTGGACGCAGCCGGGACGGACGCTGCCGACCTCACGCACGACGTCGCCTGCGCATGGATGCGGGCTCGACTCGATGTGGACCCCGTGTTCCGGCGCCGCATGCGACGTCGCTTCGCCGATCTGGGCGACCCGTTCTGGATCACCGACCGAGAGGTCGACGTCGCCGACCACGTCGTCGTCGAGCGGATCACCGAGCCCGGATGGTCGGGCGTCGAGCGACACATCGCGCACGTCATGGCCACACCGATGGTGCTCGAGCGTTCGACGTGGGAGATCCATTTCCTGACCGGCATCCGCGACGTCGCGGGCGTACCGGACGGAGCAACCGTCGTCGTCGTCAAGGTTCATCACTCGTCGATGGACGGGCTAGGGTTGGTATCCGTCATGCGCGCGCTGTTCGCGGATCCCGGAATGGCGCACGGCGGTGCCACCTCCACCCCGCGCGGCGGCTCGGCACCCACGATGATGCGCCCGCTCTGGAGGGAGGCGGCGTCGAGCGTGCCGCGGGCGATCGCCTTCGTCCGCGCCATGTCCGCATCACGGCGTGCGATGGCGCCACGCGCCCACCCACCGCGCCCCGCGACGCGGTTCAACTCCCGCATCACGCTCGATCATCGGATCAGGGTGCTCTTCCTGGACCTGCCCCGCATCCGGGCGATCAAGCGCGCCGTTCCCGAGGTGACGGTCAACGACATCCTGCTGACCGCGGTGTCCCTCGCGATGAGCAGGTATCTGCACGACAAGGGCGAGGAACCCGTGGCCACGCTGAGTACCACGATGCCGTTGGACATCGACGGTGCCGTCGACTCCCCCGCCGCGAACCGGACGACGTTCGTCGACGTCGACCTCCACACCACCGAACCCGAGCCGATGCAGCGACTCCGCGCGGTCCACGGATCCGCATCGGAGGCGAAGAACCGCGTGAAGGCGATGCTCGACACGCACACGGTCGGACCGTTCGACGTCGCACCGGCGTCGGTCCTACGGGTGATCGGGGCGCTCTCCACGATGGCACCGCACGACCGGCCGACGGTGCCGTCGAACACCGTCGTGTCGAACATGCCCCACGGCAACGACGCCCTGTGGTTCCTCGGAGCACCGGCGGTGTCGGCGTTCATGCCGATGCCCACCGTGGACGGGATGGGGTTGATACACCACGTCACCTCGCTCGGCCGACGAGTCAGCGTGACCGTGACCGTGGACTCGACGATGATGGCCGACCCCGACCCCGACCGCTACATGCGGTACCTCGACGACGCCCTCGTCGTCATGGAGGGCGCAGCAGCACTCGCCGCCGAGCCTGCGTCGACGCCTGTCCCGGCTGTCGCCGACACGGTCTGACGCGCGCGGAGAGTCCTACCGCGTCAGGACATCAGCTCCCAGGACGGTGACGTGGTCGGCGACCGTCGGCAGCGCGTCGGCACCGTCGTGGACGACGAGCGTCTGTAGATCGTCGAGCGACTCCACGTCCAGGTTCGTGATCTGCGCCCGACTCACCACGGCGTGCGTCACCCACTCGTCGGCCAGTGCGTCCGTCAGGTCGACGGATTCGTCCAGCCCGACGACTGTCGCACCCGCCGCCGCCGCGGAGACGATCGCGAACACCGACCAGTCGAGAGCAGCGTTCTCGCCCACGGCGATTCGCGATTCGTACGTCACGCCGAAGGAATCGGTGGCGACAGCTGCGCCGACAGTTCCGAACGTGATCGTGCGGTCGTCCGTGACCACTGCCGGGGTGTCCTGATCCGGAGACCGAACGCCGTCGGACGGTGACAGGGGCCCGCCATGGCCCGTCGACCCCGCATCGCCGTGGAGCGCGACGGATCGATCGGATGCGCGTCCGGTGAGCGCAGCACCCACCTTCGCCGCCGCCCACGTGGCCGCGACGAGCGACGCGGGATCACTCGCCGTCGTCGACACCACGGTTCCGGGGCCTGCGCCGTCCGCGAGCAGCGCTCGAGCAAGGCGATTGGATCGCGCGTCCATCTCGGCGTAGCTCACCTCGAGGTCGCCCGCCGCGAACGCGGGGGCACCCGGGTCCGCCTCGACGGACGACGCGATGGACGCGGCGATCGAGCGCGTCGGAACGCTCGGGCGCACCACGTCCGGACGCGGGTTCGGTACGGATACTGCCGCAGCAGAGCCGATGTCGACCGAGCCGATGACGCGGCCGGGATCGTCGGTGACGGCGTCGAGCACGGCGGAGAACACATCGGCGAACGTCGACACCGTGGCGGCATCGAACAAGTCGGTCGCGTAGGTGAAGAACGCCGAGACGTCGTCCCCGACCTGCCGGTGCGGTCGATCCTCCACGGTCAGAGTCAGATCGAACTGCGCCGGGTCGAACGGCGTCTCGAGTTGCTGGACGTGCAACCCGGACAGGTCGATCTCGGACAAGTCGGTGTTCTGGTAGGCCAACGCGACGCGGAACAGGTCCGCCGAACGCGACGACTCGACCACGTCGACCACGGCATCGAACGGAACGTCCGCATGGGCGAAGGCCGACAGCGCGACGCCTCGGGCGTCGTCGACGAGATCGGTGATCGTGGCGTTCTCGTCGATCCGCAGGCGCAGCGCCAGTGTGTTCACCAGCATGCCGACCATGGGATCGAGTTCCGCGCTTCCTCGTCCGGCCACCGCGGTCCCGACAGTGATGTCCGACGTACCACTGATGCGCGACAAGGCGACCGACAGCGCCGCGTGCACGACCATGAACGGTGTCGCGCGACGTTCGCGAGCCAGGACGCGCACTCGCTCGTACGTCTCCGCCGGGATCTCGAATCGGACGGACGCACCGATACCCGACGCCGCGGGCGGACGCGGACGATCCTGCGGCAGGGACAGCTCGGCGGGCATGCCCGCCAGCGTGTCCCGCCAGTAGGCGAGCTGACGTGCCGCGAGGGAGTCGTCGTCGGACGGGTCACCGAGCAGATCACGGTGCCACAGAGCGTAATCCGCGTACTGGACGTCCAACGGCGACCAGGCGGGCAGGACACCCGCCGACCGGGAGGCGAACGCCGTCACGACGTCGACGGTCAGCGGCGCGAGCGAGAATCCGTCCGCGGCGATGTGGTGGACGACGACGAGAAGGACGTGATGATCCTCGGCCAACCGGAACAGTCGCACGCGCAGCGGGACCTCGGTGGTGACATCGAAACCGGTCGTGGCGACCGCCAGGATGCGGTGCGGCAGGTCCTCGTCGGAGACCGATATCGGTTCGAGGTCGACCTCGTCGATCTCGCGCACGACCTGTCGCCCGTGGCCGTCGACGTCCGGGTAGACCGTCCGCAGAGTCTCGTGCCGGGCGATGACGTCCTGCACAGCGGTCCGCAGAGCGTCCACATCCAGAGGTCCACGCAGGCGGAGCCCGATGGGGAGGTTGTAGTTCGCCGAGTCCGGATCGACTCGGTTGGCGATCCACAGCCGTTGCTGCGCGGGTGCCAGCGGCAGCACCTCCGGACGCGATATCGCCGTCGGCCGGCGCCGCGACGCACCGTCGACGTCCAGGTTGTTGGCCAGATCGGCCACCGTGGTGGCGTCGAAGATGGTGCGCAGCGGAACCCGGACACCCAGAGCAGCACCGATTCTCGCGGCCACGCGGGTGGCGACCAGCGAGTTGCCACCGAGGGCGAAGAAGTTGTCGTTCAGCCCCACGCGCTCGACCCCGAGCAGTTCGGAGAGCACCTCCGCGACGACACGCTGCTCCAGCGTCCGCGGTTCGCGGAAGCGGCGCGGATCGACCACAGGATCGGGAAGTGCTGCGCGGTCGAGCTTTCCGCTGACACCGAGCGGCAGCGCGTCGAGCACGACGACGACGGGAACCATGTACGCGGGGAGCACGCGAGCGGCATCGGCACGCACCATGTCGGTGTCCACCGTGACCCCGGGCGCCGGAACGACGTAGGCGACGAGGGTGTCGTCGCGGACGATGGCCACGGCTCGCGCAACCCGGGAGGATGTGGAAACCGCCGCCTCGACCTCGCCGAGTTCGATCCGCAATCCCCGCAGCTTGACCTGATGATCGACGCGACCGGCGAACTCGAGTGCACCGTGGTGGTTCCACCGCGCCAGGTCACCGGTGCGGTACATCCGCGCGCCGTCGTGTCCGGGAACCGCGACGAATCTGTCCGCCGTGAGGTCCGGTCGACCGTGATAACCGCGCGCACTCTGGATTCCGGCGAGGTACAGCTCACCCACCACACCGTCGGGAACGGGGGCCAGAGCGGCGTCGAGCACCAACGCCGAGGTCCCGTCCACCGGAACACCGATGGGGACCGAGGGCGGTTCGCCGCGTCCCACGGGATGAGCCGTGGCGTGCACGGTGAACTCCGTCGGACCGTAGAGGTTGTGGACGTCGATGTCGCAGGTCTCGCGGAACTCATCGACGACGGCGCGGCCGAGCGCCTCGCCGGCGAGGAACACGACCCTCAGCGACTTGCAGGCGTAGCTGTCGGCAGCTTCGGTGAAGACGGCGAACATCGACGCGACGAACGAGATGGCCGTGATCTTGTGGCGAGCGATGCTGCGCAACAGATACTCCGGGTCGCGGTGCCCGTCGTGCTCCGCGACGACGACGGTTCCGCCCACCGCAAGTGCCACGAACATCTCCCAGACGGAGACGTCGAAGGTCATCGGCGTCTTGGCCAGCACCACGTCGTCGGAGGTGATGGAGAAAGCGTCCGCGAACCAGTCGGTGTGGTGCGCGACGGCGCCGTGGGGAACGGAGACGCCCTTCGGGACACCGGTGGAGCCGGAGGTGAACACGATGTACGCGGTGGTGCCCGCGTGGACGGTCCCGAGCCGTTCCTCGTCGGTGAGGGGTCCCGACGGCAGCGACTCGTCCTCGAGCTCCGACAGGAGCACGGCGAGTGGCCCGCCCACGTCTCCCGCAGTCACGACGCAGACGGGCGCCGTGGCCTCGATGATGGTCTCGATGCGGGCGGTGGGCTGGTCGGGATCGACGGGTACGTATGCGCCGCCGGCCTCGAGCACGGCGTACACCGCGACGAGGGCGTCGACGGATCGTGGGAGCGCCACGACGACGGCGGACTCCGGTCCGACGCCGCGACGGACCAGCGCTCGCGCGACACGGTCGACACGTGCTGCGAACTCGCCGTAGGTGTAGTCGTTCTCGTCGTCGGCGACGGCCCTGGCGTCCGGCGTCTCGAGCACTCGATCGCGGAACCGGGACAGCACGGTGACCGCGCCGGTAGTCGGCTCCGGCTCGAACCGCCGGACCATGCGGCCGCGCTCGACGTCGCCGACGAGGTCGATGTCGGCCAGCGCGACGGTCGAGTTCTCGGCCACCGCGTGCGCGACGGCCAGGAAGCGCTCACCGAGAGCGACGGCCGTTTCCTTGTCGAACAGGTCTGTCGCGTAGCCGATCGTGGCCGCGAGTCCGTCGGGGGCGCCGAGGGGAGTCACCGAGTCCACCAGCGTGAACTGCAGGTCGAACTTCACCACACCGAGGTCGAACTCCAGCGTCTCGAGGCGTAGATCGGTGAGCTCGAAGTGCGCTTGCCCGAGATTCTGGAACGCCAGCATGACCTGGAAGATGGGGTGCCGCGCACGAGATCTCGGCGGATCGACCACCTCGACGAGCCGCTCGAACGGCACGTCGGCATGGGCGAACGCGGCCAGATCCTGCTCCCTCGTGTGAGCGAGGAGTCGGTCGAAGCTCTGGGTCGTGTCGACGCGTGTGCGCAACGCGAGCGTGTTGACGAACATGCCGATCATGTCGTCGATGGCCGCGTCTCCGCGGCCCGCGATCGGCGTGCCGACGGTGATGTCGTCGGTTCCGGAATGCCGCGCCAACACCACGGCGAGGATCGAGTGCACCACCATGAAGAGGGTGGACGAGTTGGCCCGTGCGACGTCGACGAGACGCGCATGGAGTTCCGGGTCGATGACGAACTGTTCCGTGGCGCCCGCATAGGTGGGCTCGGTCGGGCGCGAACGGTCCCGTGGAAACGGCAGCTCGTCCGGAAGATCGGCCAGCGCGCTGAGCCAGTACTGCTCCTGCCGGGCGATGATCGACTCAGGATCGTTCTCGTCGCCGAGGGCGTCGCGCTGCCACACCGCGTAGTCCGAGTACTGCACCGGAAGCGGTGCCCAGGCGGGGGCGAACCACGCGATCCGCGCGCTGTACGCGGCCATCAGATCGCGGGCCAAGGGAGCCATCGAAGCGCCGTCCGCCGAGATGTGATTGACGACGACCGCGAGCACGTGGGTGTCGTGCGAGGTGCGGAACAGCGTCGCGGCGACGGGCACCTCGACGGTCACGTCGAAGGCGCGGGATGCGAGCTTGGCCACCGCGGCGGGCAGGTCGGACTCGCGGATGTCGACGGGGGTGAGGTCGGGGACGACGGACTCCGCCATGCGCGCGATCTGCACGGGTCCCGACGCGCTGTCCGGGTACAGCGAGCGCAGCGACTCGTGCCGGTCGACGACGTCGAGCATCGCCACCTGCAGGGCGGGGACGTCGAGATCTCCGACGAGCCGGACGGCGAAGGGGATGTTGTACGCGGCGGACGACGGATCGAAGCGGTTGAGGAACCACATGCGCCGCTGGGCGTAGGACAGAGGCGGCGCATCGACGAGGGACTCCGGGTCGGCGGATGCCGTGGCACGACGGACCAGTGGCGGCCGCGCCGCGACAGCGTCGCCGAACTGCAACTTCGCCGCGAGGGCCGACACCGAGGGAGCCTCGAACAAGGTCCGTACGGTCACGGTCGTGTCCAGCGCGGCACCGAGGCGGGCGACGGCCCGCGTGGCGACGAGCGAATTGCCGCCGAGCGCGAAGAAGTCGTCGTCCCGACCGACGCGGTCGACGCCGAGCAGCTCCGCGAACACCGACGCGACGATTTCCTCGACGGGCATGCTCGGTGCCCGGAATTCGTGCACCTCGATGACGGGCTGGGGCAGCGACGCTCGGTCGATCTTGCCCTGCACCGTCATCGGCAACGCGTCGAGAACCATCACCGACGAGGGCACCATGTGCGAGGGCAGACTCTGGACGGCGAAGCGGTGGATCTCGTCGCTGTCGACGGTCCGTCCGTCCTCGAGGACGACATAGGACGCGAGCGTGACCACGCCTGCCGTCTGACGGTGCGCGACCGTGACCGACGACCGCACGCTCTCGTGCATGGACAGCACGGCGTCGACCTCACCGAGCTCGACGCGGATGCCGCGGATCTTGATCTGGAAGTCGGCGCGACCGACGTAGGCGATCTCCCCGTCGGCCGTCCAGCGGACCAGATCACCGGTCCGGTACATGCGGCTGCCGGCGTCGTACGGGGACGCGACGAAACGTCCCGACGTCACGCCGGGCGCTCGGACGTAGCCGCGGGCCTGCGACGGTCCGGCGAGGTAGAGCTCACCGACGACGCCGGTGGGAACGGGCCGCAGCCACTTGTCGAGCACGAGGCACGACGCACCGCGGACGAGCGTGCCGACCGTGATCGGATCTCCCGCGGTCATGGCCGTCGACATATGACTGATCATCGTGATCTCGGTGGGCCCGTACGCGTTGTACATACGGCGGCCGGGAGCCCACTTCGCGACCAGATCGGCGGGGCACGCTTCACCGGCGGTGACGATGTGTCGGACGTGATCGAGACCGATGGAGTCGAGCGACGCGAGAGCGGCGGGCGTGATGGTCATGTGCGTGACGCGCTTCTCGGTCACGTAGTCCGCGAGGTCCTCGCCGCCGAAGACGTCCGCCGGTGACACGACCAGGGTGGCGGACCGGGAGAGCGCCGACAGCATCTCGAACAGGGACGAGTCGAAGCTCGGCGACGCGAGCGCCAGGATGCGTGAGGACGGCTGGACCTGCAGGGCGAACTCGATGTGGCGCGTCAGGTTCGCCACGCCGCCGTTGCCGACCACGACGCCCTTGGGCAGGCCGGTCGAGCCGGAGGTGTAGATGACCCAGGCGGGAGTGTGCAGGTGGATCGGTCCGAGACGGTGGGCGTCGGTGACGCGGTCGGGCGAGAACTCGGCTGCGGTCCGGTCGGTCTCGGCCGCGTCGACGGCGATCCACTCGACCGAGTCGGGGAGCAGCGCCGCTCGACGCGTATCGGACAGACCGATCAGGGCACCCGAGTCGGACACCAGGTGCTGGATGCGCGCGGTGGGAAGCGCGGGATCGATCGGCAGGAACGCTGCGCCCGTGCGGGCCACCGCCCAGATGCACAGGATCGTGTGCAACGACCGGGGCAACGCCACGGCGACAATGCTCTCGGGACCCACGCCCCGCGAGATCAACATCCGCGCCATCCGGTTGGCGGACGCGTCGAGCTGTGCGTACGTGACGACGCCCTGCGCCGTGTCGATGGCGACGGCCTCGGGATCGGTCGCGACGGCGTCGTCCATGACGTCGACGAGTCGGCGGGGGAAGACGGACGGCGTGCCGCGGGCGGGGACGAGGTTCGACCGCTCCTCGGGCGCGAGCAGCTCGATGTCCAGGACGGCACGGTCGGCGCCGGCCTCGGAGAAGCGGCGCAGGAACGTCAGGAACCTCGACCGGATGTCGTCCACCGCGCGCTGCGAGTACAGGTTCGGGTTGCACTCGAGGTCGATCTGGAGCTCGTTGTCCCCGCCGGGCGCCGGGTACAGGTTCATCGCGAGGTCTTCGACCGGCCCGGTCGTGAGCACGTGGTACGACCCGCGTACCTCGCCCAGCACCATCTCGTTGTCGAACATCATCAGGTTGACCGTCGGCCCGAACAGCCCGCGGGTGTTGGTCAGCTCCCCCGCGTCGCGCCGGATGTCCTCGTGGCGATACCGCTGCCGTCGCAGCGCGCCGGTGAGTTCACGCTGCACCGCGTCGACCGTTCCGGCCACGGTGGCGGTGTCGTCGACACGCACGACCAGCGGCACGACGTTGGAGACCATGCCGCCGGAACGACGCAGGATGGCACTCGACCGACCCGAAACCGGGAGGGAGAGAACGACATCCGTGGCGCCGGTCATGCGGGAGACGTACGCGGAGAAGGCTGCGATGGCCAGGGTCGCCGTCGTGGTTCCCAACGAGTCGACACCCTTGGCGAGGGCTTCGGCGACGTCCACCGGGGTACGGCCGGACGCGGACCGGCACGGAACGGACACCGGCGCTGCGGTGTCGACGAACGAGACCGCGTCGGGAAGGGACTCGAATTTCTCCGCCCAGTGACGCCGGTCGTTCTCGAATCGGGTGGACTCGCGGTACGCGACGTCGTCCTGCTGGATGGTGCGCAGATCCTCCGCACGCGTCGGCGTCGGGACCTCACCGCGGACCAGGGCCGAGTAGTGGGCTGCGACGTCCCGCAGCAGCGTCATGGCGCCGAAGCCGTCCAGCACGATGTGGTGGATGCGGCAGTACCAGAAGTACCGTTCGTCGGCGACGCGGATGAGGTAGGTGACCACCAACCGGTCCTTCACCAGGTCGATCGGGGAGGCGCACTCGTTGCGCATCCACTCGATCGCGGTCTCCACCGGGGTGGCGTCGTCACGCAGGTCGAGGTGGCGCATCGTGTCGGTGATCGTGAGGTCCACCACCTGTTCCGGCACACCGTCGGTCTCGACGATCCGGACGAAGCCCGAGCCGAACCTGGTGCCGACGGCGATCATCGCCGCTTCGAGGGCGTCACCGTCGACCGGGCCGTTCAGATCGACGTAGTGAGCGATGGAGACCGGAACTGTGCCGGAGAGCTGCTGGGCGAACCAGATGCCGCGCTGCGCGGCGGTCAACGGGATGGGCTGGAGAGCCGTCGGATCGGTCGCGTCCGGTGTACCGACGTTCGAGTCGGGTGCGACAACCTCGATGTCGGACGACTGCACGGACTGGACCTCCGACTCCACTGGCGGCACGCTGTTCGCGCCGCACGTTTCCCGCGAGGGCCCGCGACCTGTCGCCGTGTGATCCCTCGTGATCGGTCCTCGTTCCGGTTACTCAGTCTTTCACAGACCGTAAAACCTCGACAAGGTGAACAGTCTGCACACCCGACCCGTTCACGGCGCCCGATACGGTGGACCGGACCCTACGACACGGCGATTGTCGATGGTGTCACCGTTTCGACGCCGACCGAGACTTTACACAGTTACAAACCGGTCGTTCCGGGATACAGCACCGAATACGGACCAGCTCTCACCCATATTCCACAAATATCGTTGCTGCAGCACCAGAATCGATGCGACCCGTCCCAGGAGACTGCGTGAACACATTCCGGCGTTCGACCAGACGGCCCGCTCCGCGAGGCCGTCCCATGACCTCGCGAGACGCACTGAACCTGTACCTCGAGACCACCCACACCTCGGCCATCCTCATCCACGCCTTCGTCGTCGATGTCGCGGCCGGGACCGGTCCGGGCATTCGTAACCATCAGGACGCCGTCGACTACGCCCGGTCGATCGTCCACCTCGATCCGATCTTCCGGCAGAAACTTCACCGGTATCCGAGGGACGTGCACTATCCGTTCTGGGTGGACGACCCGACGACGGACGTCGGCTCCCACGTGTTCGTCACCACCCAGCAACCGGGTGAGACCGACATCGTCCGCCGCCGGACCGTGGAGCTGTCCCGTGAGTTCTTCGACTTCCGCACCGGCCCCGCCTGGCAGCTCCACTTCCTCGTCGACCTGCACGGTGTCGACGGCGTTCCCGACGGGGGAACGGTAATGATCGCGAAGTTCCACCACAGCGCGATCGACGGCGTGAGCGCGTCCGACCTCATCTCCCGGATGCTGTCGCCGACCCCCGCCGAGCCGAGGCCGTCCGCCCCGGAGGTTCCCGCCCCGTCGACGCCGCGCGCGCTGGCCGCCGTCCCGAAGGATCTGGTACTCCTGGGCGCGACCGCACTCCGCTGGGCCACCAGGAAACGCCCGACCGCCCCCGTACCACGGCCGGCCGCACCCGGGGCGGTGCCGGCCACACGCTTCAACGGCGACATCGAACCCGACATGGCTTGGGACCTGACCTGGTTCGATCTCGACCGCATCCGCCGCATCAAGGCCGGCTACGCCGAGACGACCGTCAACGACCTCATGACCGCCATCATCTCGCTGGCCCTGTCCTCGTATCTGGACGAGCACGGCGAACTGCCCGAGGCGAGTCTGTCGATCTCGATGCCGATGAGCACCCGCTCCCTCACCGATGCCTCCACCGCGAACCAGCTGACCCCGATGACGGTGGATCTGCACACCGACATCCCCGACGCGGGACAGCGACTCCATGCGATCCACGCGTCGTTGATCGACGCGAAGGAGGCCGTGGTCCGCTCCGCCTCACGGACCGGCCCACCGCATCCGTTGACCGCCATGCCGTCGGTCGTCGTCCCGATCGTCGGTGCCCTCAGCCCGACCCCTCCCGAGAAGCCGACGACCTCACCGACCACGACCATGCTGAGCAACGTCAGCTACGGGCGGGGTCCGCTCGAACTGCTGGGCGCACCCGTCGTCGGCTGCTACGGCGTCCTCCCCGCGGTGCGGGGCGTCCACCTCACCCACTCCGTGCGGTCGGTCGGATCGTCCATCTCGATGTCCGTCGCCTCGAACGCTCGCGCGATGCCCGACATCGAGCACTACATGTCCCTGATCCGCGAGGCCGTCGACCGCCTCGAGCGCGAGGCCTGACCGGTCACCGCAGCGTGTTGCTGTGGTGACCGGCGTCGTCAGTTCCCCAATGCCCTGCGCAGTGCCGGAACGATGACGTCCCACGCTGCGTCGGTCGTCATCGACCAGTGCGTCACCGGGACCGAGTACGCGTCCACGACGTCGGCGTAGGGCAGCCACGAGTCCGCGTAGACACGTCCGGTCGGATCGTCGGCGGCCGCGGCGAAGAACAGCATCCGACCGTCGAAACGGTTCGGGTGATGCCGTTCCATCAGCACACCGTTGTGCGCCGCACCTCGGAGCATCAACTCGACCGTGCGTTCGTCGAGGACGGCCGCCACGGCGGGTGCCGACGCGATCATGCGCGCGGCATCCTCGAAGCTCGCCAACGGAACGTCGGGGACACCCTCGGTGCTCACACCCACCGCTCCGAGCAGCTCCGACAGCGACAGCGCCTTCTCCTCCGTCTCCGACTCGGTGGATGCGGGACCACCTCGCGAGTCCAGGACGGCGAGCAGTTCGACGCTCTCCCCCGCCTCACGCAGGATCGTGGCGACGGTCTGCGCGACGGTGCCGCCGAACGACCACCCGAGCAATCGGTACGGGCCCTCGGGCTGCACGGTCCGGATCTCGTCGAGGTAGCGCTGCGCGACCGCGAACACCGACTCCTCGAGCGTGTCGTCGCCCGAGAGCGCCGGCGTCTGGATGCCGTAGATCGGGATCTCCGGATCCAACCTCGAGGCCAGGCCCGTGAAGCTCCACGCCAGTCCGACGATCGGGTGGAAACAGAACAGCGCCGGCTGACTCCCGGTCGTCCGGATCGGCAGCAGCACGCCCAGCGCATCCTTGTCGTCGTCGATCGCACCGGCCTCCACCCGCGCCGCGAGGGTGGCCGGGGTGGGCGAGGTGAAGATCCACTGCAACGGGACGTCGAGGTCGATGACGTCGGACGCACGGACCGCCGACAACAGCTTGGTCGCACTGAGCGAGTTGCCGCCCAGCTCGAAGAAGTTGTCGTCGACTCCCACACGATCGACGCCCAGCACACTCGCGAAGACGTCGACGAATGCCGTTTCCAGCGGTGTCGACGGCGCACGGTAGTCGCGCTGCACACCCGCGTCCGGACTGGGAAGCGACTTGCGATCCATCTTCCCGCTGGCGCCGAGGGGGATCGAGTCGATGACGACGGTCCGACTCGGCACCATGTAGGACGGCAACCTGGTCGCGGCGAACTCCTCGAGGTCGATCAGGTCCACCGTCGTCCCCTCCTCGGGCACGACGTAGCCGATCAGGGCTGCGCTGCCACCGAACTTCTTCACCGCCGCAGCGGCGACGGTGATGCCGGGGAACGACGCGAGAACCTTCTCCACCTCGCCGAGCTCGATGCGGAAACCGCGCACCTTGACCTGGTCGTCGGTTCGACCGAGGTAGTCGATGTCACCGGTGCTCGACCAGCGCACAGCGTCACCGGTCCGGTACATCCGTCCCGGCGCGAACGGGTTCGCGACGAAACGGTCCGACGTCAGATCCGACCGACCGAAGTATCCCCAGGCCAGCTGATCACCGGCCAGGTACAGCTCACCGGCGACCCCGTCGGGAACGGGCTTCAGCGCACCGTCGAGGACGTAGACGCTGGTGTTGGCCGCCGGCTTGCCGATCGGGATGGACGCGGACGTACCCGTGTAGGCACCCGAGAAGCGTGTGACCGTGACGGCCGCCTCGGTGGGTCCGTACAGGTTGTCGACCTGTGCGTCGCTGATGCGACCGAACGCATCGACGCTGTCCCGAGGCAGTGCCTCGCCGGCGCACAGCACCGCACGGACCGATGCCACGTCCGCCGCCTCCACGACCGTCAGGAACGCCACGAACGGGGACGGCACGAACACGGCGATCGTGACGTTCTGCGTCCGGATCAGATCCGCGATGTACAGCGAATCGCTCTGCCCACCGGGCTTGGCCAGCACGACCGTCGCACCGGCGGTGATCGGCCACCACAGTTCCCACACCGAGACGTCGAACGTCACCGGCGTCTTCTGCACGACGGCGTCGGCCGTGGACAACCCGTACTCCCGGGTCATCCACGCGAGCTGGTTCGCCACCGCGGAGTGACCGACGGCGACGCCCTTGGGACGGCCCGTCGAGCCCGAGGTGTAGATGATGTACATCAGGTCGTCGCCCGTGATGGGACGCGTCCGCTCGTGGTCCTCGATGTGCCCGCCCGAGTACTCGGACAGGTCGAGCGCGTCCACGTCGACCCGGGTGCACCCCGTGTCCTCGAGATCGAGGACGATCGGCGACACCGTCAGCACTCCGCGAGGCCGGGCGTTCTGGAGCACGTACTTCGTCCGCTCCGCCGGGTGCTCGAGATCGATGGGCAGGTACGCGGCCCCCGACCTCACCACGGCGTGCAGAGCGATCATCATGTCGAACGATCGCGGGATCGCGACGGCGACCAGGTCACCGGGTCCGACGGCGTGCGCGATGAGGTACCGCGCCAACCGGTCGACGCGCTCGTCGAACTGGCGGTACGTGAGCGAGACGTCGCCGGCCACGATCGCGACCTCGTCGGGTGACGCAGCGAATCGGTGATCGAGCATCTCGGTGACCGTCGACGGAACCCCCGGCATGGCGGTCCGGTTGCGGTCCTCGACGACGAGACGCTTCTCGACGCTGCTCATGATCTCGATGTCGCGCACCATCGTGTCCGGTGCGAACGCCGCGGTCTCGAGCACACGCAGGAACCTGTCGGCGAACGACTGCACCGTGGCCTCGTCGAACAGCGACGTCGCGTAGGTGAAGGCGAGTTCGAGCCCGCGCCCACGCTCGGAATTCTCGCCGCCCTCGGCGACCACGAGATGCAGGTCGTACTGCGAGATCTCGGCCCCCGGATCGAGTGCCGCGACCTCGAGACCCGCCAGGCTCGCCTGCACCGGGGCGAGGTTCTGGAACGAGAAGCCCACCTGGAACAGCGGGTTGAACGCCGTGGACCGCTCCGGATCCACTGCTTCGACCACCGTCTCGAACGGCACGTCGGCATTCGCGAACGCGCCGAGGTCGACTGCCGAGGCGGCCTGGACGAGATCGCGGAACGACTGGTGGGGATCGACGTCGAGACGCAGGGCGAGCGTGTTGACGAACATTCCCACCAGGTCGTCGAGCGCTTCGTCGCCGCGACCCGCGATCGGTGTGCCGACCACGATGTCCCGGCTGTTGGCCAACTTCGACAGCAGCACCGAGAACGCCGAGTGGACGCCCATGAACAGCGTGGCGCGCGACCCCTGGCAGACCTCCTGGAGGGCGTCCATGACGCGGGCGGGCAGGAAGAAGCCGATCTCCTTGCCGGACATCGACTGGACCTCGGGCCTCGGCCTGTCGAACGGCAGCTCGAGCGGGCCGTCGAGACCGGCCATGGTCGACTTCCAGTACGAGATCTGTTCGCCGAGAACCGATGTGGGGTCCTCGACCGAACCGAGTGCCTCACGCTGCCACAACGTGTAGTCCGCGTACTGCACCTCGAGGGGACGCCAGACGGGCTCGTTCCCCTCGGAGCGCGACGCGTAGGCGACCATGACGTCCCGTGCCAGCGGTCCGATGGAGAAGCCGTCCGCCGAGATGTGGTGCATCACGATCATCAGCACGTGCGAATCCGGGCCGGTGCCGAGCAGCAGACCCCGGATGGGAACTGCCGCGGTGACGTCGAATCCGCGGGCGACGAAGGACACCAGACGGGATCGGACGGCGTCCTCCGACACCGAGTCCCGCTCGAAGTCCAGTACGTGATCCGACGGCGGCACGATCTTCTGGAACGGCCCCGACTCGTCCTGCGGGTACAGCGTGCGAAGCGCCTCGTGCCGCGCGACCACGTCCTGCACTGCGCGGACGAGGGCGTCGACGTCGAGATCCCCGGTGAGCCGCACGGCCAGGGGGACGTTGTACGCGGGAGAGACCGTGTCGAACTGGTTCAGGAACCACATCCGCTGCTGAGCCAGCGACAGCGGGATACGGTCCGGCCGCACCATCGGCGTCAGCGGGATCCGAGCACCCGACGTGGCGGATTCCACGCGTGCGGCGAATCCTGCGACATCCGCCGTCTCGAACATCTCCCGGATGCCGACGGTGGTGCCGAGACGCGCATTGATGCGGGCGATCACCCGTGTCGCCGACAGCGAGTTTCCGCCCAGCTCGAAGAAGTTGTCGTCCACTCCGACCCGATCCACGCCGAGTACCGAGGCGAACGCGTCCGCGACGGCTTCCTCGACCGGCGTCGACGGTGCCCGGAACTCGCGCCCGGCGGTGGCGTCGACCGACGGCAGCTGTCGGCGATCGAGCTTGCCGTTGACGCTCAGCGGCAGTGCGTCGATCACGACGATCCGTGCCGGCACCATGTACGCCGGCACGAGCGTCCGCATGGTCTCGCGGACCGCGTCGACGTCGACGGTGCGGTCCTCGTGCGGAACGGCGTAGCCGATCAGCAGATCGCCACCGGCAACCTTCTTGACCGCGGCGGCGGCGGCGGACACGCTCTCGTGCGTCGCGAGAGCGGACTCGACCTCACCGAGCTCGATGCGGAAGCCGCGGACCTTGACCTGATCGTCCGTTCGCGCCACGAACTCGAGTTCCGGTCCCGTCCCGGCCGTGCGGGTGTTCCACCGCACGGCGTCGCCGGTCCGGTAGAGGCGCCCCGCGCCGTACGGATTCGCGACGAACCGCTCGGCCGTCAAGCCGGAGCGACCGTAGTACCCGCGGGCGAGCTGGACTCCCGAGAGATACAGCTCTCCCGTGACGCCCTGCGGAACGGGCCGCAGACGGTCGTCCAACACGTAGACGCGGACATTGGCCTCGGGGGCGCCGATGGGCACGACACCCGTCTCGTCCGCCGTGATGCGGTGCACGGTGGCCGAGACGGCAGCCTCGGTCGGTCCGTACAGGTTGACCACGGGAGCATCGGACAGGCGTGCGAACGCCGTGACCACGTCGCGCGGCAATGCCTCACCGATGCAGACGACCGCGCGCAGCGCCGCGATGTCCTCCCGCGTGGCGACGGCGGTGAAGGCGCCCAGCAGGGACGGCACGAAGTCCGCCACGGTGACGGCTTCGTCGCGCATCAGTCGCGCCAGGTAGACCGGGTCGCGGTTACCTTCCGCGTTCGCCACGACCAGGCGGGCGCCCGTCGTGAGCGGCCACCACAGTTCCCACACCGACAGGTCGAAGGTCGACGGCGTCTTGTGCACCATCGCATCGGCCTCGGTGAGCTCGAACTCCTGCTGCATCCACCAGATCTGGTTCGCCACGGCGCGGTGCGGCAGGGCCACACCCTTGGGTCGACCGGTCGATCCGGAGGTGTAGATGACGTAGATCGCGTCGTCGGGCAGCAGTGTGCGCGACCGCTCGGCGTCGGTGACCGGGGCGTCCGAGTACCCGGACAGGTCGACCGTCGTGATATCCACCTGCGGCACGTCGGTGTGCACCGCCAACCCGTCGGGGCCGGTGATCACGAGGGTCGGGCGGGCGTCACCGAGGACGTACTCGGTGCGATCGGCGGGATGATCCGGATCGATCGGCAGGTAGGTCGCACCCGCCTGAACGACCGCGTACAGAGCGACGATCGAGTCGACGGACCTCGGAACCGCGACGGCCACGAGGTCTCCCGTACCGACGCCGGATGCGATCAGGTGGCGGGCGACGCGGGCTACACGAGCTCCCAGCTCGGCGTAGGTCGACGACTCGCCCTCGAACGTGATCGCCACCGCGTCGGGCGACGCCGCGACGCGGCCCGTGAACATCTCGGTCACCAGCAGCGGCGCGCCGGACCGGTCCGTGGCGTTCACGGAGTCCAGCAGCTCACGCTGCTCGTCCTCGGAGAGGACGTCGACGGCGCGGAGCGGAACCGTCGGGTCGGCGATGACCGTGTCGATGACGCGGTGAAGACGCTCGACGATCGCATCCGCGGTACTGCGGTCGAACAGGGCGGTGGAGAACGTCAGGGCGCACTCGAGCGCACTGGTGACACCGTCGCCACCTTCCTCGGCGCCGACGAGGAGCTGCAGGTCGAACTGCGCGGCTCCGGTTTCCACACCCAGGTCCGAGATCTCGAGCCCGGGCAGCGTCAGGGACACCTGCTCGAGGTTCTGGAACGTGAAGCCCACCTGGAACAACGGGTGATGAGCCGTCGACCGTTCCGGGTTGATGGCCTCGACGAGCCGCTCGAACGGGATGTCGGCGTTGCCGAAGGCGGCGAGGTCCCGTGCCCGTGCCTGCTCGACCAGCTCACCGAACGACATGTCCGGGTCCAGGTCGAGGCGCAGGCCGAGAGTGTTGGCGAACTGACCGACGAGGTTGTCGAGTTCCTGCTCTCCACGACCGGCGATCGGCGTGCCGACGACGATGTCGCGCGAGCCCGACAACTTCGCCAGCGTGAGAGCGAAGGCAGCGTGCATCGCCATGAACAGCGTGGAACCGGACGCGGTGGCCACCCGATTCAGTGCCTGCACCTGATCCGCGGAGATGCGGAAGCGGACCGATTCACCCTCCATGGCCTGGATCTCCGGCCGCGGACGGTCGAACGGCAGCTCGATCGGGCCGTCGATACCGCCGAGAGCGGTGCGCCAGAAGTCGAGCTGTCGGGCCAGGATCGACGTGGGATCCGACTCGTCGCCGAGGACCTCGAGCTGCCACAGCGTGTAATCCGCGTACTGCACCGGGAGCGGCGCCCAGATCGGAGCATTGCCGGCGATGCGGGACGAGTACGCCACCATGACGTCGCGGGCCAGCGGGCCGAGCGAGAACCCGTCCGCCGACACGTGGTGGATCACGAAGGCGAGCACCTGCTCGGACGGACCCGTCCTGAGGATGGCTGCTCGGACGGGAACCTCACGGGTCACGTCGAAGCCGTCGGTGACGAAGGCGAAGAGTCGGGCACGCATGCGTGCCGGATCGACGTCCTCGACGGTCAACGACAGGTTGGTGCGATCGACCGGGAGCACCACCTGGTGCGGGCCGTTCTCGCCCTCCGGGTACACCGTGCGCAGCACCTCGTGCCGACCGATCACATCGGTGATCGCCTGCTCGAGAGCGACGGTGTCCAGATCACCCGTCAACTTGATCGCCAGCGGGATGTTGTACGCCGCGGAGGAGGTGTCGAAGCGGTTCAGGAACCACATGCGCTGCTGCGCGAGGGACAGCGGGATCTCCTCGGGACGTTCCCGCGGTTCCAGGGCGACGCGTGTACCGAACTCGACCGCACGTTCCGCACGCACTGCGAGCCCCGCGGCCGTGGGTGCCTCGAAGATCTCGCGGATGCCGACGCGAGCGTTGAGTGCCGCGTTGACCCGGGAGATGACCTGTGTCGCCGACAGCGAGTTGCCACCGAGCTCGAAGAAGTTGTCGTCCACGCCGACGCGCTCGACGCCGAGCACCGACGCGATGGCACCGGCCACCACTTCCTCCACCGGGGTGGACGGTGCGCGGTAGGTCGAGCCGGCATCGACGCCGACCGACGGCAACTGCCGACGGTCCAGCTTGCCGTTGATCGACAGCGGCAGACTGTCGAGTACGACGATCCGCTGCGGAACCATGTACGACGGAAGGCTTTCCGACGCGTGAGCGCGCACGGCGTCGACATCGACGGACCGGTCCGGGGCAGGAACGACGTAGCCGACGAGCATGTCTCCGCCACCGGTGGTGGACACCGCCACCGCTGCTGCCGCGACCGAATCGTCGCCCACGAGAACGCTTTCGATCTCACCGAGCTCGATGCGGAAGCCGCGGACCTTGACCTGGGTGTCGGTGCGGTCGAGGAAGACCAGCTCACCGCCGGCGTTCCAGCGGACGGCGTCGCCGGTGCGGTACAGGCGTGAGCCGTCGGCGTCGAACGGGTTCGCGACGAACCGTTCCGACGTGAGGTCGGCTCGGCCGACGTATCCCAGCGCGAGCTGGGTGCCGCCGAGGTACAGCTCGCCGCCGACGCCCGTCGGTACCGGCCTGAGTCGATCGTCGAGTACGTAGACCCGGACGTTGGCCTCGGGTGAGCCGATGGGCACCGACCCATTGGCGCCGCGCACGGTGCGGTGCGAGGTCACGGAGACCGCGGCCTCGGTGGGGCCGTAGAGGTTGTCGAGCGTTGCGTCCGACAGGGATTCGAATGCTGTCACGACGTCGCGCGGCAGGGCTTCACCGATGCACAGCACCGCGCGGAGCGTGGCCACGTCCTCCCGCGATGCCAGGGCGCAGAAGGCGCCGAGGAGCGACGGCACGAAGTCGGCCACGGTGATCCGCTCGTCCCGCATGAGGCGTGCGAGGTAGGACGGGTCGCGGTTGCCCTCCGGGGAGGCCAGGACCAACCGGGCGCCCGCGGTCAGCGGCCACCACAGTTCCCATACCGACAGGTCGAACGTGGACGGCGTCTTCTGCACCATCGCGTCCTCGGACGTGAGGTGGTACTCGTTCTGGATCCACGCCATCTGGTTGGCGACGGCACGGTGCGGCAGCGCCACGCCCTTCGGCCGTCCGGTCGAGCCGGAGGTGTAGATGACGTAGGCGCGGTCCTGGGGGAGCAGGGGTCGACTGCGGTCGATGTCGGTCATCGGAGAGCCGTCGAACAACGACATGTCGACCGTCGAAAGGTCGACGGTGGGGATCGTCGTCTCCACGGGAAGCGGCGTGCCGGAGATGATCGCCATCGACGGAGCGGCACTGGAGAGCACGTACTCCGTGCGCTCCGCCGGGTGATCGAGGTCGATCGGGAGGTATCCGGCACCGGCAGCGACGACGCCGTACATCGCGACCATGGAATCGAACGAGCGCGGTACCGCGACGGCGACCAGATCGCCTGTCCGGACACCCTCGCCGACGAGGTAGCGGGCCAGGCGCGACACACGTTCGGAGAACTCCCCGTAGGTGATCGACTCGTCGCCGTACGTCAGCGCCGTGGAATCCGGCGCCGCGGCAACGCGGGCCGCGAACATGTCCGTCAGCAGCTCGGGCACACCGGCGACGTCGGTGTCGTTGCGCTGCACCAGGATCTGCTGACGCTCGTCGGTCGACAGGACGTCGACGGCGGCGATGCGCTGATCCGGTCGCGCCGCGACGGCGTCGAGAACGCGCAGGAACCGTTCGACGAACACCTGTGCCGTGGACTCGTCGAACAACGACGTGGCATAGGTGAGCATCGCGATCTGCCCGGCATCGGTGCCGCTCTCGCTGACGATGAGGTGCAGGTCGAACTGGGACACGTCGAAGTCGAAGCCGGCGTCCGACACCGTCAGATCGGGAAGCTCGAAGCTCACCGGTGACAGGTTCTGGAAGGAGAAGCCGACCTGGAACAGCGGGTGGTACGCGGTGGAGCGCACCGGATTCAGCGCCTCGACCAACTGCTCGAACGGCACGTCGGCGTTGCCGAAGGCCGCCAGGTCGCTCTCGCGGACCGACTCGACCAGATCGGCGAACGTCAGGTCAGGGTTCACGTCGACGCGCAGAGCGAGTGTGTTGACGAACATGCCGACCATGTCGTCGAGCTCCTGCTCGCCGCGGCCCGCGATCGGGGTACCGACAGCGATGTCCCGGCTGCTGCTCAGCGCCGACAGCAGGACGGACCAACCGGCGTGCATCGCCATGAACAGCGTGGCGCGCCGTTCCTGCGCGATCGACGTCAGTGCGGCCGTCGTCTCGGCCGAGATCTCGAAGCGGATCGACTTGCCCTGCAACGACTGCACCGCGGGGCGGGGTCGATCGGTCGGCAGCGCCAACGCGTCCCCGAGCCCGGCGAGGCGGGTCTTCCAGTACGCGACCTGCCTGCTGACGACGGAGGTGTCGTCGTCGAGCGAGCCGAGAACCATGCGCTGCCACAGCGCGAAGTCGGCGTACTGCACCGGCAACGGCGTCCACGACGGTGCCTCACCGCGTACCCGAGCGGTGTAGGCCACCATGACGTCCCGCGCGAGAGGACCCTGCGAGAAGCCGTCGGACGAGACGTGGTGGATGACGATGCCGAGGACGTAGGCCGGATCGCCCTCCGGGGCGTCGGTGATCTGCAGCAGCAGTCCACGGACCGGAACCTCGGCCGTGACGTCGAATCCGCCGGAGACGAACGTGAACAACCGCGCGGCGACGTTCTCCTCGGTGACGTCCTCCGCGTGCAGGTCCAGCGGAACGTCACGCGCCGGCAGGACGACCTGCGCGGGCCCGTCGTCGGTCTGCGGGTAGACCGTTCGCAGAGACTCGTGGCGTTCGAGGACGTCGCGGACCGCCAGGGTCAGCGCGTCCAGGTCGAGCCGGCCCTGGAGCCGGATCGCGAGCGGAACGTTGTACGCGGGCGAGGACGTGTCGAACTGGTTCAGGAACCACATGCGCGACTGCGCCAGCGACAGCGGCACGTGCGCCGGCCGCTCCATCGGCACCAGCGGAGCACGCGTCTCGGCGGTCGACGCCGACTCGGCGCGCGCGGCGAAGGTCGCGACGTCCGCGGACTCGAACATCTCGCGGATCCCGATGCGGGTGTTCAACCGTGCGTTGACGCGGGCGACCACCTGCGTCGCCGACAACGAGTTGCCGCCGAGCTCGAAGAAGTTGTCGTCCATACCGACTCGGTCGACACCGAGCACCGCGGCGAAGGCAGCGGCCACGATCTCCTCGACCGGGGTGGAGGGTGCGCGGTACTCGCGCGCCACGTCCAGATCGACCGACGGCAGACGACGGCGGTCGAGCTTGCCGTTGACGCTGAGGGGCAGCTCGTCGATGACGACGATGCGGGACGGCACCATGTAGCCCGGCACCGACTCCCCTGCCGCGGCGCGCACGGCGTCGACATCGACGGTCGTGTCGGGTTCCGCGACGACGTACCCGACGAGGAGCTCTCCGCCGGCGGTCCGAGCGACGGCGGCCGCGGCTGCAGCAACTCCGGCAGCCGATGTCAGCGCGGCCTCGACCTCGCCGAGCTCGATACGGAAGCCGCGAACCTTGACCTGGTCGTCGGTGCGTGCGACGAACTCGAGAACCGTGGCGTCTCCACGGGTGACCCAGCGGACGGCGTCACCGGTGCGGTAGAGACGTCCGGCTCCGAAGGGGTCGGCCACGAAGCGTTCCGCGGTGAGAGCGGTGTTGCCGAAGTATCCGAGCGCCAGCTGGTTGCCCGCGAGATAGAGCTCACCTGCGACACCGACCGGGACCGGTCGAAGGCGACTGTCGAGGACGTACACCTGGACGTTCGACTCGGGTCCACCGATGGACACCGGGCCGCTCTCGTCGGGCGCGATGTGGTGCACGGTGACCGAGACGGCAGCTTCCGTCGGGCCGTACAGGTTGACCACGGGGGCATCGGACAGCCGGGCGAACGACGTGACGACGTCACGCGGAAGCGCCTCGCCGATGCACAGGACGGCCCTCAGCGACGCGACGTCCTCGGACGTCGCCACCGAGGCGAATGCCCCGAGGAGCGACGGCACGAAGTCGGCGACGGTGACGTTCTGCTCGCGCATGAGACGCGCCAGTTCGGCGGGATCCCGATTCGCCTCCGGGGAACCGATGACGAGACGGGCGCCGGCGGTGAGCGGCCACCACAGTTCCCACACCGACAGGTCGAACGTGGACGGTGTCTTCTGCACCATCGCATCGTCGGCCGTGAGGGCGAACTCGTTCTGGATCCACCAGAGTTGGTTCGCCACAGCACGATGCGGCAGCGCGACGCCCTTGGGGCGCCCCGTCGAGCCAGAGGTGTAGATGACGTAGACGGGGTCCTCCGCGAGAAGCGGACGCGTGCGCTCCTCGTCCGTGACGGGGCCGTCGGAGAATTCCGAGAGCTCCGCCGCGAGCACGTCCATCGTCGGCACGTCGGTCGGCGCGGACAGTTCCCGGCCGCCCAGCAGGATCAGCGACGGTCGAGCATTGCCCAGCACGTACTCGGTGCGCTCGGCCGGATGATCGAGATCGATGGGCAGGTAGGCGGCACCGGCCTGGACCACCGCGTACATCGCGACCATGGAGTCGATCGACCGCGGCATGGCGACCGCGACCAGGTCGCCGGTGCGGACGCCGTCCGCCAGCAGCGCGCGTGCCAGACGTGCCACGCGGGAGCCGAACTCGGCGTACGTGATCGACACCTCGCCCTCGGTGAGGGCGAGAACGTCCGGGCGCTCGGCGACACGGTCGGCGAACATCCGCGCGACCGATGTGGGAGCACCGGACACCGCGGTGTCGTTGACGTCGACGAGGATCGCGCGACGCTCGTCCTCGCTCAGCACGTCGACCGACCGCACGGGGGCCTCGGGACGGGCGATCACGGCGTCGACGACGCGCGAGAACCGCTGCGTGAACGACTCGGCGGTCGCCTTGTCGAACAGTGCCTCGGCGAACGTCAGGACGGACTGCAACGAGCCGTCCTCCGCGCCTTCGCTGACGATCAGGTGCAGATCGAACTGCGAGACAGCCGCTTCGATGCCGACGTCGCCCACGGTGAGGTCCGGCAGTTCGAACGTCACGGGTGCGAGGTTCTGGAAGGAGAAGCCCACCTGGAAGATCGGGTGGTACGCCGTCGAGCGGCGCGGATCGACGGCCTCGACCAACTGCTCGAACGGCACGTCCGCGTGACCGAACGCGGACAGGTCGACCGACCGTGCGGCCGCGACCAGATCGGCGAACGACGCGTCCGGATCGACGTCGAGGCGCAGGGCGAGCGTGTTGACGAACATGCCCACCATGTCGTCCAGCTCGCGTTCACCACGACCGGCGATCGGGGTTCCGACGGCGATGTCCCGCGAACCCGACAGCGTCGCGAGCAGGACGGACCATGCAGCGTGCACGGCCATGAACAGCGTGCCCTGACGTGATGCGGCGACGGCACGCAGACCGGCGGTCTGCTCCGGTGTCAGCGAGAACTGCACCGAGTGGCCCAGCATCGACTGCACGGCCGGGCGAGGACGATCCGAGGGGAGCTCGAGAGGATCGTCGAGACCGACCAGCTGCTGCTTCCAGTAGGAGATCTGCTGGGCGGTCAGCGAGTCCGGATCCTTCTCGGATCCGAGCACCGCGCGCTGCCACAGCGCGTAGTCGGCGTACTGGACCGGCAGTGGGGCCCACTCCGGCGCCGCACCGGTGATGCGCGCCGAGTAGGCGACCATGACGTCGCGTGCCAGCGGTCCGAGAGAGAAGCCGTCGGCGGAGATGTGGTGGACGACGATCGACAGGACGTACTCGGCCTTGTCTCCGGCCGGGTCGACGATCTCCAGAAGCACACCGCGGACGGGCACTGCCTCGGTGACGTCGAAACCGCCCGCGATGAACTCGAACAGGGCGCCGGGGACGCCGTCGGTCTCGACGGGCCGAGGTGCGAGCTCGAGCGGGACCGCGTCGACACCCAGGATCACCTGGTACGGACCGTCTTCCGATCCGGGGTAGACCGTGCGCAGCGTCTCGTGGCGGGCGAGGACGTCGCGGACGGCCTCCTCGAGCGCCTCGACGTCGAGCGAGCCGGTGAGCCGGACCGCCAGCGGGATGTTGTAAGCCGGTGAGCTGGTGTCGAACTGGTTCAGGAACCACATGCGGCGCTGCGCCAACGACAGAGGGACCGGATCGGGTCGCTCCCCCGCCACCAACCGGGGACGGTCGCCCACGCCGGCCGAGAGTGCCCGTGCGGCAAGCTCGCCCACCGTGGAGGCATCGAAGATGTCGCGGACGCCGATGTGCGCATCGAGCGCCGCGTTGATGCGGGCGACGGCCTGGGTCGCGACCAGTGAATTGCCACCGAGGTCGAAGAAACTGTCGTCGACACCGACGCGCTCGACGCCGAGGAGGTCGGCGAACACCTCCGCGACGGCCTGATCCTCGGGGGTCTCGGGAGCGCGGTACTCGGCGCGGGACCGGACCAGTGTCGGTTCCGGGAGCGCCGCGCGGTCGAGCTTGCCGACCGGGTTCAGCGGCACCGACGTCAGCGGCATGATCACCGAGGGCACCATGTGCGCGGGCAGACTCGCCTTGACCGACGCGTGCACGGCGGCGATGTCGAGGTCGACACCCTCGCGGGGCAGGACGTACGAGACGAGGTCGGTGACACCGCCGGCGGATCGGTGACCCACCGTGACGGCGAAGTCGACGTCCGGGTGCGCGGACAGAGCCGCATCGATCTCACCGAGCTCGATGCGCTGGCCGCGGATCTTGACCTGGAAGTCGCTGCGGCCGATGTACTCGATCGTTCCGGCCTCGGTCCAGCGGACGACGTCACCGGTGCGGTACAGGCGACTTCCCGCGGGACCGTACGGGTCGGCGACGAAGCGCTCCGACGTGAGCGTCGAGCGACCGAAGTACCCACGCGCGACTCCGGGACCTCCGGCATAGAGCTCACCCGGGACGCCGACCGGAACCGGCCGGAGCCGACCGTCGAGGACGTACTCGGTGGTGCCCTTGCTGGGGCGACCGACGGTGATCCGATCACCGGCGGCCAGCGGCAACGACGCGTTGATCATGATGGTCGTCTCGGCGGGGCCGTAGCCGTTGACGACGGTGCGGCCCGACTCGGCCCACGTCGCCATCAGTTCGGGCGGGAGTGCCTCGCCGACGGGCATCACGGCACGGACGGACGGCACCGCGTCGGGTTCGACCGTCGCGAGCGCCGACGGGGTGATGACCATGTGGGTCACGCCCTCGTCGGTCACGAACCGGGCCAGGTCCGGTCCGCCGTAGAACCCGGCCGGCGCCGGAGCCAGCGGAACTGCATTGCCCGCAGCGAGCAGGATCTCGAAGATCGATGCGTCGAAGCTGGTCGAGGCGACGGCGAGAACGACGGACCGCTCGTCGATCTTGAGGCTGTCCGTCTGCGCCGCAACGAGGTTCGCGAGGCCCGTGTGCGAGACGACGACGCCCTTGGGCTGTCCGGTCGAGCCGGACGTGTAGATCATGTACGACGCGTTGTTCAGGCGGATCGAGCCGAGACGTTCGGCGTCCGTGATCCGCTCGGACGAGCGCGCGTCGACCTCGGACGCGACCTGCTCGTCGTCCAGGACCAGCCACGACAGTCCCTCGACGTCGGCGGGACGGTCGGCGACGGTGGTGATGCCGAGCGCAGCACTCGAGTCGTGGACCATGTAGTCGATGCGCTCGGCGGGATGCGCGGGGTCGACGGGCACGACGTAGCCGCCCGCCTTCGCGACGGCCCACACGCACAGGACGAACTCCGCCGATCGCGGAACTGCCACGGCCACCACGACGTCGGGTCCGACGCCGCGGTCGACGAGGACGCGGGCCAATCGCGAGGCCCGCGCGTCCAGATCGGTGTAGGTCCATCGGAGCGAACCCTGCTGTACAGCAACGCCGTTCGGCGCACGATCGGCAGCCGATTCGAGAATGTCGACGAGGGTGCGCTGATCGACGTCGGCCGATCCGCGACGGCTGAGCAGGTCTTCCCGCTCGGACGGCAGCAGCGTCTCGACGCGTCCGACAGGTGTCCCGGGGGCACCGGCGAAGGTGCTGAAGACGGCCTGCAGACGGCTGCCGAGGTCGGCCATGTCGTCGTCGGAGAACAGGTCTCGCAGGTAGCGCAGCGTCATCCGGATCTGCGTGTCCGCGAACGTGACCACGTTGATCGGGTAGTGCGTCGCGTCGAGCACCTGTGCGCCCGTGACAGCCATGCCGTCGATCGACGCGGCGGCTTTCAGGCCCTCCTCGTCGACGGGGTAGGACTCGAGGACGGTGATCGAGTCGAACACCGCACCGGGTCCGACGGCGGTCGTGATGTCCGCCAGGCCCAGGTAGTGGTGATCGAGGAGCGCGGTCTGTTCCTCCTGCAGTCGCAGCAGGAACGATTCGATGTGCTCGGACTCGTCGATACGCACGCGGACCGGGAGAGTGTTGATGAACAGTCCGACCATCGTCTCGACGCCGTCGAGGTCCGCGGGACGCCCGGAGACGGTGCCACCGAACGCGACGTCGTCGCGGCCCAGCTGACGAGCCAGGACCAGACCCCACACGGCTTGGACGATCGTGCTCAACGTGACACCGAGGCGCGAGCCGAGGTCGGTGAGCTCGGACGTGACCTTCTCGTCCATGACGACCTCGACACGGCCCGTGTCGGTGGAGACACCGGACGTATCGGTGATGCCCGACAACAGCGTCGGCTCTTCCGCACCGGCGAACGCGGTGGTCCATGCCTTGACGGAGACGGCGCGGTCACGGACGGACAGCCACTCAAGGAACGACCGGTAGGAACGCACTTCGGGAAGCAGCGACGAGTCACCGCGCAACGCGTACAGCGTCAACAAGTCCTTGAGCACCAGCGGCATCGACCAGCCGTCGATGACGATGTGGTGCGCCATGAACGACAGCGTGACCGTGTCGTCGGCGGTCCGGATCATCCGGAACCGCACCAGCGGTGCGTCGTCCATCGCGAAGCGTCGATCGCGTTCGGTCTCGAGCTCGGTGCGCAGTGCACTCTCGAGGTCCTCGGTGCCGCGCAGGTCGACATCGACCCACGGCACCTCGACACGATCGGGAACCAGCTGCACAGCACGACCGTCGGCGGTGGTGCGGAACGACGTCCGCAGCCCGTCGTAGCGAGCGAGCAGAGCGTCGGCAGCCGCGACGAAGCGGTCTCGATCCACCTCACCTGTCAGATCGAGAACGACCTGCATGACGTAGACGTCCGCAGCGTCGGCCGGCTGCATCGACGAGTGGAAGAGCAGACCCGCCTGCAGAGGTGCCAGCGACCAGACGTCCCCGAGATCCGGGACGTCGTTCTCGAAGACCTCGATGTCCGTCTGCGACACGGGGACCAACGGAATGTCGGACGGCGTCAGGCCGCCGGCCTCACAGCTGTCGACGTGGCCCGCGAGTGCGGTCAAGGCGTCGACCCAGTACCGGCCGAGCACCTCGACGTCCTCGGAGGACAGGATCCCCCGGGGGAACGCGAACGTCGCGCCGAGCTGATCGTCCGCGAGCACCGCGTTGATGTCCAACACGGCGATGGCGGGCATGTCCGCGTCGAGCGGCACGTCGGCGAGCGTGCGGATGTCCGACGACGGCAGGAACCCGAGTCCCTCTGCGCCCTCGGGGAGTTCGCCGGCGGACAGGCGACCGAGGTAGTTGAAGCTGATCTGTCCGACGGACGTGCCCAGCACGGACCGGCCCGAGTCGTCCAGGTAGCGCAGCATGCCGTACCCCATGCCGCGGCTGGGAACTCGGAGCAACTGCTCCTTGACGGCCTTGACCGCTCGACCCGCCGCCGGACCTCCGGCGAACGCGTCGTCGAGATCGACGTCGGCAAGGTTCAGCAACACGGGGAAGATGGCCGTGAACCAGCCGACGGTGCGCGAGAGATCCGCGAGTCCGGCGTCGCCGAGCACGTCTTCCTCGCGGCCGTGACCCTCGAGTCGCAGCAGCAACGAGTCGGACTCGGTGCCGCGCTCGCGACGCCACTTCGCCACGGCGAGTGCGAGAGCGGACAGCAATCCGTCGTTGACGCCGCCGCGGAACACCTGCGGCAGCGTGGTGACCACGGATGTGGTGACGTCCGCCGGGACGGTGACCCGGATCTTGTCGAGCGTGTTCTGCACGTCGATCGACGGGTCCAGATCGCGGTCACCCAGAAGGAGGTCCTCGGACCGGACGACGGACGTCCAGAACGGCAGTTCGTCGCGACGCGACGCAGCCTGATCGGTCAGGGCGTGCGCCCAGGTCCGCATGGAGGTGCCCACCGGTTGCAGCTGCGGCTCGGTGCCCGTCGAGACGGCGAACCAGGCGGTGACCAGGTCGGGGACGATGATGCGCCAGGAGACGCCGTCGACGGCGAGGTGGTGGCCGGCGACGACGAGGTAGCCGTTCGCGTCGGAGGTTGCCTCGGTGTTCAGCCGGACTGTGTCCAGCCAGACGAACTGGACGAGACGGCCGTCGGCGGTCGAGAGGCGGTCGAGGGCCGCGTCGAGCGCTGCGCGGGAGGCCTTCTCGCGGTCGTCGCCGGTCAGGTCGGCGTCGAACGGAACGCGGGTGAGCAGGGACGCCGCGTCGACGGCGCCCGGGGCGGCGGTCTCGATGGTGAACCCGTCGTCGACGGAACCGAGCAGCCGCGCGCGGAACATGTCGTGCCGGTCGAGGACGGCCTGGAGCGTGGCCACGAGGCGGACCTCGTCGATGCCGGCCGGCAGGTCGAGCACGACGCTCTGCGAGAAGCGCTCGTACGCGCCGCCGCGCTGGGTCATGAAGTGCTCGACAGGTGTGAGCGGCCGTGTTCCGACGCCGCCGCCCTCGAGTTCGGGCAACATGCGGACGGCGTTCTCCCCCGTCGACACGACGGCCGCCAGTGCGGACACCGTGCGCCGCTCGAAGACGTCGCGCGGGCTGAGCGACAGCCCGGCCGCGCGGGCACGGGAAACCAGCTGGATGGAGACGATGCTGTCTCCACCGAGAGCGAAGAAGTCGTCGTCCGCGCCGACCCGGTCGACGCCGAGCACGTCGGCGAAGACCGATGCCAGGGCGCGTTCGGTCTCGGTGGCGGGTTCGCGGTACGTGTCGGTGTCGGTACCGAACTCCGGTGCGGGCAGCGCCCGGCGGTCCACCTTGCCGGTGGCACCGAGCGGCACCTCGTCCATGACCACGATCGCCGACGGAACCATGTGCGTCGGTAGCGATTCCGCCGCCCACTCGGTCAGGTCGGATTCCCGCAGCAGCGATCCCGCGGTCAGCGTGACGTAGGTGACCAGCACCTTGGAGCCGGCAGCGGTGGTGAAGGGAGTGGTCAGCGCGAACTGGACCTCCGGGTGGGAGGAGACCACCGCGTCGATCTCACCCGGCTCGATGCGGAAGCCGCGGATCTTGATCTGCGAGTCACCGCGACCGACGTACTCGAGTTCGAGGTCGCCCGTCTCGGGACGCTTCCACCACCGCACCACGTCGCCGGTGCGGTACATGCGCGTACCGGGGTCGCCGTACGGATCGGCGACGAACCGCTCGGAGGACAGTGCGCGACGCTCGTGATAGTGCTGCGCCACACCGGGTCCCGCGGTGTAGAGGTCGCCGGGAACACCGACGGGGACGGGGTTGAGCCGAGCGTCCAGGACCATCGCCCGGCCGCCGCGGATCGGGCCGCCGAACGGCATCGGGCCACCCGGAACCATCGGCTTGCCGATGTGCGAGACGATGGTGGTCTCGGTCGGTCCGAACACGTTGAGCATGCGCCGGCCCGGGGCGAACCTGGTCACCAGATCCTGGGAGTACGCCTCGCCGCCCACCGAAATGGTCTGCAGCGCGGGAAGACCGGTGTGATCCACCGACGCCAGCGCGGCCGGCGTGATGAAGGCGTGCGTCACCTCGTGACGACGCAGGAACTGCGCCAGCTCCTCGCCGCCGTACACGGATGTCGGCACGATCACCAGAGCGGCCGCGGCGGGAACCGCGAGCAGCAGCTCCAGCAGTGATGCATCGAAGCTCGGCGACGCGAAATGCATGACCCGCGAGTCACGCTCGACGCGGTACTGCTCGCGCTGCGAGACTCCGAGCTGGTTCAGGCCACGGTGCGAGACCGAGACGCCCTTGGGCAGACCGGTGGAACCGGAGGTGTAGATGATGTACGCACGATCGGACGGCGTCACGGTACGCAGACGCTCGGCGTCGGTGATCGGTGCCGAGGACGCCTCGGAAACCTGGCGGCGCAGGTCGTCGGAGTCGACGACGAGCCAGTCGATGTCGTCGGGCAGAGATCCACGGTGGGCACCCAGGGTGAGACCGACGCGGACACCCGAGTCGGTGACCATGTGCTCGATACGGTCGGCCGGGTAGTTGGGGTCGATCGGCACGAAGGCCGCGCCGGTGCGGGTGACCGCCCACATCAGGGCGACGGACTCCGCCGACCGCGGGACCGACAGTGCGACAGTGGATCCGCTGCCGATACCGCGGGCGATGAGGATGCGTGCGAGACGGGCGGTGAAGTCCGCGACCTCGCGGTAGGTCGCCGAGGTGCCCTCGAACAGCACGGCACTGTCGAAGACCAGCGCCGGGCCGTCCGGGTTGATTTCCGCGGCCTCGACGAGCAGGTCGCCGAGGATCCGCTCGTCGACCGGGTCGTCGCCGGTGACGGGAGCGAGAGCGGCGGCCTCGGCGGGTTCGAGCAACGCGATGTCGCCCACCGCACGATCCGGAGCATCGATCGCTGCCGCCAGGACCCGCTCGAGTCGCTCGCAGAACAGCGACACGGTCGGAGCGTCGAACAGGTCGGTGGCGTAGGTGACCTCGATCGAGAGACCGGCCGGTGCGCCGGACTCGTCGACGGTCTCGGTGATCTCGATGGAGAGGTCGAACTTGGCCGAGTGCACCCCGGCGTCGTAGCGCGCGACCTCGAGTCCGCCGAGTTCGAACGTGGTGCGCTCGAGGTTCTGGAAGGCGAGAGCCACCTGGAACAGCGGATTGTGCGACGTCGAGCGCTCGGGGGCGAGCACCTCGACGAGTCGTTCGAAGGGCACGTCGGCGTTGCCGAAGGCGTTCAGGTCCACGGACTTCGTCTCGGCGAGCAACTCGGCGAACGACGCGTGCGGTGAGACATGGCTGCGAAGCACCAAGGTGTTGACGAACATGCCGACCAGGTCGTCGAGCGCTTCCTCACCGCGGCCGGCGATGGGCGCACCGACGGCGATGTCGGTGGTGTTCGACAGCTTCGCCAGCACGACGGCCAACGCGCTGTGCACGACCATGAAGAGGGTGGCGTCGTGCGCCCGCGCGACATCCGCGGCGCGGGCGTGGACATCGGCTCCGATGACGTGGTTCACCGCGGCGCCGCCGCCGGTGGACACGGCCGGGCGCGGTCGATCGGACGGGAGGGTGAGAACCTCGGGCAGGTCGTCCAGCTGGGTCACCCAGTACGACTCCTGCTGCGAGGCAAGCGACTCCGGGTCCGACTCGGACCCGAGCATCTCGCGCTGCCACAGGGAGAAGTCCGCGTACTGCACCTCGAGCGGACGCAGCGGGCCGTTCTCGCTCCACGCCGGCGAACCCGCCTGACGTGCCGCGTACGCGGTCATCACGTCGCGGGCCAGCGGCCCCATCGAGAAGCCGTCGGCACTGACGTGGTGCACGACGAAGGCCAGCACGGAATCGGTGTCCGACATCCGCAGCAGGGCGCCGCGCAGCGGTACCTCGGCGGTGACGTCGAACCCGGACGTGACCATGTCGATCACGCGGCTCTGCACGGCGTCGGACGTCACGTCGACGACCGAGAACTGCGAGGAGACCTGCTCGGCCGGAAGGATGACCTGGTACGGCGTGCCGTCCACCTGCGGGTAGAGCGTGCGCAGGGATTCGTGACGCTCCAGCACGTCGCCGACGGCAGCCCGGAGCACGTCGACGTCCAGGGCGCCGCGGAGCGTGATCACCAGCGGGATGTTGTACGCCGCGGACTCGGTGTCGAACTGGTTGACGAACCACATGCGGGACTGGGCGAGAGACAGCGGGATCCGCTCGGGACGCTCCCGCGGTGCCAGCACCGGGCGGGTGCGTCCGGTCTGCGCCGCGGCGTCGATCCGCGCGGCGAGCGCAGCGACGCTGGGCTTCTCGAACAGGTCGCGGACACCGATGGAACTGCCCAGCGCCTCGTTGACACGAGCCACCGCTCGCATGCCGACCAGCGAGTTGCCACCGAGCTCGAAGAAAGAATCGTCCATGCCCACACGCGGCGCGTCGAGCAGCGCGGAGAAGACGTCGGCGACGACCTTCTCGGACACCGTCTCGGGGGCGCGGTACTCGCGGGGACCGGACACGTCGACGGGCTCGGGGAGCGCACGGCGGTCCAGCTTGCCGCTGGGGCTCAGCGGGATCTCGTCGAGGATCGTCAGGTGCGAGGGGACCATGTAGGCGGGAACGCGTTCGCCCACCAGGTCGAGGACGCTCGCCAGATCCGGTGCGCGCCCGGCTTCCGGCACGATGTACGCCACCAAGGCTTCGCCGGTGCGCTCGTCGGAATGAACGATGGCGACTGCGCGTGCCACGTCCGGATGAGCCGTCAGGGCGGACTCGATCTCGCCCAGCTCGATGCGCAGACCGCGGAGCTTGACCTGGAAGTCGGTGCGGCCGAGGAACTCCAGCTCGCCGTCGGCCGTGCGCAGCACCAGGTCACCGGTGCGGTACATCCGCAGACCGGTGGTGCGAGGATCGGCGACGAACCGGTCGGACGTGAGGTCCGGACGTCCGAAGTAGCCCCGCGCCAACTGAGCACCCGTGAGATAGAGCTCTCCCGGGACACCGACCGGGACGTCGTGCAGACGCGAATCGAGCACGCGCGCACCGGTGTTGCGGATCGGACGACCGATCGGGACGGTGCGGACGTCGGCCTCGGTGGTCCGGTGCAGGGTCGAGGTGACCGTGGCCTCGGTGGGGCCGTAGGTGTTGTCGAGCTCGGCCGCGGAGGAGGCGGCGAAGCGTCGGACCAGGTCCGCGGACAGCGCCTCACCACCGACGGAGAGGTACCGCAGCGAATCCGGCAGAGCCAGACCGGCGTCCGACATGAACAGCTCGAGCATGGACGGCACGAACTCGAGGATCGCGATGCGGTGCGTCCGAGCCTGGTCGAGCAGGTACTGCACGTCGAGGTGGCCGTCGGGCCGGGCCACGACCAGCGTCGCGCCGAGTTGCAGCGGCAGGAACAACTCCCACACCGACGCGTCGAAGGTGACCGGCGTCTTCTGCAGCATCGTGTCGCCGGCAGTCAGATCGTAGGTCTCGTGCATCCACAGCATCTGGTTGATCACCGAGTGATGCGACACGGCAACGCCCTTGGGGCGTCCGGTCGATCCCGAGGTGTAGATGATGTACGCGATGTTCGACGGCAGCAGAGCGGCCGTGCGCTCGTCGTCGGTCAGAGCATCCGCGGACACTCCCGACAGGTCGACCGTGTCGACGTCGATGATGTTGCTGTGCTCCGGAAGATCCCGGTGATCGCGCGATGTGGTCAGCAGCACGACGGGGGCGGCACTGTCGAGGACGTACTCGGTGCGCTCGGCCGGGTGATCCGGATCGACGGGGACGTACGCGCCCCCGGCTTCGAGGACCGCGTAGATCCCGATCATCATTTCGAGTGATCGCCGCATGCCGACCGCGACACGGGTATCCGGGCCCACGCCCAAGGAGAGAAGGTGACGCGCCAGTCGGTTGACCCGCTCGGAGAACTCGGCGTAGGTCAGCGACTCGCCCTCGTACACCACCGCGGTGGCCGAGGGGTCGATCGCGGCACCGCGACGGAACATGTCGACGAGGGTCTCGGAGGGCAACGGTGCATCCACGCCCCGCAGGGAGTCGAGACGGTCCTGCTCCCCCGCCGTGGTCAACGGCAGATCGCCGACCGGTGTCGACGCGTCGGCCACGACGGCGGCGAGAATGCCGACATAGCGCTCGGCGATCGCGGCGGCCGTGCCCTCGTCGAACAGATCGGTCGCGTACAGCAGAGATCCGTCGATCGCACCGGGCGAGCCGTCGGGATCGACCTGCTCCATGAGGGTGACGGTCAGATCCAGCTTGGCGACCGGGACGTCCGAGTCGAGCAGACCGATGGTGACATCGGGGAGTTCGATCTCGGTGCGCTCGAAGTTCTGCAGCATGAGCAGCACCTGGAACAGCGGCGCGTACGCCAGCGACCGCTGCGGGCGCAGGATCTCCACCAGCCGGTCGAGAGGCAGGTCGGAGTTGCCGAGCGCGTCCAGATCCGCGGTGCGCGTGCGGACGAGGAAGTCCTCGAACGACTCGTCCGGGGTGACGAAGGACCGCAGCACGAGGGTGTTGCCGAACATGCCGACGAGCGGGTCGAGAGCCTGCTCGCCGCGCCCGGCGATCTGCGTACCCACCGACACGTCGTCCGTCGCCGCCATGCGCGACAACAGGACCGCCAGCGCGGCATGGACCACCATGAACATCGTCGAGTTCGTGCGACGGGCCAGCTCGTTCAGACCCTCCGCGACATCGGACTCCACACGGAAGGTCACGGTCGCGCCGCGCGAGGACGGCTGGGCCGGGCGGGTGCGGTCGGTCGGCAGTTCGATGACCTCCGGCGTGCCCGCCAGCGCGCGTGTCCAGAACGCGATCTGCTTGGCGCTCAGCGATTCCGGATCGTTCTCGTCGCCGAGGAGCTCGCGGTGCCACATGGCGTAGTCCGCGTACTGCACCTCGAGCTCCGGCAGGTCCGGCGCGGAGCCGGCGCTGCGCGCCACATAGGCCGTCGTCAGGTCGCGCACGAGAGGGGCGAGCGACCCGCCGTCACTGGCGATGTGGTGCATGACCACCGCGAGGACGTAGTCCTGGTCGGCGATCTGGAACAGCTTGGCGCGGAACGGGACCGAGGACGACACGTCGAATCCGTCCAGAACCACCGGGGTGAGTCGCTCGTACACCGTCGACTCGTCGATGCGCTCCGGTTCGAGCACCACCGACACCGACGAGGCGGGTTCGATGCGCTGCACCGGACCGCTCTCGGTCTGCGGGTAGACGGTGCGGAGCGTCTCGTGCCGGGTGATCAGGTCCTCGAACGCGCGGCCGAGCGCCTCGATGTTCAGCGCTCCCGTCATGCGCAGGACGACGGGCTGGTTGTATGCGGGAGAGCTGACGTCGTACTGGTTGGTCAACCACATGCGCTGCTGCGCGTAGGACAGCGGCAGTTCGGCGTCGCGTGAACGACGGACCAGCGGGGGCCGCTCGGGGGCACCGAGTGAGAGATCCACTCGTGCAGCCAGATCCGCGATGGATGTCGCTTCGAAGACGTCGCGGACCGCGATGCGGGACTGCGCCGCCTGATTGATGCGCGCGACGACCTGGGTGGCCAGCAGCGAGTTGCCGCCGAGCTCGAAGAAGGTGTCGTCGAGGCCCACTCGTTCGGCCGCGAGGAGGTCGGACAGGACGTCCGCGACGGTCCGCTCGGTCGCGGACTGGGGCGCCCGGTACTCCTTGGTGGAGGTACCGATCGTCGGCTGCGGCAGTGCAGCACGGTCGAGTTTGCCCACCGGCGTCAACGGGACCGCGTCGATGACGATGATCTCGGACGGCACCATGTAGGCGGTGAGGCTGCGGCCGACGAACTCGGTGACGTCGGCGACGTCGACCTCGTGGCCCGGCTCCGGCTGGACGTAGGCGACCAGGACGGTGGACCCGTCGGCCAACTGGTGGCCGGCTGCCGCGGCGAAGCGGACATCCGGGTGTGCGCTCAGCGCGGCGTCGATCTCGCCGAGCTCGATGCGGAAACCGCGGACCTTGACCTGGAAGTCGGAACGGCCCAGATAGTCGACTGCGCCACCGGCCCGTACGCGCGCGAGGTCGCCGGTGCGGTACATGCGCGATCCGGGCTCGCCGAAGGGGTCGGCGACGAAACGCTCGGAGGTCAGCGACGGGCGTCCGTGATACCCACGTGCCAGACCCGGTCCGGCGGCGTACAGCTCGCCTGCCACCCCGGCAGGGACGTCGCGGAGACGCCCGTCGAGGACAGGGGTGCGGAAGTCGCGGATCGGGCCGCCGATGGAGACGGGTGCGTCCGGGAACAGTTCCGCGCCGTTGGTCATGATGGTGGCCTCGGTGGGACCGAAGCCGTTGAACATCCGGCGGGAGTCGGTCACGAAGCGGGACACCAGTTCGGGAGGGCAGGCCTCACCCGCGGTGACCACGACGCGGAGGTCGGGGAGCTCGGACGGCGTCACCGACGCGAGCACCGACGGCGTGATGACGGCATGCGTCACCCGCTGCGCGCGCATCAGTGCGGTCAGGTCGTCGCCGCCGAAGACCTCCGGCGGGGACACGACCAAGGTGGCACCGGAACCTACGGCCATGAGCAGCTCGAAGACGGAGGCGTCGAAACTCGGGGACGCGACGGCGAGGGTCCGCGACGAGGAGTCGATGCCGTAGCGCTCGCGCTGTTCGGCCACCAGTCCCGACAGACCGGCGTGCGTGACCTCGACGCCCTTGGGTCGACCCGTCGAACCCGAGGTGTAGATCATGTACGCGGTGTTCGCGGGTCCGAGGACGCGCACGCGGTCCGCATAGGTGACCGGATCACCCGAGCGAGCCTCGACGGCAGCGTCGAGGTCGGAGTCTCCCAGAACGAGCCAGCGCACGTCGACGGACGCCGGGAGGGCGTCCCGGTACTCGGCCGTCGTGATCCCGATGCTCGCGCCCGAGTCGGTGAGCATGTACTCGATGCGATCGGCCGGGTACTTCGGATCGACGGGAACGTAGGCGGCGCCGGTCTTGGCGACGGCCCAGATGGACAGGATGGACTGCGCGGACCGGGTCACGGCGAGGGCGACGACGTCCTCGGCGCCCACACCGCGGTCCATCAGTTCACGGGCGAGCTTCGACGACGCGGTATCGAGTTCACGGTAGGTCCATGCGTGCGACGTGCCGGCGGCGTCGACGAGAACGATGGCGTCGCGATCGGGGTCGACCTCGACGGCGGCAGCGAGGATCTGCGGGAGTGTCGCCGCGCGCGGGCGCTGACGGCGACGCGGGCGCTCCCGCGTCGGGCGCGCCTTCCGTGCACGTCCACCGTTCGGGGTGGTCTCTTCGGAACCCTTGGAGTTTTCGGAATCCTCGGAACCTGTGGGAGTGCTATCCGTCATCGTCGTACTCCTCGTGTGTAAATACCGAGCCTCGTCCGCGGTTGCCCGCCGACGATCCCGCTGCGTACCCGCATCACTCCCCGAGGGCGCGTGCACGCGTGCTTCATGGAGCGTCGCTCCATCCGATCAACCTTAACGAGAGCGCGCTGCGCCGTATCGCGGACCCGGGTGCGGGCCGGTGGTGTCGTCACGAGCTCCGCGCAGCAGGTCCGGAACCATGGATACCCATTCCTGTGGACGAGATCGAGACGACCTCGATGTCCGTTCCGTCGGCGAACTCCGAGCCGTCGACTCCCGCTGTCGGTGATCCCGCACCGGGGTCGGTGACCACCACGGCCAGGTCCTCCAACGACTCGACGTCCACGGTCTCGAGATCGGGCGGCGTCGCGAACAGGTGCGTCACCCACTGATCGACGAGGACGTCGGTCAGCGACGGTGCCGCCTCGTCGGGAGCGAGCACCGCGGCTCCGGCGATGCCCGCGACCAGCGCCCGCAGGGCGCGCGAGGTCGAGGACACCGTCGGCGTCGCGAACAACCGTGATTCGTAGTCCACGGCGAGACGCTCGGCCTCGGTGGACACCACGCGGGACAGTTCGTCGAGGCCGAGGACGCGTGCCGATCCGTCGACCGATGCCAGGACCAACGCAGGGTCGTCTCCGCGCTGCGGTCGGACGCGGTCTGCGTAGGTGACCGGGCGCGCGTTCTGCGCCGCGATCTCGGCGGACGCGTCGTCGACGGACAGGACCAGCGGGGCGACCTGTCCGTTCTGCGGTGCGCCGGCCAGCAGCACGACGTCGGCGGACTGCCCGCTGAGGTCGAGGGCCGCACCCGCCTTGAACACGCCCCACCAGAGCGCGAGCACGTCGGGGTTGCCGTCCGCCGACGCCGACCGGACCACGACGCGGGACCCGGCGCCGACGCCGTTCGCGGACAACCATCGTGCGGTGCGGTTCGATCGGGCGTCGAGTTCTGCGTACGTGACGTCGGTGTCCCCCACGACCACGGCGGGCGCATCGGGATCGGACTCCACGGCGGATTCGAAGGACGACACGAAGGACGGTCCGTCGAAGGAGGCCGTCTCGGACGGGCCGGTCTCGGGCACGACCACGGCCGTGACCTCTGCCATCGGCAGGTCCGCGACGAGACGCGTGGGCTCGGTGACCCCGGCCCGCAACAGCGACACCAGATGCTTTCCGAACGTCTCGACGGTGGACGCGTCGAACAGTTCGGTGGAGTAGGTGAACATCATCGTCATGTCGCCGCCCGGCTTGCGCGACCCGTCGTCGTCGACGGTGAGCAGCAGGTCGAAGTTGGCCGGTTCGAACGGGTTCTCGAGTTCGGAGACGGTGATCCGGTCGAGCTCGACCCTGGCGGGCGTGATGTTGCGGAACGCCAGTGCCGTCTGGAATATCGGCGGCACCGAGGAGGTGCGCTGCGGCGCCACCGCGTCGACGACGGTCTCGAACGGCACCTCCGAGTTGGCGAATCCGTCGACGTCGACACGGCGGACGGCGTCGACCAGGTCGGCGAACGTCCGGTCCTCGTCGATCCGCACGCGCAGGGCCACGGTGTTGACGAGCATGCCGACCAGGTTGTCCAACGCGGGCTCCCCGCGGCCGGCGAGGGCCGTTCCGATCGGGATGTCCGTGCTTCCGGACAGGCGCGAGAGCAGAACGGCCAGTGCTGCGTGCACCACCATGAACCGAGTCGCGTTGTGATCGCGGGCGAGCGCCTCGACGCGGTCGGCGGCGAACCCGTCGATCGCGAAGTGGACGGATGCTCCCTCACGGGTCGGCGCCGCGGGGCGTTCACGGTCGCGGGGCAGATCAAGTTCCGCCGGCACTCCCTCGAGCGCCTGCTTCCAGAAGGCGATCTGCGCGGCGGCCACCGAGTCCGCGTCCCGGGGCGAGCCGATGACGTCGCGTTGCCACAGGGCGTAGTCGGCGTACTGCACGGGCATCGGCGCCCAGGTCGGTTCGGTGTCCGACGCGCGCGCCAGGTAGGCGCTGACGAGATCACGGGTCAACGCGACGCGTGAGACACCGTCGGCGGCGATGTGGTGGACGACGATCGCGAGGACCGCCTCCGACGGCGCAGCCGGATCACGCAGGAGCGCCACGCGCAGCGGGACCGAGGTGGTGACGTCGAATCCCCGCGTCGCGAGCGCGACGAAGTGATCCATCCACTGTGCGGACGGCACCGACTCGACCGCGAGGTCCACCCCGGCCTGCTCGACGGTCAGGATCTCCTGCCGCGGAACTCCGTCGGTGTGCGGATAGATCGTCCTGAGGATCTCGTGGCGGGTGACCAGGTCACGGATGGCCTGCCGGAGTGCCTCGACGTCGAGGTCGCCCTCGAGCCGGATACCCAACGGCAGGTTGTACATCGGCGACGCGGGGTCCAGCCGGTTGCTCAGCCACATCCGCTGTTGCGCAAGCGCCAGAGGAATTTCGTCGGGACGCGGCATCGGCACGAGCGCCGGGCGGTCGGATGCGCCGAGGTCGGCAACCACGGCGGCGAGGCGATGCACGGTGGTGGCGTCGAAGACCGCACGGACCGGGACGTGGACGCCCAGCTCGGTGCCGATGCGAGACGCCACCTGGGTGGCGATCAGCGAGTTGCCGCCGAGGGCGAAGAAGTCGTCGTCGAGCCCCACCGGGGTCACGTCGAGGATGTCCTCGAAGACTCCCGCGATGGCCTTCTCGACTCTCGTCGACGGCGCGCGGTACTCACGGTCCGAGTCGTCGGACACCTCGGGCAGAGCCTTGCGGTCGAGCTTGCCGTTCACGGTCAGGGGCAGACGGTCGAGCTCGACGATGCGAGCCGGGACCATGTAGGCCGGCAACATGTTTCCTACGTGGGACGTGATCTCACCGGCGTCGACGGACGACCCCGACTCGGGGACGACGAAGGCCACGAGGACGTCACCGGCGGGACGGCGGACCACGGATGCGGCCGCACCGGCGATGCCCGGCGCCGAGGCGACGACGGTCTCGATCTCGCCGAGTTCCACGCGGAACCCACGGATCTGCACCTGCGCGTCGGCGCGTGCGAGGTATTCCAACGCGCCGTCGCGGTTCCAGCGCACGACGTCGCCGGAGCGGTACATGCGCTGCCCACCGAGGTACGGATTGGCCACGAAGCGGGTGGCGTTCAGGTCCGGACGTCCTACGTATCCCTGGGCCAACTGGTCACCCATGACGTACAGCTCACCCGGAACACCGACCGGGACGGGCCGCAGCGAGCTGTCCAGGACGACGCCGCCGAGGCCGGGCACGGGGGTACCGATGACACTGCCCTGGGCGGACGCGGCGAAGGCCGCGGTCAGCGCCTGGTAGGTCACGTGCACCGTGGTCTCGGTGATGCCGTACATGTTCACCAGACGCGGACTGTCGTCGGAATGCCGTGCGTACCACCGTTGCAGCTGCGAGAGGTCGAGCGCTTCGCCGCCGAACACGACGTGACGCAGCGACAGGGCCGTGCCGGCGCGGTCACGTTCCGCCTCGGCCAGTTGGTAGAACGCGGACGGAGTCTGGTTCAGCACCGTCACGCCGCGCTCGGCGAGCATGTCGAGGAAGTCGCCGGGCGAGCGAGCCGTCCAGTGATCGACGACGACCACGCTGCCGCCCGTGGTGAGGGCGCCCCAGAGTTCCCACACGGAGAAGTCGAAGGCGTACGAGTGGAACATCGTCCACACGTCGTCGGGACCGAACTCGAAGTACTGCTGGGTGTTGCTCAGCAGCGTGACGACGTTGGTGTGCGGCACCGCGACGCCCTTGGGGTTACCCGTCGATCCCGAGGTGTAGATGATGTACGCGACATCGCCGGGCTGCGAGAACGGGAGCAGCGCAGCGGGATCGAGGACGACACCCTCGGCAGGGGGCGCCGCGAGATCGGTGTCGACGATGACGGTGAGACCGTCACGGCGGACCCGCTCCTCGAGGCGCGAGGACACCACAGCGAACCGCGCACCCGAGTCCGCGACGACGTAGTCGACGCGGTCACCGGGGTACTCGGGATCGATGGGCACGTAGGTGGCGCCGGCGCGCATGATCGAGAACAGCACGACCACCAGATCGACGGAACGATCCGCGACGACGGCCACGCGATCACCGACGCCGACACCCAGCTCGTGGAGTCGAGCCGCAGCCGCAGCGGAGCGGATGTCCATGTCGCCGTACGTGATCGACGACGTGCCGAAGCGCACCGCGCACGCATCGGGTGACGACGCGGCGTGGTCCAGCACGCGCGAGACGATGGTGTCGTCGCCGACGGACACACCTTGCGCGACACGCTGCACCGACTGCTCGGCCACGATGCGGTCACTGTCGTCCAGCACGTCGATGTCGCCCACGCGGGTGGACGGTTCGGCGACGATGGTGCGGAGCACGCGCTCGAACCGACGCGCGATCGCCTCGATGGTGGACGCGTCGAACAGTGTGGAGGCGTAGGAGAACGTGGCCGGCATGCCCGCGGGGCGGCCGGCGTCGTCCATCCGGTCGGTCATCGTCAGCTGCAGGTCGAACTTGACCACATGGAGGTCGAGATCGACTGTGGAGAGCCGCAATCCGGTGAGTTCCACCGTCGACCGGCCCAGGTTCTCGAAGGCCAGCATGACCTGGAAGATGGGATGGCGGGACTCCGAGCGCGCCGGGGACAGCACCTCGACGAGCCGCTCGAACGGGACGTCGCTGTTGGCGAACGCCTGCAGATCCCGTTCGCGGACGTGCTCGAGCAGCGCGTCGAACGGTTGGCGTCCGGGCACCGTCGTCCGCAGCGCCAGCGTGTTGACGAACATGCCGACCAGGTCGTCGATCGCGGCGTCGCCACGACCGGCGACGGGCGTTCCGATGACGATGTCGTCGGTCGAGCTGATCTTCGCCAACGTCACGGCGAGCGCCGCGTGGACCACCATGAAGAGCGTCGTGCGGTTCCGGGAGGCCAGCTCGATCATCGCGCGGTGCAGCTCGGGGTCGATGTCGAACGAGTGCAGTCCACCGCTCAGCGACGACCGCGTCGGGCGCGCCCTGTCGAGCGGCAGCGGGAGCAGATCCGGTGCATCGCGCAGCGTCTCGACCCAGTACCGCTCCTGTTGGGCGATCAACGACGTGGGGTCGTCCTCGGAGCCGAGCACCTCGCGCTGCCACAGCGTGTAGTCGGTGTACTGCACCGGAAGTGGCGTCCAGGTGGGCGCGTAGAAGGCGATGCGGGCGCTGTAGGCGGCCATGAGGTCGCGGGCCAGTGGCGTGAGCGAGGCACCGTCGGACGAGATGTGATGCACGACGATGGCCAGCACGTGATGGGTCTCGTCGATCTGGAAGAGCCTGCCCACCAACGGAACGTGCTCGGTCACCTGGAACGTCGTCATCGCGAAGGACAACAGTGCCGTGGGCAGGTCCTCCGCGGTGACGGGCACGGGAGTCAGATCGGGAACGACTGCTTCCGGATCGTGGACCACCTGCACCGGGCCGTCCTGCGTGTCGGGGTACGACGTGCGCAGCGCCTCGTGACGGTCGACGACGTCCATGATCGCGACCTGCAGGGCGGCGATGTCGAGGTCTCCCTCGAGTCGCAGCGCCAGCGGGATGTTGTAGGCCACCGACGACGGATCGAACTGGTTGAGGAACCACATGCGGCGCTGCGCGAGCGACAGCGGGACGGGGCCGGTGCGTTCTCGGCGCACCAACGGCGCCCGCGACACTCCGTGCCCGCCCTGCTGCAGACGGGACGCGAGCGACTCCACGGTGGGAGCCTCGAACAGTGTGCGGACCGAGACCTGGGTTCCCAGCGCCGCGCCGAGCCGCGATACCGCGCGCGTCGCGATCAGTGAATTGCCGCCGAGCGCGAAGAAGTCGTCGTCCAGACCGACCTTCTCCACACCCATCAGTTGGGTGAAGACGGAGGCGACGATCTCCTCGACAACGGTTGTCGGAGCACGGAACTCGCGGGTGGCGAGGACCGGTTCCGGCAGACGGCGGTGGTCGATCTTGCCGTTGACCGTGACCGGCAGCTGGTCGAGCACGACGACCGCAGACGGGATCATGTGGGACGGAAGTTGGTGCGATGCATGGCGCAGCAGCTCGGTGTGATCCAGCGAGACCCCGGGCCGCAACACCACGTACGCGGCAAGGACGGTGGCACCCGAGGCCTGACGGTGCGCGACGGTGACGGACGTCCGGACGCTCGGATGGGTCGCCAGCACCGCGTCGATCTCACCGAGCTCGATGCGGAAGCCGCGGATCTTGACCTGCGAATCGGCGCGTCCCACGTAGACGATGTCGCCGTCGTCGGTCCACCGCACCAGGTCACCGGTGCGGTACATGCGGCCGCCCGGCTCCGCCCACGGGCCGGCCACGAACCGTGTCGACGTGAGACCGACGCGGTTGGCGTACCCACGGGCCAGGTCGACGCCCGCGAGGTAGAGCTCACCCACGACGCCGATCGGGACGGGACGGAGCCTGTTGTCCAGCACGACCTGCCGGGTGCCACGGATGGGTGATCCGATGGTGACGGGGGCACCGGGTTCGAGAGGGGCGGAGATCGACCCGATCATCGTGGTCTCGGTGGGGCCGTATGCATTCCGGAGTGCGGTGCGCGGTGTCCAGCGGGCGGCGACCTCCGACGGCAGCGCCTCGCCGGCGCTGATGATGCTCTCGATCTGCTCGAGACCGTCCGGGTCCAACGACCCCAACGCGGCGGGCGTGATGACCACGTGCGTGACGTTCTTCTCACGGATGTAGTCCGCGAGTTCCTCGCCGCCGAACACGCCGGACGGAGCCAGTGCCAGCGTGGTGCCCGCGGAGAGCGCCATGAGCTGCTCGAAGATGGACGCGTCGAAGCTCGGTGATGCCACGCCGAGGATCACCGAGTCGGACGAGACCCCGTAGGACACCGTCATCTCGCCGATGATGTTGGAGAGTCCGTCGTGGCCGACGACCACGCCCTTGGGCAGTCCCGTCGAGCCCGACGTGTAGATCATCCAGGCAGCGGTGAAGGGGCGGATCGGGGTGGAGCGGTCGGCATCGGTGATCCGCGCCGGAGAGCAGACCTCGAGATCTCCGCACAGCTCCGGATCGTCGATGACCAGCCATTCGACGGTGTCGGGGAGCGAGTCCACGTGCCGACGCGTCGTCACACCGACGCGGGCTCCCGAGTCGCCCAGCATGTGCACGATGCGGTCGAGCGGATACGCGGGATCGATCGGGAGGAACGCGCCACCGGAGGCGACGATCGACCACGTCGCGTGGATCATCTCGACCGAACGGCCGAGTGCCACCGCGACGACACTTTCCGGGCCCACTCCGCGCGAGGTGAGCAACCTGGCGAAACGGTTCGAGCGAGCGTCCAGTTCGGCGTACGTGACCGACTCCGAGCCGCACGTGACGGCGACACGGTCGGGTGCGGAATCGACTGCGCGCGCGATGATCTCGGCGAAGGTGATCTGCGGGAAGCTCTCGGCTCCCAGCGCCGGGACGATGCGTTCACGCTCGTCCTCGGTGAGCAGATCGAGCGATCCGATCGGCGCATCCGGGGACGCCTCGATCAGCGCATCGAGGAAGGTGACGAACCGTGCGCGGTGCGCGTTCAGCCGCTCCTGTGTGTAACGCAACGGGTTGGCCTCGAAGTCGATACGCAGTTCGCGGCCGTCGGCACCCGGGTAGATGTTGAGCGCGAGGTCCTCGACGGGACCGGTGGTCAGAACGTTGTACGACCCGTGCATGTCGCCGAGGCGCAGATCGTCGTGGAACAACATGATGTTGATGGACGGGCCGAACAGTCCACGCTGGGTGACGGATTCACCGCTGTCGCGGCGGATGTCCTCGTGCCGATACCGCTGACGGCGCAACGCCCCGGTCAGCTCGAGCTGGGCACGCGACGCGGACTCGGCGACCGTGCAACTGGGAGGCAGCGCGATACGCAGCGGGACGACGTTGGACACCATGCCGCCGGAGCGCCGCATCACGGCGGTGGTGCGCGCGGAGACGGGCAGGCTCAGCACGGCGTCCTCGGTGCCGGTCATCCGGGCGACGAAGGCGGCGAACGCGGCCACGACGAAGGGTGCCGACGCGGTGCCGAGCTCGGTCACGCGGGCGTCCAGCCGCTCGGCGAGGTCCTCCGACACGTATCCGCCGGCGATCAGGGCGGGCGAGGTGGGCGGCGCCGTGATCGGCGAGAGCGACGGCGGGTCGGGCAGGCTGCGGACCTTCTCCGCCCAGTAGGCGCCGTCCTTCTCGAAGCGCTCGGAGGAGCGGTACTTCGCATCGTCCTCGTACAGGTTGTGCAGATCGACCGCCTTCGACGGTTCGACCTCCACGCCGTCGACAGCGGCCGAGTAGAGCGCGGCCGTGCGCTGGATCATCGTCATCGCGCCGAACCCGTCGAGAGCGACGTGGTGGATGCGGGAGTACCAGAACCAGCGCTTGTCGGACAGCTGCAGGACGTGCGAGACGACGAGTCGATCCACCAGCATGTCCACGGGCGCGCTGTACTCGCGCGTCATCCAGGCCATGGCCGCGGCCTCGGGGTCGTCCTCCGACCGCAGATCGAGGTAGGAGACGTGGTCGTCGATGCTCAGGTCGACGTACTGGAACGGCTCGCCGTCGACCTCGGTCAGACGGAGGTAGCCCGATCCGAACTCCCGACCGGCGCGATCGAGCGCGTCGTTCAACAGCTGGAGGTCGAGCTCACCGTTCAGCTCGACGTAGTGCGCGATCGCGATGGGGACGTCGCCCGCCAACTGCTGCGCGAACCAGATTCCTCGTTGGGCACCGGAGAGAGGGAAAGCCCCCTCCGGAAGCGTCGACTCGACCTGTCCGGGTTCGGTGCCCTCGGCACTGTCCGGGCGTGCATCGTCGCCGCCCGAGCGCGAATCGTCGTCCACGTTCTACTCCCCGTGTTCTCTCGTGACACCGCGAACGATCGCGTGGTCCCAGCTGTCCGAGCCGACCGTCGTCGACGATCCGTTCGGTGCGATTCCCCCGTTTCGCCCCGAACACTCGGTACTGCTGCCGTTGATTCTGTCGCTGCACCCCGCGTCTGCACTCCGGTATCCACTCGTGACGCCGGCGCCGAAGAGCGCGTCGTCGCGGGACAGGGACATGCAGTACCCATGCGCCACACCTGTGAGTAGTGACGATGATCCGGCGAGGTTGATAGTGATCCCTTCGTTTGTCAGGCAGCCTTCCATGCTAGTTGACGCAGACGGGTGCATCCGAATTCGTGTCGCGGCACCGAAGCTCGGACCGCATGTCAGAGGGGGTGAACCGCTGGAAAACAACGCTCGGAACGGTCCGTCTACCCGCTTCTGCGGCGTTTCCACGACCTCGCGTGCGCAGCATTCGCGCTCCTGCGAACGGGAAGTTCTCCTGGACCGTGACCACGCTTCGACACTACCGCCGGGTAGGGACACCGCGCCGTCGCGCGAAGGTCAGTGTCCCCGGTGCGTGACGCGCCCGCCGCTGACGGTGAGGACGACGGGGACGGCGCGCAGGTCCGCATTGGACACCACGTACGGCGACTCGGCGAGCACCACCAGGTCGGCCGGTGAACCGATCGACACACCCGACCGGCCACCCGACGCCGCCGCCAGCGCGACGTCCATCGGTACTGCTTCCGCCGGTGTCCAGGACGGCCGCCCGTCGTCGGTGCGGAAGACGGCGTCGGCGATCGCCGAGCGCGGGTCGGGCGGCGACACCGGCGCGTCGGACCCGAACTGCAGTCTCGCGCCGTGCGAGTGCAGCGAACCGTAGGGATAGGCCCGTGAGCGTCGGCCACGCCACAACGTGTCGGCGACGTCGCGGTCGGTGACCGCGTGCTGCGGCTGGACCGACGCGACGACACCGAGTTCGGCGAACCTGTCGAGATCCTCCGGACGCACCTGCTGGGCGTGCTCCACGCGTCCACCGACCGGGGGATGGAGCCCCGCCGCCGCGGAGTCCCGCACCGTCTCGAACGCATCGAGAACGACAGTGTTCGCGCGATCCCCGATCGCGTGGACCGCCGACGCGATGTGGCCGGCGGCGGCGCGGGTCATCAACCGAACCAGCTCCTCGTGATCGACCAGCAGCAGACCGTGCGATTCCTCCTCGTCGACCGAGTCGGGGTAGGCGTCGTGACAGCAGGCGGTCCTGGTGTTCAGCGATCCGTCCGCCATGATCTTGAGCGGCCCCATCCGCAGCCCACCGCCGGTGTCCGGTGCGACGTCACCCGTGCGATGTCCCGCCGCGAGCGTCTGCTCGAGCCACGTGGGCCATGTCGACGCACTGACCCGCACCGCGGGCTCACGGGCCGCGAACCGTCGCGTCCACGCCGTGATGTTGTCGTCGAACTCGAAGTCGAGCACTTCGGTCACACCCCGCGCCGCCAGATCCACGGTCCCGTCGCAGATGTAGCCGTCGAGCACGTCGCTCCCGACCCGAGCGTCGATAGCACTCCCCATCGCGATGGCCTCGTGGTCGCGGAATACTCCGGTCGGGTGGTCGACACCGAGCTCGGACATCATCGCGGGGGACAACCACACCGTGTGCAGGTCCATGCTGGTCACCGCGACCGAAACACCGGGCAGCGCCGACTCCAGCAGATCCTTGTGCGGCGCGTCCGCCCACAGTGCGCCCCGGAACCCCTGCGCACGAACATCTCCCGTGGCACCCGACGCCACCAGCAGGTCCACGAGGTGACGCGCCCCGGTGGCCGCGCCGACGTCGAGACGGCGCCGCGCGAGAGCCCACTGCGCCATGTGCACGTGCCCGTCGACGAAGCCCGGCAGAAGCACACCACCGCGACCGTCGACCACCTCCTCCCCCGTGATCGACGGCAGTCGTTCGCCGGGTCGGGAGATCTCGGTGACCGTGTCACCGGTGATACGGACGTCCGACAGGGCGTCCCGCGCGGGATCGACCCGCACACGCTGAACAAGCACGCCCGGAACTCTAGTCAGGTCAGTTCGCGAGACGAATCCTTCAGATCGACACCCGACCGTCCGAGCGTGCGTGCTCCCGCCACCAGCGACGCCGTCACCCTCGCGGCATGGTCGTAGTGCATGCCGCCGGGTGGGTGGATGTTCGAGATGCAGTTGCGCTCGGAGTCGTTGCGCCCGGGCTTCGGACCGTGCGTCAGGTAGATGCCGAGGCTGTCCGCGACCGAGAGTCCCGGCCGTTCACCGATGACGACGATGAGCGTCGACACGCCCAGTGCTGCTCCAACATGGTCTCCCAGCGCGACCCGCGCCTGGGTGGCGATCACCGGAGGTGCGATCGTGAACGTGCCCAGCGAGTCCTTCAGCGCAGCGAGCAACCCTGCGCCGTGATCCATCAGTGCACGCGGGGAGAGCCCGTCGCACAACACGATTCCGATATCCGCGTCGACCGTGTCTATTCCGGACAGGTCCTCGGGTTGCCGCCCCAGATCGGGGCGGCGCAGGTACTCGCCGCGGGTGGACGCCTTGCTGGACACCACCACCGGATCCCCGAGTCCGACCGCGGCGATCTCCCGAGCGAAGCTGTCGGTGTCGAGCGGCATGTGGACCGCGTCCCTTGCCGCGGCGTGGGCGGCACGGAACTCGAGCACCCGCGTCGTCGGCAACGCATCCCCCGCCCGACCGAGACCGATGCGCGCCTGCGTCGTCACGCGGAGGTCGGTCCAGAAGTCCGGGGTGCTCATGCCGGCGTCGTCAATGCTCGAAGGGGTGAGGTGGATGCGTCGATGGGCAGCACCCGTCCCGCGTCGTCGGTCATTCCCAGCCGGTGCATCCACGCCTCGAACTCGGGAGCGGGCTTGAGGCCCAACACTTGTCGAACATAGAGGGCGTCGTGGAAGGACAGGCTCTGGTACCAGAGCATGATGTCGTCGGCACCGGGCACGGCGATGACGAAGGCGGCGCCCGCGGCACCGAGCAGCGTCAACAGCGTGTCCATGTCGTCCTGATCTGCTTCGGCATGGTTGGTGTAACAGACGTCGACACCCATCGGCAGGCCCAGGATCTTGCCGCAGAAGTGGTCCTCGAGGCCGGCGCGGATGATCTGCTTGCCGTCGTAGAGGTACTCGGGTCCGATGAAGCCCACCACCGTGTTGACCAACAGCGGATCGAGCGCGCGGGCCAACCCGTACGCGCGGGTCTCGAGGGTCTGTTGATCGACGGGCTTGCCGCCGGCACCGAAGTGCGAGTTGGCGGACAGCGCCGAACCCTGCCCCGTCTCCAGGTACATGACGTTGTTTCCGACGGTGCCGCGGTGCAACGACCTTCCCGCCTCGTTGGCCTCGAGGAGCATCGGCACCGTCACCCCGAAACTGGAGTTGGCACCCTCGGTTCCCGCGATGGACTGGAACACGAGATCCACCGGAACGCCCTTGCCGATGAGATCCACGGTGGTGGTGACGTGGGACAGCACACACGACTGCACCGGGATCTCGAAACGCTGCCGGATCTCGTCGAGCAGGTACAGCAGATCGGCTGTCGCAGCGGGTGAGTCGGTCGCCGGGTTGATGCCGATGACGGCGTCGCCCGATCCCATCAGCAGACCGTCCAGAGTGGCTGCAGCGATACCGTGCGGGTCGTCCGTCGGGTGGTTGGGCTGCAGCCTCGTCGCCATCGTGCCGGGCAGGCCGATGGTCGTGCGGAACGCCGAGATGACCGTCGCCGCCTTCGCCACCGCGATCAGATCCTGGTTACGCATGATCTTGCTCGTCGCGGCCACCATCTCCGGGGTGAGGCCGGGCGCGACGTCCCGCAACCTGCGGGCACGGTCGGGTTCCGCTGCGACCGTGAGCAACCAGTCGCGCAGGCCACCCACCGTCAGATGCGAGACCGCGTCGAACGCCTGCGCGTCATGGCTGTCGATGATGAGACGGGTGACCTCGTCGCTCTCGTACGGCACCACCTGCTCGTCCAGGAACGTCTGGAGCGGCAGATCCGCCAGAACCCACGCGGCGGCGGCACGTTCGGCGTCCGACTCCGCCGCGCAGCCTGCGAGTTGATCGCCCGATCGCGCCGGGGTGGCCTTCGCCATCACCTCGACGAGTCCGTGAAAGGTGTACGTGGTTCCCGAGATCTGCTGGTGGTAGGTGCTCACCCGAGTTCGTCCTCGGCGGCGGCGAGCGCCGCGAACTCCTCGTCCGGAGAGTTGGCCACCAAGTGGTGGCGGCTGTAGACGCCGAAGTAGACCATGAAGAGCGCGAACACGACCAGGCACCACAGCGCCGCCTGACTGTCCACGAGGAACGTCGCGATCACGGCGAAGGCGGCGATGACGAGCGCGAATCCGGTCGTGACCGTGCCGCCCGGGGTGCGGTACGGGCGCGGCATGTCGGGCTCGCGGCGACGGAGCACGATGTGGCTCACCATCATCAGAACGTAGCTCAGCGCTGCCCCGAAGACGGCCATGTTCAACAACATCGAGCCCTTGCCGGTGAACGTCAGGGCGAAGCCGATGATGCCGGGCACGATCAGCGCCAGCGTCGGCGCCTTCCGGCTGTTGACCACCGACATCGACTTCGGCAGGTAGCCGGCGCGGCTCAGCGCGAACAGCTGCCGGGAGTAGGCGTACATGATGGAGAAGAAGCTGGCGATCAGACCGGCGAGACCGATGTAGTTGACCACCGTCGCGGCGCCGCTGTCCCCCAGCGCCTCCACCAACGGGTTGCCCGACGCCTGCATCGCGTCGGCACCGCCGGCGCCCGTCACGAGGATCAGCATCGCGGTCGCGGTGACCAGCAGAACTGCCATCGCCGCGATGATGCCGCGCGGCACGTTGCGCGCCGGATCCTTCGCTTCCTCGGCAGCGAGCGGCACGCCCTCGATGGCGAGGAAGAACCAGATGGCGAACGGTACGGCGGCCCAGATTCCCAGGTAGCCCATCGGCAGGAAGCTCGACGCGCCCGCGGCGTCCGTCGGGGCGATGTCGGTGAGGTTCGAGGCGTCGAACTGGAAGACCGCGGCGACGGCGAAGATGACGAGGCCGACGAGGGCGATGCCGGTGATGACGAACATGACCTTCAGCGCCTCGCCCACACCGGCGAGGTGCACGCCGATGAAGATGGCGTAGACGGCGAGGTACACCCACCACCCGTCGGTGATCCCGAACAAGCCGAGCGACTCGACGTACGCACCGATGAACGTTGCGATGGCCGCGGGGGCGATCGCGTACTCGATGAGAATGGCTGTGCCGGTAGCGAACCCACCCCACGGTCCGAGCGCGCGCCGGGCGAACGTGTACCCGCCGCCCGCGGCCGGGAGCGCCGACGACATCTCCGCCATGCCCAGCACCATCGCCAGGTACATGCCGGCGATCAGGATGCCCGCGATCAGCAGACCACCGAAACCACCCTGCTCGAGCCCGAAGTTCCACCCCGAATAGTCACCCGAGATGACGTAGCTGACGCCCAACCCTGCCAGCAGCACCCACCCCGCACTGCCGGTCTTGAGCGTGCGCTTGGCCAGGTAGTCGGACGATTCTGCCTGAGAATCGGACGCTACGGGGCGCGGTTCCTTCACGGCCATGGGTGAGCCTCTTTCGGAGTGTGGGCGGGTGGTGAGGTGAGGCTAGGACTGCCGTGTTGCGGGGACGTTGCGATTGTTTTTCCACTGGACGGTGCGCTGACCCGCGGGAACCGCGGCTGCGCGCACCCGGCGGAACCAGGAGTGCCGACGCATCCGTCCAACGCCTGTGATCGATCGACTTCTCGCGCTCCACGACGGTGTCATCACCGCGAAGCAAGCTCACGACGCCGGGGTGAGCCAGGACGCGATCGATCGACGCGTCCGAGCCGGCAGATGGCGTCGCGTCACGCGAGGCGTCTACGTCGCCTGTGACAGACCGTGGACGGATGCCGCCCGTGTGCGGTGCGCCGCGTACTGGGCCGGCGACGGGGCCGTGGTGACATCGGTCAGTGCCGCGTACTGGCACGGACTCGTTTCGGTTGCACCACGCATCGTCGATGTCACGGTCCCGCGCGGAGGACGGAGTAGGGCACCGTCGGGTGTTCGGGTGCGGCGCCGGAACCTCGACCCCGCCGATGTGGTGGCGATCCGCGGAATCCGGGTCACAGCGACGGGTCTCACGGTTCTCGAAGCGTCCGAGGAGATGGGGATGGGCATCGTCGACGTCGCCCTGCGTGGGCGGATGTCGCCGTCCGTGCTCCGGCGCGCACACGATCGGAACCCTCGGCGACGTGGCGCCCCCGCGGCCGAGAAGCTTCTCGTGGCAGCGGAGGGAGGAACCCGGTCGGAAGCCGAGCGCCTCTTCGTCGCCGTGATGCGCGACGGCCGCATCACGGGGTTCCTGGTCAACTTTCCGTGGCGCGGCTACGTGCTGGACTTCGTGTTCCTCGACGAACGCGTCTGCATCGAGATCGACGGCTGGGCCTTCCATTCGGACCCCACCGCCTTTCACCGAGACCGAACTCGGCAGAACGTCGTCGTTCAGGAGTGGACGGTGCTGCGATACACCTGGCGCGACCTCACACAGAGACCCGACGAGGTGATCGCCGAAGTCCGAGCGACGCTCGGACGGTGCGCTGAACCGCGGTAACCGCGGCTCAGCGCACCCGACTCAACCCTGTATCGCCATCCCCGGCACCGGGCAGGCGTCCGCTGCCTCGGCGACGACGATGGACTCGGTGGGGACGGGCGGGCGAGCGCCCTCCTCCCACTGCGCACCGGTGAGGGGTTCCTGAGCCTCGAGTTCCGCGTTCTCCTCGGGGGTGTAGGCGCGGCCACGACTGAGGAACCGCAGCCCCTCCGGCGTCTCGAGGGAGAAGCCGCTACCACGGCCCGGCACCACGTCGAGCACCATCTGGGTGTGCTTCCATGCCTGGAACTGCGACCCCGAGATCCACACGGGAACCAGGTCGCTGCCGGTCGGGAGGTCGTCGGCCACGGTGCCGACCTCCGCCCGCAGATCGAGGATGCCGAGCAGGACGTCGCGGTCCCCGACGATGAATTCGCCTGCGGGATAACACATCGGCGACGACCCGTCACAGCATCCACCGCTCTGATGCATCATCAGCGCGCCGTGAAGACCACCGAGGCGACGGAGAAGCTCCATCGCCCCGGCGGTTGCTTTGAGTCTCGGGAGCATCAGAAGAAGCCCTGAGCCTTCGGGGCGTAGCTCACCAGCAGGTTCTTGGTCTGCTGGTAGTGGTCGAGCATCATCTTGTGGTTTTCACGGCCGATGCCCGACTGCTTGTAGCCGCCGAAGGCCGCGTGGGCCGGGTACTGGTGGTACGTGTTGGTCCACACGCGACCGGCCTGGATGTCGCGGCCGGCCCGGTAGGCGACGCCGCCGTCGCGGGACCAGACACCGGCGCCGAGGCCGTAGAGCGTGTCGTTGGCGATCTCGATGGCGTTGGCGTAGTCGGTGAAGGAGGTGACCGAGACGACGGGTCCGAAGATCTCCTCCTGGAAGATGCGCATGTTGTTCTTGCCGGTGAAGATGGTGGGCTGCACGTAGTAGCCACCGTTGAGGTCACCGCCGAGTTCTGCGCGCTCACCGCCGGTGACGATCTTGGCGCCCTCACCCTTGCCGATCTCGATGTACGACAGGATCTTCTCGAGCTGGTCGTTCGAGGCCTGGGCGCCGATCATCGTCTCGGTGTCCAGCGGATCACCCTGGCGCACAGCCTTCGTGCGGATCGCGGCCAGTGCGAGGAAGTCGTCGTAGATGTCCTCCTGGATCAGCGAACGCGACGGGCAGGTGCAGACCTCGCCCTGGTTGAGGGCGAACATCGTGAAGCCCTCGAGTGCCTTGTCCTGGTAGTCGTCGTTCTGGGACAGCACGTCGGAGAAGAAGATGTTGGGGCTCTTGCCGCCGAGCTCGAGCGTCACCGGAATGAGGTTCTGCGAGGCGTACTGCATGATCAGGCGCCCGGTGGTGGTCTCACCGGTGAACGCGATCTTCTTGATGCGGGGGCTCGACGCGAGCGGCTTGCCGGCCTCGGTGCCGAAGCCGTTGACGATGTTGAGCACGCCCGGAGGCAGCAGGTCACCGATGACGCTGATCAGGTACATGATCGACGCGGGAGTCTGCTCGGCCGGCTTGAGGACGACGGCATTGCCGGCGGCGAGTGCGGGCGCGAGCTTCCACACGGCCATGAGAATCGGGAAGTTCCAGGGGATGATCTGGCCGACGACGCCGAGGGGCTCGTGGAAATGGTACGCCACGGTGTCACTGTCGATCTCGGACAGCGAACCCTCCTGCGCGCGAATGCATCCGGCGAAGTAGCGGAAGTGGTCGATCGCGAGCGGGATGTCGGCGTTCAGCGTCTCGCGGATCGGCTTGCCGTTGTCCCAGGCCTCGGCGAGCGCGATGGAGTCGAGGTTCTCCGCGATGCGGTCGGCGATCTTGTTCAGGATGACAGCGCGCTCGGCGGGCGAGGTCTTGCCCCATGCCGGCGCTGCCTTGTGGGCGGCGTCCAGAGCGAGGTCGATGTCCTCGGCCGTGGACCGGGCGATCTCGCAGAAGTTCTGGCCCGTGACGGGAGTCGGGTTCTCGAAGTACTGACCCTTGACCGGCGCGACCCACTCGTTGCCGATCCAGTTGTCGTAGCGGCTCTCGAATGACATGGCGGCATCGGGTGTACCCGGGCGAGCGTAGACAGTCATCGAACGTGCTCCTTCATCGGTGATACGCCCCCGAGTGATCGGGGGCTGTGATGCGGAACACTAGAACGCGGACAGTTGCAACTACGTTGCGTCAGCGCCCCAGCAGCGCGAGACGGGCCTGCACCTGCGAGAACAGGACGGAGGACGGGTCGAGAGTGCGGAGATAGGCCGACCACGCCGTGGCGTCCTCGCGGCCGTGCACCGACGCTGTCCAGCGCGCGAGCAGTACCGGGTCGCCCGACCGCAGCAGCGCCGCCTGCAGGCGCACCCGCAACTCCTCGCGAATCTCTTCGATGCCCGGTGCGTAGGACGACGGCAGCACGACGCCGACGTACGAGCGCAGCGCGGAGTCGACGTCGCCGCGATCGAGCGCTGCGCGGACGTCCTCGACGTCGGACGCGAGTTCGGCGACCAGTCGGTACGGGCGCGATGCGAGCCCGTCGGCACCGAAAACCTTTCTCAGACGGGACATCTCGGCGCGGACGGTCACCGAGTCCAGGTCGTTCTCGTCGAGGAGTACGGCGAGGTGGTCCGAGCTGAGACCTTCCGGGTGCGCATGCAGGAGCAGCAACATCTCGGCGTGACGGCCGGACAGCGTGATCCGCTCTCCCCCGCGCACAAGGGCCGGCCTCCCGGAGCCCAGCACCTCGAGGCGTAGTCGCGTGTCGATGCCGGTACGCGGCGACTCGAGCAGATGGAGGCGCAGCTCCGACTCGGCCGCGGCGACGGTCGCACGCACGAGGGAGAGCACCTCGGGAACGGCGACGCGGGGGCCGCCTGTGATGTCGATGGCGCCGAGGATGCGACCCGTGACCGGGTGGTGCACGGGAGCGGCACTGCAACTCCACTCGTGCACGGGACGCGAGAAGTGCTCGGCGGCGAAGATCTGCACACAGTGGTCGATGGCCAGCGCGGTGCCGGGAGCATTGGTGCCCATCCGGCTCTCGCTCCAGTCGGCGCCCTCGGTGAAGTTCATGACGTTCGCGCGGTCCTTGGCGGCGGAGTCGCCCTCCACCCACAGCAGGCGTCCCGACGCGTCGGTGATGGCCACGAGCAGACCGGTGTCCGCAGCATCCTCGACGAGCAGTTTCCGGACGACGGGCCGGATGACCGACATGGGGTGGTCGGCGCGGTACTGCGCCAGCGTGACGTCGTCGAGGAGGTTGTCGGCACCGCGATCCGGGTCGACTCCCATGTCACGGCTGCGGTGCCACGAGTCGAGGACGACGGAACGGACCGGGTCGTCGGAGTCGGAGGGGCGACGCAGCGGGTGCCCGACGAACGTTTCGTGGGCGCGGGAGACGGACCGGGCGAGTGTCGCGGCATCGTCGCCGTTCCGCATGGCGACCCAGGGACTGAGCGTCATGCCCGTCCCCGTTCGCGCCGACCAGCACTCACCTGTTCACCCGACTTCTCTTCCTGGAGGATGTGAGGTCCACTGTAACTCAGCTCACACTCCGCTCGGTGGGGCCTCGATCACCCGAGCCGGGGAACCAGCGCGCGGGCGTCCCGGTTCGACACCGCGCCCATCCACAGTCCTGTGCCGTACGCGACGTCGTCGATCCTCTTGTACGCGGAGTACCGCAGTGGCCCCAGCCCGCCGGGCTCGCGATGCTCGGCCCAGTCGCGGACGCCCTCGGCCATCGCGACGGCCATCGCGAGCCGCCGGATCCGCCGCGAGCACAGCACGGCGAGCACCGTGACAGGCCAGTAGTGACGCACCGCGGCGGACGCCAACTGCCACGCCCCACCGACGAACCCACGAGCGGCGAAGACTGCTGCCAAACGGGTCGGGTGATCGAGACCGACGAACAGTCGACGCAGCCGCACGATCGTGACGGCGAGAGTGGCGACCGCGCCGAGCAGTCCCGCACGGGTTCCCGACGCGGTCAGCAGCAGGGCCAGCAGAGTGGTGCGCGACATCGCGACGGGGGGAACCTTGCCGCGGTGCCGAGCTGCCAGCGCGGTGGCACCGGTTCCGTAGAAGAGCTTGCGGCCGAACCACTCTCGAAGAGTGACACGGTGATCGTGGGCGACGCGCGCGACCGGCTCGTACCGCAGCCGCCATCCCGCGTCCTGGAGGCGCCAGCACAGGTCGACGTCCTCGGCGACGTGCATCGCCTCGTCGAAACCGTGCGAGTCGAGGATGGCGCGCCGACGCACGACGACGGCCGCGCTGGGAACGTAGGACACGGGGCCACCCGCCGACACCGGTGCCTCGCGGCGCCCGAGATCCAGCGACGACCGGGATCGTTCGTAGCGCGCGAGAGCACTGCCTTCCGGTTCGAGCGCGACGATGCGGGGCGCGACCAAGCCGACCGACGGATCGGAGAAATGACTGAGCACGACCTCGAGCCATCCCTTGCGTGGAACCACATCCGAGTCGAGGAATGCGACGAAGTCGGTCGTGGCGGCGGCCAGGCCCGTGTTGCGCGCAGCGGACGGCCCACGCGACATCTCGTGTCGGATGATCGTCACCGCCGCGCACAGATCGGTGCCCGCAGTCTCGGGCAGTCGAACCGGCACCGAGGACCCGTCGTCGACGACGACCACGCGCAGACCGCGCAGAGCCCGGACGAGTCGGAGCAGACCCTCGTGATTGTTGCGGACCGGCACGACCACCGTGACATCGGCGGCCGACGGCGTGCTCATCGGCCGGGGGTTCGCGACACCGGAATCGAGGAGGCGCCGAGCCACGGTGGCGGAGTCGGGATCGGAGACGCGGAGGAACCCGTCGCCGATCATCGCGGCCGCCGCGGGAGCGAGTGTGATCATCCGGGTCGGCGAGCCGCCGATGAGAACCCGACCGCCCGAGAGGGTCCTTACCCGTGGGTCGATACGCACTCCGAATCCATCGGGTAGACGACCGTCGCGCATCGGGTCATCGTAAGGGGCGCCCCGGGTATTTGTCATAAGTCGGCCACTATCGGTGGTGAACCCGATCGTCGGCGCAGATCACGTGGCGCCGGCCCGGGATCGGGCTGTCCCCCGAACGACCGACACCGACGCAGGAACGGTATCGACGACACGTCCGTGGACGCGCAGGAGTATCGCCGCGTGTCTCGACTCTCAAGCGAGACATGAGGTTCGCGCCGAGCAGGCCCCGGGGTCGGCGGCCGTGACGACCTTCGCCGCCGGCATTCCCGGTGACGACTCGCCCTCGGATCGGGCCGCCGCGGAGGACCCCGCCGGCACCCGGAAGAAGTCCGCCACGACGACCCGACGCAACCGTGAGCACTCACCAGAGGACAGCGGTCCGTCCTGCGGCGCCGACGGACTGGGCCTAGAGTCCGACGCGTGCCCGCCCGCCGCCGATCAGTCCTGCTCGCGCAGCTGACGATCGATGCTCCCGGCGGGTCCCAGAGCGTCATTCTCGACGAGCTCCGCCGCGTCGTGCTGTCCGGTGACGCGCCGCCTGGGACGCCCATCCCGCTCGGTGAGGTGGCCGAGCTCTTCGGGGTCAGCCGGATCCCGGTGCGTGAATCGCTGAAGACGCTCATCGGCGAAGGGCTGGTCGACCACCGCCCGAACGCGGGATACACGGTGGCGCAGTTGACGTCGGCGGAGCTCCGCGAGATGTACATCGTCCGCGAGGTGTTGGAGACTGCCGCACTCGCGGCCTCGGCGCAGACGGCCACCGAGGAGGACCACGCGCTGGCCGTCGCTGTCGACGCGGAACTTCGCGGCTCCATCGACGATCCGTCGAAGTACCACCGGCTCAGCCGCGAGTTCCACATGGCTCTCGCGCGCCCGTCGGGAATGGGTCGACTCCTCCATATGCTCGGTGCGGCATGGAACATCACCGAACCGCTGCAGCCGATGGTGCACGTGGCCGGTGCCGACAGGGCTGCTCTGCACGCCGATCACCAGGACATGCTGGACGCGTTCGTCGCGCGGGACACCCCGGCACTGCTCGCCGCCGCGTCGCGTCACCACGACCGCCTGAACGTGGTGATCTCCCGGATCGGAGACGAGGCCGGCCTGCGTCCCGACCCCTGACGGCAGTCGCGAAGATATATCGCCGGCGTCACGAATGCGAAATACTTCGGCACTACTTTTACGTCATTCGCACTCCGCATCTTCGGTGATCAGGAGAAGTACATGACGCAGACCGTTCCGCATTCGGGTCCTTTCGACCCGCCACCCGGCGCGAAGCCGGGAGCCAATGATCTGGTCGAAGCAGCCGGCCACCCTGTCGGCGGGGGTCTGATCAAGGACAGCTATCACCCACGCCTGACGAACGACGATCTCGCGCCGCTGAAGAAGCAGACGTGGAGCTCGTACAACCTGTTCGCGTTCTGGATGTCGGACGTGCACTCCGTCGGCGGATACGTCACCGCCGGTAGTCTTTTCGCGCTCGGTCTCGCCAGCTGGCAGGTTCTGATCTCGCTGCTCGTGGGTATCTCGATCGTCTACTTCTTCTGCAATCTGGTCGCCAAACCGTCTCAGGTGACGGGAGTGCCGTATCCGGTCATGTGCCGCAGCGTCTTCGGGGTCCTCGGCGCCAATATTCCCGCCATCATCCGCGGATTGATCGCCGTCGCCTGGTACGGAATCCAGACATTCCTGGCGTCCGCCGCGCTGGACATCGTGCTGATCAAACTCTTTCCCAGCCTCGGAAAGTATGCCGTCGTCGGCGATTACGGCTTCCTGGGACTCTCGCTGCTCGGCTGGGCGAGCTTCCTGTTCCTGTGGGTGGTCCAGGCGGCAGTGTTCTGGCGCGGCATGGAGTCGATCCGCAAGTTCATCGACTTCTGTGGTCCCGCCGTCTACGTCGTCATGTTCCTGCTCTGCGGATACCTGATCTGGAAAGCAGGGTGGAGCGCGATCGACCTCAACCTCGGCGGTGTCGTCCACACGGGGTGGAGTTCGGTGCCCGTGATGCTCGGCGCGATCGCCCTGGTGGTGTCGTACTTCTCGGGTCCGATGCTCAACTTCGGTGACTTCTCGCGGTACGGGAAGTCGTACGGAGCGGTCAAGCGCGGCAACTTCCTCGGACTGCCCGTCAACTTCCTCGTCTTCTCCATTCTCGTCGTGGTCACGGCGTCGTTGACCGTGCCGGTGTTCGGCGAACTGATCACCGACCCGGTCGAGACGGTGGCCCGTATCGACAGCACCTTCGCCATCGTGTTGGGCGCGTTGACGTTCACGATCGCCACCATCGGCATCAACATCGTCGCCAACTTCATCTCCCCGGCCTTCGACTTCTCCAACGTCGATCCGCAGCGCATCAGCTGGCGCGCCGGCGGCATGATCGCCGCGGTCGGGTCGGTGCTGATCACGCCGTGGAACCTCTACAACAACCCGGACGTCATCCACCTGACTCTCGAGACGCTGGGGGCGTTCATCGGACCACTGTTCGGCATCCTCATCGCCGACTACTACCTGGTCCGCAAGCAGAAGGTGACCGTGGACGAACTGTTCTCGATGGAGAAGACCGGACAGTACTGGTACTCCAAGGGATACAACCCGGCTGCCGTGTACGCCACCGTCGTCGGCGCCGTGGTCGCCATGTTCACGGTGCTGTTCAACGGCGCACTCGAGGGTATGGAGATCGCCGGCATGTCCACCGCGTCGAAGTACAGCTGGTTCATCGGCTGCGGCCTCGGATTCGTCGTCTACTACGTGCTGGCGACCAAGACGAAGCTCGCGGTCACCAACTTCGACGCACCCGTGTCGAGCTAGCATCACGACGTGCTCATCAAGGTCATCAACCCCAACACCACGTGGTCGATGACCGCCACGATCGAACAGTGTGCCCGGGCCGTCGTCGGCCCGGGCACACGCGTCGAGGCGGTCAGCCCGTCGATGGGACCGGCATCCATCGAAAGTCATTACGACGAGGCTCTGTCCGTCCCCGGAATTCTCGACGAGATAGCGAAAGGCGAGAAGAACGGAGTCGATGGATACGTCATCGCCTGCTTCGGTGACCCGGGGATGGATGCAGCGAGGGAGCTCGCGAGCGGACCGGTCGTCGGAATCGCCGAGGCCGCCATGCATGCCGCCAGTTTTCTCGGGCGGGGCTTCAGCGTGGTCACCACGTTGGGGCGCACCGTCGGTCGCGCACAGGATCTGGCCGACCACCACGGATTCGCGCGGGCGTGCCGCGGGATTCATGCCTGCGAGATCGCCGTGCTGGACCTCGAGACCGATCCCGATGCCCTGAAGATCATCACCGAAGCGTGCCGTACGGCCGTCGAGGTCGACGGATCCGACGCGGTGGTCCTCGGATGCGCAGGGATGGCAGACCTGTGTCGGCACATCTCCGACGAGATCGGCGTCCCCGTCGTCGACGGCGTCTCCGCCGCAACACTGTTCGTCCAGTCGCTGGTGACACTGGGACTGCGGACGTCCCGACGCGGCGAGTTCGCGCAGCCTCTCCCGAAGACGTACACCGGCCTACTGGCCGGGTTCACCACCGGCGAAGAGTGATCGCAGGAACAACTCCTGGACACCCGGTGCGCCCCGAGTCGTCCTCGGCGGCTGGGCATCGAGTCCCCGCACCTCGGCGTGGAGGTGCTCCATGGTGACGTCGAGACGATTGGCGACGTCGGCCGCGTCCTGCAATTCGTCGCGGATCGACCGGGGCACCTCGCCGTCGTACTTGTAGAAGATCTTGTGCTCCAGGCTGGCCCAGAAATCCATGGCAACGGTGCGGATCTGCAGTTCGACGTAGACGTGCTCGACCCGGTCGGACAGGAACACCGGGATCTCGACGGTCAGATGCAGGCTCCGGTACCCGTTGGGCTTCGGGTCGGCGATGTAGTCCTCGAAGTCGAGGATTCGGACGTCGTTCTGCGACGCCAGCATGTCCTTGACCCGGTAGGTGTCGGCAATGAAGCTGCAGGTGATCCGGACGCCGGCAATGTCGAACAGTCCCGCGCGTAGGGCGGGGAACGTCAGCGGGATGTTCTTGCGAACGGCCTTCTGCACCATGCTGCGCGGCGATTTCAGCCGCGACACCACGTGCTCGATCGGGCTGTAGGAGTGCAGATGCGTGAACTCTTCCTTCAGGATGTCGATCTTGGTGGTCAGCTCGTTCATGCCGAACTGGTAGGACATCATGAACCGGGTGAAATCCTCACGCGCAGCAACGAGATCGGACAGTGCCGGCTCCGCTGCGCTCATCGTGCGCCCTCGGTGAGAACCTTCTGCATGCGTATCGACGAGGTCTCGTAGCCGAGCGATTCGTACAGCCGTCGACCCGCCGTGTTGAACCCGAAGACGGTGAGCCCCAACACGGTTCCGCCGAACGCGGCGACCTCCTGCTCGGCCAGCAGCATGGCGGCACGGCCCAGACCTCGTCCGCGGTGGGGCTCGTCGATCGCGATGTCCCATACCCACCAGTCGGTGGTGTTGCCGAGAGACTGCGGACCGATCCACAGCGACCCGACGCGCTCGTCCCGTTCCATCACGTCGAACACGTGGTGGTGGGGAGCGGGTTCTCCGGCCGCGAAGTACGCCGTGAAACTCTGCTCCGCATTGTCGGTGGCCTGCTCGAGCGTCTCGCCGGAACGCACACGGTCGGCCCGGTACTCACTCTTGCTCTCCTCGATCCATGCGGGAAGGCGATCGGCGGCCATCGGGGCCAAGGACACGTCGGCGCGGTTCGGGCTGCTCACGGTTCCAGTGTCCCGGGTGGCCTCGCGACGCGCCGACGAGCGGTGCTCCGATGGTTGACGTGTCCACTTCCGGGTATTTACCCAGTTGTGAGCGCACTGTCACGCCGCCCGGAGCGGCCGTCCGGCGCACGCCCCGAGAGATCTCTCACCGCCGTCGCCGACGCGGCGGGCGGCCGCTTCACCTCTCCTGTCGAGTCCGCCACGGTGAACGATCTATGTGACGACTCGCGCGCAGTCCAGCCGGGCGACCTGTACGTGGCGCTGCCCGGCGCGACGTGGCACGGCCTGGACTTCGAACAGGACGCCGTTCGAGCCGGAGCTGTCGCGGTGCTCAGCGATCGACCGGCGTCGTCGCTGCCCACCATCGTCGTGCCGAACCCGCGCGCCGTCGTCGGTCCGCTCGCGGCCTGGTTCCACGGCAGCCCGTCGACCGCGCTGACGATGTTCGGCGTGACCGGCACGAACGGTAAGACCAGCACGACGCACTTCCTGCACGCCGGGTTACGAGCAGCGGGAGTACACGCCGGGGTGATCTCCGGTGTCGCCGTCAGCGGCGGAGGCACGGACGAGACTCCCGTCCGCACGACCCCCGAGGCCACGGTGCTGCAGCGCACCCTGTCGACCTTCGTGCACAACGGATGCAGCGCGGCGGCGCTCGAAGTGTCCTCGCACGCCGTCGCCCAGCATCGCATCGACGGAGTCGAGTTCGAGGTCGCAGCGTTCACCAACCTCGGACGCGACCACCTCGACTTCCACACGACGATGGAGGAGTACTACCGGACCAAGGCGTCACTGTTCGCGCCCGACCGCACCCGGCGTGCCGTGATCGGGATCGACGACGACCACGGACGCCGTCTCGCCTCGGAGTGCGCGGTGCCGTCGGTGACGTGTTCGACGATCGACCCGGGTGCCGACTACGTCGCCGACCGCATCGACTGCACCAGCCACCGGACGCGGTTCGTCGCCCACACCCCCATCGCAGACATTCCGATGTCACTCCAGGTGCTCGGTCCGCACCAGGTGTCCAACGCTCTCGTCGCGCTGGCATCGCTCATCTCGGGCGGCCTCGACACCCACCGCGCCGCGGCGGGAATCTCGGCGCTGCACAGCATTCCGGGTCGGTGCGAGGTCGTCGCGGCCGGGCAGGATTTCGCCGCCGTCGTCGACTACATGCACAACGTGTCCGGCCAGCACGCGATCCTCCCCTACCTCCGCAGCACGACGGCGGGTCGGCTGGTGTTGGTCATCGGTGCGACCGGTGACCGCGACGTCGGCAAGCGGTTCGAGATCGGTGCGACCGCAGCCCGGTACGCCGACGACATCGTGGTGACCGACGAGAGTGCCAACGGTGAGGATCCCGCCGCGCTGCGCGCCGACGTCCTCCGCGGTGTGCGGTCGGTCGGCCGCGGGGTGCGAGTGGTCGAGGTCGCGGATCGTCGCACCGCCTTCGAGCATGCCGTGGCGTCGGCAGGCCACGGCGACACGGTGGTCGTCGCCGGCCGGGGCAGTGACACCTGGCAGCACTTCGGCGGCACCTCGGTGTACTTCGACGACCGCGCCGAACTCCACGACGCCATCGTCGCGCTCACGCCGGCCACCCTGCGCTGACCCGGTCAGGTGTCGCGCTGGAACCGCTCGTCGATACGTGCCACCTTGTAGTAGGTCAGGGATCCGATCCAGACGACCACGAACGTGACGACGACCACCTGTCCCGCGAGGTTGAGATCGATGGCGGCGACCAGGTCCCAGACACCGCCGGTGAGCCCGAACTCGTCGCCCAGCAACGTCAGGATCTGCACGCTGCCGATGACCAGTGCCACGAAGATCGACAGGCTCGTCATCGTGATGTTGTAGTAGATCTTGCGCACCGGGGTGACGAAGGCCCAGCCGTACGCCTTGGACATGAAGACGCCGTCGAGGGTGTCCATCGTGGACATACCTGCAGCGAAGAGGACCGGCAGCGCGATGATCGCCATCGGCGGCAGCCCGCCGGCGATGGCCGTCGTGCCCGCGACGGCGAGGAGACCCACCTGGGTGGCGGTGTCGAATCCCAGACCGAACAGCAGGCCCAGCGGGTACATCTGCCACGAGTGATCGATCATCGTGTCGTAACGACCCCGGAAGATGCGGTTCATCAGGCCACGCTTGGCCAGCAGGTGATCCAGTGTCTCCGTGGAGATCTGCCCCGATCTCGCTGTCCGCCACACCTTCACGATGCCGAGGAGCACCGCGATGTTCAGTGCGGCGACGACGTACAGGAACGTCCCCGACACGAGCGTTCCGATGATGCCGCCCGTTCCCGCGAACGCCTCCTGGAACGCCGTCGCGCGGGACGCCGCGAACGCGATGGCCGCGACGAAGACGAAGACGACCGTCGAGTGCCCGAGGGAGAAGAACAGCCCGACGGCGAGAGGGCGCTTGCCCTTCTGCAACAGGAAACGCGTCGTGTCGTCGATCGCGGCGATGTGGTCGGCGTCGAACGCGTGGCGCATGCCGAGCGTGTAGGCCAGCGCCCCGGCGCCCGCGTAGACCACGGCACCGTCGGAACCGGTCAGTCCGTGGATCGTCGGGATGGAGTCGTAATGGAGGAAGAAGCCCCAGCCGATCACGTGCAGAAGAACCAGCACGCTCGCCATACCCAGCAGGCGGGGGATCTCGTCGCGCGTGACGCGTGCACGACCCGTCACGTCACCTACCGCAAGGTCCGTATCCACCGGCCCGATACTTCCCTATCCGGGCACCGTTCGCCGAGTGGGGTCAGGCGGGTCGGTCCGACCGCAGGGTCGTCGTCACGACGGCGCCGAGAGCCAGCGCCACGACGGCCGAGCCGTACACGGTGGCCGTGACGAGCAGGCCCGCGGAATGGATGGCGACACCCGCGACGATCGCGGGCACGCTGAAGGCGAGGTAGCTCAGGACCAGCGTCGTGGCGAAGACGCTGCCCCGATGCTCTGCGGGCGCGATCAGTCCGATGATGCTCATGGCGCCGAGGAACGTCGCGCCCCACCCGAAACCGGATACCGAGGTTCCGACGAAGTACAGCGGCGCGGACGCGATGTGCAGTCCGATCACGTTGAGGACGATGCCGACGGCAAGGGTCGACGCTCCGGCGATCATCGCCGTCCGAGGGCGCAGCCGGCGTGCCGATGCGGCGCCGAGTGCTCCGGCGGTGAACATGGCGAAGATGTCCAACCCACCCACGACCGCGCCGCGGAATCCGAAGACGGACCCCATGATGGAGGGCCCCAGCGACAGGTGGAAGCCACCGAGCGACCACGTCGCCACCAGCGCGGGAATCACCGGCCAGAACCGTGAGCGGATCGAGAAGGGCAGTCCGACGCGGGGAGTCAACACCCGCACGACGTGTCGACGGTCGGTGAAGCCGGACCGGACAGCGGACTCGGGGACGGCGACGATCAGCGCCGTCAACACCAGGATCGCCGCGCCGATGAGCACGTAGACCAGCGTCGTCGGTGCCGGGGCGAACTGCACCAACAGTCCGGCGCCGATGCCGCCCGCGCCCAGACCGAACGCCGGGGCGACCGAGCTGACGAGCGGGCCGAGCGTGTCCGTCGGCTGCAGGTCGATGATGGCGGCGGTGAGCGCGCCCATGGCCGCACCCGCGGCGAGACCCTGCACGATCCGTGCAGCGATCAGCCACCCCACGCCGTCGGCGACGACGAAGACGACCTGGCTGGCGACGAGCAGCAGCAACGATGCGACCACGACGGGTTTGCGACCGAGGTGATCCGACAGCGATCCCACCGTGAGCAACGCGGCCAGCAGCGCGAACACGTACACCGCGAAGACGATGGTCAACGTGGAGGCGCCGAAACCCCACTGCGCCTGGTAGACGGGGTAGAGAGGGGACGGAGCCGCGGACGACGCCATCACGGCGAAGAAGACGATCGCGACGACCCAGAAGCCGCGTGTCCTGGTCATCCATCGAGGTCCGACCGTGCCGACGTCGGCCTTGTCGACCACTGCTTCGTCACGCACCGTCATCGAGAATCCCTTCCGTGGCGGCACCCCGACGCAGTCGTTTGCTCGGGTAACCGTCGGGGTCAACCGGCCGGACCCCGTCCTGATTCCCGACTCGGTCAGATTCCTGCGGGTGCGAGCAGTGCGCGGCCGGCGGCGAACCGCAGGGCGCTCTCGGGGAGGGTGCCGGCGCGGCCGGACAGCGTCACCGACAGCGACCCTGATCCTTCATGCTGAGTGTCGACCTCGTCGAGCCGGCGGAGCGTCTGCGCGGCGACGGCCTCGGCGCTGTCGAACATGCGGACCGACGGGTCGAACGATGCCATGATCTGGTCGGCGACCAACGGGTAGTGGGTGCATCCCAGCACGATGGCCTGGACGTCGTCCGGTGTGCGCTCCGCGGCCGAGGCGATGGACGCGGTGATCGCGTCGAGATCACCGCGGTCGATGGCGTCGGCGAGACCGTGGCAGGCGATCGCCGCGACGGATGCGGATCCGGCGAACTCCTGCACCAACCGCGCCTGGTACGCGGAGGCCGTCGTGGCGGCCGTGGCCCAGATGGCGATCGAGTCATGATCGCGTGCAGCGGGTTTGACCGCGGGAACGGTGCCGATCACGGGTACCGACCCCAACGCTGCACGGGTCCCGTCGAGCGCGATGACGCTGGCCGTGTTGCACGGCAGCACCACGACGTCCGCACCCTCCGCGACGGCCCGCACGGCCGTCTCCACGACTCGCGCCAGCGTCCACTGGGCGGGCTTGGGCCCCCACGGTGCGTTGTCCGGGTCGAGGTAGAGGTGCAGATCGAGACCCGGACGCAGACGACGCAGGTGCGCTGCCGTGGGCAGCGACCCCAGCCCCGAGTCGATCAGTGCGACGTTCACGGCCCTCAATCTACCGGTCCCGTCGCACCGGAACGGCGCAGGTGAGCGCCGCGGCCGCGCAACGCGCAGACTGTATCGATGACTGCACCGCTCGAACCCGAACAGGCCGACCTGATCGCCGCGGCCGTCCTCGAGGTTCCCGGTGTCGCGGGACTGCACGCAGGCATCTTCGGCGAAGCCGTGACAGTGCTGCCCGGCCGCCGTATCGACGGCGTCGTCGTCGGTCACGAGTCGTGCTCGGTGCACATCATCGTGCGCTACCCCGGAAATCCCGATGCCGTGGCACTCGCGGTCCAGGAAACCCTCGCCCGCACGGTCCGCACACCCGTCGTCGTGACGGTGGAGGACCTCACCGTCGATTGACTGGAACCTCTCCAACTCGGGTTGCTGCACAGCAGCTTTCACGACCAGTGTTGATCCGATGCGCCGAACGGGATCGGCGCATCGGACGAGAGGACAATCATGATCATCGGGTCCGTAGGCCGCATCGTCGGCTCTGCACTCACCGTCGTCGCGACGTCGGCGGTGATGCTCGCGCCGACCGCCACCGCCGCTCCGCCGGGCGCTCCGCCCATCGCGCAGGCACGCGCGCAGGGCGTGGGAGCGACGGTCACCGTGTCGGGGACGATCACGACGCCCCCGGGCGCGTTCGAGTCCAGCTTCTTCGACGTCGGGTTCGCCGTCGAAGACCGGACGGCCGGCATCTACATCAGCGCCGCCGAGAGATCGACCCTCGCCATCGGAACAGCCGTCACCGTGACGGGGACTCTCGCCGATCAATCCGGGTTGCTGGTGGTGAAGCCCACCGCGATCACGCCGATCGGGCCGGCCGATCCGGTGGCCCCGCGACGCGTCGTCACGCGGGTGATCGGAGAGTCGACCGAGTCGTCACTGGTCACCACCGTCGGGCGGGTGACCTCCCCGGTCCTCGACGACCTGCCGTTCGGTCGGAAGTTCACCATCGCCGACCAGAGCGGTGAGACCACCGTCTACATCAACACGCAGACCGGTATCGACACGTCCGCCGTGCAAGTGGGGTCGGTGGTCCAGGTGACGGGCATGAGCAGCCAGTACGAGGACCACTACGAGATCGACGCCCGGTTCCCGGCGGATCTCGTCGTCCAGCCCTGACCGCTGAAACGCCGAACGGCGCCCACCCGCGAGGGTGAGCGCCGTTCGGTGTGTGGAGCAGGTGTTACTTGTTGATCTTCGTGACGCGTCCGGCGCCGACGGTACGTCCACCCTCACGGATGGCGAACCGCAGGCCCTCGTCCATGGCGACCGGCTGGATCAGCTTGACGGACATCTCGGTGTTGTCACCGGGCATGACCATCTCGGTGCCCTCGGGAAGGGTCACGACGCCCGTCACGTCCGTGGTACGGAAGTAGAACTGCGGGCGGTAGTTGTTGAAGAACGGGGTGTGGCGACCGCCCTCGTCCTTCGACAGGATGTATGCCTGGCCCTCGAACTCCGTGTGGGGAGTCGTGGTTCCGGGCTTGACGACGACCTGTCCACGCTCGACATCTTCGCGCTTGATGCCGCGGACGAGGAGGCCGACGTTGTCGCCCGCCTGGCCCGAGTCGAGCAGCTTGCGGAACATCTCGATACCGGTGACGGTGGTCTTGGTCGACTTCTCCTTGATGCCCACGATCTCGACATCTTCGTTGACGTTGACCGAGCCGCGCTCGATACGACCGGTGACGACGGTGCCACGACCGGTGATGGTGAAGACGTCCTCGACGGGCATGAGGAAGGGCTTCTCGGTCTCACGGACGGGGTCCGGAACCGAGTCGTCCACTGCCTGCATGAGCTCGAGAACCGACTCGCCCCACTTCTCGTCGCCCTCGAGGGCCTTGAGTGCGGAGACCTTGATGACGGGAGCGTCCTCGTCGAACTCCTGTGCGGCGAGGAGCTCGCGCACCTCCATCTCGACGAGCTCGATGATCTCGTCGTCGTCGACCATGTCGGCCTTGTTCAGTGCAACCAGGATGTACGGCACGCCGACCTGGCGAGCGAGCAGGACATGCTCGCGCGTCTGGGGCATGGGGCCGTCGGTTGCTGCGACGACGAGGATCGCGCCGTCCATCTGTGCCGCGCCGGTGATCATGTTCTTGATGTAGTCGGCGTGGCCGGGAGCATCGACGTGTGCGTAGTGACGCTTCTCGGTCTGGTACTCGACGTGGGAGATGTTGATCGTGATACCACGAGCCTTCTCCTCCGGAGCCTTGTCGATCTGGTCGAAGGCCGACGCCTCGTTCAGGTCCGGGAACTTGTCGTGCAGAACCTTGGTGATTGCAGCCGTCAGTGTCGTCTTACCGTGGTCAACGTGACCGATGGTGCCGATGTTGACGTGCGGCTTGGTCCGATCGAACTTCGCCTTGGCCACTGTGTCCTCCTGGACTGTTATTGCCTGCGTTATGCAGCATTACGGATGTACTTACGGGTGGTGCGGTGTGACGAGTGGTACCTGGTCCAGCTTCGGAGACTTATTCTCCGGTGGCCTTCGCGATGATCTCCTTCGAGACGTTCGAGGGAACCTCTGCGTAGGAATCGAAGACCATGGAGTAGTTCGCGCGACCCTGGGTGCGAGACCGCAGGTCACCGATGTAACCGAACATCTCCGACAGCGGAACCAGCGCCTTCACGACACGGGCACCACTGCGTTCCTCCATGGCCTGGATCTGGCCACGGCGGGAGTTCACGTCGCCGATCACGTCGCCCATGTACTCCTCGGGCGTGATCACCTCGACAGCCATGAGGGGCTCGAGGATGACCGGACCGGCCTTACGGGCAGCTTCCTTGAAGGCCTGCGAGCCCGCGATCTTGAACGCCATTTCCGACGAGTCGACATCGTGGTACGCACCGTCGAGAAGCGAGAGCTTGACGTTCACCAGCGGGTAGCCGGCGAGAACGCCGTACTGCATGGCATCCTGCGCGCCGGCATCCACGGACGGGATGTACTCGCGCGGGATACGACCGCCGGAGACCTTGTTCTCGAACTCGTAGGTCGCGCCGTCCTCGCCGATGAAGGGCTCGAGGGCGATGATGACCTTCGCGAACTGGCCGGAGCCACCCGTCTGCTTCTTGTGGGTGAATTCCTGCTTCTCGACCGTCTTGGTGATGGTCTCGCGGTAGGCCACCTGCGGCTTGCCGACGTTGGCCTCGACCTTGAACTCGCGACGCATGCGGTCGACGAGGATGTCGAGGTGGAGCTCGCCCATGCCGCCGATGACGGTCTGGCCGGTCTCCTCGTCGAGCTTGACCGAGAACGTGGGATCCTCTTCGGCCAGCTTCTGGATCGCCGTGCCGAGCTTCTCCTGGTCGGACTTGGTCTTCGGCTCGATCGACACCTGGATGACCGGGTCCGGGAACGTCATCGACTCGAGGATGATCTGGTTCTGCGGATCGCAGAGCGTGTCACCCGTCGTCGTGTCCTTCAGACCGATCACGGCGTAGATGTGGCCGGCGCTCGCGGTCGCGACCGGGTTCTCCTTGTTGGAGTGCATCTGGAAGAGCTTGCCCAGACGCTCCTTCTTGCCCTTGGTCGAGTTGATGACCTGCGAGCCGGAGTCGACCTTGCCCGAGTACACGCGCACGTACGTCAGCTTGCCGAAGAACGGGTGCGTGGCGATCTTGAAGGCCAGAGCCGCGAAGGGCTCGTCCGCCGACGGGAGACGCTTGATCTCCTTCTCCTCGTCACCGACGGCGTGACCGATGGTCTCGGCGACGTCGAGCGGGGACGGGAGGTAGTCGATGACCGCGTCGAGCATGGGCTGGACGCCCTTGTTCTTGAACGCGGAGCCACACAGGATCGGGTACAGCTCGGAGTTGACCGTCATCTTGCGGATGGCCGTCTTGACCTCGTCGATGGTCAGCTCGTCACCACTGAAGTGCTTCTCCAGCAGTGCCTCGTCCGACTCGGCGACGGTCTCGAGCAGCTCGGTGCGGTACTGCTCGGCCCGCTCCTTGAGCTCCTCGGGGATCTCGACGGTCTCGTAGGTCTCGCCGAGCTTGGTCTCTCCGCGCCAGACCTTCGCGTTCATCTCGATCAGGTCGACGATGCCCTCGAAGCTGTCCTCGGCACCGATCGGCAACTGGATGACCAACGGCTTGGCGCCGAGGCGATCCTTGATGGTCTGCACGGTGAAGTAGAAATCCGCACCGAGCTTGTCCATCTTGTTGACGAAACAGATGCGCGGCACGTCGTACTTGTCGGCCTGACGCCACACCTGCTCGGACTGGGGCTCGACGCCCTCCTTGCCGTCGAACACCGCGACAGCGCCGTCGAGGACGCGGAGCGAACGCTCCACCTCGACGGTGAAGTCGACGTGCCCGGGGGTGTCGATGATGTTGATCTGGTTGTCGTTCCAGAAGCACGTCGTGGCAGCAGACGTGATGGTGATGCCACGCTCCTGCTCCTGCTCCATCCAGTCCATGGTGGCTGCGCCGTCGTGGACCTCACCGATCTTGTAGGAGATACCGGTGTAGAAGAGGATGCGCTCGGTAGTGGTGGTCTTACCGGCATCGATGTGGGCCATGATGCCGATGTTGCGGACCTTGTTCAGGTCGGTCAGCACGTCCTGTGCCACGAATTCATCCCGCCTTGGTGTTGAGAGAAGTGAGTCGAAGTGTCAACGCTCGGGCGGCGTCGGATGTTTCCCGACGCCCCCGAAACGCGATCACCAGCGGTAGTGCGCGAATGCCTTGTTGGCTTCCGCCATCTTGTGCGTGTCCTCGCGACGCTTGACTGCTGCGCCGAGACCGTTGCTGGCATCGAGGAGCTCGTTGGCCAGGCGCTCGACCATCGTCTTCTCGCGACGAGCGCGGGAGAACGACACGAGCCAGCGCAGAGCCAGCGTGGTGGAGCGGCCCGGACGAACCTCGACCGGGACCTGGTAGGTGGCGCCACCGACACGACGGCTGCGGACCTCGAGGGCCGGCTTGACGTTGTCCAGTGCGCGCTTGAGCGTGACGACGGGATCGGTGCCCGTCTTCTCGCGTGCCTGCTCGAGAGCCTGGTACACGATGCGCTCTGCGGTGGACTTCTTGCCGTCCATCAGGATCTTGTTGACGAGCTGCGTGACCAGCGGGGACCCGTAGACGGGATCGTTGATCAGCGGGCGCTTGGGTGCTGGGCCTTTACGTGGCATGTCAGCTCTTCTCCTTCTTGGCGCCGTACTTGCTGCGAGCCTGCTTGCGAGCCTTGACGCCCTGCGTGTCGAGCGAGCCACGGATGATCTTGTAACGCACACCCGGGAGGTCCTTCACACGACCGCCGCGAACGAGCACCATCGAGTGCTCCTGCAGGTTGTGACCCTCACCGGGGATGTAGGCCGTGACCTCCACCGAGGTGGTCAGGCGGACGCGCGCGACCTTACGGAGAGCGGAGTTCGGCTTCTTCGGGGTGGTGGTGTACACGCGAGTGCACACACCACGGCGCTGCGGACTGCCCTTGAGGGCAGCGGTCTTCAGCTTCGCGACCTTGTCGGTGCGACCCTTGCGGACCAGCTGGTTGATTGTTGGCATGAACCGGCTTTCTTCGTGTCGATGATCAGGGATCCAGCAGTTGGGGCAAGAGAACGCTGCCCCTCACCCAGTAGTGCTTCCGCGGGATCGTGCACCCCGCGGTCGGGTGTGTCGCATACCCCCACACGGCAGCCGTTGTTGCTTGCTCGATAGGAACACGAGCACGGCTGTACCTCGCATAGGCACACAGACGTACCGGCTAGGCCGGGCACGACCTGTAACGGTACCCGGCGGCGCGCCTGATGGTCAAAACGACCCGGCATCGGGTAACGCGTGCGCGCTGTCGACAGTATGAACTCTCAGGCCGACAGGTTGAGCGAGAGCTGCATCAACTTCGTCGCCGCCTGACACGGATCGGTGGGATTGCCCGGCCGGTACTGCACCCACCAGCCGATGACCCCGGAATTCGGCGACTGCGCCGCGACGCCGCACGACGCCAGGTCGTCCGGTTGACGGATCTCGAGGGCCTTCCGCGAGGACACCTCGACGTCGGTCACCGTCCACCCCATCCGCTCGTTGGCGTCCTTCTCCGCGGCCAGCGATCCGGTCTCGAACCAGTCGAAGGTCACCTTCACCGCGCCGCCCGGGCCGGTCAGGTCCCACCGGCAGATGGCGCCGATGAACCCTTGGTCGATCGCGTCGCCGCCGACCACGTCGGCGATCTGCTCCGGCGTGACCGTGTTGCACTCCTCGAGCAGTGACTGGAACTCGCCGCCGTCGGTGTCGATCCCCTCGGCCACCGCACGACCCTCGATGGTGGTGCCGCATGCACTCAGCACCAGCGCGGCGCCGGCCAGCATCGCAGCGATCCTCTTCACCGAGCACGCTCCGCGACGGTCTCGAGCAGACCCCGTGCGACGGCGCACGGATCGGCCGTCGGAACGCTGTCCGCGTACATCACCGAGAAGTGCACGAAGTCGTCTCCGTACTGCAGCCCGTTCTCGCACAGATAGGTCTCGCCCGTCGCGTTCTCCGACCTGGCCTCGAACCCGGGCTTGCCGTCGATCTCGATGTCCTCGGCCGGGCGACCGATGAGCTCGGAGCCCATGCGTTCGCGCCCGATGGGACTGCCGCGGTACCAGGAGAAGCTGACGGACGGACCCGTCGGACCTGACGTCTCCCACTCGCATCCCACCGAATTACGGGTCACGACAGCAAAAGCCGGCACGGCGAACGCGGCGAGCACCTCGTCGTCGGTGAGGCCGCCGCACACTCCGAAGAACGGGCCGGGACCTTCCGACGCGGTGGTGGCCAGGGTGTCGGACGTCGTGTCTCCCGACGCTCCCGAGCAGCCTGCGAGAGCGACCACCGCACCCGCGATCGCAACTGCGAGGCGGGCGGAGGTCATGGCTGCGACTCTATCCGAGAGGGGATCCGGTCAGGGGGCGTCGACGGACAGGGAGGCGTCGAGAACCGATGCCCACACCTTGACGATCTCGCCGCGGCGACGGGAGTCGTCGCTGAGCACGTCGGCGAGGCCGAGCCCGCGCGCCAGGTCCAGAGTGGCCTGCACCAGCCTGTGGGTGCGGGGGTCACTGTCGTCGGCGCCGAGGTGGTCGACCGCCGTGCGGTGCGCGACGCGACCGAACTTCTCCTCCAGCGGGAGAACGCGGGCCCGCATCTCCGGATCCGCGGCGGCCGCGGTCCACACCTGCAGCGCGGCCCGGAAGATCGGGCTCGTGTAGTAGTCCACCAACCGCGTGACGACGGCCTCGGTGCGGCCGGGCCCCTGCGGCAACGCCACCGCTTCGGCCCGCGCCTGGGCCATGCGGGTGTCGAACATGTACTCCAGCGCCGCGGTGATCAGGTCTTCCCGCGTCGGGAAGTGGTGCTGCGTAGCGCCGCGGGAGACCCCGGCACGCTCGGCCACCACCGCGACCGTGGTGGCACTCCACCCGTCCTGGGCGAGCGCATCGATGGTCGACTCGAGCAGCTTGAGCCTGGTCGCCCGGCTGCGGTCCTGCTTCGGACCGCGTGCGTCACTCGTCCGTCGGCTGGCGGGAAGTGTCGACACTGCGAGTCTCACGATCCTTCCGCACGGGGCGCCGCCCACGCGGGCGGACGTTTCTGGAGAAAGGCCATCATCCCCTCTCGCGCCTCGTCGGATGCGAACAGCCCGGCCGACTGCTCCGCGAGGCGGTCGGCGTGGAGATCGAAATCGGCGAGCATCGGCGCGGTGGTGAGCCGCTTCGACTCCGCCAGACCCTGCGGCGACGACGGACGGATCGCGTCGAGAAGCTCGGCGACCGTCACGGACGTGTCGGCCGCCGCCTCGGTGATAAGCCCGATGGCCTCCGCCTCGTGCGGACCGAACGTCTCGGCCGTGACGAAGTAACGACTCGCCGCGCGCGAGGTCATCCGCGGAAGCAGGGTGAGCGAGACGATCGACGGTGCGAGACCGAGCCGCGCCTCGGTCAACGCGAACGTGCTCTTCGGTCCGGCGACGACCAGATCGCAGGCGCCGACGAGTCCCATACCGCCGGCGCGCACGTGGCCGTCGATCTTCGCGATCACCGGCTTCGGTGTCTCGAGGACGGCTCTCATGACGGTGACCATGAGACCGGTCCGCGACTCGACCGACGAACCGGTCTCGCTCAGATCTGCTCCGGCACAGAAGGTTCCGCCGGTGTGCGTAACGACGACGGCTCGGACGCCGGGATCCGCCCCCGCCTCCCTCAACCCGTCGGTGAGTTCGGTGACCAATGCCGTCGACAGGGCGTTGCGGTTGCGCGGAGTGTCGAGAGTCAGTGTGGTGACGGCGTCCACCGTCTGCGCATCTACCGCCATCAGTAGCTCTTCGGCAGGCCCAGCGAGTGCTGGGAGACGAAGTTGAGGATCATCTCTCGACTGACCGGGGCGACACGGGCGATGCGCGCCGCGCCCAGCATCGACGCCAGGCCGTACTCCTCGGTGAGGCCTGCGCCGCCGTGCGTCTGGATCGCCTGATCGATGGCCTTGATGCTGGCCTCGGCGGCGGCGTACTTGGCCATGTTGGCGGCCTCGGCGGCACCGAAGTCGTCGCCGCTGTCGTAGAGCGCCGCGGCCTTCTGCATCATCAGCTTGGCCAGTTCGAGTTCGATCTTGCACTGCGCGAGCGGGTGGGCGATGCCCTGGTGCGCACCGATCGGGCTCTTCCACACCGTGCGCTCGTTGGCGTACTTCACGGCGGCGTCGAGTGCGTAACGGCCCATTCCGACGGCCATCGCCGCACCGAGGATGCGCTCGGGGTTCAGGCCGGCGAACAGCTGCATCAGCGCCGCGTCGGGCTCACCGACCAGAGCGTCGGCGGGCAGCCGGACGTCGTCGAGGAAAAGCGTGAACTGGTGGTCGGGCTCGATGATGTCCATGCGCATCTGCGCCTTGTTCAGCCCCGGCGCGTCGGTCGGGACGATGAACAGCGCCGGCTTCAGCTTGCCGGTCTTGGAGTCCTCGGTGCGCGAGACGATCAACACCGCGTCCGCCTGGTCCACACCGGAGATGTAGATCTTGCTTCCGCGCACGATCCAGTCGTCGCCGTCGCGACGCGCGGTGGTGGTGATCTGGTGAGAGTTGGATCCGGCGTCGGGCTCGGTGATGCCGAAGGCCATGATCGCGGACCCGTCCGACAAGCGCGGCAACCACGACTGCTTCTGATCGGCCGTGCCGTACTTCGCGATGATCGTGCCGCAGATGGCCGGGCTGACGACGACGAGCAGCAGACCTGCACCGAAGGACGACATCTCCTCCTGGACGAGCGCGAGCTCGTAGATGCCGGCACCGCCGCCGCCGTACTCCTCGGGGAGATTGACACCCAGGAAGCCGAGCTTGCCGGCCTCGTGCCACAGCTCGGTGAGGGCTTCGCCCTTGCGCGCCTTGGGCAGGACATAGTCGATGTAGTTGTGACGCTTGCCCAGCCCGGCAACCGCGGCACGGAGGCTCTTCTGCTCGTCGGTCTCGATGAAGCTCATGACTCGTTCTCCTCTGGTTGAGCGTCGCTCACGACTGCGAGCACCGCATCGACTTCCACCTGCTGTCCCACCGTGACGTTCAGTTCCGTCACCACACCTGCTGCCGGGGCCGTGATCGTGTGTTCCATCTTCATGGCCTCGAGCCACAGCAGGGGCTGCCCCGCCGTGACCGTGTCGCCGACGGCCGCACCGACACGCACGACGCTGCCGGGCATGGGCGCCAGCAGCGACCCTGCCGCGACGATCTCGCTCGGATCGACGAACGTCGGCACCCGCTCCAGCCGTACCGGCCCCAGCGAGGAATCGACGAACACGTCGCCTCCGTACGCGGCGACGTCGAACGTGCGGCGCACCCCGTCCGCGACCAGCACCACGTGATCGGCGCTCGACTCCACCAGCTCGCATTCCGCGAGGTCGGTGACCAGGCCGGTGCGGGCCAGTCGGTACTCGGCGACGATCTCGGTCCCGTTCACGGTGTAGGCCTTCCGCTGCGGTACCGACGGCATGTTGCGCCAGCCGCTGGGAAGCGACCGGCCGACAGGTGCGCTCGCGCGTGCTCCTGCGGCGTCGGCCAGGGCGGCCGCGAGCGCGGACAGTCGCACTCCGCGCTCGTCCACGAGAGGTTCGGCCAGGACGGCCAGATCGTGGGTCGCGAAGAACGCGGTGTCGGTGTCGCCCGCCAGGAAAGCCGGATGCCGCAGCACCGTCACGAGGAGGTCCCGGTTCGTGCGGACACCGTGGATCCGAGCGCGTGACAACGCCTTCGACAGGATGGAAGCCGCCTGCTCGCGCGTCGGCGCGAACGAGATCACCTTGGCCAGCATGGGGTCGTAGTGCGTTCCGACGACGCTGCCGCTCACGATGCCCGAGTCGACCCGCATGCCGGTGCGGTCCAGCACCTCGAACTCCGCGGCGGAACCGAAGTCCACGTGATGGACGATGCCGCTCTGCGGTTGCCAGTCCTTGGACGGATCCTCGGCATAGAGGCGGACCTCGATCGAGTGACCGCGGGACTCCGGCTGCTCGGCGGGCAGGGCACCCCCGGATGCGACGTGAATCTGCAGGGCGACGAGGTCGAGCCCAGTGGTGCACTCGGTGACCGGGTGCTCCACCTGCAGGCGGGTGTTCATCTCGAGGAAGTAGAAGTTGCCTCGATCGTCGCTGAGGAATTCGACTGTTCCGGCGCCCTCGTAGTCGAGTGCCTCGGTGGCCAGGCGCGCGGCGTCGAACAGCTTCTCGCGCATGCCCGGCACCCGCTCGACGAGGGGTGACGGAGCTTCCTCGACGACCTTCTGGTGACGACGCTGGATCGAGCACTCACGCTCTCCCACCGCCCACACCGTTCCGTGTCGGTCGGCCATGACCTGAACCTCGATGTGTCGGCCCGTCTCGAGGTACCGCTCACAGAACACGGTGGCATCGCCGAAGGCGGACAACGCTTCCCGCGACGCCGCATCGATCTCGTCCTGCAGCGACGCCAGCTCGCGCACCACGCGCATGCCCCGGCCGCCGCCGCCCGCGGAGGCCTTGACCAGCACCGGCAGGTCGTCGGCGGTCACGGTCTCGGGGTCGAGGCGGTCGAGCACCGGGACGCCGGCCCTCTGCATCATGATCTTGGACTCGACCTTGGAGCCCATCATCTCGATGGCCTTCACCGGCGGACCGATCCATGTCAGACCCGCGTCCATGACGGCTCTCGCGAATCCTGCGTTCTCGGAGAGGAATCCGTAGCCGGGGTGGATGGCATCGGCGCCGGCGCGCTGCGCAGCCTCGATGACCAGGTCGCCCCGCAGGTACGTCTCCGACGACGCGGACCCCGGTAGCCGGACGGCGACGTCGGCGTCGGCGACGTGCGGTGAGGCGGAGTCCGGGTCGGAGAACACGGCGACCGTGTCGATGCCCTCGGCGCGGCAGGTGGTGAACACGCGGCGGGCGATCTCGCCTCGGTTGGCGACGAGTACTGACGAAATGGTCATGACGGTCACATCCGGAAGACACCGAAGTTGGCGGTGCCTTCGATCGGGGCGGAAGCGATGGCCGACAGGCACATCCCCACCACCGTGCGGGTATCTCGGGGGTCGATGACGCCGTCGTCGTAGAGACGCCCGGACAAGAACATGGGCACCGACTCGGCCTCGATCTGGTGCTCGATCATCGCACGCATCCCGGCGTCGGCTTCCTCGTCGAACGCCTGTCCGCGAGCCTCGGCGGAGGCGCGGGAGACGATGGAGATGACACCGGCGAGTTGAGCCCCGCCCATGACCGCCGACTTGGCACTGGGCCACGCGAACAGGAAGCGCGGATCGAATGCTCGACCGCACATGCCGTAGTGGCCGGCGCCGTAGGAGGCACCGAGGAGAACGGAGATGTGCGGGACGGTGGAGTTGGAGACGGCGTTGATCATCATCGCTCCGTGCTTGATCATCCCGCCCTCCTCGTACTCCTTGCCCACCATGTACCCGGTGGTGTTGTGCAGGAACAACAATGGAGTGTTCGAGCGGTTGGCCAGCTGGATGAACTGCGTCGCCTTCTGCGATTCCTCGCTGAAGAGCACTCCGCGGGCGTTGGCCAGGATGCCGACCGGGTAGCCATGCAACTCGGCCCACCCGGTGACCAGCGACGACCCGTAGAGGGGCTTGAACTCGTCGAAGTCGCTGTCGTCGACGATGCGCGCGATGACGTCGCGCGGGTCGAACGGCACCTTGAGATCCGCGGGCACGATGCCGAGGAGTTCCTCCTCGGAGTAGCGCGGCGGCAGCACCTCCGCGCGCGGCGCCGGACCCTGCTTGCGCCAGTTCAAGCGGGACACGATGTTCCGGCCGATGCGGATCGCGTCGCGTTCGTCGACCGCGAGGTGATCCGCCAGACCGGACGTGCGTGCATGCATCCGCGCGCCGCCGAGGGACTCGTCGTCGGTCTCCTCGCCGGTAGCCATCTTGACCAGCGGAGGACCGGCCAGGAACACCTTCGAGCGTTCCTCGATCATGACGACATGATCGGACATGCCGGGGATGTAGGCACCGCCGGCGGTGGAGTTACCGAACACCAGCGCGACGGTGGGAATACCTGCCGCCGACAGGCGTGTGAGGTCGCGGAAGATGCGGCCGCCCGGGATGAAGACTTCCTTCTGGGTCGGCAGATCGGCGCCGCCGGACTCGACCAGCGAGATGACCGGGAGCCGGTTCTGCATCGCGATGTCGTTCGCGCGCAATGTCTTACGAAGGGTCCACGGGTTGGACGTTCCGCCGCGTACGGTGGGGTCGTTGGCGACGATCAAGCATTCGACGCCGCTGACGGTGCCGATGCCGGTGACGACACTGGCGCCGACCGGAAAGTCGGTACCCCATGCCGCGAGAGGACACAGTTCGAGGAACGGGGAGTCCGCGTCGACGAGAAGCTCGATGCGCTCGCGGGCCGTCATCTTGCCGCGTCCGCGGTGACGGGCGACGTACTTCTCGCCGCCGCCGCCGAGTGCCTTCGCGTGCTCGGCCTCGACCTCGGTGAGCTTGGACGTCATCGTCTCGGCGGCGGACGCGTAGGCGTCGCCGACCGTGTCGAGACGTGAGACGAGTGTCGTCATGCGGTGTACCCCAACCTCTTCGCGGCCAACGAGGTCAGGATCTCGGTGGTACCTCCGCCGATGCCGAGGATGCGCATGTCGCGGTACTGGCGTTCGACCTCGCTCTCGGCCATGTAGCCGAGTCCGCCGAAGAGTTGTACCGCCTGCGACGCCACCCATTCACCGGCTTCGACCGCGGTGTTCTTGGCGAAGCACACCTCGGCGATGCAGTCGTCGCCCTCCTCGACGTACCGGTCGACCAGGGCGTGGGTGTAGGTCCGTGCGACGTCCACCTTGCGATGCATCTCGCTGAGAGTGTTCTGCACTGCCTGACGCGCGATCAGTGGCTTGCCGAAGGTCGACCGGTCCCGCGTCCACGCGACGGTGAGGTCCAGGCAGCGCTGCGCGGAGGCGTACGCCTGCGCCGCGAGACCGGCACGCTCGGACACGAACGCCTGCGCGATCTGGGCGAAGCCGGAATTCTCTGCGCCGACCAGGTTCTCGACCGGAACCCGCACGTCGGTGTAGGACAGCTCGGCGGTGTCCGATGCCCGCCACCCCATCTTGTCGAGCTTGCGAGACACCTCGAATCCCGGTGTGTCCCTCTCGACGACGAGCAGCGAGACGCCGGCGGCGCCGTCTCCCCCGGTCCGCACGGCGGTGACGACGAAGTCCGCCCGGCAGCCCGAGGTGATGTACGTCTTGGATCCGTTGACGACGTAGTGGTCACCGTCGCGGACCGCACGGGTACGCAGGTGGCCCACGTCGGATCCGCCGCCCGGCTCGGTGATGGCGAGCGAGCCGATCAACTCGCCCTCGATCGTCGGGGTGACCCACTTCGCGATGTGGTCGGGGTTGTTCGCGACGACCATGTGCGGCAACGCGATTCCACAGGTGAAGAGAGATGCGAACACTCCGCCCGATGCGCCCGCCTCGTGCATCTCCTCGCAGATGACGGTGGCGTCGACGAGTGTGCCGCCTCCACCGCCGACGGACTCCGGGAACGGAGCGCCGAGGAGCCCCAGCTCACCGGCCGTGCGGTGCAGACTGCGGGGGATCTCGCCGTCGCGCTCCCACTCTGCGAGATGCGGGAGCACCTCGCGGTCGACGAAGCCGCGCACCGTCTTGCGGAGTTGCTGACGGTCGGGTCCACCCCAGGCACTCATGCGATTCCTCTTTCTGCACGGTCGGATACGGGAAGCAGTGATGCGGGGATCGGGACGTGGCGCGAGCGCAGCCACTCTCCGAGCCCCTTGGCTTGAGGGTCGAAGCGGGCGCCGGATGCGACGCCCTCCCCGAGAATCCCCTCGATGACGATGTTGACGGCCCACAGGTGCGGGAACTCGTAGCGGCGCACGGTCGACGCCGCGGCCTCGGGGAGCAGGGCGACGATGCGGTCGCCGGTGAGAATGGCGCGGAGCCAGTCCCATTCGGCGTCCGTCCGGACCCAGACGCCGACATTGGCGTTACCGCCCTTGTCGCCACTGCGCGCCGCCGCAAGGGTGCCGAGCGGCAGGTCGCGCGTGGGCTCGACGATCGGTTCGGCCGGCTCCGTCGGGACGGACTCCTCGGGTGCGGGTTCGACTGTCACCGACGGTGGGTCGATGTCCACGCGGGTTCCGTCAGCCAGCACCGCGACGTGCTGCGGCACCGCCTGATCGACGTAGCCGGCTTCGAACACGCCGTACGGCGAGCCCTCGGCGGGCGGTGCCGTCACACAGAATCCGGGGTAGCTGGCCAGTGCGAGTTCGACTGCGGCGGAGGAGAACGCGCGGCCGACCTTCTTCGGATCGGAGTCCCGGACCACGACTCTCAGCAGAGCGCTCGCAGCCTCTTCCGTGTCCGCGTCGGCGTGGTCGGTACGCGCGAGGGTCCACTCGACGTCGCGCGGAGGCGCGGTCATCGCGGCCGTCATCTGGCCGCGCACCAACTCGGCCTTGGCGGCGATGTCGAGGCCCGTCACCACGAACGTCATCTCGTTCCGGAACCCGCCGAGCGTGTTCCGGGAGACCTTCAGCGTCGACGGCGGCGCCTCACCCCGTACACCGGAAATACGCACGCGGTCGGGCCCGTCGTCGGACAGCCGAACCGTATCGAGCCGCGCGGTGACGTCCGGGCCGAGATAGCGGGGACCCGTGACCTCGTACATCAGCTGCGCGGTGACCGTGCCGATGCTGACCGCCCCGCCCGTTCCCTCGTGTTTGGTGATGACCGAGGAGCCGTCCGCGTGAATTTCCGCGATCGGGAATCCCGGGTGCCGCAGATCGGCGATCTCGGTGAAGAACGAGTAGTTGCCCCCGGTGGCCTGGGTGCCGCATTCGATGACGTGGCCGGCGACCACGGCGCCCGCGAGCGGGTCCAGATCCTCGCGGCCCCAGCCGAACCGGGATATCGCGGGGGCGACCACGACGGACGCGTCGGTCACGCGGCCGGTGACCACGACCTGCGCGCCCGAGTCGAGGCACCGTGCGATGCCGAACGCTCCGAGGTACGCATTGGCGGTGAGCGGCGATCCCAGTCCCAGCTCGTCGGCACGGGCGTGGAGATCGTCACCCTCCACATGGGCGACGGACACCTCGAGCCCGAGCCGTTCGGCCAATGCGCGGATCTCCGCGGCGAGGTGGGCCGGTGCCAGACCGCCCGCGTTGCTCACCAAGGTGACGCCCTTGTCGATGGCCGTGCCCAGGCAGTCCTCGAGCTGGCGGAGGTACGTCTTCGCGTACCCCTTGGCCGGGTCCTTCATCCGATCGCGGCCGAGGATGAGCATCGTCAACTCGGCGAGGTAGTCGCCCGTCAGGTAGTCGAGGTCTCCCCCGTCGAGCATCTCGCGCATCGCCGACAGGCGGTCACCGTAGAAACCCGAGCAGTTCCCGACCCTGATCACGTCCGTCATGACGCGACCCGCTTGGCGCGACCGTTGCCCGGCGCACCGGCGAATGCCTGCGCGAGGGTCAGCCAGGTGGACGCGTCGTCGCCGACGGCGGTCAGGTCGGTGTCGTCACGATGGATCCGCTGGGTGACGAGGAGGCAGAAGTCGAGCGCGGTTCCGGTGACGCGCTGCTCCGCGTCCTCCGGCCCCCAGGTCCACACGTCCCCACCGGGTGCGGCGAGCTCGACGCGAAAGGGCGCGGTCGGTGCAGGGATGTCGCGGACGGCGTAGGCGAAGTCGCGAGTGCGGACTCCGATGTGGGCGACGTGACGGAGCCGGTCCGTGGGTTCGCGGACGACGCCGAGAGCGTCGGCGACGTCCTGGCCGTGAGCCCAGGTCTCCATGATGCGAGCGGTCGCCATCGAGGCCGCGCTCATCGGTGGACCGAACCAGCGGATCTTCACCCCTGCCGGGACCTGCGGCAGCACGTCGAGCAGCTGCGTTCGTCCCAGACGCCACCGGGACAGCAGCGTGCTGGTCTGCTCGGCGGCCAGTTCCGCGGCGGCGGTGTCCACGAACGACGCGGGGTTGCCCCACGCGTCGGCGATCACCGCGTCGAAGGCCGTCGTGGCCTCCTCGTCACCGCCGGCGCCGGCCGTGGTCAGGGCCGCGACATGGTCGGTCCAGTGCAGATGCGCGATCTGGTGCGCGACTGTCCAGCCTGCCGCGGGGGTGTCGGAGCGCCATCCCTCTTCTCCGGCGTCGGTCACGAGGGCATCGAGGGCGTCGCCTTCCGCACGGAGGTCGGCCAGAAGTGCATCCAGATCTGCCATGCCGAGAACAGTCGCATCAGCCCGAGAAAAAAGCAAGCACGCTTGCTTGTTCCCTTTGTGATGCAGCACAAACAAGCACGGGCTACCATCCATCCGCCGTTCAGGTACGAAAGCCTGGCTTACGGTGTTCCCATCGGGGGGAACGACTCTTTACCTCACGCCACCCGACACGAAGCCCGCGACGCGCCGGGTGACACGAGGAAGACCCTCCATCCGTGAGGGTCCGAAGGGAACAGGACCGGACCATGGCGACTGCACGAGACGGCCGAAGCGGCACCTACCCGGCACAACAGGCATACGGCGCAGCCTTCACGACGGCATTCACACCCGGATCGGGACCGCGGGCGGAGTACTCGCCCCACCTGGCCGCCCCCGGCCGACCGTCGGATGAGAACTACTACTCCCCCGATGACGAGATGGACGCCGACGAGGACCTCGGCGAACTCGAACGCCGCTACGAGTGGATCGTCGGGCTGATGTCGTCCTTCACGGACGAGCGCCTGGTGCGCTGGATCATCGCCTTCTTCACCGCGTCCATGGGTGTCTGCGCGACGCTCGAGATCCTGTACGGCTTCGGCGCGACGAACCCGATCGCCCTGGGCGTGCAGATCGGCTCCGCCGTCTTCGCCTTCACCGCAGCACTGTGGTGGACCGTGACCTCGTGGCCACGGCTGCGCACCGCGTTCGGCTTCGTCATCCTGTCCGACCTGGGTATCGCGGCGGCGAACATGAGCGCGAACATGCCGCCCGCCTATGCCGTCGGCAAGACCGCGTTCTTCGTGGTGCTCGGCCTGTTCGCCGGCGTCTTCCTGGACCGCTGGATGCTGCTCACCCACATCGGGCTCACGGGCACCCTGGTCACGGCCATCATCGGCTACAACCTGCTGTTCCAGGACGTCCCGCCGCTCGGCGCGCTGGTCGTGTGGGCACCGGTGATGTCGCTCATCGTGGCCCTTCCCGCCTTGCTGTACACCTTCGTGCGCGCCGTGCGGCTCGACCAGTCCTGACCCTCCCCTCGCCCCGCGAGTACGTCCGAAGTGTCGCGATCACGGAACGATTCACGACGATATGGACGTACTCGCGGGGGTGAGACGCTCTACTCGTCGATGCTCGACATATCGCCGTAGCGCGCACCGGTGACGGCGGAGGCCGGCACGGCCGATTCCAGCTCGTCCAGGATCTCCTGTGTGACGGCGACATCGAGCGCCGCGACGTTCTCCTCGAGGTACTTCACCCGCTTCGTACCGGGGATCGGTGCGACGTCGTCGCCCTGCGCCAGCACCCACGCCAACGCCAGCTGGCCGGGAGTGCAGTCCAACCCGTCGGCGATCGCCCGGATCCTGCCGACCAGTTCGAGGTTCGATTTCAGCGCCTCACCCTGGAAACGGGGGAAGTAGGCGGTGCGACGCGAGTCCTGTCCCGCCAGCTCCGACTCGTGCGAGATCGCACCGGTCAGCAGTCCGCGTCCGAGCGGCGAGTACGGCACCAGGCCGATTCCCAGCTCGCGGAGCGTCGGCAGCACGGTCTCCTCGAGATCACGCGTGAACAGCGAGTACTCCGTCTGCACCGCGGTGATCGGATGCACGGTATGCGCGCGTCGGATCGTGGCGGCCGACGCCTCGGACATGCCGAGATGACGGACCTTGCCGGCCTGGACGAGCTCGGCCATCGCGCCGACGGTGTCCTCGATCGGAACCGACTTGTCGACGCGGTGCTGGTAGTAGAGGTCGATGTGGTCGACGCCGAGCCGTGACAGCGACGCGTCGCAGGCAGCGCGCACGTACTCGGGAGTGCCGTTGATGCCGAGGCGCGTGCCGTCGGCGAGCCGCTCGTTGCCGAACTTGGTCGCCAGGACCACCTGGTCGCGACGGTCGCGGATCGCCTCGCCGACCAGTTCCTCGTTGACGAACGGCCCGTACATGTCGGCCGTGTCGAGGAAGGTTACGCCGAGGTCGAGGGCGCGGTGGATGGTGGCGATGCCGGACGCGCGATCGGTGTCGCCGTAGAACTCGGACATGCCCATGCAGCCGAGTCCCAGTGCGGACACGGTGAGCGGTGACTGTGTGCCGAGCGTGCGTGAAGTGAGGGTCATGCCTCCACTCAACGTGCTGGAGTGCGCTCCAGGTCAAGTCTGCCGACGTAGAGGGCTATCTTGTCGTCGATCGCCCGCAGGTGGCCGGACACTTCCTCCAGCTGCGCCAGCACCCGCTCGCGGTGAGCGCGCAGCGCATCGAGTCGCTCCTGCTGCGTGCCCTCACCCTGGCGGACCAGCTCGGCGTAGTGACGCACCTCGGCGATCGACATCCCCGTCGCACGGAGGCGGGTGATGAGCACGATCCACGTGACGTCCTCGTCGTCGTAGCGACGCTGGCCGGTGGACGAGCGCGGCACCGGGCGCAGCAGCAGGCCGTCACGCTCGTAGTACCGCAACGTGTCGATGCTCAGCCCGGTCTGCGCGGACGCCTCCGCGATGCTGTGGCTCACCCGATCAGCGTAGCCATCACCGGAAGACGGGGAACTTCCGTTTGGTCGCCAGCGCATCCATGCCGGACTGGATGGAAGCCCGCACCTCCTCGTACTTCGCCTCCACGTACGCGTCGTCGTCGACGAGTGCAAGATCGTGGTCGACCTCCACCGGCGGCATGAAGCGGGTGCGGATCTTGGCGGGCAGCGGGATCTGCGGCAGCGCCGCCGGAGCGATGATCCACGGCAACGACACGGCGATGGGGAACACCTTGAGCCGGGCGATCTTGTCGAGCCTCAACGCCTTCGACAAGCGGTCTCCGCGCACGAGTACCGGCATGGCGTCGGCACCCCCGACGGTGGCGATGGGAACGATCGGCACCCCGGTCCGGATGGCGAGCTTGATGAAGCCGGTCCGCCCACCGAGCGTGGCGACGTCGCGTTCGCTCCACGGCCGCAGCGAGTCGACTTCGCCGCCCGGCCACACGATGACATCGCGGCCCGCTGCCAGGGCCGTCGACATGGAGTCGGGTGCGGCCGGCAGGACGCCCATGGAGCGGAAGACCTTGCCGATGACGGGAAACGCCATCAGCGCGTCGTGGGCAGTGCCGTGCAGGGTGCGGCTCGGCCCGAACCGACGCCACCACTGCGCCCCGACCGTCCATGCGTCCCACACGAACGGGGCTCCGCTGTGCACGCCGACGAGCAGGACGGGCGGCGGCGGGATGGTCTCCCACCCGTCGATTTCCATTCGGAAGTACTTGTCGACCAACGGGTTCCAGAACTTCTCCTGCCGACGCATCGAGTCGACGTCCTGATCGGTGAGGTCCCAGTCGCCCGCACGTGACGCGACGATGCCGCCGAGGCCACCCTCGGCGTCGTCGCGCTTGTCCTTCATCTTCATCCGCGCGGCAGCCGCGACGCGTTCGGCTTGGTCCTGCAGTTCCGGATCCCGGCGATCGGTGTGATGGGGGCCACTCATGCATCGCAACTTACTGCACGGTCAGAAGCGCTGTACCCCGGTTGCACACAGGCCGTGACGAATCAACACATCAGGCCGCGCGACAGTAGCTCGTGTGCACCTTGCGCACGCCTCACCGCGTCGAGGTCCGCCGCACGACGCGCCACTGCGGCGTCGCCACCGCATCTCCGCCCAGCACGGCGCGCGCGGCACTGCGCCCCTGCTCGTACAGCGACTGCGCCACGGTGGTCAGGCCGGCGCCCGCGGCATCCTCGGTGTCGTCCCACCCGACGATCGCGATGTCGCCGGGCACGACGAGCCCGTCCTCGTGCACCACCTCGAGTGCTCCGAGTGCCACCTCGTCGCTCATCGCGAGCACGGCGTCGGCACGCAGGGCACGGCCGTGGTCCTGCATCGCCCGCACACCCTCGGCGCGAAAACTACCGGTGCCGAACGCCACGGGGACGTCGGCCCAGTCGAGACCCGCCGCGATGACCGCTGCCCGGTATCCGCGGAGCCGGTTCCGGGTCACCGGGAACTCGACCCCCTCGGGATCGGGTCCGTACTCGAGCCGGCGCTCGCGGTGCTTGTCCGACGGGAAGGCCGACACCAGAGGTCGCCGGGCTCCGGTCAGGGCGACGCGGGCTATCGCCTCCGCGGCCGCGACGTCGTCGATGCTGATCAACGTGGTGCCGGCGTGCTGTGGGCCGCCCTGGACGCAGACCGGTCGTCCCGTGGAGACGGCGACGTCCAGCAGCGGGTCGCCGGTCACGGTCGTCCAGAAGACATAGCCGTCGACGGCAGCGTCGCGCACGCGGTCGGCGTCGGCATCGACGGACCGATTGGGGAGCAGGACGAGTCCGGTGTCGGTGTCGAGGCAGGCGTCAGCGACTCCCGACAGGAACCGGCGTGCCTGGGGATCGTCGAACGCGTACGTCAACTTCTCGGTCAGGACGACGGCGAGGTTGTTGTTGCGCCCGCTGCGCAGTGACTGTGCACCTCGGTGCGGGCCGGTGTAACCGAGGCGTTCGGCCGCGGCGAAGACCTTGCCGCGGGTCTCCTCCGAGACACGGTCCGGGCGGCCGTAGGCGTAGGAGACGCTCATGACCGAGACGCCGGCAGCGGCCGCGACGTCGGCCATGGTGACGCGTGTGTGCTGGGTCATCACCGACGACTCTATCGTGATATCGACGACGTGTGTATCGTTACACACCATGTCCACGGAACGCGCGAACACCCCTGCCCTGCTGGTCCTTGGGGCCACCGCGTTCATCTACGTCACGGCCGAGACCCTGCCCGTGGGCCTGCTCCCCGAGATGTCGGCCGACCTCGGCGTCGGCGAATCGGCCATCGGCCTGCTGCTCACCTTCTACGCCTACGCGGTCGCCGTCATCACGCTCCCGCTGATGGCTGCCGTGACGACGTGGGACCGTCGGAAGGTCGTCGTCATCACCGCGGCCGCACTCGCCGTTTCCCAGCTGGTGTCCGCGGTGTCGGTCGGATATCCGATGCTCGTCGGAGCGCGGTTGATCTGCGCCGCCACCCACGGCGTGTTCTGGGCCGTCGTGGCACCCGTCGCGGCGTCGCTCGCCGCCCCGGGGAAACGCGCGAAGGCCATCGCCCTCGTCTACGCCGGAACCTCGCTCGCCCTGGTCGCGGGCAACCCGCTCACCGCGGCACTGGGTCAGTGGACGCACTGGCGCATCGCCGCCGCCACGCTCGGACTGGTCGCGCTGGCGATCACGATCGCCCTGACGCGCCTGCTCCCCCCGCTGCCCGTTCCGGCGCCGACCGCCGCGCCGCGTCGACGTGCGCGCGTGAGTCCCGTGTTGGCCCTGCTGTGCGGCATCACGTTCCTCGCCGCGCTGGGGCACTTCGCCGGCTACACGTACTTCGCGCTGATCGTCGCGGACGGCATCGGCACGTCCGGCGTCGTGCTGTCGACCATGTTGTTCGTCTACGGCCTGGCCGGAGTCGCCGGGATCTGGCTGATCGGGCGCACCTACGACCGGGGACCGTGGGTGTCGACCATCGTCGTGCTCGGATCGGTGACGGCCGCACTGGTCGGGCTCGTACTCGCCCTCTCGACGGGATCGCCCGTCCTCGCAATCGTGTGCGTCGCGCTGTGGGGCATGGCCTTCACGACCATCCCGGTCTGCATCCAGTCGGCGGTGCTGCACTCGGCACCCGCCGGGGCTGCAGCCGACCGGGCGTCCGCCGTCTACGTCGTCACGTTCCAGGTCGCCATCGCGACCGGCGCCCTCGTGGGCGGCGGGATCGTCGACGCCTCCTCCATCACGGTGGTGCTGATCGTCGCCGCGGCGTCGATGCTCGCGGCCCTGATCGGAGTGCTGCTCGGACGCTCCGCGTTCACCGCGCCGAGTCAGGACCGCGTCAGCGAGCCTGCGACCGCATCCGCTCCCTGACCTCGCGCCAGGTCCGGGGCGAGATCCCCGCGTCGCGACGGGTCTTGCGGCGGGCCACCAGCACACCCGTCGCCGCGATCGTCCAGACCGCGTATTGCGTGAGCCACGCGACCCGGAACGCGTCGAAGGTGTACCCGCCCATCGCGTTCAGGATGGCGCCCATGGCCTGCATCACCAGCAGCGATGCGAGGAATCCGCCGATATTCACCATCCCCTGCGCGGTGCCCAGGGCGACCGACGGGTTGAACGTGCGCGCGTAGTCGAACCCGATCGCGGACCCGGGGCCGCCCACCGAGATCACGACGACGAGGACGAACAGCAACCATGTCGGCGCCGGGCCCGGCAATGCCAGCACGATGCCCCACATGAGGGCGTTGCTCGCCATGATCGCCAGCACCATCCACGACCGACGCATCGGATACCTACCCGTGAGGATGCCGACGACGATGCCCGACACGATCGCCGACACCACCGACGTCGTCAGCAACGCGCCCACCACCGACGACGACACACCCTGAGCCGACGTCAGGTACGGAACTCCCCACATCAGCGCGAACACCGTGATGGAGAACTGGGTGCCCATGTGCGAGAAGAACCCGAGACGGGTTCCGGGCCTCGACCAGACGACCCCGATGCCGCGCACGGTTTCCCGGAACGTCGACGCCTGCTGCGCCGGACCGGACTCGACACCCGTATCGGGCGAGTTCGACACCGCCACGAACGCCGCCACCGCCACCAGGACACCGGTCGCGGCGGCGGCGCCGTACGCCGCGGACCAGCCTGCTCCGTGCAGCAACGTCAAAAACGGCACCGCGGACAGCACCTGTCCTATCTGCCCCAGGATGCCCGTCAGCTGCGAGAGCAACGGAACCCGTCGCGGAGCGAACCACTTGGGCACCAGACGCAGAACCGAGATGAACGTCAACGCATCGCCCACGCCCACCACGGCGCGCGCCGCGACGGCGAGCGGCAGCGACTCGGTGAACGCCAACACCAACTGGCCCGACGCCATCACCATCGCACCCGTGACGATCATCGCCCGAGGACCCACTCGATCCAGCAGCACTCCCGCCGGGATCTGCATCCCCGCGTAGACGACCACCTGCAGCACCACGAACGACGACAACACCGACGGGCCGGCCGCATAACGATCCGCCGCATCCAGGCCCGAGACACCGAACGATGTGCGGTGCAGAACGCCGATCACGTACGCGAGGACACCGGTACCCCAGACGATCCACGCGCGCATGGTGCCCAGTCTCCCGGGTAGAGTCCGGGCGTATGACAGATGGTCCGGCCACACCGCACGATGCCGACCGGCCTCCGGCCTTCCCGCTTCCCATCCTGGTCCTCAACGGCCCCAACCTGAACACGTTGGGTACACGCCAGCCCGAGGTGTACGGCCACGAGAGCATCGACGACGTGGTGGAGCTGTGCCGCGCCGCCGCCGAACGGCACGGGCGCACCGTGCGCGCCGAACAGTCCAACCACGAAGGCGCGTTGATCGACTGGATCCACGAGGCGCGCGGGACGGCGTCGGGAATCGTCATCAACCCCGGCGGCCTCACCCATACATCGGTGGCCCTGCGCGACGCCCTGGTGATCCCCGAGATTCCCGTCGTCGAGGTGCACATCTCGAACATCCACGCCCGAGAAGAGTTCCGGCACCACAGCTTCGTCTCTCCCGTCGCGGTCGCGGTGATCGCAGGGTGCGGCATCCGCGGGTACGGCTACGCCGTCGACGAGATCTGCGCGCGCTCATGACCGAACCGACACGTCATCCCGTCACCGAGTACGCCCTCGGCTCCCAGCCGCCGGCAGGCGAAGGATTCGAGACGGCCTGGCCGATCCGCGCCGGCGACGTCGACACCGCCAATCGACTGCGGTACGACTCGGTCGCCCGCTACCTCCAGGACATCGGCTCCGACAATCTCGACGCGTCGGGGTTGGGCGAGACGGATCCCTTCTGGATCGTGCGCCGCACCGTCATCGACGTGATCCGACCGTCCGTGTGGCCCGAACGGATCTCGTTGCGCCGCTGGTGCTCCGGCTTGTCGACGCGGTGGTCGAACATGCGTGTCGACATCACCGGGGACAAGGGCGCGGACATCCGCACCGAGGGATTCTGGATCAGCATCTCCTCGACGTCCGGCATGCCCACCAGAATCTCCGACGAGGGCCTGACGCTGCTGACCCGCACCGCCGAGGAGACACGGCTCAAGTGGAAGCAGTGGCTGCGCGACCCCGCGCCCGAAGAGTCTCCGACGGACGTCTTCTTCCCGCTGCGCATCACCGACATCGACGCGTTCAACCACGTCAACAATGCCGCGTACTGGCAGGCCGTCGAGGAAGTGCTGGCTCGGGCGGAGTCGTCGACACCCGGTGAGATCACGGGCGGACCGCACCGCGCCGTCATCGAGTACCTCTCCCCCATCATGGCGCCGGACCACGTGACGCTGCGGTGGCGTCGTCACCTGGTGGACGGTGCCGAAGCCGTGACGGTGTGGTTCATGGTCGACGGCGCGGTGCGGACCATCGCCCGCGTGGTGGGTGGCGTTTCTGCTCCTCTCGCCGACTGATTCGGCGGGATCCCGTTCGCAGGCGGCGCGAGGGGAGCAAAGAAACCCGCGGTAGTCAGCGCTGCCAGGGCAGTTCGTCGAGCCAGCTCAGCACCATCTCCTCGTAGGCGATGCCGAAGTCGAGGGTGGCTGCGGCGAACGGATCGTCGAGCGCGGCGTCCTTCTGCTCGCGATACCGGCGCAGGTTCTCCTCGTGGGCTTTCCGGTGCGCCGCCACCGCCTCCCCGAGCAGCGACGCCGGCACGTGCTCGCCGAACGAGATCATCAGCAGCAACGGATGACGAATGACCTCGGGCTCGGGCAGCACCGAGATCCAGCGGGCGAACGCGGCCCGGCCTGCCTCGGTGATGCGGTACGGCTTGCGGTCGCGGGCCTCGGTCTCGAGTTCCTCGACCAGCCCGGCTGCCGCCAGGTTCGACAGTTCGCGGTAGACCTGCGATCGCGTGACGGACCAGAACCCTCCGATGCAGAGTTCTGCGGTGGCCACGAGGTCCCATCCCGACATCGGGCCCTTGTGCAGGAATCCCAGCAGCGACGCCGCGGTCGCGTTCGTCTCTGCCATGGCCACATCGTCGCACATCTTGACAGTCCACAGTGGACGGTGCACGCTGAGGCAGGACAGTCCACAGTGGACTGTCACCTGACGAATCGAGTGATCGATGACCGCACCGCAGACGCACGAGCAGGCACTCGCAGTCCTCACCGCCGCGGTGGGGGACGGTCACCTCACGCTGGCCGAGTTCGATCGCCGTTCCGAGGCCGTCGTCGCCGCACGCACCGCCGAGGAACTGGACGCCACCGTCCGCGATCTCCCGCGACCCTCACCCGTTCCGCGTCCCGCCCGCGCGGGACTGGCGGCGTCGTGGCTGACATGGGCGGCGGTCGTCGCGCTGTGCAGCGTGATCTACGTGATGACCTGCGTCGCCTCGGGATCGATGCTGTACCCGTGGCCGATCTGGGTGGCCGGGCCGTGGGGCATGGTGCTGCTCGTGCACAGCATCGCCGCGGCGACAACGGGTCTGGGCACCTTCAGTTGCGCCGCCGCAACCTCACGGGCTGTCCGTCCTTGGGAAAAGGCAGCGAGGTGAAGTCGATCGGCGTCTGCCGATCGGACGACACCGTCCACGTGTAGTTCCGCAGCAAATGATGCACGACCATCGTGATCTCGATGGCCGAGAAGAACTGGCCGAGACACGTGTGGACGCCGCCGCCGAACGGCTGCCACGCGTACTTGTGCGGGAGTGCCCGGCCGTCGAACCGGGTGGGGTCGAACGTCTCCGGGTCCGTCCAGAGCGCCGCGTCGTGATGGGAGTAGTGCGGGGTGGCCACGACCATGACGTCGGCCGGAACATGGTGGCCGCCGATCACGGTGTCGCGCACCGTCCATCGCGCCATCGTGGGTAGCGGCGCCAACATGCGCAGCGATTCCTTCATGACGCAGTCGAGCGCCGTCAACGACGCTCTGACCTCCGGCGACGAGATGTCCGATCCCACTGCGAGAGACTGCCTGCGACACTCGTCCTGCCACTGCGGCGATCGTCCCAACTGGTCGATCATCGTCGAGATCGTGGATGTCGACGTGTCGTGTGCCGCCATGAGCAGGAAGATCATGTGGTCGATGATCGCGTCGTCGGAGAAGCGCTCCCCGTTCTCGTCCTCGAGGTGCGCGAGGACGGTGAACAAGTCGTGCCCGTCGCCGCGTCGACGCTCCGGCAGGTAGTCGCGGAGGAAGGCTTCGAGGTACCGACGGCCGACGAGACCGCGTCGCCAACGACCACCCGGAACGTTGACGCGCACGATCGAGGTCGCCGCCTGCACGCAGTCGACGAACGCGGCATTGACGGCGTCCAGACGGGTGTCGTCGTCACGCACTCCGCCCATGAAGACCTCGGTGGCCAGCCCCAGAGTCAACGACTTCACCGCCGGATACACCGGGAACGCGTCGGCCGGTTCCCACGCGCGGACACGCTTCTCGATCAGCGGTTCCATCGTCGACGCGTACGACGCCAGCCGTTCCTTGGTGAACGCCTGCTGCAGCAGCCGCCGGTTCTGCCGGTGCTCGCCGAGGTCCATCAGCATCAACCCGTTGTCGAAGAACGGTCCGATGAGCGGCCGCCACCCCAGCGCGTTGCTGAAGGCCTTGTCACGGTTGGTGAGGATCTCCTCGCATCCGTCCGCACCGAGCACGAGCACCACGCGCCGCCCGGCCATCGTGTGCCACGAGACGCGGCCGTACTTACGCTCCTGGCTCCGCCAGAGTGCGAGCGGATCCCGGATGTACTCCATCGACCGACCCACGTACGGGATCCCCCCGCCGCCCATGACGGGCCGCAGGTGGGTGCCGGCGGGCGGGGTGGCGAGAGCGCGAGCCATGAGGCCTCCTCGTATCTGACAGGGCGTCCTGTCAGATGTAGTCTGCGTCACACGAGCCGCCGCGTCAAGACCTGACAGACTGGCCGTATGACGGACCCCGCACGCAGGACCTACGGCGGGATGGACGCCACCGACCGCGTCGAGCGACGGCGCGCGGCACTGCTCGAGGCGGGTCTGGACCTGATGGCGTCGACCGGAACGGAGAAGACCACGATGACCGCGGTCTGCTCGGCGGCCGGCCTCACCGAGCGCTACTTCTACGAGAGCTTCAAGACCAAGGCCGACCTGTTCGTCGCCGTCCTCGACGGTGTCGCCGCCGAGGTCAGACACGCTGCGCTGCATGCGGTCACCACCACGGACGGCGACATCACCGACCGTGTGCACGCAGCCCTGACCGCGGTCGTGTCGATCCTGGTGGACGACCCGAGGAAGGGCCGAGTCGCCTTCGTCGAGTCGATGGCGTCACCGACGCTGCGCGCCCGACGTCAGTCGACGATCGACGCGGTGGCGGACGTCGTCCTCGAGCAGTCGCACGAACTGTGGGCCGACCGGGCGCCCTCCCCACCGCAGGACAGGCTGATGGCGCTGATGTTCATCGGCGCGTGCTCCGAGCTCGTGTCCGCCCTCCTGCAGGGCCACGTCGCCGCAACGCCCGAGGACATCGTCGACGCGGCAGCGCAGCTCTTCGTCACCGGAATGCTGCGCCCGACCAGCTGACTCAGAGATGCCCCTTCAGAAGCAGGTTCCAGTAGGCGACGGGAAGGCCGTAGCGGTCACCGGCCCAGGACAGCAGGCGCGGCTTCAGCGGATCGAGGAACGACGGCAGCGACGACGTCACCTCGCCGGTCCGGTCGAACTCGGCGGCGATCAAGGAACGCGCACGCACCGGGATCGGCGCCACCGTGTAACCGTCGTACTCGCCGAAGGTGCCGCCGTTCCGCGATGCCAGCACGTTGTCGACCATGATCGACACCTGTTGTCGTAGTCCGCCGCCCGACGGATCGGTGTCGATGGCCGCGCCGTCCCCCACTGCCCACACGCTGTCGTGGACGCGATGCCGGAACGTCCGGGAATCGATGTTCACCAGGCCGTGCGCCGCGGTGAAGTCCGGGCCGCAGTTCTCGAGCCACTTCGGTCCCCGATACGGCGGGACGAGATGGAGCATGTCGTACGAGATCGACTCCGCACCGGCGGGACCGGTGACCGTCAGCGAGCGGTCCCCGGGATCGAGCGCGGTGACGGCGGTGTCGTGCAGGACGCGCACGTCGAGTTCACGCAGCCGCACCTCGAGGCGCTCGTCGAGCGCCGGAACGTCGACGAGCCCGCGCCGATCGACCACCAGCGTGATCGACGGTGATCGCCCGGTCTTCTGCCAGTGCGCCGCGGCGAGGAACAACGGCTTCAGGGTGGTGCCCGTGCAACTGACCGGCGCGCGCGGAACCGTGAAGACAGCGTGCCCATCGGCGGGCATCGTCTGCACCAGATGCCATGTGCGCGTTGCCTCGTCGAGGTAGTTGCTGGCCACCGACGCCGTGGCCAGGGCAGCATCGATTCCCGGCAGGGCGTCGTGGTCCGGCACCAGGCCGGGCCCCAGGACGAGGTCCCGGTAGCCCACCTCGGTTCCCGACTCGCAGCGGACCGTGCGGTTCACCGGGTCGATGGACACGACGGAGTCCTGGATCCACCGGCACCCCTTGGGCGTCACGCTGCGCTGTGTCCGCTGCGCGCTGCGGAGCGATGCCTGTCCGCCGCCGACGTAGGACAGCAGCGGGCGGTAGGTGTGCACGGTCTGCGGTTCGATCACTGTGACGTCGTCGATTCCCTTGTTCAGGAATCGGGCCGCGGCGCTGATCCCGGCGTTGCCGCCGCCGATGACGACGATGTCTCGCTGGGGTGTCATGGGGTCTCCTCGTTGTCCGGGTGTCACCACGACAGGTCCGGCTGCGCCGGCCCGATCGTGACGTCGACGTCGTCGGGCTCGACGATGCCGAAAAGAGTTGCCAGTACGTCGTTCTCGGGTTCGTTCAACAAGGGTGACCATCTACGCGCACGGCGGACGCCGCGCCAGGACCACCACGTGACCGACGCGTCGGGACGCGCGATACGGGCGCAGGCGGGGCCGTTCGCCGGCGTCGCACTCTCCAGTCGGCGCAGCGCGTCGGCACCGAAGACGACTCTGCCGTGTACCTCGAGTCCGAATCGGCTGCGACGCACGTCGTCCTCGGTCGGGCGTCCCGGCGCGATGCGGGAGTCGTCCAGACCCCACTGCGCGAGAAGGTCGTCGGCATCCGTGCCGTCGATCCATACCGTCACATCGCCGTGCGCCAGAATTGATCCCACCGTTGCCAGCAGGGACGCCGCGCTGTGCCCGTCGGCGTGGACGACGGCCGTGACGTCCGGGACGGCGTAGCGCACGCCGTGTGTCCGAGCCACAGGATCGGTGACGAGCGGCAGCAGCGACAGAGCCTCGGCGTTCTTGTGCTGCGTGCGCTCGGCCGTGGCGCGGCCGGCCCAGTCGGGACCGTCGTGCCAGGCAACGGCGTCCGGCACGTGGGCCAGCACCGCACCGGCCAGGAATGCGCGGTTCGCCAGCTCCCAGTCCTCCCCGCCGTAGCGGGTGAACGACTCGTCGAATCCGCCGATCTCGTCGAAGAACGCTGCTGTACAACACATCACGGCACTGATGATGTGGCGGTACGACCGGTAGTCGGCGTCGAGCAGGTTCCGTGATCCCCGGTATGCGTCGACCAACCACCCGGGCTCGTCGAGAACGTCGTCCCCCGGGCCGGGGAGATGGCCCAGCGCAGTCAGGTCCGCGTGCCGACGCCTGCCGACGGTCACCGCGTCGGGGATCAGCGAGGGCAGTCGCACCAGAGCCTCGATGTATCCGGGTTCCGGGATCGTATCGGCGTCGAGAAAGCACAGGATGTCTCCCGACGCGGCCCGAGCACCCAGGTTGCGCGCCGCGGCAGCGCGGAACCCGTCGTCCTCCTGCCGCACCACGACGACGGTCAACGGCGACTCGATCACCGGCGGCGTCGGGGATCCGTCGTCGGCGACGATCACCTCCGTCACCGCCGCCGTCTGCTGCTCGAGCGCGGTCAGCAGCATCGACAGTTGCTCGGGTTGCTCGTAGTACGGCACCACCACACTGACCGTGCGGGGCGGTGCACCGACGTTCGCCACGAGGTCCCAGCGATTGCCCGGTACGGTGTACGTCCCGTCGACGGACAGCGCGTGCGCCGTCATCGTCCACCGGTCGATGTGCGGTACAGATCCACGTGCGCGACGCCGACCTCGAGAAGCGTCGGATGTGCGACGACGCCGTCCTCGATCCACGTCGACGAGGGGTCCAGCGATGCGCGCTGCAGAGCCCCGGCCAGGTCGCCCTCGTCGTACACCGTGACCGTTCCCGGCGACCTGCGTGCGAACTCCCGGGTATACGGACCGGCCACGACCAGCGGCCGACGGCCGTGCTCGATCCAGGTGTTGATCGATCCCGACGCCGACATGTGGCGGTGGTGCGCCACCGGCACCGTCACCCGGCTCAGCACGTCGGGCAGATCCACGTCGTCGATGTATCCGGTGACCTGCAGCCCGATCCCGCGGTCGGCCGCGGCCTTCTCGAGGTCGGTGACCAGGTCGTCGTGGCCGGGCGAGGGAGTGCCCAGAGCCACCATCCGTGCGCCGGCCGGCACTGCGTCGAGTACTTCGGCGTGGCCCTTGCCCGGGTACAGGAATCCCAAGACGCCGACCGACACGTCGTCGGGCACCGAGCGCACACCGGTTCCCGTCGCCACCGGCAGCGGAATCACCGCCACCGGTGCTGCCGCGGCGATTCCTGCGGCAGCCAGCAGCGCACGTTCGTGCTCGCTGCTGACGATCGCGGTGTCGCAGCACCCGAGCACCCGCGAGTAGCAGTCGATCCGGGCCTGCGCGGATCGCCCGTCCGACGGCTGCGGCAGGTCGTGCAGCGTGACCACGAACGCGGCACCCGCCGCGTGCACCCGCGCTCCGAGGTTCTCGACGACGTCCGCCGCTTTTCCTGCAGGGGATCCGAACAGGCGATCCGTGACGTGCAGGTGCACGACGTCGGCGTCGGGAAGCCGCGTGTCCTGCTCGGCCGACTCGACGCGCACCAGCGCGGTGTCGAGACCGGCGGCCGACACTCCCTCCCTGATCCGCAGGGCGAACTGCACGACACCGTGGCGATCCGGACCCACCACGAGGTTCGTCACCGCGGTCATCGAACCGCTCCGGGAAAAAGCAGGTCGAGGGTGTCGGCATGACGGGTCAGCGCCGCGTCGACGAACACCGGGTGCTCCTCGTACCACTGCAACTGCTGTCGTTCGATCTCCTCCGCGGCGACGGTCTCGCCGCCGATGGTCCAGTCCGGACGCGGCGGGACACCCAGGGACAACGCCTCGACGACATCTGCCTCCAGCGGTGTGTGCACCGAGTCGAGCAGCACCCGCCCGGGATCGGTCGGCGCAACATCCGCTCCGGCTGCGCCGAGCACACGCGTCGCAAGCTCGAGAAGCACGGGGTTACCGGGGTGGTTGATCGTGTGGGCGGCCTCGGCGCCATGGCGCGTCACGACGTCGGAGATCGCGACATCGCAGTCCCGGCGCTCACGTCGCGCGAGTTCGGCGATGCTCGCCTCCGCGTTGGCGAGAACGGCGCCGGGCGGCACCTCCGCGTCCGTCATGCCGACGTGAGCAGCAAGAACTGTCCTGAGGTCGTGGTACGGAGCGCCGGCCGGGGTGGCCGAGGGGTCGCTGGGATGTCGGACGATGACCTGGAACGGGTACAGGCCGCTGTACCGGAAGACCGGCCAGCGGACCACCCGAGCCCCGTCCGGCAGCAGCCCGGCGACCTGCGATGTCCCGATCGGCAGGTCCCGGTAGTCGTCCCGCACCGGCTGCGCCAGAAGCACCGAGGCCCGGCCGGCCAACTCCGTGAGGTGCACCAGATCCGCGGACTCCAGCTCGTGGACCGGCGGCATCCGCACGGTGCGGAACGGCACGTCCGGCACGGTGTCGAGCATGACCCGCAGGGCTTCTGCCTGGCAGTTCCCGAGAACGAGCCACAGCGGCAGGTCGGTGGGCACCGGATCGAGCCCGTAGAACTCGCCGTAGTGGCGAGTGCGGCCGTCCGGCTGCCGAGCGTGTGACGTGGACATACCAGCGTCTACCCGAACGGTGAGTCGGCGAAGCGGCAGGAGGCCCCCGGGCGGAGGAGACCTGCACGACACCGGCGTTTGTGTCGGGCCCCCCCGGGGCATCCTTATCGCGTCGAGGTCAAGAAGGCGGCCTGTCACCACTTGTGCATACGTGCCGCCCGTGTCATCCGACGGTGAGTGCGTCTGCCCGCTCCCGAGAGGAAGACCCGAGCCGTGATCGCCGTCGCTTCCATCCCTGCTGCGCACCCGTACGTCGTCGGAATCACCCCCACCGGCGACGACATCGTCCTTCTCGAGGACCCCCGACCACTCGAGGCGACGACCGCCGGCCAGTGGTGGCCCCCACGATTCCTCGAGCCCGATTATCTGCGGGCCCACATCGACGAGATCGACGTGGTGCACCTGCACTTCGGGTTCGACGCAGCCACACCGGACCGCCTGACAGACGTCGTGTCCGTCCTGCACGAGTCGGCGACCCCGCTCGTGCTGACGGTGCACGACCTGCACAACCCGCACTTCCCCGACTACGCCATGCACCGCGCCCAGCTCGACGTGCTGATCCATGCCGCCGACATCGTGATCACGCTGACCGACCGGGCCGCCCGTGAGATCGAGCGTCTGTGGGGACGGTCGGCACAGGTGATCCCGCACCCGCACGTCGCGCCGCTGGACGTCATCGCCGCCGTCGACCGGAGCGAGCGCACCGACCCGCGTGTCGTGGCCGTGCATGCGAAGTCGCTGCGCGCCAACATGGACCCCGAAGCAGTCATGCCCGCTGTGGTGGCGGCCGCTGCGGCTCACGACGCCGTCGTGCGGTTGGACATCGACGACGACGTCTTCGATCACCGAAGCCACTGGTATGCGCCGGAACGTGGCGAGCGTCTGTTGGCCTTCCGCGATCATCCCGACGTCGACGTGCGGGTCCATCGCCGCTTCACCGACGCCGAACTGTGGCAGTACTTCTCCGAGATCGACGTGTCGGTCCTCCCGTACCGCTTCGGTACGCATTCGGGCTGGATGGAAGCGTGCCGCGATCTCGGGGTCGTCCCCGTGGTTCCCGACAGCGGGCACTTCGCCGACCAGTTCCCGTGCCCGACCTATGTCTTCGGTCCGGACCTGCTCGATCCGTCGACGCTCGAAGCCGCGGTGGGCGAGGCCGTCCGGACCCGCCCGGACGTCAGCGGACTCGCCGACTACCGCCGGCACCAGCAGTCTGCGATCGCGGCCGAGCACGCTGCGATCTATCGCCGTCTCGCCTCCCCCCTGGCCTCCGGACATTGGGACGGAGTGGTGCTCGCGTGACGCACCAGCCCTCCGACCGTCCCTTACGGATCGCTCTCCTGGGTTCGTCCAGATTCCCTATCGCACAGCCGTTCGCCGGAGGTCTCGAGGCGCACGTGTGGCATCTTGCGCACGCGTTGACCGAGCGTGGTCACGACGTGACGCTGTTCGGGGCCGAAGGCACGTCCACGGATGTCGCGCGCGACGTCATCGAGGTGCACACCTTCCGCATGAGTCCCCACGCCCGGACCGAACACATGGGTCCGTCGTGGGTGGTGCACGAGCATCATGCGTACCTGTCGGTGATGCTCGAACTGGCCGGGCCACTGGGTGATTCGTTCGACATCATCCACAACCACAGCCTGCATTACCTCCCGATCGCGATGTCGTCGATGGTGCCTGTCCCGATGCTCACCACCCTGCACACGCCGCCCCTCGCCTGGCTCGAGTCCGCCGCCGCCGTACCGCTGAACCCCGACACCGGATATGCCGCGGTCAGCGAGTACACCGCGGAGCAGTGGCACCCCGTTGCCGGACGGATACCCGTCGTGCCGAACGGCATCGCTCTCGACCGGTGGCCGGTGGGATCCGGGAGCGGCGGTTACGCCGTCTGGACCGGCCGACTGGTGCCCGAGAAGGGCGTCGACCTCGCGATCGACGCGGCGCGCCGCGCGGGATACCACCTGCGCATCGCCGGTCCGGCGTCCGACGAGGACTACTTCCGCACCGCCGTCGAGCCGCGCCTGGGCAACGGGGTGACCTACGAGGGCCACCTCGTGCAGAAGGAACTCGCCGACCTCGTCGGCGGCGCCTCGGTGGCGTTGGTGACGCCGCAGTGGGACGAGCCGTACGGACTCGTCGTCGCCGAAGCCCTGGCCTGCGGCACCCCCGTCGCCGCCTTCGAGCGCGGCGGCATCCCCGAGATCCTCGACGAGACCTGCGGACGCATGGTGCCCGCGGACGACATCGATGCTCTCGCCCACGCCATCGACGCCGCTGCGGCTCTTCCGCGATCCGCGGCGCGGGCACGCGCCGAGCTGGTGTGCTCGGACATCCGGATGGTCGACAGCTACCTCGACCTCTATCGCAGCGTGCTCGACGCGTCGAGCAAATCAGCGCGCGTACCGGTGTGATCGGGTACTACGTCCACCACCACGGAGTCGGTCACCTGACCCGAGCGCGGTCGGTCGCGAAGCACCTGTCCGGGCCCGTGACGGTGCTGTCGTCCCGTCCGCGCCCGGCCGACATCACCCCGTTCGCCGACTGGGTCGACCTGCCGATGGACACCGGCGACGACGCGTCGGATCCGACTGCGGGCGGGGTGCTGCACTGGGCGCCCACCCGCGTGCCGGGCATGACGTCCCGCATGGCGTTGCTTGCGGAGTGGGTCGGGAACCATCGTCCCGCCGCCATGGTCGTCGACGTCTCCGTCGAGGTGTCGATGTTCGTGCGGCTCATGGGGATTCCCGTGGTCGTGTTCGCGATGCCGGGAGAGCGCACCGATGCACCGCACCTCATGGCCTACCGCATCGCCGATCGCATCGTCGCTCCGTGGTCGGACGCGGTGTACCGCCCCGACTGGCTCGCCGACGTCGACGACAAGACGACCTACACGGGATCCATCAGCCGGCACGCCGACCGCACCGACGGGGCGACGACGCGTGACGACGCATCGGTGGCCGTCCTGGCCGGCGCCGGCGGTTCGCAGGTCACCACCGACTACCTCGATCTGGTCGGGAACCACACCCCCGAGCTGTCGTGGCGCGGCATCGGCATCCCCGGAACGCCGTGGGTCGACGACGTCTGGCCGACGCTGACATCGGCCGGGGTCGTGGTCACCCATGCCGGGCAGAACGCCGTCGCCGACGTGGCGGCATCGGGCGCACCGACCGTGGTGATCGCCGAGAACCGCCCGTACGGTGAGCAACTCGCCACGGCACGCGCCCTCGGGCAGGCCGGTCTCGCGGTGGCGCTCGAGGCCTGGCCGGCTCCCGACGAGTGGCCCGACATCATGGACCGAGTCCGCTCGATGTCGGGCGACATCCGAACCGCCACACGTATCGACGGCGCAGCCGCCCGTGCCGCAGCGGCCGTCGACGAGGTTCTTGCATGACGACGGCAGTCATCACGATCGTGTCCGGGCGGGCAGAGCATCTGGCCGCGCAGCGCCGCGGACTCGCCCTGAGTTCCCGACCGGCCGATGCGCACGTCGTGGTCTCAATGGGCGACCCCTCGGTGCTCGATGCGACCGTGACCGTTCCGCGCACCGGCCGGCCTCTTCCCCTCGCGCAAGCACGCAACACCGGCGCCCGGCTGGCCATCGACGCGGGCGCCGACGTGCTGGTGTTCCTCGACGTCGACTGCATACCGGGGCCGGACCTCATCGGTCTCTACGCCGAGCATGCGCGTGACGGCGCCGTGCTCGGCGGGCCCGTGACCTACCTGCCTGACGCCAGCGTTCGAGCCGACGCGTTGGGCCCGTGGACCCATCCCCATGCAGCCCGGCCGGATCCGGCGCCGGGGCACGTCGAGCGCGGCACGAACTGGGACCTGTTCTGGTCTCTGTCCTTCGCCGTCACCGCGACCACGTGGACCACCCTCGGCGGCTTCTGCGAGGAGTACTCCGGCTACGGCGGCGAGGATACCGACTTCGGCCGAGTCGCCGAACGGTCCGGCCACGACCTGCTGTGGATCGGCGGCGCCCACGCCTACCACCAGTGGCATCCGGTGTCGTCGCCACCGGTCGAACACCTCGACGACATCGTGACCAACGCCGCCGTCTTCCACCGCCGCTGGGGGCACTGGCCGATGCTGGGCTGGCTGACCGCCTTCCGCGAGCGCGGCCTCCTCGACTGGACACCCGAAGGTTCTACGATCGGACGATGCCCGACACCCGCACCCTGATCCTGATGCGCCACGGCAAGTCCTCGTACCCCGACGGGGTGGACGACCACGACCGACCGCTGGACGATCGTGGGCGTCGTCAAGCGGCGGCGGCGGGCGACTGGATCCGGAAAACTGTGGGCACCGTCGACGCCGTCATCTGCTCGACGGCCATCCGCACACGTCAGACCCTCGAGCGGACCGGTGTCACCGCGGACGTGCGGTTCGAGGGCTCGCTGTACGGCGGATCGCCCGACGACATCCTCGGTGAGATCACCACCGCGGACGCGTCGGCAAGGATCGTGCTGGTGGTCGGGCACGCACCCGGAATCCCCTTCACCGCACTGGAACTCGCGGACGATGTGGATTCCGAGGCGGGCCGCTGGATCAGGTCGGGTTTCCCGACGTCGGCGATGGCCGTCCTCGAGACGACCGGCGACTGGACGGACCTCGGCCGCGGCGGCGCTCGCCTGACTCACGCACTCCGCGTCGACTGATCCTTCTCGACCACCGCTCGGTTGCGGGCACTCTCGGAGCGTCCGAGGGCCTTCACCTCGGCGTCCATCTTCGGGAGGATGCGGGGAACGTGGCGCAGCGTCGTGTACTCGCCGAGGCGCGTCGTCAGGACGGACCGCGCCCAGCCGATACCGCCGACGATGCCGGGAACGTAGACGCGGCGTGACCGCTTCTCGATCGCGCGGACGAACGCGTCGACACACGCCTCGACCGGCAGCGTCTTGCCCAGTGGCCAGGGCAGGACCGCGAGGAGATCCTGGAACGCGGACAGGTCGGACTTGGCGTCCTGCACCAACGGGGTGTCGATCCACGCCATGTGTGCGGAGCCGACGTCGACTCCCTGGTACTTCACCTCGAGTCGCAACGCGTTGGCGAAGTGCTCGGCTCCCGCCTTGCTCGCGTTGTACGAGGCGAGTCCGGGGCAGGCGGTGAAGGCGGCGAGCGAGGACACGACGAGCACGTATCCCTTGCGCTCGATCAGCGACGGCAGCGCTGCCCGGACGGTGTGGAAGACGCCGGTCGTGTTGATGTCGATGACGCGCTTGAAGGTCTCGGGATCGACGTTCAGCACCGATCCGTAGCTCGAGATGCCGGCGTTGGCGAGCACGACGTCGATGCCACCGAAACGCTCGATGCCGGTGTCCACCGCATGCTGCATCTGTGCGAGATCACGAACGTCGGCGCGGACGCCGACAGCGATGTCTCCGAGGTCGGCGACCAGCGCAGCGAGGGGGGCCTCGTCGACATCGGTCAGGACCAGCCGAGCACCCTTGGCGGCGAGTGCCCGTGCGGTCGCCTCACCGATACCGCGTCCTGCGCCGGTGATGAGTACGACCTTGTTGCCGATGCTGACCATGAGAAGTCCTCCTGTGACGAGTTGTGCGGGTCACAGTACCTGTTACTCCGGTTTGCACCTAAGAATGTCGGACCAGAGGACTGTAGCTGTCCTCTATCCGCGGCAAGGTACTCGTCATCACCCGCACACACCGCCAGGAGCAGTCATGACCGCAACGCTGACCATGGAGATCCAACTCGTCATGCTTCCCGTCGCCGACGTCGACAGGGCGAAAGCGTTCTACACCGGCATCGGCTTCCACGCCGACCACGACGCGAGCCCGTTCCCTGACATGCGCTACGTGCAGCTGACCCCACCGGGCTCCGCATGCTCGATCGCGATCGGGAAGAACATCACGACCGCCGTCCCCGGCTCCGTCGAGGGGATGCTCGTCGTCGTGCAGGACGCGGAGGCCGCGCGGGAGATGTTGCTGGCAGCCGGAGTCGAGGCCACCCCCGTGAAGGACGAGGGGTGGGGTCTGTTCACCTACTTCGCCGACCCGGACGGCAACAGGTGGTCCGTGCAGCAGTTGCCTGTGGGCTGAGCAAGGGTCCGGGCGGGCCCGATGGTGGGTCCGCCCAACCTTCTCTCGAGGGCCGCTCCCGGGCGATTCGCCGGATTAGGCTGCGCCGAAGTCGGCAGGCATGCCGGTCGGACGGGGGCGGCAGTGACGGAGACCGAGAATCGGACCGAGCGCGGTACGGCGGCGACGCGAGCACCGCGGTGGCGCACGATCGGCGCGCGGCGCGACTCCTTCACACTCCCGTACGGGTGGGGACCCGCGATCGTGCTGGTGCTGGTCTCGCTCGTGGACCGCATCGAGTTCAGCCTGGTCGCCGCCGTGCTGCCGCAGCTGCAGGCGGAGTTCGGCTTCGGCGACACGGCCGCCGGCTCGATCCCCACCGCGGCCGCCGTCGCCGCGGGCCTGCTCGCGATGCCCGCCGCCTACCTCGCCGACCGCCACGACCGCGGACGCATCATCACCGTCGTCGTCTTCCTGTGGGCCCTGGCCACCGTCGGATCGGCCCTCGCACCGACCTTCGCGATCTTCTACCTCGTGCGCATGGGCCTGGCCGCCGCCGAGGCCATCGACAACCCGGCCAGCGCCAGCATGCTCGCCGACTTCCACCCGCCCGCGACCCGCCCGACGGCCATCGGCTGGTGGCGCACCGCGGCCTACCTCGGCGGCGCCGGGATCGTGCTGGGTGGCGTACTCGCCGAGTGGCTCGGGTGGCGCGGCGCCTTCCTCGTCATGGCGATTCCCGGTGTGGTGGTCGCCGTCCTGATGTCGCGAGTGCGGGAACCCGAACGGGGGTACGCCGACAGACTGGCCGCGGGCAGCGCGGACACGCCCGCGCCGGAGGCCACCACCGATCCGATGCCGGTCCAACTTCGCCGCGTCGCACCGATCCGGACGCTGTGGTTCACCGGCGGCGCTCTCACCGTCATGAGCCTCGCGGTCGGTGGCCTGACGTTCTGGGTGCCCAGCCTGCTGCAACGTCGCTTCGGCCTGGGCGAGGCGGCCGCCGCCTCCGCGGGCGGTGGACTGACGCTCGTCGGCATCGTCGGCGGCACCCTCGTGGGCTCGCTGCTCACCCGACGCACTCCGATCGCGACGCCGTCCCAGTGGCGAGTCCTGGTCGGCGGCTCGGGGATCCTGCTGGGTACCGCCGCCATGGCGGGGGCGTTGGCCTCCGAGAGCTGGCTGCCCTTCTCCGTGCTGCTCACCGTGTTCGGGTTCTTCACCGCCTGGGCCATCCCGACGCTCACCTCGTGTGTCGCCGACGTGCTCGCGCCGCGCGACCGCGGACTGGGTTACGGATTGCTGCAGATCGCCGCGACGGTGGGCGGCGCCGTCGGACCGCTCCTCGTCGGCGCGGTGTCCGACGCGTACGGCTCCCTCACCACCGGCATGCTGCCCCTGCTGCCCCTGCTGCTGATCGGGGGCGTGCTCGCCCTCTGCGCCTACCCGTACGTGTCGCCGGACGCGCAGCGCGTGCTGGACGGCGTGGCCTGACGCGCCCCTGCCCGCCCCCTCGTGTTCGCCCGTCTGTCAGGACGGCGCGATAGCGTCCCGCACCATGCGACTCACCCGCGTGCTTCTCGCCGCGTCCGTCCTGACGATCACCGCCTGCAGCGCGCCTGCCGCCGACGAGCCGCCCGGTGACCCACGCACCGTCCGCGTCGCGACGTACAACGCCAGCATGAACCGCCCCGCCGCCGGCGATCTGGTCGCCGCACTGCGGTCCGGAACGGATCCGCAGATCCGGTCGGTGGCCGACGTCGTTCAGCGCAACGCCCCGGACATGCTGCTGCTCAACGAGTTCGACTACTCCGACGGCGCCGTCGACCTCTTCCGCGACAACTACCTCGCCGTCGGCGACGCACCGATCGACTACCCGTTCGCATACACGGCGCCCGTCAACACCGGCGAGCCGTCCGGGCTCGACCTCGACGGCGACGGGCGGTCCGACGGACCGAACGACGCCTGGGGCTTCGGGCAGTTCCCCGGCCAGTACGGCATGGTCGTCCTCTCCAAGTTCCCGCTCGACGCCGCCGCGGTCCGCACGTTCCAGACCTTCCGCTGGGCCGACATGCCCGACAACCTGCTGCCGCGCGAGTACTACGGCGCGAACTCGGATGCGCTGCGCCTGTCGAGCAAGTCGCACTGGGACGTGCCCGTGGACATCGACGGGCGGGTGATCCACCTGCTCGTCTCGCACCCCACGCCGCCCTCCTTCGACGGGCCCGAGGACCGAAACGGCCGACGCAATCACGACGAGATCCGGCTCACCGCGGACTACGTCGCCGGCGCCGACTACCTCGTCGACGACACCGGACTGGCCGGCGGCCTGCCGAACGGCTCCTCGTTCGTGGTGTTGGGGGACCAGAACAGCGATCCGGTCGACGGGGACTCCTACCCGGGCGCCATCGCGCAACTCCTCGACAGCCCGGCGCTGCAGGACCCGACGCCCACCTCGCCGACCGCCGGCACCGACACGGCGGACTTCGCCGATCCCGTGCCGGGTGATCTGCGGGTGGACTACGTCCTGCCGAGCACCGATCTGACGGTCACCGGATCGGGGGTCTTCTGGCCCGCGCCGGGCGAGCCGGGCGCCGAATTGCTGTCGGCGAGCGATCACAGATTGGTGTGGGTGGACCTGCAGGTCTGACCCGTCAGCGCAGCAGTGCGGCCAACGCCTCGTCGGACGCACGCAGAGCGTCGCGGTCGAACGTCGACGCCGAGGACAGGATTTCGTCCGCGGCGGTGCGGTCGACGAGGTCCTCGAGCCGGCGGCGCACCGTCGCCGGACTGCCGTGCACGCTCCCGTCGAGGGAGCGCTGAGCCGACTCCCGAGCTCGCGGAGTGAGACCGTCGGGCATCTCGCTGACCGCCCGCAGCGGTGGGAATTCCCCGGTACGGCGGGAGTCCGCCATGGCCACCGCCTCCGCCATGGCGAGCCCGCGGGCCTCGGCGTCGGTGTCGGCGACCAGCACGTCGAGCGACACCGTCACGGACGGCTGCGCCGCGAAGGCCGAGGGAACGAACTCGCGTCGATACGCCGCCAGCGGAGCCAGGTCACCCGTGAGCATCGGACCGCCCACCACGACGGGAAGCCCGCGCTGCGCGGCGATCGCGAGCCCGTGACCCGTCGCGAGAACGTGGATCGGGATCAGTCGCTCGGGCGCGGGCTGCACGGTCACCGGACCGGTTCCGAGCAGGAAGTCCTGCAGATCCGCGAGGTCGTCGGCGAAGCGCTCGGCGTCCTCCGTGTCCGCCCGCAGCACCTTGCGCACCGGCGGCGTGAACCCCAGCGACCGGCCGACACCGAGGTCGACCCGGCCGGGATACAGCGCGTCGAGCATCGCGAACTGCTCCGCGACGACGATGGGCGAGTGGTTCGGCAGCATGACGCCGCCCGACCCCAGCCGGATCCGCGACGTCGCCGCGCCGATCGCGGCGAGCAGCACCGCGGGTGAGCCGCTCGCGATGCCGGGGACGGCGTGATGCTCGGCCACCCAGAACCGCTCGTAGCCCGCCGCCTCGGCCCACCGTGCACGCGCAATCGAGTCCGACACCGCGGTAGCGGCAGACCGATCGGTGCGGGTACGGGAGCGATCGAGAAGGGACAGACGCATACTCTGCACAACCGCCGCGGGCTTCACGCTGTTCCGCTCCGTTGACTCCCGAGAAACAAGCACGGAGATTGGTAACAGTCATACAATCCGGTCGAGTGGTTCCACTACGGGCACCATTCACGGGACACTGACCATTCGACTGTTCTCGATCGATGGTGGGTGTGCACGTGAAGCGCAGGCAACTGCTGCAACTGGCCGCAGCAGGAATGGTGGGCCTCGCGGTCCCGCCCGCGATCACCCGGTCGACGGCGTCCGCACTCCCGCTCGGCGTCCCCTCGATCCGGAACCTCCTGCCCGAACTGTTCGCCGACCCTCCGCGTCCACCGGACCACTCACCCGCCCTCGTCATCGGATCGGGCTTCGGAGCCAGCGCCGCGGCGTTGCGGCTCGCGCAGGCCGGTACGTCGGTCACCGTGCTCGAACGAGGACTCCGCTGGCCGCGCGATCCGTTCCGCGACATCTTCACCGCCGACATGACGGCCGACGGGCGCGGCCTGTGGCATCAGCGCTCGTTCACCAACCTCACCGGCATGCCTGTCGGGCCCGTCGACTGGTTCAACGGCGTCCTCGACACCACCCGGTACGAGAACCTGTCGGTGTGGCGCGCAGCCGCGGTGGGCGGCGGTTCCGTCGTCTACACCGGTGTGAGCATCGCCCCGGACAAACGCTTCTTCGACCTCTCCTTCGGTGGCCGCGTGGACTACGACGAGATGGCGTTGCAGTGGTACCCGAAGGCTCGCTCGGTGCTCCGGCCGTCGACCATGCCCGACGACATCTACGCCTCCCCCGGGTTCGCCCACTCGAGGACGTGGGACGACCACGCCCGCCGCGCCGGTTTCGACCCGCAGCGCGTCGACGGAGGCTGGAACTGGAACGTGCTGCGTGACGAGATGTCGGGTCGGTCCCGGCCCTCCGCCACCGTCGGCTGCAGCACGTTCGGCAATTCCAACGGCGCGAAGCACGACCTGACGCAGAACTACATCCCGCAGGCCGAGGCCACGGGCAACGCCGTGGTGTGTCACAGCCACGAGGTCGTCGCCATCGGTACCGAGAGCGGTGGCCGCTACCGCGTGGAGGTGCGGCGCCTCGATCCCGAGGGCAACGCACTCGAGACGCGCACGCTGACCTGCGACTCACTGATTCTCGGCGCCGGCTCCATCGGAACCACCGAACTGCTGGTCCGCGCACAGGCCACCGGCGCGCTTCCCGAGCTCAACGAGTTCGTCGGACGCGGATGGGGCACCAACGGTGACGCCTTCATGACCCGCTCGCTCGGCCCCATCGGCGGCGGACCGCAGGGAGCGCCGTGCGCCTCGCGCATCGTCGACGACACGGGCCTGCCTCTCAGCGTCGAGAACTGGTACGTCCCGGGCGTTCCCACCGAGATGGGTTTCCTCGGATCGCTCGGTATGACCATCGACCCGCTGCGGGCCGATTTCCGCTACGACCGTGCCACCGACGGGATGAGCTTGACCTGGCCCAAGGGCGGCAGCCGCGACACCGTGGAGGCACTGCGCGCGGTGCAGAACCGGATGGCACAGGCCGGCCGCACCGTCGTCTCCGCCGAGCCGTTCACTCGCGACGTCGACGACACCTTCACCGCGCACCCCCTCGGCGGTGCGGTCCTGGGCGACGTCACCGATGCGTACGGACGAGTGAAGGGGTACCCCGGCCTGTACGTCATGGACGGAGCTCTCGTTCCCGGCAGCACGGGCGCCGCCAACCCGTCTCTCACCATCACCGCGCTCGCCGAGCGCAACATCGCGGCCGTCATCGCCGCCGGAGGCTAGGCGTACCCGGTCGTCATCTAGGCCAGGCCGATCTCCGGCCGACCCTCCGGCACCGTCACGGTCGCTGCCGTGCGGACCGGCGCGCCGGGAACCGAGATCGCGTCCAGGACCCGGACCTCGGACCGCCACTCCGTCGGCGTCAGCGTCGCACGCAGGTAGCCGCGTCGGGCATTGCCGAACTTGACGTGAGGTGACGCGGCCGCGATGTCCGCACCGGCCGCGTCGACGTCGGCACCGTCCTTGCCCGAGGCGATGGAGGTCGACGCGATCTCGACGCCCACCACCGGGGCGGAGTCGTCCTGATAGTCGCGGCGCAGTTCCGACACGATGGTGCGGTGGATGTCGCCCACGATGGACGCGAGGGTGATGCCCCGGTCGCGGGCGCCGTCGAGGATGCGGTGCCGTGACGCCTCGTACCCACTCCACGGGTCCATCCCGACCTTCCGCTCGCCGTCGCTGATGCGGGCGAGGTCGGAGATCACCGTCTGGTGTGCGAGGAACTTCCACGTGGCGCCGGACCCGAAGCCGTCGAGGATCCACTTCTCCTGCGCCGCTCCGGTGATGGTGCGACTCGGGTCTGCGGTCTCCGCGTTCTGCGCGTGTTCGCCGTCGCCGTTGGCCTGATCGCTGCGGTACTGCCGGGTGTCGAGCACCGAGAAGTCCACCAGGTCACCGAAACTGAAGCGGCGGTACGCCGTCAGATCCGGTCCCGTCGGTCGCTGGGCCATCCGCACAGGAGTGTTCTCCCACCACGCCTTGAACGCATCGGCGCGGCGCAGGAGGAACAACCTCGGATCACCCGCAGGATCGCCGGGAGCGGCGGTGCCGGCATCCTGGCCGATCGCCCCGGCCCAGTTGTTATCCACTTCGTGATCGTCGAAGGTGGTGATCCACGGCGCCGCCGCGTGCGCCGACGCCAGGTCGGGATCGGACTTGTACAGTGCGTATCGATCGCGATAGTCGTTCAGTACCAACGTTTCTCGTCCCGCGGACTCGGGCCGTGGCAGCGATGCGCGGGCGCCCGTGCCGGGGATCGCATACTCGTAGATGTAGTCGCCGAGGAAGAACACGACGTCCGGGTCACTCGCCGCGAGATCGGCGTAGGCACCGTAGAATCCGTCCTCCCACTTCTGGCACGACGCCCACGCGAACGACAGTGACGCGAGGGGTGATCCCGGTGCGGGCGCCGTCCTCGTCCGTCCGACGGTGCTCACGTGTGGACCGACCATGAAACGGTAGAAGTACTCTCGCGCCGGAGCCAGACCTCGCACGTCCACGTGCACCGACCAGCCGTCCGCGTCGGATGCCAGTTCGATGCCCTGGCTCACCGTCCGCCCGAACCGTTCGTCGTCGGCGATCTCCCACCGCACCGGCACCACACCCGGCCGCATACCGCCGACCGGAGCGAGGGGATCGACCGCGAGACGAGTCCACAGCACCACCGAATACGGCAGCGGATCCCCCGACGCGACGCCGAGGCGGAACGGGTAGTCGGCCGGGGTGCCGCGTTGCGGCTGCGCGTGCGCCGTCGCGCTCGACAGTTCCGGAGTCATCGCGAGCGCACCGACCAGTGCGGTCCACGTGAGGAACGAACGACGCGTGGTGCCGGCTCGCAGAGAACGATCGGCACCGATGACGAGATCACGACGGCTCATGAACCGAACGGTGCCCCTCGAAAGGAAACTCCGTGTGGATCGGAGGCGACGCGCGCGAGGACTCGCGCTGAAGCCACCCGAATCGGGTACGCAGACGACATGGACGACAAGCGAGAGATGGGCAGACGCGACGTCGAGAAGCGGTGGCGCGATCCGCGCGCGATCCGGCACGCGGCCACGTACGACGGGGCAGTGATCGGCATCGCTGCCGTCGCGGTGGCCGTGTTCCTCGCAGCGGGCGAGTCCAGTGTCGTGATCGCTGCGCTCGTCCCCGGTATCTGTCTGCTCGGCGGGCTCGGCGCACTGTGGATCGGCTACCGCTCCTACCGCCACGGCGGGACGTGGCCCGTCTGGCAGGGCGCCGCCTGGCTGCTGTTCGCACTGATGCTGGTGAGCTTGTCCCTCCCGACCCTCGCTCTGCGCTGAGCCGGGAGGGAACGGATCACGCCTGCACGACGGTGATGACGTTGCCGTCGGGATCCTTCAGCATGAACATCGGCGGCACGTTCGGATCGTCGTCGCTACCCAGTGGTTCCATCTCGAACCCGTCGAAGGCACTCAGGCGTGCGTGTTCGGCCCGGACGTCCGACGTCTCCACACCGATGGACGAGCCGCCCGGCTGATCGTACATCGGCGGGTTCAGCGCCAGGCGCGCTGTGGACCCCGGCGGCGCCACCTCCAGCCAGCGGTACTCCTGGTTCGGACCGAAGCGCGTATCTCCGCGCACCTCGAATCCGAGTACACGCGTGTAGAAGTCGAGGGCCTTGTCCTGGTCGGCAACGGTGAACATGGCCACGCCGATGTTCGTGATGGTGCTGGGAGTCTCGGTCATACAGGTGCGGACTCCGCGGTGGCCCGGAACTCATCGCGGCTGCTGCACCGGGACGGCCGTGCGCTGCGCCCGGCCGTCAGCGCACTCTGCAACCTGCGCACACCACCGTGCGCAGCGCGCGGCGCAACCCAGCCGAGCGGCGCGAGCAGCTTGGAAACGACACGAGCCCCACCCCGCCGAAGCGGGATGGGGCTCGGTGTTGCTCGTCTCTAGCGGTAGTCGCCGGAGAAACCGTAGTCGTCGAGCGGCACTGCAGCACCGGTGTTCTGGCCGAAGCCGTCCGCGCTGTAGTACTGGTCGTCGTACGACGGCACCGCGTAGGCCGCGGCACGTGCTTCCTCGGTGGGCTGAACCGTGATGTTCCGGTACCGGTTGATGCCGGTGCCGGCGGGGATCAGCTTTCCGATGATCACGTTCTCCTTGAGACCGATGAGCTTGTCCGAGCGGCAGTTGATCGCCGCGTCGGTCAGCACTCGGGTGGTCTCCTGGAACGACGCCGCGGACAGCCACGAGTCGGTCGCCAGCGATGCCTTGGTGATACCCATCAGCACCGGACGTCCGGCCGCGGGCTCGCCACCCTCGGACACGACGCGACGGTTGCTCGACTCGAACTCACTGCGCTCGGTCAGCGATCCGGGCAGGAACTCCGTGGAGCCCGAATCGATGATGGTCACGCGGCGGAGCATCTGACGAACGATCGTCTCGATGTGCTTGTCGTGGATGGACACACCCTGGCTGCGGTACACCTCCTGGACCTCGTTGACGAGGTGGATCTGAACCTGACGCGGGCCCATGACTCGCAGGACCTCGTGCGGATCGGCAGCACCTTCCATGAGCTGCTGACCGACCTCGACGTGGTCACCGTCCGACAACAGACGCTCCGTGCCGTCGTCGTGCTTGAAGACACGCAGACGCTGACGCTTGGAGAGCTTGTCGTAGACGACTTCTTCGCCGCCGTCGTCCGGGACGATGGTGATCTTGTAGAAACGGTCACCGTCCTCGAGCTGGATGCGACCCGAGACGTCCGCGATGGGCGCCTTGCCCTTGGGCACACGAGCTTCGAAGAGCTCCTGCACTCGGGGCAGACCACCGGTGATGTCGTCGCCGGCCACACCACCCTGGTGGAAGGTACGCATCGTGAGCTGCGTGCCGGGCTCACCGATCGACTGTGCCGCGACGATACCGACGGCCTCGCCGATGTCGACGAGCTTGCCGGTGGCCATGGAACGGCCGTAGCAGGTGGCGCAGACGCCGGTTCCGGTGGTGCAGGTGAGCACCGATCGAACCTTGACCGACGTGATGCCCGCTGCGAGCAGTGCGTCGATGGCCGGGTCGCCCAGGTCGTGTCCACGCTCGACGATGACGTTGCCGTCGGCGTCGACCGCGTCGGCGGCCAGGGTGCGGGCGTACGTCGAGGTCTCGACGTGCGCGTCGCGGATCATGGAACCGTCCGCCAGGCGCTCGGCGATCGTGGTGGTGATGCCGCGCTCGGTGCCACAGTCGGTTTCCCGAACGATGACGTCCTGCGAGACGTCGACCAGACGACGCGTCAGGTAGCCCGAGTCGGCGGTACGAAGCGCCGTGTCGGCCAGACCCTTACGCGCACCGTGCGTGTTGATGAAGTACTCCAGGACCGTCAGGCCCTCCTTGAAGGAGGACTTGATCGGGCGCGGGATGAACTCACCCTTCGGGTTGGTCACCAGGCCCTTCATGCCGGCGAGCGACCGCACCTGAGTCATGTTTCCGGCGGCGCCGGACTTCACGATCATCGGGATGGGGTTGTCGTCGGGGAAGTGGGCCTCCATGGCCTTGCCGACCTGCTCGGTCGCTTCCTGCCAGATCTTGACCAGGGCCGAGTTGCGCTCGGTCCGGTCGAGAGCGCCACGCTGGTACTGCTTCTCCAGACGATCGGCCTGAGCCTCGAACTCCTCGAGGATCTGCGGCTTCTCCGGCGGCACGAGGACGTCGGAGATGGAGATGGTGACACCCGAACGCGTGGCCCAGTAGAAGCCGGCGTCCTTGAGCTTGTCGACGGTCTGCGCGACCACGATCATCGGGTACCGCTCGGCGAGATCGTTGATGATCGTCGCCTGGCGCTTCTTCGGCATCTGCTCGTTGACGAACGGGTAGTTCGTCGGGAGCAGCTCGTTGAAGAGCACGCGGCCCAGCGTCGTCTCGGCGGTCCAGGCATCGCCCGGGGTCCACCCGTCGGGGAACAGCTCCGACTCGATCTCGCGGCTCGGACGCTGATGCGTCAGACGCACCTTGATCTGCGACTGCACGGTCAGGACGCCACGATCGACGGCCATCTGTGCCTCGGCGGGGCTGGCGTAGATGCCCAGCTCTGCCGAATCGGACGTCGAGGCCTGGAACTCGCCCAGAGCCTTGTCGTCGAGACGCGTCAGGTGGAACAGACCCGTGACCATGTCCAGACGCGGCATGGCCAGCGGTCGACCCGATGCCGGCGACAGGATGTTGTTCGACGACAGCATCAGCACGCGTGCCTCGGCCTGCGCCTCGGCGGACAGCGGCAGGTGCACTGCCATCTGGTCACCGTCGAAGTCGGCGTTGAACGCCTCACACACGAGGGGGTGCAGCTGGATGGCCTTGCCCTCGACCAGCTGCGGCTCGAATGCCTGGATGCCCAGACGGTGCAGGGTCGGTGCGCGGTTCAGCAGCACGGGGTGCTCGGCGATGACCTCTTCGAGGACGTCCCACACCTGTGCACGCTGACGCTCGACCATGCGCTTGGCCGACTTGATGTTCTGCGCGTGGTTCAGATCGACCAGACGCTTCATCACGAACGGCTTGAACAGCTCGAGTGCCATGAGCTTCGGCAGACCGCACTGGTGCAGCTTGAGCTGCGGGCCGACGACGATGACCGAACGGCCCGAGTAGTCGACGCGCTTGCCCAGCAGGTTCTGACGGAAACGACCCTGCTTGCCCTTGAGCAGATCGGACAGCGACTTGAGCGGGCGGTTACCCGGTCCGGTCACCGGACGTCCACGACGGCCGTTGTCGAACAGGGCATCGACCGACTCCTGCAGCATCCGCTTCTCGTTGTTGACGATGATCTCGGGAGCACCGAGGTCGATCAGTCGCTTGAGGCGGTTGTTGCGGTTGATGACGCGGCGGTACAGATCGTTGAGGTCGGACGTCGCGAAACGTCCACCGTCGAGCTGCACCATCGGACGCAGCTCCGGCGGGATCACCGGCACGGCGTCGAGGACCATGCCCATGGGCGAGTTGCCCGTGGACTGGAACGCGGCGACGACCTTGAGACGCTTCAGTGCACGAAGCTTCTTCTGGCCCTTGCCACTGCGGATCGTCTCGCGCAGGCTCTCGGCCTCGGCCGCGATGTCGAAGGTCTCCATGAGCTTCTGGATGGACTCCGCGCCCATCGCACCCGTGAAGTACTCGCCGTAGCGGTCGATCAGCTCGCGGTAGATGAGCTCGTCGATGATGAGCTGCTTCTTCGCCAGCTTGGTGAAGGTGGTCCAGATCTCCTCGAGACGATCCAGCTCACGCTGCGCACGGTCACGGAGCTGACGCATCTCGCGCTCGCCGCCGTCCTTGACCTTGCGACGCACGTCGGACTTGGCACCCTCGGCCTCGAGCTCGGCGATGTCCGCCTCGAGCTTCTGGGCGCGGGCCTCGAGGTCGGCGTCACGCTGATCGGCGACAGCCTTCTTCTCGACCTCCATCTCGGCTTCGAGAGTGGAGAGCTCGTTGTGGCGCAGTTCCTCGTCGACCGACGTGATGACGTAGGCGGCGAAGTAGATGATCTTCTCGAGATCCTTCGGCGCCAGGTCCAGCAGGTAGCCGAGGCGCGACGGGACACCCTTGAAGTACCAGATGTGCGTGACCGGTGCGGCCAGCTCGATGTGGCCCATGCGCTCACGACGCACCTTGGCGCGAGTGACCTCGACGCCGCAGCGCTCACAGATGATGCCCTTGAAGCGCACGCGCTTGTACTTGCCGCAGTAGCACTCCCAGTCGCGAGTAGGTCCGAAGATCTTCTCGCAGAACAGGCCGTCCTTCTCGGGCTTGAGCGTGCGGTAGTTGATGGTCTCCGGCTTCTTGACCTCGCCGTAGGACCAATTGCGGATGTCGTCCGCGGTCGCGAGACCGATGCGGAGTTCATCGAAGAAGTTGACGTCCAGCACGTCGTACTTCCTTTCCCCTTCTCAGGGATAGTTTTCTGCTGCTACGAGTGATCGGGTGTGGGCCGACGCGAGTCGCCTCGCGCCGGCCTGTCACCGATTACTGCGCGAGATCGTCGACGGTCGCGGACTCGTTGCGGGAGAGGTTGATTCCCAGGTTGGCCGCGGCACGCTCGAGATCCTCGTCGTCGCCGTCCGCCATCGTGATGGCTGCGCCGTCCGAGGACAGCACCTCCACGTTGAGGCACAGCGACTGGAGCTCCTTGAGGAGCACCTTGAAGGACTCGGGGATACCGGGTTCCGGGATGTTCTCACCCTTGACGATGGCCTCGTAGACCTTCACGCGGCCGACCACGTCGTCGGACTTGATGGTGAGGAGCTCCTGCAGCGTGTAGGCAGCGCCGTAGGCCTGCATGGCCCAGCACTCCATCTCGCCGAAGCGCTGTCCACCGAACTGCGCCTTACCACCGAGGGGCTGCTGCGTGATCATCGAGTACGGGCCTGTCGAACGAGCGTGGATCTTGTCGTCGACGAGGTGGTGCAGCTTGATGATGTACATGTAGCCCACGGAGACCGGGTACGGGAACGGCTCTCCGGAACGGCCGTCGAACAACGTGGCCTTTCCGTCGGCGCCGACCATGCGCTCGCCGTCACGGTTCGGGATCGTGCTCGCCAGCAGGCCGGTGAGCTCGTCCTCCTTCGCACCGTCGAACACCGGGGTGGCGATGTTGGTGTCCGCCTCGGCGGCCAACATCTCCTCGGGCAGGGTCGCGGCCCAGTCGGGACGGACTCCGTCGGTAGCAACCTGAATGTTCCATCCGGTCTTACCGATCCAACCGAGGTGTGTCTCGAGGATCTGACCGATGTTCATACGACGCGGGACGCCGTGCGTGTTCAGGATGATGTCGATCGGGGTGCCGTCGGACAGGAACGGCATGTCCTCCTGCGGGAGGATCTTGCCGATGACGCCCTTGTTGCCGTGGCGGCCGGCGAGCTTGTCGCCGTCCTGGATCTTGCGCTTCTGGGCCACGTAGACGCGGACCAGCTCGTTCACGCCGGGAGGCAGATCGTCGTCGTCCTCGCGTGAGAACACGCGGATGCCGATGACCTTTCCGTTCTCGCCGTGCGGAACCTTCAGAGACGTGTCGCGGACCTCGCGGGCCTTCTCGCCGAAGATGGCGCGCAGCAGGCGCTCCTCCGGGGTCAGCTCGGTCTCGCCCTTGGGCGTGACCTTTCCGACCAGGACGTCGCCGTCACGAACCTCGGCACCGATACGGATGATGCCGCGCTCGTCGAGGTCTGCGAGGACCTCGTCCGAGACGTTCGGGATGTCACGAGTGATCTCCTCGGCACCGAGCTTGGTGTCGCGGGCATCGATCTCGTGCTCCTCGATGTGGATCGAGGTCAGGACGTCCTCTTCCACGAGGCGCTGCGACAGGATGATCGCGTCCTCGTAGTTGTGGCCCTCCCACGGCATGATCGCGACGAGCAAGTTCTTGCCCAGCGCCATCTCGCCGTTCTCGGTGCAGGGACCGTCGGCCAGGACCTGGCCGGCCTCGACGCGAGCACCCTCGTCCACGATCGGACGCTGGTTCGCGCAGGTGCCCTGGTTGGAGCGGGCGAACTTACGCATCCGGTACGTGTTGCGAGTGCCGTCGTCCGCCATCACGGTGACGTAGTCGGCGGACACCTCCTCGATGACACCGGACTTCTCGTTGACGATGACGTCGCCGGCATCGACAGCGGCACGCAGTTCCATGCCGGTTCCGACGAGCGGAGCTTCGCTGCGCACGAGAGGAACGGCCTGACGCTGCATGTTCGCGCCCATCAGGGCACGGTTGGCGTCGTCGTGCTCGAGGAACGGGATCATCGCGGTGGCCACGGAGACCATCTGACGAGGCGAGACGTCCATGTAGTCGACGTCGAGGGACGAGACGAACTCGACCTCTCCGCCCTTACGACGAACGAGGATCTTCTCGTCGACGAAGCGACCCGAGGTGTCGATGGACGAATTGGCCTGCGCCACGACGTGGCGGTCCTCCTCGTCCGCGGTCAGGTAGTCGACATCGTCGGTGACCTGTCCTTCGACGACCTTGCGGTACGGCGTCTCGATGAAGCCGAACGGGTTCACACGGGCGTACACCGAGAGCGAACCGATCAGGCCGATGTTCGGGCCTTCCGGAGTCTCGATGGGGCACATGCGGCCGTAGTGCGACGGGTGGACGTCGCGGACCTCGAGGCCGGCGCGCTCACGCGAGAGACCACCGGGGCCCAGCGCGGAGAGACGACGCTTGTGGGTCAGACCCGACAGCGGGTTGTTCTGGTCCATGAACTGCGACAGCTGCGAGGTTCCGAAGAACTCCTTGATGGCAGCGACCACGGGACGGATGTTGATCAGGGTCTGCGGCGTGATGGCCTCGACGTCCTGGGTGGTCATCCGCTCGCGGACCACACGCTCCATGCGGGACAGGCCCACGCGGATCTGGTTCTGGATCAGCTCGCCGACCGTGCGGAGACGACGGTTGCCGAAGTGGTCGATGTCGTCGACCTCCACGGGAACCTCGACGCCGTCGGGTGCCGTCATCGACTTCTCGCCCGCGTGCAGACGCACGAGGTACTCGATGGTGGCGACGATGTCCTCTTCGGTCAGCGTCGACGCCTCGATGGGCAGACCCGAGTTCAGGCCCAGCTTCTTGTTGATCTTGTAACGACCGACGCGTGCGAGGTCGTAGCGCTTCTCCTTGAAGAACAGGTTCTCCAGCAGGGTCTGCGCGCTCTCCTTCGTGGGCGGCTCGCCCGGACGGAGCTTGCGGTAGATGTCGAGCAGCGCCTCGTCGGTGCCGGCCGTGTTGTCCTTCTCCAGCGTGGCCATGAGGATCTCGGAGAAGCCGAAGCGCTCGGTGATCTGCTCGGTGGTCCAGCCGAGTGCCTTGAGGAGCACGGTGACGGGCTGACGACGCTTGCGGTCGATGCGGACACCGACGGTGTCGCGCTTGTCGACGTCGAACTCGAGCCATGCGCCGCGGCCGGGGATGACCTTGACGCTGTGCAGGTCCTTCTCGGTGGTCTTGTCGACAGCGTGGTCGAAGTAGACACCCGGGGAACGCACGAGCTGCGAGACGACGACGCGCTCGGTGCCGTTGATGATGAACGTGCCCTTGCCGGTCATCATGGGGAAATCGCCCATGAAGACCGTCTGGCTCTTGATCTCACCGGTGTTGTTGTTGATGAACTCCGCGGTGACGAACAGGGGCGCCGCGTAGGTCATGTCCTTGTCTTTGCACTCGTCGATCGAGGCCTTGACCTCGTCGAAGCGTGGGTCGGAGAAGGACAGCGACATCGAACCGGAGAAGTCCTCGATGGGAGAAAGTTCCGTCAGGATGTCCTCGAGACCACCGCTGCGCGCGTTGTCGCCACGTGCTTCCGCACGTGCGCGCCATTCGGGCGTACCGACGAGCCATTCGAACGAATCGGTTTGAAGATCGAGCAACCCCGGTACTTCGAGGGGTTCGCGAATCTTCGCGAACGACACCCTCTTCGGGGCTCCGGGAGTTCCGGCGTTTTCCTTGGACTGGGTGGAGACTGCCAAGATGCGTCCTTCCAGCACCTCACGCGGGCCGCATACCGTGATGCGCGACCGTCGCTAATCTGCTTTTGTGTGTGGGAACTTCGCTGGTCACGACCCGTACGAAGTCCTCGCTCAGCAGAGATCGACACACGTGTCGATTCAGGCAAAGTCTGGAAGTGGACAGGAGGCACCCAGCGCAACGTCCAAAAGTACCCCAACGCGGCGGATATGGCAACCGCGGCCGCGCGGAGAGCGCAGTCGACCCGGACGGACCACGGGCCGGGACTCACCGACGGACAGTCCGCCGACCGACGATCACTCCGACGCCCGGTGCCTCCATTTGCTCCGGCGTCGGATCCGATCGAACAGCGAGACCGTGGCCGCACTCGATGAATCCGGTAATCAGAGTGGACTCCCGAAGCCCTCGCGTCAAGAGCGCGAGCGGCGTTTCGTCTCCGATAGTTCCGTCGATGCCGACGATCAGCGGTTGTCGATCGTGGCCAGGAGCCACTTTCCGTCGACGCGTTCCATCGTCAGCGAGACCGGAGTCTGCACCGTTCCCTGATCGACCGTGTCCTGGGTCGCGGCGATGTCCATGCTGGCCAGGAGCTCGGCGCGGTCACCGTCGAGCAGCGTGACACCGATGTCGGTGACGACGGCGTTGGTCGTGGTCTGCGTCTGGATGACGCCCTGCTTGGTCTGTTCGGCCGTCGAGTCGTACTCACCGCGACGTTCGTCGTTCAGCACCGCGCGAGCCGCCGCCTGATCCTGATCGATGGTGTCGAACTTGTAGGAGAAGACGGTCTGCAACGCATCTCGTCCGGCCGAGGTGACCTCCTGGGTGGCCGCCGTGTCGACCCACGCCTGATTGCTCACCTCGGACGTTCCCGGGCGGATGATGCCCAGGAGCGCGACGACGGCGAACACGACGGCGAGAGCCGCGAGGAGCATCGTCTTCGGCGTCCACCACGCGGTGTCCCGACCGGTGGTCGGCTCCGCGGCATCGGTCGCCTCGGAGGATTCGACGGTGTCGGCGATATCCGTTCCGGACTCCGTCGTCGCGGCGGTCGGCGACTTCTCCAGGTCGACCGAGCCGGTGGTCGGCGTCGTGGAGGTCGCGTCGTCCGCCACGGCATCGTTCTCGACGCCGGGTGCCGACGCGGCCCTCCCTGCCACCTTGGGACGGCGGATGCTGCCGGCAGGGGGACGGGCGGCGCCTACGGGCGGTCTACGACGTGCGGGAGGCATCTTGTGGTTCTCCTAGCTGAGGTGCGTGACGAACGAGGCGGTGGGCACGGGCGACGCCGTGTCACTGACCGCCGTCGGTCGGAGCGGCAGGATCGACGGGTGCGGCCGGGTCCACCGGCGCAGCGGGATCCACCGGAGCGGCCGGATCCGTGGGCGCAGCGGGATCCGTCGCGGCATTGGGATCCGTCGCGGCGTTCGGGTCCGTGGGCAGCTCGAGAGGGATGCGCTGACCGATGGGCTGGATGCGCGTGGCCTTCCAGGTGCCGTCGACGTCCTGCAGCTCCAGACGCAACGTGCTCTGGTACCGCTCGTTGCCGTCGGGCTTGGCCGTGTCGGTCGTGATGACGATCAGCGACTGGGCGGTGCCCTCGTCCTCGCTGAAGCCGACCAGCGTGGCGTGCTGCACCGCAGCGGTGGTGACGACTCCGGACTCGGCGAACTGCTGCCGGAACTGCTCCCGCGTGTCGTTCAGACCGTTGGTCAGCTCGTCGCCCGTGATCGAGGACTCGATGTCCGCGAACGTCTTGTCGAGGTCGTTCGAGTCGACGGAGTTGAGGTTGATCGCAGCCTGGCGTGCACCGGCGAGCGCGTCGTCACGCAGAGATGCCGCGGAGGACTCCTGATGCGCGAAGAACCAGAAGACACCGAGCACGATGGCCGCGACCAGTGCGATCGCCGCAGCGGCGGCCGTGATGGCGAGAGCGATCGGCGAGGTGCGACGGGGCGCGGGCGACGGTGTGAGCTCCGTGTCGTCACCCTCGTTCGCGTCGTCGGTCACGTCCGGGTCGGGAGAGGTGGTTGGCGTCACAGCGGCCACAGTACCGGTAGGTAACTTCCCGCGGCCAACGCCTCCGTACACCTCGCGGGGCATCGCGGACACACCGGACAAGCCCGGCCCCGAGGCTGGTGCCTCGGGGCCGGGCTTGTCGGACGAGCGTCTGTATCAGGGGCGAACCGTGACACCCAGCAGCGCTGCGAGCTGTGTGGCGATCGGGTTCAGGTCGAGGGGGTCCGGTGCCACCTTCGGCTTGTCGTCCCACGGCTGCACGGTCTGCGGATCGGCGAAGCGGACGCTGTTGGCTCCGCGAACGTTGGTCAGCGATCCCTGGGGAACCGTGCAATTGGCGTCGAGGTTGATCGGGAAGTCCTGCTGCGACGGATCGAAGTCCGGATTCTTCGCGTACTCGGCATCCAGGATGGCCTGAGTCCCCTCGTAGCCCTGCGTGCAGGACGGCGGGTTGTTGACCTCGAGCGCGATACCGAAGTGGATCGTGCCGTCGCCCGGGCTCGCCGACTTGGCGCCCTGCGCCAACGCCGGCAGGAACTGCAGCAGTGGCCGCAGCGCGAACGTCCGGGGACTGAGCGAATCCGCGACCGCCGCCAGGTTCCCCAGGTTGCTCGTCAGGGCCGGTCCCGCCTGCTGCACCAGCGCTCCGACCTGATCGCTGGCCGGAATCCCGTTGTCGATGAGACGTCGGATGTCCGGATCGCTCGACCGCAGCTGAGCGGTCACCAGGTCGAGGTCGGAACTGAACTGCTGGATCGACGACGACTGCTCGGACTGCGTGTCGAGGACGACCCGGCTGTCCCGGATCAGGGTGAGCGTCTGCGGAAGATTGGTCAGGCCGTCCTCGGAGAACGTGTCGAGGGAGTCGACCAGACCCTGCAGCGCGTCACCGGTACCGGCGAAGCCTGTTCCCAGTTCGGTGACCACGGTGTGCAGATCGTCCACCGGGACCGAGTCGGCGAGAGTCTTGACGTTCTTCAGCAGACTCTCGACCGGTGTCGGGATGGACGTGTTCTGCTGGGCGATCACGTCACCGTCCTGCAGGAACGGACCCTGATCGGTGCGCGGCTGCAGGTCGACGTACTGCTCGCCGATGGCGGAGCGGTTCGCGACGACAGCGATGGTGTCGGCCGGCACGTCCGGTGCGGACTTCTCCAGCTTCAGTTCGACGTCCACGCCGTCGTCGGTCAGGTTCAGGGCGCCGACACGGCCGACAGGGATACCGCGGTACGTCACTTCGGCGTTGCTGAAGATGCCGCCCGAGTCGGTGAACTGACCGGTGACCGTGTACTGACCGAACCCGAACAGCTGGTCGACGCGGACGTACTTGGCGCCCACGTAGACCAAGCCCAGGACAGCGATCACGACGAAGAGGATCAGCTGCGTACTGACCAGCTTTGATCTCACTGTCCACCTTCATTCTGAGTACCCGGGGTGGCGATACCGAACTGCTGCAGGATCCCGTCCAGCGGATTCGCCGACGGCGCCGCTGCCGGCACGCCGGGCGGCGGTGTAGGAGAGGGAATGATCGGCGGCAACGGCAGCAGCGAGATGGTCGGGAACGACGGACGCGGACCGTTGCCGTTGTAGTACGGGTTCGACGGATCGACCCGTGGCTTCGGATCGCCGTTGCGCGGTGCGCTGTAGATCGGATTGCCCTGTCCGACACCCAACGCGGTCAACTGGTTGCCGATCTGCAGGTCGACGCTCAGGAAGAGGTTCACCGCGTTGCCCTGGGCGATCTTCTCCACACCGTCCGGGAACGGGAACGTGGGAACGAATGCCAGGTCGGTGACCAGCTCGTCGCCGTAGGTGGACAACTCCTGCAGCGTGGGACGGAGAGCGCGGAGATCCGCGATCAGGTCGTCCTTCGACCGCTCGATGACATCGGTGCCGACCGTGCCGAGACGATCGAGCTGTCCGAGGAGCTGCGTCAACTGCGGACGCTGCTCTTCGAGCACCTGGGTCGCGACCGGCAGATCGGTGAGGATGCGGTCGATCTTCTCCGTCTGCTGGTTCAGCGTGCCGGTGAGCACGTCGAGACCGTCGATGGCTCGCGTGATGTCGGTCTTCTGCTCCTCGAGACCACCGATCAACGTGTTCGCCTGCTCGAGCAGACTGCGCACGCGATCCTCGCGGCCGCTGAACGCAGTGTTCAGTTCCTTGACGATGGGAGCCAGCTGCGCCACGCCGCCACCGTTGAGGAGCATCGACAACGCGCCGAGGACCTGCTCGATGTCGGTCGCGTGACGGGTGCGCTCGACGGGAATGGTGTCCCCGCTCTGCAACCGTGCCGCGGCGGCCTCGTCGGTGGGAACGCTGAGCTGGATGAACTTCTCACCCAGCAGGTTGGTCTGCTGGACCGACGCCATCGCGTTGGCCGGCAGATCGACCGACGGGTCGACCTCCACCTGCACGTCGGCGATCCACGAGTCTCCCGGCACGCTCACGGAGGTGACCCGGCCGACCGAGACGCCGTCGACCTTGACGGTCGACTGCGGCACCAGGTCGAGAACGTCGTCGAACTGCAGCGTGAGTTCGAGCGGATCGGAACCCACGTCCGCGCCACCCGGCAGGGGGATGCCGTAGATGCCACTGGACCCGCAGGCGGTGAGCGTCAAGGCGACGACGCACGCTCCGGAGGCGGCCGTCAGACCGCGAGTGCGCACTCTCATCGTCACTCCCCTTCCTGAGGAATGGACAGGCCCGGAAGCTCCAGGTCGCTGATCCGCGGCGACTGGACACCGGGAACCGTGCCCGGCTCGACGTTGCGCTGGATGTTGTCGGCGGTGAGCAGACCGAACGGCAGAACCAGCGTCGGCGTCTTCACACCGGAGACGGCCTGATCGATGATCGCGCCGCAGTTGTCGACGATCGGCTGCATCTGACGTCCGAGAGCCTCGAACTGAGGATCACCCGGGCGCAGTTTCTGCAGATCGACGAGACTGCAGAAGAACGTCTTCGGGTCCTGCAGTTCGTTGAAGATCAACCGTGCATCCAGCGAGCCGGACTCGGCGTTGTACGAGTTCGCGACGTTGGCGACGGCCAACGGCAGCAGAGTCAGCGTGTCCGCCAGCCCCTCTCGGTTGTCGGCCAGCAACTGTGTCGTCGGGACGAGGTTGTCCAGATCGGTGGTCAGCTGGTCCCGGTTGTCCTGGACGAACGTCGCGACGTCACCGAGAGTGACGGAGAGCTGGTTCAGCGCGAGCCCCAGATTCTCCCGCTCGCCGGCGAGAAAGCCTGTCAGCGAGGACAACTGGTTGTTGAACGCGCGTACCTGCTGGTCGTTGGCGGACAGTGCACTGACGAACGTCTGCAGATTCTGGATGGTGCCGAACAGGTCGCCACGGTACGAGTCGAGTGTCTCGACGGCACCCGAGAGCTGCGTGAGCGAATCGTTGAGAGCCTCACCGTTGCCGTCGAGGTTCTCCGCTCCCGTCGCCACCAGATCCGACAGCGCGCCGTTCTTGTTCGCGCCGTTGGGGCCGAGTGCTTCGGACAGTTCGTCGACACTCTTGTAGAGCTCGTCGACCTCGACCGGGGTGGCCGTCCGCTCCCGCGGAATGACCGCACCCGACTCCATCTTCTCGCCACCGGTGTAGGCCGGGGCGAGCTGGACGTAGCGGTCGGCGACGACCGACGGGGCGAGCTGCACCGCGCGGGCATCCGACGGGATGTCGACGCCGCGATCGACGCGCATGTCGACCTGGACCTGGTCACCGAGACCCTCGACCTTGGTCACGGTGCCGACCTTGACGCCGAGAACACGGACCTCGGTGCCCTCGTACACGCCCACGGACTTGTCGAAGTACGAGGTGATGGTCGTGGTGCCCAGTCGGGTGAACGCCCACCACAGTGCAAAGACGACCAGAACGACGGCCGCGAGGACGGCGGCGATGATGCCGAGGTTGCGCTTGCTGAAGAAGCCGCCCTTCGACTCCTCGGCCTGTGCGGTGGATGCGGTCACTGGCCTGCTCCCGGGCTTCGGACGGGATCCACACCGAGGGTGCGGATCGGCTCACGGTAACCCGGAATATCGGGGAGACCGGGCGGGAATGTATTGACGATGACCTGGTCGAACCAGCGACCGTTGCCGACGATGTTCGTGTACAGCCGCACGAACGGCGAGTACAGCTTGATCGCCTCGGCGATGTTCTGGTTGTTGGTCTTCAACGTGTCGATGACCTGGCCGAGGGACTGCAGGGCGGGCCCGATGGTCGCCTCGTTGTCGCGGATCAGACCGGTCAGCTGAGTGGAGACGCGCTGCGTGCCGATGAGGAGCTGCGAGATCGACTGCTGCCGATTGTTGAGCTCCTGCAACAGGACCGAGGCATCGCCGATCAACCGGGTGAACTCCTGGTTGCGGTCGGCGAGCACCTGGGTGGTCTTGTTCGTCGCGGCGAACAACTTGCTCAGTTCGTCGTCACGCGAGGAGATCGTCTCCGACAGGCGGGTGACTCCGTCGAGAGACGCGCGGATGTTCTCCGGAGTCTCCGAGAACGCCTGCGACAGCGTCTCCATGCTCGTCGCGAGCTGAGCGGTGTCGATGTCGCCGGTCGTCCGCGCAGCGTCCGAGAACGCGTCGATCACGTCGTAGGGCGCTGTGGTCCGCTCGACCGGGATCGTGTTGCGAGGGTTCAGCCGCTCCTCGCCCTTGGGCTCGAGCGAGAGGAACTTCTGGCCCAGCAGGGTCTTGATCTGGATGGACGCCGAGGTGTTGTCGCCGACGAACGCGTCGTTGACCGTGAACTCGACCTTCACCTTGTCCCCGTCGAGGGACACGTCGGTGACCTTGCCGACCTTGACGCCGGCGATACGGACCTCGTTGCTGGCGCGCAGCCCGGCGGCTTCGGAGAAGTCGGCGGAGTACTTCGACCCGGCTCCGATGATCGGCAGCGAGTCGAGGAAGAACGCGGACAGCGTGGTCATCACGATCAGGAAGATCCCGAGTGCGCCCAGAACAGCGGGCGAGCGGTGCGTGGTCACTGAATTCCTCCTGCCGCGCAACGTTTGGCCGAGTTCGTGTAGAGAGGCTGATTGATGGTCGGCAGTCCTGTCGGCAGGTTGAGCTGAGGTGCGTAACCGGGGCCGGCGACGATGTCGATGCCGCACAGATAGAACTGGAACCACGATCCGAAGCTGGCCACTCGGATGAGCTTCGTCAGCTTCACCGGGAAGTTCTTCAGGATGGCGTCGAAGTCCTCCTGGCGGTTGTTGATCTTGGTCGACAATCCGTCGATGGACGTGATCGCCGACTGGATCGACGGACGCGTCGGCTCGAGCAGATCGGCGGTCGCATCGGTCAACCCGGCGAGCGAGGTGACCGCGGATCCGACCGTGTTCCGATCCGCCGACAGACCGGACACCAACTGCTGGGTGTTGACGATCAGCTGGTCGAGTTCCTTGTCGTGCTGGTTCACCGTGTCGAGGACACCGTTGAGGTTGTCGATGACGGCACCGATGACCTGGTCCTTGTCCGCGACCGTGTTGGTCAGACTGGCCGTGTCACGCACGAGGTCTCCGATGGTTCCGGACTCACCCTGGAACACCTGGATGATCTCGAACGACAGCTTGTTCACGTCGTCCGCGGTGAGCGTCTGGAACAGCGGCCGGAATCCGTTGAACAGTGTCGTCAGATTGACGGCCGGCTTGGTGCGATCGAGCGGGATGGTGGCTCCGTCGGTGATCTTCTCGCCCTGTCCGCCGGATCCCTGGTCGAGCGAGATGTAGCGCTGCCCGATCAGGTTGCGGTATCGGATCGTCGCGGTCGTCGTGGCGGGGAGCCACTCGCGCTCGCTCAGAGCGAAGTCGACGCGAGCGAGGTCGCGGTTCTCGATCGCGATCTTCTCGACCTGGCCGACCCGGACGCCGGCGATACGGACCTCGTCGCCCTCGTTGAGCGAGGACACGTCGGTGAAGATCGCCGAGAACTTCGTCTTGCCCGAACCCGCTCCGTTGGCGATGGTCAGCGCGAGCGCAGCCGTCGCCAGGATGGTCACCACCGCGAAGATGATCAATTTGATCAGCGGTGCCGCAAGGCCTCTCATCGCACACTCACTTCCGTGCCGCGGAGCGCCGGAGCGCCCACCAGGGTGGTCCACGCAGGAACCTGGTCCGGGGAGATGCCGGAGCCTCCGCCGTAGACCACGGCCAGCGTGTCCCGTTCGATATCGGATCCTGCGTACGACGCGGGGACGGGCGACTGCAGCGGGTTGGGCAGCGCGCCGGGGTCCACCGCAGGGCCGGGGTTACGCGACGGCACCTGGTAGGAGCCGTCGTTGACACCGCTGCCCGGGTACTGCGGGAAGAACTTGCCGGGCGTGGTCACCTGCTCGAAGCAGGACGCACCACGCGTGTCGAGCAGTCGCGGCTCGTCCTGGTTCGGGATGTAGCGCCCCTTCGGATTGACGAAGTTGATCGACGCGCGGACACCCGGGTACGGGGCGTCGACAGACAGGATCTTCTTCGCCTCGTCGGCGACCCGGACGAACTCCTTGAACGTGCAGCCGAAGGACGGGGAGAACTCCGCGAGCAGTTCGAGCGCCTCACGGGAATCCGCCGCGACGGACACGATGGACTCGGCGTTGGTCTGGACCAGGTCGGCGAGTGAGCCGGACGACGCGGTGGCGCTGGCGAGCAGCGTCGTCACGTCGTTCTGCTTCTCCACCACGGTGTTTCCGGTGACGCGCAGGTTGTCCAACGCATCGACCAGGTCGGGTGCAGCCGTCGAGTACGTCTCCGACAGGTCCGCGATTCCCACGAGGTCCTGCTGGATGTTCGGCAGCTCGTCGGTCAGCCCGGCGAAGATCGTCTCGAGACGGTCGATCGTCAGTCCGAGCTTCTCGCCGTTGCCCTCCAGCGCCTGGGACAACGCGCCGAGCGTGTTGGCCAGGTCCTGCGGCGGAATGGCGTCGAGAAGCGGCAGGAGGGAGTCGAGCAGCTGCCCGACCTCGACGGCGTTGCCGCTCTTGTCCTGCTGGATGACTGCGCCCTCGGCGATCGGTGTGGCGCCGGCAGCGTCCTCGGGGATCTGCAGAGCGACGTAGCGCTCGCCGAACAGTGTCTTCGGCAGCAGGCGCGCCGTGACGTTGGACGGGATCTTGCCGATCATGCCGGGCTCCAACGCGATCTTGGACGTGACCTGCCCGTTCTCGGTGGTGGCGGAGCGGACCTCGCCGACGATCATGCCGCGAGCCTTGACGTCCGCGTTGGCAGGCAACGCGTTGCCGACGGTGTCCGTCACCAGATCGACCATCACCACACTCTTGAAGGACTTGTTGAACGTCGTGATGCTCCACGCGACGAACAGGACGACGACGAGAAGGAATCCGATGCCGAGAAGGCGTCGACGCGTCGCCGATGGTTGCGTGGCGCTCATCCGGCGACCCTCACCGTTGTCGTGGTGCCCCAGATGGCGAGGCTCAGGAAGAAGTTCAGCACGGCGACCGTCACCAGTGCGGCGCGCACGGCGCGACCCACCGCGACACCCACGCCGGCCGGTCCGCCCGAGGCCGTGTAGCCGTAATAGCAATGGATCATGATCAACACGAAAGCGAAGACCAGCACTTTGGCGAACGAATAGAGCACGTCCTCCGGCGGCAGGAACAACGTGAAGTAATGGTCGTACGAGCCAGGTGACTGACCGTTGAAGACAGTGCTCACCAGACGTGAGGCGAGATAGGCGGACAACAGTCCGACGATGTACAGCGGAATGACGGCGATGAAGCCGGCAATCATGCGCGTCGTCACCAGGAACGGCACGGACGGAACGGCCATGACCTCGAGGGCGTCGATCTCCTCCGAGATGCGCATGGCTCCGAGCTGGGCGGTGAAGCCGCAGCCGACCGTCGCGGACAACGCGAGCGAGGCCACGATGGGCGCGATCTCACGGGTGTTGACGTAAGCCGAGAGGAAGCCGGTCAGGACCTGGCTGCCCAACTGCTCCAGGGCGGCGAAGCCCTGCAGTCCCACGACGACACCGGTGAAGCCGGACATCATCAGGATGACGCCGATCGTGCCGCCGATGACGGCGAGGGCGCCGGAACCGAAGGTGACCTCGGCCAGGAGACGGAGAGTCTCCTTCTTGTAGTGCACGGCCGTGCGCGGGATCCACCCGATCGCACGTCCGTAGAAGGACATCTGTTCGCCGGCACGGTCCAGGACGCCGAGCGGAGCCGACGCCGCACTGCGGAGTCGGAGCAGGGTGCGGTCTCCACGACCGCGAGCGATAGTCATCTCACCCTCCCTTCGCAGGGACGACCTGCAGGTAGACCAGCGTCATGATGAGGTTGGCGAAGAACAGGATGAGGAACGTGATGACGACGGTCTGGTTCACCGCTTCGCCCACGCCCTTCGGCCCGGGGTTGGGATGCAGTCCCTTGTAGGAGGCGATGACGCCGGCGATCAGACCGAACACGACCGCCTTGAGTTCACCGACCCACAGGTCGGGGAGCTGGGCCAGCGTCGAGAACGACGCCAGGTAGGCACCGGGGGTGCCGTCCTGCAGGATCACGTTGAAGAAGTAACCACCGGCGATGCCGATGACCGAGACGAGTCCGTTGAGCAACAACGCGACGAGGATCATCGCGAGCACGCGCGGAACCACCAGGCGCTGCACCGGGTCGATGCCCAGCACCCGCATCGCGTCGATCTCCTCGCGGATGGTGCGCGACCCGAGGTCGGCCGTCACCGCGGAGCCGGCCGCACCGGCGATCAGCAGCGCCACCACGATCGGACTGCCCTGCTGCACCACCGCCAACACGCTGGCCGCGCCGGTGAATGACTCGGCGCCGAGCTGCTTGATCAGCGAACCGGTCTGCAGCGACACCACCGCGCCGAAAGGAATGGCGACCAGCGCGGTCGGAAGAATGGTGACGCTGGCAATGAACCAGGCCTGCTCGATGAATTCGCGGAGTTGGAACGGCCGGCGGAAGGTATTGCGGGCGACATCGACCAGAAGCTCGACGATGTTTCCTGCTTGGGCCAGCGCTGCGGTGCCCGACTTGAGAATCGGGTTCTTCGTTTTAGCCATTGTCGTACTTAGCCCCGAGGTCCGCTCGACGGAGATCCGTCATAGTTCTGGTCCTGACCGGGCTCGCTCCAGCCCTGCTGGGAGTAGTTCTGCCGGGTCGTGTCCTGCTGCCCGTAGTCCTGCTGCCCGTAATCCTGCTGGGAGTAGCCCTGCTGCGAGTAGTCCTGCTGGGAGTAACCCTGCTGGTCGGTCTGCTCGCCGTGCTGGGCACCGGCGTACGCGGGCTGCTGAGGCCGACCGCCGTCCTCGCGCTCCGCCTCGTCCAGGCTCTCCTGGATCGCGTGCTGGGCGTGCTCGGGAAGCGTGTGCATGATGCTGCGGACGCGCTCGCGACGACGATCGACTGCCTGACGACGCGGCATTCCGGGCGTCGGATCCATCTGCGGCATGATGCCCTCGACGTCCTCGACACCACCGAGGTTGTGGCCGGCGTCGGACAGGGCCTGCTCCTGGCGCATCTGCGCCTCGTCCTTCTCCTCGCTCATGCCGATCGGGCCGATCATCGTTCCGTTGAGGAACTGCTTGACGGCCGGCTCGTCGGAGGTGAGAAGCACCTCGCGCGGCCCGAACATGACGAGGTTCTTGCGGAAGAGCATGCCGATGTTGTCGGGCACGGTGCGGGCCAGGTTGATGTTGTGCGTGACGATCAGCATCGTGGCGTCGATCTGCGCATTGATGTTGAGCAGCAGCTGGCTGATGTACGTCGTACGCACCGGATCCAGTCCGGAGTCCGGCTCGTCGACCAGGATGATCTCGGGGTCGAGCACGAGTGCTCGGGCCAGCCCGGCGCGCTTGCGCATACCGCCGGAGATCTCACCGGGGAGCTTGTTCTCGGCGCCGGTCAGACCGACCAGTTCGAGCTTGTCCATGACGATCCGACGGATCTCGTCTTCCTTCTTCTTCGTGTGTTCACGAAGCGGGAAGGCGGTGTTGTCGTAGAGGTTCATGGAGCCGAAGAGCGCGCCGTCCTGGAAGAGGACGCCGAACAGCTTCCGGATCTCGTAGAGCTCCTTGGAGGAGCACTCCATGATGTCCGTGCCGTCGACGACGATCGAGCCTTCCTCCGGGCGGAGAAGACCGATGAGCGACTTGAGGAAGACGGACTTGCCGGTACCGGACGGCCCGAGGAGAGCACTGACCTCGCCTGTCGGCAAGGTCATCGTCACGTCCTGCCAGATCTTCTGTACACCGAACGACTTGGTCAATCCTTCGACCGAAACCTCGACACCCACTTGTGACCCTCCCACTGCTCGTCGCACACGACGCAACGCGTCGACATCGGTGTGCGTCGCGTCACTCTAACTCAGACGAGTGGGCGCAACGACCACGAACCCTACCGCCCAGTAACACGTCCCCCGACCTGGCCGCAGCTTTCGGTAGAAGTGTGACCTATGAATGGCGGATTCACGACCGAACAGAGCGGACGCGATCGAATTGGTCGTGACGTCCGAACGGACGCGAGGGCAAACGTATCCGACGCCTACGACGCTCGTACACGGCTGACCTGCGTGGTCGTACCCGATCATGGCTGCGGAGCGACAACTCTGTGACCACATACGGACCCGCGCAGCTCGAGCGCGGATAGCGTTCGATGTGTCGTTGTCACGCCTCGGCGTTGCGCTCGCGCACGCCGTTCGGCCGTCACATGCGCCGCACGACTTCTCGGGCAGGGAGCCTTCGACGAGAAGCAGGGTCGGGGAAACGGGGAATCACGTCATGGGCGCTCATTCAGGGACGGCAGCCGGTACCGGCTTCTCCATGGCCGAGCAGACGGGGCGGCGGCGGCAGATCGGCGCCTTCGCGGTCATCTGCATCGCCGAGCTGCTGATCGTGCTGGACATGACGATCATCAACGTCGCGCTTCCGTCCATCGGCATCGAGCTCCAGACAGGCATCTCCGGTCTGCAGTGGGTGGTGGACGCCTACACGCTGACGTTCTCGGGCTTGCTGCTGGCGTTCGGCAATCTCGGAGACCGCTACGGTCGCAAGCTGTTTCTCGTCGTCGGTCTCACCGGCCTCGGAACGGCGTCCGTGATCGGTGCGGTCGGTGACTCGCTCCCCCACGTCCTCACGTCGAGAGCGGTCATGGGCGTTTTCGCGGCCATGGTGCTGCCGGCCACGCTCGCCGTGATCACCAACCTGTTCCCGACGCCCAAGGAGCGCGCCCTCGCGATCGGCGTGTGGTCCTCGATCGCCGGAGTCGCCGTCGCGATCGGACCCGTGTCGGGCGGCTGGTTGCTCGAACACTTCTCCTGGCACTCGGTCTTCTGGCTCAACGTCCCCGTCGCGCTCGTCGCCGTCGTCCTCGTGGTCCTCGTGGTTCCCGAGTCGAAGGCCGCGTCGGTGGGTCCCCTCGACATCCCCGGCGTCGTCCTGTCGATCGCGGGCGTGACTCTCCTGGTGTTCGTCGTCATCGAGGCTCCCAATTTCGGATGGACGTCGTGGCGCACCCTGCTCGGGCTGCTGCTCGCCGTCGCCTTCCTGGTCGCATTCGTCCAGCGCGAGCGGCGCATCACCTCACCGGTGCTCGACGTCAGGCTGTTCACCATCAAGCCGTTCGCGTGGCCGGCCGTCTCGATCGCCGTGGGCTTCTTCAGCCTCTTCGGCTTCCTGTTCCTCATCACGCAGTACTTCCAGGGCGTCCGCGAATACTCGCCCCTGGCCTTCGGTATCGCGACGTTGCCGTTCGCCGCCGCCCTCGCGGTCAGCTCACCCGCCGCCACGATCATCGCGCAGAAGATCGGGACCATGCCCGTCCTCGTGACCGGCCTCGTCCTCATCGGCGCCGGGCTCCTGGTCGCGGGACGGGTGGAGATCGACAGCTCCTACCTCACCCTGGTGCTGCCGGCGATGCTGTTGCTCGCAGTGGGAATCGCGATCATCCAGGGCCCCGCAACGGAATCCATCATGTCCTCGCTTCCCCTCGACGAAGCCGGGGCGGGCGCCGCCGTCAACGACACCACCCGCGAGATCGGCGGCACCCTCGGTGTGGCCGTGCTGGGATCCATCGTCGCCTCCTACTACGTGTCGACGGTGCGTCCCCTCGTCGACGCCATCCCGTCGGCCATCATGAGCGACACCGAGAAGGGGTACGCGCAGTCGAGCGTGCTGAGCGTCGTCGAGATCCAGAAGCGCGACCTGCCCTCGATGTTCGAACCCCAACGCGCGCAGCTCATCCTGGAGATGAAGGAAGCTGCGCTGCGCGGATCCTCCATCGCCGCGTACGTCGCGGCAGGTGCGGTCTTCGTGTGCGCCGCCGCCGTCTTCTTCATGTTCCCGGCGAAGTACCGCACGACGGGAATGCTGGCCGAGACCGAGTCGGACACCGCATCGTCGCCCGACACGCCTGCGACGACGCCCGACCCGCAGTGACGGGGCGCCATTCCGCGGTCGCCGCGAAACGTGCGCTCCGATCGGCCGAGTCGTCGTCGCGCCTTCTCTCGACGCCACGACGAACGGCCGCGTTCCTCGTCATCTGTCTGGTGGAACTCCTCGTCGTGCTGGACAACACGGTGGTCAACGTCGCGCTTCCGGACATCGCCACGGCGTTACGCGCCGACTTCAGCAGCCTGCAGTGGATCGTCGACGCCTACATCCTGACGTTCTGCGGCCTGCTGCTGGCGTTCGGCAACGTCACGGACCGCGTCGGCCGCCGACGCATGCTCCTCGTCGGCGTCGTCGGATTGGCGGCCACGTCGATGCTCGGCGCCGTGGCGGACAACCTGCCGCAGTTGGTCGCCTCACGAGCACTGATGGGTGTGTTCGCCGCGGCCGCGTTGCCCGCCACCCTCGCCGTCATCATCGACATCTTCCGCACTCCCGCGGATCGCGCTGTGGCGATCGGTATCTGGGCATCCATAGCGGGCGTGGCCATCGCGATCGGACCCGTCTCGGGTGGCTGGCTCATCGAGCACTTCAACTGGCACGCGGTGTTCTGGCTCAACGTTCCCGTCGCGGTCATCGCGGTGATCGGCATCTCGCTCGTCGTCCCGGAGTCCCGCGCCGCGACGGTAGGTTCGCTCGATGTGATCGGCGTGCTTCTGTCCTTCTCCGGCGTCTCGCTGCTGGTGTACGCGTTGATCGAGGCACCGAGCCACGGGTGGATCACGCCGACCACCCTCGGCGGCATCGCGGTTGCCGTGGTTCTGTTGTGCGCGTTCGTCGTTCGACAGATCCACAGTCGCAGTCCCATTCTCGACGTGCGCCTCTTCCTCGTCCGCCCGTTCGCGATGCCGGCACTCGCCATCTCGGTGGCCTACTTCTCACTGTTCGGCTACGTCTTCCTGATCACCCAGTACTTCCAGGGCGTCCGCGGATACTCGCCGCTCGAATTCGGCATCGCCACCATCCCTTTCGCCGTCGCTCTCGCCATCTCGGCGCCGCTGGCGACGACGATCGCGCAACGCATCGGCACCATGCCCGTCATCGTGACGGGACTGATCCTGGTCGCCGTCGGGATGGTGATGGCCGGACAGGTCGGGATCGACTCCTCCTACCTCGGATTGCTCCTGCCGACGATGATCGTGCTCGCCGTCGGGATCGCGGTGATCCAGGGACCGGCCACCGAATCCATCATGTCGTCGGTACCGGCGGACGAGGCGGGCTCCGGATCGGCGGTCAACGACACCACCCGCGAACTGGGCGGTGTCCTCGGCGTCGCGGTGCTGGGATCCATCTCCGGGTCCTACTACCGGTCCTCGATAGGTCCACTGGTGGAGACGATTCCGGATCAGATCCTGTCCGATCGCGACCGCGCGTACGTGAACGGCAGCTTCCTCAGCGTCGACCAGATCCAGGCATACCCGATCCCCGAGATGTTCGCCGGTATCCGGGACAACCTCGTGGAGTCCATGAAGGAGGCCGCGATGGCGGGATCCTCGGTGTCGTCCTACCTCGCCGCTGTGGCCGTTCTCGTCTGCGCCGTCGTCGTCGCCCTCATGCTCCCCCGCCGTCACCGCACATCAGGAGTCATCCGCATGGAACCGTCCGCTCTCGACCAGTCCGGCACGATCGAGCAGACGCGACATCGTTCGTGAGCGGCCTCGTCGTGGCCGTCACCGGAGCGACCAGCGACTTCGGCTCCGTCATTCTCCCTGCGTTGCTGGAGGATCCGGCAATCGAGCAGGTCGTCGGGCTGGGCCGACGAACCCCTCGGGTGCGCCACCCCAAGTTGCGGTCCGTCTCGATGGACATCCGCTCACCCGAACTCGAAACCGTGTTTGCCGGCTGTGACGTCGTGATCCATCTGGCGTTCGTCGTCGAGGAGCAGCGCGACAAGGCCGCCATCCACGAGGTCAACCTCGAGGGGTCGCGCAACACCGTCGAGTGTGCTCATCGCGCCGGAGTCCGATCGATGGTGATCGCGTCGAGCGTCAGCGCCTACGGTCGGGAAGACCTGCCGGTACCGGTGACCGAGGACGAGTTCCCCACCGCGGATCCGTTGCGCTACTACTTCTTCGACAAGGCGGAGGTCGAGCACTTCGTCGAGTGGTGGCTGCGCCGGCACCCGGGAGGGATGTCGATCGCGATGCTGCGCCCGACCTACGTCGTGGGCACCCATTTCTCCAACGACGGTATCGATACGTTGACCGGGTCGGTCGTCGCGTTTCCCGATCCCGCACAGTCCCGCTACCAGTTCATCCACGAGGACGATCTGGCCGACGCCTTCCACCGCGCCGTCACCATCCCTCTGACCGGGCCGTTCAATCTCGGACCCCGTGACTGGCTGGGTGTCCGCGAACTGGGCGCGATGCAGGGTCAGCTCGTGCTGCCCGTTCCGCTCCGGCTGCTGCGCACCGTCGTCGACATCGCCTACGCCCTACGGATCCTGCCCTTCTCCAGTCACTGGATCTCGTCCGGCGAGGCCGCGGTCGACTCGACGGCGTTCGAGAGGGCCACCGGTTGGGTTCCGACGATGACATCCGCGGAAGCCGCGTCGATCATGGTGCTCCTGAGCGGGCGGCCCGTTCTGGCGCGCCGTCACGCGCCGCTGCGTAACCATGTGTGCGAGGCCGCCGTCGACGGCTCCACCCGGCGCGTGAAGACCTGGGGCGACATCGATTCCGACATGAAGCTGTTCGCCGCCGAGCTCGATCGCGCCGTCGAGACCTGCGAGCACCTCCAGGTGGCCACCCCCACCGGATCGGTCCACCTCGAAGTGCACGACGGGGTCGACGCTCGGGACGGCGCCGACGGGACCACCGTGGTCGTCGTCGTTCCTCGCGGACTGCACGCTCGCTACGGAAGCGCCCTGGCACGCACACTCGCCGACACCGGCCCCACCGTGGCGTTGCTGGACCTACCCGGCCACGGACTGAGCACGGGTCGACGTGGACGGGCGACCCGACGTGCCGGTGCCGACGCGATCGCGGCTGCCGTCCGTCACTTCGGCCCGTCGACGGTGCTCGTGGTCCGGGTGCCCCGCACACGCCGCCGAGGAACGGCGTCCAGACTCCGCCTCGGCGTGGACACGCTGTCCTCCGTGCCGGGCGTGGACGGGTTGCTCTCCGCACGTAGCGGACCTCGTCTCCCCGCATTCCTCCGAGGGGACGAGAAACTGGAGTGTGCCGCGACGTCGGACTACACCTCGGTGCGACTTCCGCGGCGAGCCACCCTCACATCCGGACGGGGTCAACGACGGATCGTCGACGCCGTCCTGCGAGCACTGAAGGGCTGACGGGTCAGACGCGGTCGCGGTCCAACCACGCGGCCGTGAACTCGCGCTCCGTCTCGAAGCTGCGGTCCATCTCGCCCACCATGATCTTCTCCACCACCGGGCCCATCACCGGGACGGACGCGACGACGGTCCCGACGAACCGCAGGACACATTCCTGCGGTCCGACGGGAATCAACTCCAGCCGGCCGTCGATCACCACCGGCATCTTGGCGACACGCAGGGTGTAGGTGCCCTCCGCGGAACCGTCGTCACGCGGCGAGTTCCAGGACTCCGTGCACCGAGCCGACATCGAGTTACCGGCGAAGCGCTGCAACGCTTTCGGCAGAGCAGCCGCATCGAGCGCCTGATCGACGACGGACGTCACCGACCCGTCCTCGACCCGGTGCTCGACCACGCGGCTTCCGCCCCCGATCTCGGCCACGCGGTCCTGCCAGTACTGCGCATCCGTCAAGGTCGCGTGCAGGACCGAGGCCGAGCACCGATACGTGGTGCGTTGGTCCACCGACGCCGTCATGCGGCCGGACCCCCGGCGATACGGCGAGTCACGCTGTCAGACTCCGGCGGGCGCAGCCAGGACGGCACCCACCTCGGCGGGGGTCTCGTCGCCGCCTGCGGCGTTCTCGCCCAACAGCAGACCCATCTGCTCCACGACGTAGTCGAGCTGGGTCGTCGTGTGGTCGGGCTGCACGCACAGACGCAAGAGTGCGCCGTCCCGAGCCACCGCGGGGAACATGGCGGCGGAGGCGAAGATGCCCGCGTCCCAGAGCTTGCGCCACGTGTTCACGGTGCGCAGATCGTCGCGGACGTTCACCGGAACGATCGGCGACACCATGTCCGTGCCGTCGGGAAGCGGGCTCGGAGCGTGCACGTCGACACCGGCGGCCACCAGACCGTCGTGCAGATACCGCGCGTTGGCCAACGTGCGGGTGGCGCGTTCGGCCCCCTCGTCGGTGCGCATCAGTTCGACCGACGCCAGGGCCGCACCGAGTGCCGCCGGGACACCTGCCGTGGTGAAGAGGAAGGTCCGCGCATGCACGCGCATCGCGTCGATGATGTCCTTGGAGCCTGCGACGAATCCGCCCGACGATCCGAGACCCTTGGAGAGGCAACCCATTCGAGCGTCGATGTCGTTCTCGATGCCGAACAGTTCCGCGGCGCCGGTGCGGTTCGGGCCCATGACGGCGACGCTGTGCGCCTCGTCCACGAAGAGCGCTGCGTCGTATTTCTCGCACACCGCCGCGATCTCGTCGAGCGGGGCCAGATCACCGTGCATCGAGTACAGGCCGTCGACGACCACCATGACGACGCCGGTGGACCGAGAGAGCTTCTCCTCCAACTGATCCACGCGATTGTGGCGGAATGCCCGAATTGTCGCGCGGGAGAGCCGGCACGCGTCGTAGATGGACGCATGGGCGGCGGAGTCGACGATGATCGTGTCGCCGACACCGCACAGCGCGCTGATGCCTCCCAGGTTCGCCTGGTAGCCCGTGGTGAAGACCAACGCCTGCTCGGTGCCGTGCCAGTCGGCCAGGGCCTCTTCGAGTTCGGTGTGCAACGAGATGGTGCCGTTGAGCAAACGGCTTCCGGTGACGGTTGCGCCGTACTTGTCCAGGGCCGCTGCGGCACCCGCACGCACCACGGGGTGGTCCGCCAGGCCCAGATAGTTGTTGGACCCCAGCATGATGACGCTACGGTCCTCGACGTCGACCACCGGTGCGTTGACGGATTTCATGACCCGGAAGAACGGGTTCTGATCGTGTTTGGTCAGCACACGATGCGCCCAGATGCGCTTGTCGTGGCGGATTCTGTCGAGCATTCTCTGCGAGCTCATATGTCGCTCCAAGATCCGAGGGAGGTAGGTGACGTGCGAGTGCTGTCGCCTCTGCGCGGCGCTCGTGCGCCGCGTGGTCGTCTACCGTTCGAGCCTACGGTTCCGGGCTGTTCCTGGAAGGCACCGACAACTGTGAGTAGCGGCCAACGATGACAGGCCCTCTTGTGGGATACAACAGCGGTTGAGGAAGGCCCGATCGCGGTCGATCCCGACGCCGAATACTTGTGAACGTCAGAGACGTCCTCAGCCGGACGGCGTCCTTCGCCGCGTCCCGAGCGACCGTTCTCTCAGCCCCCGAAAGGACACGACATGTCCACTCTCGTCGACACAGAGCAGCCTCGCACCGGCTCCGACGTCACGTCCCCGCGATCCATGCTCGTCGAGCGTGCCACGCTCCGGCGCCTGCTCCCCGCACTCGCGGACTATCTCGAGGCCACCCCGCTGTCCGTCCTCGAGGCACCCGGCAGCGACGCGATCGCGACCTTCCGCGATGCCGGCGGCTGCGGACTGATCGCACCGGAATCGCTCGGTGGGCTCGGCGCCACTGCCGTCGAGGCTCTGCGGGTACACCGCGCCATCGGTGCGCTGTCGCCGTCCCTCGCCGCCGCCGTGACCATGCACCACCTGTCGATCGCCACCATCATCGAGATCGCTCTCGCGGGCCCGGAGGACGAGCTGCCCCTCGTGGCGGGTCTCATCGAACAGAAGTCGATCATCGCCTCGGGGTTCGCCGAAGGCGCGGGAAGCACGCTCGTCCCGTCGGTCGACGCCTATTACGACGACGGTGACTACGTGGTCAACGGCAGCAAGAAGCCGTGCAGCCTGTCGAAGTCGATGGACTTCCTCGCGGCCAGCGTCGCCACGCGGGAGAAGAAGGGCGGCAAGACCCGTAAGGCCGTCGCGCTCATCCCCGCGTCGATGCCCGGCGTCTCGGTCAGACCGTTCTGGACCACGCACGTGCTCGCCGGCGCCGAGAGCGAGGAAGTCGTCCTGGAGGACGTGCGAGTTCCCGTGTCGCTGACGATGGTCGGCGCTCTCGACGACCCCGACGGCGCACACGAACTGACGGGTTTCCTGTGGTTCGGCATCCTCGCCTCCGCCGGATACATCGGTGCGGCAACGGCATTGGTGGAGCGTCTCATCGGCCACCCCAAGGTCACCGATTCCGTCTACACGTCGGCGGCAGCCGAGCTGGAGTCGTCGATCGCGGCTCTCGAGGCCGTCGCGGCCGCGATGGACTCCGGTGAGCGCGGCGCCGACATCTCGGCTCGACTGCTGTTCTGCCGCATCGCGCTCCGAGGCGCACTGCGACGTGCGGTCGATGCCGCCGTGACAGCACTGGGCGGCATCGCGTTCATCACCGACCCGGACATCGCGTACCTGCAGTCCGTCGTGTCGGCGTTCGCGTTCCACCCGCCGTCGATCCGCGAGACCGAATCGTCCCTCGCGGCCTACCACCGCGGCGAGAACTTCTCTCTGGCCTGAGGTGTCGCATCACCCCACGCGGGTGCCGAAGACGACGAGGTTGTTCTCGTAGGACCCCGCGTCGTCGTCGAAGACTCCCGCACACGTGATCAGTCGGATCTCGTCACGCGGGACGGCACCGAACACGCGTGCGGTCGGGAACTCGGACTTGGCGTAGTCGCCGATATCCGTGACCCGATATCGCGCGGGGACGCCTGACGTCGTGGTCACCGTGACGTCGTCTCCCACCGACAGATCGCGGAGGCGGAAGAACACGGCAGGGCCCGTGGTCGAGTCGACGTGACCGGCCAGCACCGTGGGTCCGACCTGATCGGCCGCGCCGGGACGCCCGGGGCGGCCGCCGCCGGTGAACCATCCGACGTCGTCGTAATCCTCGGGAACCGCCATGGTGTTGTCCGAGTTCAGCCCCAGCTCGATCAACGGTTCGTCCAGACCCATCTCGGGTGCCGACACCCGCGCCGGGACGAGAGGCCCCGTCTCGGACGCAGTGGTGGCAGCGGGAGACGTCACGGACACCGCTGTCTCGGTGGGCGGTGCGGCCGGTGGTCGCGCGCAGGCGACCACCAGCCCCGTCAGGAGGAACGCGCTCGCGCGCGTCGACCATCTCATCCGCGTCGGTCGATCAGGAGTTCCGCCGACGGGCGACGCCCAGCCCGACGAGGGCTGCCACACCCAGCACGGCGGCACCGGCACCCGCGACGGTCGCGGTCGACGACTCGGCGACCGACCCACCGGCACCGGTCTCCACACCGCCGACGGGAATCGGGGTCAGCTGTCCGCGCACCGCGCCGGCGGCGAAGGCGGTGGTGTGACTGTCCGCGGCGAACCCGGCGGCGTTCGCCTCGATGGCCGCGAGATCGAAGTTCGTTCCGGTGTCGGCACCGTTCGCCATCACGCCGGTCGTGAACGGCCCCTGCAGGCAGCCGCTGCTGGTGCGAGGTCCGTCGCCGACCGGAGACGGGTTCGGGAATGCGATGCGCGGCGGGCCCGCAGCACCCACTGCTGCCTGATGAATGTGCGTCGCCGTCTTCGCCGGCGACATGTAGTCGCCGGTGACGCCCTCGAGGGTGATGTCGTAGCAGACGATGTTCTCGTCCGAGTTGATGCGGAACGTGAACGTGCCGGTCGCGCCGGGCTCACCCGGCGTCGCGACGCCGTCCGCGTTCAGGACCTGGTCCGGTGTGGCCATGGCCGTGAAGGCACTGGTGAACGACGACGGTTCGCCGACCGGTGTCTCGGCTGCTGCGGGGGCCGCGGTGAGCGCGAGGAACGCCGCGGCGCCTCCGGCGACGATGATCGTTCCTCGTGCAGTGCGTGTCGTCATGGTGGTCGTACCTTCCGATCGGGATGCGCGGACGTCCTTCGAGAGGGGATACGTCCGGTACGTCCGATCCGTTCAAGTCGATCGAACGAGTTTGCGTGTCTCGACGTACACCCACCATGGAGGTCGCAGCGGCGTCGACGATGGGTAGGGTTCGTCCTGCACGGGCACCGGCGGACGACACCGCTCCCCCGACATCGAGGGAGCCGACGCTGACGATCTTCCGGTCACGCGAGAGCACACCGTTCGACCTCGCCGCCGCCTACGACGCCCACGGGTCGTCCCTGCTGGGTTTCGCCCTGAACGTGTTGCACGATCGTGTCGCCGCCGAGGACTGCGTGCAGGAGACCTTCGTGCGTGCGTGGCGAGCGCGGGACAGATTCGACGAGGCTCGCGGCGGAACCCGGACCTGGCTCTTCGCCATCGCACGCAACGTCGTCACGGACAGTCTGCGGGCGCGCGGCCGCACTCCGGTGGTCGCGTCGATCCCGGTGGCGGAGAACGATGCCGTGGAACCCGATCGCAGCGATCACGTTCTGACCCGGATGCGGGTGGTGGAAGGCCTGGCCACCTTGTCGCCCGAACATCGCCAGGTGGTGGTGGCGATCCACCTGACCGGCCTGTCCTACGCGGAGCTGTCGGCGGACACCGGCGTCGCGATCGGCACCCTGCGCACCCGCGCCTACTACGCACTGCGTGCCCTGCGCGCGCACTTCGACGGTCAGGAGACCTGATGACTCCGGGACATCCGCGACGAGAGGAACTGATCGCGGCCGCGGTGGCGGACGATCTGGACGACTCCGAGAAGGAAGAACTCCGCGCCCTGGTCGCGGCCGAGCCGACGGTGGCCGACGAGATCCGCGACATGCGGGAGACCGTCGCATCGCTGAGCCCGGCAGCAGGACTGGTGTGGGAAGACGATCACCCCGGCGACCTGCTCCGTCGACGGGTGGTCCGGTCGTCGGCACGTCCACGCCGCGCCACCGTGGTCGCTGTCGCCGCCGGCATCGCTGTCGGGGTCGCGGGGGTGTTCGGTGTACAGAGTGTCGTGGGGGAGTCCGGTACATCCGCCGATCTCACCGTCGCCGCGCCCGAGGTCGAGGGGGCACCGGGCGAGCTGGGCGCCTTCGAGGCGATCGACTTCACCGCGTCGAGTCCCGGCGTCAGTGTCGACGGCGGCCTGGTTGCTCACACGTGGGGCACCGAGACGGTCCTGGACATGCAGGGTGTCCCGGTCGACGAAGCGTTCGAGGTGGTTCTGGTGGACCGCACCGGCGCGGATCGTTCCTCGGGCAGCTTCCTCGGCAGCTCCGTGACCATCGACTGCCGCATGAACGCGGCGGTCCTGCGTCCCGACGTCGCGGAGATCGAGATCCGGGCTGCGGGTGGAGACCTTCTCGCCCGCGCCGCACTGCCCACCGTGGGCTGACCTGGCGCACCGTCCCGAGAAACGAGAAAAGCGGCCGTACCCCCGAGGGGTACGGCCGCTCTCGCGCTGTGGAGCTAGATCACTTGATGGAGATCTTCGCGCCGGCAGCTTCGAGCTTCTCCTTGGCGGCGTCGGCCGAAGCCTTGTCCACCTTCTCCAGGATCGCCTTCGGAGCACTCTCGACGAGGTCCTTGGCTTCCTTCAGGCCGAGGCCGGAAACGACCTCACGGACGACCTTGATGACCTGGATCTTCTTGTCGCCGGCGCCCTCGAGGACGACGTCGAACTCGTCCTGCTCTTCAGCAGCCTCGGCGGGAGCAGCAGCTCCGCCGGCAGCAGCAACGGCGACGGGGGCAGCAGCGGTGACCTCGAAGGTCTCCTCGAATGCCTTCACGAACTCGCTGAGCTCGAGGAGGGTGAGCTCCTTGAACTGGTCGAGCAATTCTTCGGTGCTGAGCTTCGCCATGGTGGCGGTCCTTCCGTTGAGTCCTTGTCGCCGATCCGGGGACAGGGTGTTGGATGAGGGAAAGCCGGGGACCGGCCGTCCTTCGGGGAGTGCAGTCCTTGCGGATCAGCTATTCGGCAGCTGCAGCTTCCGGCGCAGATGCGCCTTCTTCTGCGGCACGCTTCTCCTGCAGTGCGGCCGCGAGACGTGCGACCTGCGATGCGGGAGCGTTGAACAGGCCTGCGGCCTTTGCCAGGTTGCCCTTCATCGCACCGGCCAACTTGGCCAGCAGAACCTCGCGGGATTCGAGATCCGCGATCCTGTTGACCTCGTCCACGGACAGCGCGCGGCCGTCCATGTAGCCGCCCTTGATGACGAGCGCCTTGTTGTCCTTGGCGAACTGCTTGATCGCCTTGGCAGCGTCGACCGGCTCACCATCGATGAACGCGATGGCGGTCGGACCGACGAACAAGTCGTCGAGGCCTTCGATGCCCGCATCAGCTGCGGCACGCTTGACCAGGGTGTTCTTGGCGACGGAGTACGTAGCTCCGGCACCGAGGGCCCGACGGAGCTCCGTCAGACGGGTGACCGACAGTCCACGGTATTCCGTGACGACTGCCGCCGTGGCGCCCTTGAACTGCTCGGAGATCTCCGCTACTGCGGATACCTTCTCAGCCTTTGCCATACTTCGCCTCCTCTCGTTACTTCGAGTCGGCCTGGCCCGGAAAAGACGAAACGCCCCGGTGCAGGGCACACGGGGCGTGAGAATGCATGCAGGGCAAGCCTGCACGGATTCCTGGTCCTCGGTCCTCCTGCGTGGGTCGCCGGCTCGGCCGGACCTTCAATCGCCTTCTCCGGAGAGCGGACGATGACCAACGGTCTTGGGTGGAACAGATCAGGTGGAACCCACACGAGGTGAGGTCCGTCGAGAAGAGTACCCCGGGGTCGTACAGCAGCCCAAATCACCGCTGCCGAGGCTCCCGAGGTTGGAACACCGGCCGCGCGGGAACACCACGAGCATGGCCAACTACCGCGTACTCGACCCCACCGGATCCGTAGTCGACACGAAGGAGATCACCAACTCCACCGATGCCCACACCTGGTTCAAGGAGAGCAAGTCGGACGACGCCGAACTGGGATGGCGACTCGAAGTCGAACACGACGGCGAGTGGGCATTCTTCAGCGACAGCGAGGGCACACCCGAGGGCGGAAAGTAGATACCGCACCCTTTCGTGACATTCGACGACCGGTGAGCAGGCCGGTTGTCGAATGGCAGGGAATGGCGTGTTGTAGGGCGCCGGTCACGGTCATGAGGTTGACTCGACTGTCATGACGACGCGACCGGCCCATGCACTCGTGCAACCCGAGCTGGTCCCACTCCCTGCCGTACCCCTCGAGCCTTCTCGTCGTGACCCCTCCGGAGGCGCCGACGGTCGTGCGTGGGCGGAACTCGTCGCAGCTGCGCCGGAGTTCGCCCGTGTCCACATCGACCGCGGCGCCTCCGTCACGATGACCGACGGTGCGGTTCTGAGAGCCATCGTGATCTCGCCCGCCGATTCGTCCGGCCGCGCCGTGGACTCCCGCTTTCCCGTCGTCCTCAACATCACCCCGTACAACTCCGTGCTTCTCGACTCCGTCGACGCGGTGCTCGCCGCTCCGGTGATCGGCCGGGCGCTGCGGTCGGCCTCGCGTGCCGTGGACTTCACCGGCACTCCGTTCGACGGGATCTCCGAGATCACCCGCGTGATCGCGGGCGGCGCCGCCGACCTTCTGACGGTCAACCGCCTGCTGGTACGCAGCGGGTACGTCCAGGTGATCGTCGACGCGCGTGGAACGGGCTCGTCGAGCGGCGTCTGGGACACCCTCGGGCCCCGCGAGCAACTGGACACCCTGGAGATCCTCGAGTGGATCCGTCAGTCGTCGTGGTGTGACGGCCGCGTCGGGATGGCCGGAATCTCCTACTCCGCGATCAACTCGCTGCAGGCCGCGTCCGCAGGGTCCGCCGGGCCGGACGCGGTGTTCGCCGTAGAAGGGTCCGAGGACATCGTCCGGGAGATCTTCGCGACCGGCGGCGCTCCGTCCCTGTTCATCCCGCTGTGGCTCACCGCGGTCAACACTCTCAAGTGGGTTCCGACACCGCGGCTGCTCGCACGGGGCGGCCGAGCGTGGCTCGCGGACCGATTGCGTTCTCCCGCAACCAATATCAGCAATCTGGTGAACGGCTTCCTCACCGGGTCCGACCCACGGATCTACGACGACCCGTCCTTCGACACCATCGACCCGCGCATCGAGGACATCTCCGTCCCCACCTTCCTGTACGGGTGCTGGCACGACATCTTCGGCGGCGCCGCCCCCGACATGTACAACCGGCTGACCGTGGAGCGCGGCCGCAAGCAACTCCTCGTCGGCGACGGATACCACGGCAATCCGGGCATCGGTTTCGGGGAACCGGGGTTCCCACCGCGTCTCGACGTGCTCGAACGAGCATGGTTCGACAAGTGGCTGCGCGGCATCGACAACGGCATCGACCGCTACGGCCCGGTGACGCTGCGTCAGCAGGGCGGCGGATGGGAGGCCCACGGCCGGTTCCCGGCGCCCGCCGCCGTGCCTCGGCGCCTCTACCTGAGCGCCGACTCGTCCGGGACCGCATCACACAGCCGGCACGACGGATCTCTGCACTTCGAGGCGCCGACCGACACGGCGCGGTTGACGGTGAAACCGGGGTTCCGCACCGTCGTCTCTCGCGACACCACGCAGGTCCTGGCCGGTGTGCCCGCGGTGCTCGGCGGAGGATTCACCTACGACAACCGGTTCGCGGAGGGCGACGCACTGACGTTCACCACACCACCCGTCGTCGACACGGTCGTCTACTCGGGACCGGCCAACGTCCACCTCCGGACCGTCTCGCGCGCCCGTGAGGCGATGTGGGCGGTGATGCTGTGCGACGTCGCCCCCGACGGAACACCGACCGTCCTGACCAACGGCGCGCTGCTCGCCTCCCGTCGCGCCATCGACGACGACGCGAGCACCCTCACGGACGACGGCGACTACCTCGTCGCCCATCACCCGTTGACCCGCGAATCCCTGCTTCCGGTGGTCCCTGGGGACAGCATCGTCCTGGACATCGAACTACTGTCGACGGAAGCTGTCCTGCACCCCGGACACCGCCTGAGGCTCGACATCTTCGCAGCCGATGCACCGCGTTTCGTACCGATACTCCCCGACCGCCTCCGCACCCGGTGGCGCGCACAGGACGTCGCGATCGATCCGGAGAACCCCAGTTTCATCACGTTGCCGCTGCTCGGTGAGCCCGGCTGGTAAGGAAATGAGAGAACCATGACCGAAGGACGCCACGCCGATTCGGACGTCGACGTACGAGTCGGCACAGCGCAGGTGGGCGACATCGAGATCGCCTACGAGGACATGGGCGACGTGAACGACCCGCCCGTCCTGCTCGTCATGGGCCTGGGTTGCCAGCTGTTGACCTGGTCGATGCCGTTCTGCCGCAAGCTCATCGATGCGGGCTACCGCGTCATCCGCTTCGACAACCGCGACATCGGACTGTCGAGCAAGATCGAGGGCGCCCGGGTCACCGGCAACCCCCTCCTCCGCCTGATCCGCCACGAACTGGGGCGACCCAGCACGGTTCCGTACACCGTCGTCGACATGGCCGGCGACGCCGTCGGTCTCCTCGACCACCTGGGCATCGACAAGGCTCACATCGTCGGCGCGTCGATGGGCGGCATGATCACGCAGGTGGTCGCCGGGCAGCACCCCGACCGCATCCTGTCGGTGTCGATCCTGTTCTCGAGCACCAACGAGCCGTTCCTCCCGCCGCCGGACATCCGCGCCCTCGCCCCGCTACTGAAGCCGCCGCCCAAGAACGCCACGCGGCAGCAGATCATCGAGCACCAGGCGACCACGTTCCAGACGATCGGCAGCAAGCAGTTCCCCACCACCCGCGAGGAGCGCGTCGCCGACGCCACCGAGGCATACGACCGCGGCTACTACCCCGCGGGCATCGTGCGCCAACTCGCCGCCATCACGGGAACGGGCAGCCTGGCGAAGTACGCGAAACGGATCACCGCCCCGACCGTCGTCATCCACGGGACAGCCGATCCTCTCGTCCGGCCGGCCGGTGGCAAGGCCATCGCGAAGGCTGTGAAGGGCTCCACACTCGTGCTCGTGGACGGCATGGCTCACGACATCCCCAATGCCCTCGTCGACCGAGTCATCGGGGCGATCCTGGAGAACACCGCCAAGGCCTGAGCCTGGCGGGCCCGACAACGCGAAAGGCCGGTACCCCTCACGGGATACCGGCCTTTCGTGGCTACGGAGACGAATCAGGCGTTCGCGTCGTCCTCGAGGAGGTTGCGAGTACGGTTCGGGTCCACCGGGATGCCCGGTCCGGTGGTGGTCGAGACCGTGATCTTCTTGACGTAACGGCCCTTCGCCGACGACGGCTTCGCACGCAGGATCTCGTCCAGCGCAGCGCCGTAGTTCTCCACCAGCTTGGCGTCGTCGAACGATGCCTTGCCGATGACGAAGTGCAGGTTGGCCTGCTTGTCGACGCGGAAGTTGATCTTGCCGCCCTTGATGTCGTTGACAGCCTTGGTCACGTCGTTGGTGACCGTGCCCGTTTTCGGGTTCGGCATCAGGCCACGCGGTCCGAGAACGCGGGCGATGCGGCCGACCTTGGCCATCTGGTCAGGGGTGGCGATCGCAGCGTCGAAGTCGAGCCATCCGCCCTGGATCCGCTCGATCAGGTCCTCTGCGCCGACCTCGTCCGCGCCAGCTGCGACAGCCTCGTCGGCCTTCGCACCTGCGGCGAAGACGATGACGCGGGCGGTCTTACCGGTGCCGTGGGGCAGGTTGACGGTGCCGCGCACCATCTGGTCCGCCTTGCGGGGATCGACGCCGAGACGCATCGCGACCTCGACGGTCGGATCGAACTTGCTCGACGCCGTGTCGCGCGCCAGCTTGGCAGCGGCGAGCGGGGAGTAGAGCTGGTCCTGGTCGATCTTCGCTGCTGCGGCCTCGTAGGCCTTGCTGCGCTTTGCCATGGTGATATCCGTTCGTTGTGTACGAGCGTGGTTGACGAGCCTGGCCGGCTCTCCCACGTAATGCTGGTCGGCTCAATCAGCCCTGGACTGTGATGCCCATCGAGCGAGCAGTACCGGCGATGATCTTCGCGGCCTGGTCGATGTCGTTGGCGTTCAGGTCCTCCGCCTTGGTCTTGGCGATCTCGCGCACCTGATCCATGGTCACCGTGGCGACCTTGGTCTTGTGCGGCTCGCCCGAACCCTTGGCGACGCCGGCTGCCTTGAGCAGCAGCTTGGCGGCGGGAGGCGTCTTCAGCTTGAAGTCGAAGGTCCGGTCTTCGTAGACCGAGATCTCCACCGGCACGACGTTTCCACGCTGCGACTCGGTCGCGGCGTTGTACGCCTTGCAGAACTCCATGATGTTGACACCGTGCTGGCCGAGGGCGGGGCCCACGGGAGGTGCCGGGTTGGCCTGACCGGCCTGGATCTGAAGCTTGATGATCCCGGCTAGCTTCTTCTTCTTGGGGGGCATCTGTAATTCCTAGGTTGTTGCGTGATTCTCGGATTTCTTGCGGTACGGCTGCAAGTTTCGGGGAGGTCGCGGATCCTTGACTCCTCGACGCCGGAAGGCGTCGGAGCTAGATCTTGGAGACCTGGGTGAAGCCCAACTCGACCGGTGTCTCACGGCCGAAGATGGACACCAGCACCTTGAGCTTCTGCTGCTCGGCGTTGACCTCGCTGATGCTGGCGGGGAGCGTCGCGAACGGTCCGTCCATGACGGTGACCGACTCGCCGACCTCGAAGTCGACCTCGATGGTCGGCTTCGACGACGTGTCGCCACCGGTCTCGCCGGACGTGCCGGCTCCCGCGGTGGCCTTCTTCTTGTCCTCCTGCGGCATGAGGAACTTCACGACCTCGTTGATGGTCAACGGGGACGGACGCGAGGTGGCACCGACGAATCCGGTGACGCCGGGGGTGTTGCGGACCGCACCCCAGGACTCGTCGTTGAGTTCCATGCGCACCAGGATGTATCCGGGCAGAACCTTGCGGTTGACCTGCTTGCGCTGGCCGTTCTTGATCTCGGTGACCTCTTCGGTGGGAACTTCCACCTGGAAGATGTAGTCACCGACATCGAGGTTCTGGACACGGGTCTCGAGGTTGGTCTTCACCTTGTTCTCGTATCCGGCGTACGAGTGGATGACGTACCAGTCGCCGGGCGCGCGTCGGAGCGCAGCCTTCATCTCGGCGACGGGGTCGACGGGCTCTGCATCGATGGGGGCGTCGTCCGCGACGACTGCATCCTCGGTGTCGGCAGCCTCGGCGGCGTCGGTGTCGACGTCCTGGCCGGTTGCTGCTGCCACGTCGGCCGCGATGGCCTCGTCGGTCTCGCGGTCCTGTGCGGCCTGCTCCGCTTCGAGGCCCTGCTTGGTCGCCTCGACCTGAGCGTCGTAGGCGGCCACTTCGGTGGCGTCGTTATGGGGCGTGCTCACGAAAGGCACTCGCTTCCTGTATTCGTTCCGGTCGTTCTCGGGCGGTCGTCGTCGTGCAGGTCCGGCATCAGCCGAACAGCCACTGGACTCCCTTGATGAACGCCAGGTCCAGCCCACTGATGTAGGCCACCATGAACGTCACGAACACCAACACCACTGCGGTGTAGGTGACCATCTGCTTGCGGTTGGGCCAGATCACCTTGCGCAGCTCGGCGACGACCTCGCGCAGGAACTTCCGCAGGCGCTTGAAGACGTTCATCTTCGGCGTCGCTTCGGCCCGTGTGCGACCGGCCACGCGTGACGCGGTGGCCACCGACTTCCCGGCAGTGGTGTTCGACGGCGACGAGTCGCCGGCGGGACGTGATCGACGTGCCGCACGCTTACCGGACGGACGAGCCGCGGAGTCACCGTTCCCGGCAGCACTGCCGGCGTCGACTGCGTCGCCCCCGGCGAGGTCCTCGGACCCGTCGGAGCTGCTGTCGCGCGGATCGCTCACGAACGTTCCTCTCGGTCATCGGCAGGGCTGCACGCCAGGATGTCTACGCGTGAAGGTCTTCTGCACTCGGTTGATCTGCGCCGCGATCCGGACGAGGAACGTCCGGACGTGGCAGGGGCGACAGGACTTGAACCTGCAACCTACGGTTTTGGAGACCGTTGCTCTACCAATTGAGCTACGCCCCTTCGACCCGGCCGGAGCCGGTTCGACCCGTGGACGGACAGCGCAGAGCGCCGTACGACCGACGGAAATCTCAGTGTACTGCACACGGGGACACCCCCGAAATCAGCAGACGAGGAACGCCGTCTCAGCCCAACCGAACGGTGGCGACAGCGCGACCGAAGATCTTCTTCCCCGCCGACTTCGCGGTGATCGCGACGACGGCCGTGCGCGCCTCGACGTCCACGGACTTGATCTTGCCGGTGAAGTCGACCTTCGACGCTTCCGTCTCCTTCACCAGCACAGGACTGGTGAAGCGCACGTTGTACTCGGTGATCGCACCGGGATCGCCCGACCAGTCCGTGACGAATCCCGCGCCCAGACCCATGGTCAACATGCCGTGCGCGACGACGTCGGACAGGCCTGCCAGCGTCCGCGCGACAGGATCGCTCCAGTGGATGGGATTGGGGTCTCCGGAGACGCCCGAGTAGTTCACCAGATCGCCGCGCGTGAGCTCGTAGGTCCGGGACGGGAGATCCTGACCGACCGCGACCTCGTCGAAATGTCTACGCGTCATGCTTCATCACACCTTTCGCCATGTCGAGAGCATCCTGATCGCTCCCACCGCCGCTGCGTGCCACCAATGTCGTCCACGACGTCATCACCTCGTCGCCGGCCTCGTCGGTCACGATGTTCTTCGTGATGATGATGTCGCTGCCGCCCATCTGACGGAACGAGTCCAGACTCACGTCGACGGTCAGACGGTCTCCCGCGACGATCGGACGGTGGAACTCGAGCCGCTGATCCGCCTGCATGATCTGCGACAGGTCGTACCCGGTGATGACCTCGTCGAACATCGCCTTCTGCGCGATGATCCCGACGACGGAGATGAAGGTGGCCGGCGCCACCAGGTGCTCGTACCCGAGCTCGGCTGCGGCGTCCTCCGAGATGTGGGCCGGGTGATCGTTCTGCACGGCCCGGGAGTACTCACGGACCTTCTCGCGACCGATCTCGTAGAAGTCGGGCATGCGGTAGTGATGGCCGACCTTGCTGGCCGTGTGCGCTGCCGGATCGACCGGACGACCTGCACCCGACTCCGTGGACACTGCTTCGATGGACGCTGTGGCGGTCACGTCGATTTCCCCCCCGAGGATGATGAGGAACTCACCACGGGCGACTGCGGGCGTCGGCCGACAGCGATCCTGACGGCCCCGCCGATTTCCCTGACGGGTCTGTCGGGCGAGTTCGAGAACAATGGTGTCGAGACGATCGGATTCGAGATCGCCACGGCGGAGTTCGGATCACCGGCGCCGAAGCGGACTGCGCCCGAACATGCGTCAGCGCTGCCACGCCCCGTGGGGTGTGGCAGCGCCGAGGTGCGAACGATCAGCGAGATTCGCGGTGCGAGCGGTGAGTTCCGCAGTTCGGGCAGAACTTCTTGATCTCGAGGCGATCGGGATCGTTGCGGCGATTCTTCTTGGTGATGTAGTTACGGTGCTTGCACACCTCGCACGCCAAGGTGATCTTGGGCCGAACGTCAGTGGAGGAGGCCACGTCGATGCCTGCTTTCGGTAGAACGTTGATGCGGGTGCTGCGCAGGTCGTGGAGTACCGGACCCCGCTGCGCGCAGCAGCGGCGGAGTCCCTGTCGAGTAGCGATGGCCGGACTTGAACCGGCGACACAACGATTATGAGTCGTTTGCTCTACCGACTGAGCTACACCGCCTCGGTGCCGAACGCCGGCAGGCGCTCGGTCCCGCGAGCCCCCTAACGGAATCGAACCGTTGACCTTTTCCTTACCATGGAAACGCTCTACCGACTGAGCTAAGGGGGCAGGTTCGGCGCACGGCAGGCGTGCGTCGAAGCCTTCGAAGACATTACACAGTGCCGCAACTTCGCACCAAATTGGCTGGTCCAGACGTTGCGTTCGGCGTTTCGTCCTCGTTCTACGCGACGAACCCCGGCAAAGGTTCTCACCGGGGTCCGTCGGGTGTGGCAGATGTAGGATTCGAACCTACGTAGGCATAAGCCGACGGATTTACAGTCCGCTCCCATTGGCCGCTCGGGCAATCTGCCGTGATCGCACGACTCGGGCGAAGATTCTCGTGAGTCCGCGAGATTTCCCCTTCGAGGTGCGATAGGCAGAATACAACGACCGCACCCCCGGATTGCAAACCGGCAGGACGCGATACCGTCGTCGCAGTACCGATCGCTTATCCAGGAGGATTTCCCGTGGCCGATTCGTCGTTCGACGTCGTGAGCAAGGTCGACCGCCAGGAGGTCGACAACGCGCTGAACCAGGCGGGCAAGGAACTGGCGACACGCTTCGACTTCCGCAACACCGGGGCCTCCATCGAATGGTCCGGCGAGGAAGCCATCGTCATCACCGCCGACGCCGAGGAGCGCGCAGTCGCCGCGCTCGACGTGTTCAAGGAGAAGCTGATCCGCCGCGACATCTCGCTCAAGGCCTTCGACGCCGGCGAGCCCGTGCAGTCGGGCAAGACCTACAAGATCACCGGCACGCTGGTGCAGGGCATCACCACCGAGAACGCCAAGAAGATCTCGAAGAAGATCCGCGACGAGGGCCCCAAGGGCGTCAAGGCGCAGATCCAGGGCGAGGAACTGCGCGTCAGCAGCAAGAAGCGGGACGACCTGCAGGCCGTTCAGCAGCTCCTCAAGGGCGAGGACTTCGGCATCGCCCTGCAGTACGTCAACTACCGCTGACTCAGGTGTAGGGCCCGACCATGCGCTCGAGCCGGGCGATGCGCTCCTCCATCGGAGGATGTGTGGAGAAGAGCTTGCTCGCCCGGTCTCCCGCACGGAACGGGTTGGCGATCATCAGATGTGACTGCGCGGTCAACTGAGGCTCGGGGGGCAGTGGTGCCGCCTGAGTGCCGCTCTGCAGCTTCCGCAGCGCGGATGCCAGGGCCAGGGGGTCGCCGGTCAACTCGGCGCCCGACTGGTCCGCCTGGAACTCCCGCGAGCGGGACACCGCCAGCTTGACCAGCGACGCCGCGACGGGCCCCAGCATCGACACGAGCAGCAGGGCCAGCGGGTTGGCGCCCTGCCCGTTCCCGCGGCCGCCGAACATGTTGGCGAAGAAGGCGAAGTTGGCGAGCCCCGACACGACTGCCGCCATGGCACCGGCCACGGACGAGATCAGGATGTCCCGGTTGTAGACGTGCGAGAGCTCGTGGCCCAGCACCGCGCGCAGTTCACGCTGGTTCAGCAGCGCCAGGATTCCGGTGGTGCAGCACACCGCCGCGTTACGAGGATTGCGGCCCGTCGCGAACGCGTTCGGGGCGTTGGTGGGGCTGATGTACAGGCGAGGCATCGGCTGGTGCGCCGCAGTCGCGAGCTCGCGGACGACGGCGTAGATCTGCGGGTACTCGACCTCGGTGATGGGCTGCGCGTGCATCGACTTCAGCGCCAGCTTGTCGCTGTTGAAGTACGCGTACCCGTTCATCCCGACCGCGAACAGGACCGCGATCACGAGGATCGTCGAGTTCTGGAACAAGGCTCCGATGAAGACGATCAGCGCCGACATCCCGACCATCAGGCCGAACGTCTTCAGTCCGTTCGCGAACTTCATCGTCTTTCGCCGTACCTCTCGATATCAGGGTTCTCCCTGACAACGCACGAGGTGGCGCGGGTAGTTCCCGTCAGCTGATGCGGTCGACGGTGTATTGCACCAGCCGGCGGAGAGCGTCGTTCGCCGGTCCCTGCGGGAGAGCGTCGAGTTCGGTGAAGGCGCGCTGAGCGTAGGTGTCCAGCGTCGCGCGGGCCTGGCTCATACCCGGCGACCGGCTGAGCAGTTCGAGTGCTTCCGCGACGTCCGAGTCGTCCGTGACGGGGCCACGGAGCAGGTGCCGCAGGCGGTCGCCGTCGTCGCCCTCGGCGCGCAGTGCGAACAGCACGGGCAGGGTGTGGACGCCTTCGCGCAGGTCCGTTCCCGGCGTCTTCCCGCTTTCCGACGCGACGGACGAGATGTCGATGATGTCGTCGGAGATCTGGAAGGCGGTACCGACGGCGTCACCGAGCCGTTCGAGGCGCTCGATGTGCTCGGTGTCTCCGCCGGAGAACGTTCCACCGAAGCGGCCGCTGGTCGCGATGAGCGAGCCGGTCTTCTCCCACACCGTCGTCAGATAGTGATCGACCGGGTCCTGGTCGGGCTTGCTGCCGATCGTCTCGCGCATCTGGCCCGTGACCAGCGCCGCGAACGTCTCGGCGATGGTGCGCACCGCGGACGGCCCCAGCGTCGAGACCAGACGCGAGGCGTGGGCGAAGAGGTAGTCACCGGCGAGGATGGCGACGCTGTTGCCCCAGCGTGCGTTGGCACTCTCGACGCCGCGCCGCATGGCAGCTTCGTCCATCACGTCGTCGTGATAGAGCGTCGCGAGGTGCACCATCTCGAGGACGGTGGCCGCGGTGACGATGTCGGGACTGGACGCGTTGGGTCCGAGCTGCCCGGTCAGCACCGTGAACAGGGGGCGGAATCGCTTGCCGCCGGCCTTCGCGAGGTGCAGTGCGGCTTCTGTGAGGAAGTCCTCACCGTCGGACAACTCACGAACCAGGAGGTCTTCGATCTCCGCCATGGATGTGCGCACCGTCGCCGCGAAATCGGCATCTCCCAGGTCGACGCCCGCCACCACGGTCGAACTCGTCGTACCCGCACTCGTGTCGGTCACCGTGCCCGCACCCATTTCCGTCGTCCGATTGCCCACGCTGCGCCGCGCACGGCGCCCTGTCCGCCCCCAACCTATCCTGCCTGCAAGATGGAAGGATGACCGATGGACTCCGACAAGGTGTGACGCCGACGGCACACACGTCCGCCGCGCCCGACACCGCCGGCTCGGACCTGGTCACGGACGTTCTCGTCGTCGGTGCGGGCCCGGCGGGGAGCGCTGCCGCGGCGTGGGCCGTCCGCGGAGGGCGCGACACCGTGCTGGCCGACGCCGCCGTGTTCCCGCGGGACAAGACGTGCGGCGACGGTCTGACGCCGCGCGCCGTAGCCGAACTGGACCTCCTCGGACTCGGTGAGTGGTTGCGCTCCCGCGCGGTCAACCGCGGACTCCGCCTCACCGGCTTCGGCCAGGAACTGACGCTGCCCTGGCCGGGCGGCTCCCTCCCGGATGTCGGCAGCGCGGTCCCGCGGACCGAACTGGACGACCGCATCCGCCGCGTCGCCGTAGAGGCCGGCGCCACGATGGTCGAGGGCGCCAAGGCTGTCGACGTGGTGATGAGCGGTGACCGCGTGGCACAGGTGATCTTCGAGACGTCGACGGGACGAACGTCCGTCACGTGCCGGACACTGATCGTCGCCGACGGCGTGCGCTCCCCCCTGGGCAAGATCCTGGGCCGGACGTGGCATCGCGACACGGCCTTCGGCGTCGCGGCGCGGGCCTATGTCACGAGCGACCGCAGCGACGACGAGTGGATCACCTCGCACCTCGAACTGCGGGACGCGGGCGGTGTGCTGCAAGCCGGTTACGGGTGGGTCTTCCCGCTCGCGACGGGTGAGGTCAACGTCGGGGTCGGCACCCTCGCGACGTCGAAGCGTCCCGCCGCGGGAGCCCTGCGTCCGTTGCTGGATCTTTATGCATCGCAACGGGAGTCGGAGTGGGGTCTCACCGGCGGAGTCCAGCGCGTGCAGTCCGCGCTGCTTCCGATGGGCGGCGCCGTGTCCACGGTGGCGGGCCGCAACTGGGCCCTGATCGGCGACGCGGCCGCCTGCGTCAATCCTCTCAACGGAGAGGGAATCGACTACGGCCTCGAGGGCGGCAGACTGATCGCCGAGCACCTCGGCGACGCCGACCTGACGGAGGTCTGGCCCGCCGTTCTCCGGGAGCACTACGGGCAGAGTTTCTCCGTCGCCCGACGCCTGGCCGGGCTGCTCACCGTGCCGCGGTTCCTGCCCGCCACCGGACCGGTGGGCATGCGCTCACGCGCGATCATGACCGTGGCCGTGCGGGTGATGGGCAACCTGATCACCGACGCCGATCACGACGTCGTCGCGCGTGCGTGGCGCGCCGCCGGCACCGCGTCCGTGAAGGTCGACGACCGCCCGCCGTTCATGTGAGGTGACTAGCGACGGAAGGCGTAGACGACGGTGCCGTCGTCGAGGCGCACTCCCTCGCGGTCCCGGAAGCCGCACTCGAGTGTCGCGACGACCCGCTGCAGCAGCGGCACCCGCGCTTCGTCCCGCAGATCGGCGTGGACGGCAAGCGAGAGGTCGGCTCCGTAGAGCGCCAGGATGGCCTCCACCGAACCGGCGAGGGACGGATCCTTCGACTGGTAGAACGTGAACCGGTCGGCTTCCATCGTGTAGTCGCGCTCGTTGCCGCCGGCGAGAACGCTCACCCCGTATTCGACGAGGTACTCGACCATCCGGCGCTCGGTCGCGCCGAAGCCGATGGAGCGCTGATCGGGTGACAGGGTGTCGACGACGCGCTTGGTGTCCATGATCAGCAGGCCGAGGTCACCGGCATCGAGCAGGCCCAGGTCGGCGCGCATCGCATCGCGCAGCAGGCGCTGGATCTCGATGAGGAAACCGTGTTCGCGGTTCAGGCGTTCCACGGCCGGACCGGGCATGGCACCGGTGGTGGAGTAGGGCACCAGGACGCGGAGATCGAGCGACATCAGCATCTCGAGCAGCGGTGCGACGCGTTGACGGGCGACGACCACGGTGATGGTCGAGACCCGGAGGAGTTCGCGGTACGCGTCCTCGACGGCCTGTCGGCCGTCGTCGGGTTCGGAGCCGGCGGGAAGCTCGTCGTGCAACCCGGCACCGACGCCCGCCGTGCGGCGACGGACGGCCTCGATCCAGGCGGTCTGGAACGTCGTCAACGCGACGGAGAGTTCCTGGTACCGCTGGGTGACCTGGTCACGAACCAACGACGCCTCGACGCTGTCGCGCCCGGCGTCGTGGGTGAACTCGGAGCGGATAGTACGCAGTTCGCGTGCCCGGCGCGTCTCACGGGTGAGGTGCATCCGCGTGGTGCCGACGGCCCACCCCGCTCCTCCGGCAGCGACGGCCGATGCAGCGAGGGTCGCGTAAGGAAGCCAATCCGGAACAGGCATGCGCCAAATCATGCCGTATCAGCACGCTTGATCGAGACCTATGCGGACGTTTTGTGCATTTGTCAGTCGATCGGCTTCACAGCGCTGTGCAACGTAACTACGCCGCCTGTGAGGTTCCGCCACTGGACGCGTCCCCAACCGGCAGATCTCATACGACCGGCAAGCTCGGCCTGGTCGGGCCAGGCGCGGATCGACTCCGCCAAGTACACGTACGCATCCGGATTGCTGCTCACCGTCCGGGCCACGGCCGGGAGCGCCTTCATCAGGTACTCCATGTAGACGGTGCGGAACACCGGGAACACCGGCGTCGAGAACTCGCACACGACCAGGCGCCCACCCGGCTTCACGACGCGCAGGATCTCCCGGAGGCCGGCGTCGTGGTCGCTGACGTTGCGGAGTCCGAAGGAGATGGTGGCGGCGTCGAACACGTCGTCGCCGTACGGCAGGTGCATCGCATCGCCCGCGACCATCGGTACCTCGCGAGAGAGGCCGGCTCGGAGCATGCCCTTCGAGAAGTCGGTCGCGACGCACCATGCACCGGAGCGTCCCAGCTCCTCGGTGGACACACCGGTTCCGGCCGCGAGGTCGAGCACCGTCTCGCCGGAGCGCAGGCGCAGCGCGTCACGAGTCGCACGGCGCCACCCGCGGTCCTGCCCGAAGGACAGAACCGTGTTGGTCACGTCGTACCGCTTGGCGACTCCATCGAACATGGAGGCGACGTCGTGCGGTTTCTTGTCCAGTTGAGCTCTGGAGCCATGTGCTGCCACACCTGAACAGTACGTGTGCTCCGCCCACCTAGGCCGCGGTAGTGCGGCGGCTCACCGCGGACGTGCCGATGACGTCCTCGTAGTGCCCGATGAGCTGGTTGCACAGCACGGGCCAGGTGCGATGCAGCACCGACTTGCGGGCGGCCGCGGCGAATCTCGCGCGCGTCGTGGGATCCGCGAGAGCCCGCATCGCGCTCGGAAGAAGTTCCTCGAAGCGCTCGACCGGGAGCAGGTACCCGTTGCGGCAGTGGCTGACCAGATCGCGCGGGCCACCGGCGTCGGGACCGATCACCGGCACACCGCTCGACAAAGCCTCCTGCACGGTCTGGCAGAACGTCTCGTGCTCACCCGGATGCGCGAACACGTCGAACGACGCGTACGCCCGTGCAAGGTCGTCGCCGCCGAGTTGACCGAGGAACACTGCCGACGGCATCGCCCGCTCGAGGCGCGCGCGCTCCGGTCCGTCGCCGACCACTACGACCGTCACACCCGGCATGCCGTCGAGGACGGCGAGACGTTCGACGTGCTTCTCCGGTGCGAGCCTGCCCACGAACCCGACGACCAGGGAGTCCGCTCCCCCGGTCCAGCGCTCCCGCAGCTCCGCACTTCTCGCCGACGGGACGAATCGCACGGTGTCGACTCCTCGGCCCCATCGATGCACCCGCGGGATGCCGTGCGCCGCGAGAGCGTCCATCGCCGACGTCGACGGCGCGAGCGTTCGGGCACTGCCCTTGTGGATGCGCCGGGTCCAGGCCCAGCAGGCGCGGGCGGTCAGTCCGAGCCCGTAGCTCTCGGCGAAGCCTGCGACATCGGTCTGATAGACGGCGACAGCCGGGACGTCGAGCCGTCGTGCAGCCGCGAGCCCACCGGCGCCGAGCGAGAACGGCGATGCCAGGTGGACGACGTCGGGACCGAAGGACCGCAGCGCGGCCGTCATCCCCGGGCTCGGCATGCCCACCGGGAGAGAGCTGACCTTGGGGACCATCACCGACGGCACCCGCAGCACGGGGAACGACCCGTGCGAGGTGGGTGCGGACGGCACACCGGCCGGGGTGTCGGGCGCCACGACCATGGCCTCGTGTCCGGCGGATTCCGCGTGTTCGAGGACCCGGAGTATCGAATTGGTGACACCGTTGACCTGGGGCAGGAACGATTCGGCGATCACGGCTATGCGCACACCGTGCACTGTTCCGGTCTGCGGCGACCGCGACGCGATGCGAACGTTACGGACGGGCGAACCGCGGGCGAACCTATGTCTGTGCGCGCTCTCGTCGGCGGATCAGGAGCACCGACGGCCCCGCGATCAGCCACGCCACGACGATCACCGACAGCGCCGGAACCACCGCCACCGACGCATCACGACCGGCGACCCGCACCAGATCCGGATCGCTCCGGGAGTACTCGACGTCGATGCGTTGGCCGGCGATCAGGTTGGTCGGGTACAGCACGCCGAGTTTCGGGTTGTGCATCTCGCCGTCGGGAGTGACGAAGCTGACCGCGGAGCGCAGTCGTCCGGCGGAGAGCACCTCGGCGGTGGCGACACCCTCGTCGGAGGAGATGGTGTGGTCGTTGCGCCAGGCCGCCAGCACCAGCAGAACCGCGAGAGCGGAGACGACGGTCGCGATCACCACGAGCACGGTGGGCAGTCGACGCCGCGTGCGGGTCGAGGGGCCGGGAGCCCGTGATTCGGCGGCGAGGTTCACCAGCACAGGCTAACGATCGGCGGCAGGTAACCTCGTCCACCATGGGGCGGAAATTCGATTTCACCGAAGACTTCGATGTCACACCGGAGCGGGCTCACGCCGCGCTGACCGATGATGCGTTGTGGGACAGGCGAACCAAGGAGGTGTCCGATCACGCGAGCGTGGAGTACACCCACCGTCCGGACGGCGGCTTCGATGTCGTCATCTCGGAGGGAGTCGGCGCGTCGGTGCTGCCCGGGTTCGTCCGCAAGGTGATCCGCGGTGATCTGGTGATCACCCGCAAGGACAGTTGGGGGCCGCTGAAGGGCGACCGGGCATCCGGCACCCTGGAGGGCGGATCGACCGGCTTGACCTCGAAGGTGCGCGGGACCTTCGAACTGGTTCCCCACGGCACCGGATCGCGCCTGACCCTGAAGGGAACGGCCGAGGTGAAGGTCCCGTTCGTCGGCGGCAAGATCGAGGGCATGGTCACCGAGATGATCGGCAAGATGGTGCACTCGGAGAGCAAGCAGGCACGCGAGTACCTCGCCGAGATCTAGAGCGTCGCGCGGATCGACGCGTGCAGGTCGCGCAGCCCCGACCGATCCGTCGTCACCTCGAGAACACGAGTTCCCTCGGCGTGACCGGTGAGTTCCTTCGCTAGAGCGTCCGTGTCGACGCGGCGATGCGGGATGCGATACGCCGCACACAGCGCTGCGAGGTCCATGCCGTGCGGGGTCCCGAACACTCGCTCGAACACGCCCGCGTACTGCGGATCGCCCTGCTCGAGCAACTCGAAGATGCCGCCGCCGTCGTCGTTGGCCACGACGATGGTCAGGTCCTTCGGGCGGGGCTCCCCGGTGCCGATCAGCAGGCCGGACGCGTCGTGCAGGAACGTCAGGTCGCCCATGAGCGCGATGGTGCGGCCGTCGTGGGCCAGCGCTGCACCCACGGCAGTGGACACGGTGCCGTCGATACCCGCCACTCCGCGGTTCGACAGCACTCGGACGTCCTCGGCGGGATATCCGACCAGCGCCATGTCGCGCACCGGGTTGGACGCACCCAGGACGAGCAGGTCACCGGGGCGGCGCGCGGACGACACCGCGGCCGCGACGTGCAGACCGGTCGACGTGCCGACGCTCTCCAGCATGGAGTGGACGGCAGCGTCGGCGGACGACGACGCCTCGGCGCACCGACGGATCCAGTCGGGGGACGGCTCACCCGAGACGAGTGCGCGCGTACCGGTGGCGAGAACGTTGCCCGACACGTCGGGCCAGCGCGGACCCGTGGTGAGCGCGATGACGGATACCGCCGGGTCGGCCAGCACCTTCGACACCTGACGGTGCAGCGTGGGACGCCCGGTGATGATCGCCTGACGCGGTGACAACGCACCGAGTGCCAGCGGGTTGAGAGGGTGACCGTGCATCGGAGCCGTCGGTTCGGCGACCGTGGGAAGGCCGGCGAGCTCCGGACGGTAGGCCGCACCGTGGCCCGAGATGACGACCGTGTCGGGTGTCAGATCCAGATCGACCGGCACGTCGAGCGTCGCGTACTGGGTGGTGGTCCACGGCGCGCCGTCCGGGCGACCCTCCGGCGCGGGCCGACCGTCGGACAGGTCCGGGGTCAGGGGCTCGCGCAGCGGCATGTCGAAGTGGACCGGGCCCGCGTTGCCGGATCGAGTTCCACGGGCCGCGGCGAGTACGCGGCAGACGGCGGATCGCCACTGGCTGTTGACCTGGTCGGACTCCTCGGCAAGCCCGAGGCTGATGGTCGCACGCACCTGACCGGCGAACAGTCCGAGCTGCTCCACGGTCTGGTTCGCACCGGTCCCCAACATCTCGTAGGGGCGGTTCGCGCTGAGCACCACGAGCGGCACCCGGGCGTAATTGGCCTCGAGCACGGCGGGCCCGAGGTTGGCCACCGCCGTTCCCGACGTCATCACCACGGGCACCGGACGACGCCCCGAGACGGCGAGCCCGACGGCGAGGAAGCCGGCGGTTCGCTCGTCGATACGCATGTGCAGGCGGACGCGACCGGCGCGGTCGGCGGCCTCGAGCGCGAACGCGAGCGGCGCGTTCCGCGACCCGGGGCACAGCACGACGTCCTGGACGCCGCCGCGGATCATCTCGTCGACGACGACGACGGCTTGAGACGTGGACGGGTTCACCATTTCAGAGTGTCACAAATGCTCCACCCGCCTCACTGATCGGCCGGCCTCCAGCGGCGCAAGAGCGGTCCACCGGGCGGTGGCAGGATGAACAGGTGCGCACACACTTCGATCCGCAGACCATGGACGCCGGCGACTACTACAAGCTTCTCACCACGTCAGTGGTGCCCAGACCCATCGCGTGGGTGTCGACAGTCTCCGCGGACGGCGTGCCGAACCTGGCGCCGTACAGCTTCTTCTCCGTCTCGTCGAGCGCACCCGCCGTGGTGCAGTTCACGTCGGTCGGCCGCAAGGACAGCCTCCGCAACATCGAGGAGACGGGCGAGTTCGTCATCAACCTCGCGACCGAGTCGTTGTTCGAGCAGATCAATCAGACGTCGGCGAACTACGACGCCTCGGTGAGCGAGTACACGGCCGTGGATCTCGAGAGCGAGCCCAGCGAGACCGTGCGCCCGCCGCGTGTCGTCGCGTCCCCGCTCTCGATCGAGGCGACGCTGCACCAGGTGGTCGAGGTGGGCAACTCGTTCGTCGTCATGGGCGCGGTCACGATGATCACGGTGCGACCGGAGTTCCTCGCGGAGGACGGGTTGCCCGACTTCGGCGCCCTCGCACCCCTGAGTCGGCTCGGCCGCGACGAGTGGGGCATGCCCCCGGCCGTGCGACGGATCCAGCGCCCCGACAGGCCTTGAGTCCGGCCGTCGACCGGTCCCGCGCTGCCCGCTGGACAGCACTTGCGCTGGTCACGGCCGTCGTGGCCGTGCTGGCGGATCGCGTCGGGGTGCCGTCGGCTGCTCTGTTCGTCGCGCTCGCCGTCGCGACGGTGTTCGCGTTGTGCAACCGAGGTCCCGGCAAGGTTCCCCGGCCGATGTCGATGGGTGCGCAGGCGATACTCGGCGTCGAGATCGGCACCCTGCTCGACCGGGACACCATGTCCTCGCTCGGGTCGGCCTGGATCTGGGTTCTGGTGGTGTCCCTCGGCACGCTGCTGCTGTCGATCGCGGCCGGTGCGCTGCTCGGACTGCATCGCGATCTCGATGCGACGACCGGCGCGCTCGCCCTGGTGGCCGGCGGGGCGTCGGGCATGGTCGCGATCGCCCGTGATCTGGGCGGCGACGAGCGCGCGGTCGCCGTGGTGCAGTACGTGCGGGTTCTGCTGGTCACCGCGTCCCTGCCGTTCGTCGCCACCGTGGTGTTCTCGGCCGACACGGGCCAGGGCGGATCGCCGATGACGGAGTCGGCTCCGCTATGGGCCGACGCTCTCTTCATCGCCGCCTGCCTGCTGGTGGGCATCCCGTTGGGGCGACTCGTTCGACTCCCCGCACCCGCGCTGCTCGGCCCGCTCATGATCTCGGGCGCCGCAGACCTGCTCGGCTGGACGGGCGGTGCGGGCGTCCCCTTCCTGCTGCTCCAACTGGTCTACATCGTCATCGGGTGGCAGGCCGGTCTGCAGTTCACCCTCGACAGCCTGAAGTCCATCGGCCGCATCATCCCGTGGGCAGTGCTGCTGATCGTCGCGATCGCGGTGGGCTGCGCTCTACTGGGATTGATTCTGGTCGGCACCACCGGCATCACGCCGTACGAGGCCTACCTCGCGACGACGCCGGGTGGCATCTACGCCGTGCTGGCCCTCGCCGCGGCGAGCAACGTCAATGTCACGTTCGTCGTGGCGGCCCAGGTGCTGCGGGTGTTCCTGATGCTGCTGGTCGTCCCGCTGTTCACCCGAGCACGCGGGCGCTGACTGCAGGACGGTGCGCCGAGCCGCGGATACCGCGGTTCGGCGCACCGGGCGCTGTTCGGATCAGGCTACGTACTTCTGCACCAGAGCGCCGACACGGGGCAGGGCCTCGGTGACGTTCTTCTTCGCCGACGGACGCAGCGACGAGTAAGCCTTCTTGATGGTGGACTTGCTGGTCTCGTCGATGCGCGCATCCGTCACGGACAGCAGCGCGTCGGAGGCTGCGTCACCGTTGGCGACGAGGTAGTCCCCGAACGATCCCGTCGGGTTCGCCGAGTACTGCGCCCAGAAGGGGTCGAGCTTGTCGACGAAGCTCGGCCACAGCTTGGCCACCGCGTCGTCGATCACGTTGGGGCTGATCTTCTTGACGGCGCCGTACGCGCCCTTGACCGCGAGGCCGGATGCGCCCTTCTTGTCCGACACCTCCGCGTCGATCAGTGTGCGCACGTCAGCACGCACGGCGGATGCGTTGGTGCCGTCGAGGAGAGTCGTCTTCAGAGATGCCACGAAACAGTCCTGTCGTCGGGGAAAAGGAGGTGAACCGGTCACGGAGTCGGTATGTCACCGGTCGGCCGCGACATTACAACAGCGTTCGAGGCGCGCGATCCACCACCGACGACGCTCCTCCGACGCGGCCAGTGCATCGAGCCGGGCCGGATCCGGAACGGCGACGTCGGCGCGCAATCGGCCGTCGACGAGCACCCGTGGTTCGGCGACGTCGTCGACGAACAGTGCGCCCGTTCCCAATCCGCAGGCCATCTCCGACTGCAACGCTGCCGCTGCGGCGAGGCCGGCGCTCATCCCGACAGCGGAGTCGAGCGCACTGGATACGACCACCGGCACGCCGTACTCGGCCAGTTCCTCGGCGAGCGCGAGGACGGCGCGCATTCCGCCCAGCGGCGGAACCTTGACCACGGCCACGTCCGCGGCGCCGGCCCGCACGACCCGCATGGGGTCCTCCGCACGCCGGATACTCTCGTCGGCCGCGATCGACACTCCGCGCACCCGGTCGCGCACCTCGGCGAGTTCCTCGACACTGGCGCACGGCTGCTCCGCGTACTCGAGGTCTCCGTTCTCGGTCAGCGCCCGCAGCGCAGTAACAGCCTCGTCGACGGTCCAGCCGCCGTTGGCGTCGACACGCACGGTGGGGACCAGGTCGCGCACCGCCTCGACGCGCGCCACGTCGTCGGCAAGAGACTGCCCCTTCTCCGCCACCTTGACCTTGGCCGTGCGGGCACCGGGATAGCGGGCCAGCACATCGGGGACCTCCGCGGCGGGAACGGCGGGGACGGTCGCGTTGACGTCGACGAACTCCCGCAGCGCGGTGGGCGGCCCCTGCCACGCCATCTCGATGCCGGCGAGCAGCCACGACGTCGCCTCGACGTCGTCGTACTCGGTGAACGCACCGAACTCGCCCCATCCGGCCGGGCCCTCGAACAGCATCACCTCTCGCGTGGTGATGCCGCGGAATCGCGTCCGCATCGGGAGGGAGAGCACACGAGCGGAGGCGGCGATCTCCTCGAACGACGGCAGAGTCACTGCTGGCCGGGTAGGAGTTGGACCATCAGGGCGTTGCTGTCCGCCAGCAATTTCCCGTCCGTGTTCTTCAGCGTCGCCTCGATGAACGTCTTGCGACCCTCGACATTCGTGACGTGGCCCTCGACGACCAGCGGCACGTTCAACGGAGTCACCGCGCGGTAGTCGATGTGCAGGAAGGCGGTGCGGCTGATCGGCCGGCCGTACGCGCGTTGGACGAGTCCGAAAAGGTCGTCGAACAGCAGGGGAAGCGTGCCGCCGTGAGCCGCCCCGTTGCCACCGAGGTGGAACCGTCGGAAGACACCGGTGGACCGCACCCCGTCGGGACCGTACTTCTCGATCGTCCACGGGAGCATCAGCAGACTGCCCCGGCCGGGGAGTCGAAGTGAGCGGCCTGCCGGAGACCGGCCTTCGGGCACGACGTACGGCGCCATGGTGGCCGCCAGCTTCTCGGCCTGGTCAGCGGCCAGTGCCAGCTGATCGTCGGGCAGATCGGTGGACACCGCCAGGTCCTGGATCGTGCGGAGGGCTTCGATCAGACGGCCGTAGTCCGGCCCGGGCGTGGCCGGCGTGAATTTCGGGAAGCCGCCTTGCGGAGAATCCTCGGTCATCGCACGACGGTAACGCGGAGTCCGGATCCTCCCGTCGTTAGGCTGTCGAAGGTGACCGATGAGACCTCGCCGTTCCAGCCCGACCTGTGGACCGCGGTCCCCGGCTTCGAGGACCTGGTGGACATCACGTACCACCGCCACGTGACCGATGGGACCGTGCGCATCGCCTTCGACCGCCCCGAGGTACGCAATGCGTTCCGTCCCGGCACGGTCGACGAGCTGTACCGGACACTCGATCACGCGCGGATGACCTCCGATGTCGGCGCCGTTCTGCTCACCGGCAACGGCCCCGCACCGAAGGACGGCGTGTGGTCCTTCTGCTCCGGGGGCGATCAGCGCATCCGCGGTCGCAGCGGCTACCAGTACGCGAGCGGTGACACCGCGGAGACCGTCGACAAGGCACGGGCCGGACGGCTCCACATCCTCGAGGTACAGCGTCTGATCCGCACGATGCCGAAGGTCGTGATCTGCCTCGTCAACGGCTGGGCCGCGGGCGGCGGACACAGCCTCCACGTGGTCTGCGATCTCACGCTCGCGAGCCGTGAGCACGCCCGGTTCAAGCAGACCGACGCCGACGTGGGCAGCTTCGACGGCGGATACGGCAGTGCGTACCTGGCGAAGATGGTGGGCCAGAAGTTCGCTCGCGAGATCTTCTTCCTCGGGGACACCTACACCGCGGAGGACATGCACCGGATGGGTGCGGTGAACAAGGTGGTCGATCACGCCGATCTCGAGACCGTCGCCATCGAGTGGGGGCGCACGATCAACGGCAAGTCCCCGCAGGCGCAGCGAATGCTCAAGTACGCGTTCAATCTTCAGGACGACGGTCTGGTCGGGCAGCAACTCTTCGCCGGTGAGGCGACGCGCCTGGCGTACATGACCGACGAGGCCGTGGAGGGTCGCGACTCGTTCCTCGAGAAGCGTGAGCCGGACTGGTCTCCCTACCCCTGGTACTTCTGAGAGGCGACGCACTGCCATGGAGGTATTGGCAAGCCGAATCATTCTGCGCCCGAGAGACTTCGACGAGGCGCTGCATTTCTACCGAGATCAGCTGGGACTGGGCATCTTCCGTGAGTACCCGGGCGGCGTCGTGTTCTTCGCAGGGCAGTCGTTGATCGAGGTGGCGGGGCACGGGGAACCTGTGCAAGGAGCGACGATCCTCCTGCAGGTGCGCGACGTCGAGGCGACACGCGCCGAGTTGGAGGCGGCCGGCGTCGACATCGTGCGGCCCCCGACGACCGAGCCGTGGGGACTGACGGAGATGTGGATCGCCGATCCCGACGGCAATTCCCTGGTCGTGGTCGAGGTTCCGCCCGGCCACCCGCAACGCCGTGGCTGATCTGACGGTACTGCCGGTACCCGGCGGCGAGGCAGTGCTGGCACTGCTTCCGCATCTGCGGTCCGTGCTCGACGGGACAGCGGCTCCGGCGCTTCCCGTCCCCGCCGACGACGCCCGCGAGCAGCGCCGACTCGTCGACGCGCTCGCGCCCGGCACGCCGATCGATCCGTCGACGGCCATGGTGCTGGCAACGTCGGGGTCGACGGGAGTTCCCAAGGGCGCGTTGCTCACTGCCGACGCGTTGCGGGCGAGCGCCGCCGCGACCCACGCTCGACTGGGTGGTCCCGGCCGATGGCTGCTGGCTCTGCCCGCTCACCACATCGCGGGCATGCAGGTCGTATTGCGCTCGCTGGCCGCAGGATTCGATCCCGCCGTCGTCGATGTGCAGGCGGGTTTCGATCCCGCCGACCTGACGCGGTCGATCGCGTCGATGACCGGTTCCCGCCGGTACACCTCGCTGGTGCCCACCCAGCTGATCAAGGCGCTCGACCACCCGGACGCGGTGGCGGCACTGGCATCCCTCGATGCGGTCCTGCTCGGCGGCGCCGCCACACCGGCTCCGGTGCTGGCGCGGGCGGTCGACGCGGGAATCACGGTGGTCCGGACGTACGGCATGACCGAAACCTGTGGCGGCTGTGTCTACGACGGTGTGCCGCTGGACGGTGTCCGCGTACGCCTCGACGACGGACGGGTAGTTCTCGGCGGCCCGACGCTGGCGAACGGGTACCGAGGTCTGCCCGATCACCCCGCATTCGCCGATTCCGGATGGTTCCGGACCGACGACCTGGGTCGACTCCAGGACGGACGGCTGCAGATCCTGGGCCGCCTCGACGACGCCATCACCTCGGGTGGACTCACCGTGGTGCCGCGAGTGGTCGAGGAGTCCGCAGCGCGTGTCGACGGCGTCGCGGAGTGTGTCGTGGTCGGTGTGCCGGACGAGCGACTGGGCGAACGCGTCGGCGCGCTGGTGGTGCTGCGACCCGGGTCGAGCGCGACGGCGGAGTCGATACGGGAGAGTGTCGCCGCCGACCTCGGTGCCGCAGCAGCGCCCCGGCAGGTGGTTCTGGTCGCGGCGCTGCCGCTCCGCGGGCCGGGAAAAGTCGACCGTACCGCTGCCCGACGCCTTCTCAGCGAGTCACGCAACCCCTGACTGGGGGTCATTCGATTGAATGACAGCAGGTCAGCGTCTGTGTCCACCCGAGCAGGCGGACCCCGCCTCGGACAGCACGGTCGGTAGGCTTGTTCAGTACATCCGGGTCGGGTTCGGAGGCACACGTGGACAAGGCGGGGCGCGCGACGGGGACACCTCCCGACGCGCACGACGGATGGATCGTCGTGGAGACTCTCGCCGAACCGATCGACGGTGGAGCACTGGGCACCGTCGTCGCGAAGGACGGCAGAGCAAAAGAATGGACGGCCCTTCAACGGTCCGTCCCCAACAAACGTGTCGCGGACGCGGCACGCGCCGTCGTGGCCTCGGTCGTCGAGACCGGCGTCGAGACGTCGGTGTCGGTACCCGGGATGCGCGTTCCGTTGCGCGCCGTTCCCGTCGCCGGTCCCAGCAGAGCGGTACACGGGGTACTCCTCTACGTCGGCAACGACGCGGATGCCTCGCCCCCCGACGTGACCGGGTGGGACTGGACGTCCGCGGACCGGTTGTTCGAGTACACGACCGAGATGGACCGGATGGTTCCTCGCGAGTCCGGGCGCGGGCCGTCGGCGACGGCGTTCGAGTTCTTCGACAGGAACGAGGATGCCGAGAGCGCCATGTACCTGATGGTCGCGCTGTTCGACGCCGACCCCGGAACGCGGTGGGACGGCGCCATCACTCTGCGGACGTCGAGGGGACCTCGACCGCTCCGCATCGCCCTGCGCACCGTGCACGACGAGGCGTCCCGGGACGACAGGATCACGCACGGTCTCTCGATCGCACTGCGGGAAGACGAATTCGTCTCCCCCGGACCGTCGTTCGAGGCGTTCGCCCTCCGCTCGCTGACCCGTGACTCGCCGACCGCTATCGCCCTGATCGACGCGGAGAGAGTGCGTCTGACACGGTGGCTGACCGAACCGGTTCCCGACATCCTGTGGAAGGGCCAGGTGGATCAGCGCGACACCCCGCACCCCCAGGACATCGCACGGATCGTCTCGGCCTATCGACACATGCACGAGTGGGTGGACCGGAAGGTCGAGATCCCCGGCGTGCGACTGCGACGCGTCGACGGCGGGTGGACCGTGGTCGACCTTCGCGCCACTCGCATTCCGCACGAGCGATTCCTGATGGTCGAGTTCCAACCGGTCGGGTTCTCGTCCGAGCCGGATCCGGTACCTGTCACCGACACCGGCTACCCCGGCAGGGGGCCCCGCCCGTCCGACCGCAAGCGGTGATCGCGGTTGCGGTGCTTACAGTCTCGGGATACCGACCCGTGCGGCGAGGCACCGCTCGAGGTCTTCGGTGACAGCCCAGGCAGTGTCGAGGTCCCCGTCGAGGAGCAGGGTGCGCTGACGGGCGGTCAAGGCGCGGATCGAACGATCCAGTTCGTCGGCGGTCATGGCCGATACTGCGTCGGCGACCGTGGTGCTGAAGCTCTCCATCGAGTCATCCCCGGGGTGTGACAGGGAGCCATTCGTACAGCTCCGCGCGTGTGCCACGTTCACGGTCGACCACGACAGACCTGTGAGTAACCCTCGAGGCGAGGGTGCTGGAGGAAGTGTAGGCCACGGTTCCGACCCCCGACAACCGCACCGAGCACGTCGCCGAACTCCTGGTGCGGGATGATCCCCTCATGGCGACAGCAGCACAGTGGATCGAAGGGGCGCGGCCGCGCACCTTGCCGAACGCGATCGCACCCGTCGTGGTGGCGACCGGAGCGGCGGCACAACTCGCGGACGTGACGTGGTGGAAGGCGCCGGTGGCGTTGATCGTCGCCGTGGCACTGATCGTCGGAGTCAATTACTCCAACGACTACTCCGACGGCATCCGCGGCACGGACGACGACCGCGTCGGACCGCTGCGACTGGTCGGCTCGAAGGTCGCTACCCCGTCGTCCGTCCGCAACGCCGCGATCGCATGTTTCGCCGTGGCCGGTGTCGCCGGACTCGTCCTCGCCCTGACGACGGCATGGTGGTTGGTCCTGATCGGCGCGCTCTGCATCGGCGGCGCCTGGTACTACACGGGCGGCTCGAAGCCCTACGGCTACAGCGGTCTCGGCGAGGTCGCCGTGTTCGTCTTCTTCGGGTTGGTCGCGGTACTGGGCACCCAGTTCGTGCTCACCGGACGCATCGACCTGGTCGGGCTCGGATGCGCCGTCGGGATGGGCTCGTTCTCCAGTGCGGTACTCGTGGCCAACAACATTCGCGACATCCCCACCGACGCCGAGTCCGGCAAGCTGACTCTCGCCGTCCGACTGGGCGATGCGCGCAGCCGTGGGCTGCACGCCGCGCTCCTCGCCGTCCCGTTCGTCGTCAGCCTGGTGCTGATCATCGCGTCACCGTGGGCCGTGCTCGGCATCGTCGCCTTCCCGCTGGCATGGCGGGCCAACGCGCCGGTACGGGCACGCAAGCACGGCATGGAGCTGATCCCGGCTCTGCGCGACTCGGGACTCGCGATGCTCGTGTGGGGCGTGGCCACCGCGGTGGGCCTGTTCCTCGCCTGAGCGGAAAAGCCGTTGCTCCGGCTCACGACCATCCCCTACGGTCGAGGCATGGACCCCGTGACCGAACCGGATATCCGGGCGTCGTTCGTCAACTGCTCGAAGGGTGACGCCAAGCGTCTCCCCGTACCGAACGACCTCGACAGCCGCCCGTGGGACGACCTCGACTTCCTCGGCTGGAGCGATCCGGACTACGCGGGTCGGAGCTACCTGGCGGTCCCGCAGTCGGAGGGGCTCGTCAGCGTCGCGTTGCGCTCGGAGACCGGATCGCGCACGTCCCAGATGTGCAGCGTCTGCACCACGGCGCATCAGGGCGGAGGCGTGTCCCTGATGGTGGCGCGCAAGACCGGGGAGTCCGGTCGTCGCGGCAACACCGTCGGCATCTACATGTGTACCGACCTGGCGTGTTCGCTCTACGCGCGCCGGCTGAAATCGCCGAAACTCGGCCGTCAGTACCGCGACGACACTCCCGTGGAGGAGCGCGTCGAGCGCGTGCGCACCACCCTCACCGCGTTCCTCGCTCGACTGTCCTGAGCTCGGGTCAGCGACGCCGATCGGGGACCAGGCCGCCGAGAACCCAGTTCACCAGCGAGATGATCACCGCGCCCCAGAACGCGGCACCGAATCCGTCGACGGTCAGGCCGTACCCGGTGCTGTCCGTGATCGCCGCGGTCAGCAGCAGCATCAGGGCATTGATGACGAGCAGGAACAACCCCAGCGTCACCACGATCAGCGGCAGTGACAGCAGAGCGACGATCGGCTTGACGACGGCGTTGACCAGCGTGAACACCGCCGCGATGCCGATGAGCACCACGATGTCCCAGCCCTGACCCCGACCCGAACTGGCGATGTCGATACCGTCCACCCACCCGGCGGCGAGCCAGATCGCGAAGGCCGTGACGATCAATCTGAGCACCAGGATCATGCGGCCATGATCGCATGCGGGTCGACGATCTCGGGGCCGTCACCGTGCCTGATCGTCCACACGTCGAGGTGATCGACGGGATCCCATCGATTCGGGTGAGTTGTGGACGGTCAGGCACGGCAGGGGTGCGCGCGGCCGATCGAGTGATGTTGGAATGGTCGGGTGAGTACTGCCAACCTGACCCGATCCGAGACCGCCCATCGCTCCGACGTGGTGTCCGACGTCCGGTACGACGTCGCGCTCGACCTCACCGATGCCCGGACCGCCGCCGAGTTCCCTACGGTCACCACCCTGACCTTCGCGTCTCGGGAGTCGAGGACGTGGCTGGACTTCCTGGGAGCCGGCGTCGATCGCGTCGTCGTCAACGGCGCCGAGATCCCCGTCGAGTACGACGGCGCCCGCATCGCGGTGCGGGACCTTCTGTCGCACAACGTCGTCGAGGTGCATGCGCGGGGGAACTACAGCAGATCCGGCGAGGGTCTTCATCGCTTCGTCGATCCCGCGGACGGCGAGACGTACCTCTACACGCAGTACGAACCGGCCGATGCGCGTCGGGTGTTCGCGAACTTCGAGCAGCCGGACCTCAAGGGACCGTTCACCTTCCGGGTCACCGCACCGCCGGAATGGACCGTGTTGTCGAACGAACGGATCGAGTCCGAGGACGGCGCCACCCGCGTGTTCGCCGCGACGAAGCCGATCTCCACCTACATCACCGCCGTCGTCGCGGGGCCCTACCATCGGGCTCGATCACGCTACGAGGGAGGCGACCTCGTCATCGACCTCGGCGCGTACTGCCGGGCGTCGCTCGCCGACCATCTGGACCACGACACGATCTTCGAGGTCACGCGCGCGGGTCTCGACTTCTTCCACGAGAAGTTCGACTATCCGTACCCGTTCGGCAAGTACGACCAGGTCTTCGTTCCCGAGTACAACCTGGGCGCGATGGAGAACCCGGGATGCGTGACGTTCACCGAGTCGTACGTGTTCCGCAGCGCCGCAACCCGCGCCCAGTACGAGCGACGCGCCAACACGATCCTGCACGAGATGGCGCACATGTGGTTCGGCGACCTGGTGACGATGACGTGGTGGGACGACCTGTGGCTCAAGGAGTCCCTCGCCGACTACCTGGGCGCGTACGCATCGGTGGCGGCGACGGAGTTCACCGGCGCCTGGGTGTCGTTCGCGAATCGTCGCAAGGCGTGGGCGTACTCCCAGGACCAGCTGCCCACCACGCACCCTGTCGTCGCCGACATCGTGGACCTCGAGGCGGCGAAGTTGAACTTCGACGGCATCACGTACGCGAAGGGCGCCAGCGTCGTCAAGCAGTTGGCGGCCTTCGTGGGTGACGACGCGTTCTTCGCCGGTGCCCGCGCGTACTTCCGGGCCCACGCGTTCGGGACGGCGACGTTGACGTCGCTCCTCGACGCCCTGTCCGGCGCAGCGGGCATGCCCCTGGACGACTGGTCCGCCGCCTGGCTCGAGACGACCGGCGTCTCGACCATTTCCTACGACCGGGCTACCGGCGTCCTGTCGCAGACCGATCCGCGACCGCAGCGACTCGACATCGCCTGCCTGCAGCCGGATGCCGACGGTCACCTGGTCGACGCCGACCCCGTCTCGGTGCACATCACCGACGCGCACACCACGCTCGATCTACCCGACGCGGCGGTGATCCTGCCGAACGACGGCGACCGCACCTACGCCAAGGTCCGCCTCGACCCGGCATCCCTCGAGACCGTGACCGCATCGCTCGATCGTGTGCCCGACGATCTGCGTCGCGGACTGATCTGGTCGTCGCTGTGGAACGCCACGCGTGACGCAGAACTGCCTGCCGCGACGTTCGTGTCGCTCGCGACGCGGTTCGCGCCGACCGAACGCAACGCCGGCATCCTCGGCGCTGTCCTGGCCGACACGGCCGTCGCCGTGGAGCGCTACTGCGCCGACCGCGAGCAGGTGAGGCCGACGTGGACGGCAACGACGCTCGACCGGCTCTCCGCCGCCGCCGCGGGAAGCGACGCGCAGCTCGAATGGTTCCGCGCCTTCGCCGCAGCTGCCGCGCACGACGACGCGTCGGCGCCAGACGTACGTGCGCTTCTGAGCGGGGACACGACGATCGACGGACTGGCTCTCGACGCCGAACAACGCTGGTCGTTGTGGTTCGCGCTGGCGGCGACGGGTCACGCCGACGTATCCGAGTTGGACGAGGTACTCGCGTCGGACCGCACGGGCGCCGGCGAGGTGCAGTACGCCGCGGCCGTGGCGGCGCAGCCCTCCGCCGAGGTCAAGGCCGACGTGTGGGCGACCCTGACCGGGCAGAAGAGCGCCGGCGCGGGTCCGAGCAACGAGAAGGTCGGCGCGATGGTCCGCGGATTCACCGCGGGCACGTCACGGCATGCGATCGAGCGCTTCGACGACGAGTACTTCGATCTACTCGAGACGTTCTGGCGCGAGAACAGCATCGAGATCGCCCGACGACTCGTCATCGGGCTGTTCCCGCAGACGGAGTCCACGGATGCCGCGGACGCGTGGCTCGCGGGGCATGAATCCGCTCCGGCAGCGCTCCGGCGATGCGTCGTCGAACAGCGGGATCATCTGGCGCGCGCCCTCAGGGCGCGGGCCGCCGGGTAAGGGCTACTCGCCGCGCAGGCGGGACTGCAGGTCCTCGCGGTCGCGGCGACGCTTCTCGTCCACCGCGGCGATGTCCTCGTTCACGCGGCGCCGCAGGGTCTTGAACAGCACCAGCGACAGAGGGAACGCGACGACCAGAGCGAACACCATCGCCACGAGCAGCGGAATCTCCACACCGATCGCGTTCGCGCCGAAGAAGATGATCGCGGCGACGACCGCGATCAACCCGAGCCGGGCCGCTGTGTAGAGCGCGAGGTCGCGGGCGAGCTTGCCCTTGGCGGAGCCACCGGGTGAGCCGGCTCCGGGAGAGCTGTCTGGGGCGACTGATTCCGTCATAGCCCCAGGCTACCGGCCGCGCCGAGCACGTCGTCGACAGCGGTCACGGGCACTCGGGGAGCCACATGTCGTATCCGATTTGTCCATTACCTCCCCTTTACCAACACGAGAAGAGTCGAGTACCCGGGGGTCTCGATGCCACCATGGGCACCGAGGACGCGGACGAACCGCCCGCGGCCGATCGAGACGAAGAACTGTGTCCCTTGGAGGATCGCGATGAGTGCACCGGCATACACACCCACACAGGAGAACCTGCTCACCCCGGGCCAGGTGGCCGCACTCTTCCATGTCGACCCCAAGACGGTCACGCGGTGGGCCCACGCCGGCCGTCTCGGATCTCTCCGCACCCCGGGTGGTCACCGCCGCTTCCGCGAGTCCGAGGTCATGCAGCTTCTGACCTCGCTGACCACCGAGGCTCATCGCTGACGATCGTCGTCCGCACACCCACTCCCGAGTGACCACTCGGGCATCGTCGGAAGATTCTCAGGATCTTGCGATGTCGACCCGAGTGCCCTGACGCGCCACCACGACTACGCTCGGTAGTGGAGGTACGAAGATGATCTATCTGTTGGCACTGATCGGGCTCGCGGTAGTTGTGGTGCTCCTCTGGAAGTCGTTCGGCCCCGCTGCCGAAGCTCCCCGAGGACGCGTCACAGGACCGGACGACGACCCCGAATTTCTGTGGAAGATGAACAAGAACAACAGGTCTCGCGGACCGGGCCCCGACCGCCCCGACGCGGGAACCACCAGCTCTACCGAGTGACACCGCAGGGACAGCGCATGACCGTCACCGCTTGACGAAGAGCGGGAACTCGGCGGTCATGGCTGCCGCTGTCTCCAGAAGCGCCGTGCGCGTCGCGGGTGCCATCGCGTCGAGATCCACTTCTGCGCCCTGAGCGAGATGCTCGTCGTACGGAATGACGCGCACTGCCCTGCATCGCTGCCCGAAGTGGTCGACGATCTTCGAGACGTCGATGGCCTTCGTACCGGGGCGCACCATGTTGACCACCGTGAGTGACTGCTCCACCAGATTCCGATAGCCGTGCGCATCCAGCCAGTCCATCGTGGCGGATGCGCTGCGTGCGCCGTCCACCGAACCCGAACTGACGATGATCAGGCTGTCCGCGCTGCGAAGAATTGCGCGCATCGCCGAGTGCAGCAGGCCCGTTCCACAATCGGTGAGGACGACGTTGTAGAACCGTTCGAGGATGCCGACGGCCGACTCGTAGTCGTAGGCGTCGAAGGCCTCCGACATCGCCGGATCCGACTCCGATGCGAGCACCTCGAGCCGATGGTGGTTCTGCGAGGTGAACGCTCGGATGTCGCTGTACTTGTTCGAATCCCGCGCATCGCGCAACAGGTCTCGGACGGTCTTCTCAGTCTCCAGCGGAACACGGGAGCTCAGCGTTCCACGGTCCGGATTCGCATCGACCGCGATGACACGATCGCCCCGCACTGCCGAGAACGTCGAGCCGAGTGCCGCCGCGATCGTCGTCTTACCGACGCCGCCCTTGAGGCTCAGGATCGCGATCCGATGGCATCCACGCAGCGGATTGTCGACCTGCCGAATCAGAGCGAGCCGACGCTGTTCCTTCGCGCTGTTGCCGACGTTCACCCGGCCGCCCGTGACGTCGAAGAGCACCCGACGCCACCCGCCGGTCGGCGGGGGCGGCGCAGCACGCAGCAACCGAGACGTGGACAGGTCGTGAGCCGACGGTGGCGGCACTACCGGCTCCTGCGGCATGGGTGCTACCGACGGCGGAACCGAGTACTGACTGTCCGGGCTCGCATAATCGGCGGCCTGATAATCGGGTGGGGTGTAGCCGGCAGCGGGCGCCGTGTCGGTGTCCTGCTCCCCGAAGTGCGGCTCCCCGAGGTGCGGTCGATCCGACCATCCGTCCCAACGATCATCGGTCACGTCCGGCCCCCCGCTGTAGAACTCAGTTCAAGCCGGCGTACGAGTGCAGACCGGAGACCACCATGTTGATGATGAACAGATTGAACAGCATCGCCACGAAACCGGCGACGTTGATCCATGCCGCGCGGGTGTTCCGCCATCCCGACGTGGCCCGTGCGTGCAGGTATGCGGCGTAGACGACCCAGGCGATGAACGACACCGTCTCCTTGGGATCCCAGCCCCAGAAGCGACCCCAGGCGGCTTCCGCCCAGATCGCGCCAAGGATGACACCGGCCCCGAACAGCGGGAACCCGATGATCGTGGTCTTGTAGGCGAGTCGGTCGAGCGTCTGGGCGTCGGGGAGTCGCTGAGCGAAGCGCGCCAGCGCACCGGTACCGGCACCGTCCTCGGTTGCCGGGAAGCGCATCCGCAGCAGGAAGAGCAGCGACGCCACACCGGCGACGAGGAAGATGCCGCTGCCGATACTGACGATGGTCACGTGGATCGGCAGCCAGTACGAGCGCAGTGCCGGCACGACGGGGGCCGCGTCCGCGTAGAGAACCGTCGCGGCCAGGAACATCAAAATCATCACCGGCACGACGACGAAGATCAGCGTCGGGCGCATCTTGCGCAACGCGACCACGGAGGTGGCCGTCGCCGCAGCAGTCGCCATGGTGACGAACTCGTACATGTTGCCCAGCGGGAACCGGTCGGTGGCGAAGCCGCGCAACACGATGGAGGTGACGGTCAGCAGCAGACCCAGCACGACGAGCGCGTAGCCCATGCCGCCGTAGCGCTCGGACATCGGGCGCTTGGGCGCCTCCTCGATCCGGCCGGGCCCGGTGGGCCGCAGCGGCGCCTTGCCTGCCGGGACGAGCTGCTTCTCGGCCTTGCGCTCCGACGCGGTCACGGTGAGCGTCGCGTACTGCGCGATCAGGAACACCGCCGCGAGCAGATAGACACCGAACGCGGACCGGAACGACCAGTCACTGAACTGTGCGAGTGTGGCATCGATCGGCATGGTCACTCCTTGCCTGTACGGGCACTGTCGGGTGTGGGCGAGTCGAGGAGTTTCGTCGACAGACGGTCGAACTCGTCGCCCCACCCCGCTTGGTCGGTGCGTGCGAGACCGCCCAGGTCTACTACGGTACGTCGTCGGTCGTCGCCTGCGGTCACGCGCACCCAGATCCGACGCCGCTTGATCACCAGGGACACCAGCAGACCGGCCATCATGGACAGCGCGAACACCAGCACCCACGTCTGCGCGGGGTCGTGCGAGACCTGCAGATTGACGAACTGCTCGGCTCCGTCGAAGCGGACCTGCGTGCCGTCGGCCAGCGTGGTCGACTCCCCCGGCGTGAGATTCACGCGATCCTGCTTGACCAGACGACCCTGCTCGACCAGGACCTTGCTCAACGAGAACAGCGACTGCGGATTACCCGTATCGAGGCCGGTGTCGCCCTTGTAGATGTCTATGGCCACCGCCGGATCGTTCGGAGCGGGGAAGCTCGACGAGAGCAGGGTGCCGTGGAAGAACGCGGTCGGTGCGAACAGCCCCTCGATGGCGATCTGGTTCTGACGGCGCACGTCCGGGTCCGGGTACAGACCACCGGGCGGGTCGAAGCGGTGGACGCCGCTGGAGAGGAACGTCGTCCCGTCCGTGGGCTCCCACTGGACCGTCTCGGTGCGGGTCTCGCCGTTCGGGAACGTCACCGTGAACGTGGGCGCGTATCCGTGTCCCTGCAGGTAGACGCGATCTCCGGCCACTCGCAGCGGGTGGTTGACCTGCAGGGTGTCCGGGCGCCAGGTGTTCGTGACCAGGTCGTCGCCGGCCTGGTACTCGATGTCGGACGTGAACTGCTCCGCCTGCCCGTTCTCGAGGTAGTCGGCCGTGAAGTTCTTCACGCGCACGCACAACGGCGTCATGCCGGTGCCGTCCTCGCTGTTACCGGCGCGGAACGAGTCGAACTGCGCCGGTGAGGTGGTGCAGATGCCCGGGCCGTCGTTGGCGATCACCACGACGTTGCCCTCGTAGCTGAAGAGCTTGCCGACGGCGATGGCCACCAGAAGCCCGACGAGGGACAGGTGGAAGACGAGGTTGCCCGCCTCGCGCAGGTATCCCTTCTCGGCGGACAGCGTCAGCGCGCCCGACTCCTCGGTGCGCCGGACCTTGCGCCACCCACCCATGCGCGACTCGATGTCGTTCATCAGCGTCTCGGGATCCGCGTCGACCTCGGTACTCAGATGGTGCGGGAGGCGGGCGAGATTGCGCGGGGTCGCCACGGGCGGGGTGCGCAGAGCCCTCGCGTGATCGACGCAGCGCGGGAGGATGCAGCCGACCAGCGAGACGAACAGCAGGACGTAGATGGCGGTGAACCAGAAGCTGCCGAACACGTCGAACAGCTCGAGCCGGTCCATCAGCGGTCCGAGACTCGGACGGTTGGCGATGTAGGTGTCGACCTTGCCCGAGTTGAGACTGCGTTGCGGCAACAGTGCACCGGGCACGGCGGCCAGGGCGAGCAGGAACAACAACACCAGGGCGGTGCGCATCGACGTCAGCCCACGCCACGTGTTGCGCACGGCCGCCACGACGCGGCCCGCGGGAGACTGCCTCGGGGGGCGAGCCTCCGCGTCCGGGCGGGCTGACAGATCAGTACTCATGAACTCTTTCTCGTCCTCGGTGCGACCGGTGCTAGATCGGCAGGGTCACACCGGTGACCGCGCCGTCTCGAACCCAACTCACGAACATGTCCCATGCCCCCGTGACCAGGGCGATTCCGACTGCCACGAGCATCACGCCACCGAATATCTGGATCGCCCGCGCATTGTTGCGCAGCCATCCGACACCGCGGAGTGCACTCACCGACCCGAACGCGAGGATCACGAACGGCAGACCGAGACCCAGGCAGTAGGCGATGATCAGGACGACACCGCGAGCGGCGGTCGTCCCCTCGGTACCGGCGGTCAACGAGATGACACCCGCCAGCGTAGGCCCGAGACACGGAGTCCAGCCGAGCGCGAAGACACCTCCGAGCAGCGGCGCGCCGAGGATGCTCCCGATGCGCTTCGGCTCGAAGCGCGTGTCCCGCTGCAGCGCGGGGATCAGGCCGAGGAACACCAGTCCCATCGCGATGGTGACCACACCGCCCACACGCTGCAGCACCTCGCGGTTGACTGCCAGCACGGAGATGGCCCCGAAGACGGATGCCGTCGCCAGGACGAACACGACCGTGAATCCGAGCACGAACAGTGCCGCTGCCGCCGCGACGCGACTGCGCCCGCGGACCATGGTCTTGGTCGCTGCCTCGTCGGCCGTCACGGACGGGGCGTCGGCACCGACGACACCCGCCAGGTACGACAGGTAGCCGGGGACGAGGGGTACGACGCACGGCGACGCGAAGGACACGAGCCCGGCCAGCACGCACGCGCCCAACGCCAGGAACAGAGGTCCCGACGCCGCCGCGGACTGGAACGCCTCACCCATCGGAGGTTCTACCCATCGGAGGCCTCGGGTGTCTCGGCGGCGATGCGCTCCACCACCGGTTGCAGATCGCTCGCCAGCAGTTCCGTCAGGAACACCGCGGCGACCCGGTGCTCACGATCGAGCACGATGGTCGTGGGGATGACCGTCGTCGGATAGTTCGATCCGAGGGCGAGCAGTGTGCGCAGCGGCGGGTCGTAGATCGACGGGTACGTCACCTTGTTGTCGACGACGAAGTCCTGCGCCTTGTCCTGCTGGTTGTCGCGGACGTTGATCCCGAGGAACTGGACGCCCTGATCCTTCGTCGCCTCGAAGACCTGCTCCAGGTCGTCGGCCTCGCCGCGGCACGGCCCGCACCACTGTCCCCAGATGTTGAGGACGACGACCTGACCGTCGTAGTCCGACAGCGACGTCGTGGCGCCCTCGGTCATCAGATCGGGACCCGACAGGTTCCCGACGGTTCCGCGGTCGGCCGGAGGGTCGTAGAAGATGGAGGTCTTTCCTCCGGGGGAGACGAACTCGAACGTGCCGCCCTGAGCCACCGCGTCGTTGCCCGTGGCGCAGCCCGTGAGGGCAGCGGCGACCACGAGCAGAGGCGCGAGCAGGCGGGCGAATCTCATGCGCCGGTCTGGAGAGGGTCCGACGCCCCCGAGGGCTCGGAGTAGACGATGTCGACGAGGGTGTCGCCCTCATAGATCAGCGACGTGAGCGAGGCGAGACCGCACTGACGGTGACGCGGGTCGTGCCACAGTCGGTCACCCTGCAGGAAGCGGCGCAGCGTCCAGACGGGGAGCTGATGGCTGACACAGACGGCCTCGTGCCCGACGGCGGCGACGCGCGCGGTGTTGACGGCGGCCAACATCCGATGCGCGATCTGCAGGTAGGGCTCGCCCCAGGACGGCGTGAAGGGGTCGCGCAGCTTGAGCCAGTGACGGGGGCGTCGCAACGCACCGTCGCCGACGGCGACCTTGAGGCCCTCGAAGTCGTTCCCGGCCTCGATGAGATTCTCGTCGGTCTCGATGGTCAGTCCGAACGCCGACGCGATGGGCGCCGCGGTTTCCTGCGCACGCTGCAACGGGGATGCGACGACGTGCGTCACGTCGTGTCCGGCGAGGGCGTCCGCAACCTTGCGCGCCTGTGCCTGACCGTTGACGGAGAGTCGGAAGTTGGGCAGTCGTCCGTAGAGGATGCCCTTGGGGTTGTGCACCTCCCCGTGGCGCAGCACGTGCACGATCGTGCGCGTATCGGCGTGGGGATGGTCGCCGAGCTGGGTCTCGGCTGACGTGGCGTCGGTCATGACGGTGCTTTCTGCTCGGCTGAGGCGGCGGCTGCCGCAGCGTGGGGAGCGGCAGCCTCGATGATCTCGAAGGCGCGGTCGTCGAGGGCGGCGGAGACGAACCAGGCCTCGAAGGCACTGGGCGGCGGGTAGACGCCGCGGCTGAGCAGGGCGTGGAAGAACGCGGGGAACCGCCAGGTGTCGGCGGCCTTGGCGCCGGCGTAGTCGATCACCGGATCCTCGGAGAAGAAGACGCTGACCATGCTGCCGGCGTACTGCACGCGATGGGTCACGCCCTGCGCGGTCAGGGCGTCGCCGAGGATGGTGCCCAGACGGTGGGAGTTGCGCTCGAGTGCGGCGTAGACGTCGGCGTCCGCGTGGCGCAGCGTGGCCAGACCTGCGGCGACGGCCACGGGGTTACCCGACAGCGTTCCTGCCTGGTAGACGGGGCCGGCCGGTGCGAGGTAGCTCATGATGTCGGAGCGTCCGCCGAACGCGGCGGCGGGAAGACCGCCGCTCATGACCTTGCCGAAGGTGTAGAGGTCGCCCGCGATTCCGTCGAGTCCGTACCAGCCGGAGGCGCTGACGCGGAAGCCCGTCATGACCTCGTCCATGATCAGCAGCGCATCGTGCGCGCGGGTCAGACGCTGCAGGCCCTCGTTGAATCCGGGCTGGGGGGCGACGGCGCCCATGTTGCCGGCGGCAGCTTCGGTGATGACGCACGCGATCTGCCCCGGGTTGTCGGCGAAGGCCTTCGCGACGGCGTCGAGGTCGTTGTACGGAACGACGATGGTGTCGGCGGCCTGCGCCCCGGTGACGCCGGGGGACGTCGGCAATCCGAGCGTGGCGACACCGGATCCGGCGTCGGCGAGCAGGGCGTCCACGTGGCCGTGGTAGCACCCCGAGAACTTGACGATCTTGGAGCGACCGGTGAAACCGCGGGCCAGCCGTACGGCACTCATGGTCGCCTCTGTGCCCGAATTCACCAGGCGGACCTCGTCGACGGGGTCCACTCGGCGCACGATCTCCTCGGCGAGCTCGATCTCACCGAGGGTCGGAGCGCCGAAGGACAGGCCCGTCGTGGCGGCCTTCTGCACGGCCTCGACGACCGCGGGATGCGCGTGTCCGAGGATCATCGGTCCCCACGACGAGATCAGGTCGACGTAGCTGTTCCCGTCGGCGTCGCGCAGCGTGTAACCGCTGGCCTCGGCCATGAACCGGGGGGTGCCGCCGACCGAGTGGAAGGCACGCACGGGCGAGTTCACACCGCCGGGGATGACGGCCGATGCGCGCGCGAAGAGTTCTGCGGATCGGGCGGTGGGAACACCGGTGTCGGTTCCGCTGGAAGGAGTCACCTCTCCAGTGTTTCACAGGACGGAGAGTGCTCTTCCTGGTCTACGGCGCGAGTAGTAGTTGCATCCAGGTCAGGTCCAGCCACCGCCCGAACTTGACGCCGACCTGCGGCATGACCCCGACGACCTCGAATCCGAACTTGGCATGCAGGGCCATGGAGGTGGTGTTGGACGACTCGATCCCGGCGACCATCGCGTGGACGTCGCCGAGGCGAGCGCGCTCGATCAGTTCGGCCATCAACGCCGTCGCCACACCCCGGCGGTGGAAGCCGTCGGCGACGTACACCGAGTTCTCGACGGTATGACGGTAGCCCGTCTTCGGTCGGAACGGACCGTAGGAGGCGTAGCCGGCCATCTGCCCGTCGATGTCCGCCGTCAGGATCGGCAGCCCGGCCCCGGTGCGCTGATCGAACCACGCCTGCCTGTCCGCCAGTTCCACCTGCTCTTCGTCCCAGATGGCTGTCGTCTCGGCGATCGCCGCGTTGTGCACGGTGAGGATGGCGGGAAGGTCGTCGGGGACGGTGTCGCGGATCAGCACAGCGTCACGGTAGTTCCCGTGCCGTCGATGTGCCCGGCCGGCTCGGGTTCGAGAATCGGCTGATCGAAAGTGTTAAATCTGCGTTACATCGGGCATATCCTCGAACTATGTCAGCACCACACGAACCGGCTCGGTACCCGTGGCCGGACGGTTTCCGCGAGCACCTCGTCGAGCAGTGCGACGGGTTCAGCTCGCTGATGTCGCGGGCGATCTCCGACAACGGCGCCTCGCTCTTCGGCGACGGCCCGTACGCGAAAACCGGCCCTCAGGGTGCGTCGATGGACGCGACCGGTGTGATGTTTCGCAAGATCCGCGAGTTCGCGCGTGAATATTTGTGGCCCCGCTGACAACTGGCCCACACGTGGTCCCGCTTTTGGTTACCGTCGAGTATGACCACTACCGAGACCGGCACCAGCGACTCCGCCACCGCACTCGCGAAGCATCTGCGTAACACGCTCGACGGGCGCTGGCGTGACGTTCGCAACCAGACTCGCGAGCAGCTCGAGCGGCACGAGTTCGCTCCGCACTACACGCCGAACACCGCCATCGCTCGGACGAAGGCGTTCGAGCAGCTGCGTGTGTTGGCCGCGGCAGGCGCCGCGGAGTCGGGCTTCGCCAAGGAGGTCGGCGGCACCGGCGACATCGGCGCCGCGGTGACCATGATCGAGATGCTCGCCATGTCGGACCTGTCGCTGATGGTCAAGGCCGGCGTCCAGTGGGGGCTGTTCGGCGGCGCGATCGAGAACCTCGGCACCGAGAAGCACCACAAGCAGTTCATCAAGCCGCTGATCGACCTCGAGACCCTCGGCTGCTTCGCCATGTCGGAGACCGGTCACGGCAGCGACGTGCAGTCCATCGGCACCACCGCGACGTACGACCGCGACACGCAGGAATTCGTCATCCACACCCCCGACAAGTCCTCCCGCAAGGACTACATCGGCGGCGCCGCGGAATCGGCGAAGTACGCGGCCGTGTTCGCGCAGCTGATCACCGCCGGGCCCGGCGAGGAGCCGGAGAGCAAGGGCGTCCACTGTTTCGTCGTCCAGATCCGTGACGAGAACTTCGGCAGCGACCTGCCCGGCGTCACGACGTTCGACATCGGCTACAAGGGCGGACTTCCGGGCGTCGACAACGGCCGCATCATGTTCGACCACGTACGAGTTCCTCGCGAGAACATGCTGAACAAGATTGCCGACGTGGCGGAGGACGGCTCGTACTCCTCGGACATCGACAACGCCAACCGGCGCTTCTTCACCATGCTCGGAACCTTGATCCGCGGCCGCATCACCGTCGGCGGTTCCGCCGGCGCCGCAGCACGTGTCGCCCTGACCATCGCGACCAAATATGCGTTGCAGCGCAAGCAGTTCAGCGCGCCCGGCACCGACGACGAAGTGACGATCATGGACTACCTGGTCCATCAGCGTCGACTGTTCCCACTGATCGCCAAGTCGTTCGCGCTGCAGTTCGCGCAGAACGAGTTGGTGTCGAAGATGCACGACATCCAGAGCGCCGAGGATCCCGATCCCACCGAGCAGCGCGAACTCGAATCGCGCGCGGCAGGACTCAAGGCCGCCAACACCTGGCATGCGACCAAGGCCATCCAGGAGTCGCGCGAAGCCTGCGGTGGCGCCGGCTACCTCGCCGAGAACAGGCTCATCGCACTCAAGGCGGACTCCGACGTCTTCACCACCTTCGAGGGCGACAACGTGGTGCTCACACAGCTCGTCGCGAAGGAGCTGCTGACGGCGTACGCGCACGAGGTGCGGTCCTTCGGTGCCGCCGACTGGGTCAAGTTCGCCGCCGGCACGGTCGGTGACGTGGTCAAGAAGCGCACCGCCGCCGCGCCGATCATCCAGACGCTCGTCGACTCCCGTCAGGACAACGAGGAGGAGGGCAGCCTCTTCAACCGCGGCACCCAGATCTCGATGTTCGAGGACCGTGAGGAGTACCTGATCTCCACGGCGGCCAAGCGGCTCAACGGCTTGTCGAAGAAGATGAGCCAGTTCGACGCGTTCAACTCGGTGCAGGACCACATCCTGCACGCCGCCACCGCGCACGTGGATCGCGTCGTGCTCGAGGCGTTCGTCGCCGGCATCGACAACTGCGAGGACGACGACGCCAAGGAACTTCTGGGCGAGGTGTGCGACCTCTACGCCCTGTCCACGATCGACGCGGACAAGGCGTGGTTCATCGAGCACCGCTACATCTCCACCGAGCGGTCCAAGGCCGTGACGCGCGGCATCAACGAGCGCTGCCGCAGCCTCCGCCCGCACGCCCACACGCTGATCGACGCGTTCGGTGTGCCGGAGGCCCTGCTCGGCGCCGCGATGCTCGCCGACGACGAGCCCGGTGAAGTGAAGGAATCCGTCACCGCCGACTAGGCCCTGACGGCCCCTTCGCGGGGGTCAGGAACGGACGAGACGAGCGATCGCCTCGGACGCCTCCCTGACCTTCGCGTCGGCCTCGGGTCCACCCTCGCGCGCCGCGTCCACGACGCAGCCCGCGAGGTGGGCGTCGAGAAGCTTCAGCGACACGGACTGCAGCGCCTTGGTCACCGCGGAGACCTGCGTCAGCACGTCGATGCAATAGCGATCGTCTGCCACCATGCGGGAGATCCCCGCCACCTGACCCTCGATGCGGCGTAGACGCTTGAGAAGGTCGTCCTGATCGAAACTGCTCATGCCTCCAATGTACCCCCCGGGGGTAAGAAGGATCAGTCTCGCGGTCGCCGGATCATCAGTCGCATCAGCAGGTACACCGCCACCGTGGCAGCGACGACCGACAAGCCCATCCACGGACCCGCCACGTGCATCGAGTCGTACGTGATGGTGAACCCCTCGACGTCGCCCGTCGTGGGGAAGGTCTCGGTGACGGAATCGGTGACGCGCGAGTACGACCACAGCACGGCAGCCACACCGAGAAGCACCAGTGCGACGACGCCCGGCAACACCCGCCTGATCATCGTTCCGCCTCGACCAGCGCCAGTAGTTCCTCGCGCAGCGTCTCCTCGTCCTTGGCCCAGGCCTGGACGATTCCGTTGCCCGCGAGCTTGAGGCCGACGCCGGTGCGCTTACGCGGGATGCCGGACAGCTCCCCCAGCACTCGGGCGGTCTGCCACCGCTCGAGCTTGTTCCCCGTGGCCTCGTAGTCGGGCTCCGGGTAGACCTCGAGGATGTCGGCGACGGCGACGTCCTCGGTTCCCTGACTCAGCGTGGTGGGCGTCAGGATGACGGTGGCGTGACGACGCGCGGCGACGATCTGGACGTACGTGAACGCCATGAGGACCGCGGCGATCACCACGAGAGCGACGTAGTGCACGACGGGCCCGGTGTAGATCTCGATACCCAGTGCCAGCAGGCAGAAGGCCGGCCCGTAGCCCAACGCCCGCCACTTGGCGCCGTACTCCGCGAACAGCACGGTGTCCTCCGAGGTCTCGCTCACGCGGCGAACCACTCGGCAGCGGAGCGTCGATACGCGAGCACGCAGGCGACGAACAGGAAGATCGAGCCGAGGGTGGCCAGCAGCGGGACGATGGCGAATCCGACCGTCACCGATCCGAGCAACACGACGCCGAAGATCACGGACAGCACGGTGAGCGCTCGTCGGAACCGTGGGTCACCGCGTCGACACGTGGGGCCGGCGAGGAATCCGACAGCGAGACCGACGACGATCTCGAGGATGCCGATGGTCCGGAGCACCGTGATGACGCTGTCGACGGCGTCGGCGGAACCGCCCGTGTCGGTCAACTGCGTGCGGAGCGAGTCGGCCGGGAACGTCAGCGAGATGAGCCCGAGCAGTACGACGAGAACGGCGCCGAGCACCCAGGCGAGGAACGCGTACGTGATGACACGGGGTCGTGCGAGCGGAGCGTTCTCCGCCTTGTCGAAGGTCACGAGGACCATCCTGCCTGGACGCCTGTCAGCTGAGGACGGCCGGGAGCAGAACGACGGCGGCCATCAACACACCGGTGATGAAGACGATGGCGAGAAGCCACAGTTCCCGACGGCTGCTGCTGCACTGCACGACGTGTGTGCGAGAAGCGACCGCAGAGGACGCGGGGGTGGAATCGGCGGGCAACGCGGTCTCCGACCTGTTCGAACGCTTGTGACAGTGGTCACGATACACGCCAGTCGGTTTAGCGCAAAAACATCACGCCATCTGCGGCGATGGCCTTCTCAGGCGCCCGCGAATCCGCTCGCGACGACCAGGACGACGACGACGACCGCCGACGTCAGAAGGAGGAGTGCGAAGGCCTCTGCGAGACCGTTGCGACGTTCGCCGGGGTCACTCCCGACGATGGGGCGTTGAGTCATCCGATTCTCCGATCACCGACCATCCGACCGGTTCTCAGAGTAATGCCTCAGCTGTAACTTGCGTCACACCCGTTACGGCGTGTCGACGCTCAGCGTGGCGCTCGCTTGGACAGGAAGTACTCCGTCGACTCGCGTCGGTGCATTAGATAGACGGCTCCGGCGGCGGCGACTGCCTGCAGGATCCCGAGTACCGCCGTGAACACCGCCATCGGCCCGGTGACGGACCCGAGGCCGAACAACGTCGGAATCGTCGTCACGACGATGACGACACCGATGACCGTCAGAACCGCACGAGCCCACAGCTTGCCGGCGCGCATCTTGCGGACCACCAGCAGTACGGCGCCGGCGATGAGAAGCGCGAAGACCAGCGACATCACCATCGCCACGATCAGCACGGTGTTCGCGGTGTCGGGCGGCAGCGCGAGCGACGGGTCCTGCGCCTCGAGGTCGGCGAGGAACGAGTCGAGGAATGCGTCCCGATCCGAGTACAGCGCCGACAGGCCGATCAGCATCGACACGACGCCGAGCGCGATCACGGCGAACCAGAGGTGCCGAGAGGTCTCGATGTCGACCGGTGCGTCCCCGCCCTCCGGGGGCAGGACGGGCTTCATCGCACTGGGCGGCAAACCCTCCGGGTGCCAGTTGCCCTGCGGCTGCTGCCAATTTCCTTGCGGCTGCTGCCAGTTGCCCTGTGGACTGTCGTAGCGGGGATCCTCCGGATTTCCGCCCGGTGCGCTGTCGTTCACAGCCGCGTCGCGATCTCGGTGGCCCAGTAGGTCAACACGATGTCGGCACCCGCTCGGCGAATGCTGGTGACGGACTCCATGATCGCCGCGTCGCGATCGATCCATCCGTTCTGCGCGGCGGCGGTGATCATCGCGTACTCCCCCGAGATCTGATAGGCAGCGACGGGCACGGGCGACGCGTCGGCGACCTCGCGCAGGATGTCGAGGTAGCTCATGGCGGGCTTGACCATCACCATGTCCGCGCCCTCGGCGATGTCGAGGTCGAGTTCGCGCATCGACTCGCGCCGATTGGCCGAATCCTGTTGATAGGTTCGGCGATCACCGCGCAGGGTCGATCCGACGGCCTCGCGGAACGGGCCGTAGAAAGCCGACGCGTACTTGGCCGTGTAGGCCAGCTGACCCACGTCGGCGAATCCGGCGGTGTCCAGTCCCTCGCGGATCGCGCCGATCTGCCCGTCCATCATGCCGCTGGGTCCGAGGAGGTGAGCACCCGATTCCGCTTGCGCCACAGCCATGTCCACGTAGCGCACCAGGGTCGCGTCGTTGTCGACGCTGCCGTCGCTCGCCAACACCCCGCAGTGACCGTGGTCGGTGAACTCGTCGAGACACGTGTCGGCCATCACCACGGTCGTGTCGCCGAGGTCGTCCCGGAGTCGACGCAGCCCCTTGTTCAGGATGCCGTCGGGATCCGAGGCCATCGACCCCTGTCCGTCCTTGTCCTCCGGACGCGGAACGCCGAAGAGCATCAGCCCGCCGACGCCCGCACGCACGGCCTCGTCCGCCGCGGCGGACAGCGAGTCCAGCGTGTGTTGGACGACGCCGGGCATGGAGCTGATCTCCCGCGGGGAGTCGAGGCCGTCGGCCACGAACATCGGCAGCACGAGATGCCGCGGTTCGAGCGACGTCTCCGCCACCAACCGGCGGATCGCGGGGGTACGACGCAGTCGCCGGGGACGGTCTACGGGGAACAAGAAACCCTCACTTCGGTCAGCGCCTGCGCGACTTCTTGCGCGGAGGCGGGAGTGCACCTTCGGCGCGCAGACGAGCGGCGTGCTCGGCCAGCGCCTCGACCAGCGGTCCGACCTGAGCCGTCTCGGGCTGCACGTCGACGCGCAGACCGAACTCGACGGCCGTCTCGGCGGTCTTCGGTCCGATGCATGCGACCAGAGTGCGCGCGTGCGGCTTCCCCGCGATGCCGACCAGGTTGCGCACGGTCGAACTCGACGTGAAGCACACGGCGTCGAATCCGCCGGTCTTGATCATCTCGCGGGTCTCGGCGGCCGGCGGCGCAGCGCGCACCGTGCGGTACGCGGTGACGTCGTCGATCTCCCAGCCTCGCTCGCGGAGGCCCTCGGCGAGGGTCTCGGTCGCGATGTCGGCGCGCGGCAGCAGCACCCGGTTGACGGGGTCGAACACCTCGTCGTACGGCGGGAAGTCGTCGAGCAGACCGGTGGAGGACTGCTCACCGGACGGCACCAGCTCGGGGTTGATGCCGAACGAGCGCACCTTGTCCGCCGTCGCTTCGCCGACACAGGCGATCTTCACGCCGGAGAACGCGCGGGCGTCCAGGCCGAACTCCTCGAACTTCTCCCAGACGGCGCGCACCGCGTTGGTCGAGGTGAACACGACCCACTGGTAGCGACCGTCGACCAGTCCCTTGACCGACCGTTCCATCTGCGCGGGGCTGCGCGGCGGCTCGACGGCGATGGTGGGGACCTCGATGGGGATGGCGCCGTGGGTGACCAGGCGCTCGCTCATCTCGCCGGCCTGGTCCTTGGTGCGCGGCACCAGGACGGTCCAGCCGTACAGAGCGCGGCTCTCCCACCAGGACATCTTGGAGCGCTGCGCGACGACCTTGCCGACGGTGACGATCAGCGAGCCGACCAGTTCGGATCCGGCGTCGTTCAGTGTCGCGAGGGTGGCCTCGACGGTGCGCTGCTGACGCGTCGTGCCGCGGACGGTGATCGCGACGGGCGTCTGCGGAGCCAGGCCGTGCTCGACCAGCGCGCTGGCCGTCTCGGCGAGGTGCCCGGACGTCGCGTGCAGGACCAGCGGTCCGGGTGCCGCGGCGAGTGACGCCCAGTTCACGTCGCCGCGCACGTCGGCCTCGGTGTGCTCGGAACCCAGTGCCATGCCGGCGTAGCTGGGAACGGCCGATCCGGCGGGCAGGCCGGGGACGACCTCGAACTGCACCTGGGTGCGGGCCACGGCGGTGACCTCCGCGATGACCGAGTCGGTGGTCAGCGGGTCACCGGAGACGAGGCGGACCACGTCGTGACCGTTCTTCGCCTCGGCGACCAGCGTCTTCGCGACCTCGGCGGGCTCGCCGAGCGCGGGACGCACGTCGACGCCGTTCTCGCCGGTCTCGGCGTCGGCCGGTACCGCCGTGCCGACCAGGGCGATGACGCCCTTGTCGACGTCGGGGTCGGTGAACGCCATCTCGGCGACAGCGAGCGCGTCACGTGCCCGGACGGTGAGCAGGGCCGGATCGCCGGGGCCCGATCCCACGAACAGGATCCGTCCCGGAGTGTTCTTGCGGACTCGGCTCATTATTCGTTCTCCAGTGCAGTCTGTTCCGCGTGGTTGTTGCGGAAGCGGATCTCGATCTCGGTGGCGGGACCCCGCTTGGGGATCAGCCGGGATGTGGCGATGCGTTCGTATCGCCCGGGGCGTGGCGCCGCGCCGCGTCTGGCGCGGCCGTGTCTGTGCCCGCCCACGAGGTCCTGGGCCCTCTGCTCACGCATCGATCGATTCGCCTTTCTCGGTGCCGCTCGTCCGCTGGGTTGTGGAGGCGGCGGTGGAGGATGAAGAAGGTTCTGTGATGGCGACCAGTTCGCGGGCACCGAGGTCGAGAAGTTCACGGGCGACGCGGCGACCGAGTTCGTCGGCGTCGTCCACCGACCCGACGGTCGAGGCGCGGATGACGTCGGAGCCGTCGACGGCCGCGGCGCACCCGCGGACCGACAGTTCCTCGAAGATCCGTCCGTCCTCGTCGATCGACTCGACCACTTCGGCGATGGCGCCGACCGGCGCGGTGCATCCCGCTTCCAGTTCGGCGAGCAGCGCACGTTCGGCCGTGACCGAGGCACGGGAGGCGACGTCGTCGAGTGTGCCGAGCACGCCGGCGAGGTCGTGGTCGTCGGACCGGCACTCGACCGCGAGAGCGCCCTGCGCCGGAGCGGGCAGGAACTGCACAGGCTCGAGTGCTTCGGTGACCACGTCGAGCCGGCCGATGCGGGCGAGGCCGGCGCGGGCCACGACGACGGCGTCGAGCTCGCCCTTGGTGACCTTGCCGATGCGGGTGTCGAGGTTGCCGCGCAGCGGTTGCACGTCCAGACCCAGGCCTAGTGCGCGCAACTGCGCGATGCGTCGGGGCGCGGAGGTACCGACCGTCGATCCGACGGGCAGCTCACCAAGGACGAGTCCGTCGCGAGCCACCAGGGCGTCGCGAGAATCCTCGCGCTCCGGGATCGCGGCGATGCGGAACCGCGGGTCCTCGGCCGTGGGCAGATCCTTGTACGAATGCACGGCGACGTCGATGGTCTTGTCCGCCAACGCTTCCCGCAGCGCTGCCGTGAACACTCCGACACCGATCTCCTGGACCGGTGCGGCGGACTTGTCACCCGCGGTGGCGACGACGACCAGTTCGGTGCGCACGCCCGTGGCCGTGATGGCGGCACGGACCGTCTCGGCCTGCGTCGTCGCGAGGAGGCTGCCGCGCGTTCCGATGCGCACGACTCGGTCGCCGAGGGCGCCTGCGTTCGCGCTCATTCGTCACTCCGATCGTGAAATGCCGTGAAGTCGTCGGCGAGAGCGGCTGTCGGGCTGTCGGTGTCGACGGCCGACGCGACCTCCATCGGAGACGCGACGGCCTGCACGGTTGCCGGCGACAGCTCGAAGAGCTCGCGGAGCGCTTCGGCGTAGGAATCGCCACCGGGAGTGGTGGCCAGTTGTTTCACGCGCACGGTGGGCGCATGAAGAAGCTTGTCGACGACGCGGCGGACCGTGCGGGCCACCTCGTCGCGCTGGGGATCGGCCAGGTCGGGAAGACGCGAGTCGAGCCGCATGAGCTCTGCCTCGACGACCTCCGCGGCGCGCTGACGCAGAGCGGTCACGGTGGGGGTGACCTCGGCGAGACGCTGCCCCGAGAGGTACGACGCCAGTTCCGCTGCGACGATGTCGCGCGCTGCGCGCTCGTCGGACGCTGCGGCGCCGGCGGCGGGGTCGTGCTGCAGCGACTCCATGTCCAGCACCGTGACGCCCGGAAGTCCGGCGACGGCGCTCTCCACGTCGCGCGGGAGCCCGAGATCGCAGATCACGAGGGGACGAGCGGCGGTGTCGCGGTGCGCGAGTGCACGATGGGCGTCGGCGATGGTGACGACGGCACCCACCGCGCCGGTACAGGTGACCAGGATGTCGGCGTCGGCGACGGTCGCGGACAGCTGGTCCAGCGTGATCGCGAACGAGGTGACTCCGCCGGCAGCGGCCGTCTCGGACAGGTGCTGGGCACGCGACTGGGTGCGGTTCGCGACGGCGATGCTGCCGATCCCGGTGCGGGTGAGGTGCGCGACGGACAGTCCGCCCATGGCGCCGGCCCCGAGTACGACGGCCTTGCGGCCCTGCAGTCCTCCGAGGATGTCCCCGGCCCGGTCGAGTGCGACGGAGACGACGGACGCCCCGGCCTTGTCGATGTTCGTCTCGGAGTGAACCTTCTTGCCGACGCGCAGAGCCTGCTGCGCGAGTTCGTGCAGCGCACGTCCCGACGCCTGCTGGGCGTCCGACGCGGCGTACGCGGCGCGGATCTGGCCGAGGATCTGCTGTTCGCCGATCACCATCGAGTCCAGTCCGCCGGCCACGGCGAACAGGTGCTCGGCGGCGGCCTCGCTGTAGCGGACGTAGGCGTACTTCGTCAGTTCCGCGAGATCGAGCCCGGAGTGCTCGGAGAGCAGCGCACCGAGGTCGGTCAGGGCACCGTGGAACGCGTCGACGACGGCGTATACCTCGACGCGATTGCACGTCGAGACGATCATGACCTCCGACACGTGCGGGGACGTCATGATCTCGTCGGTCAGCTTGGGGCGTTCGGTGTCGCTGACGGCGACACGTTCGAGTACCGAGACGGGAGCGCTTCGATGCGAAATCCCGAGGAGAAGGACACTCACGGTGCTGTCACCGATCCGTTTCTGCTAGCGGCTGCGGCCCGATTACCGGGTCCTGCGAAATTCTTCGCACCGGATTGCCGGGTGTCCCGGCAGACCTGGCGGTTGGGACGGTTGCGCGGCGCCTTGTGGGCGTTGGCGAACGAGAGAACCTGGAGCTCGACCGCGAGGTCCACGCGGCGCAGATCGACGTGCGCCGGCGTGACCGGATCGGTGGACGCGAAGCTGAGGATGCAGTCGATGTCGGCCTGAACCAACGCGTCCACGGCCTCCTGGGCCGCTGCATCGGGAGTGGCGACAACACCGACGGTGGCACCGAGGGTCGTCGCGACGTCGACCAACGTGTCGACGTGGCGGACCACCAGCTGCGAGAAGCCGTCCTCGTCGTTGCCGACCGTGACCTCGCGACCCACGACGGCCGGGTCGTTGTCGAACAGAGCGACCATGGTGAAGCCGCGACGACTGAACCCGTGATAGCCGACCAGAGCCGTTCCGAGATGTCCCATGCCGACCAGGACGACGCGATGGCCGCGGTCGAGGCCGAGAGCCAGTTCGATGCGGGCGCGGAGGCGGGCGACGTCGTATCCGACCCCTCTGACTCCCATGGGTCCGAGGAACGACAGGTCCTTGCGCAACGTGGCAGAACCGACCCCGGCCGCGGTGGCCAAGTCCTCGCTCGAGACGATCATCACTCGGCTGTCGGACAGCGAACCGAGTACCCGGAGATACCCGGCGAAACGAGTGACCGTAGCCTGAGGGACGACACGAGACGCGACATCGCCGTCGCGACCCGAGTCGGCCACCGCGCCGGAGCGCGCGCCGCCGACGCCGGGCAGGCGACGTTGAGAGGTCACGTTCAAGGCTCCTCGTCCGACCGGCGCCCGTGACAGGGCACGCGATCTCCACGATCATCGTCAGGGCCGACGGCGGATCACAGCTCCGTGAGGCGCACGTCGATTACCCGGCATGCGCGGCAGGTGGGTTCGTCACCGGCCCCATATCTTGTCTCCACGGTAACCTCTCGTGGAGGTATGAACAAAGTCGCCGAACCATGTAGTAGGATCCCGCGACCCCGTCGCCCGACAGCAGCGCGTCAGGCGCTCAGATCACGTCTCAGCCGGGGCTCGTCCACATCCCAGTAGCTGTGTTCGCGTCCGTCCAGAAGCACCACCGGAAGCCTGTCGCCGTACTCCGCGCGCAGGTCAGGGTCCTGCGCGGCGGCGACGTCGACGTCGATCGCCTCGCATGTCACCCCGTACTCCGCGCACAGCGGGACCAGGATCCGCCATGCCCCGTCGCACGCCCCGCACCCGGCTCGGGTCAGCAACGTCACGGTCCTGCCGGGGGTCGTCATGAGTCCAGTATCTCACCGGCGGCACGGGTGCCCCGCGCCCTCGGGCACGCGGTTAGGCTGGCTGCCGCAGGACCGTTCGGCCCGCGCCCGCGGGTTCGCCGTTCGAGGTGGGGGAGGTGCACGTGCCCGATCGACAGGATCCGGACGACGTCGTACGGGGCGCGAACACACCCGACTCGACGATCAGCGACTCCCCCGAGGTGATGGACGCCTCCCGTGCCCGGCGCGACGTGGAGCCCGAGCAGGCCGAGAAGCAGGTCCGACGTCGTATCCGTAATCCCCTCGGACCCACCGCCGCGCAGATCCGCGCGAAGCTGGCCGGCGAAGCGAGCGCCGACGCCGCCATCGCGCTGCAGGCCGAGAGTGCACTGTCCGAGGACGACCACGTCGGCACTGTCCCCCGCGACCTCACGGCGGCCGCGTTCTTCGACGTCGACAACACGATGGTGCAGGGTGCGTCGATCATCCACTTCGCCCGCGGCCTCGCCGCCCGCAAGTACTTCACCACCAAGGACGTCTCCGAGTTCGCCTGGCAGCAGATCAAGTTCCGCGTGAGCGGCAAGGAGAACCTGGGCGACGTCAGCACCGGCCGCGAGAAGGCTCTGTCCTTCGTCGAGGGCCGCTCGACCGCCGAGATCGTCCGGCTGGGCGAGGAGATCTTCGACGAGATCATCGCCGACCGCATCTGGGCCGGCACCCGCGCTCTCGCACAGATGCACCTCGACGCCGGTCAGCAGGTGTGGCTGGTGACGGCGACGCCGGTGGAACTCGCGTCGATCATCGCCAAGCGGCTCGGTCTGACCGGAGCCCTCGGCACCGTCGCGGAGAGCAAGGACGGTGTCTTCACCGGTCGGCTCGTCGGCGACATCCTGCACGGACGTGGCAAGGCTCACGCCGTTCGAACTCTGGCCGTCCGCGAAGGCCTCGACCTGCGCAGGTGCACCGCGTACTCGGACAGCCACAACGACGTTCCGATGCTGTCCCTCGTCGGTACGGCCGTCGCGGTCAATCCCGACGCCGACCTCCGCGAGCTGGCCAAGAACCGCGGATGGGAGATCCGCGACTTCCGCACCGGCCGCAAGGCCGCCAAGATCGGCGTCCCCACAGCGTTGGCGTTGGGCGCGGTCGGCGGCGGCGTCGCCGCCGTGCTGGGCCGCCGCCACCCGTGACCGCATCCCCCGACAGCGAGGCGGCCGGGACGCGGGTGGTCGTCGTCGGCGCCGGGATCGGCGGTCTGGCCACAGCCGCGCGCCTGAGCTATCGGGGCTTCGACGTCACCGTCCTCGAGCAGTCGGACCAGCTCGGCGGCAAACTCGGCCTCGAGGAACACGACGGCTTCCTCTTCGACACCGGTCCGTCCCTGGTCACGATGCCGTACGTCTTCGCCGACCTCTTCGAGCAGACCGGCGGACCCGCCGACCTGACGTTCGAGCGACTCCCCGTCGCGTGCCGTTACCGCTTTCCCGACGGCACGGTGCTGGACATGCCGGGGCGGGCGGAGGAGATTCCCGCCGCCCTCGACGCAGCGCTCGGCGGTGATGCCGGTGCGCAGTGGTCGCGGTTCTCGGCACGTGCCGAGCAGATCTGGGACGCGACCCACGAGGCCTTCCTCGAGTCGCCGATCGGGCCACGTGAGCTCGCGACCCTGTCGCGCCGCGTCGGTGACCTCCGAACCATCGCGCCGTGGTCGAGCCTGCGGAGCCTCGGTCGGCAGTACCTGACCGACCCTCGACTGCGGATGATGCTGGACCGCTACGCGACGTACACCGGGTCCGATCCGCGCCGGGCGCCCGCTGCCCTGGCCACCGTCCCCCACGTCGAGCAGCGTTGGGGATCGTGGCACGTGCCCGGCGGTCTGCACCGCATCGCCGACGCCGTCGCAGAGAGGGCGTCGTCGCTCGGCGCCGACATCCGCACCGGAGTCACCGTCACCTCCGTCGTCGTGGAGGACGGCCGGGTCCGCGGTGTCGAGACCACCGACGGTCGGATCGCCGCGGACATCGTCGTCGCGAACGCCGACGCGGAGCAGGTGTACCGCTCGTTGGTGCCCCGGGCGCCGCGGACCGCCGTGGCGCGGCGACGCCTCGCGGCGACCACCCCCAGCCTGTCGGGCTTCGTGATGTTGCTGGCACTGCGCGGACGCGACGCGGACACTCCGCACCACCGTGTGCTGTTCCCCGACGACTACGACGCCGAGTTCGACGCGGTGTTCGGGACACGGGCTGGTCCGGCGCATCCGGCGCCGTCGCCGACCGTCTACGTCAGCGCGCCGGACGATCCCGCGCTGCGGCCGAACGACGACTCCGAAGCGTGGTTCGTGCTGGTCAACGCCGCACGACACGGCACCGGTTCGCGGTCGTTGGTCGACTGGGACGAACCCGGGCTCCGCGAGAGGTACGCCTCCCGCATCCTCGACGTCATGGCGGAACGCGGAGTCGACGTCCGCGACCGCGTGCTGAGACAGACCATCATCTCGCCCGCGGATCTGATGCGACGCACCATGACGCCCGGTGGATCGATCTACGGCACCTCGTCGAACGGGGTGGGAGCAGCCTTCCTGCGACCGGCGAACCGCTCACCCGTCCCCGGTCTCTACCTCGTGGGCGGTTCCTCGCATCCGGGCGGCGGACTACCGCTGGTCACCCTGTCGGCGCAGATAGTCGACCAGCTGATCGGGCAGTAGTTCTCAGCCCAGGAAGACGTTGCGACGCCGCGTGAGCAGCTTGTACAGCGTCTGCTGGATGGTTTCGCGCACCCGGTCGGTGACCTCGAACAGTTCCATCGGATCGTCCGCGGCACTCGGATCGTACGAGGTCGTCTCGATGGGCTCCCCGAACTCGATGTACCACTTCGACGGCAGCGGGATCAGACCCAGCGGACCGAAGTGCGGGAACAGCGGGGTGACCGGGAAGTACGGCATCCCGAGCACGCGCGCGAGCGTCGTCAGGTCACCGATCTTGGGGTAGATCTCCTCCGAGCCCACGATCGAGCACGGGATGATAGGCGTCTGGGTGCGCAGCGCCGCGGAGACGAAGCCGCCACGACCGAACCGTTGCAACTTGTAGCGCTCGCTGAAGGGCTTGCCGATGCCCTTGAACCCCTCGGGGAACACGGCGACGACCTCGCCGCCGCGCAGCAACCGCTCGGCGTCGGGTTGGCACGCGAGGGTATGACCGGCACGACGTGCGATGCTGCCGACCAGCGGCGTCTCGAACGCCAGATCCGCGGCGAGCATGCGCAGCGCGCGATGCTGGGGGTGGTGATCGCGCATGGCCACCGACGCCATCAGGCCGTCGACGGGGATGACGCCGGCGTGGTTCGACACCACGAGCGCGCCGCCCTCAGCGGGAACGTTCTCGATGCCGCGGACCTCCACGCGGAACCACTTCTCGAAGAGCGGTCGGAGCGCCGGCAGCCACACGGAGTCGGCGAAATGCGGGTCGTACCCGAACTCGTCCACCTCGTAGTCGCCCGACAGACGGGTGCGCAGGAAGTCCGCTCCCTCGGTGACACGCTCGACCAGGCTGCGACGCACGGACTCGACAGCCGACGAGGACTCGGTAGCCGACTCCGTCGTCGGCAGATCGGACGCGGCGTCGTCGGTAGACGTGACGTCCGGGAACACCAGCGGCGTCGGGACGTCGACACGCGGCCCCGGGATCAGCGGATTCGTCGCGGGAGGCCGCTCCGCGTACGAGGACGGGTGTCGTCCGCGAACGTCCTCCGGAGCACTGGCGGACATGCGTAGACGATCGTTCGCCTTGCCGTGCAGGGGAATGACTTTGGCCACGTCGCTCACTTCCGTCCCGTCCCGGCCGCGAGTTCGACGGGACCGCGGGGCGGTACGCCGCCGAGGACAGCCGTGAGCCTGGACTCCACGGCGTCGACCCACTCACGCCGGATCACCGGAGTCAGGGCGACACCGCGGACGAAGTCGTCGAACGCCTGGACGGTGGTCCAGCGCGGCGTGAAACTCAGGTCGTTCTTCATACGCGTCGTGTCCACCCCGCATCCGAAGTTGAAGTAGTCGATCTGCTCGGTCGAGAAGCTCCGCATCAACGATCCCATCACCGCACGACCGGTGGTGCGGAACAGCGCCGACGGAACCGGGAGTTCCACGCGACCGGCCCGTCGAATCGCCTGGGACAGCATGATGATGCCGTCGGCCGCGATGTTGAAGGTTCCGGCCGGCCCGGAAAGAGTGGCCCGTTCCAGAGCGGACAGGGCATCTTCCTCGTGCAGCAGTTGCATCCGGGCGTCGCGGCCGAGAATCGACGGGGTGACCGGTGAGGTCAGGTAGCGGGACACGGCGCCGTTGAGACGTGGGCCGATCATCGGAGCGTTCCGCAGGATGGTCACATCGATGTCCGGCCGACGACGGCCGAGCCCACGTGCGTAGCCCTCGGTCTCGATGGCGTCGCGAGCGAACCCGCCCTTGGGCCGCGACCTGGCACCCATCTCCTCCGTGAACTGGGCGGGGTCCTTGGCGCTGCATCCGTAGACGGCGGTGGACGAGCGCAGCACGACGTGCCGCACGGTCGGAGACTTCTGGCAGACGGCGAACAGCTGCATGGCTCCGAGGACGTTCAGATCCTTCATCACCGTGCGCCCGCCACCGCTCGGAGGCCGGGAGATCAACGACGCGTGTACGACGGTATCGACGCCCGCATTGCGAATGACCTTGCCGATCAACGGGTTACGGATGTCGGCGCGCACGAATTCGGCGCGGCCCATGCGGCGGATCATGTCCTTCGACGGGGCCACCTCGTCGACGGCGATCACGCGCTCGATCGACGGGTTCTGCGCCAGACGCATGGTGAGGTACCCACCCAGGAACCGACTGGCACCCGTGACGAGCACGACTCGCGGAGCGTCACGCTCCACTCGGTCTTGGCTCACGTGACCCCCGTTCGTCTCACCGTGCACCGCCATGGTGCCACGAAGCCGGCGTCACCGCTCCCGGTCGCACCGGATACGGCCGCTCCGGATACGACACTGCCCGCGATGGTCGACAAACGACCGTCGCGGGCAGTGGATGCTTCGCGGGCTAGTGGATCACTTACCCAATTTCCTGCGCTGAACGCGAGTGCGGCGAAGCAACTTGCGGTGCTTCTTCTTCGACATGCGCTTGCGACGCTTCTTGATCACTGAACCCATGCGGGTGTCCTCGCGTTCTTTCGTATCTGTACAGCTGCACTGCTGATACCGCTGCTGATGCTGTTCGGTTGTCGGCGGACACGGCAGTACCGGGACTGCGCGCTCACGCAACTCAGCCCCATCATACCCAGCTCACACGACGACCGATGACCGGCCCACCGACCAGCGGGAGTCGGACTCGCGCCGGATGACGACGCGCACGGACGATATGCCCTTCCCCGGGCATTCGACTCGGCGCAGCGAATCCGGACGTCGAGTGCTCAGCCCGCGTCGAAGTACGAAGTCTCCAAGTAGTCGTGCACCGCCTTCGCATGCACTCGGAACGAACGGCCCACACGAACAGCGGGCAACTCGCCACCGTGCACCAGGCGGTACACGGTCATCTTGGACACCCTCATCAGTGAGGCCACTTCGGCCACCGTGAGGAACTGGGTTCCGGCCACAGCCGGTTGACCGTCGTGGGACGAGCTCTTGCTCGACCCGGACGGCTTGTTGACGGATTCCATAGATCCACATACCTCCGGCACGCCCGCGCCGCCGGCTTCCCCTCCGGCGGAACAGACACGCACGTGCTGCAGCGAGCTTAGCGGGACTCGAGTGACTTATGCGACGGGTGGGGGTGACCAATATTTATTCGGTCGTCGAACCCAGGGCGGTACTGCGGCTCTTCGCAGCGTCGATCGCGTCGAGAAGCGCAGCTCTGAAGCCCTTTCGCTCCAATTCGGCGATCGCCGCGGCGGTCGTGCCGCCGGGAGACGTCACACCCGCACGGAGCTCCTGGGGGGACTCGTCGGAGCGATCGAGCATCGCTGCGGACCCCACCATCGTCTGCACGACGAGCGTGGTCGCTGTGTCGCGGGGCAATCCGAGACCCACGGCGGCGTCGATCATCGCCTCGGCCATCAAGAAGAAGTACGCCGGACCCGAGCCCGAGACGGCGGTGACCGCGTCGATCTTCGTCTCGGACACGACGGCCGTCTTGCCGACGGTTCCCAGCAGTTTGCGCACCGTCTCGATGTGCTCCGAGCGGGCGTGACGGCCGGGCGCCAGCACGCTCATCGCCTCGCCCACGAGCATCGGGGTGTTCGGCATGACCCGGACGATGGGAATGCCCGCCGGCAGCTTCGGCTCGTACCGCGACGCCGGAACGCCGGCCGCCATCGACACGATGATCTGCTCGCGCTCACCGTTCAGCTCGGCCTTCGACATCTGTGTGATCACCGAATCGACGTCGTCGGGCTTGACGGCCACCACGATCACGTCGGCGCCCTCGATAGCGTCGGTCACGCTGGTGGACCGGATACCGAACTGTGCGGCCACCGCATCCGCGCGGGCCGGGTACTTCTCCGACAGCACGACGTGCCCGGCCGGCATTCCGCCCTCGATCAATCCTGCGATCAACGCTTCCCCGATACGGCCGCCGCCGATCACCGCAATTCTCGTCATGCGCCCAGCGTGCCATGTCGGTCCGAGCGTGCTGCACCGGTCCGTCAGGGAGCGAGCGGCACCATGGCGAGCTGCCGGCTCTGGACGACGACCGCTCCGGTCGAGTCCACGACCGTGTGGTCCTCCTCGAACCACGACCCACCCAGCACGGTGCTCGACGACTTCACGCGCAACCAGCCGGGAGCGGGGCGTCGGCGGAGATAGGTGGTCAACTGCACCGTCGGCGCCCAGCCGAACAAGCCGCGGTTCATCGTGACCGGGGGACAGATGTCGCCGGTCATGATCGCGAAGAGGGCGGCAGTCGCGGGATCGTTCTCGTCCTCCGGGCGCGGTCGGACCCACATCCGGATCTCCATCGACCCCTGCTTGCCCGTGAGGAAGTGCGCCGTCGCCGGGTCGTGTCGCATGTCGCAGCCCGCCGCGATGTGGACGATGTCGGCCATGGGGTGACCGGGCACGATCTGCGGCGCCGACGTGGGCGGCTCCACCGGCATGTCCAGGACAGAGGCGAGTGTCGAATCATGCTGCTGATGAACAGGTTCGCCCTCGTCCGGCGTTCCCAACGTGACGACGCCGCGCACCGCCGGCTTGCCGTTCTGCATCAGCACGGAGTCGACGTGGACGACGCGTCGACCGCGCTTGAGAACCGTGGTCTCGATCGTGACGGGGCCGGGATCGGGGGCGGCGAGGTAGCTCGCGCTGACCGCGAGGGGAGCCAGGTCCACCGGGTCGTCGTCGAGTGCCAGCCGCTGCACCGCGGCCGATGCACAGACACCCATCAGCGCGCCGCCGTGAACCTTCGGGCCGATGGTCCACGTGGGGTCGACGACTCCCTCGAAGGTGTCGGGGCCGACTCTGGTCAGAGTCGTCAGGGTGCGGAACGATGCGTCGGTCACGTGTCACTCGAATCTGTCGTGGGGTTCTCTGAGGTCGTATCCGGTGTCGAATGCAGGCTGTCCGCGCGGGCGAGGTCCTGGTGGGCCAGACGGCGGAGTGCGGCGATGACGGGCTCGTAGAGGACGGTGCCGAGGACTGCGAAGCGAACCGCGCTGCGCGGATCACCCTGCTCGGCCACCCTCGCCCACTCCCCCTCGGCGATGACGCGGACGGCACGGGCGTAGTTCACGACGTCGTCGTCCGACAGCGGGACCCCGGCGGCATCCGCCGCGCGCAGTGCGTGCTCGAGCTGCCGCGCAGCCGGCCCGTCGACGGTCTGCCCCGATCGCTGCAGGATCCGCAGGGCGCGCAATGGCTCGTCGGACTCGTCCAGATAGGGAGGCAGGGCGCGCAGTGCTCGACCCATCGCGGGATAGAGCGTCTCGGATGTCGCGTCCAACGCGTCGAGGACCGTTCGGATACGACCGATCGGCAGGGATGCTCCGGTGAGAGCTCTGATCAACTGGACGCGCTCGAGATGGTCCTCGGTGTAGTCGGCTGCGGCAGTGGGTGCATCGGGCGTCGGTCCCACTCCGGGCATCAGCAGGCCCTCACGCAGGTAGAACTTGATGGTCGCGCGCGGAATCCCCGCTCGGTCGACCAGCTCGGACATTCGCACGAGGTGACTCTAACCGAAAATGGATAGTGACACTATCCAGTACCGCTCAGACCGGTGCGAGATGCTTCCGCGCGAAGGCCAACGACCGTTCCAACGCTGCCGAGCGCTCGGTGGCCGTGCGCGCGTTCTGAGTGTTGATCTCGAGCACCGCCTGCCCCTGGAATCCGCGCGCCACCAGCGTGTGGCAGACCTCGGCGACCGGCTGGGTTCCGTCGCCGGGTACGAGGTGCTCGTCGACCGACGCCCCACGACCGTCCGCGAGGTGCAGGTGCCGGAGTCCGTCGCCCATCCGGGCGGCGAGCGTGACGGCGTCGAGGCCCGAGGTCGCCGTGTGGGAGAAGTCCAACGTGTAGTGCCGGTGACCGACGTCGGTCGGGTCGTACGACGGCGCGAACGCCGTGAAACCGAGTCCCGGCTTCCCGCCTCGCTTGGTCAGACGCTTGACCGAGCCGGTGCCCGCGCCGAACAACCGATCGGCGCGCATCGGGAACATGTTCTCGACGGCCACGATCATGCCCTCGTTGTCCTCTTCGAGTTCCGCCACCTGGTCCGCGAAACCGTCGGCGTAGATGCGCTGCCACCGGAACGGGGGGTGCACCACGACCGTGTCGGCGCCGAGCGCTTCCGCCGCGTGTACGGACCGCACCAGCTTGGACACCGGATCGGATCCCCACACGCGCTGCGTGATCAACAGGCACGGGGCGTGGATCGCGAGCACGGGAACGCCGTACCTGCGGCTCAGTTGCTTGATCGCGCCGATGTCCTGGCTGATCGGTTCCGCCCACACCATCAACTCGATGCCGTCGTAGCCCAGGTCCGCGGCGAATCGGAAGGCTGATTCCGTGTTCTGCGGATACACCGAGGCCGTCGACAGGCCGACGGGAACGTGGCGGGGTGTCACGTGGTGCTGAGCATGAAGGCCAAGGGGCCCAGCGTGACGAACCCACCGACGACCACCGCCAGAAGGATGGACACGATGTCATCGGTACGGCGCAGGACACGCACCACGGCGACGAGCCCGACGATGACGAAGAACGCCAGCACCAGCGCCACCCACGGGAGCATTTCCCAGAGGCGCTCGAAGCCCTTGAACAGCAGGGCTCCCAGCACGATCGCAATGACACCCTGGCCGAGCAACGAGAGCCACTGGCGAACCGGGCTGCGACCCTTGGCCGGTGCCGCCGGGGCGTCCTCGGTCTCGGTCTCGGCCTTCGTCTCCGGGCCCTCGTGGTCGGTCTCGTGGTCGTGGGGGTCGATCGCGGGAACGATGGTCGTCTCCGCGTTCGCGGTGTCCACGACGTCGTTCTCGCTCGTCACCTCGTCGTCCGCCTCGACGGGCCGGGGGTCTACGGGACGGGAATCGACAGGGCGCGCGTCGTCCGCACGATCACGGGTGTCCGCACGCAACTTGTCGACAGCCACCGACGGGGCGCCCGAGAACAGCGCCGGTTCCGGACGTACCTGCCGAGCCGGCCCGAAAGCCGGTGTCGGACGTGACGGGCGGACTGCCTGCGCAGGCGTCGGTCGGACGGGTTCGGGTCGTTCGTCGCGTATGTGCTCGTCGGCTGCCGGCTCGTCCGGTGCGACCGCAGGCTCGTCGGCCTCGGGAGCCGTGTCCTGGGGTGCTTCAACCTCGGATGCTGCGTTCTCGGGTGCTTCAGCCTCGGGAGCGGCGTTCTCCACGGGGCGGACGATCGGGATCTCACCCGTCAGTTCCGCGACGGAGATGCCGCCCGCCATTCCGCGGCGGCGGCGACCTCCGCCTGCCTGTGTGCCCACCTTCGCGCCGTTGCGCGCCAGCAGTTCGGCCACCGACACCTGTCCGGTGTCCGCAGCGCCGTCGTTGTTCTCGTCGCTCATGTCTCTCGACTCTCCACCACTTCGCCGAACGTCTCCGTGTCCAGCTTGCGCAGGATCAGTCCCTCACGCAGAGCCCACGGACAGATCTCCAGCGAATCGATCGACAGTGCGCGCATGCTCGCCTCGGCGACCAGTGCGCCGGCCACCATCTGCCTCGATCGATCCGCGCTCACACCTTCCAATTCTGCACGGTCCGCCGAGGTCATCCTCGAGATGAAGGAGATGACCTGACGAAGTCCGTCGGCGGTCAGGGTTCTGACCACTCGCGGACCGGCAGCCGACGGTGCGGCTCCGGTCAAGCGTGCCAACGAGCGGAACGTCTTGGACGTTCCCACCGCACGGTCCGGAACCCCGGGCTCGAGAAGTTTCCGTGCCGGCTCGACCAGTTCGGCGTCGAGCCAGTCGCGGAGGACGGCGACGCGTCGCTTACCGGGCGGGTCCTCGGACAGCCAGTCCCGCGTCAGGCGACCCGCGCCGAGAGGAACGGACATCGCGACGTCGGGGTTCTCGTCGATGCCGGTGCTGAGTTCGAGGGAACCGCCGCCGATGTCGAGGTCGAGGATCCGGCCGGCGCTCCATCCGTACCACCGACGCACGGCGAGGAAGGTAAGACGCGACTCGTCCTCACCGGAGAGAACCTGCAGGCTGACACCGGTTTCGTCGCGCACTCGGTTCAGCACGGCGGTCGAATTGCGGGCATCACGGACGGCGGAGGTGGCGAAGGCCATCAACTCCCCGCAGCCCGAGGACGTGGCGATGGACGAGAAGTCCGCGACCGTACGCACCAATCGATCGGAGCCGGACTGGGTGATGTCACCGGCGTCGTCGGTGTTCTCCGCCAGGCGCAAGGCAGCCTTGGTGGAGCTCATCGGTGTCGGGTGTCCGCCGCGATGGGCGTCGACCACGAGCAGATGAACCGTATTGCTTCCGACGTCGAGCACCCCTAACCGCACAGGGAACACCGTACTGGGTCTAGCGTCGTGGCTTGTGACACGTGCTGACAAGGCGGGTAGGCCGGAGGCCGGCCGGGCCGCAAAGCAAGGTAGGCCGGAGGCCGGGAGGCAGTCGGGTGAGGCCACCGGGCGGCCCGCGGATGTGCTGGAACCCGCCGCGACCCGCAAGCTCGACCCGGCCCCGGAAGTCTCGCCCGACTTCCCGCGAGAGTGGATCGAGTTCCCCGATCCCACCAACGCCGAACACGTCATCCGTGCGGATCTGACGTGGTTGCTGTCGAGTTGGACGTGCGTCTTCGGAACTCCCGCGTGCCAGGGAACGGTCCCCGATCGGCCCGACGACGGGTGCTGCTCGCACGGCGCCTTCCTCTCCGACGACGACGATCACGCCAAGCTCACCGCCTCCGTCGAGATGCTGACGCCGGACGACTGGCAGTTCTTCGACAAGGGACACGGCAAGAAGGGCTTCGTCGAGGTCGACGACCTCGAGGGCGAACAGGCCCTGCGCACCCGCAAGTACAAGGGTGCGTGCATCTTCCTGAACCGTCCCGGATTCGAGGGCGGCATCGGTTGCGCACTGCACCGGATGGCGCTGCGCACCGGCGTCGAACCGCTCGAGGTGAAGCCCGACGTCTGCTGGCAGCTGCCCATCCGCCGCACCCAGGACTGGGTCACCCGCCCGGACGGCGTCGAGATCCTGCAGACCGTCGTCGGCGAGTACGACCGACGCGGGTGGGGTGAGGGCGGCGCTGACCTCAGTTGGTACTGCACCGCCTCCCCCGACGCCCACGTGGGCACCGAGCCCGTCTGGCAGTCCTACGCGCCGGAGCTGAAGGAACTGCTCGGGCAGGACGTCTACACCGAGCTGGCCGCGCTGTGTCGGCGTCGGCAAGGTTTGGGGTTGATCGCCGTGCACCCCGCGACCCGTCAGTCTCAGCGCACCTAACCTCTTACCCCCCCCGCGAGTACGTCCATATCGTCGTGATCTGAGCGCTCGCAGCAGCACTTTCGACGTACTCGCCGGGGCGGGTAGAGCTCTATCCACAGGCACCCCGTCATCCCCAAGTTTCTCGCGGGCCGATCCCGGGACGCAGTGCCTGTCGGTGCGGCTCGTGACGGTCTGCGCCATGGACCCAACACTTGTCGACGCCATGAGAGCCAACGGCGGCTTCCTGCACACGACCGATCTCCTCCGATGCATGTCCCCGAGCCGCGTGCGGTGGCTGGTGCACACTCGTCAGCTGACCCGCGTACGGCACGGGCTGTACGCGGTCGGAACGCTCCCTGTCTCTGCGCGACTCGACGCTCTGAGCATCGAGCTCGGAACGCGGGTCGCCGCATCCTTGGACACCGCGGCGGCGATGCACGGTTTCGACCTCGACCGGACGCAGCACTTACATGTGGTGGAGCCCGAGGATCGGCGCATCGAGAGCAGACCAGGGGTAGTGGTGCATCAGCGGCGGGGTGCGCCGCTGATGGAGATCGGCACCCGACTCGTCGTGGAGCCCGCCTGGACTGCTGTCGAGGTCGCACGGCAACGTTCTCCCGGTCGCGCGCTCGCCGTTCTCGATGCCGCGGCGCAGGTGGGCTGTAGTCCCCGCTCGCTGGAACGGGCTGTCGTCTCGCAACGAGGCCGGCGGGGCATCGTCGAGGTCCGCCGCCTCACACCGCTCGTCGACTGCAGATCCGGTTCACCGATGGAGTCGGAGACGCGCCTGGTGTTGCACGACGGTCGACTTCCGGTGCCCGAACTGCAGTGGCCGGTGGTGTACGAACGCGGCGTCTTCTACCTCGATTTCGCTTGGCCTGCCCGGCGAGTCGCAGTGGAGTACGACGGCGACGAATTCCACGGAACACCCGAGAGTGTGCGACGCGACAAGGCGCGCCTTGCACTGCTCGCAGACGAGGGGTGGCGAGTTCTTCAGATCACGTCGGACGATGTACGGCGCGAACCCGATGTCCTGGTCGGTCGTGTCCGCCGGCTACTCGCCGCCTGATACCCCCGCGAGTACGCCGAAAGTGCCGTGATCCCGGCTCCGCCAGCGACGTTTTGGACGTACTCGCCGCAACGGACGGCCTCACTCCTCGAGCTTGTACCCCAGCCCGCGGACGGTCACGAGGTGCACCGGCTTGGCCGGGTCGGCCTCGATCTTCGAGCGCAGACGCTTGACGTGCACGTCGAGAGTCTTGGTGTCGCCCACGTAGTCGGCGCCCCAGACCCGGTCGATCAACTGTCCGCGGGTGAGGACTCGGCCGGAGTTGCGCAGCAGGTACTCGAGCAGGTCGAACTCCTTGAGCGGCAACGTGATCTGCTGTCCCCCGACCATGACGACGTGGCGCTCGACGTCCATGCGCACGGGCCCGGCTTCGAGGATGCTGTTGTCGTCGATCTCCTCGGTGTCGGATCCGCGGCGCAGGACCGCGCGGATGCGGGCGATGAGTTCGCGCGACGAGTAGGGCTTGGTGACGTAGTCGTCGGCACCGAGCTCGAGGCCGACGACCTTGTCGATCTCGCTGTCACGGGCCGTGACCATGATGACGGGCACGCCGGACCGGCTGCGCAGATGCTTGCAGACGTCCGTTCCGCTCATGCCGGGCAGCATCAGGTCGAGCAGCACGATGTCCGCGCCGACGCGATCGAATTCGGCCAGGGCCGAGGGGCCGTCGCCGACGACGGTCGCGTCGAACCCTTCCTTGCGCAGCAGGAACGCCAGCGGGTCGGCCAACGATTCTTCGTCTTCGACGATGAGCACGCTCGTCATGGGGTGTCCTTCTCGGTCATGACGGCTCGCCGTCGTCTTCGATGTGAGCAGGTACGAGGAGCGTGAAGGTGGAGCCCGTTCCGGGCTTGCTCCACAGCTCGATGCGGCCGTTGTGATTCGCGGCGACGTGTTTGGCGATGGCGAGGCCCAGTCCGGTTCCGCCGGTGGCGCGCGAGCGGGCCTTGTCGACGCGGAAGAAGCGCTCGAACACGCGCTCCTGGTCTTCCTTGGCGATGCCGATTCCGCGGTCGGTCACCGACAGCGCCACCATGCTGGTCAAGCTGTTCTCGTCGTGACGCAGCGACCGGGTGACCGACACGGGTGACCCCTTCGGCGAGTAAGCGATGGCGTTCTCGACGAGGTTGGACAGCGCCGTCACGAGCAGCGTTTGATCGCCGAGGACTTCGAGGCCGCTGGGACGGTCGACCGTGACGGTGATGCCGGCGACCTCGGCCTTCATCTCCGACCGCGCCAACGCCTGCTTGACGACGCTGTCGACGTCGACCACGTCGAGATCGGGGAGCTTCTCGGCGCCCTGCAATCGGGACAGCGCGATGAGCTCGCTGACCATGTTGCCGAGGCGGGTGGACTCGTCGAGCATCCGTTCGCCGAAGCGTTGGACGGAGGCCGGGTCGTCGCGCGACTGCAGCAGCGCCTCAGCCAGCAGGCTGATCGCGCCGACCGGGGTCTTGAGCTCGTGGCTGACGTTGGCGACGAAGTCTCGTCGGGTGGCCTCCATGCGGACCTGCTCGGAGTCGTCGTCGGCGAAGAGGACGACGAAACGGCGGTCCTCCCGGCTGAGCAGCTGCGCGGTGCCTTTCACGGCGATGCCGGCGCGACCTCGGGCGTCGAGGACCGTGAGGTCCACCTCGACGTTCTCACCGGTCTCGAGAACCCTGGTCGCGGCCTTCCATGCGCGGTCGTCGAGCGACCGTCCGCGCACGAGTCCCAGTTCCTGAGCGCGCGGGTTGAACAACACGACGTCGTGGAACTGGTCGACGACGGCGATGCCGCTGTGGGCGGCGAGCACGATGAGGTCGAGCACCTGGGACATGGTGAGCCCGCTGTCGCGACTCTGTCGGCGATCGTGCCGCGAGTTCAAGTAGGGGATCAGAACTCCGGCGACCAGGTATCCGCCGATCGCCGCGACGGCGGCGATCAGGACGACGGTCGGTGTGGTCACGGGCCGATCGTACGGTCACACGAACGTGCACGAACGCACGGTCGGCCCGGTTTTCCGACCGTTACCGCACGTCCGGCACACGTTCGCACCGTGTTCACCGATGCGTTACTTCTCGCCCTGGTTCGCCACAGCCTTCGCGCCCGCAGCTGCTGCCTCGGGATCGAGGTAGGTGCCGCCGTGATTGGTCGGCACCAGCTTGCCGTCGGACTCTTCCAAGTCGTAGCGCAGCGGGATGCCGGTGGGGATGTTCAGCGCGGCGATCTCGGAGTCGGAGATGCCGTCGAGGTACTTGACCAGCGCGCGCAGCGAGTTGCCGTGCGCGGCCACCAGGACGTTCTTGCCCTGCTTCAGCTCGGGGACGATGGTTTCCTCGTAGTACGGGATGAACCGTTCGACGACGTCCTTCAGGCATTCCGTCAGCGGGACGTGACCGATGTCGGCGTACCGCGGGTCGGCGTCCTGGCTGTACTCGCTGCCGACCTCGATGGGCGGCGGCGGCGTGTCGTAGCTGCGGCGCCACAGCATGAACTGCTCGTCGCCGTACTTGTCCTTGGTGGCTGCCTTGTCGAGGCCCTGCAGCGCACCGTAGTGCCGCTCGTTGAGTCGCCAGTCGCGGACGACGGGGATCCAATGGCGGTCGGCAGCATCGAGCGCGATGTTCGCGGTGCTGATCGCACGACGCAGCATCGAGGTGAACAGCAGGTCGGGCAGGACTCCCGCCTCGACGAGCAGTTCGCCGGCGCGCTTGCCTTCGGCCTCGCCCTTCGCGGTCAGGCGCACGTCCTGCCATCCCGTGAACTGGTTGGACGCGTTCCATTCGCTCTCGCCGTGGCGGAGAAGGATCAGGGTTCCGATGCTCATGCCGCCCAGTTTCTCACGAGGCCGTCGACGGCACGACCCGTCGGACGCGGCGGTGAGACCGGCACTGGCGAGAACTGCGCTTCCGCCGGGCCGAGCTGGCGTGACCGCTAGCCTCTGCAGATGAGAACCCGCTGGACGGTGGCGCTCGCGGCGTGCGCATGGCTCGCGTGCGCCCCGACCGCCACGGCCGATCCCCTCCCCGTCGACTACGACTTCTTCAGTGGCTTCCCGGCGGAGATCGCGAACCCGGGCGGATCGCTGCCCGGGACCAACGATTTCTCGTGCGTGCCGACGGCCGAGCACCCGAACCCGGTGATCCTGGTGCACGGCACCGGAACCGGGCAGCAGACCGGGTGGGGTGTGTACGGACCGTTGCTGAAGAACGAGGGTTACTGCGTCTTCGCGCTCACCTACGGAGCCCTGCCGGGACCGTGGCCTATCTCCGCGATAGGCGGCCTCGGGCCGGTGCCCGAGAAGGGCGCGCAGTTCGCCGCGTTCGTCGACGAGGTGCTGTCGGCGACGGGTGCCCAGAAGGTCGACATCGTCGGACATTCGCAGGGCACGGTTCTGCCCAACTACTACGCGCAGGTGCTCGGCGGAGCGGACGACATCGACAAGTACGTCTCGCTGGCTCCGCTGTGGAAGGGCTCGGGCCCGTCGCAGGTCGCGTGGCCCGCCGCGTCGTACCGCTACGCGCCGGGCATCACCTACACCAACATCATGACGCGGTACGACGAGGTGGTGGTGCCGTACACCGACGGGTACGTCGAGGGCCCGAACGCCACCAACATCGTCGTCCAGGACACCTGCGATCTCGACTTCTCCGAGCACGCCGGCATCGTGGGTTCGCCGAGAGCCGCCGCATTCGTCCTGAACGCGTTGGACCCGGCGAACCCCGTTGCTGTTCCGTGCGAGTTCGTTCCGCCCTTCACCGGCTAGCGGACGCCGTCCCACACGGTGCGGGTGTCGGGCCGCGGGTCGTTCACCACGGACGACTCGGTCCCGAACATCTTCACCGTGCGCTCGGACCCGTACGGCGCCCAGCCCGGGTCTCCGTCACGCACGAAATCGACCCACGCACGGTGCATCTCGTCGGCGAGGCTCTGCGGGGGGTTCGGTCCGGTGATGCGCGAGGTCTCCGGCTTGTGCAGCACGTCGAACACGAACGGGATGTCGAGCGCGTGACAGGCGCCGAGTTTTCCGTCGAACAACGGTGAGCGCCAGGTGAATTCGTAGACGTGAGCCGGATGCGCCTCGGCCACGCGAACCGCGGGGATGCGGAAGAACCAGTCCGTCATCACGGCGATCATCAGGTCGCCGGGTGACGCGTCCGGGTTCTGTGCGCGATACGAGTCCAGAACGGTCGGGTCCAGGCGGTACCCGGCCAGCACGAGGCGCAGGTAGTCCTCGGTGATGTGAGGAACGATCCCGGCGGGAACGAGGAAGAAGGCATGCTCCTCGCTGGTGGTGCCGATCATGAGTTCCACGTCGGCGCCGGCGCCCGCCTCGATACGCGAATACGGAAGCGCGGGAACGACTTCCCCGTCGATGTACGGCTCGAACGCCATCATGTTCAGCGCCACCTCACCCCACGCACCGCTCGAGGCCTCGGCAGCGATGCGATCCGACAGCGTGCGCTGGGCGTCGACGAGAGCGTCGACAGGCACGGACGCGAGACCCTCGACGGTCGCCTCGACCCCCAGCGACGTCGCCAGTGCGGCGGAGATGGTCCCCGCGGTCTCGGCCGAGATGACGTGATGGCCGGCTCCGCTCTGCAGGACCGCGCGGTGGAACAGCCCCTCGGCGCGCGGCATCGAGAGCAGCGTGCCGACGCTCATGGCGCCCGCGGACTCCCCCGCGACGGTCACGCGCGCCGGGTCACCGCCGTACGACGCGATGTGGTCGCGAGCCCACTCGAGCGCCGCGACCTGGTCCAGCAGACCGCGGTTGGCGGGCGCTCCGTCGATACGGGCGAAGCCGTCGACACCGAGTCGGTAGTTGATCACGACAGCGACGACACCGTCCCGCGCGAATGCCGTTCCGTCGTACGCGGGAACGGCGTTGCTGCCGTTGACGAAGGCGCCGCCGTGGATCCAGACGAACACGGGCGCGGAGCCCGTGACGTCGGGGCTGTAGACGTTCACGTTGAGGCAGTCCTCGCCGGCCACGACGGGCTCGCTGAGGATTTCACTGGTGGGCGGTCGGTAGCCCACCTTCGGAACGGTGGCGCCGAACTCCAGCGCATCGCGGGTGCCGGACCAGCGCGGCGGGGCGGTGGGTGCCTGGAATCGGTTGGCGCCGAACGGCGCCTCGGCGTAGGGAACCCCGAGGAACGTGGCGACGCCGTTCTCGGTACGTCCGCGTACCTGGCCCTGGGGTGTGTCGACGGTGATCGTGTCCATGGCTCATGAGTACCACCCCGAGCGACCCCACACCCCCACGATGACGCGAACACCCTCTCCAGCACGCTGAAGAGGGTGTTCGGGTGGGGCAGGGAGTGTCAGCTCGCGGCAGGCTCCGCGGACCGCAGGTCCTTGCGCAGGATCTTGCCCGACGCGGACTTCGGGACCGTGTCGATGAACTGCACCTTGCGCACCTTCTTGTGCGGCGAGACCTTCTCGGACACGAACGCCATGACCTCGTCGGCGGTGAGCTCGGCGCCCTGCTGCAGCACGACGAACGCCTTCGGCACCTCTTCGCCCTCGTCGTCGAGCACGCCGATGACGGCAGCGTCGGCGATCTGCGGGTGGGTGAGGAGCAGCGACTCGAGTTCGGCCGGCGGCACCTGGTAGCCCTTGTACTTGATCAGCTCCTTGAGCCGATCGACGATGCTGACGCAGCCGTGGCCGTCGACGACCGCGATGTCACCGGTGTGCAGGTAGCCGTCCGCGTCGAGGGTCTCGGCCGTCGCGGCGTCGTTGTTCAGGTAGCCGACCATGACGTTCGGGCCCTTGATCCACAGCTCGCCGGGCTCGCTGACCGCGTCGGAGCCGGCCTCCGGGTAGGCAACTTCCTCGCCGGTGGCCGGGTCGACCAACTTGTTCTCCGAGTTGGCGACGGCGGTGCCGCAGCTGCTCAGCGGCATGTCGTCCCCGTCGAACGGGATGGCGTGCGAGACGGGGCTCAACTCGCTCATGCCGTAACCCTGACGCACCTTGGTCTTCAGTCGCTTCGCGACGGCGTTGCCCAGGTTCTCGTCGAGCGCGGCCGCACCGGAGAAGACCATCCGCACGCTGGAGATGTCGTACTGGTCCACCATCGGGTGCTTGGCCAGCGCGACGGCGACGGGCGGCGCGATGAAGAGGTAGGTGATCTTCTTCTCGGTGGTGAGGCTCAGGAACTGTTCGAGGTCGAAGCGCGGCATCGTGACCAGCGACGCGCGCACCTTGAGGCCGAGGTTGAGCAGCACGGTCATGCCGTAGATGTGGAAGAACGGCAGCACGGCGAGTAGGACGTCGTCCCGGTTCGCGCCCATGCGCGGCTCGATCTGCGACACGTTGGCGACGAGGTTGCGGTGCGTCAGCATCACGCCCTTGGGACGCCCCGTCGTTCCCGACGAGTACGGCAGCACGGCGAGATGCGTAGACGGGTCGAAGCTGACATCGGGAGCCGACGCGCCCTCGGTGAGCAGATCTTTCAGCGACTGATGACCGTCGGCTCCGTCGAGCACGATCACCTTGTCGTCGGCGAGGCCGACCTTCTCCGCGGCGGCCTTGGCCTGCGGGAGCAGCGGCGAGACCGTGAAGATCATCGTGGCCGACGAGTCGGTGAGCTGCTTGGCGATGTCGTCGGCGTTGTAGAGCGCATTGATGGTCGTCGCGATGGCGCCCGCGCGCAGGATGCCGTGGAACACCGACGCGAAGGCCGGGACGTTGGGCGAGTGCAGGGCGACGACGTCGCCGACCTTCACGCCACGCGATGCGAGTGCACCGGCGACGCCGCCGATCTGGGCGACGAGAGTGCGGTAGTCGGTGACCGCACCGCTGGGGCCGTCCACCAGAGCGGGACGTGCGAGATCGTCCTCGGACAGGTCGCCGAAGAGGAAGTCGTAGACGGACTTCTCCGGGATCTCGACATCGGGATACGGGCTGCGGAAACTCATGGAACTCCTCTGGACAGCGCGAGACAGGGGACTGCTGGCACGACGTTACTGTGTCGAGTTGTCACACCAACCAGCACGACGCCGTGGGTGACAGTCGTCACAAGCATGACAGTACCTGCCGGGTGTCCGATTCAGAGGCGCTACTCGGCCGACTCGTCGACCTGTACCCACGAGGCAGGACCGTTGTCCGGGCGGCCGTTGACCAGGTGCTCGAACGCTTCCAGGTTCTTCAGCGATTCCCCGCGCGACACCCGCCACGCCCACTCGCGCTTGATCGACTCGGCGAATCCCAGTTCGAGCAGGACATTGAAGTCGCCGTCCGCAGCCTCGAGCACCTGGCCGAGCACTCGGTCGAGCTCGTCGCCCGTCACCGCGTGCGTCGACATCTTGCCGACGAGGTAGATGTCACCGATCTTGTCGATCGTGTAGTGGACGCCGTACAGACGACGGTTGCGGCGCAGCAGGTATCGGTAGACACCCTCGAAGTTCTCGTCCGGCTTGCGGCAGACGAAGGCCTCGATCTTCAGTCCGTGAATGCCGACGGTCAGCAGTGTCGACGTCTTCAGCTTCTTCTCGCCCGGAAGGTCGACGACGAACTGCGCGTCCGACGGTCGCGTGTAGTCCAGTTCCCGGTCCCTGAGAACCGAGTCGATCAACTCCGCAGTGCTGCTCACAGCGCTCCCACCGATCCTGTTCGTCGTAGTCGCCACAGACCCCTCGGCCTGCGCGGCGAGAACTCGCCCGTAGGACGTTGCCCGGTCGGTCCACGTCCGAACCTCCACGCCGCTCGGGCGTAGGTGTCCAGCAGTGCATCCGCGGTGTGCTCCCACGAGAAATTCTCCGCATGCTGGGAAGCATTCGACGCCATCAGCGCTCGCAGACTGTCGTCACCGAGCAACGACTGGACCGCGGTGGCCCAGTCGGCAGGGTCGTGGCCCTGGACGAGCAGGCCGGTCACCCCCGACCGCACCGCCACGCCGAGTCCCCCGACATCGGCGGCGACCACCGGGGTTCCGCACGCCTGAGCCTCGATCGCGACCAGACCGAACGACTCCGAATAACTGGGCACCGCAACCAGATCGGAGGCGCGGTACACCTGCGCCAACCGCTCCGGCGGCTGCGGCGGAAGGAAGGTGACACGGTTCTCGATGCCCAGGGACCGCGTCAGGTCGATCAACGAATCGGGACGCTCGAGACCGGTTCCCGACGGGCCGCCGACGATGAGCACCCGTACCCGCGTGTGCGGATCGCGGCGAACCATCTCGGCGACAGCGGCGATCAGGACGTCGGGCGCCTTCAACGGTTGGATACGCCCGACGAACGTCACCAACGACTCGTCCGTGTCCAGTCCCAGTTCGCGACGGGCGGCTGTCTTGTCACCGGGACGGAACATCGCGAGATCCGCGCCCGGGGCGACGATGTCGATCTTGTCCTCGGCCGCGTCGTACAGGTCCACCAATGCGCGCGCTTCGTCGTCCGTGTTCGCGGTGAGGCGGTCCGCTTCCTCCACCACCTGCTTCTCACCGATGCGTCGGGCAGCGGGCTCCGGCTTGTCTCCGGCGGCGACGGACAGGTTCTTCACCGCGGCCAGGGTGTGCGCGGTGTGCACCAGCGGCACCTTCCACCGGTCGCGAGCGAGCCAGCCGACCTGGCCGGACAGCCAGTAGTGCGAGTGGATCATGTCGTAGTAGCCGGGGTCGTGCCGCGCTTCCTCACGGAGAACACCGGCCGCGAACGCACACAGCTGCGTGGGGAGATCCTGCTTGTCCAGGCCCTCGAACGGGCCGGCCGCGATGTTCCGCACCAGGACCCCGGGAGCCGCCTCGATCACCGGTTCGTCGCGCGACGACGTCGCCCGGGTGAAGATCTCGACCTCGACCCCGCGTGCGGCCATCTGCACCGCAGTCTGCAGGACATAGACGTTCATGCCGCCCGCGTCCCCCGTCCCTGGCTGTGCCAGCGGAGACGTGTGCAGCGACAACACGGCTACCCGATGCGGGCTGTGACGGCGGACCACGCTCCCAGTGTGCCCTGTCCGATTGCGGCGCAGGCTCCCGCCTACCCGGCCATCCCCCTACGAGCGTGCCGACACACGCGCGGGAACCCGCCGACATTCACAGCGCCGGGAACACGTACAACACTGCCCCGCGGGAGTCATGGGAACATGTCGGAGGGCGCTGCTACCTTCGCACACATGTTCGAATAGGGGTGGGTGACGCGGGATCCGGAGGCCATGGGCCTACCCGGAACGCTCCTCGACGCACCCGTGAACACCCTCCTGTCCACGATGTCCTACGCCTCGGCCGGACTGTCCTACCTCGAATGGACCCGGTACCGGGCCGCAGCGGAACTGCACACGCAACTCGTCCTCCCTCACGAGATGTCCGATCACCGCCGGATGGACGCGACGACGCACTGCGCCGCCCGCATCTCGGCCGTCCTGTCGATCAGTCAGGGCGCCGGAGAAGGCATCCTGACCCGCGCCGTCGCACTCCGCGACCGGCTTCCCCGTGTGGCCGAATGCCTCCGCGACGGCCTCATCGCCCCCAAACACATCCACACCATCATCGGCCGAACCGACCTCGTCGACGGCACCACGTACGCGCGGGACGTCGACACCGAGATCGCCGCGGCCCTCCAGCGACGCGGGTCGTGGTCGGACACACGCATGCGGGACATGATCGACCGCATCGTCTACCGCCACGACCGCGACGCCGTCAGGGAACGACGTGTGCTCGCCGAGAAGAACCGCAGCGTCTGGATCGACGCGGGACCCGACGGCATGGCATACCTGGGCGCAACCATGACAGCCGAGAATGCCGTCGTCCTCGCTGCCGCTGTGGAGGAGTTGGCCGGGCGCGTCTGCCGCAAGGACCCTCGCAGCACAGGCGCCCGTTCCAGCGACGCCCTCTTCGCCCTCGCCACCCGCACCTCGTACGAATGCCAGTGCGACGACCCGGACTGCTCCGCGCCCGGATGGACCGGTGAGGACGGCCTGCTCACCTCCGTCATCGTGCACGTCGTCACCGACACCACCACCATGACCGGCGACACTGCCGACGGCAATCCGGGGTTCCTCGTCGGCCACGGCGTCATCTCCCCCGACCACGTCGCCGACCTCGCCGACCGCGACGACGCCGTCATCCGCCCCGTCTCGACCACCAACCCCGCATCACAGCCGGCCGATCCGTACCGCCCCTCCAGCGCCCTCGACACGTTCGTCCGCATCCGCGACCAGTACTGCACCTGGCCCGGCTGCAACCGTGGGGTGTGGACCGGCGATCTCGACCACATCGCGGAGTACGACCACCAGGACCCCGACGGCGGCGGCCGGACCACCGACGTCAACCTCGGCGGCACATGCAGGTTCCACCACAACCTCAAGACGTTCGGTGACTTCGTCGACGATCAGTACACCGACGACGACACCGGACGCGTCGTCTCCACCGTCACCACGCCCGAAGGACTCGTCGTCCCGGGGCCGGCGCACAACGGATACGACATCCACCCCGGACTCGCCGACGTCACCTTCGACACGCCCGATCCACCACCGAGTCCGCCCCGCACTCCCCCCAGCAGACGCCGAACACGTCTGGCGGACAAACATGCCCGCAGGAGGTTTGAACGCAACCGCAACCGACGGGCCCGCGAATTCGCCGACACCGACGACCCCCCACCGTTCTGACATGCATCACGTGTGTGGACTAACCCAGAGAGTCGACGAAACCCGTCAGCTCGGACAGGAAGCGGGCCGGGTCCGCGACGAAGGGACCGTGGTCGACGCCGTCCCACCACGACGTCCGCGCGTCCGGGATCACCGACGCGGCGTGCTCCCCGGCCGAGAACTCGACGACGGTGTCCGCGGTGCCGTGCAGCACCAACGCGGGAACATCGAGTGCCGCCAGGGTGGCGTCGTGTTCGAGATCGCGGCGGAACACCGCCGATCGCACCCGCGGACGCGTCGACAGGCTGGCGCCGAACAAGGCCTGCGCCTGCTCACCGAGCCCGTCGCCCGGGCCGGTCAGAGCCTTGCCGAAACTGCCGAGCGCGCGGATCGCGAGGCGCGGGTCCTCGCTCATCGCCCCGGGGATCGCCGCCCGCATCGACGATCCGACCGCTCCGCCCGGACGGTCCGGTCCGATCGCGGTGATAGCGGAGACGAACACGACGCCGTCGACGGCCGCGGTCCCGTACACGGAGAGGTAGTCGCACAGCACCAGTCCGCCGTACGACCACCCGGCGACGACGGCGCCCGAGCGGATGCCTTCCTGTTCGAGCACGGCATGGACGTCGCCGGCCCACAGCTCGGAGCGGTCGTATCCGTCGGCGGGAGCGCCGGACGCTCCGTGTCCCCGCAGATCGACGGCGATCACCCGGTAGCGTTCCGCGAGCTGCGCCAGCAAGCCGTCGCCCCAGCACGCTCCCGTCTGCGCCCACCCGTGCAGCAGGACCAACGGCCGTGCCCCGACGTTCCCCGTGATGCGGTAGACGAGGGACGTTCCGTCGCGGCCGAAGGCCTCGCGTATTGCCATGACACCAACTTATCGAGCGCTGATTGTGGGATGTCAGAAGGGCATCGTCACCAGCCTGAGCAGGGCCGACGCGTCGGTAAAGTTTCGACGTGACCGAAACACACCAGCGCTCCATCTCGCCGAAGACGGGTGAGTGGCGTGACCTCAACAGGTACTACTGGCCGTGGGCGCTCATCGCTCCGATGCTCCCCGTCATCTCGGTGGGCCTCGTCTACGCCTTGCAGTGGTGGGCACCGACCGCCTCCCAGGTGGCCTGGTGGTCCGGCGCACTGTTCCTCTACGTCGTGGTCCCGATCGCGGACCGCATCATCGTCCCGTTCGACGAGAACCCGCCCGAGGAACTCGTCGAATCCCTCGAGGCGGACTTCTGGTACCGAGGCTGCGTCTACGCGTACATCCCGATGCAGTTCGTCGGCATCGTGTTGTCGTCGTATCTGCTGACGGCCGACGACCTGTCCTGGCTGGGACTCGAGAACGGTCTGTCGCTGGCCTCGAAGATCGGGCTGGCGCTGACCATCGGACTGGTGGGCGGCATCGGGATCAACACGGCACACGAGTTGGGACACAAGAAGATCGAGTGGGAACGGTGGTTGTCGCGCATCGTGCTCGCCCAGAGCTTCTACGGGCATTTCTACGTCGAGCACAACAAGGGCCACCACGTCCGCGTCGCGACGCCCGAGGATCCGGCGAGCTCGCGTCTCGGCGAGACCCTGTGGCAGTTCTACCCCCGCAGCGTTCTCGGCGGGTTCCGATCGGGCTGGGTGCTCGAGCGAGAACGCCTGCAGCGCACGAACAAGCGGACCTGGTCACCGTCGAACGAGAACCTGACCGCCTGGGCGATGAGCCTGGTGCTCTGGGGCGCACTGGTCGCCGTGTTCGGTCTCGAACTGTTGCCGTTCCTTCTTCTGCAGGCGGTGTACGGCATCTCGCTGCTCGAAGCCGTGAACTACCTCGAGCACTACGGATTGCTTCGACGCACCAAGGACAACGGCCGCTACGAGCGCTGCACACCCGTGCACAGTTGGAACAGCGACTACGCGGTGTCCGACATCTTCCTCTACCACCTCCAGCGCCACAGCGACCATCACGCGAACCCGACCCGTCGCTACCAGATCCTGCGCAGCATGCCCGAATCTCCGCAGCTCCCTGCGGGTTACGCGCCCCTGATCCTCGTGTCGTACTTCCCGTTCCTGTGGCGGGCGCTGATGGACAAGCGCGTGGTCGCGCACTACGACGGCGACGTCACCCGTGCCAACATCGCGCCCGCCAAGCGGGAGAAGTACCTCGCGAAGTACCCCGTACCGACGCAGTAGCTACTTCTTCCGGCGCCGACTACCGCCGTGCCAGTCCTGCTGCACGCCCGCCTCGTCGTCCGACACGCCGAGGGCTCGCAGCTGGGGTAGCTCCCGCAGACTTCGCTTCAGCTCCGCGAACCCGGGGAAGCGTGCCAGTCCCACGACGTGGTCCCACAGCTCGGCCGCCTCGGCGTCCGACGGGAGTCGGCTGATGACCGGGCCGAAGAACGCCACGCCCTCGGGCGGCTCCACGTGAATGATCGGTGTGCCGACGTCCTTGCCCGTGAGCGACAGCGCCTCGTCGGTCGATGCTTGGATCTCCTCGTCGAACGACGTGTCGTCCAGAGCCCGAGCATGATGCTCGGGCAGGCCGAGCTCGGCGAGGATCGGTGCAAGGAACTCGGCCGTTCCGCGGTGCGCGTGAGCACCGGCCTCATCGGGAACCGGTTCCGCATCGAAGATCCGGGCGCCGAACGCGGCGTACAGCGGCCCCATCGCCTCCCGGCCGTGCTCGGCCCGCACGCTCGCGGCCGCCCGGAGCAGCCGGAGTCCCGCAGTGTGTCCCGCCTCGTACTCGGGCGGGAAGTGCGCCTCGTAGTCGATGTGCGCGTTGAGTTGTCGGAGGGAGATGAAGCTCCAGTCGACGGTGTAGTCCCGTTGCGCCTGGACGATGCGGACCCACTTACTGGTCATCCAGGCGAACGGGCACACCGGGTCGAAGTAGAACCGGAGATCGGGTGCTGTCATGTCCACAGTATTCCCCGCGCGATCAGCGCTGAGCGTCGATCTTGCGCATCGTCACCACGGGATCGGCGTAGAGCGAGCCGAGGGACACCGCCGCCGCAGCGTGGTCCTGCACGCGCTTGCCGAAGGTGGTCACGCGCACCCGCCCCGACGTGGCCACCGAACTCGCTGCCGCGAACGCGGCTTCGACGCGCTCCATCGCCGCCGGGTACGCGGTGAACGCCTGCCCACCCACCTGCACGCTGTCCGGATTGACCACGTCGTGCACCAGCGCGAGGGCGCGGCCCAGCGCATCGGCGCGATCGTTCAGAAGTTGTTCCGCCACAGGTGAACCCGTACGCGCGGCGAGGTACACCGCGGAGATCGACCGCTCGGACTCGTCGACCAGACCACTCGCGCGCGCCGCCGCTAGCACCGATCGATCGCTCACGGTCGCCTCGAGGCATCCGGTACGGCCGCAGTCGCACACGGCCGACGAGCCGGTCGGTAGATGAGCGATCGACCCTGGGCCGCCCGCGGGGGTGTGCACCCGACCGTCGATGGTCAGCGCCAACCCCGTCATCTCCCGCGCATAGAAGTACAGCGAAGTGCCCGTGTGATCATTGTCCGCCGTCTCCGGTGCGAGCAACAGCTCCGACGCCGCCATCGCCTCGACGTGCGGCGCCACGGCCACCACGGCGCCGAGCCGCTCCCCCAGAACAGCACCCACCGGGGCATCGGACCAGGCGAGGCGGGGGTGATCGACGGTGCCCTTCTGTGCGTTCACACGGCCACCGATGGCCACGCCGACGAAGAGGATGCGACGTCGGTGCCACCGCGCGGCGAAGGCCGCGGCGCTCTCCGCGATGGATCGCAGTGCGCCGGAATGGCCGCCGGTCGGGGTGGGGATCTCCACTCCGCCGAGGACGGTCCCGCGGAGATCGACGGCGACGATGCGGGTCGTCGTGGCGCCGATGTGGACGCCCAGAGTGCACTGCCCCTCGTGGTCGACCTCGACAGGTACACGGGGGCGTCCCACGGCGCCGGACGTCGACAGGTCCGCGCGTTCGCGGAGCAGTCCTGCCGAGATCAGGGCGCTGACATGACGATTGACGGTCGCGGTACTGATGCCGGTGGCGCCCACGATGACGTCGCGCGAGACCGGCCCGCGCTGGACGACGGCGCGGAACACGACGGCGGCGGGAGTGTCACTGACACGGAGTTCGGGAGCGACGACGCGAGCGGGGCGTGCGCGGCCGGTTCTGGTGTGCGGGGGCCGGCCGAGCGGGGAGCGAGCCGGGGTGGAGGCAGCGAATGTCGAGACAGACATGAAGGTTCCTCGGAACTGAAGTGACGGGGTGAGCCGGAGGCGAGAGTGCCGAGGCCGGTCGTACCCGTGCGACGAACCGAAGGGTCAGTTCACCGAGCGACGCGCGATCAGTCTCGGACGAGTCCGCGTCGACAACAGAGTTCGCGAGCGAGAGGCAGGCGGGAACCGAGAGCAGCGGTCACATAGGTGACCCGCGGCGCGGTCTTCCTCGCTGGTGCCATGACCGAAAAGTAGCACTGATGTCGCCGCGCTGCAGAATCGCCTGTTTCGCTCGAGGTGATTCGAAAGGTCGACATCCTGCACGAACAGGACCACAGTGAGCCCATGAAGACCGTGAAACTGGGCGCGAACATCGGCGCACGTATCGACGATGTGCGCCTCGGCGGAGATCTGCCGTCGCACGTGGTGGCCGACATCAACGACGCACTTCTCGAGCACGAGGTCGTGTTCTTCCGAGGACAGCACCACGTCGACGAGAAGGTCCAGTACGCGTTCGCGGAGCGCCTCGGTATCCCCACGACACCGCACCCCACGGTGCGCTCGCGCGGAACCCGCACGCTCGCCATCGATTCCACGTACGACAAAGCGGACAGCTGGCACACCGACGTCACGTTCGTCGACCGCATCCCGAAGGCGTCGATCCTGCGAGCGGTGACCCTGCCCGCCTACGGCGGCACCACGACGTGGGCGTCGACGACCGCTGCGTACGAGCAGTTGCCGCCGGCGATCGCGGCGCTGGCCGACTCTCTGTGGGCCGTGCACACCAACGTCTACGACTACGCGGCCGTCGCGGCCGAGAAGTCCGTGTCGTCGACCGCCCAGCGGTACCGCGAGGAGTTCCGCAGCGAGTACTTCGAGACGGAACACCCCGTCGTCCGCGTCCACCCGGAGACGGGCAAGCGCTCGATCGTGTTGGGCCACTTCGCCAAATCCTTCACCGGCCTGTCCTCGAAGGAGTTCCGCGCGATCTTCGAGCTGCTCCAGGACCGGGTGACGCGCCTCGAGAACACCATCCGGTGGTCGTGGGAGCCCGGCGACATCGCCATCTGGGACAACCGGTCCACCCAGCACTACGCCGTCTCCGACTACGACGACCAGTACCGCCGCCTCGAGCGCATCACCCTCGCCGGTGACGTCCCGGCGAGCGTGCACGGCGAGTACTCCCGCGTCGTCGCCGGGGATGCGTCCGGGTACAGCGCGATCGCGAGCTGACACACCGGCGTCCTAGGCTTGTCCTCATGACTCAGTCACCTCAGCGCACCGCCGTCGTCACCGGAGCGAGTTCGGGAATCGGGGAAGCCACCGCCCGCAGACTGGCCGCCGACGGATTCCATGTCGTCGTCGGCGCACGCCGGGTGGACCGGCTCGAGGCGCTGGCCGAGGAGATCGGCGGCACGGCGCTGGCTCTCGACGTCACCGACGAGGATTCCGTCGCCGCGTTCACCGCGGTGATTCCGCGCGTGGACATCCTGGTGAACAACGCCGGCGGCGCCAAGGGCCTGGCCCCCGTTCTCGAGGCCGACCTCGAGGACTGGCGCTGGATGTGGGAGACCAATGTCCTGGGCACGCTGCGGATGACGAAGGCGCTGCTGCCCAAACTGATCGAGTCCGGTGACGGCCTCATCGTCACGATCACCTCGATCGCGGCCTTCGAGACCTACGACAACGGCTCCGGCTACACCTCGGCCAAGCACGCGCAGGGTGTTCTGCACCGGACGCTGCGCGGCGAGCTGCTGGGCACGCCCGTCCGCCTGACGGAGATCGCACCGGGCGCCGTGGAGACCGAGTTCTCCCTGGTGCGTTTCGACGGTGACGCGGACAAAGCCGCGAAGGTCTACGAGGGTATCGACCCGCTGGTGGCCTCGGACATCGCCGACGTGATCGCCTTCGCGGCGTCGCGTCCGCCGCACGTCAACCTCGACACCATCGTCATGCGCCCGCGCGATCAGGCTCCGGGCGGGCGCTTCAGCCGACGCTGAGACCGATCGGTCAGGCGGCCAGGGCGCTCATCGACTGCCACGTGGACCAGTCCACAGCCCAGTCGTAGATGTCGCCGTCGGCCGCCGACAGGTCGATGCGCGTGCCCGTGACCTCGACCGGATCGCCGTAGACGGCCATCTGGAAGTACGTCTGGGCGTCCTCGGTGGAGAGGTTGATGCAGCCGTTGGTGACGTTCGACGATCCCTGGACGCCGGTGGTCAGCGGATTAGCGTGGATGAACTCGCCATTGTTCGAAATACGGGTGGCCCAGCGTTCGCGCACGTTCTCGTAGAACGGCGGATTCGACATCAGGAAGTCCTCGTACTTCTCCGACACCACGTGGATGCCGCTGCGCGTGACGTTGCGGTCCTCGTTGCCCTCGCCGTAGCTGACGGGGATGTCCATGACGGTCACGCCGTCGCGGACCACCTGCATGCGGTGACTGGTCGCGTCGGCGATGACCACCTGGCTGCGACCGATGGAGAAGTCGATACTCACGTCGGAGTCGCCGTACGCGCCGCCGCCGTAGTTCACGCCGTACAACTTCGCCGACACCTGCACGGACGTGCCGGGTGCCCAGTAGTTCTGCGGACGCCAGTGCACCCGCGACCCGCCGTCGTCGGGCAACCAGGCCCAGGATCCGACGGTGGGCGGGTTCGTCGTGATGGTCAACGCCTTCTCGACGGCCTTCTTGTCGACGATCGCATCGTCGAACTTCAGGATGATCGGCGCCGCGACGCCCACTTCCTGCCCGTCACCGATGTTCGTAGAGACCGAGGTGATGGACGCCGGGGCGACGGTTCCGACGGTGCCCTCGACGGGGACCGTCTTGCCGTCGCTCCCGACGGCGGTGCCTGTCCAGGTGTAGACGGCGTCGTAGCCCAGCGGTTCGGTGACGGTGAACGTGGTCTTCGCGGGATCCAGGCTTCCGGCGACCGTCCGGCCGTCGGCCGTGGTCAGCGCCACCTGCTGGAAGGTCCCGTCGGCGACGGTCACCGAGACCGGCGTCGAGGGCGACACGTCGGTGGAGCCGGCCGCGGGTGTGTAGGTCACCGCGGCGACGGGCGCGGCCTCGGTGGTCGGCGCTGCGGCCGACCCCCCGGAACCGGAGCCGGTCGAGCATCCCGCCACTAGCGCCACCACGAGCGCCAGCACCGCGAGAACGGCCGCGATCGGTGTCTTCCCCTGCATCTTCACGCGCACAACGGTACCTGTGGAAACAGACTCGTCAGTCGAGCGAGCAGTTCACCAGTCGACACTCGGGGGTCAGGGTGATCCCGTACTTCTGCAACACACCGGCCTTGACGTGCGACGCGAGCGCGAGAACATCCGCCGCCGTGGCGCCGCCCCGATTGGTGACGGCCAGGACGTGGCGGGTGGACAGCGTGACGCGCCCGGTGCCGAAGTCCGCGCCGTAGCCGCGGGAGAAGCCGGCATGTTCGATGAGCCAGGCGGCGCTGAGTTTGATGCCCTTGGGGTCCGTGAACTGCGGTGATCCGAGAGCTTCGGGCGGAACGACCTCGACGATCGGATTCAGGAAGAACGATCCGACACTCCACGAGTCGTGCTCCGCCTCGTTCCACACCATGCCGCGATCCGTGCGCAGGGCGATGACGGCGTCGCGGACCTCCCGAGCGGACACCGTGTCGCCGATGCGGACACCGAGCCGCTCGGCGAGAGCGGCGTAGCGCACGGGAGCCGACTCGTCGCTGCGCTGAAGGTCGAACGTGACGTTCACCACGACGTAGCGGTCGGTGTACTTGAACGCCGAGGACCGGTGCGATCCGAACCCGCAGCGGGCGTTGTCCCATACCTCCACCTCGCCGCTCTCGCGGTCGAGAACAGTGACCGATTCGAGGCAGTCCGAGGTGGATGCCCCGTAGGCACCGACGTTCTGCACGGGAGTGCCGCCCACGCTGCCCGGGATCCCGGACAGGGCCTCGACACCGGCGAGTCCGTGGTCGAGTGCGGTCCGCACGAGCAGGTCCCACTCGACTCCCGCATCGGCGTGGATGCGGGTGCCGTCGACGCGCAACCCGGAGGTGGCGATGTGGACGACGACACCGTCGAAGCCGTCGTCGCCGACGAGCAGGTTGGACCCGCCGCTGATCACCAGCAGGGGCCGACCGTCGGCGTCCGCGCTGCGCACGGCGTCGACGAGCTGCTCCGACGTGGTCGCGTCGACGAACGTGCCGACGGAACCGCCCACGCGGATGGTGGTGAGATCGGCGAAGGTCGTGCGCGCGGGATCGCCGCTGCGAACGAGGTCCGCGGACAGGTGAGGACTGCTGGTCACGAGGGTGAACGGTACCTGGCCGGTCGGGGTGGCAGGCACCCGCGCGAGCGCGCCTACCATGGAGGGTGAACGGACTAGGTCTTTCGGAAGGATTCACGTGCAGGTCACCAGCGTCGGACACGCCGGATTCCACATTCGGACAACAGCGGGATCCATTCTGTGCGACCCGTGGGTCAATCCGGCGTACTTCACGTCGTGGTTCCCGTTCCCGGACAACTCCCAGCTGGACTGGGACGACCTGGGCAACTGCGACTACCTGTACGTCTCGCATCTTCACAAGGACCACTTCGACCCGAAGCACCTGGCGAAGCACGTCAACAAGGACGCCGTGGTGCTGCTGCCGGACTACCCGGTGCCGGATCTGCGCACGGAGCTCGAGAAGCTCGGCTTCACCAAGTTCTTCGAGACGACCGACTCGGTCAAGCACACGGTGTCCGGCCCGAAGGGCGACCTCGACGTGATGATCGTCGCACTGCGCGCCCCCGCCGACGGCCCCATCGGGGACTCCGGCCTCGTCGTCAGCGACGGGGAGACCACCGCGTTCAACATGAACGACGCCCGGCCCGTGGACCTGGACATGATGACCGAGGCGTTCGGCCACATCGACGTCCACATGCTGCAGTACTCCGGTGCCATCTGGTACCCGATGGTCTACGACATGCCACAGCGCGCCAAGGATGCCTTCGGCACCCAGAAGCGGCAGCGGCAGATGGACCGGTGTCGGCAGTACATCGAGCAGGTCGGCGCGACGTGGGTCATCCCGTCCGCCGGTCCCCCGTGCTTCCTCGACGACGAGTTGCGCTCGCTGAACGACGTCTACGGCGATCCGGCGAACATCTTCCCCGACCAGATGGTGTTCCTCGACCAGATGCGCCGCCACGGCCACGACAAGGGCCTGCTGATGATGCCGGGAACCACGGCGGACTTTGCCGGTTCCGACCTGAACGAGCTGGCGCACCCACTGCCCACCGACGAGGTGGAGGCGATCTTCACAACCGGCAAAGCCGACTACATCGAGGCGTACGCGCAGCGTCAGGCCGACGTCATCGCGGCCGAGAAGGCGTCGTGGGCGACCGCAGCCGGTGAGCCGCTGCTGGGACCGCTGCGCGCGCTGTTCGAGCCGATCATGGCGCAGACCGACCAGATCTCCGACGGCATCGGCTACCCGGTGGAGCTCAATCTGCAGGGCGCCGACAGAGTGGTGCTCGATTTCCCGAAACGCATCGTGCGCGAACCGATCCAGGACGAGAAGTTCCGCTACACATTCGAGATCCCGGCCGAGCTGGTCCGCACGGTGCTGCGGGACGGCGAGTCCGACTGGGTCAACTCGATCTACTTGTCGACGCGATTCCGCGCGAAGCGGGTCGGTGGCTACAACGAGTTCCTGTACACGTTCTTCAAGTGCCTCACCGACGAGCGCATCGCGTACGCGGACGGCTGGTTCGCCGAGGCGCACGACGACACGGCGACCATCGTCAAGGACGGCTGGGAGATCCAGCGCCGGTGCCCGCACCTGAAGGCGGATCTGTCGAAGTTCGGTGTCATCGAGGGGAACACGCTGACGTGCAACCTGCACGGCTGGGACTGGAACCTCGAGACGGGCAAGTGCCTGACCTCGAAGGGTCACCAGCTCCGGTCGGCGAAGGCTTAGCCCCTGCGTCAGCCGATCACGCGATAGATGCGCCAGATCGGTTGATCCGCACCGTCGTTGGGCACCTCGACGACCAGGGTGCCCACCTCGGCGCCGTTGTCCCACACCGTCGGATATCGGCGGTTGAGAGCGTCCGACTCGCCGCGCCCGGTGTTGGGCACCGTGAGCATCAACCGGACGCCGGCCTCCGCCGGGTCGTTGAGGATGGTGGTGAAGTCCTCGTCGGACGGCACCACGAACTGCTTCGGCCTGCTCGACGCCGCCACGACGGCGAAGCCGAACACCGAATCGGTCAGCACGGATCCGTCGGGAAGGTTCTGCGCGTCCAGATAGTCGGCCATCGACCGCTCCGTGGAGAACGACGCGATGATGCGCGCCGCCTCCTCCGACGGTGTGTCGGCGAACAACTGGCCGAGCGCGTACTGCTGCGGAGACAGGGACGGGCGAAGGAAGACGTATGTCGTCACGGGCAGCGACAGCACGGACGCCGCCACCGTTCCCACGGCGACGACGCGGCGGAACCGTGCCCGGTCGGTGGCGGCGTCGGGCCGTAGGCGCCGGTGCGCGAACACTCCGGGCCGCCGGCTGACCATCACGCCGCGCGGCGACAACACCTGCGCGCACGCGATGACGGACAGCGGGATCGCGGCGATGAAGAAGCGCAGGAATCCGAACGTGGACCCGCCGATGTAGCTGACGGCCTGGAACGCGAGGACCGAGCCGAACAGTGCCGGCGCGACCAGGAACTCGAGATCGCGCCGACGCCACGACAGGCCCGCGACGGACGGGAGCAGCAGCGGCAGAACGGGTCCCATGGCCAGGATCGCGGTCACGACGTACGCGGCGTTGCCCAGCGGGTCTCCGCTGGGTCCGCCGGACTGCTCGAGGATCGCGGCGTTGCCGTAGGTCGAGGACAGCTGGGCGAATGCCTGACCGGTGATGACCCAGCTGATCATCGCCCACACGACGAACGCGATCAGTCCGGGACCGGCGACGAGCACGGCATCCAGCACCGCTTGCCGACGCATGGAGCGCCATCCGGCGCGTCCTCGTCTCGCGAGTGTCACGCCGCACACGAGGAAGGCTGCGGCGGCAATGGCGGCGACGGCGTCGTACCGCGTGAGGTAGGCGAGGGCGAGGGCCACCCCGGCGATCAGCAGGTCGTGGACGTCGTCGGTACTGGTCCAGCGCAGCAGTCGACGCGCGGTCCAGCACAGGAAGAACAGGAAGATGGCTTCGCTCATCCCGTTGGCGCCGTAGAACACGATCATGGGGTTGATCGCGAAGACGGCGGTGAGCGCGATCGTCTGGAAGCGCTCGCACCCGCGGTCCCGGCAGATTCCGTACACCATGACGACGGTGCCCGCCATGAATGCTGCCGAGACGACGATGCCGGAGATGTTCCATCGGGTCAGTGCGGGAACGAGATCCGAGAAGGCGACGAGCGGCAGTTGGAGCAACGCTGTCAGTGGGGTGAAGACGAATCCGATGGCCGACACGTGCGGATCGCGGCTGAACAGCACGGCCTGCGCGGCGTAGGTCCGGCTCAGCGCGTCGCCCATGAGGTAGCCGAACCGGACGGAGAGCACCGCACCGAGGAGTGCGTAAGCGGCGAACACCCCGGTGAAGAGTCGTGTCGTCACGGCGTCGTGTCCTGCTCGGGTGCGGGCGCCGGCCCGGGTGCGGGCGCCGGCCCGGGTGCGGACAATCCGTGGAACGTCTTCTCCCAGTAGGACGGGTTCCGTAGCAACTGCCAACACCCCTTGAGCGCCGCGACGCTCATCATCACCCAGTACAACGGCATGGTCAGGCTGGGCACGAGCAGATACGCGTTGCCACTCTCCCGGCTGGCCACGAGGTACATGTAGATGGTCGCGACGTTTCCGAGGATGAGCGAGACGAGCGAGAAGTAGTAGATGTACGGCGGGAAGAGTTGGATGACGATGCTCGGTTGACCCAGAATCCATGCGGCCGTGGTGAACCAGAAGACCATGTTGATGCAGGCGGTGATCGGTGTCCCGGCCAGCAGGAGGGTGAACCGGTACGTGCCGACCAGTCCGAGTGCGCGGACGGTGCGACGTGGCCGCCGCATGTGCACCAGCCACGTCTGCAGGTATCCCTTGTACCAGCGCGACCGCTGGCGCACCCAGTTGATCGGATCGCTGTTGGCCTCCTCCAGGGTGGTGGAGTCGAGGACGGCGGTGGAGTAGCCGGACGCGGCGATCCGCACTCCCAGATCGGCATCCTCTGTGACGTTGAAGCCGTCCCACGCGCCGACCTCGGCGATGACGTCGGCACGCAGGTGATTGGAGGTCCCGCCCAGCGGGATGGGCGACTTGCTCTTCATCAGGCCGGGCAGCAGGTAGCCGAACCACAGCGCATAGTCCGCGGTGAACCATCCGGTCAGCAGATTCTGGGAACCGTTGTGGAAGGCCAACTTCGCCTGCACGCACGCCACCGTCGACGGCAGTCGACCGAACGCGACGACGACCCGGCGCAGTTGCAACGGGTCGGGTTGGTCCTCGGCGTCGAAGATGGTGATGATCGTGCCCGTAGCGAAGTGCAGACCGTAGTTGCACGCCTTGGGTTTGGTGCGCGGATCTCCGGCCGGCACCAGGACCACCTCGACGACCTGGCTCACCCCGGTACGTCGCGCGGCCTCGATGGTGACGTCGTCGTCCTCCTCGAGCAGCAACAACACCTGCAGCTTCTCCGGGGGATAGTTCAACGCGGTCATCGCGGCGATCAGATCGCCGACCACCTCGGGTTCGTCGTAGGCGGGGACCAGGATGGTGTACTCCGGTAGGTCGGCATCCGGCACGGCGAGCGCTTCGGCGTCGGTGACGGTGACGATCGCCGACGCGTCGAGCCCCCGCGCGAACAGCAGCACCCGGTCGATCATCATGGCGAGATAGCCGACGGTGCAGACGACGCTGACCGTGACCATCGTCGCGATCGGCGCCAGCACCAGAGCGACCACGAGCACCGCCAGCACCCCGATGCCCAGATTGCGTTGCCACGGAACGAATGCCACCGCGGCGGACGCCAGCGGGTCACGTCGGGCCAGACCGTCGATGGCGTCCTCGAGTGCCGCGGCACGGAACTCGGCCGTTTCGGAACCCACCCGCGGTGGCCGCTGCGCGGTCACGGCGCTCCGCCCGTTCCCGCCGGGAACTGCGCGGACACCAGTGCCGATCCTACGGAGGCGAGCATGTCGCGGTCGTCGAAATCGGGGTCGTCGTCGGCGACGATGGTGTTGCCGCGCAGGAAGACCGAGAGAACCGACGACATGTTCGATGCCATCGACGGCGTCGGAACGGGGAAGTCGGCATCCGGTTCGTGATTGTCGACGCTGATGATCGTGACGCGTTGGAAGGCTCCGTCCCGTACCCAGTCGAAGACCAGCTTGGTCCACGTCAGCAGCAGCGCGTCGTTCACGGACGTGTACAGCGATGCGGTGACGCCGCGTCCCAGCGTCACGGGGAGCGAGGTACTGGTGCGCGTGTTCACCAGGCGGTACAGCGTGCGTTCGGGGTAGATCGCGAGACTGGCCGCGTTGGTCGTCGTCAAGGTGTCGACGACCACCGTTCGCGGCCGATTCCGGCTGTCCCAGTCGGGGTTCGCGGTCGCGGCCTGCCACTCCTGGCGCACGAGTGACGACCGGGATCCGAAGTAGGAGCGCACCCAGGAGTAGGACTCGTCGTCGATCTGACGCCACCCTGTCGGTACCGCAAGCGCCGTCTCGAGACCGGGCGGACCGGCGGTCTCGATCGGCCGTGGTTCGTCGGGAAGCGGAAGGAGGAAGAGCACGACCGCCACGACGACGACGGTGCCCACCGCGGATCGAACGGACTTCGTCGGAGGTGCGGACGACGGGCGCTCACGGGCCGACAGCGTCGGGTCACGACGAGCGAGCACGAGGAAGAGTGCGCCTGTCGCGACCGCGGCGCTCACCGTCGGGATCAGTTGCAGCGCAGCGATATGGATCGTGGGGCGCAGGACGAGGACGACCTTAAGAACCGCGGCCCCCACGGCCACGGTCATCAGGAAACCCAGAACCGCTCGCCGTCCTGTGCGCCCCACCGCGATGCCGACCGCCGCACCCGCCAGCAGAACGAGGACGATTCCGTACGCGAAGCGGCTACCGCCCAGCGCCACCGCCGTCATGCGGTACACCACCGGCGACAGCGAGAGCGTCAGGACCAGCAGCGGCCAGAACCGCCCGACGGGCCGGAGCCCGAAGAGCAGGACGGCCCCGCTGAGGGTGAAGATCACGGCCGCCGCGACGTCGATGTGCAGCAGTGCGTACTGATCGGAGTACCGCGGGAGCCACAGCGCCTGCACGGCCAGCGCGACGAGCGCGCCGATGCCGCCGACGATGATGTCGGTCTGACGGTCGTGGATCGGCAGCTCGTTCGCCCTGCGGCGCTGGATCCCCACTCCGGCCACCACCGCGAACACCGGCAGGATGAAGATGTAGCTCGTGACCGCGCCGGCCTGCGCCTCGTCCAGCAGGCGCGTCCAGGTGGGGAAGAACGCCAGCGTGACGCAGGCGAGGAGGATGCTCCACCGCACGATCATCGTGCGGACGGCCGGTGTCACGACGCGTCCGGATCCCTGTCCCGGGCGCCGGAATCGCCGGGACGTACGTCCTGCTTGCCCCGGCTCCGGATCCACACCAGGACCGCGGCCAGCACTCCGACGGCCACCGCGATGCCCCCGGCGACGAGGATGGACATCACGCCGGACGGTGCCGTCGATCCACCGGCGACCGGCTCGGCGGCCACCTCGTCGCTCGCGGACGACAGTGACACCGGTTCCCGCGCACCGGCTCCGAACAACACGTTGCCGGTCAGTCCGTCCCACCGCGTCGGGTCCTCGCCCAACCAGGACACCAGACCGTCGAGCTGGGACGCATCGGACGAGGTGGCGACGAGGAGCGTCCGGTCGTTCTGGCGAGTCACCTGTACAGACGCGAACGGCACGCCGCTGTCGACGGTGACCTGCACGCCGTCGTCGCTACCGCCCTGGTCCTGCAGAGTGAGAATGCTGGTTCCGGTGGTCGCCAGCGGAAGGTCCAGCGGAGCACTCGCGCCCGAATCGTCGAACCCGTTCGGCGCCAGGACGATCGCGGGGTCGGTCCCGTTCAGGACGTCCTCGAACGGCACCACGGAGGGTGAGAGGACACGCGCGGACAGCCGCTGCAACCCGGTCAGCAGCGTCGTCGCGCGCACGGTGTTCTCGAACGAGGCGTCGGTGAAGGCGACGTCCACGCTGGGCATCAACCCCTGGGGGACCGACGCGAATCCACCCGCGTCGGGCGTTCCGCCGGCACTCTCGACGGCGGTGTCGTCGTTCACCGTCAGCGACAGGGAACCGCCCGAGCTGCAGGTGTCACCGTTGCCCGACGTCTGCATCGACACGTCGAGGGACGTGACGCGCTCCACCAAGTCGGCGGGGACATCCACCCAGCGGTCGATGGTCCCGGATGCGTCGGCCGGCCACGACGTGAGGTCGGTGTCGCCGACGGAGATCCGGAGTGCGCCCGCCATTCCCGACGAGATCGGCGTGTAGTCGCCCAGCACGTGCACGCGCATGTCCGACGCGGCGCGACCGAGTCGCGTCTGGTCCAGCGGGACGGTGACCGTCACGTTTCCCGATCCCGACGCCGTCAGCGGTCCGAGCATCATGTCGGCGAGGGTCATCGTGTCGGCCGTCAGGGTCGGGACGGCCGCCACGGCGCCCGCGGACACCCGGGTCGACACCGCTAGCGCGGAGATGTCGCTGGTCAGGAGCGCGATCTGATCGGTGAGCACCGTCCCCTCGCCGGACACGTAGAGCTGCGGCGGGGCATCGGGTGCGTCCGTGAAGATCAGCTGCGCGTCGCCGTCCGAGTTGGACTGCAGGACGACCGAGCGGTCGAAGGGACCGTCGGGTGCCGCGGTGGAGAGATCACGCTCCGGACGGACCACCACTCGGACCGGCTGCGACCCGTAGAAGTCGACGACCGACGTCGCGAGGGTCAGGGCGGCGGTCGACTGGTCCGCCGTGGGCTCGTCGGGCACGTAGATCGTGAGTGTGGACAGCACCGGGGGCAGGAAGTCGGCCACCACCGTCGGCACGGCGGGTACCCCTGCCACGTCCATCACCGGATCCTGCAGACGTACCGTCGAGGCGTCGCGTGAGTCGAGGCAGTAGCCCGCAGCGGGGATCACCGACGTGGTCATCTGCAGCGTGACGGTGTCGTCGACGACCTCGAGCCCGGCCAGCGGGACGTTCACCGGAACGTTCGGAGCTCCCGACGAGAGATCGACCCGACCGATGATCCGGTCGCCCGACGTCACGTCGAGCCACCCGCGATCGATCCCCGCGGGAACGTCGAGACTGCCGCGCAGTGCGGTGGGCATGGTTCCCGGCGGCACCGGAAGAGTCGCCACCGCCGTTCCCCGCTGCCCCGTCAGTGCTACCGAGCCACCGAGACCCATGGAGCCGAACGTCAGGGCTGTCGACGGGATCGGCGGTGCGGACTCGGCGGTGACGTCGGTGTCCTCCTGAGCTGCGGCCCCGGGAATCGACCCCAGGGACAACGCGAGCACGGAGACGACGACGAATGCACCTCGTCCGCGAAGGGAACAACTACGCATCGGTGCGGGCTCGGCTTTCTCGACAAAGGATGAACGGACCCGCACGACGGCGAACGGATGTTGATCGTAAGTCACGAACCGACCAGTTGTGCATTCGAAGAGGGCGGTGACCGTTCCGTTACATGTTCAACCAGCACAACATCTTTCGCAGAACTACCGACAAGAACGAAACCCATCCCGGAGGGTGACTATCCACCGTCAAACCATTGTCATGGGCGGTTTTCGTCGTCTAAACAAAACGGCTGCGCATCGCCCGGACGCATTCGATACGCGCCGGTTCGGGATAGAGTCGCGCAATGCCATCCGCGTCCGGCCACGGCCGCAGGCCCCTCGCGGCGACACGGGTGATCGTCGTGCTGACCTTGCTGCTCATCGCAGGCTGCACGCAGCAGGCGCCGTCCGTCGCGGCTCCCACCACGCCGTCGTCGAGGGTCGGCTCGACCGTCGACGGTCTGACACTCGACGGCCGGCCCTGGTGGCCCGCAGGGTTCGACGCCTATCAACTCGCGACGAACTGGTCGATCAACGAGGGCTGCGGAGCGATGGTCGACCTCGACGAGTACTTCGCCTCCCTGCCCCCGCGATCGATCACCCGCTTCGACGCATTCCAGGCGCTGGCCGTCGACCGCACCACCGGCACCCTGAACTTCGCGCCGATCGACGCGGTGCTGGAGGCGGCACGGACGCACGACCAGCTCGTGATCCCGGTGCTGGCCGCGCAGGACGGCGCGTGCGAGAACGACGAGTTCAAGGATCGCTACTGGTACACCGAGGGATGGCACGACGTGGCGGACACGCGCGCCGTCGTCAGCTTCGAGGACTGGGTCGACACGGCCGTCCAGCGATGGGCAGGCCATCCCGCCGTCGCGGCGTGGGAACTGGTGGGCGAGCCCGAGCCCGGTGTGTGCGGCGACTCCTGCGACTGGTCCGAGCGCACGTGCCCGTCCGACGCCGGCGCGGTGTTGCGGCGTTTCATGGACGACGCGGGTGCGCTGATCCGGGCGTCGGATCCGTCGACTCCGATCACGGCGGGCCTGACAGGCGGCGGACAGTGCGGAACGCAGGGAGACGAGTACCGCACCATCGCCGAGTCTCCGTTCGTCGACATCGTGCAGTACCACGACTACGGCGCGGACGGCGTCGCGTTGCCGGGGGATCAGTGGAACGGGCTCGCACGTCGCCTCACGCAGGCACGGGAGGCCGGGAAGCCGTTGCTCATGGGCGAGATCGGCCAGACTGCGGGGTCCTGCACCTCGCTGGAGAAGCGGGCGACGGACATCGAGACCAAGATCGTCGGCCAGCGTGACGCGGGCACCGCGGGCTTCCTTCTGTGGGCGTTCGTGCCCGATCCGCGGCCGGGCGAGTGCACCTTCGACATCGGGTACGACGATCCGCTCTTCTCCGTGGTGGCGCGCCACGGGTCCGGCTGACCGGCACGCTAATCTCAGTCCATGCCACGCAGGTTCGATCACACGGTCCCGTCCTCCCTCTCCGCCGCGACGGTGCACGCCGCGCTCACGTCGGAGAAGTACTGGGCGGATCGCCTCGAGGCCGTGGGCGGCCCCAAGGCCGTGCTGAACGATGTCACCGTCTCCGGGGACACGGCCGACACCCGCACCGTGTCCGTATCCATGACGCAGGCCATCGCCGAGGAGCTGCTGCCGGGCGCGATCACCTCCATCCGCCCCGGTGACCTGGTCATCCACCGCACCGAGTCGTGGGGTTCACTGGACGCCCAGGGCGCCTCGGGCACGTTCGAGGCCAAGGTCGAGGGCGCTCCCGCCTCGATCACCGGAACTCTCGCGCTGCGGTCGAAGGGTGCCGGATCCGCGCTCACCGCGACGGGTCAGGCCGAGGTCAAGGTGCCCATCTTCGGCGGGAAGATCGAGCAGGCCGTCATCGAGCAGGTCCTCGCCCTCATCGACGCCGAACAGGATTTCACCGACACCTGGGCGCCGGAGCACCTCTGACTCACCGGTAACCTCATCGACCATGGCACGTCGCATGAACTACTCGGCTCGACTCCCGTTCACGACGGAACAGGTGTACGCAGCGTTGACGACCCGGGACTACTGGGACGCGATCATCGTCGAACTGCGCAAACTGTCCGAGAACGAGCTGACGAAGTTCGAGGTCACCGCCGACGGCGTCGACGTCGTCATGCGCCACATCATCCCTCGCAACACGCTTCCCGACGTGGCGCAGGCCGTGATGAAGAAGGACATGGTCATCACCCGCAACATCCACCACGACGCGTACTCGGAGACGACGGCCGGCAAGTACGACGCGTCCATCCCCGCCGGTCCCGGCAGCCTCACCGGCACGACGTCGCTGTTCGCGACCGAGACCGGCTCCACGCTGCGCACCACGTCCGAGGCGAAGGTCTACATCCCGTTCATCGGCGGCAAGCTCGAACAGCTGATGTTGGTCAACCTCGTCGATCTGTGGCGCGGCGAGGGCGACGTCACGCACGAGTGGCTGACGAAGAACGCCTGATCCCCCCTCTGCGCTTCCGGACCGTCGGCTCATGGCCTTCGAGGGTGTCGTCACCCGCGGCACGACGAACATCAACAGGTTGCGTCGCAGTGATCGCAGGCTGGTGCACGATCCGGCGATCCGGTCGCTGCTGATCTCCTCGTCGGCGCCGCTGGTCGTCGATCTGGGGTACGGGGCGTCCCCGGTGACGACGCTGGAGTTGGCCTCTCGACTGCGGACCGTCCGTGCCGATATCGCCGTCGTCGGACTCGAGATCGACCCGGGGCGAGTGGTCCCCGATCAGGACGGCGTGAGCTTCCGACGCGGCGGTTTCGAACTGGCCGGGCTGCGCCCCCACCTGGTGCGCGCGTTCAACGTGTTGCGTCAGTACCCCGAGGAGGCGGTGCCGGGGGCGTGGTCCCGCATCACGTCCTCGCTCGCCGACGGAGGTCTGCTGATCGACGGGACGTGCGACGAACTGGGCAGACGCGCGACATGGGTGACCGTGGCCGCGCAGGGACCGGTGTCCCTGACCATTGCCTGGGATCCGTTCACGGTGGACCGCCCGTCGGACATCGCCGAGCGCCTACCCAAGGCCCTGATCCATCGCAACGTTCCCGGCGAACGCATCCACGACGTGCTGCGCGCCGCCGACCGTGCGTGGGACGTCGCCGCTCCCCTGGCGCCGTTCGGCCCGCGGGTGCGGTGGCGCTCGGCGGCGACAGCGCTTGCTGCACAGGGCCTTCCGATCACGGTCCCGCGACGTCGGATGCGGGACAACGTGCTCCAGCTGCCGTGGGAGGCGGTCGCACCGGCGTGAGCCCGAGGACACCGAGCAGCGCTGCCGCTTTCAGGTGCATCTCACGGAGTTCATCCTCGGGGTCCGACAACGCGACGATCGCGCCGCCGGTACCGACGCTCGCCGTACCGCCCGACAGCACGATCGTCCGGATGACGATGGAGAGGTCGGCAGCGCCCGACAGCGAGAACCAGCCCAGCGCACCGGAATACACGCCGCGCGCACCGTTCTCGAGACGGTCGATGATCTCCGTCGTCCGACGCTTCGGCGCGCCGGTCATGGAGCCACCCGGAAACGCCGAGCGCACACAGTCGACGGCAGTCGCTCCCGCCCGCAGGTGCCCCACGACCGTGGACACCAACTGGTGCACATGAGTGTGGGTCTCCACGTCGAACAACACGGGCACCCGGACCGACCCGGACTCGCACACTCTGTTCAGATCGTTGCGCACCAGATCGACGATCATGATGTTCTCGGCGCGGTCCTTCTCGCTGGACCGCAGATCCTCCCGCGCCGCGACGTCCTCGTCCGGGGTACGTCCGCGGGCGCGAGTGCCCTTGATGGGCTTGGACTCCACGTCTCCCGACGCGGTGATTCGCAGGAACCGCTCCGGTGACGCGCTGAGCACCGCGACGCCGGGGAAGGACAGGAACGCCGCGTAGGGAGCGGGGCTGACGCGTCGTAACGCGGTGTAGAGGTCCGCTGGATCGCCCGTGTACGGCACGGTGAATTCGTTGGTCAGGCAGATCTCGTAACTCTCCCCCTGCGTGATCAGATCCAGGCAGGCCGCGACGGCCCTACGGTAGGCGTCGTCGTCGTGACGCGGGCGTATATCGGCCGGCGGAGGACCGAACGCGGGGCGTGCAGCAACGACCGGTTCCCACGGTGTCATCGCTGCGAGGGCGGACCCCGTCGACTCCAGCCACGCCAGCGCGGCGGCGGAACTGCCCCCGACCTCCGAGAGCGTCAGCAGATACGTGCAGCGTTCACGGTGATCGAGAGCGACGAGTCGGTCCGCGAAGATCATCTGCACGTCCGGCGTCCGCGCCGCATGGACGGCGCCTCCGGACGTCTCCGCTGCCAGCTCGTAGCCGAGGTACCCGACGTAGCCGAGCGTGAACTCGAACGGCACCTCCGGTACGCGGGACAGGGTCCGCAGACCCAGCTGCTCGTCCAGGTACTCGAGGAAGCTCGGCACCACGGTCACGCTCTCACCCTGTGCACCGCGCACCGTGACCGTCGACGTCGCGACGTCGTACCCCAGGTGCTCGGCGAGCGGGCCGTCACCCGGGCCGAGGAACGAGAAGCGGACGCCCCCCGTGATGTCGGCGCTCGAGTCCAACCAGAACGACGTCGCACCACCCAGGAGTCGGGACACCTCGGCCGGGTCGGGGAGGCTGTCGATCCGCCGGACGTGTGCCTCGTACCGTGCGGGCCGGATGGACGGCGGGTCGGGTGCGGGCGCCACCCGTGTCGACGGCGGTACCAGTCTCAGGAAGTTCGCGATCAGCTGCAGCCCACCCTCCGTGCCGATCGACTCGGGGTGGAACTGAACGCCCCTGATCGGCAAGGTGCGGTGACGCATGGCCATGACGACTCCGTCGTCGCTGCGTGCGGTCACCTCGAGAACGTCGGGCACCCGCGTGACGGCCAACGAGTGATAGCGGACGACTCGGAGCGGCGACGGCAGCCCGGCGAACAGATCCGTTCCGTCGTGGATCACATCGGACAGACGACCGTGCATCGGTGTCGGCGCCAGGTCGACTGTGCCGGAGAAACATTCGGCGATGCCCTGATGCCCCAGGCACACGCCGAGCACGGGCAGGCCGCTCCGGAGGATCGCCTCGCGACCCAGGCTGAAGTCCGCGTCGCGGCTCGGACGACCGGGGCCCGGCGAGACCACCACCGCGTCCACATCGGACCACGGAACCGAGTCGTACTCGGCATCACCCATCACGACGATCGGCGGAACCGACGACACCTCCTCGATGTACTGCGCGAGGTTGTAGGTGAAGGAGTCGTAGTTGTCGATCAGGAGGGTCCGCGTCACCGGGCCCATCATCTCAGCGCAGGGCCATCTCCACGCGCTCGGCCACACGGTCCCCGCACTCGACCGCCTGCTCGAACAACTCGTCCACCGTCAGGCGACCGAGCATCAGCCCGTCACCGACCACCTCGTCGAGCGTGAACTGCGAGATTCCTCCGGCCGCGAGATCGAGCACGGTGCGGGTGGGCGTCGTCAGGCGGAAGGTGCCCGTGAACTCGATGTCGGCGCCGACGAGCCGGCCACGGTGGACGGCGAGGCGTCGATCGTGCGCGCGGGCCGTTCCGCTGACCCGGATGTGGACGAACTGAGGGTGGAGCGACCCGAGCCCGTGCAGTTCCGCAGCACTCTGGTGCGAGACGACGGCGGTCGGTCCGAGCCACGCGCACCACTTCGAGTACTCCTCGAGGTCGTGGTGCGGCCACTCGGTCAGACGCAGCAGGTCCGTCTCCACGCGAGTCCACGAGCCGTCGTCGACGTGCGCTCCGATGTCGGTGGGCGTGTACCCGGCATCCATCGCCTGGGCCGAGGTGAAGAACCCGTCCTGCTCGGTGACGAGTCCGTCCAAGCGCTCCACGACATCGTCACCGGCCATGACGTGAGACTACTCGGATGTGTCATCTGTCACAGTCTTTTCGCGGAGGCTCGTCACCCGGATGCCTCGTTCACAGAGATGCCTCAGACACCTGCTGAACAATGTCCCTCATGAGCCAATCCACTGCACCCCGGCGGCGCTCCCGAGTGCCCCTCATCGCGATCTCCGTGGTCGTCGTGCTGATCGTCGCGCTCGTCGGCGGCGAGCTGTACGCCCGCAACCGCGTCGAGAACTGCCTCACCACGCAGTTCGAGAGCGAGCTCGGCTCGCAGATCGACGTCGGGCTCGGACTGCAGCCCGTGCTGTTCTCGCTGGCCACGAAGAAGTTCTCGTCCGTCGACATCTCCAGCGACGACACGAAGTTCGGGCCGGCGCAGGACATGCAGGTCCAGGCCACCATCGACGACGTCGACCTCACGGGCAGCGACACCTCGTCCGGGCAGATCGGCAGCAGCTCGGCGGACGTCACCTGGTCCACCGAGGGCATCCTCGCGACCCTCCAGGCCCAGGGCGTCGGCGGCATCGTCTCCGGTGTCACCAGCGACCCGGGGGCGGGCACGCTGAACTTCGGCATCGTCGGCGGGCTCGCCCAGTTGACGGTGAAGCCTGTCGTCCAGGGCGACGCCATCGTCGTGGAGACGGTCGACGCGTCGATCCTCGGCATCGGCATCCCGACGGACCTGGCGGACAGCGTCGTCAAGATCCTCACGGACAGCCTGCAGGCCTACCCGCTGGGAATGACTCCCGACGCGCTCGAGGTCACCGACACGGGCATCCACATGACGCTCAGCGGCGGTCAGTACACGATCCCCGTCGCGCAGGACTCCTCGCAGCAGATCAGCTGCTGATCAGGCCGGGAACCCGTCCAGCACCGCGCGGGTTCCCGACAGTCCCAGCCGTGTCGCACCGGCCTCGATCAGCGCTCGGGCGGTGTCCGCGTCGCGGATGCCGCCCGATGCCTTGATGCCGAGCCGCCCACCCACGGCCGACGCCATCAGAGCGATCGCCTCGACCGACGCACCGCCGGCGGGGTGGAAACCGGTGGAGGTCTTGACGAAGTTCGCGCCACCGCGCTCGGCCGCGTAGCAGCACTCCGTCACGGCGCGTTCTCCCTGCGCGGACGCCAGCAGGGCGGCGGACTCGATGATCACCTTGAGAACGGCGTTGTCCCCCATCGCTTCCCGGACGGTGATGATGTCGGACAGCACGGCATTGAAGTCGCCCGCGGTCGCCGCGCCGACATCGATGACCATGTCGATCTCGGTGGCCCCGTGCTGGACGGCCAGGCGCGCTTCGGATCCCTTGATCAGCGAATGATGCTTTCCGGACGGGAAACCCGCCACCGCGGCGACGACCAGGTCGCCGGTGTCGCGCACCGGAAGCATCGACGGTGAGACGCACACCGCGAGCACTCCCAGATCCTTCGCCTCGTCGATGAGCGCCCGCACGTCGGCGAGCGTCGCTTCGGGCTTGAGCAGCGTGTGATCGACCATGCGGGCGACGTCACCGCGGGTGAGGGTAGTCATGACGTCCAGCCTGTCACGGGTGAGAGAATGGGTTCCATGCCGTCCGAATATCGCCGCTTCGTTCTCACTCTCGGATGTCCCGATCGCACGGGTATCGTCGCGCGGATCTCGACCTTCCTCGCCGATCTCGGTGGGTCGATCGTCGAGGCCGCATACCACGCCGATGCGGACAGCGGCTGGTTCTTCACACGCCAGGCAGTCGCGGCGTCGTCGATCGACATCGGGGTGGACGAGCTCCGGGCGCGTTTCGCCTCCGTGGCAGACGAGATCGGCCCCGAGACCGAGTGGTCGCTGAGCGACTCGGGTGAGCGCAAGCGCGTCGTGCTGTTGGTGAGCAAGGAGGGGCACTGCCTGCACGACCTGCTGGGTCGCGCCGCCGGCGGCGAGCTGCCCGCGACCATCGACGCCGTGATCGGCAACCACCCCGACCTCGAATCCGTCACGCGCGCACACGGTGTGCAGTTCCACCACGTCCCGTTCCCCAAGGATCCGGCGGAGCGTGGACCGTCCTTCGACACTCTGCGCGACCTCGTGGACGGCTACTCACCCGACGCGGTGGTGCTGGCCCGCTTCATGCAGGTACTCCCGGAGTCGTTGTGCGAGCACTGGTCCGGCCGCGCGATCAACATCCACCACAGCTTCCTGCCGTCGTTCGTCGGCGCCCGCCCGTATCACCAGGCGTTCGCACGCGGCGTCAAGCTGATCGGTGCCACCTGCCACCTGGTGACGGCCGAACTCGACGCCGGACCCATCATCGAGCAGGACGTCATCCGCATCGACCACTCGGATGCGGTGGCGGACATGGTTCGTCAGGGCCGCGACATCGAGAAGATGGTTCTCGCGCGCGGACTGCGGTGGCACCTCGAGGACCGCGTCCTCGTCCACGGCCGCAAGACCGTCGTCTTCAGCTGAGTCGGGCTCCGGTCAGGCCGGGAGTTCCGCCAGTCGAACGAGTTCGGCGTCGAAATCGGCGATGGCCTCGACCGAACTCATGTGACCCACACCGGGCAGTTCGATCAGGCGCCCGGACGTGTCGCCATTCAGCACGCCGGCGCGGGACAGCTGCTCGGCGAGGCTTCGGGCGTGCACCGGCGGGGTCAATCTGTCGACGGTTCCCACGATGACGGACGTCGGCACGTCGATGTTGTGCAAGGCGTCGCGGATGTCGAGGGTGGACAACGCCGAACCCCACATCCCGCGGGTCCGAGGTGCACAGTCCCGGACGATGCGCTCGCAGAACGCCACCTGTGCGCGCGTCGACGCCGAACCCATGGTCACGTACTTCAGGGCGCGCGCGGACAGCGGGCTGGACGGAATGGGCAGGACCGATCCCATGACGGACGACGCGACCCGTGCGGGCACCTGCGCCACACCGGGCGGGAGCGGGATCACCGTCGTCTCACGGACCAGACTGTCGGTCGCGGTGTTGGCCAGCAGAATCGCTTTCACGTAGCGACGCACCTGCTCGGGATACTCTCCCGCCCAGGCCATCACGGACATGCCGCCCATGCTGTGTCCGGCCAGGACTGCCGGTCGGTCGGTGCTCACCGTCGCGTCGAGCACTGCGGCGAGGTCGTCTCCCAGGACGTCCGGACCGAGCGGCCGCGTACCGACGTCGCTCGCCCCGTGACCCCGCTGGTCGTACACGACCACCCGGTAGGTGCCGGCCAGGTCGTTGATCTGCGGCGTCCAGTAATCGGCGGAGCAGGTCCATCCGTGGCTCAGCACGATGGGATCGGCGTCGGGGTCCCCGTACTCACGGACGTGCAGTCGTGCGCCGTCCTCGGCGACGACGGTGCGCACCCGCGGTTCCAGATCGGGTCGACGCAGAAGCACGTCCGCATCGCCCAGTCGGGTGGACGGCGGTGCGCTTCGGCGGCGGGACACCACGGCTCCCGCCACACCGGCTACCGCGGCGCCGGCGACGGCGGTGGCCAACAACGTGCGTCGATCGGTCATGCGTCTCCTCGGGTGTCGTCGTCGGACCCGGGCGAGTCCGACGGTGTCGCGCCGTCGAGCGCGGTCTCCATGGCGTGCACGATCTCGGCATCCATGGCTTCGGTGAACAGAGCTTGCACGGCCTGGGCCGCCAGAGGACGAAGGGTGGTGATGAGGTCGGCCATCGCGGAGAGTTCGCTCGGCTCGAGCAGGAACGGATCGGCGCCGCCCGGAACGAAGCGGTCGACGACCAGACGGACGAACTGCTTCGACACGCTGGTCAGATCCGAGTGCACACGTTCGGTGCGGTCGAGGATGTCCGTCAACGCCAGTCCGGCGTCGAACAGCACCTTCGCGGCGCGGACGAGCGCCGGATTCGCGACGCGGAAACCGTCGCCCTCCGCCGTGAACACGTCCAACTTCTGGGCGCGTCCGAGTTCGACGTCCGTGATGCGACCGTCGAACATGGCGTCGATGTCGCTGCGGGACAGATAGACCGATCTGTCGACGGTGGCGGCGCCGTCCGGGTCCTCGGTGCCCAGCACATCCTCCACACGCAGTCCGTACTGCGCCGCGGTCAGGAGTTCGCTGATGGTGACGAAGGTGTAGCCCCGGTCGAGCATCCGAGAGATCATCTGCAACCGCGCGAGGTGCGATTCGTCGTACCAGCCGGTGCGCCCGACCTTGCGGGGCGGAGGCAGCAACCCGCGGTCCTGATAGACGCGCACATTGCGGACGCTCACGCCGGCTTCCCGGGCCAGGTCGTCGATGCGGTACTCCGTCACAGGCACCCTCAGACGATAGGCGTCGACCTCGGCTGCAGCGACGACACCCTCACTCATCTATTGATTATCGATAGATAATCGGCGATACTCGATCCATGATCACCGAAGGCCGCGTCATCGCGGCATCCAAGGCCGCACTCGCCTGCCTCTTCGCGCTCCTCGTGCTCCTGCAGGTCATGTCGCTGCCCGGACAGTTCGCCCACATGGCCCGCGAGAATCCGGACGCGGCCTACCTACGGTGGCCCCTGACGGCGGTGTCGATCTTCTGGGTGGTGTGCATCCAGGTCGTCGTCGTCTCGACATGGAAGCTGCTGACGCTGGTGCGACGCGACCGCATCTTCACCGATGCGTCGTTCGTCTGGGTCGACGCGATCGTCCGCTCGATCGCCGCGGCGGGCGCCGTTCTCGCCGTGGTCTTCCTCGTCGTCGGATTCCGTGCGGACGATCCCGGCCTGCCGCTCCTGCTGTTCCTGTTCTGCATGATCATCGGCGTCGCAGCACTTCTCATGGTGGTGATGCGCGCGCTGTTGCGCCAGGCGACGGCGCTGCGTACCGACATGGACGCGGTCATCTGATGCCGATCGTCGTGCGCATCGACGTCGAGCTGGCCAAGCGGAAGATGAGCGTCGGCGACTTCGCCGACCGCGTCGGACTGACGCCGGCGAACGTGGCGGTGCTGAAGAACGGGCGAGCGAAAGCGGTCCGGTTCAGCACGCTCGAGACCATGTGCCGGGTGCTGGGATGCCAACCCGGTGACCTGCTCGAATGGGTCGACGAACCAGAATGAGCAAGGGGTGGATACGGGTGGCCTAACTTCTCCGTACGGTCCAGCGAACAAAAACGGAACGGGTGACCTACACTCACGGAATGGCAGAGCGCGTCGGCACCCGTCTACCCCCCTCGGGCAGCCTCACACCCGTGCGGCTGTTCACCCTGCTTGGCCCGGCGTTCGTCGCCGCGATCGCCTACGTCGACCCGGGTAACGTCGCCGCCAATCTCACCGCGGGTGCGCGCTACGGCTACCTGCTCGTCTGGGTCCTGGTCGCCGCCAACGCCATGGCCGTACTCATCCAGTACCTGTCGGCCAAGCTCGGCCTCGTCTCGGGCAAATCGCTGCCGGAAATGCTCGGCGCCCGCATGCGCCCCTGGCCCCGGCGGGCGTTCTGGGTGCAGGCCGAGGCCGTGGCGATCGCGACGGACCTCGCCGAGGTCATCGGCGGCGCCATCGCACTCAACCTGCTGTTCGGCGTTCCGCTGTTCGTCGGTGGACTCATCACCGGCGTCGTGTCCATGGCCGTGCTGGCCGTCCAGTCGCGCCGCGGGCAACGCACGTTCGAGTTCGTCGTCATGGGCATGCTGGCGATCATCACCATCGGCTTCCTCACCGGCCTGTTCTTCACCGACGTCGATGCGGGAGGCGTCGCGGGCGGCCTCGTTCCGGGCTTCGACGGTTCGGGATCGGTCCTGCTGGCCGCCAGCATGCTCGGCGCGACCGTCATGCCGCACGCGATCTACCTGCACTCGGCGTTGGCGCGGGACCGTCACGGCGTCGAGAAGGATTCCGGCCGGCTCGATCGACTGCTGCGGGCGACCAAGTGGGACGTCACCTTCGCCCTGATCATCGCGGGCAGCGTCAACATCGGCATGCTGCTCCTCGCGGCCTCGGCCTTCCGCGGCGAGGAGGGAACGGACACCATCGACGGCGCCCATGCCGCCATCGAGAACAATCTGGGCCCCGGCGTGGCCGCGGTCTTCGCCGTGGGCCTGCTGGCGTCGGGCCTGGCCTCGACGTCGGTGGGGTGCGCCGCGGGTGCCGAGATCATGAAAGGCCTGCTGCACAAGCGCATTCCGATCCAGGCCCGGCGAGTAGTGACGTTGATTCCGGCACTCGTGGTGCTGGGCATCGGGGTGGATCCGACGCTGGCGCTGGTGCTCAGTCAGGTCGTCCTGAGCCTGTGCATCCCGTTCGCGCTGATACCGCTGGTGCGCATGACCTCGAGTTCGGCCGTCATGGGCACTCGCATCAACTCCCGCACGACGGTCGTCCTCGCCGTCGTGACGACAGCGCTGATCGTCGCCCTCAACGGGGCGCTGCTGTGGCTGACCGTGACAGGCCAGGGGTAGCGACTACCAGCGAGGTCCGCGCTGGATGTCGTCGACCTTCGGCCGCACGTCGACGAGGTACACGCCGATGGCGACCACGGCGATGATGCCGACGAACCCGACCACCGGGAACACCAGCAGTACCAGCAGGGCGATCGCGAGGATGGCCACCCACCCCGGCTTGTTCAGCTTGTCCGCGGCAGTGAACGCATCGGGACGCTGGCGGATGGCGTGGAACAGCGCGAAGGCGACACCCACCAGGGCGATGAGCTGCAGGATGTTCATGATCGCGCTGGTCGCGCTGTACGCCATGGGCATAGCGGTCATCCTAAACGACACCGGCCCCCACGCTGGTCTCGCGTGGGGGTCGGATTTGCCGGGTTCTACTAGCTGGTGGTCTTCTTGGCCGGAGCCTTCTTGGCCGGGGTGGCCTTCTTGGCGGGCGCCGGCGTGGGAGCCGAAGCCTTGGCCGGTGCAGCCTTCTTGGCGGGCGCCTTCTTGATGGGCGAGTCCGCGTTGTTGCGCGTCTTGCCCTCGACGGCACCGGCAGCGCCGGACGCCTTGTCGGATGCCTTCTGTCCCGCATCCTTGGCCTTCTGGCCCAGCTCGTCGATCTTCTCGCTCAGCTCGTCGGCTGCCTCGTCGACGTTGTCGACTGCCTCGTCCGCGCCGTCCTTGATGGCGTCGGTGGCCTCGTCGGCACCTTCCTGGACACGGGTGGACGCGCGGCCTGCCAGTGCAGCGGCCCGCTCACCGACGGCGCGCGTCTGCGAGGCGACGGTGCCGAGGGTCTGCTCGGTCAGGTCGACGGCGTCGTTGGCGGCCGCGTTGGCGCGCTCGAGGCCCTCTTCGACGGTCGGGTTCTTGCGGATGCGCTCGACGGTCTCCTCGCCGCGCTCGGCGAGTGCGGTGTAGAGGTCCGATGCGACCTTGAGGTACGCCTCGGCGACCTTGCGCAGCTCTTCCGGGGTGAAACGCTCACGCAAGTCGGCGATCTCCTCGGGCAGTTCCTGGGGCAGTGCGTTCAGTCGGCCACGCAGCGTCTCGACGCTCTCGGTGACGTCTTCCTGCAGGTCCGCGAGACGTGCACGGGCGGTGTCGACGCGGTCGTTGACGTCGGCCTGCGTGCTCTCGGCGCGGTTGCGCACCTGGGCCACCACGTCTGCCACGGCCTGGACCACGGCATCTCCGGCGCCGACGGCGGCGAACAGCGGGGTCTTGACGGTGTCGAACTTCGGGTCGGTCATGTGGTTTCTCCTGATGTCGTTTCTGGTGTGGTGCTGCGGCGGAGCGGTTCGGTGCCGGTCTCGTTCTCGCGGCGGAACGAGTAGAAGATCTCGAGGAGCACCTGCTTCTGACGCTCCGTGATGGAGTCGTCACCGAGCACCGCATCGGCGATAGGACTGTGCGGCCGCTCCTCGAGCAGGCCGGCTCGCACGTACAGGACCTCCGAGGACACGCGAAGACCCTTGGCGATCTGGCTGAGGACTTCCGCCGACGGTTTACGCAGTCCCCGCTCGATCTGGCTGAGGTAGGGATTGGAAACTCCGGCGGAGAGAGCGAGCTGTCGCAGGGACACCTGCGCGGATTCTCGCTGTGCGCGAATGAAACTCCCGATGTCCTGAGTCGCCGTACTGACGACCCGAGCGGCGAGATCTCCGGCCACCGACACCACTGTGGTGTCGTCGCCTTCCTTCTCCTGGGATGCCATTCGTGAACTCCTCCACTGGTGAAGTGTGTGCCTCGCATTCCAGGGTAACGAAGGGTGCTAGCAATAGCAAGCACTCTGCTAGCACCCTTGCATCACACCGAGAGTCAGCCGAACAGCAGCTGCGATACGGCGTAGATCGTCAGGCCGGCGAGCGACCCGACGACGGTGCCGTTGATCCGGATGAACTGCAGATCCCGACCCACCTGGAGCTCGATCTTGTTGCTGGCCTCGTCGGCGTCCCAGCGAGCCACCGTGTCGGTGATCACCGTGGTGATCTCGTCGGTGTAGTTCTCCACGACGTAGCGAACGCCGGCCATCAACCAGCCGTCCGCCTTACCGCGCATCGCGTCGTCGTCACGCAGTCGGGCGCCGAACTTCTGGACGTTCTCGCTGATCTTGGCGCGCAGGGTGCTGTTCGGATCGTCGACGGAGTCGACGATGAGGCGTTTGGCCACCTTCCACGACGCCGCGGCGAGACCGGTGACCTCGTCGCGGCCCATGATCTCGGACTTGATCGACTCGGCCTTGGCGATGGTCTCGGGATCGTTCTGCAGATCGTGCGCGAAATCGACGAGGAACTTGTCCGCCGCGAGCCGCAACTCGTGTTGCGGATTGGACCGCACCTTCCACGTGAACTCGACGAGCTCGCGGTGGATGCGTTCGCCGAGAAGGACATCGACGAACTTCGGCGACCAGGACGGCGAGTCGCGGGTGACGATGCGATCGATCGTCTCGAGGCTGCCCTGCGCCCACTCGTGCGCGCGCTCGGCCAACAGGTCGATCAGCGGCTTCTGACGATTGTCCTCGAGCAGCGACGTCAGAACCTTGCCGATGGGCGGACCCCACTGGGGATCACCCAGTCTCTTGACGATCGTGTTGTCGATGACCTGCTGGATGTCCTCGTCGTCGAGCACGTCGAGCACGCCCCGCAGGATGGTGGCCGTCTCCTCCGCGACGCGATCGGCGTGTGCGGGTTCGGCCAACCAGGTTCCGAGCCGTAGCGGGATCCTGGCGGATTCGACCTTCTGGGACACGACGTCGACGGCCAGGAAGTTCTGACCCACGAAGGACCCGAGGCTCTCGCCCAGCTGGTCCTTCTTGCGCTTGATGATGGCGGTATGCGGAATCTTCAGTCCCAGTGGATGTCTGAACAACGCCGTGACGGCGAACCAGTCGGCGAGCGCGCCGACCATGCCCGCTTCCGAGGCGGCGCGCACGTAGCCCACCCATTCCCCGGCCCCTCGGGACTCCTGCCACCGGCAGAACAGGTACACGATGGTGGCGAACACCAGGAAGCCGGTGGCGAGGGTCTTCATCTTGCGAAGGTCGCGTCGTTTGACGTCCTCGTCGAATGTCATGAGCTGCACCGAGTCCATTGTGCCGGGTTCGGCCCCGGCACGCTCCCGCCGGGCCGCGCCCGGACGACGCGCACCCGGTGGCGGGCACTACTGTCGAACATGCGGCGTGACGTGCGTCGCGGCACACGAGTGCGCCACGAACGCACTCGGACATCGGGACGGAGAACACGCGCGTGGCGAGCAGATCGGCAGCGAGCAAGACGGACGGGGACAGCGCCGAACCGGGTGACGCCTCCGAACCCACCACACCCTCCCCCGCCGCGAAGTCCGGACCGAAGAAACAGTCCGAGTCCCGGACCGACAAGCCCGACGGCCGCAAGCGGCGCTGGCGCGAGCACAAGATCGCGCGCCGTGAAGAACTGGTCGACGGGACGCTCGCCGCGATCCGACTGCGCGGACGCAATATCGGTATGGACGAGATCGCCACCGAGATCGGCATCTCGAAGACGGTCCTCTACCGCTACTTCAACGACAAGAACGACCTCGCCAACGCGACGCTCGAGCGCTACGTGGAGACCACGTTGGCCCCGCGCATCTACGAGGCCATCAGCGTCGAGCTCGACGAGTTCAACCTGACACGCAGGGTGGTCGCCGCCTACGTCGAGACCGTGGCGGAGGACCCCGAGGTCTACCTGTACGCGATGTCGAACAGCTCGGGACCCAACCGCGACGTCGTGGCCGAGTCCGAGCGCATGATCGCGGAACTCCTCGCGACCGTTCTGGGGGAGCGCCTGCGCCGCATGCAGATGGACTCCGGCGGCTCGCTCCCGTGGTCCTACGGCATCGTCGGCGGCGTGCAGTTGGCCACGCACTGGTGGATCTCGAACCGCTCGATGTCCGCCGAGGACCTCATCGACTACCTGACGATGATGGTCTGGGGCGGCATCCACGGCGTCGCGGAGGCCGGTGGATCACCCGCGCGCTTCAACTCCGTCGACCATCCCCTGGTAGATGACAAGAAGGTCGACGAGAAGTAGTCGGTCAGCGGTCGTACTCGTCGTCGAGGGGAACGTCGCGGTTCTGCTCGAGCACGTCGGCGTCCGACGCATCGTAGGAGGCCGCGGAGGCCGGGGTCGGTGAGTCGTCTCCGGGAACGACGTCGCGGTCCTGCTCCACTGCGTCCTCGACGGGAAGCTCGGGGCTCGTGAAATCGGGCATCAATCATCCCTCCTCTTGGGTGCAGTTCTCGAGAACAGAAAGATTACCGGCGATCGACCGGTATCAGTACGACGGCCATGCCGGCGAGGCCGATCATCAGGAATCCGACCAGCGCGCCCAGGGCGACGGAGTTCACGGCGGCCGAGACGAAGGCGGCCATCCCCGCGCACAGCGCCACCATCAGAGCGATACCGGCGGTGGTGTGCTCGAAGAGGCACGTGGCCACGGGTGCATCGACTGCGTCCTCGATGATCCCGGGAGCAGAATTCGCGGTCGGTGTACTCATGGTGTTCCCCTCTCCGGCGCCACCTCTCGGTGCACTCAGCGGTGCCGACCCGGGCTCGGTGAGCACCCGGTCGCCTGCCACATACCCGCGTCCGGCGCATCCCAACCCGAGGAGGCGCCATCCGTTTCCTACCGTCGGCGGCCGGGTAGGTCACGGTCGGCGGTGTCGCATTCGGCGACTGCCGCCGACGAGGGAGGTTGTTCCATGACCGACACACAGGCGACCGAATCCACCCCTGCCGCGGGACTGACCGTCGCGTTTCTCGCGACGGACGGCGTCGAGCAGGTCGAGCTGACGGCGCCGCGAGAAGCGCTCGAGAACGCGGGAGCCGCCACCGTCCTGCTGTCGCTGACGCACGGAGAGGTCCAGGCATACGAGAACGACACCGAGGCCGCCGACACGTTCGCCGTCGACGGACTGGTCTCCGAGGCGTCCGTGGACGACTTCGATGCGCTGGTGCTGCCCGGTGGAACCACCAATCCGGACCGGTTGCGACTCGACACGGATGCGGTGTCGTTCGTCCGCACCTTCGTCACATCGGGCAAGCCGGTCGGCGTGATCTGCCACGGCCCGTGGACCCTGGTCGAGGCGGACGTCGTCCGTGGTCGGACGTTGACGTCCTACCCGAGCGTGCGGACGGACCTGAAGAACGCCGGCGCGACGGTCGTCGACGAGGAAGTGGTCGTCGACGGCAATCTGGTGTCCAGCCGCAATCCCGACGATCTGCCGGCCTTCTGCGCGGCCGTCGTCGACGCGGTGGTGTCCGCGAAGAGCTGACTACGCGTCGGTCTCCTGCTCGGGGGTCTCGTCGACCGGCGGCGGAAAGCCGCCGGTGGCGATGGGACCCCACGTGTCGATGGATACCCTGATGATGGACTTGCCCTGACGCACCATGGCCTCGCGGTACTCGTCCCAGTCGGGGTGCTCACCGGCGATCGCGCGGTAGTAGTCGACCAGTGGTTCCACCGAGTCGGGAAGGTCGATGACCTCGGCGGTTCCGTCGATCTGCACGTACGGGCCGTTCCAGTCGTCCGAGTGGATACACAGCGTCACCGCTGACGACCGCCGGATATTGACCGTCTTGGCCCGGTGCGGGTACGTCGAGACGACGATGCGCCCCTGCGCGTCGAGGCCACACGTGACGGGGGAGATCTGGAGCCCTCCCGACTTCTTGATGGTGACCAGTGTCGCGTGATGTCGTTCCGCGACGAAGCGGTGCAGAGTGTCCAGATCGACCCTGTCGGCGGTTGCATACGTCGGTGCCATGACATCGAGGGTAAGTGCACGACGGTTCAGCCGCGGAATCGGCGGAGGACCTCCTGCGCTGGGGATAGACTCGGCGGGCAGGAAACCACCGGCCCGGACTCACCGGGCACGCGGCAACACCGGGGCGCCGCGGTCGAGAAACACCCGCCACAGGACTGACCGTGACCGAAACGATCCCCGCACCGACCGCGCTGTCCGCTCTTGCGACGTTCGATGCTGCGAGCGCGGCCGTCGTCACGTATCTGGACAGCGTCGTTCCGGCCACGGCATGGGCCGTGACCCGTGTCGTCGACGACAACCAGATCTATCTGCGAGCCAACGAGAACGCCCTGGGAATCGACACCGGCCTCGTCGTCGGGTGGGGGCCGTCGCTGTGTCGGAAGATGATCGACGGCGAGATACCTTCGGTCGTCGCAGACATCGAACAGTCGGGTCTTCCTCCGATCGGGGTACCGGGCCACGACCCGGTGCGGTCCTACATCGGGGTGCCTATCCGCCGCGCCGACGGAAGCCTGTTCGGGACGATGTGCGGATACGGATCCCGTCCGCATTCCGAGGACCTTCCCGCCGCGATGCCGGCACTGCTCGAACTCCTGTCCGGTCTACTCACCACCGTCTACGAGACCGACCATGCTCGCGCGAACGCCGAGCGGTCCGCGGAACTCGCGCGACATGACGCCGAGACGGATCCGCTCACCGGTCTGGTGAATCGCCGCGGTTGGAACCGTGTGCTCGAACCGGAGGGTGTGCGCTGGAAGACGTTCGCGGACCCGGGGGCCGTGATCGTCGTCGATCTCGACGGCATGAAGCAGGTCAACGACCTGCACGGTCACGCCGCGGGCGATCGCGTGATCCGGCGCGCCGCCGATCTGCTCCGCGAGTGGGCGCACGATGCCGACGTCGTCGCACGTCTCGGGGGCGACGAGTTCGGCATCCTCGTCTTCGACCGTCCCTCGTCCGACGTGGAGACCATGCTCGACGACCTGTCGTCGTCCGCTGCGCGGGCCCACGTGCCCATGTCGGTGGGCTGGTCCACACTCACCGAGGCCGGGAGCATCGAGGCGTCGTGGTCCGTGGCCGACGAGAACATGTACGTCTCGAAGCGTCGATCAGCTACCCGGTCCGGAGTGGACATCCATCCCACGCCCGGACGCCACCAACGCGCTCACCTCGGCGGGCGGTAGCGGGCGGGCCAACAGGTAGCCCTGGGCGTACCCGCATCCGCACCGGATGAGGCTCTCGAGTTGCGCGGTGGTCTCGACCCCTTCTCCCACGACGTCCAGATCGAAGGCATCGGCGACGGACACGACCGCACCGATCACGGCCTCGGACTGGGCGAGCGGTAGATCAGCGACGAAGGACCGGTCGATCTTGATGCTGTCCAGCAGGGGGAAGCGCATCAGATAGTCCAGCGAACTGTGGCCGACACCGAAGTCGTCGAGCAGAATCTTGATGCCCATGGCGTGCAGTTCGTTCAAGTTGTCGGTGACGGCGGCCGTGTCCTCGAGCCACAGGGTCTCCGTGATCTCGATCCCGAGCAGTGACGGCGCCAAGCCGGTCTGCTCCAACGTCCGACTCAATGTCGACGCGAAAGCTTTGTGTCGCAACTGCAACGGGCTCACGTTCACCCGGAGCTCGACGGGGTCACCGGACTGCCACTGCGCCGCCTCCGCACACGCCCGTCGCAACACCCACGCACCCATCGGTCCGATCAGGCCGGCCCGTTCCGCCGCGGGAACGAATTCGGCGGGACCGACCTCACCCAGACTCGACGTGGTCCAGCGGGCCAGTGCCTCGACGCCGGTCATCCGGCCCGACCGGATGTCGAACACCGGTTGGTACGCCACCGACAGCTCGTCGTGCTCGATGGCCGTTCGCAGCTCGGTGGCGATGGTCAGCCGTCGCAACGCCTCACCGCCCTGAACCTTGTCGTACAGCTCGTAACTGCCGGGCCCGTCCTTCTTCGCTCCGCCCATCGCGACATCGGCCTGTCGGACCATCTCGGCGGCCGGCTGTTCGCCGGATCCGACCGCGATCCCCATGCACGCCGTCACCGTCGTCATGCGGTTGCCGATCGTCAATGGCCGGCGGAACATCGCGAGGACGCTCTGCGCGATGCCGATCGCGTCGAACGAACTGCGCAGACCCGGACACACCAGCAGGAACTCGTCGCCACCGAACCTGGCGACGGTGTCACCGGGTCGCACCGTGCGGGTCAACATCGGTGCGACCGCGGCGAGCACCGCATCGCCGGCGCCGTGTCCGAAGCTGTCGTTGATCGTGCGGAAGTCGTGCAGGTCCACCAGGACCACCGCGGTGAGACTGCCGTCGGCACGTGAGCTGTCCAGCGCCTCGTCGATGCGCTGGTACGCCAGCGTGCGATTGGCGAGCTGGGTCAACGGATCGTGCAGGCTCCGGTACCGCAGCTCCCGTTCGAGGTCGGACCGACGGACCGCGGACGCCAGCACGTCGGCGACGGTGACCAGGCAGGACAGTGCATCGCTGGTCGGGGTGTGGGGGTGTTCGCTGTAGACGACGATGACGCCCCAGAGTCCGTCGGCACCTCGGATGGGCGCAGCCATCCCGCTGCGCATGCCGTACTTCTCCAGGACCGAGACGTCGAATCTGACCTCGTCGCGGACGTCGCCGCACACCACGACGTCCTGACGGTCGAAGGCGTATCCGGCCAGGCTGTCCGTGCCGGCGGACAACGTGCGGCTGGGTTCGTCCACCGGGACGGTCGACGCCGTGACGACGAGCGTCCCCCCGCCGTGGTCCCGGAGGATCAGGGCATGCGGGACGCCGAACAGATCCGGGATCGACGCGGCGGCCGCGGCCGCGAGGTCGTCGAACTTCCCCGTCAACGCCGCACGGTTCAGACCCGCGATGATCCGCTGTTCGCGTGCGCGCAGACGCACCGCAGTGAGGGCATCGACGAGTTCGTGCTCCCGTTCGTCACGCTCCACCCCGTCGACGAGGCTCATCACCACCAGATCGGAGCCGTCGCCAGCACCGAGGTCCCATGCCCGGACTGTTACGGTCCGCCCGCTCTGCCGGTCTCCGAGGTGGACTCGACCGGTCCACGCCGGGGCGACCTCGCCGAGTGGACGCGTGTCGTCCCGCGTGCCCAACTCGTCGAGGATCGTCGACAGGGCGGCGAATCCCACGGCTGAATCGGGGTTGCTCGCATCGGGTGTTCCCGTCGCCGGAAAGCCGAGGAGCTTGCGCGCAACGGTATTGATGTGGTCGATGGCGCCGCAGCGGTCGGAGATCACGACTCCGTCGGCCGACGACGCGGACACCGCCGCGATCACGGCCGTGATCGTCTCGCGTGTCACGGGGGCGTCCGAGGTCGGGTCATCACGGATTCGGTCGTCAGGGGTCCGGCCTGCCGTCACCGCGTCCCCCCGTGCTCGTAAACCGACCGTTCCGACATTTTTCTCGGGATCGCCCGCCCGTGATTGTTACATCTCTCGCGCACTCTGCCTGTTCTTTACGACCTTTTCGTCCCGGGTGCCCGATGCCGTCCACTCCAGAAGTCGTTCCACCGGCCACGTCGTGATGATGCGGTCCGCAGGAATGCCGACCGCCGCCGCGCGCGCACTGCCGTAGCCCAGCCAGTCCAGTTGCCCCGGAGCGTGGGCATCGGTGTCGATGGAGAACAGACACCCCAGTTCCAGCGCCAGCTCCATCAGGCGTTCGGGCGGGTCCTGTCGTTCGGGTCGGGAATTGATCTCCACTGCCGTTCCGTGGTCCCGGCACGCCTCGAACACCGCGCGGGCATCGAAGGTCGACTCCGGACGCGTCCCCCGCCCGCCCTCGACGAGCCTGCCGGTGCAATGACCGAGGACGTCGACGGACGGATGGGACACCGCCGCGACCATGCGCGCGGTCATGGTGGCGCTGTCGGCGCGCAGATGCGAGTGGATGCTGGCCACGACGATGTCGAGTTCGTCGAGCAGTTCCGGATCCTGGTCCAGGCTGCCGTCGTCCAGGATGTCGACCTCGATGCCGGACAGGATGCGCATCTCGTGATCGTCGTCGTCCGCCGCCATCTCGAGGCGAAGGTTCTCCAGCACTGCCAACTGTGCTCGGAGCCGTTCGGCAGTCAGCCCGTTCGCGACGGTGAGACGCGGCGAATGGTCTGTCAGTACCCAGTATTCGCGTCCGAGCGCCCGTGCCGTGTACGCCATCTCCTCGAGCGGACTGCCGCCGTCGGACCAGTTGGAGTGGGTGTGCAGATCGCCGCGCAACAGCTCGGTCAACTCGGAGCCCTCGGGGCCGATCGGCCGGGCGTCGGCGCGCAGTCCGACGAGATACTCGGGCACCTCGCCCGCTGCCGCCGCGGCGGCGACGGCGGACGTCTTGGGTCCGATACCCCGCAACGTCGTCCACCCGTCCGTGCGGGCGAGTTCGGCCAGCCGGTCGGGGTCCAGCGCTGCCAGGACGTCGGCGGCCGTGCGGTACGCCTTCACGCGACGAGTTTCGGCCCGCGAGCGTTCGAGCCAGAATGCGACCTCGCGCAGTGCCGCAACGGGTTCCATGCCAGCAGAGCCTACGGGCAGGCCGGAGGCCGGTCGAGGGTGAGACGGGCAGGCCGGAGGCCGGTCGAGGGTGAGACGGGCAGGAAGCTGCTTCGGACATGACACTGCCCCTGTCACCGGCGAACGGCGACAGGGGCAGGTGGGAAGGCGATCCTGCGTGACACAGAACCCCCCGAGTTTATCGGGTGACGCGTGCGGTGGGCTGCCAGCGAGCTGCGCCCATGACGCGGGTGACGGCGTCGCCGACGACGAGCGTGAGGTTCTCCCCGTGCTCGGCGTCGAGCGCCGCGACCACGGAAAGCGCTGCGGTGCCGAAGAAGTCGACTCCCGACAGGTCGAGGACGACGGTTTGTCCGTCTTCCTCGCCGCGGGTGACGACCTCGGAGAAGGTGGACGCGTTGGACAGGTCCACGCTGCCCGTGACGCGGTAGGTGACGCCGGTGTCGGTCCTCTCGACGGAGATGATCCCGCCGAGCATGACGACGTCGTCGCCGAAAGTGGTGGTGGTCGCTGCATTGAACGTAGAAACAGTCATGATTCTCCAAATGCCGATCGAGCTGGAGAAGCAGAGCAATGGTGCTCCGAAAGTGAAAAGTGGCTCTGTCACATACGAGGTGAGAGAAACGGGAGTGCTGGCTACCATCGACGGTGCTTCGTGCGTCGGCTGCTGACTCAACCTCCTATGAACCTACGCCACCCGGGCGGCGATGCCAACCACTTCGCGCGGATCCACCGCTCCGACCTCGGCACCGCACCACCCTGAACATGCAGTTTCACCGCCTGGAACAGTGGGTATACACATTTGTCCGATACGCCCGGGGTTCGCCCCGATCTACGAGAAAGAAGTGGGAGACTCCATGACACGGGCCATCACGACGGAACCGAACGCTGCAGGGGATGACGCCACCATAGAGCTCGGTGTGCACGCCGACGCCGCGCAACTGTCGGTGACGCGTGCCGTCGCAGCCACCCTCGCGGCACAGGACGACTTCGATCTCGACAGCATCGCGGACATCCGCCTGGCCATCGACGAGTCGTGCAGCCGACTCATCGTGCGGGCGACGCCGGGCGCGCGCCTGCTGTGCACCTTCCTCACCACCGACGACGCGATGCATGTCTCGGTGACCACGACGACCGAGTCGGGCGCGGACCTGGATGCGGCCGGCTTCGGCTGGCACGTCCTCAACGCTCTGACCGATTCGGTGTCCACCTCCCAGTCCGAGGACGCGGACGGAGTCGTCTCCACGACCATCGAGTTCACCAAGAGCAAGCGTGGTTGGGACGAGTGACCCCTCCCGAACGCAAGACCCGTCCACGGCGCTCGGCCGACGAGTACGCCGATGTCGCCGAGCGCTTCACGCGCATCCTCACGTTGGAGGAGGGCGACCCGCTGCGGCGCACGTTGCGCGACGAGTTGGTGACGCGCTGCCTTCCCTTGGCCGAGCACATCGCCCGTCGTTTCGACGGCCGCGGCGAAGCCCACGACGATCTCGTACAGGTGGCCCGTGTCGGGTTGGTCAACGCAGTAGACCGCTTCGACGTCGAGCGCGGATCGGACTTCGTCTCCTTCGCCGTGCCCACCATCATGGGCGAGGTGCGACGCCACTTCCGCGATGCCGGCTGGGCCGTCCGCGTACCCCGCCGCATGAAGGAACTGCATCTGCAGCTCTCGCGTGCGATCGCCGATCTGTCGCAGACCCAGGGTCGTTCTCCGACGGTGTCGGAGCTCGCCGAGTACCTCGATCTCGACCGCGAAGAGGTCGCCATGGGACTCACCGCGGGCAACGCCTACCAGACCCTGTCGGTCGACAGCGCTTCCAGCGGGAGCGATTCCGAGGGGCTGTCCCTGGCGGACACTCTCGGTGACTACGACAAGGAAATGGAGAACGTCGAGAATCACGAGGCACTGCGCCCCCTTCTCGAGAAGCTGCCCGAACGTGAGCGGAACGTGTTGCTGCTGCGGTTCTTCGGCAACATGACGCAGACGCAGATCGCGCAGAAGATGGGCATCTCGCAGATGCACGTGTCCCGACTCCTCGCCCGCACGTTGGCGCAACTGCGAGAAGAGTTGCAACAGTCGGCCTAGGCTCGCGCCATGAGCCGCCCACCCTCCCCCGGTTTCACCTCGTATCTCCCGAGCAGTCTCGCCGCCGCGTCCACGTCCTGGGCCGATGTGGACGCGGCGTCGACGCCGGGTTTCGACGGTGACAAGTCGGCCGGGAAGTCGTTGATGTCCGCGCGCGGCGACGTCCTCTCCGAACTGCAGGAGCGCCTGTACGCCGGCGGCAAGAGTGGGCGCACGGAATCGGTGCTGCTGGTCCTGCAGGGGATGGACACCTCGGGCAAGGGCGGCATGGTGCGCAACGTGCTGGGTATGGTGGAGCCTCAGGGTGTCGATCATGCGACCTTCGGGTCACCCACCAATGAAGAACTCGAGCACCCCTTCCTGTGGCGCGTGGAGAAGAAGCTTCCCCGTCCGGGCCAGATCGGCGTCTTCGATCGCTCGCACTACGAGGACGTGCTGATCGTCCGGGTGAAGAACCTGGTGCCCCCGAGTGTGTGGCGCACGCGCTACGACGAGATCAACGAGTTCGAGCGACGGGTCGTCGACAGCGGCACCCGGGTGATCAAGGTGGCGATGGCTCTGTCCTACGCCGAGCAGGGCCGGCGGCTGGCACGTCGGTTACGGCGTCCGGACAAGTACTGGAAGTACGACCCGAGCGACATCGAGGCACGCGAGCAGTGGCTGTCCTATCAGGAGGCCTACCAGGCCATGCTCGATCGGACGGACACCGAGTGGGCGCCCTGGTACGTCGTGCCGTCGGATCACAAGTGGTACAGCCGCCTCGCGGTCACCGAACTGTTGACCGGGGCACTCGAATCGCTGGATCTGACCTGGCCGCCGCCGAACTTCGACGTCGACCACGAAAAGCGGCGCCTCGAGGAACTCGAGACGCCGCCGGGGATCGACTGAACGATCAGAAGGTCGAGGCGTCGATCACGAAGCGGTAGCGCACGTCCGACTTGACGACGCGGTCGTAGGCCTCGTTGATCTTGTCGGCCGCGATGACCTCGATCTCGGCACCGATGTGGTTCTCGGCGCAGAAGTCGAGCATCTCCTGGGTCTCGGCGATTCCGCCGACCATCGATCCGGCGAACGAACGACGGTTGGCCAGCAGGTTGAATGCCGGGACCTCGAGGGGCTTCTCGGGAACACCCAGCTCGACGAGCGTGCCGTTGCGGGCGAGCAGGCCGAGGTAGTCGCCCATCGGCAGGTTCGCGGACACGGTGTTGAGGATAAGGTCGAACTTTCCACGCAGGTCCTTCAGCGCGGTGGTGTCCTTGGTGGCGTAGTACTCGTCGGCGCCGAGGCGCTTGCCGTCTTCTTCCTTGCTCAGCGTCTGGCTGAGCACGGTGACGTGCGCGCCCATCGCGTGAGCGATCTTGACGCCGACGTGGCCCAGTCCGCCCATGCCGATGATGGCGACCTTCTTGTCGGGACCGGCGCCCCAGTGCTTGAGCGGCGAGTACAGCGTGATGCCGGCGCACAGCAGCGGCGCCGCGACGTCGAGCTCGACACCCTCGGGGATGCCCAGGACGAAGTTCTCGGTGACGACGATCTGCGTGGAGTAGCCACCGTTGGTGAACTCGCCCTCGTAGGTCTTCGAGTTGTACGTCTGGACGACGCCCTTGGTGCAGTACTGCTCGTCGCCGTCCTTGCAGGCCTCACAGGTGCCGCAGGAGTCGACGAAGCAGCCGACGCCGACGCGGTCGCCCACCTTGCGGGTCGTGACGTCGGTGCCGACCTCGGCGACGATGCCGGCGATCTCGTGTCCGGGGACGACGGGGTACGTGGTGCCACCCCACTCGTTACGGGCGGTGTGGATGTCGGAGTGGCAGATGCCGGCGAACTTGACGTCGATCAGGATGTCGTTCGGTCCGAGTTCACGGCGCTCGATCGTGGTCTTCTCGAGCGGTGCATCGGGGGCGGTTGCGGCATAAGCGGTTGCGGAAGACATGTACACATGTCTACCCGTGCATCGTTGACTCGTAAACCACTGTCCGATTCGGACCGCTCCCGATGCAGGCGCTACCGACCGTCAGCGCGCAAGGACCGCGCGGTATCCGAGGAAACCCAGGTACCCCGCCAGAGCGACGAGTCCGACCTTGCGGGTCGCCGGCACAGCGATGGCCGTACCGATGGCGAGTTCGGACGCACCGTTGCGGTAGGTCCACGTCCGGGTGTCCTTCGGGAAGATCGGCTCGGTGATCGCCCTGAAGGCGTCGGGAGCCACGAAGTGCGCGGCTCCTGTTGCTGCCAAAGCGATTCCGGCGATCGTGGGTACCTGTGCTGAAGCCATCTCGTCCTCGTCCTCCCCGTGCGTGAGCCGACCCGGTCGGATCGCTGTGGTCACACTAGCGTCGGCCGGACGGAGCGGTGTTCGTGGACCGGGCGCCGGGCCGGTCGAGTCGGATCCGGCACTGCCGCGCGGGTTCGGGCAGTCTGCGCATCGTGGGTCCCCTCTCACGCGACTAGCGTGGAGTGATGGTCGACACCACCGCCGTAGTGCGCACCCGAACCCTCCTCCGGGAAGGTGTCGACGCGTCCACACCCCTGCCCGGAGTCCTGGACGTGCGGGGCGTCCGCACGACACCGGACACGCCGACGTCGGCAGCGGGACGACTGATGAACTTCTCACCGCTGGCGACGATCTACGAGCGCGCGTGGCGGCCACTGTTCCGGGTCTGGATGGGCGGACCCGCAGGGCCGACCGTCGAGAAGGAACTGGACTACGCGGTGAAGGACCTGGGGCTGACGTCCGGCGAGGTGTCGGTCGTGCTCGACCTGGCGTGCGGACCCGGCAACTTCACCCGGTCGATCGCCGACGTCCTGCGGCGCTCGGGCGTCGACGACGCCCTGGTGATCGGCGCCGACGCCTCCGATCCGATGATCGCGCGAGCAGCCGCCGACACCGGGGACACCGACCACATCGCGTACCTGCTCGGTGACGCGCGGTCGCTGCCGTTCGACGACAGCTCGATCGACGCCGTGTGCTGCTACGCGGCGCTGTATCTGGTTCCGGAACCGTTCCGGGTGCTCGACGAGATGATCCGGGTGCTGCGGCCGGGCGGACGGCTCGCGCTCATGGCGACTGTCCGGCGGGGTCCGAGTCCCGTGAGTGCCCTCGGAGCGGTGGCCGCGGGCACCGTGGGACTCGAGATGTTCGACCGCGATGCGTTCACCACCGTGCTGGAACGGCACGGCTTCGTCGATATCGTCCACCGCGTGCACGGCGCGGCGCAGTTCGTCGCGGGCCGACGGCCCGCCTGACCCTACTGACCGCCCAGATCTGCTCCGTAGTCCGCGACCAGCCACTGATCGCCGGTGTGCTCGACCGTCACGGTGAGCAGGGTGGGCACCGATCCGGGTTCGGGTTGCTGCAGGTTCTGGGTCTGCTGGGTCGCGAACACCGACACCGTGTACGAGTCACCGTCCTGTGCGGTCACCGTCGCGGCGTCGACCGTTCCCGACGCCACGACCTGAGACTCCGTCATGATCTGCGTCAACACGTCGCGAACCCCGGCGAACCGTTCCTTCAGAGCATCGGTCGTACCGTCTTCGACCCCGGCGAAGAAACTGTCGATGTCGGTGTGGTCGTAGGTCAGCGACCGCTCCGTGTACGCACGCGCCGTGTTCTCGGCGGTGGTCCGGTCGAGGGCCGCGGCACGCTCCGCAGCGAGGGTCGAGGACACCGAGTGCCACTGCACACCCAGGGCGACGGCGGCCACGGTCGCCAGGACGGCGACGACGATCGCGACGAGGCGCGTTCTCGACGACGAGGACGACGGGGCAGGTGCGGACGCCGGCTCGGGTGTCGGCGACGCGTCGCTCTCGGTGGGTGTCTGATCGACTTCGGTTGTCATGGTGACCCTTTCACTCTTCTCTGCAGTCAGTTTCCGGCGACCGTCACGGCAACACGCGCAGGCCCACCGCGGGGGAACACCTGCTCGAGCATCGTCACCAGCGCGCCGGCGTCGACCCGCACGGGACGTATCGGGGCTGTGACCGGACGCAGCACGGTGGCGATGAACCCCAGATCGGGAGACAGTTGGCTCAGGTACTCGTCGATCTTGGGGACCAACCGCGCGAGTTCGCCGTCCCACACGGTCTCTCCGACGTAGGAGTAGCTCTGGTACGAACCGATGAGGTGCTCGAGACCTGCTCCCGATGCCTCCAGTTCGGGCACGGCGTCCGCGAGCCGCGGTCCGAGTGCGTCCGCGTAGGCGTTCTCGCCGAGCACCTGCAGGTTGCGGTAGAGCCGCCGGATCTCGTCCTTCTTGTCGCCGAGGGTGAGAGACAGCAGTCTCAGGACCTCGACGACGTTGTCGATGTCGGACTCGCGCCCGCGGGTGGCGGTATCGACGGTGTCGACGATGCCGGCTATCGCGTCGGTGTCGATCTCCCGGGTGAGCGCTTCGGCGACGGCCAGGGTGTCGCTGACGCTGGGGGCGACCGACACGTCGGCGGGATCGACGACATCGCCGTCGGCCAGGTACGGGCCGGAGTCCGTGTGCGGCCGGAAGTCGAGGAACTGCTCGCCGGCGGCGGACAGGTTCGAGACGCGGACTTCCGTGTCGACGGGAATACGCTGTGCAGCATCGACTCTGACGACGGCGCGCAGGTGATCACCCAGGACGTCGATACGTTCGACACGTCCGACGGCGAAGCCTCGGAGCGTCACCTGCGAGGTGTCGATGAGACCGCCGGACGTGATCAGCGGCACCGTGATCTCCGAGTAGTCGCGCCTCGGGTCGATGTCGAGGACGTTCAGCGACAGGTACCCGACGCCCACCACGGCGACCGCCACCAGTGCCGTGGCCGACAGGATGGACGACTTCATCGTACGAATCCGATCGATCGAAGAACCGTGATCATCTGGTCTGCCCGATCGACAGGGTCCGCGTCACCCGACACGGAGGTGATGCGGACGTTCGGGGACGACGTGAAGAACGGAACGAGTTTGTCCCGCAACAGTGCATCCATCCGGGACGCCAGCATCGGGGCGGTCAGGTCGGCGGTCGCGAGCGTGCGGATCATGGGTTGCAAGGTGGCGATGACATCGTGCAGATCACCGGCCACCGGGTTGATCACGTCTCCGATGTTGCGCGACATGTAGCCCAGGTCGATCAGCGCGTCGACCACCACCAGCAGCGCATCCGCCAGACCGCCGACCCGTTCGGGTCCACTCGTCAGAATGGTGTCGAGGGTGTCCGTCTTCGCCGCGAAGGATCCGGTGACGGCCTCGGCGCCGCCGAGAATGCGGTCCAGCTCGGCCGAGTGTGTCGCGAGATCGCTCAGCGCCTCGCGCGCCTTGCCGTTGATGAGGTCGACGGTGGCCGGGTCCGGCGGGATCGCCCTGTTGAATCGCTCGATCGAGCGTTCGAAGTCGACGATGTGTCCGCCGGCGACGACCTCGGACAGTCCTCGCAACACGTCCTCGACGTTGTCCGCCGGCGACGTCCGTTCCAGTGGAACGACATCGCCGTCCCGCAGAACCGCGCCCGACGTATCCGACCCGTCGGCGGGCCGCTCGAGCGCGACGTAGATCTCTCCGAGGATGGTGCCCTGCCGGAGTTCCGCGCGCGTCGTCGCGGGCAACTCGACGGTCCGGTCGATGTTCACCGCTGCCACGGCCGTCGACCCGGTGAGCGTCACCGACTCGAGCAACCCGACGTCGACTCCGTCCAACACGACCTTCGCGCGCGCGGGCAGGTTCAACACACTCGAGAACTCGATGTCCACCCGATAGGTGGGACCGGGCACGTAGCTGCCGGGCACCGGAAGGTCCGCGATGGACGCGCCGCACCCGGAGATCGTCACGGTCGCTGCCACCGCGGTCACCACCGCGACGATGCGCTTCATCGGGTGGCCGCCGCTCCGAGGACGAGGGGAACGAGATCCATGTTCACCGTGGACCCACTGCCCGTCGCGACCTCGAACTGCGGCGGCGCGAACGTCAGTCGTGCGGCACCGGTGCCCGGGTCCTGCAGGGATGCGAGCTGCTCGGTCTGCTTGGGGACCCGCGACAGGATGCTCGCGATGTCGCCGACCCTGCTGACGATGATCGCCACGATCGGCACCACGACATCGAGCACACGGTACAGAGTGGGGGCGAACTTCGGCAGGGTCTTCTCCAGAATGGGGAGGAACTCCACGGTCAGGTCGATGGCCTGGGCGAAGCGCTCGGAGAAGTCGCCGGCGGCGCCGAGTCCCTGCTTCAGGTTCTCGATGAGCAGCGTGATGTCCGGCCAACGATCGACCAGCGTCGTGGTCAACGTGTCGACGCTGTCCACCATGCGCCGCACCTGGGTGTCCTTGTTCGCGGGGTTGCCCACCAGGGACGACACCTGCGACAGCGCCGTTCCGAGTTGGTCGCCGCTGCCGTCCAGCGCCGTGTCGAGCGATCGCAGCGTGTCGCCCAGGATCTCCTCGTCGGGAGGACGGGGATTGTCGGGGTCGGTCGTGGACGTGGTGCCCAGCAGCTCGGCACCGAGCTTGTTCACGGCCTCGAGGGTGTCGCTGATACCGATCGGAGTCCGTGTGCGTTCCAGCGGAATGCACGCACCGCGATCGAGTTGTGCGCCGTCCCGGTAGGGAGTGGTCAGTTCGAGCCGACGATCGGTGACGATGGAGTCCGACATCGTCACGGCGCCCACGTCGGCGGGCAGCGCGAGCGACTCGTCCACCGACATGGTGACTCGGACATGATCGCCGCGCGGCTCGATGCTGGTCACTTCTCCGACGGGGATTCCGAGGAGCGTGACGTCGTTGCCCTCGTACAGACCGACCGAGTCGGTCATGTCGGCGCACACGTCCGACTGCGGCGTTCCCACCAGTTGCGCGGCCGACGACGCAGCCGTTCCCGCGCCCACCAGAACGACTGCTACGACGGCGGCGACCACCACTTTGCTGCGCATCGCCATGTCAGCACACCTTTCCGGGTATCGGGACGCACAGGGTGGTGCCGGTGACGACACCGGCGCTCCGGTCGATGACGGGTCCGGCACCGGTGTCGAGCAGGCCTGCCATGGAGTCGGAGAACTCGCGGCCTGCGGAGATCGCCTCGTCGATGGATCCGGTGCGTGCCTTCAGCGTCGCCACGAGGTTCTCGATCTCGTCGATGGTCGGACCGATACCTTCGTCGAGCGCGACGATCGGTCGGTGCAGCAGATCGAACAGCCGGTAGAGCTTGTCGGCGGCCGCGGCCACGTCGGCCCGCTTGGCGCCGAGCTTGGAGGTGATGATGCCGATCTGCTTCAGCAGGCCCAGGAGGATCTCGCGATCCGTCGCGAGCTCTCCGATGTACTCGTCGGCCACGTCCAGGCTGCGGTCCAGGTCGTCCTGCCGGTCGGCGATGGCTCCGGTCATGGAGGTCAAGGACGTGGTGATGTTCCGGATGGAATCGGGCTGCGCCTGCACGGAGCGGTCGATCTCGGCGATCGTCTGCCGAAGAGACTTTCCGTCCAGGTCACGCAGGATGGGCGTCGCGGCCTCGACCGTGTCCGACAGCGTGAACGGCACCTTGGTGTGCTCGATCGGGACACGGTTGTCGGGCAGTTCTCCGGTGCCGCCGGGCACCAGAGCGAAGTAGTGGCCACCGATCGGCGTCAGCAACCGCACCCCGAGGGATGTCGCGTCACCGAGCGCGATGTCCTCCCGGACCTCGAAGGTCATGTCGACGTGATCGCCGGCGAGTTGCATCCCCGTCACCGATCCCACCGAGATTCCCGCGATCCGGACGTCGTCGCCGGCGTGTGCTCCGCCGGTCGTCTCGAATGCTGCTGTGTACGTCCGGTTTCCGAGCGGAAGAACGTAGACGACGACCGCAGCGACCACGGCGACGACCAGTGCTAGCGCCCCCACGATTCCCCAGACGGTCTGGCTTCCGGCACGCACGGAACTCATCGACACACCACCAGTCGCTGGGTGCCGAGAACGACGGACCCGATACCGGGAATGTCGGCGTCTCCGGCGGAACAGGACGAGACCTGGCCCTCGGGAGCGTTCTGCACCGTCGTGTCCACGCCGCGCAGCAGGCTCGGCACCATCGCGAGCAGATCCACCAATTGCTGGGCGCCGGGAACGACGCGGTGGAATGCCGCGTCCACCGGGCCGTATTCGGAGTCGTACGTGTCGCGCAATTGCTCGCCGATCGAGATGAAGGGACCCTGGCCGTTGTTGATGTCGTCCACGGCGTCGAGCAAGGTGTCGGCTCGATCACCGAACGTGGACACGACGCGGTCCAGTTCCGCGAACAGTCGCCCGAGCTGTTCCGACCGCTCGGCCACGACGCCGGAGATCGCTCCCAGGTTGCGGATGAGCATCACGATGAGGTCTTCGCGCTGCTGCGCGTAGCTGGTCAAGCCGTCGAGATCCCGCAGGACCGGACCGAGACCGGAGCCGTCGCCCTGCACGAGGTCGAGGACGTTCTGGGCGAAGCGGTTCACCTGCTCGGTGTCGACGGTCTCGAAGATCGGCTGGAACCCGTCGAACAGTGTGGTGATATCGAACGACGGCACCGTCATGTCGTCGGCCATGGACGCCCCGGACTCGAGGTCCGACCCGGAGTCGTCCGTGCGGATCAGCTCGAGGTACCGCTGACCCAGCAGGTTCTGGTATCGCACAGCAGCTTTGGTCGTCGTCCGCACCGGTCGATCCGCGTCGACGTCGAACGTCACCCTGGCGCGTGTCCCGTCGAGCTCGATTCCGGTGACGGTCCCCACCAGCACGCCCGACAGGCGCACGTCGTCGCCCTCGTACAGGCCGGAGACGTCGTCGAACCGAGCGTCGAACGTCGAACGGTCCCCGCTGACTCCGCTGCGGAGTGCGCCGCCGATCAGCACGAGACACAGGATCGCCACGACGGCGAACGCGCCGAGCTTGAGCAGCGTTCCCACCGGTGTGCCCACGGTCGATGCCCCGCGACTCACAGTCCACCTCCGACGCTGTTCGCGAACGCCTCGACGGGCCCCGCCAGGGTCGGCATGTTCGTGACGATCACCTGCAGTTGGAGCTGTGTCCGGCCGTCCACGGTCGGGAAGGCGTCCTCCACCCCCGCGATTGCGTCGGGCACTCGCTGGTAGGAGGGTGCGAGCGTGCCTGCCGAGAGAGCGACGGGCAGGAGGATGTCGAGCACCGTGTCGAGAAGGGGCTTCAGATAAGGGTTGTTGTCCCGCAACAGATCTCCCAGGGGGATGGACAGACCGGTGCCGAGACCCTGCATCGCTTTCACGGCTCGGTCCCTGTTCTCCGGTGTCTCGAAGTACTCGCTGCTGGTCACCACTTTGTCGACGACGTCGGTCACGGGGCCGATGGACGCTCCCAGGCCGTCGGCGAGCACGGCGCCTCGCTGCAGTTTCCAGCCGAGGGGTGCGCGCTGGGTCTCGGCCATCATCTGCGCCGTGTCGAAGAAGGGTTTCAAACTGTCCCCGAACTCGCTGGACACCCGAGACATCAGGTCCAGGACTCGGTTGGTGTTGTCCGCGTCCAGAACGTCGGTGAGGCTCGCGAGTCTGCGGAACACGCCTGTCACCGTCGCGGTTTCGGTGTCGTCGCCGAGTGAGAGAACGGTGTCCTCTCGCAAGGGTGCGCCTGCACCTTCCGAGTACAGCTCGATGACGGTGGCCCCGAACACCGTCGCGGACGAGAAGCGCGCGGTGACGTCGTCGGTCAGGACCGAGGCCACGACGGGTTCGATGTGCGCATGCACCCGCTGGGAGCCGAACCCGAGCGGCTCGATGTCGTCGACGCGGCCGACGGGAAGTCCGCGGTACTTGATGTCCGATCCGACGGCGAGCCCGTCACCGACCGCGGTGCTGTCGATGGTGAGGTCGAACCGCGACTCGAAATCGCCTGTCGCGTACTTCGTCAGGACGACTCCGAGGACGACGAGAACGACGGCGACGACGAGCCCGCGGACGCGCAGTGCGCTCGGGCCCGCGGACCGGCGGGAGAGGTCGTCGAAAACTGCCATGCCGCGCCCCTACCCCGAGATCCTGATGCCGACGTCGACGCCCCAGATGACCACGGTGAGGATCATGTCGAGGACGACGATGACGATGAGTGACGCGCGGATCGCCCGGCCGGACGCACGGCCGACGCCCTCGGGTCCACCGGTGGCGTAATAGCCCTGGTAGCCGTGGATCATGATGACGGCGCCGACGAAGATGGTGGCCTTGAGCAGCGAGTACAGCAGATCGGACGGTTGCAGAAACGCCGAGAAGTAGTGGTCGTAGGTTCCCGACGACTGGTCTCCGAACGCCGCGACGATGATCGCGCAGGAGATGTAGCTCAGGATCAGCGTCAGCAGGTACAGCGGAATGATCGTCAGGACGCCGGCGATGACGCGCGTGGTGACGACGAAGGGAATCGACCGGATCCCGACGACCTCGAGTGCGTCGATCTCCTCGGAGATGCGCATCGCGCCGATCTCGGCGGTCATGCGGCATCCGGCCTGACTGGCGAATCCGATGGCGGCGATCATCGGGGCGAGCTCGCGGGTGCTGGCGTACGCGGAGATGAATCCCGTCAGCGGACCCATACCCACGAGGTTCAGTGCGTTGTAACCCTCGATACCGATGGACGAACCGACTGCGACGCCGAGGATGACCAGCACCGAGACGGTGCCGCCGCCCACGACGAGATTGCCGCTGCCCCAGGTGATGTCGGTGAGGACGATCATCGTCTGGCGGCGGTAGGAGCGCAGTGTGTGCGGGATCGCGACGAGCACCTGCCACACGAAGGTGAGCTGGTGGCCCAGGTGCTCGACCATGCCCATCGGCACGCGGGCTATGCGCTTGCCACCGCGGATGAACGGGGCGGTGCCGGGCGGGGAATAGCGCGAGACGGTCATCCGGTCACCCCAGCCGCTGTGGAAGGAACATCGACACCAGCTGTGTGGCGAGCACGTTGACGATGAACGCCGACAGCACTCCGACGACGACGGATGCGTTGACGGCATTGGCCACTCCGCGCGGTCCGGACGTGGCTTCGAATCCGCGTTGGCAGGCGACCAGGACGACGATGATGCCGAAGATCTCGGCCTTGGCCAGCGCCACGACGAGGTCGGTGGTGGAGGCGAACGACGCGAACGAGGACAGGTAGCTGCCCGGTGTCCCGCCCTGGAACCCGACGTTGACCACGTATCCGGAGACCAGACCCATGAAGATGACGAGCGAGCAGAGAAGCGGTGCGACGAGGAGCATCGCGGCGAGCCTGGGGGCCGCCAACCGGCGGACCGGGTCGATACCCATGACGCGCATCGCGTCGATCTCCTCGCGCACCGTGCGTGCGCCGAGATCGGCCGCGATGGCGGAACCTGCTGCGCCACCGAGCAACAGCGCGGTCACGATAGGTGCGCCCTGTCGGATGACGCCGAGCCCGCCTGCGGCCCCGGCGATGGATGTGGCGCCGATCTGCGACGTCAGGCTGCCGACCTGGACGGAGACGATGACGCCGAACGGAACGGACACCAGGATCGCGGGAAGAACCGTCACCGTGACCATGAACCATGCCTGGTCGAGGAATTCGCGCCAGACGAAACGCAGTCCGATCAGGTCACGGACGAGGAAGCCGAAGGTGGCGACGGTCAGATCGGCGAAGCGGCCGAGAGTCCGCGTTCCCGTCGTGAACCGGGAGATGAAGGGCGTACCGAGTGCGATGTCACGTCCCCTGTCCGTCTCGTGTCCACAGCGGCGCAGATGAGCGCCGCGGTGAAAACTAACGCGTCGGAACGGGATTTCGGTCGGTTTCTCGGCAGTTCAGTGACCCCTGACAACGACGGCCCGGATCGCGTGGAGTTGTTCCACCGGTCCGGGCCGTCGAGCGAACAGGCGCTATTTGGCGATTCGTCCGTTCACGTACTCGTAGAAACCGGCGCTCGTCTTCTTGCCCAGCAGCCCCGCTTCGATCATGCGCAGCAGCAACGGCGGCGGAGCGAACAGCGGCTCCTTGTACTCGGCGTACATCGAGTCGGCGATGGACGCCACCGTGTCGAGCCCGATGAGGTCGGACAGTGCCAGCGGACCCATCGGGTGCGCGAGTCCCAGCACGGTCGCCTTGTCGATGTCCTCGGTGGTGGCGAAACCCGACTCGACCATGCGGATCGCCGACAGCAGGTACGGCACGAGCAGCGCGTTGACGACGAAGCCGGACCTGTCCGCGGCGCGGACCACCTGCTTGCCCAGCACGTCCGCGGCGAATCGTTCCGCGCGTTGCACGACGGCGTCCGACGTCTTGAGCGAGGAGATGAGCTCGACCAGCGGAAGTACCGGCACCGGGTTGAAGAAGTGCATGCCGATGACGCGTTCGGGCCGCGTCGTCGCGACGCCGAGCCTCATGATCGGGATGGACGACGTGTTGGACGCGAGCACAGCCTCGGGGTCGGTGACCACTTTGTCCAGTTCGACGAACAGTGCCGTCTTGATCGCCTCGTCCTCGAGTACGGCCTCGACGACGATCTCGCGGTCGGCGAAGTCGGCGAGGTCTGCCGTGAAGGACAACCGGGCAGCGGCCTGGTCGCGCTCACGTTCGGTGATCTTGCCGCTGCTCACGCCGCGGTCGAGCGACTTCGTGATCCGGGCCTTGCCGGCAGCAGCGAGTTCGCTGGTCTTCTCGTACACCAGCACGTCGACGTGAGCGCGGGCGCACACCTCGGCGATACCGGCGCCCATCTGTCCGGCGCCGACGATCCCGACGCGCTCGATCTTGTCCACGGCCACGAAAACTCCTTCGAAATGGGACTCCCTGCGCGACAACGCGAAAGGGTGAGACGGGGGTAACTCTGCTCGGGCACGGGCGAAGCCCGCAGATACGAGACAGGCGGCCCGCAACGAAAGCTGCGAGCCGCCTGACTAGTGCGCAGAAAGCGCCGAGTGGGGGTTAATGAAACTGGCCCTCTTCGGTCGAGCCCTTCAGGGCTGCGGTCGACGTGTTGGGGTCGACGGTGGTGGCGATGCGGTCGAAGTAGCCGGCGCCGACCTCACGCTGGTGCTTGATCGCGGTGAAGCCGCGCTCCTCGGCTGCCTTGAACTCGCGCTCCTGCAGGTCGACGAACGCGGTCATGCCCTCGCGGGCGTAGCCGTGCGCCAGGTCGAACATGCCGTAGTTGAGCGAGTGGAAGCCGGCGAGGGTGATGAACTGGAACTTGAAGCCCATCGCGCCGAGCTCCTTCTGGAACTTCGCGATGGTCGCGTCGTCCAGGTGCGCCTTCCAGTTGAAGGAGGGCGAGCAGTTGTAGGCGAGCAGCTGGTCGGGGAACTCGCTGCGGACCGACTCGGAGAACTTCTTGGCGACCTCGAGATCCGGCACGCCGGTCTCCATCCAGATGAGGTCGGCGTACGGCGCGTAGGCCTTGGCGCGGGCGATGCAGGGCTCGATGCCGTTCTTGACACCGAAGAAGCCCTCGGCGGTGCGGGTTCCGTCGAGGAACTCACGGTCGCGCTCGTCCACGTCGGAGGTGATCAGCGTGGCGGCCTCGGCGTCGGTGCGGGCGATGATGACCGACGGGACGTCGGCGACATCGGACGCGAGACGCGCGGAGGTCAGGGTGCGGATGTGCTGCTGGGTGGGGATGAGCACCTTGCCACCGAGGTGGCCGCACTTCTTCTCCGACGCGAGCTGGTCTTCCCAGTGCACACCGGCGGCGCCGGCCACGATCATGGCCTTCTGCAGCTCGTAGGCGTTCAGGGCGCCACCGAAGCCCGCCTCGGCGTCGGCGACGACGGGAGCGAGCCAGTTCTTGACCGAGGTGTCGCCCTCGATCTTGGCGATCTCGTCGGCGCGCAGCAGTGCGTTGTTGATGCGGCGCACGACCGACGGAACCGAGTTGGCCGGGTAGAGGCTCTGGTCCGGGTAGGTGTGGCCGGACAGGTTCGCGTCACCGGCGACCTGCCATCCGGAGAGGTAGATCGCCTGGAGGCCGGCGCGGATCTGCTGCACGGCCTGGTTGCCGGTGAGGGCACCGAGCGAGTTGATGTAGTCCTCGTTGTTGACGAGATCCCAGAGGATCTCCGAGCCGCGACGAGCGAGGGTGGCTTCCTCGACGACAGTGCCCTGCAGGTCGGAAACCTGCTGTGCCGTGAAGTTACGAGTGACGCCCTTCCAGCGGGGATTGGTGTCCCAATCCTTCTGGATCTCTTCCGTGGTCTTCGGGGTGCCGGTGGTCGACATCGAAAAGCTCCGTCTCTGTTGCGTCTGCGTCGGCAGCTTGCTCGTGCTTCGCAGGCTTGCCAGGCATATCGGATGTACAAACACACGATGGCACAGAGAAAAAGTGGTGTCTACCTGCTGAGACTGTAAATCTCCGCTAAGCAGTACGCGCGTTCTGCGAATCTTGCGAAGATCGCCGGGGGGTCCGCGGCGTCTCCGTACCCGTCAGTAACCTGATAACCGCAGTTGGGGAACGAAATGCACGCAATGGCGGCCGCCGACGAGAGCGCTTGTCGAATCGCCCTCCGTCGGCATCATCCATGCCGGCCTGTGACCACCGTCACCGTACGTTCGTACTGTTTTCTCGCGCATCACACCGTCACGGCGACCCGACGACGCTCGGTCAGCACTCCCAGAACACCCATCGCCGCGATCACGACGCCGCCGACGAGCGCGTAGTAGTCGGCCGCACTGGCGCCGGCGGGGAATGCCAGCACGACGGGTGACGTCGCCAGCACGACGCCCAGCACGACGTGGGCCCAGTGACTCGAGCGCGATGCGCTGCCCATGGCCCACAGCGCCGAGAACGCCGACAGCAGTCCCAGCACGAGGATGGCACCGGTCACCTCGCTGCGGTGGGGCACGGGGAGCCAGAGCGTCGACAACACCAGAACGGTTCCTGCCACCAGAACCACCGCGTCGCGGGCAATTTCCTGTCGTACCGAGTCGGCCATGTCGCTTCTCCTCACATTCGTCTCTCACGTGTACTGCGTATCCGCCCCCTGCAACGCCTAGTGTGCGCCCGTCTTCCCCAGGGCGCCCGCATGTGACAGACCAGACCGAAAACCCGTCCTACCTGCAACGATATGGTCAAGACGCGGTAATGGCGGACGGCGCTCCTAGACTGGGACCATGGCACGGACCTACGTCGGCAGCAGGCTCCGCCAGCTGCGAGTCGAGCGAGGACTGAGCCAGGCGGCGCTCGCACGACAGCTCGACATCTCCGCGAGTTACCTCAACCAGATCGAGCACGACGTCCGGCCGCTGTCCTCTGCAGTGTTGACCCGCATCACCGCCGTGTTCGGCGTCGACACCACGTTCTTCTCCACCCAGGACGACACCCGCCTCGTCGCCGAGCTGCGCGAGGTGACACTCGATCAGGACATCGGGGTCGACGCCGACGTCGACGAGCTCGCCGACATGGTCGCCTCGCACCCCGCGCTGGCCCGCGCCATGGTCAACATGCATCGGCGCTACCGCAACACGACGGCTCAGTTGGCGGCCGCGACCGAGGACCGGTTCTCCGACGGCAGCGGAAGCGCGGCGATCTCCAAGCCGCACGAGGAAGTCCGGGACTACTTCTACCAACGGCAGAACTACCTCGACGATCTCGACCGGGCCGCCGAGGACCTGACCAACCGCCTCCGCTTCCACCGCGCGGACGTCGCCGCCGAAGTGGCCAAACGACTGCGCAACCTCTACGACGTCCAGGTGATCGAACGCATCGACCTCGGCGAGAACGTCCTCCACCGTTTCGACGCGAAGACTCGGGTCCTGGAGATCTCACCGCATCTGTCCGCCGGGCAGAAGGTGTTCCGTTTCGCCGCGGAACTGGCGTACCTGGAGAACGGCGACCTGATCCGCAGCATGGTCGCCGAGGGCGGCTTCACCGGTGACGAATCCCGCGCGTTGGCCCGCCTGGGATTCGCCAACTACTTCGCGGCGGCCACCGTCCTGCCGTACACCAGGTTCCACGAGGTGGCCGAGGACTTCCGGTACGACATCGAGCGTTTGTCGGCCTACTACTCGGTGAGCTACGAGACCATCTGCCACCGCCTGTCGACGCTCCAACGGCCGTCGCTACGCGGTGTGCCGTTCTCGTTCGTGCGCGTCGATCGGGCGGGCAACATGTCGAAACGTCAGTCCGCCACAGGATTCCACTTCTCCTCCAGCGGAGGCACCTGCCCGCTGTGGAACGTGTACGAGACATTCGCGTACCCCGGCAAGATCATGACGCAGATCGCCGAGATGCCCGACGGGCGGCGTTACCTGTGGATCGCCCGCACCGTCGAACGGCGAGCGGCGCGCTACGGAGAGCCGGGCAAGACGTTCGCGATCGGATTGGGATGCGAAGTGCGGCACGGACATCGGCTGGTCTACGCCGACGGTCTCGAGCTGGACGGCCCGAACGTCGCCACCCCGATCGGCGCCGGATGCCGGGTGTGCGAGCGCGCGAACTGTCCGCAACGCGCCTTCCCTCCCCTGGGCAAGGAACTCGACATCGACGAGCATCGCAGCTCGGTGTCTCCGTACCTCATCAGAGGAAGCGCGGCGACCGACACCCGCGTCGACTAGCGTCAGGCATCGTGACTTCTCCCCGCATCGCACCCGGCCGGACCATCCGCGAACTGGGCCCGGTCAATTGGGTCGTCTGCCGCATCGTCGCAAAGCTGGGAGGGGTCGAGGAAGGCCACCTCTTCACCACGATGGGACGGACCGGTGGCCTGTTCCGGGGCTGGCTGTTCTACAGCTCGAAGTTGATGCCCGGTGGACGCATCTCCCGCAAGGACACCGAGACGATCATCCTGCGGGTCGCGCACCTGCGTGAGTGCGGATACGAACTGGACCACCACATCCGGTTGGGGAAGCGCGCCGGCGTCGACGACGAGTTGCGCGAGCGCATCTTCGCCGGTCCCGACGCTGCCGGTCTCGACGCGCGCCAACGCGTGTTCCTGGCCGCGGCCGACGAGATGGTGTCCACGAAGACGATCTCGGACGATTCCTGGGCGGCGCTGGCCCGCGTGTTCGACGACAAGCAACTCGTCGAGTTCGTGCTGCTGGTCACCCAGTACGACGGCCTGGCGTCGACCATCGGAACGCTCCGCATCGAGCGCGACTACTAGGGTCCCACTCGATAGACGAACACCCCGGCCGCCAGGAGCGACCGGGGTGTTTCTCGTCGGACGATCAGAAATTGATCATGTGGCCCGCGAGGCCGTGGATGGCCTCCTGCAGAGCCTCGCTGAGCGTCGGGTGCGTGTGCACGTTCCGCGCGAGCTCGGTAGCTGTCAGGTCCCACTTCTGCGCGAGCGTCAGCTCCGGGAGGAGCTCCGAGACGTCAGGTCCGATGAGGTGCCCGCCGAGCAGCTCGCCGTGCTTCGTGTCGGCGATGAGCTTGACGAAGCCGGTGGGGTCACCGAGTCCGTGCGCCTTGCCGTTCGCCGTCATGGGGAACGTGGCGACCTTGATGTCGTGGCCGGCATCCTTGGCCTGCTTCTCGGTCAGACCGAAGCTGGCGACCTGCGGCTGGCAGAACGTCGCGCGCGGCATGAAGCGGTAGTCGTCGATGGGAAGCGTCTCGGCTCCACCGATGGTCTCCGCGGCCACGACTCCCTGAGCCTCCGCGACGTGCGCGAGCTGCAGCTTCGCGGTGACGTCGCCGATCGCGTAGATGTGCGGGACGTTGGTGCGCATGACCGAGTCGATCGCGATGGCGCCGCGGTCGGTGACCTCGACGCCCGTCTTGTCGAGCCCGAAGCCGTCGACGCGAGGAGCGAAGCCGACGGACTGCATCACCTTGTCGACGGTGACCGTCTCGGTCTCGCCGCTCTTGTTGTTCTTGATCGCGACGGTGACCTTGCTGCCGTCGTCGTCGATGCTCTGCACCGCGGCGCCCGTCATGATCTTCACGCCGAGCTTCTTGTACTGCTTGGCGATCTCCTTGGAGACGTCCTCGTCCTCGTTGGGGAGCGCGCGATCGAGGAACTCGACGATGGTGACGTCGACACCGTAGTTCTTGAGCACGTAGCCGAACTCCATGCCGATGGCGCCCGCGCCGACGATGAGGATGGAGCCCGGGAGCTCCTTCGTCATGATCTGCTCTTCGTACGTCACGACGTTCTCGCTCAGCGACGTGCCCGGCAGCAGCTTGGTGGTGCTGCCGGTGGAGATGATCGCGTTGTCGAAGGTGACGGTCTCGCTGCCACCCTTCGTCAGCTCCACCTCGATGGTGTTGGCGTCGGTGAACGACCCCTTGCCGTCGAGCTGGTCGATCTTGTTCTTCTTCATCAGGAAGTGGATGCCCTTGACGCGACCGTCCGCGACCTTGCGGCTGCGATCGTAGGCAGCGCCGAAGTCGAACGACACGTCACCGGAGATGCCGAACTGCTTGGCTTCCTTGGTGAACAGGTGCGCCAGTTCGGCGTTGCGCAGCAGAGCCTTGGACGGGATGCAGCCCACGTTGAGGCAGACACCGCCCCAGTACTTCTGCTCGATGATGGCGGTTTTCAGGCCCAGTTGCGCCGCGCGGATGGCTGCGACGTACCCACCGGGTCCGGCTCCGAGTACAACGACGTCATAGTGTGAGGTCACGGTTGTCCACCTTAGTCCCGTCGGACCCGCCACATGCCGAAAGGTCCGGTTACCCACCGGTAGCCGGCCGGCCTCCGGCCTTCACGCAGGGTAACCGGACCTTTCGTGTCTTTATTTCAGCGGCTCCAGTCAGTCGGGGATCATGTCGAAGGTGTCGGGGTTCGGGCCGGTGCGGCCGTCCTCGCCCTTGTCCAGCGCCGAGATGTCCGCGATCTGACGGTCGTCGAGTTCGAAGTCGAAGATGTCGAAGTTCGCTTCGACGCGTTCCCGCGTGACCGACTTCGGGAAGATGATGTCGCCGCGCTGGATGTGCCAACGCAGGGTGACCTGCGCGGTGGTCTTGCCGACGTCCTGCGCGATGCGCTCGAGCTCCGGGTCTCCGAGGACCTTGCCCTGGGCGATCGGCGACCATGCCTCGGTGGCGATGCCGTTCTCGGCGCCGTAGGCCCGCACGAGGTAGTTGGAGAAGTACGGGTGCACCTCGATCTGATTGACCGACGGGACGGTGTCGGTCTCCTGAGCGAGCTTCTCGAGGTGCGGAACCTGGAAGTTGGAGACGCCGATGCTGCGCGCGCGACCGTCCTTCTTGAACTCTTCGAGAACCTTCCAGGTGGAGACGTAGTCACCGTCGTACTGCGTCGGCAGCGGCCAGTGGATCAGGAACAGGTCGATGTAGTCGGTGCCCAGCTTCTCGAGCGTCTCGTCGAACGAGCGACGAGCGTCGTCGGGGCGGTGGAAGCCGTTGTTGAGCTTGCTGGTGATCCAGATGTCGTCGCGGCTCAGGCCGGAGTCCTTGACTCCCTGCCCGGTCTCCTTCTCGTTGCCGTACATCTGCGCGGTGTCGAGATGGCGGTAGCCGACCTCGATCGCGGTACGGACAGCGTCCGCGGTCTTCTCCGGCTCGATCTGGAACACACCGAAACCGAGCTGCGGGATGGAACGGCCGTCGTTGAGGGAAATCGAAGGAACCTGTGTCATGGGGGATATCTCCTCGTCGTCGAGTTCTGGTGAAGTTGCGAGCGGACTACCCGGTCCACGAGCGGACCAAGCAACGCGCACTCTCCACAGGTGCAAGGGGGGCGAGTCGGTCGTTATTCCCCTCGTCGACTCTTCTCATTCCGACTCCCGCCGGTGATGATGGTCGGATGAGCGACTTCAACGAGCAGGTCATCTCCGAATTCCGGGACAACGCCGGCCACGTCCGCACAGCCGGATTCGGCGACAACCTCGTGGTGCTGCACTCGATCGGTGCGCGCAGCGGCGAGGTGCGACTGAACCCGCTGTTCGCCATCGCCGAGAGTGGCACCTGGCTCATCGTGGGATCGGCGGCCGGCGCGGTGAAGGACCCGGCGTGGGTGCACAACCTGCGGTCGAATCCCCGGATCGACGTCGAAGTGCCCGGCGACGGCGCCGTGCGGATCGTCACCGTCGACGTGACCGAGGTGGGCGACGACGAGTGGGAGACCCAGTGGGCGAAGTTCACCGCCGCGTCCCCCGGCTTCCTCGACTACATCGAGACTGCCGAGGGTCGACGCTTCCCGATCTTCCGCCTCACTCCAGCCTGATCGGAGAAGATCACGTCCAGACCGCGTCGGCGACGCGGCGGAAATTGCCGCCCATGACGGCTCCCACCGCAGCGTCGTCCCACCCGCGGTCGATCAGGACCGCCGAGAGAGTGTGCAGATCCTCGGGCGGAACCCACTGCAAGGCACCGTATTTCGTGTACTCCTCGGAGAACGCCTCGGGATGCAGTGCCAGCTCGGTGTTGAAGTCCTCGTGGTCGAACGAGTAGTCCGACCCCACCCCGATGTGCTCGACGCCGATCAGGTCGACTCCGTACTCGACGTGATCCGCCATGGCGCGCACGCGCGCCGCTCGGTCGTCCGGATCGTTGACCCCGAGAAAGATGCCGACACCGTTGATACCGACCACTCCGCCGGTGCCCGCGCAGGCACGCGCCTGCTCGTCCGTGATGTTGCGCGGGTGCGTCCACAGGGCCGCGAAGTTGGAGTGGCTGTAGATCATCGGCCGATCGGTGACGGACGCGATGTCCAGTCCCGTCCTCCGCGAGCAGTGCGAACCGTCGGCCGCCATGCCCGCCGCGTTCATCACACGCACCATGTCGCGGCCGTACGCGGTCAGACCGGTATCCGTCGCGTCGAGACACCCGCAGCCTGCTGCGTTGGCGTGGTTGTACGTGGGAAGCATCGAGCGCACCCCCAGCTCGACGAAGTACCGGACATTGTCCAGGTCCCCGTCGATCGGTGCGGAGTCCTCCAGATCGAATGCGAGCGCCCGCAGGCCCTTCCGACGAGCCTCGTCGATGTCCGCGACACTGCGCACGGGGAGGAATCTCCCGTCGGCGACTGCTCTGGCGGTCCACGAGGTGGCCAGTTCGGTCGCCAGAGCCTTGTCGTGCGGTGAGTAGCCGACGTTGACCGACAGGTAGGTGCCGGGCTCGTAGCGCGCGAGCTCGGTGATGTCCGTGTCGGCGTACAGCGGCAGACACGTGTGCTGTTCCCAGGTGTCCGTCACTCGGACAACAGTAGGCCTCGGGTCGGAGGTAGGTCAGGCCCGGCGGCGACGCGCCAGAGTCGCGACGGTGCCGGCCGCGGACGCGACGTCGGACAAGGTCCGCGCGGAGGACGGGAGCGTACTCACCGGCACCTCCGCGATGACCCAGCGCTGATGATGAACGGCATGGGCCGAGGCGATGAGAGCCGGCAGCACACCGTCACGAAGAACGGAGACGCCACCGATGGACCGCCAGGCATCGCCCGAGTACACCCGGAAGCTCGACGTGACGTCGTGCACGGGCAGGTCGACGACGTGTCGGATCATCAGGTTGGCAACTCGGGTCCCCACTCTGCGCGCGAGCGACGATCCGTCGCGACCGCCGGACACACTCCGCGACCCGACCACCATGCCGACGCTCCGGCGACCGGCGGCGTCGAGAAGCGCGGGTACGTCCGAGGGATCGTGCGATCCGTCCATGACGACGACGGCCTCACCGTCGACGGACAGGCCGTGGAGTGGTTCTGCATCCACGAAGGTCAGCTCCGCACCCGGCACGGCCGCGCTCACCGCCGCCGACACGTCGGCCGATCGTTGCCCGAGGTAGAGCACACGGACTCCGGAGTAGTCGCGCTCTCGGCCGTTGCCACGAGTCTCCCGCGACACTGCAGAGCGCGTCGGTACCGCGCCGACGCCGTCACTCTGGATCGACATGGTCATCATCCACTCCCTACTGATGGTCACCCCGACCGAATACCGACTCGTTTCATTCCTTACGGCGTGATACTACCCCATAAACATACCTTTATCTTGTTTCGGTCTCACCAATACGCCTTCGCGCCCGTAGCCTGCGACGACAGACCCACGAGGGCAGCGGCAGAATGGCGTGGGTGACCGACACGTACGAATGGCTCGAAGATGTGACCGCCGATGCTGCGCTGACGCGAGTGCGCGCCCGCAACGAGAGCACGATGGCAGAGTTCGCCTCGGACGAGGAGTTCCGTGCGCTCGAGAGTCGCATCCGCGACATCCTCGATACCGATTCGCGCATCCCGTACGCCCGCAAGCGCGGCGACTTCCTCTACAACTTCTGGAAGGACGCGGCGCACCCCCGCGGGCTGTGGCGCCGCACCACGATCGAGCAGTACCGCCTGGACGACCCCGAGTGGGACGTCCTGGTCGATCTGGATGCACTCGCGAGTGCGGAGGACGAGAACTGGGTCTGGAAGAGCGCACAGGTACTCCGGCCGTCGTTCGACCGTGCACTGGTCTCGCTGTCCCGCGGCGGCGCCGATGCGTCCGTCGTCCGCGAATTCTCTCTGTCGACGCGGTCCTTCGTGGCCCCGGAGAGCGGCGGCTTCCATGTACCGGAAGCCAAGACCGACATCGACTGGATCGACGCCGACACCGTCTTCGTCGGCACCGACCTCGGACCCGGCTCGCTGACCGACTCCGGCTATCCGCGTCGCGCCCACCGGTGGCAGCGCGGAACGCCGCTCGACGAGGCGCCCGTGGTGTTCGAGGGTGAACAGACCGACGTCGCCGTGTCCGCCTCGCACGACTCGACGCGGGGTTACGAGCGCAGCCTGGTTCAGCGGGCCACCGACTTCTTCAATGCGGTCACGTCGATCCTGAACGACGACGGATCGACCACCGTCATCGACGTCCCCACCGACGCGTCCGTCTCCGTCCACGAGGAATGGCTCACCGTCCGCTTGACGACGCCGTGGGTCGTCGACGGAACCGAGTACGCCGCCGGGTCGCTGCTGGCCGCGAAGCTCGACGAATTCCTCTCGGGGACGCGCGATCTCACGGTCGTCTTCGCACCTGACGCCCGGACATCTCTGCACCAGTACGCCTGGACGGAGAACTACCTGCTGTTGGTGGTGCTCGAGGACGTCCGTTCGAGTGTGCGTGTGGTCACGCTCGGCGACACCGTCACGTCCGACCGCCTGAGCGGCCTTCCCGACGCCGTGGACATCACGATCATCGGCACCGACCCGGAGTTCGGCGGGGATGAATACTTCCTCGACGCCAGCGGCTATCTGACACCGTCCACCCTTCTGGTGGGGACGGTGGGTCGCGAACCTGTCGCGCTCAAGTCGGCGCCCGCGTTCTTCGACACGACGGATCTCGTTGTGGAGCAGTACTTCGCGACATCCCTCGACGGCACCCGGGTGCCGTACTTCGTCGTCCGGGGCGCCGGAACCGGAGGCGAGCCGGCACCTGCCGGTCCGACTCTGCTCTACGGCTATGGCGGTTTCGAGGTGTCCCTGACCCCCGCCTACAGCGGCGTCGTGGGAGCGGCGTGGTTGTCCCGAGGGGGCACCTACGTCGTCGCCAACATCCGCGGCGGCGGCGAGTACGGACCGTCGTGGCACACGCAGGTCCTGAAGTCGGGTCGACACAAGGTGCACGAGGACTTCGCCGCTGTCGCACAGGATCTGGTGGAACGCGGCATCACTACACCCGACCGGCTCGGCGCTCAGGGCGGCAGCAACGGCGGTCTCCTCATGGGCATCATGCTGACGAAGTACCCGGAACTGTTCGGCGCCATCGTGTGCCAGGTTCCCCTGCTGGACATGAAGCGGTATCACCGACTGCTCGCCGGGGCGTCGTGGATGGCGGAGTACGGCGACCCGGACGACCCCGAGGAATGGGCCTTCATCTCCGACTACAGTCCGTATCAGAACGTGTCACCGCCGGCGATGCACGGCGGCGCCTATCCCCCGATCCTCATCACGACGTCCACCAGGGACGACCGTGTGCATCCCGGTCACGCCAGGAAAATGGACGCGCTGCTCGAGGAGTACGGCTACGACGTGTCCTACTACGAGAATATCGAGGGTGGCCACGGCGGGGCTGCCGACAATGCCCAGGCAGCGTTCAAATCCGCTCTGGCGTATACATTTCTGTGGCGCACCATCGGAGGCGGTGACTCCTAGTCGGTGTCGGGCTCCGCGAGTCCGACGATCGACGGGTCGGGACGACCGACCACCTCGTGGTCCTTGTTGGCGTAGTCGAACTTGTCCAGGACGAACCGCATGGCCTCGAGGCGGGCACGCTTCTTGTCGTTACTCTTGACCGTGGTCCACGGCGCGTGATCGGTGTGGGTGAAGCGGATCATGTCTTCCTTGGCCCTGGTGTACGCATCCCACTTGTCCAGCGACGCCAGGTCCATCGGAGAGAGCTTCCATTGGCGGACCGGGTCCACCTGCCGGATGGCGAACCGGGTGCGTTGCTCGAGCTGCGACACCGAGAACCAGAACTTGGTCAGCTGCACTCCGTCGTCGACCAGCATCTGCTCGAACAGCGGTGCCTGAGCGAGGAACCGCCCGTACTGCTCGTCGCTGCAGAACCCCATCACGCGCTCCACCCCGGCGCGGTTGTACCAGGAACGGTCGAACAGAACCAGCTCACCAGCGGCCGGCAGATGAGTGACGTAGCGCTGGAAGTACCACTCCGTCGATTCGCGCGGTGACGGCTTCTCGAGTGCGACGACACGAGCACCGCGAGGATTGAGGTGCTCCATGAACCGCTTGATGGTGCCACCCTTGCCGGCAGCGTCCCGACCCTCGAAGACGATGACGTGGCGGCCACCGGTCTCCTTGATCCACATCTGCAGTTTGAGCAACTCGATCTGCAGGAGACGCTTGGTCCCTTCGTATTCCGGCCGGGACAGCCTCTCGGAATACGGGTACGCCTGACGCCAGGTGTCCACGGGATCGCCGTGCGGGGTGATCAGCACGGGGTCGTCGTCATCGTCGTCACGCACGGAGAACGCCGAGGTGTCGGCGAGGTCGACCATCCGGGACATCAGTTCGTCATCGAGAGCGGTCACGACAGAGCACGGTACGAGCCGTCGGGAACGGGACGGTGTTGCGAAGATGAACAGCCGGTGCGGCGAACATCAGGGTGCTTCTGGGGGTGATCCCCGATGGTACGGCGCCCTCGTATGGCGCACAGTCGAGTCATGACAACGAATCATGTACCCGCAGAACCCACTACACAGCTACTCCGTAGCAGGGACGACAAGTGGATCGCCGGCGTGTGCGGTGGTGTCGCGGACTACACCGGGTGGGACCCGAGCCTCGTTCGGGCCCTCACCGTGGTGGGCGCCCTCGTCTCCTTCGGCACCGTCGTCCTGCTCTACCTCGCGATGGTCATGCTCGTACCCAGAGCATGACCATCGCGGTGGGAGGCCCGCAGCCTACTTGTCCGCGGTGACCAACCACCCGCACGGCGAGGCCAACTCGTCGGCCTCCTCGGGGCCCATGGATCCCGGTTCGTACGAGATGACGGCGGGGGGATCGGACAGCAACGGTGCCGCGACATCCCACACGTGCGCCAGACCGTCGGGACGGGTGAACAGCGATCGGTCACCTTCCAGCACGTCCAGGATGAGGCGGGAGTACGGCGACAACGGTTCCGTGTCGGACACCGTCGACAGGTCGAGGGACATGCGCCCGATCCCGAGGTCCTCGCCCGGACCGGGCTCCTTCACGGTCATGGCGATGTCGACTCGGCCGTCACCCTTCAGATCGAACGTCAGCACTGCGCCGTCGGCAGGAAGGTGTTTGACCGGGCCTTCCGGTCGACGGAAAACCAGCGACACACGCTGAGTGCTGGTGCCGAGCATCTTGCCCGTCCGCAGGACGAACGGAACGTCGCGCCACCGGTCGGTGTCCACCCACATCCGCGCGGCGACGAACGTGTCGGTCGTCGACGAGTCGTCGATTCCCTCGACATCGGTGTATCCGCGGTACTGGCCCAACACGACCTCGGAGGTGTCCAGCGGGCGGAATGCCGCGATCACCGATTCCCGAGCAGTCTGCAGGTCGTCGGCTCCGAGACTCAGCGGAGGCTCCATGGCCACCTCGGCCGCCACCTGGAACAGGTGCGTCACCAGCATGTCCAGGACCGCACCCGTCGCGTCGTAGAACTCGGCACGGTCGTCGATGTCGAGAGTCTCGGGAACGTCGATCTGCACCTGCTCCACGTGTTCGCGGTTCCAGATGCCCTCGATCATCCCGTTCGCGAATCGCAGGATGTGCAGGTTCTGAGTGTTCTCCTTCCCGAGGAAGTGGTCGATCCGGTAGACCTGCTTCTCGTCGACGAATTTGTGCACCGCTTCGTCGAGCTTCTCGAAGTTCTCCTGCGACGTGCCGAAGGGCTTCTCGTACACCACTCGTGCGCCCTCGGTCAGATCGTGCGCGCCGAGTGCCTTCGTGTAGTCGATGAACGTCGACGGCGGCAGGGCGATGTAGTGCACCAACTGCGGATCGCCACCGAGCTCGTCCTTGACGTCCCCGAGGACGGTCAGCATGTCCCCCGGGTCGTCGGCGGTGAAACCGTTGCCGGCGAATCTGACCCGAGAGGCGAACGAGGACCACACCTTCTCGTCCACGGTGTTGACGCCTTCCGACGGGCCGAACTCGTCGAGAGCCGCGCGGATGTGCTCGCGGAACTCGTCGTCGGTCTTGCTCCCGCGACCGTTGCCCACCAACGCCCATTCGTCGGGCAACAATCCCTCCTGCGCCAGTTCGTAGAACGCAGGGAGCACCATGCGCTTGGCCAGGTCTCCGGTCGCCCCGAAGAGTACGAAGATGGTCGGCGCCCCGCCGGATTCGGATGTTGCTGTGTCAGCCATACCCCCATGATGCCCAGTCGGGGGCTCGCCCGAACCTCGATCGCCTCACAGAGCCGCGTCGACGCTACTGTCGGGCCGGTGACTCGATCGGTTTTCGACGGCGACATCTCCGGACTCGGCACCTCCACCGGCACCAGGATCGTCGTCGGCCACTGGACGTCGTCGCCGCTGGGCGAGTTCACCGACGTCATGGTCGAGTTCGCCGACGGCGAGCGTCTGCTCCTCGCCCCGTCCGACGCGGTCCGCGAGTTCGTCACCGCGACCTACCGGTTCGACACGACGACAATCACGGACGTCTCGTATCACCGCCGAGGTGACAGCGTCAGCGTGTCGGCCGGCGATCTCGAGGTGTCGTTCCGGATCGGCAGCCCGACACTGCTTGGTCGACTGCTGTCCGTCGCACCGACCGCCGTGGTCACCTCACCCTGGTTCTGCACGATCAGCGACCCGATCGCCCGCATCGCCCTACGCGGCGTACGGACCAAGGGCACCGCGGGCGGCGGGCGTCGCGAGTACTACGGGGCCCGCGGGCAGCACCACATCACCGCCACGACCGCGTCGTGGAAGGGCGACGACCTGGGCCCGTTGAGCGACGTCGATCCACCGGTGCGTTTCGGGTTCGGGTCCACACCGAGGACGCCGTCGACCACTCTGATCCGCACCACGATCGACGAGCGATGACCGACGTCATCGCAGGGTGATGTTCTTCTCTCGTGAGAGGAAGAAGGCGTTCGAGCCGACACGGGCGCAGGCGACCCCGTCTTCGCGGGAGACGCAGAAGCTCTGTCCCGTGTTGATCACCTCGCCGTACTGCAGGGTGCGGATGTTCTCCGAACCGGTGAAATAGCCCTGATTCGAGCAGTAGTGGATCGGCCCGGTGCTCTCCACACGGACGGCGTACTTGCTGGTCGGACCGTTCGAGCAGACTTCGCCCTCATCGGGAGCGACACTGGACACGGCCTGGCATCCCAGGAATCCCACCGACGTACCGTTCGGGAAGAGTCCGCACGAGACATTTCCCGACGGTGTCCGGAAGTAGTACCCCTCACCGGCCCCGCCGCTGTCGCGGAACAGTTCGGGGTCCACCGACACCTCCTGCGACCCCGGACGCGGGAGTGGGTCTGCCGACTCTCCCGACTGTGCCGACGACACGGTGGACGGCGACTGTTCCTCGGTGCCGGGCTGATCCGAGGCGGCGTCCGAGGGCGCTTCGGTCGGGACCGTGACCGGCGTTGCGGTCGGCGACACGACCGATGTCGGTGCGGGCGCCGGAACCGCCGTCGCGGACCTCGTCTCGTCCGGAGCGGAACAGGCTCCCAGCACCGCGGCGCCGGCGATCATGGCGGCCGCGATGGCGGCCCGTGTGCTCGTCGAGAGTGGCATGTCGACTCCTGTCCGGAGCCGGCCCGTCGCCGCCCCCTCTGACATACCTATCGGTCTCTTTACGACGACAGTTACCTTCGCTCAGGTCACGATCAGGACACGAGTCGGCTAACTGCCGTCGAGGGGAGCGATGCCGACCCGAAGTTGGTAGGGAGTGAGCGAAAACCCGCTCTGCGGCCCGAACGACCGCACACAGTCCACGAGGATCGTCGCGCCGGCTTCCCTTTCCGCTGCCGCGGCGATCTGACACGGCGTCGGCACGAATATTCCGCTCGGGGCGTTCTCGTAGTACAGCGGCCCGATGTACGTCGGCGCAGCCGATGCGGCACCCGCCCCTGCCAGCACCGATCCCGCCGTGACCGCTCCGGCGGCGAGCACCCCACCGATCGTTCGTCGCACTCCGATTCGCACCATGACATGCACCTTCCGATGAGAGAGTCCCGGCCTTCGCGAACCGTACCGCGTGGATTGTTACGGGGGAAGAGGCGTGCGGAACCGCATGCACGGTTGCCGTAAAATACGAGGGTCCACCAGGCACTTGTTTCGATCAGGGGAGTCACGTGACCGCGCACGTCGAAGAAATGCAGTTCCAGGCCGAGACCCGGCAGCTGTTGGATCTGATGATCCACTCGGTCTACTCCAACAAGGACTCGTTCCTCCGCGAGTTGGTGTCCAACTCGTCCGACGCATTGGACAAGCTGCGCCTCGAGTCGTTCCAGAACAAGGATCTCGGCGCCGATACCACCGATCTCCACATCGACCTCGAGATCGACAAGGAGAACCGCACCCTCACGGTGCGCGACAACGGCATCGGCATGTCCCGCGACGAGGTCGTCGATCTGATCGGCACGCTGGCCAAGTCCGGAACGGCCGAGGTCCGAGCGAAGCTCAAGGAAGCCAAGGACGCCGCGGCATCGGAAGAACTGATCGGCCAGTTCGGTATCGGCTTCTACTCCACCTTCATGGTGGCCGACAAGGTCACCCTCGTCACCCGCCGCGCCGGTGAGGAGACCGCCACGCGCTGGGAGTCCAGCGGCGAGGGCACGTACACGATCGAGGAGGTTCCCGACGCGCCCCAGGGCAGTGCCGTGACGCTGCACCTCAAGCCGGCCGACGACGAGGACCACCTGTACGACTACACCTCGGAACACAAGATCCGAGAGCTGGTCAAGCGCTACTCCGACTTCATCGCATGGCCCATCCGTATGCAGGTCGAGAAGACCACCGGCGAGGGCGACGACGCCACCACGGTGCTCGAGGACGAGACCGTCAATTCGATGAAGGCGCTCTGGACGCGGTCGAAGGACGACGTCTCCGAGGAGGAGTACACCGAGTTCTACCGCCACGTCAGCCATGCATGGGACGAGCCGCTCGAGGTCATCCCCATGAAGGCCGAGGGCACCTTCGAATACCAAGCGCTGCTGTTCATTCCGTCGCGCGCGCCGTTCGATCTGTTCATGCGCGAATCGAAGATCGGTATCCAGCTGTACGTCAAGCGCGTCTTCATCATGGACGACTGCGAGGAACTCGTGCCCGAGTACCTGCGCTTCGTCAAGGGTGTCGTCGACGCAGCCGATCTGTCGCTCAACGTCTCTCGTGAAATCCTGCAGCAGGACCGGCAGATCCGCGCGATCCGTCGCCGCCTGACCAAGAAGGTGCTGAGCACCGTCAAGGACCTGCAGGCGAACGAACCGGAGAAGTACAGCACGTTCTGGGGTGAATTCGGCCGTGCCCTCAAGGAAGGGCTGCTGTCCGACCACGACAACCAGGAGACCATCCTCGGGCTGTCGTCCTTCGCGACGACGCAGAGCGACGAGAAGCCGACCACGTTGGCGGAGTACGTCTCTCGCATGAAGGACGGTCAGGACGCGATCTACTACATGACCGGCGAGTCGCGTCAGCAGGTGGAGAACTCCCCGCACATGGAGGCGTTCACCGCCAAGGGTCTCGAGGTGCTGATTCTCACCGACGCCGTCGACGAGATGTGGACGGGTTCCGTCCCCGAGTTCGACGGGAAGCCGTTCCGCTCCATCGCCAAGGGCGCCGTGGACCTGGGCGACGACGAGGCCGAATCCGAGGAGAAGGACGCGCAGAAGGCTCGGTTCGCCGACCTCACCACCTGGATGGCCGAGACGCTGTCCGACGACGTCAAGGAGGTCCGCCTGTCGTCACGCCTGACCACATCACCCGCGTGCATCGTCGGTGACGACTTCTCGCTGAGCCCCCAGCTCGAGAAGATGTACCGGGCGTCCGGTCAGCCCGTGCCGAAGACCAAGCGCATCCTGGAACTCAATCCGGATCATGCCCTGGTCACGGCTCTGGAGACGGCCCATGCCGAGCACAAGGACGACATGGCTCTCGCCGAGACCGCGAAGCTCCTCTACGGCACCGCATTGCTCGCCGAGGGCGGCGAACTCGAGGATCCGGCGTCGTTCGCAAAGCTGTTGGCGGAGCGCCTGACCCGCACGATGTGAGCAGGCAGGCCGGAGGCCGTTCTTGATTAGGTCGGCCCGACATGGGGCCCGCCCGTAGGGTGGGCCCCATGTCGGGGGACGTGATCGTTGTCGGGGCGGGACTCAGCGGGCTTGTCGCTGCACTGGAGCTGGAGCGAGCGGGTCGGTCCGTCACGGTGCTCGACGCTGCCGATCGCATCGGCGGGAAGGTGCTCACCCGAGATGTCGACGGGCACCACGTCGACTACGGCGCTCACTGGGTCGGCGGGGATCAGACGGCTGTCCTGGACCTGGCCGACGAGCTCGGCGTCGCCACAGCACCCGAACCGCGTCGTCGACGTGGTGCCGACGAACTCTTCGCTGCCGCTGGACGCGTCCTCCGATATCACGGGCAGGTGCCACCGATACCGGCACGGGAGTGGCTGCCGGTGGGACTCGGAATCGCCGGACTGGACGTGGCAGTGCGACGCAGCCGCAGTACCCCGCTCCCCGTACTCGACGCCTGGCGTCCCGGCGAGCACGACATGTCGAACGTGATCGGCGATCGGTTGTTCCGGTCCGCGTACGGGCGCGACATCCTCACCTGCTTCTATCGCCTGATTTTCGGAGCCGACCCCGACGAGGTCCCGGCCCGCGCCGCGCTCGAGTACCTGCGGGCGGCCGGCAGCCTGCGCGCGATCGCGGAAGTACGTGACGGTGCGCAGGAGCGGTACTTCGTGGACGGCGCCGGGGCCCTCGTCGCCGCTGTGGCGCAGCAACTCTCGTCGGAGCCTCGTCTACGGCGACCGGTCACCGCCGTCCGCGCCGATGGATCGGGAGTCGACGTCGTCACCGAGGACGGAACTCTACGAGCGGCCGCCGTGGTGATCGCGGTACCTCTGCCGCGTGCTGCGGACATCGACGGCGCACTCCCTGCCGGTGCCGGTGACCGGATGCGGAACTCACGCATGGGCGAGTACGCGAAGACCATCGTCGTCTACGACAGACCGTGGTGGCGCGAGGACGGTCTCACTGGAACCGTCCTCGACGTCGACGGACCCGTGCAGATGGTCGTCGACGGTAACCCCGGCGCGGACTCCCCCGGTGTCCTCGTCGCCTTCAGCGGTGGGCGAGCGGCGTCGGACCTGTTCTCCCGCAGTGACCGTCGTGAGGTCGTCGTCGTAGAGCTGGTCCGCCTGTTCGGCGCGCATGCGGCGTCCCCACGCCTGGTCGACGACATCACCTGGTCGGAGCAACCGTGGCTGGGCGGCGCACCCACCGCCATCCCCCCGTACGGCGGAATCTTCGAGCCCGCCGACCTGACCACCGGCCGAGTGCACTGGGCGGGAACGGATCTGGCGGACCGCTGGCCGGGCTACCTCGACGGAGCCGTGCGGTCCGGTCGGCGAGCGGCACGGGAGATCATTAGCGCACCGTGAGATCCGGCAGTCGACGCGGAGCCGCACGGCGACGCACCGCGGGTGCGACCGGCCGACCCCGGAGCAGCCCCTCCGTAGTACCCGCCTCGATGGCCTTGCGATAGACCAGGACGGCGGCACGCACCGCGTCCACCGTGTGATCGACATCGGCATCGGTATGTGCCGCGGACACGACGAAGGACTGGCCGAGAACACCCCGCGTCAGCAGTTCCTGAAGGAACAGAGTCCGGTACTCCTGCGAGGGAGCACCGTGCGCATCCGCCGTGGCGAACACCAGGCAGCTGGGCCGCCCCAGCACCCGAAGATACTGCTCGACACCGGCATCGGCCGCAACCTCGGTCACCGCGTCGCGCAAGCGCGTGCCGGCGCGCTCCATGGCGGCGACCGGGTCCTCCTCCTCGTAGGCCCGCACCACGGCACGGAACGCGGCGAGTCCGGTGGTCTCGGGTCCGTGTGTCGTCGACAGCAGGAAGACGCGATCGGAATCCGTCCGCAGGCCGCCCAATTCCATCAGGTCACGCGTGCCCGCGAGGGCGGACACCGGGATTCCGTTGCCCATCGCCTTGCCCCAGCACGACAGATCGGGGGTCACCCCGTACACACCCTGAGCACCGGCGGACGACCAGCGGAACCCGGTGATCATCTCGTCGAACACCAGGATGGTTCCGTACCGATCACAGAGTGCACGAACATCTTCGAGATATCCCGGGGCCGGCTCCGCAAGCGCGCCGGCGGCTTCCATGACCACGCACGCGATGTCGTGTCCGGCCAGCACACGGCCCAGGGCCGACGCGTCGTTGTACGGGAACCGATGTACCGGGCTGTCGGGAATGCCCGCGTTCATCTCCGTCGTTCCGATGAACCAGTCGTCGACCGAGAAGAACGGCTGCGCGCACACGGCGATGTCGGTGCGCCCGGTCGCCGCGCGCGCCAATCGCACCGCGGCGGTCGTGGCGTCGGAGCCGTTCTTCGCGAACTTCACCATCTCTGCGGTGGGGACCGTGCGGAGGAAGTCCTCCGCCGCGAGCACCTCGAGCTCGGTCGGCCGCGAGAAGTTCGTTCCTCGGGCGACCGCTGACGCCACGGCATCGACCACCGGACGGTAGCCGTGCCCCAGAGTCACCGAGCGCAGGCCGCTCCCGTACTCGACGTACTCGTTGTCGTCGACGTCCCACACACGGGCGCCCACGCCGTGCGTGAGAATCGGCGTGAGGTGTTCCGGATACTGATCGGGACCACGTGCGTAGGTATGGCTTCCGCCGGGCACCAGTCGGTGCAGGCGGGCCTGGAGTTCCGAAGATCTCTCGTGTGTCATCGGGTGGCCTCTCGATGGTCGGCGCGGAAGGGCACCGTGTCCTGTCGCGGAGCACTGCGCAGTGTGGTGACGACGAACCAGAGCGCCACTGCCCACTCGGACACCAGGACACCCACGACCATCGTCACGACCGATCCGGTGACGGAGGTGACCAGCAGCGCCGACACGGCGAGGGTGACGCCGATGATCGCGCCGCTGAGCACGGTCGACGTCCGTCCCTGCGCGGGCAGCACCGCGGTGGTGATGTACGACGTGAGCGTCGTGGCGGGCAGGATCCACGCCAGGATGCGCAACAGTGCTGTCGCATCGTCGAACTCGGTGCCGTAGACGATGCGGATCACCACCGGCGCCGACAGCGTCAGTCCCGCTGCGGCGACGACGGCCAGGGCGAGGCATCCGAGTGCGCCCTGCACCGTCCGCGCACGGAAGGCCTGACCGTCCCGGATGCGCGCCATCCTGGGGAGCAGCGCGAACCCGATCGGATCGAGTACCGATTGGCCCGCCCGCACGAGCCGGTCGGCCGCCGAGAAGAGCCCGAGCGACGCGGCGTCGAGCACCGTCGAATACGCAGCCGCACCGCCCTGCCCGTATCCCGTCAGCAGGAGCCGCGACGCGAGGACGGGCGCCGCAGTTCTCACGGTGTCCCCGAGCCGCAGGGTGGGAACGATCGGACCGAAGTGCCGGTCCGCGTCCATCCACGTGGCGACGACGGTGATGATCGACGACCCCCCGAGACACGCCAGGGCGACCTCCGGGGACGGGAAATGCGGAAGAAGGGTCACCAGGGCGACGAGGTAGGCGATACGCCCCGCGGCCTGGTACGCGGTCGACGCCCCGAAGCGTCCACGACCGATCAGGAGCCAGTCCTCGGACAGAGACCAGATGCCGCCGGCTACCGCGCCGACCAGGAAGGCCCGAGCCGCCCCGTCCGCGCCCACCACCGACCCGATCAGCAATGCCGCGACCAGTACGGAGAACAGCAACCCTCGCACGACGGCGTAGGCGCCGCGCACCCGCGTGATGTCGGCATCGTCGACCCGTGCCGCGAAGTACTGCGTCGCACCGAGATCCACGAGTACGGATCCCAGGAAGTAGGCCGACATTCCCACGGCGACCAGACCTACGCCTTCCGTGCCGAGCAGTCGGGCGGTCAGCGGGAGGGTGACGAGCGTGACGAGGAACTGCCCGTAGGTACCGAAACCCACGAGCAGGACATCACGGAGAAGTCGCACCATCAGCGCCGCAGGACTCGGTCGACGACGCTGCCCGCACGCGAGCGCAGCCGCGTGAGGACCGCACCCAGTATGCGACCGTCTCCCACCAGAACGTCCGACGTGGACACCAGCGCCGGAATCTCGCGGGCCAGGCGGTGGTGCATCCGCACGGACTCGCTGAGCTTGCTGTAACTGGAGGTCCGGCTGCAGAGGTTGAACGACGAATCACGCCACGCGGCGTCGATGGTGGGCACCCCGTGGAAGTCTCCGTGCGCGCCCATCCGCGCGAAGAGGTCGACGTCCATCGGGAACACCAGGTCTCCACGGAACCCCCCGACGCGGTCGAAGAGGTCGCGTCGGAATGTCGTGGCCGCGGTCGGACCGAATTCGGCAGGGCCACGGCGGACGATGACGCCCGCCAACTCCTGTCCCCCGCGACGACCGAGGAGACCGGGGAGGCCGAGGCCCGTTTCCTTCACCTCACCCTGCTCGTCGATGACCTCGAACTTCGAGGACACCACGGCGACGTCCGCATCGTCCAACACGGCGCGCTGCCCGGCCAAGGCGCCCGGACGCAGCACGTCGTCGGCGCAGACGACCTTCACCAGTCGCCCGGACGAGGCGCGCACCGCGGCATTCCAGTTGTCACCGATCGCGAGCACCCGATCGTTGGACACGACCGTGACACGGTCGTCCCGGAACGATCGCGCGATATCGCCCGTGCCGTCCGTGCTGGCGTTGTCGAGTACCAGCACCTCCATGTCCTCGTCCTGGTCCAGGACCGAGCTCATGGTGGTCTCGAGCGTGCGTGCGGCTTCGTAGGCCGGAATACACACCGAGAGAGGGATCGTCATGTGCGGCTTCCTTCCGTGACCGAGATCAGATCGACGATGTGCAGATCCGGATGCGCCGCGGCCACCTCGGGCACGAGATCCGGGACGGTCACCAGCACGCGATCGGGCCGATGGGCGTACATCCAGTCCGGCCCCACGATGGGAACGTCGGTGCCCGGCATTCGCCTGCCCCACTTGGCAGGTGATGCATCCACCACGGCGCCGATCATCGAGGCGTCGACCCCCGCCAACACGAACAGCGCGACGGCGCGCGACGCCGCGCCGTAGGCGGCGATAGCCGTTCCTGTCAGGACCGAGTCGGCGAGCACCGCACGCAGAGCGGCTACATCGGCGCTCATCGCGGACCCCAGCGCGGACACGAGCGCAGGGTCCGTGATGCCTGCCGCCGCCTCGCTCTCGCGCACGCATCGTGCTGCCTCGAGGTCGGCCGCCGGTGCGTCCGGTCCGTTCCCGCCCGCGCGACGTGCGGACACCAACAACGTGCCGCCGTACAGATCGGACTCCCAGCACCCGAGCGACGTCAGGCCTGCCGACTGCAGAGCGGATTCGAGCGCAGTGAACGACCAGTAGGCGAAGTGACCGTGCCGCAGCGCATTCCACTGGCGTTCTCGCACGATGGTGGCGAACGAGTGGATCTGCAGGACGAGCACCCCGCGATCGCCGAGCAGCTCCCGTCGCTCGATCAATGCCGCCGCCTGGTCCGGCTCGTGCATCAGGCCGAACCCGTCGACGACCAGATCCGCAGGCCCGGATCCGACGTGTGCCGGCGCGGCATCGGAGATACCCCTGCCGACCACGTCGGGAATCCACGAACCGCCGTGGGGACTGCCGTATTCGCGCACCACCGCGCCGTCGGGCAACCACCCGCGCTGCACGATCTGATCCATCGCGTGAGAAGCGGCTCGTTTCAACGCTTCCGGCTCGACTCCGCGCGGCTCGTCCGCACGCGTGTCGTCGTGCAGGAGCTGCGCGAGACCACATGCCGTGCACAGACCCATGGCGAGAGAGTGCCGCTCGTCGTTCCCGGGCGGCGATCCCACCGACGGGAACGTGTCGGCGGCAGGCACACGGCCGAGATCCAGCACGGTGGTGACGTCGACGGACGAGCAGGCCCTGCAGGGATTCATGCAATTCTCCGCGTCGTCGCACGGCACGGCCGGAGATCGGCGACACTGGTGCCATGCGCGTCGAGACCACACCTCTGCGAGATGTCCTGCTGTTCCTGCCCACGCCGCATCGAGACGACCGCGGCTTCTTCACGAGGACCTTCGACACGGAGATCTTCGACGCGGCGATCGACGAGCACACGACGCTCGCGACGCGAGCCGGTGACTTTCGTCAGGATTCGCAATCGCGTTCTGCTGCAGGTGTTCTGCGCGGCATGCACGGTCGCGGTGGACGCGGTGAGGCCAAGCTTGTCCGATGCGCGCGCGGAGCCGTACAGGACGTCCTCGTCGATGCCCGACCGGACTCGCCTACCCGGGGTCGGTGGATGGACGTCGTGCTGGACGACGTGGACTGTGCGCACCTGTTCGTGCCTCCGGGGCTCCTGCACGGATTCCTGACGCTCGGCGAGAGTGCCGACGTATGCTACCGCATCGACCGTCCGCACCAGCCCGGAGAGGACGTCGGTGTCCGATGGGACGACCCGGATCTGGCGATCGCGTGGCGCGCAACACCGACCACGGTGAGCGAGCGTGACGCGTCCGCGGGATCCTGGCGCGATCTCGTCGCCGGCGGCTGACGACTCACGCACTGCCGGCCCCGACGCGGATCCTGCGGAGATTGCCGTCGACGGCACCGGTCCGTTGGAGCTCTGTGACGCGGGCGAGCCGAGTGAAGCGCTCCGCGAGCGCCTCCCCGGTCAGACCGTGACGGGTATAGGCGTCGTACAGTTCCTCTGCGCCGGCTCGGACAGTCCATCGAGGAACGAACGCCGGCAACACCTCCCGTGCGGCCGAGAAGTCGACGCGGTACGAGCGTGGGTCCGACCCGTACTCCCCGGTGACCACCACCTCGGCGCCGGTGACCTCCGCGACCGTGTCGGCGATGTCGCGCACCGTGACATTGTTGTCCTCGGTGCCGATGTTCAACGCGCGGTTCCGGATCCGGTCGGCCGGAGCATCGAGGGCCGCGGCGAACGCCTGCGCGATGTCCAGAGCGTGGACCAGGGGCCGCCACGGGGTGCCGTCCGACTTGACGACGATGCGTCCGGTGAGGAACGCCGACGCCGTGAGGTCGTTGACCACGATGTCCGCACGTAGCCGCGGTGAGTATCCGAAGGCCGTGGCGTTACGCAGGAACACGGGGGCGAACGCCTCGTCCGCCATCGCGGCGACGTCGGCCTCCACGCGGACCTTGCTCACGGCATACGGAGTCAGAGGCCGGAGGACGGCATCCTCGGTCACCGCGTCCTGACCCGCCGCGCCGTAGACCGAACACGTCGACGCATACAGGAACCGGGACACGCCGGCGTCCTTCGCGGCACGCGCGAGGCGCACGGACGCATGGTGATTGATGTCGTGCGTGATCTCCGGAGCCAACGTTCCCAGCGGGTCGTTCGACAGCGCCGCGAGATGGACGACCGCGTCGAATCCTTCGAGATCATCGGCCACGACGTCGCGCAGGTCCGTCGCCAGGGTCGTCGGATCGGTCGGTGCCTCGCCGAGAACACAGTCCGCGAAGAGGCCGGAGTCCAGACCCACCACCGTGTGACCTCGGTCCTGAAGGACCGGGACCATGACGGTGCCGAGGTATCCCTGGTGTCCGGTGACGAGTACACGCATGGTCTTCACAAGCCTTTCCGGTGCGCCGTCGGACGTTCCGACGGTGGATGCTCCGTCCGCAGCAGCATCTTCTCCACGACGAATGCCTCCGCATATCGGTTGCGGCACTGCACCCCTCGTACCCGGGCGAGGCCGAGGAACGTCTCGGTGTCGTACCAGTCGTGGTGATGCTGGGACGGGTAGTGGACTGCCAGCAATTCCGCTTTGCGCACGGCGATCTCGTCACCGAGCGGATGGAAGAAGCTGGGAGTCGGGAGATCGGACTCCCATTTGATGATCTCGTAGCCCAGAATCAGATGATCGCGGAACACGGTCGGGACCGACTCCGCCAGCAGTCGGTGATCCTGGTGCGCATCGCGGCGCTGCGGCGCGAGGACGATGTCGGGTTCGCAGGTGCGGCGGAACTTCTCGAGGCCCTCCTTGACGGCGCTCCAGTGATCCGGGGTGCGACCGTCGGGAATGTCGAGCACGGTGAGCGAGAGCGGACCTTCGGAACAGAAGTCCGACAGTGCTTTTCGCTCCTCGGCCTCACGATCGGTGCCCCCGCCCGTCAGTACGAGAGCGTGAACTTCGGTCTCGCCCGAGCGGGTGAGGTCGAGGAGCGTCCCTCCGGCACCGATGGCGATGTCGTCGGGGTGCGCCCCGAGGACGGCCACCGAGCGGACACGACCGGGGGACAGGCCGATCATGCGACGACGCTCGACAATGCGGGCCGGTCCTGTGCGCCCTCCCATACCGCCCACGGGCGGATGCCGCGGCCGTAGTCGTTGTCCAGTTCCGCGCGTTCCTTGAAGGTGTCGGCAGGCTTCCAGAATCCCTGGTGCCGGTACCCGAACAGTTCGCCGCGACCTGCCAGCGCCATGCAGGCATCGCCGACCAGATCGCCGCCCTCGGGAATGTGGTCGAAGACTTCCTGGCTGAGGACGAAGTAGCCGCCGTTCTCCCAGATCGGGAAACGGCTGACCGGAACGATGTCCTTGATCTCGCCGGTCTCGGACACGTCGACGCAGTGGAAGCTCGACTGCGGCGGCACCACCAGCATCGACGCGACGGCGCCCGACTCGTGGTAGCGCTCGATCATGGTGTCCAGCGGCGCATCCGTGAGCACGTCGGAGTAGTTGGCCAGGAAGTACCGATCGCCGCCGAGATGGTCGCGGACACGACGCAGACGTTCGCCGATGGGCGACTCGACTCCGGTGTCCACGAACGTGATCGACCAGTCGCTCATGTCGGTGCTCAGCAATTCCACCTTGCCGTCGCGCATGACGAAGTCGTTGGACTGTTCCTCGTGATAGTCCAGGAAGAACTGTTTGATCGCGGCTGCGCCGTAGCCGAGACACAGGATGAAGTCCTTGTGCCCGTAGTGGGCGTAGTACTTCATGATGTGCCAGAGCAGCGGGCGGGGTCCGACCATCTGCAACGGCTTCGGGATCTCGTCGTTGCGGTCGTTGCGCATGCGCATGCCGTAACCGCCGCAGAAGAGAACGACCTTCATGACAGAGCCTCCGATGTGTCGGACCGCGAGTAGTCCGCGGTGTGGAGAACGGGGAGCGGGAACACGACGCGCCCACCCCAGTCGGCGACGTAGCCCAGTTGCTCGGTGAGCTCGCGCTCGAGGTTCCAGGGCAGGACCAGCACCACGTCCGGCTCGTCCGCCGCGATGCGATCGGGATGGTGCACGGGGATGCGGGTCCCCGGGGTGTATCGACCGTGCTTGTAGGGGTTCCGGTCGACGGTGTACTCCACGAGGTCCGTCCGGATGCCGCAGTAGTTGAGCAGGGTGTTGCCCTTGCCCGGCGCGCCGTACCCGACCACTCGTTCACCGCGCCGACGGCATTCGAGGAGGAACTCGAGCAGAGTGGCGCGCACGGCGCGCGCCGCGTTCTCCAGCCCGCGGTACCCGTCGACGTGGTGCAGGCCGGCACGGCGCTCGGCAGCGAGAATGTCGAGCATCCGCTCGCTGGGCGGCCCCGCGTTCGACGACGGTGTCGCCCAGAGTCGGATGGAGCCACCGTGAGTGGGGAGTTCCTCGACGTCGACGACGGTCAGGTCGCCCTCGGCCAGCGCCCTCGTCGCGGTCAGAACCGTCCAGTACTGGAAGTGCTCGTGGTAGACCGTGTCGAACTGGGCGTCGGCCACCAGGTGGAGTGCGTGATGCACCTCGATGCTGACCATGCCCCGGTCCGAGACCAGGGCCCGCAGACCCTCGGTGAAGCCGGCGACGTCCGGGATGTGCGCGTAGACATTGTTCGCGACGACCAGATCGGCCGGACCGTGCGCGGCACGCACTCGCGCCGCGGTGTCGGGGTCGAGAAACGCCGTCTCGGTGGGTACGCCGGTATCACGCGCCGCTGCACCGACATTCGCGCTGGGCTCGATGCCGAGGCATCGGATGCCGGCGTCCACGACGTGCTGCAGAAGGTATCCGTCGTTGCTGGCGACCTCCACGACGAACGAGCTCTCCGACAGGGCGAGCCGATCGACAGCCCCCGTCACGAAGGTCCGGGCGTGTTCGACCCAGCTGCTCGAGAACGACGAGTAGTACGCGTATTCGGTGAACGTCTCGGCCGGTGTCACCAGCGCCGGAATCTGCAGCAACAGGCATTCCCGGCAGATCCGCAGATGGAGCGGATACGTGGGCTCGGGGTCGTCCAGTTGCGCGGCAGTGAGGAACGACTCGCAGGGAGGAGTGGCCCCCAGGTCGAGGACGCTCTCGAGGTCGGTGGATCCGCAGAGGCGGCAGAGCATGTGCAGTCCTAACGACAGGCAGCACGCTCGGTTCTCACGCTCGACGAGCGAGTCCGACCGGCCGCGCTGCTTTGTACGATTTGCACGTATTCTGCCACACAAACCGACCCAGTGCCGGTTTATGACCCCGAATCATTCGTTTGGTCTACACTGACGATGGCGTGAACAGCAGTGACATCCCACAGGCGTCAGGGAAGGATCACGCCTGTTCCTCGGGCTCGGACAGTCCTTCCCGCTCGTCCCGCTCGGCCCATTCGATCAGCGGCTCGATCGAGTACGCCGCATCGTCCATTCCGGCGTGCAGATCGCCCAGGTCGGCATACCGCGCGGGCACCGTGTACATCGTCAGGTCACCGGGCTCGACGTCCGCGATCTCGTCCCACGTGATCGGAGTCGACACGGTCGCATCCTGATTCCCGCGCACCGAATACGCGCTGGCGATGGTGTGATCCCGCGCGTTCTGGTTGTAGTCGACGAACAGCTTCGAAGGATCGCGATCCTTACGCCACCACGTCGTAGTCACGTCCTCGGGTGCGCGCCTCTCGACCTCGCGGGCGAACGCCAGTGCAGCCCTGCGCACATCCTTGAACCCGTGATCCGGGGCGATACGGACATAGACGTGTAACCCGTTGCCACCCGACGTCTTCGGCCATCCGACAGCGCCCAGTTCGTCCAGCACCTCGTGAACCACACACGCGACACGTCGGACACGGTCGAACGAGCAGTCGGGCATCGGATCCAGATCGATCCGCCACTCGTCCGGACTCTCCACGTCGGCGCGGCGACTGTTCCATGGATGGAACTCCACCGTCGACATCTGCACGGCCCAGATCACGTGCGCCAGTTCCGTGACGCAGAGTTCGTCCGCGGTGCGGTTGTAGCGCGGGAAGGTGACCTTCACGGTCTCCATCCAGTCCGGAGCACCCTTGGGCAGGCGCTTCTGATGCACCTTCTCCCCCGCCAGGCCGTCCGGGAAGCGGTGCATCATGCACGGCCGCTCGCGAAGTGCGCGCACGATGCCGTCCCCGACGGACAGGTAGTACTCGACCAGATCCCGCTTCGTCGCGCCGCTCGCGGGGAAGTACACGCGGTCGGGGTTGGACACCCGCACCGTGCGTCCGCGGACATCGAGCTCGATCGCCGGTGACGTGGCTGCCATGCTCGCGATACTAGTGCGGGCCGAGGGGGTACACAGGGAGTCGACCTGTCCGCTCGTTCGAAGGAGCCCCGTTGATCTTCATCACCGCCAAGTTCAGAGTAAAGCCCGAGCACGCCGACGACTGGCCGCAGATCTCGCGCGCCTTCACCGAGGCGTGTCAGGCGGAAGAGGGATGCCTCTGGTACTTCTGGTCGCGCACGCTCGACGACCCCACCGAGTACGTCCTGGTCGAGGCATTCCGCGATCCCGATGCCGGCGCGGCCCACGTCCAGTCGGACCATTTCAAGCAGGCGCAGAAGGACCTCCCGCCGTACCTGCAGGAGACCCCGAAGATCATCAGCCAGGAAGTGGACGGTACGGACTGGAACGAGCTGGGAGAGCTCGCAGTCGACTAGTTCTCCGCCAGCGTCCGGACGGCGTCGGCGAATTGTCCCGGGAGTTCCTGGGGCGGATTGTGCCCGGCGTCGACGGCGCGGACGTCGATCAGATCGGTGAAGTGCGCCGAGTGGTCGGATACTCCGTACAGCGCCGCCACGGTGTCCTCCGTCGGATCGATCACGATGGTGGGCACCGTGATTCGCGGTTGCGTCGCCAACAGCTGTTCGGTCTCGGCGTACGCCGCGTCACCCGGTGCCAGGTCGTACCGGTGGCGGTACGAATGAACGGCTACGTCCACGAAATCCGGGTTGTCGAACGACGGCGCCGTGGCGGCGAACTCGGAGTCACCGAACCTCCACGTCGGCGACCAGTCGGTCCACAGTGTCTGTGCGATCTCCGCGCGGTACGCCGCCAGACCGGCGCGACCTCGCTCGGAATGGAGGTAGTACTGGTACCAGTACCTCTTCTCCAGATGCGGTGGCGCCGGCGTCGTCGCAGCCGCCGCGCGGTCCTGCACCAGGTACCCGGACACGCTGAGAAGACCCGACACCGACTCCGGCCAGACGGCTGCGACGACACACGCGGCCCGGCCGCCCCAGTCGTACCCGGCGACGAGTGGCCGGTCGAGGTCCAGCGCCGCGATCAGGTCACGCAGGTCGTGGCCGAGTGCCGCCTGTTCTCCCGACCGCATCGCCTCTGCGTCGGCAAAGCGTGTCGGGCCGAAGCCGCGCAGATACGGAACGACCACATCGAACCCCTGCTTCGCCAGGATGCGCGCGACATCGTCGAAGCAGCGGGGGTCGTACGGGAAGCCGTGCAGCAGTACGACAGTCCGCCCCGCCGGATCGCCGTGGCGCTCGTAGGCGACGTCGAGAACCCCGGCCCTGACGGTGCTGATCACTGGTGCCATGGGTCCATCATGCCCGTCGACCACCGCGGCCGGCCGAGGTGACGACATCGATGCAATGGTCGACGAACCGCTGTCGATCGACCTCGATTCCGCCGTCGAGGTACATCGTGAACAGAGCCGTGAGCGCCCCCACGACGCCGGTCGCCGTCAACTGCCGGTCAACCTCGTCGGACTCGAGCTGCTCGCCCACCACCGACACGAAGACGGGCATCGTCGTCATGCCCAGCGTGCTCAATGCAGGATCCACGAACGGCGCTGTCAGAAGCACTCGGCCACGAGCCGGTTCGTCGATCATCAACTCGACGAACGCCGTGACGGCGCGGCGGGCGCGCTCGTCCGGGCGACGGGCCTGACCCACGGCCGTGACCAGTGCCTCGCGCGCACCCTCGGCGACCTCGCGATAGACGGTGCGCACGAACGTGTCCCGATCGGTGAAGTTCTCGTAGAAGTAGCGTTCGGTGAGCGAGGCGCGCGAACACACCGAGCGCACGGTGACCGCGGGCCGACCGACCGAGCCGAGAAGTTCCACCCCGACCGCCAGCAGGGTTGCGCGCCGCTGCTCCCGTCGGGCCTCGAGCGTGGTCACGTTGCGACACCTCACTGTTGACGACCGTCCACCCAGGACCCTACGGTGACAACATGCGTAGTCAGCCGTTGGGGCAGGAGTCACTTACCTGGCGATACTTCGGGGACTGGCGCGGCATGCTGCAGGGGCCCTGGGCCGGCTCCATGCAGAACATGCACCCGGCCCTCGGCGCTGCCGTGACCGAGCACTCGACCTTCGAGTCCGAGCGATGGCAGCGCGTGATGCGGTCGCTGTACCCGATCGGCGGCGTGGTCTTCGACGGCGACCGTGCCGCGGACACCGGCGCTCGAATCCGTAACTATCACAAGGACATCAGCGGTCTCGACGCCCACGGGAAGCCGTACCACGCCCTCGATCCCGACGTCTTCTACTGGGCGCACGCCACGTTCTTCGTCGGCACGATGCTCACCGCCGACTACTTCATGGGTGGCATCACCGAGGCCGAGCGTGAGCAACTGTTCGTCGAACACCGGCAGTGGTACTCCCTGTACGGCATGAGCATGCGCCCGGTTCCCGAGACCTGGCCCGACTTCCAGCGCTACTGGGACCACATGTGCCGCGAGGTGCTCGAGGACACCGCCGCCGCACGCTCGGTGCTCGACATGTCCGCCCTCCCCCGGCCACCCTTCCTCCCCTGGCTGCCCAGGCGGTTGTGGGGGCTGCTGCTCCCCGGCATCGAGAAGTCCGCGGTCCGGATGACTGTCGGCCTCTACGACCCGGCGGTCCGAGATCTCCTGGGCTACAACTGGACCGACAGGGACGAGCGGTGGCTTCGCCGTGTCGGCACACTGGTGAACCTCGCCTTCCGCATGGTCCCGGCGCGCCGGCGTATGCATCCCCGCGCCCGAGCCGGCGTCGACATCGCTGCCGGTCGGCAGCCCGCGAACTCGCCGCTCGCGGAGACCCCCGCCCGCAACCTGCCGCCCCTCGGCCATCGGAACAACCCCAGGCATTACGTACCCGGCCGCTGATTGCGTGCCTGATCGTCCACAACTCACGTGATGCAACGGGATCCCGTCGATTCGATCGAGTTGTGGACGCTGAGGCACGGTTATCCACAGGGCGACCGTCGACCCCTGGCGCCACCAGGACGAGCGCGTCCACACTGTGCGGGTGACCGTTCTGAGCCGAGCCGAGTTGCTGCGCAACGGGATCGGCAGGAGTGCCATCGCGCGACGCGTCGCATCGGGCTCACTGCACAGGGTGCTGCCCGCCATCTATTCGACGGTGCCACCGAGCTACGAGGACGTGTGCCGGGCCGTCCTGCTCTGGAAACCCGCCGCGGTGTTCAGCCACGACACCGCTGCGTGGATGTGGGGACTGCTCGACGCCCAACCTCTGACGGTGCATGCCACGGTGCCGCTGACAGCCTCGTACCGGAGCCCGCCGCGGGTGACGGTGCACCGCCGCCACCTGACCACAGTCGTCTACCAGGACCTGCTTCCCCTCGTGACGAAGGAGCAGTGCTTCGTCGACGTCGCGACGACTCTGAGCGAGGCGGATCTGGAACGCTTCGTCGACCACGCACTCACGCAGCGTGTGCGCTGGCGTGCAGTCGCACTGGCCTGCGACGCAGCCCGCGGTATGCACGGCGTTCCGGCCGTACGAGAACAGCTTCGCCGCTGTTGCCCCCGCACGCTGTCCGAACCGGAACGCCTGGTGGCGAGGGCGCTCGCTCGGCGGAACTTCCCCTTGGAGATCAACGGTGAGGTGGGCCCCTACTACGGGGATCTGGTCGACCGACGCGGACGAGTGATCGTCGAGATCGACGGTCGCGAGTTCCACATCGACCCGCATACGTTCACCAGGGACCGAGTCCGCCAGAACGACCTGGTCTTGGGAGGTTGGCTGGTGCTGCGCTATTCCGCAGCCACCGTGAAGGCACAGACCGACGAGGTGGTGGAGCAGATCATCACCGTGGTGCGACGCCGACGCAAAGCCCGTGCCTGAGGTACCCGAAGTCGACCCCATCGACGGGATCCCGTCGATGGGGTCGAGTTGTGGACACTCAGGCACTGTGCACCGAGGCCGCCACCTCCCCGAGCACCCCCTCGAACTGGTGCCCACCGTGCTCGTGCTCGACCACCCGAGCATCGGGGAGCGCCGCGGAGGCGAGGGCGAGGTGTGAGAAGGGGACCACCTCGTCGTCGCGGCAGTGGTGCAGCGACAGAGACACCCCGAGCGGCGCGGAGTATTCGTACTGAGGAACGTCCCAGCCGGACGTAGTCCAGTCGGGCATTGCCAGCAGCGTGGCGGCGGGAAACGGGACCGAGGCGAGCACGTGCAGCAGGACGGTGGCGCCGAAGGAGTGGGCGACGACGATGTCGGGTCCGGCATCGAGCCCGCGGCGCACGTACGCCGCCCACGCATCGACGGACATGTCGTCGTCCGGGATGCGCGGCATGTCGACGGCCGCACCGAGCAGGGAGCCGAGCCCCTCGGCCAGCGGCAGATCGTCGTCCTCGCCGCCGGCACCGTGGATGAACAGCATTCTCATGGCCTACATCCGAACACGGAAAAGCCCGGCCCACCAGAAGGTGGGCCGGGCTTCTACGACAGAGCTGGACTCAGAAGTCCATGCCGCCCATGCCACCGGTCGGATCGCCTGCAGGCGCTCCGGCCTTCTCGGGCTTGTCGGCGACGACGGCCTCGGTGGTGAGGAACAGAGCCGCGATCGACGCTGCGTTCTGCAGTGCCGAGCGGGTGACCTTGACCGGGTCGTTGATGCCGGCAGCGAGCAGGTCCTCGTACTCGTTGGTCGCGGCGTTGAGGCCGTGTCCCAGCGGGAGGTTGCGGACCTTCTCCGCGACGACGCCGGGCTCGAGGCCGGCGTTGAACGCGATCTGCTTCAGCGGTGCTTCGAGGGCGACGCGAACGATGTTCACGCCGGTTGCCTCGTCACCCGTGAGGTTGAGGTTCTCGAGTGCGGGAGCGGACTGCAGCAGAGCCACGCCACCACCGGCGACGATGCCCTCTTCGACAGCAGCCTTGGCGTTGCGCACGGCATCTTCGATGCGGTGCTTGCGCTCCTTGAGCTCGACCTCGGTCGCAGCTCCGGCCTTGATGACTGCAACGCCACCGGCCAGCTTGGCCAGGCGCTCCTGCAGCTTCTCGCGGTCGTAGTCCGAGTCGGAGTTCTCGATCTCGGCGCGGATCTGCGAGACACGACCGGCGATGGCGTCGGCGTCGCCGGCACCTTCGATGATGGTGGTCTCGTCCTTGGTGATGACGACCTTGCGTGCGGTGCCGAGCAGCTCGAGTCCGGCGGTCTCCAGGGAGAGGCCGACCTCTTCGCTGATGACCTCTCCACCGGTGAGGATGGCGATGTCGGCGAGCTGTGCCTTGCGGCGGTCACCGAAGCCCGGTGCCTTGACGGCGACGGACTTGAAGGTGCCACGGATCTTGTTGACCACGAGGGTGGAGAGAGCTTCGCCCTCGACGTCCTCGGCGATGATCAGCAACGGCTTGCCGGACTGGATGACCTTCTCCAGCAGGGGAAGCAGATCCTTGACCGTCGACACCTTGGAGCTCACGAGCAGGATGTACGCGTCTTCGAGGACGGCCTCCTGGCGCTCTGCATCGGTGACGAAGTAGCCGGAGATGTAGCCCTTGTCGAAGCGCATGCCTTCGGTGAGCTCGAGCTGCAGGCCGAAGGTGTTGGACTCCTCGACCGTGATGACGCCTTCCTTGCCGACCTTGTCCATGGCCTCGGCGATGAGCTCGCCGATGGACGCGTCGCCTGCGGAGATACCAGCGGTAGCAGCGATCTGCTCCTTGGTGTCGATCTCCTTGGCGGACGCGAGCAGGGACTCGGTGACAGCGGCGACCGCTGCTTCGATGCCGCGCTTGAGGCCGAGCGGGTTCGCACCGGCTGCGACGTTGCGCAGGCCTTCGCGGACGAGTGCCTGAGCGAGGACGGTCGCGGTGGTGGTTCCGTCACCGGCAACGTCGTCGGTCTTCTTGGCAACCTCTTTGACCAGCTCTGCGCCGATCTTCTCGTAGGGGTCGTCCAGCTCGATCTCCTTGGCGATGGAAACACCGTCGTTGGTGATCGTGGGGGCGCCCCACTTCTTTTCGAGTACGACGTTGCGACCCTTGGGGCCCAACGTCACCTTGACTGCGTCGGCGAGGGCATTGAGGCCTCGCTCGAGGCCACGGCGTGCCTCTTCGTCGAACGCGATGATCTTGGCCATTGCGAAGTGATCCTCCGGATTGGGGGTGACACGCGAGCGACCACGGGTGGGTCGCTCCATTTCCACATCCGGCCGAGTCGGTGCCCGCGACGGACGATCAGGGGTGTCGATGATTCCCGATCTCACCTCGTCGACCTGGCACTCACAGTACGCGAGTGCCAAACAGATTTCTAGCACTCGGGGTGGTCGAGTGCAAGGAGCAGGGATTCACACGGTGTTCACGCGCGGGAACGACGACGGAACACCGGAGGAGAAAGATCGCACGAGCGCCGAGTTCCTCGGTGGCAGAACCGAATCGGACAAACCGAACACGCCTACCCGCGCGGACGAAAGGACATCACCGTGTCCGATGCAGTCGACACCACCTATGACAATTCCGCGATGGCCCACGAGGAGGAGGGCTACGACAAGGGTCTGAAACCGCGCCAGCTGCAGATGATCGCGATCGGCGGCGCCATCGGCACCGGCCTGTTCCTCGGAGCGGGCGGCCGACTCGAATCCGCAGGCCCCGGCCTCTTCATCGTCTACGCCGTCTGCGGCGTCTTCGTCTTCTTCATCCTCCGGGCACTCGGCGAGCTGGTCCTGCACCGCCCGTCCTCCGGATCCTTCGTCTCCTACGCCCGGGAGTTCTACGGAGAGAAAGCAGCCTTCGCCGCGGGCTGGATGTACTTCCTGAACTGGGCCATGACGGCGATCGTGGACGTCACCGCCGTCGCCACCTACATGCACTACTGGGGAGCGTTCAAGGGCATTCCTCAGTGGACCATCGCGCTGATCGCCCTGGCCATCGTGCTCGCGGTCAACCTGGTCTCGGTGAAGTGGTTCGGCGAGATGGAGTTCTGGGCCGCGATGATCAAGGTGGCCGCACTGGTCACCTTCCTCGTCGTCGGCACCGTGTTCCTCGCGGGCCGCTTCGAGGTCGACGGACAATCCACCGGGTTCGGCGTCATCTCCAGTAGTGGCGGGCTGTTCCCCACCGGCGCCTGGCCGCTGGTGATCGTGACCTCGGGTGTCGTCTTCGCGTACGCCGCCGTCGAGCTGGTAGGTACCGCCGCCGGCGAGACGGAGAACCCGGCGAAGGTGATGCCGCGAGCGATCAACTCCGTCATCGTCCGCATCGCACTGTTCTATGTGGGTTCGCTCGTCCTGTTGGCATTGCTGCTGCCGTACACGACGTACAAGTCGGGCGAGAGCCCCTTCGTCACTTTCTTCTCCCGCATCGGCATCGAGGGTGCCGGCACCATCATGAACATCGTCGTGGTCACCGCGGCGCTGTCCAGCCTCAACGCCGGCCTGTACTCCACGGGCCGGATCCTGCGGTCGATGGCCATGAACGGCAGCGCACCGTCCTTCACGGCCAAGATGAGCAAGAACGGCGTTCCGTTCGGCGGCATCCTCCTCACCGGGGCTCTGACACTCTTCGGCGTCGCGCTGAACGCGTTCAAGCCGGGCGAGGCGTTCGAGATCGTGCTGAACATGTCGGCGCTCGGCATCATCGCCTCGTGGGCGACGATCGTGCTGTGCCAACTGCAGCTCTACCGCTGGAGCAAGAAGGGCATTCTCGACCGGCCGTCGTTCCGACTCTTCGGAGCCCCGTACACGAGCTACGCGACGCTGGTGTTCCTCGCCGCGGTGCTGGTGCTGATGGCACTCGACGCGCCCATCGGCACGTGGACCGTCGCCACGCTCGTGGTCATCGTGCCGCTGCTGATCGGCGGATGGTTCCTGGTGCGCAAGAGGGTGCTGGCCGTCGCGGAGGAGCGCATGGGATACACGGGCAAGTACCCCGTCGTCGCGAACCGTCCGGTGGATCCCGAAGCACCCGAGTAACTATCGACGCCGATACCAGGGCCGTAGCGGCGGTGGCGGTGGCACGTATCCCTCGAGGGCACGGGCCACCGCCACACTCATGTCGTGGCACGAGCCGAAACGGTCGGCCGGGTCCTTGGCCATCGCACGGTGGACGACAGCGTCGACTGCCCTCGGAAGATCGGCGCGACGGGTACTGATGTCCGGTGGTGTGCGGGTGAGGTGCGCATTCATGACGGCGAACTGTGTGGGCAGCGGGAAGGGTGTGCGTCCCGTCAACAGTTCGACGAGCGTCGCACCCAGGGCGTAGATGTCGGTCCGCGCCGTTAGCGTCTCGCCGCGGAGAAGCTCCGGCGCCGCGTACCCGATGGACGCGAGGACGGTTCCGTCGTCGGACACCAGCGGCATCCTCTCGTCGACCATGCGCGCGATACCCCAGTCCGACAACAGGACCTGTTCGAGTTCGCCCGGATCGACCACCGTCGAGATGAGGATGTTCGCGGGCTTGACGTCCCGATGCACGACGCCGACGCCGTGCGCATGATCGAGCGCGTGCGACACCTCGTCGACGATGCGGGCGGCCCGCAGCACATCCATCGGTATCTGGCCGCGCGCCACCAGCCGTGCGGCGCTGTATCCGTCGACATAGTGCATCGACATCCACAGTCGGCCGTCGCAGTCGCCGTGGGCGTGCACCGCGACGATGTTCCGATGACGCAGTCGCACGCCGAGTTCCGCCTCGGCGACGAACTTGCGCCGGATAACCTCGGACTGCGATGCCGCAGCGTCCAGGATCTTCAGAGTCTCGAGCTCGGTGGAGCCCTCCCGGTGCACGAGGTACACCTCGCTCATGCCGCCGCGCCCCAGGATCCTCTCGATGCGGTGACCCGCGAACTCGGACCCCGGGGGCAAGATCACGACGCCCCGATGTCCAGCACGGCCGGCAGGTCCGCGACCGAGTCGACGACAAAGGCGGGCTGCATCGCGTACTGGTCGCGGGCGTGCCGGTCGAGTCGCTCCTGACGGAACTTGCCCGTGCGCACCAGAACTCCGCGCATTCCCACGACCTGGGCCGCGAGAACGTCGTTGTCCAGATCGTCGCCCACCATGACGACCAGATCCGGGTCGACACCCATCCGCTCGGCCGAGGTCTGGAATCCGAGCGGTGCAGGCTTGCCGACGGCGGTGGCCTTGCGCCCCGACGCCGACTCCATTCCCGTCAGATACATTCCCGTGTCGATGCGCAGGCCCTTCTCGTTGGTCCACATCAGACTGCGATGCATCGCGACGACGGGCACGCCCTGGCACATCCAGTCGTAGACGCGGCTCAGGGCGTCGTGCGTGAACTGTTCGCCCGCACCGCCGAGCACGACGACGTCGGGATCGGTGTCGACCCATTCCACTCCAGGCAGGTCGTCGGCGATGACCCCGCTGTTGAGGAGCACGCAGCGAGCACCCGGGTACGTGGTGCGCAGGTGGTCCGCCGTCAGGGTTGCGGCGGTGACGATCTCGTCGGCGTGGACCTCGATCCCGGAGCCGCCGAGAGCGTCGGCGATCTGCTCGCGCGTCTTCGACGTCGTGTTGGTCAGGAAGGCGCACGCGACGTCGTGGTCCCGCAGGATCTTCACGGTCTCCGCCGCGCCGGAGATGGGCTGCCAGCTGGACATGAGTACACCGTCGATGTCGAACAGCACCCCACCGATCGGACTCATGCGACGAGCCTAGTGGCGCTCCGGGTTCGGGGCAGGATGGGCGGAATCGACGTCCTCGGACGCTCCCGCCGACCGGGCGAGCGCGACGGCCGCCACCAGCACCAGGACCAGTGCTGCGACCAGGAGCGCCGTCACCTCGGGGTCCGCGTCGAGGTATTCGCCGAGGACGACGAAGCCCAGCAGCGATGCGACCATCGGTTCCATCACCGTGGTGGCCGGCAGCGATGCCTGCAATGCGCCGACCTGGAATGCCGACTGCTGCAGGGAGATGGCGACGACGGCCACGCCGATCAGCGCGTAGAGCTCGACCGACGTCATCAGCGGAACGATGCCTCGCCCGGCGAGATGGACGACGGCCTTGGTCAGCACGGCGGCGACTCCGAACAGCGCGCCGCCCGCGAGGCCGAGCAACAGCGCCCGCCGCGAGCGTGACCCCGTTCTGGATGCGACCACGCAGGCGGCGACGAACGGAAGCCCGATGCACAGCACGATGATCCAGTGGCGCGTCTCGGCGCGTTCGACGCCGGGCCGGGGGTCGCCGACCACGACGAGCACCGCGATCGCGGCGGTCAGAATCGATGCCCACGCCCAGTCCTTCGCCCCGACGGCACGCCCCGAGAAGCGTGCGCCGAGAGGAAGAGCGAACAGGAGCGACGTCACCAGCAGTGGTTGCACCAACAGCAGAGAGCCGAGACCGAGTGCCGCGGCCTGGAGGGCGTATCCCCCGATGCCCACGACGGTGCCGAACCACCACAGTGGTTCGCGCACCAGCGCGGTGATCGGTCCCAGCCTCCCGACGGCGTCGTCGGGAACCGCCGAGGCCGACCGTTGACGCACCACCGTCCCCACCGCGATGCAGAGCGCTGCGCCGAGCGCGCAGACGACGGCGAGGACGGTGTCGTTCACTCGGCTACGAACCGGCGATGCAGGACCGTCCGGTGGAGAGGTCGAGAGCGAAGGAGTTCAGTCCGGCGCAGTCCACCCCGGTGACCGTGCTCGCGGTGGCGCCGCCGCCGTAGCCGGCGATGGCGATGGAGGTGCCGCCGTCGGTGGCGAACGACTGCGAGATACCGCCGCCGATCGAGTACGAGTACGAGGTGCCCGCTCCCAGAACGGCACTGAGCGCCGTGCCGAAGCCTGTCGCGTTCGAGGTGGACCGGCCACCGTCGGCGACGCTGACCGCGGTGCCGCTGTCGGCCGCGGACGAGGTGGCGACACCGGCGCCGGTGGCCTTCGCTCCGCAGCTGGCCGTCCCGTTCACCTGGATGTCGTTGGCCGACGGCGGCGAGACGCAGGAGACCGGGGCGGCCGTGGCGACACCGGTGCCGAGGATCGCGCCGGCGGCGACGGTGGCGCCGACGGCGACGGCTGCGCTGAATCGCGTTGCACGAGAGCGACTTCGATCCGAACGTGTGATGGAGGAGAAGAAGGACTGGGTGGAGTGAAACGACACGGACGGCTCCTGAGGCTGTGCGAGAGAATGCATCGTGCAATGCACCGCAGACCTTACCGCGCCGAATGACCTACCGGTGAGTAACGAGGTAACGATTCGACAGCGCGTCAGCGGACGCGGTTCTGCCAGTCCCACGGCACCCGCGACGCAGGACCGGGAACGGTCTGGTCCAGCGGATGATGCTGCGGCGCAGCCAGTTCGGGTCCGTCGAAACCTTCCTCCGTCACGTAGTCCCAGAACCAGGTCTCGCCGGGTTCGTACGACTGCACGATGGGGTGTCCGGAGCCGGCGGCGTGGGCGCTCGCATGCTGCGACGGTGACGAGTCACAGCATCCGACGTGACCGCACTGTGCGCACCGGCGCAGATGCACCCACCACCCTCCGGTGGCCTCGCAGTCCGCGCATCCGGGTCCGCTCGGCGCCGCCGTCGGGTCGATTCCTGCAGTCATCAGATCTCCTCTTCCGCTGTCGGCATCGGCGCGCCGGTCGGCCCGTCGATCGGAATCCTGACCTGGAACCGGGTGTCCCCCGGTTCCGACAGCAACCGTAGGTCGCCGCCGTGCTTCTTCACCACGATCCGCCAGGAGATGTCGAGCCCCAGGCCGGTGCCCTCGCCCACCGGTTTGGTGGTGAAGAACGGTTCGAAGATGCGTGAGCGGATCTCCTCGGGCACCCCGGGGCCCGTGTCGCAAATTTCGACGAGGGCCGTCTCGCCTTCCCGCGCGGTTCTCAGCGTGAGCGTTCCGCGGCCGCCCATCGCCTGGACGGCGTTGTCGATCAGGTTGGTCCATACCTGGTTCAGTTCGGCCGCGTACGCCGCCACCGGAGGCAGCGCGGGATCGAAATCCTTGACGACGCGGATGTCGTCGCCGATCTTGCGTCCGAGCATCACCAGCGTGCTCTTGAGCAGGACGCGCAGGTCCGCGCGCTGGAAGGGTGCACGGTCCATCTGCGAATACTGCTTCGCCGCATTCACCAGCGTCGACACCCGCGTCGTCGAGTCGGAGATCTCGTTCATGAGCAGCTCGGTCTCGATGGTGTAGTTGAGCCACCGGATCGTGCTCTCGAGAAGGTCCTTGCCGGTGTCCGCGGCGACGCGTTCGAGCCAGTTCGAGTCGATACCTGCCTGGACGAAGGTGGGAGCCAGATCCCAGCCGTCGGTGATCCCGTGCTCGTCGAACCACTCACCGAGCACGTCCTCGCGATCGGAGGCCTCCATCGGACTCAGATCCGGTGCCTTGCCGACCAGCTCGGCGGCCTCGTCCTGCAGACGGATCAAGCCCGTCAGCGAGTCGGTGTCGTAGACACCCGAGGCGATGACCCCGAGTTTGCGCCGCATGTGCGACACCCGATCTCGCAGTGCCGCCGTCGCGCGGACCGCCGCCGCAGCAGGGTTGTTCAGCTCGTGCGTCAGGCCGGCCGACAACGACCCCAGAGCCAACAGCCGTTCCCGCTGGTCGATGACCTGTTTGCTGTTCTGCTGCCCGAAGAAGAGTCCCTCGAGCATGTGCACGGCCATCGGGAACCACTCGCGCATCAGGTCCCCGAACCGCTCGGAGTCGAGCACGAAGAACCGGGACGGACGCGTCACGTCCATCCCCGACATGTACTTCTGCGGAGCGCGGTCCCCGAGGTACGCCTGCCACGCGCCCGCGTAGACGCCGCGCGACGACGTGCGGTTGACCTCGATCTTCTCGCCACCCGACATCTTGGTCAGCACCAGTTCCCCGTCCAGGAGGACGTAGAAGCACGTGGCGTCGTCACCCTCGGCGAACACGGGACCGGCCTCGATCATCTCCACGTGCCCGTTCTCGCACAGCTGCGCGAGCTGGTGCTCGTCGAGAGCCTCGAAGAGGAAGAGCGTCTTCAGTTCGTCGGTGCTGCAGTCGAGTTCGGTCATGATTTCCAGCTCTCTCACAGGGTGCGCGAGGTTCAGGGTTGCGCGAGGTAACGGTGGACGAGCATGACGGCCATCGCACCTTCACCGACGGCCGACGCGACGCGTTTGGCGGAATCCGCACGGACGTCACCGGCCGCGAAGATTCCGGGCACGCTGGTCTCGAGATGGTGCGGTGCGCGGTCGACCGACCACCCCGGCGGTCGAGTGCCGTCGACCGTGAGGTCCTGACCCGAGACGACGAAGCCGTGGCGGTCGCGCACCACGACACCGTCGAGCCACTCGGTCCGCGGCGCCGCCCCGATGAAGAGGAAGAGGTAGCCGGTGTCGACGGTCTCCTCGGCGCCGGAGACCCTGTCGCGCAACGTGATCCGTTCCAGGTGTCCGTCCCCGTCCGCGGCGGTCACCTCGGTGCAGGAGCGGACCGAGATGACGGGGTTCTTCTCGATCTGCTGCACCAGGTAGTACGACATCGACGCCTCCAGCGACTCCGCGCGCACGACGATGGTGACGGACTTCGCCCACTTCGACAGATACATCGCGGCCTGCCCTGCCGAGTTGGCACCGCCGACGATGTAGACGTCCTGTCCCGTGCACCCGACCGCTTCGGTCACCGCGGACCCGTAGAACACGCCGCGACCCGCGAAGTCGTCGACACCCGCCGCCGGGTGCCGGCGGTACGAGACTCCCGTGGCCAGGATGATCGAGTGGGCGGCGATGGTGGTGCCGTCGGTCAATCGGACGAGGCGCGCCGGCCCGTCCACTTCGAGGCCGGCGACCTCACGCGTGGTGATCAGCTCGGCGCCGAACTTCTCCGCCTGCCGACGCGCACGTTCGGCCAACTGCGCCCCGGAGACACCGTCGGGAAAGCCCAGGTAGTTCTCGATGCGTGAGCTCTGGCCCGCCTGCCCGCCCGTCGCAGTGCGCTCGACCAGAACCGTCTTCAATCCCTCCGAGGCGCCGTAGACCGCGGCGCCGAGTCCGGCGGGTCCACCACCGACGACGACGAGGTCGTAGAACTCTTCCGTCGGCGTCGTTCCCAGTCCGAAGTAGTCGGCCAACTCGGTGTCGGTGGGGTCTACCAGGCACGATCCGTCGGCGCACACGACCACGGGAAGCGTGCGGTCGTCGTGTCCGGCGGCGGCGAGGAGTCGAGCACCCTCGGGCTCGTCCGCCAGGAACCACCGGTACGGAAGTCGGTTGCGAGCCAGGAACTCTCGCATCTCGGACGAACGGGACGCCCAGCGACCTGCGACGACCTTGGTTTCGAATATCGGCCGGATGTCGGCGGCGTGCCACGACTCGAGCAAGGTGTCGACCACCGGGTACAGCTTCTCCTCCGGCGGATCCCACGGCTTGAGGAGGTAGTAGTCGAGGTCGACGACGTTGATCGCCTCGATGGCGGCATCCGTGTCCGCGTAGGCGGTCAGCAGCACGCGACGCGCGAAGGGGAACACGTCCATGGCCTGTTCGAGGAACTCGAGACCGCTCATCGACGGCATCCGATAGTCCGCGAGCAGCACGGCGACCTGGTCACCGCGCAGTGCGATCTCCCGCAATGCCTCGAGCGCCGATTCACCGGACTCCGCCCGGATGATGCGGTAGTTCTCGCCGTACTTGCGGCGGAGGTCACGGGCTACCGCGCGGGAGACACCCGGATCGTCGTCCACCGTGAGAATTGCCGGCTTGCTCCGTGAATCCGACGTTCGGGCAACCTGATCGGGCACGATCACACCTTTCGGGACTGACGAGACGTTTCCGGACGAACGCACCGCTGCAGAAAGTATGTCAGCGTCGTCGACGCGGTGCCTGAGTCCGCTTCGCCGGAGTCCGTTTCGCGGGTGCCGCCTTCTTCTTGGCAGGGGTCGACCGCTCGACCTCGGACCGCGAGCTGTGTGCCGCTCGCCCGCGCACGACGCCGAGGAATTCCTGGGCCAGGTCGAGCGAATCGGTCGGCTCGTCGCGAGCTCCGGCCATCGGCCAGGCCAGCATGATCGCGGTGGGGTCGGCGTCGCTGACCGGCCGGTAGAGGAGATCCTTGCGGCTGTGCAGACGGGCGAGCGAGTGCGGGAGGATCACCGGACCGACACCTGCCGCCACCATCTCCAGGGTGACGTCCAGCGTGGGCTCCGACCGATCCGTCAGCTCCTGCAGGGTCTCACCGCTCAAGTCTTCGGTCGTCACCGACTCGTAGGCCGTCGCGGGGTGGTCCTTGGGGACCACGACCACTGCCACCTCCGAATACAGCGGCACGCAGTGCAGGCCATCCCGGTCACCCGGGTCGCGGACGAAGCACATGTCGACGCGACCCTCGCGCACCGCGGTGATCTGCTCGGATTCCTCGACGACCACCGTCTCGAGGATCGTCCGGGGAAAGCGCTCCGCCCAGATACGAGTCCACTTGGTGACGGTCACTCCGGGAACGAACCCGACCGTGAGCGTGGGCAGCGTGGGAGCGGCTGCGGCGGCCTCGGCTCGCGCCCGGTCGTCCTCGGCGACGACTTCGCGCGCGTGCTCCAACAGAGTGCGCCCCGCATCGGTGAGTTCGGTGGGCCCGTCACCGGGAACGAAGAGAGGTTCGCCGACGGCGTCCTGCAGGTCGAGAACGGCGGCGCTCAGGCGTTGCCGGGAGATGTTCAGCGCCTTCGCGGCGCGACCGAAGGCCAGGATCTCGGCGACCGTGATGTACCAGCGCAGGACCGTCGGATCGTTCACCTGCACAGACTAGTCGCACACCGCGGACGCTAGGATGTCGCGGTGAGCCAGGATGCGAATGCCCAGACGATGAAGCCATTGACGGCAGCCGCCAAGCTCGGCATCTACCTCCCTGCCGCGCCCGAGGACTTCCGTGCGCAGCCCATCTCGCGCGGCGACCTCGACGCACTGCGGGCAGATCCGCCGGAGTGGCTGACACAGCTGTGGACCGCCGGGCCGTTCCCGCGCGATGTCGTGGCACGCAAACTCGGCGTCACCAACACGGCGTTGTCACGGCACGATGTGTCCGACTCGATGACTCAGGCGCAGATCGACGACCTGATCGCAGCGGAGCCGGCGTGGTTGACCAAGGAACGCGAGAACTTCGCCGAGGTCCAGCGTGAAGCGATCCGCGTCAAGGAGAAGGACGCTGCTCGACGCGCGGAGTCGAACCGCCCGCCCAAGAATCGCTGACCGCGTCGGCCGACTCAGCCGACCGCAGCGTGGACGACGACGTCGTCGTCCAGCGCGACGAGGTGTGCCGTCCGACGCTGTGCGACCTCGTCGACCTCACCGAGCAGTGCGGCGACGAGTCCTGCGGGATCCGTGGCCCACCGACACTCGATGGCCGCGATCTCTCCCGGCAGGAACAGGCCGGTGGAACGGAGGTCCGAGATCCAGCGGGTGATGTCGCCGGCTCCGATGAGCTCGAGAGCATCGTGATCGACGCCGATCTCGAACTCGTCACAGAACACGGCGCTGATCAGATCGGTGTGGCCGATGTTGACCGCGTGGCTGGTCACGACGTCGTGCATGTGTATCTCCCCGACACGAGGGGCGTCGACACGACGCCGGATCGATCCTGTGTAACGACTGGGAAGTCACAAACGATGTACAGCCCTGGTCGTGGCCCGAAGCGTACGCGTCGGACGGCGTTCGCAGTGGACCTCGCGAATGTCGGTGACAGAACACAGTGACGCGGACATGACACGCGTCGGCACCGACAGCGCATACTGACCCGCATGATCGCCGCCGCCGCCGTCCTCGCGGGAATCGCCGCCCTGCTCCACGCCTACATCTTCGTGCTCGAGTCGGTCGTGTTCCGCTCGCGTGGACGCACCGTCTTCGGTGTCCGTGACGACGCCGAAGCGAAGGTCGTCGAGCGATGGGCCTTCAACCAGGGCTTCTACAACCTGTTCCTCGCGGTGGGTGCCGCCGTGGGTGCCCTCGTCCTGGTGACCGGTGACCGCCACGTCGGCGCGGCGTTGATCTTCCTGGCGGCCGGGTCGATGGTCGGAGCGGGCAGTGTTCTGCTGGCCACCGACCGTCGACTTCTCCGCGGCGCCCTGGTCCAGATCGTTCCGGGTGCGCTCGCCGTGGTGGTCACCGCACTGAGCCTCTAGTCGTCTGTCACGAAGAGTCGTCTGTCACGAACCGGACAGGAGCACCCGCACGCCGACGGCGTCGTCACCGACCACCGATGCCACTGCGGAGCGGACGTCACCCAGGTCACGGGCCACCGTGGCCGTCGCCGCACCCTTCTCCGCTCGCGCGATCACGGTGATGACCGGAACCCGCCGACCGCTGATGCGCTCACGGCGGAACCTCGATCGTGCGGACTTCACGCCGTCGACGGCCCTCGCGGCCTCGGCCGCCTTCTTGGTGACGGCGCGCAGATCGACCGTCACGGTGCCCTCGGGGTCGTCCGTCACGGGGAGCGCGAGGTCACGGCCGCTCGACGACGGAAGCCGACGCACCAGTGACAGCAGTACCAACAAGGCCACCAGGACACCGGCGCCCAGGAGCGCCCACGGCCACCACTGCTGATCCTGCAGGTCGACGACCGACGACGCGTCGATCGACTCGATGCCGAGGCGGTCCTGCTTCCACAGCACCGCGGCGACTCCGAGAGCGGCGACGGCGAGGCCGATGATCAGGACCCCGAGCCTGTCGAGGACCACGGTCGAGCGCTTCATCGTGCGTCCTCGCTGTCCGTGGTCGGGGTGGGTGCGGCGTCCTTCTCGGTGAGCGACGCGACGTCCGACTTGTGCACCCACACGTCGTCCGCGATGCCGCTGGGGCGGTACCGGCGTGCGCGCCACTTGAGCGCTGCGAGCACCAGGAGCGCACCGATCACCGCGAGGGCGATGCCGACCGGGAACATCCAGGACTGCACGGTGAGGCCGTCGATCGCGTCGAGCGCATCGGCGGTCCACGCGCTTCCGGTCAGCACCGACAGCCCGACCAGACCGTCGCGGATCAGGACGGCAGCTCCCGCCAGCAGCAGAAGAGAGAGGAGGATCGCGAGCGGGGTCGCTGCCGGGGTCGCGAGGGGACGCGGCGCCGGAACCGTGATCGCGTCGCCGGCCGCGAATGCGGGCCCGGTTTCGCCGAAATCACCCACGTGGACATCGACGGAATCCGTGGTCAAGCCCGACTCGGACATGCCGCGGACGATGTCGCGACGCAGGTCGGTGGCGACGGTCGCTGCGGACAGCGGCCACCGCGAGGTCACGTCGACGGCGGCCCGGACGTGGTCGTCCTGCTTGGTCACCTTCACCCGTGACGGGCGGCGACCGAAACTACCTCCGGCGGTGAGCACACCGCTGGTTCGCGTCAGCGACGCATCGGCGATGCGCTCGACCGCACGGTCGAGCACCGTCAGTGTGCCCCGGCTGCCGGGGTCGGCGAGCTCGACGGTCTCGGGAACGTCGGCCGGCGCGGGGACGTCGGACGACTCAGCCACGGCCGCGACCTCGGAGAAGTGCTTCGGGGTCGAAGTTTCCGTCGCGATAGGCGCCGACGGCGAACCCGATGGCGCCCAGGACGAGTGCGACGAGGAATCCGGTGAAACCGCCGGCGGCGGCCGCAACGGCCAGCAGCAGACCGGCGAGAAGACCGATGGTGGAGGAAGTCATGGTGCTCCGATCGAGAGTGGGGTGACTTACGAGATGTCGGTGCGGGGCAGGTCGATGTAGGTGCGTCGACTCGGGAGCATCGAGCGCACTGCCTTCAGACGCCTCGTCACGAGGCTTCTGCGAGACAGTCCGACGATCGGGGAGGACGTGGCACGGGTCGACCCGACACTCGACGACCGGGCGTAACGAGCGTCGACGGCGCGGAGCGCATCGATGAGCGCCTGCGCATCGCCGCCCGCGTCGGGGTGGTGAGCACGAGCTGCCGCACGCCGGGCCTCGCGGTAGGCGCGGTCGGCGTGCGGCAGCTGCTCGTCGGTCACGGGCGCAGAGTACCCGCGGGGGGATCGTTCGACTCCGCCTCGTTCTCCGGCGCTGCGACGTCCTCGACGACCACGTGAACCGGGGCGTCGACGACCGCGCGAACGGCCCGTCGCACCGCGTCCGCGGTGTCCCGAACGACAGCGTCGGGAGTCACGGCGATGTGGATCTCGGTCGCGTCGTCACGGATGGCGACACCCGCCACGCGCCTCCCCGGGAGGTACGTGCCGATCTCGCCGAACATTCCGCCGTGTAGCGCCGCGACACCGGCCACAGCCGTCACCGCGTCCGCGACGAGATCGGCGCGGTCGCTACCGGACGGGGCCGTGGGGCTCATCGAACGCGCGCGGGTGCTGCGTCGTCGTGAGTGTCTTCCTCTTCGAACAGGTAGACGTCGTGGACCGTGATGTTGACCTCGGTCACCTGCAGTCCGGTCATCCGCTCGACCGCGTCGATGACGTTGCGACGGATGCCCGTCGCGAGATCGGCGATCGACACTCCGTAGTCGGCCACGATGTCGATGTCCACGGCTGCCTGGCTCTCGCCGACCTCCACGGACACGCCCTGCGAGTGGTTGACGCGGGCGCCCGGGATGCGCTCACGCAGTGCGCCGATGGCGCGGGTGGCGCCGCCGCCCACGTCGTGCACGCCCTGGACCTCGCGGGTGGCGATGCCGGCGATCTTGGAGACCACGACGTCCGCGATGGTGGTGCGGCCGTCCGAGGCGACCAGCGCGCCGGAGGAGTCGGCGGTCTTGTCCAGGGTGCCGTTCGCGGTGGAGGTGGTGGAACCGGTGGCGGTCGTCATCTTCTGTCGTCCTTTCGAAGGATTCGAGTGAGCGCCGGATGTGGCGCGTCATCGAGAAGTCGATGTCGTTGTCGACAGGAGTTGGTCGGGGCGAGCCTCGGAAAACGCGCGCTATTGTGATGTATGCCACAGCACAGTCATTCCAACCCTCGGGCATCGAATGCGTCGCGTGGACAATGACGCTGCGCTGGTCGATGCCGCGGTCATCGGTGACCGCGTCGCGTTCGAGGCGATCGTCGCGGCTCACGGCCCGGCAATGTTCCGATACGCCCGGAACATGCTCCGCGACGAAGGACTTGCAGAGGAAGTAGTGCAGGACGCGTTCGTCGCAGCGTGGAAGAACCTCGGTAACTACCGGTCGGACTCCGCACTCCGCACCTGGCTGTTCAGCATCACCGCACACAAGGCGATCGACGCCACCCGGCGCCGAGTTCCCCGCCCGGCCGAGGAATGGTTGTTCGACGACGCCGTCAGCGACGCGTCCGACGATCCCGAGGTGCGGGCGACCGAGACCGGTTTCCTGGCCGAGTTGCGCCGGGCGCTCGCCACCCTGCCGCAGGTGCAGCGCTCGTGCTGGTTACTCCGGGAAGTGGAGGGAATGTCCCACGTCGAGATCGGGGAGGTTCTGTCCATGTCGCCGTCGGCGGTGCGTGGCCAGGTCACCCGAGCACGAAGAACGTTGAGCGAGAGGATGGCGGCATGGCGTTAGACGAGATCGACGATCCGGCAGATCCCGTCCTGACCCGAGCGGCACAGGAGCTTCGCGACGAGGACGTTCCCTCGTGGGTCGAGGCGAGCACCGCGATTCTTGCCGCCCTCCGCAAGACGGCTCGCCGCACGCGAGCACTCGACGCCGTGTTCCCCGACGGTGCTGCGGACGATTCGTTGCGGATCGCGGACCACCTGGTGTTGCTGGCCGTGTCCCGCGCGGTCGCCGACCTGCCGTGCACGATGCGGGCGATCGACCTCGACGTCGAGGGCCGCCGGTGCACCGGAGCGTCCCTGGACGTGGCCGTGCCCTACGGCGAGGACGTGTCCGAGTTGGCACTCGCGCTCACCCGTCTGACCGCCGACGCGGTGAATTCGACTCTGGGGACGACACTCACCACGGACGATGTCGCAGTGCACGTGGTGGACGTCCTACTACCCTGAGCGCACCTCGCCACCACACACGACCGGGAGAACCTCCATGGCCACACCGCTGTCCGCCACGATCGATATCGACGCTCCCCCCAGCGCGGTCTGGGCAGTGGTGTCGGACCTGAAGCGCATGGGCGAGTGGAGCCCGCAGTGCGCCGTGATGAAGGTGTTCGGACCACTTCGCGTCGGCACCCGGACGCTGAACCTGAATCGTCGCGGACTGCTCGCGTGGCCGACGTCGTCCACGGTCGTCCGGCTCGAACCGGAGCGCCTCCTGGCGTTCCGCATCACCGAGAACCACACCGTCTGGTCGTACTTCCTCGAACCGACCGAGACCGGAACGCGCGTGACGGAACGCAGGGAGGCGCCGGGCGGAACGTCCACGGTGTCGAACATCGCCGTGCGTCTGGCTCTCGGTGGGTCCGCGAACTTCGAGAAGGAACTGCTGCGGGGAATGACCGAGACACTGACGAAGATCAAGGCCGCCGCCGAGGTCGCTCGTACCGTGAAGGTATGACCCGACTCGTCCTCGCCGGCCTCGCCCTCTCCGCCGCCCTCACCGCGACTGCATGCTCCTCCGCCGAAGGGGCCGACGCGTCACCGGCCGCGGGTACACCGTCGGCAACCACGTCGTCCTCGCAGGCGCCCGCTCCGGAGGCCGGTGACTCCGATGCCGTGCCGACCGTCGACGTCACCACGGTGGCGTCCGGTCTCGACCACCCGTGGGACGTCGTCCGAGCGCCCGACGGGACCGTCCTCTTCGACGAGCGAGCCGGGCGATTCACGGCCATCCGGCCCGGCGGCGAACCGACGCCGGTGTCCGCGGATCTCGGCGACCTGTTCGTCGGCAGCGAGACGGGACTGATGGGACTCGCCCTGTCTCCCGACTTCACGCAGGACCGCACTCTCTACTCGTGCCAGGGGATCGACGGAGATTCGCCGACCATCGGAGTCGTCGCGTGGACCGTGTCGGACGACTGGTCGTCGCTGACCCGGACACGCACCGTCATCTCGGGCTTCCCCGTCACCTCCGGTCGCCACGGCGGGTGCCGAGTCCTGGCACAGCCGGACGGAACGCTGTTCGTCGGCACCGGCGACTCCGCGCAGGGAACCGTGCCGCAGGACCCGACGTCGCTCGGCGGCAAGGTGCTGCACATCGACGCGGCGACCGGGGCGCCCGCGCCCGGCAACCCCGATCCGGCGAGCCCCGTCTACACACTCGGACACCGCAACGTTCAGGGATTGGCGGCACGCCCGGGTTCCGACCAGATCTTCTCCGTCGAGCAGGGCACCTCACGGGACGACGAGGTGAACCTCCTCGTGGCCGGCGGGAACTACGGGTACCGCCCGGACCGGAGCGCCGGATACGACGAATCGGTCGCCATGACGGACCCCGAGCGCGTCCCCGGCGCCCTCGATGCGGTGTGGAGTTCGGGTCCGAGCACTATCGCGACCGCGTCGGCAAGCTTCCTCGACGGAGATGCCTGGGGCGCCTGGAACGGCATGCTCGCCGTCGGAGTGCAGAAGGGTCAGGAAGTTCTCCTGCTCGACATCAGCGACGACGGATCCACGGTGATCTCGCAGACCACGATTCCGGCACTCAGCGAGCAGGGTCGGATCCGGACGGTCTCCGCGCAACCCGACGGGACCCTCCTGGTGACCACCGACAACGGCGACACCGACCAGGTTCTCCTGGTCACCCCTCGTTAGACCCGCCGACATCGATCCGACACGGAACCGTGATGCTGCTGTGAAGTCTTAACGTTTGCTGAGTGTGAGCGCGGGGTAGACACAGTCAGTAGTCGTGCCCGGTCCTCGGGCAGCATGCTAAATCGAAAGAGGTTCCATCATGTTGGGTCTGGGCATCATCGGTTGGATCATCATCGGCGGACTCGCCGGATGGATCGGCAGCAAGATCATGAAGACGGACGCCCAGCAGGGCATCATCCTGAACATCGTCGTCGGCATCATCGGCGGCCTGCTCGGTGGATTCCTCCTCCGCGCCTTCGGTGTCGACGTGCAGGGCGGCGGCATCATCTTCAGCTTCGTCACGTGCCTCATCGGCGCCTGCATCCTGCTGTTCATCGTCAAGGCGGTCACAGGTCGCGGTTCACGCGTCTGACAGCAACCACATCGCTCGAGTCGGGGCCCCTCACGTAATCTGTGAGGGGCCCCGACCCGTACGGTCACCACCTTCGGGGCGCGTACCTACTCGCCCCACCCGACGTTAGAGGAGCCTGTGGCCCGCCGACCTGTCCCAGCTGGTACACCCGAACCGACCGGAGCAGGACACCTCGTCGACCTGATTCGCAGGAGTGTTCCGCCGCTGCATCCGGCAGGAACCCCGTTCGTCGCGGTGCCTCTCGCGCTCGCCGCCCTCGGCCGCCGTCACCGCAGCGTGCGCACCGCGTCGCTGCTCACGGCCGGTGCCATGGCGGGATTCTTCCGGCATCCCCCGCGCGTTCCGCCGAACCGCGCCGGCATCGTGGTCTCGCCCGCGGACGGTGAGGTCGCCCTGGTCGACACTGCCGTTCCCCCACCGGAACTGAACCTCGGGACAGCTCCGCGTCCCCGCGTCAGCATCTTCCTGTCGGTTCTCGACGTCCACGTGCAGCGGGTTCCCGTCTCCGGCACCGTCGAGGCCGTCGTGCACAAGAACGGTCAATTCCTCTCCGCCGACCTGGCCGACGCCAGCGAGGTCAACGAGCGCACGAGTATGCACCTGCGCACCACCGGCGGACACGATCTGGCCGTCGTGCAGATCGCGGGCCTGCTGGCCCGACGCATCGTGAACAACACCTCGGTCGGTGACTCGCTCACCATCGGCGACACGTACGGCCTCATCCGGTTCGGTTCGCGCGTCGACACGTACTTCCCGGAGGGGTCGACGACCACGGTCCTGGTGGGCCAGCGCGCCATCGGAGCCGAGACGGTCCTGGCCGAGCTTCCGTGAACGCAGCCCGCGAGAACACCGACGACGTCGGTGGCAGACAGGGCGCAGTCCGGCTTCTTCCCAGTGCGGTGACCGTACTGGCCATGTGCGCCGGGCTGTCCGCCGTGAAATTCGCACTGGACGGCCGGCTCGGTCTGACTCTGGCCATGATCGGCGCGGCCGCGGTGTTCGACGCTCTCGACGGTCGCATCGCCCGCATGCTCGACGCCACCAGCCGCATGGGCGCCGAGCTCGACTCCCTTGCCGACGCCATCTCGTTCGGCGTCGCCCCGGCACTGGTTCTGTATCTGACGCTGCTCGAGGGCAGCAGTGGCGGATGGGTCGTCGCTCTGATCTACGCGGTCAGCATGGTGTTGCGACTCGCCCGGTTCAACACCCTGATCGACGACGATTCCCGGCCCGCCTTCGCCGGCGAGTACTTCGTCGGTGTTCCCGCTCCGGCGGGCGCCCTCGTCGTGCTGCTGCCGCTGGCGGTGGAACAGCAGTTCGGCGACGGATGGTGGTCGTCGTACTACGTCGTCGCCACGTGGACGGTCTTCTCGGCGCTGCTCGCCGTGAGCCGCATTCCGACGTTCGCGATGAAGTCCGTCTCGGTTCCCCCGCGCATGGCCGCGATCCTGCTGGTGCTGGTCGGTCTCGCCGGCGCCGCGCTGATCACGTTCCCGTTCGTGCTGCTCATCGTCCTCATCGCCCTGTACCTCGCGCACATCCCGTTCTCGATCCGCTCGCGGCGATGGGTGGCCGCACGGCCCGAGACATGGGAGGCCAAGCCCGCGGAGCGTCGAGCCGTCCGCCGTGCGGCACGCCGTGGCCGCCCGACACGAACCGGCATCGCGCGCCGACGCACCACGTCACGTGCGGGTGTGTCGTCGGCGCGGCTGCGGCTGCGCTCCCCCGAGCAGCGCGGTCCAACCAGGGACGAGAGCTAGCGGAACCCTGCGGCCCGGTCGAGGAACGCATCGACCAGCCTGCCGCAGGCCTGCCGTGACGACTCCTCGCGTGCGGTGACTTCGGCGCGAATCGCGTCGACGTCGACGTCGACAGACGCTTCCACCTCGGCCCGGACGCCGCGCGCGTCCCATCCCTGCACCCACGACTCGAAGACGTCGGCGGTGATCTCGGGATGGAACTGCAGGCCGAGGTGCGGACCGTGGACGAACGCCTGCTGTGCTGCGGCAGTCCGAGCGACCGACAGACCGTTCGGCGGGACGGAGAACGTGTCGTCGTGGAACTGCATCCACGGTCCGGACGGAATCAGATCACGATCGTCGGATTCGACGTCGACGAACCCGTGCTCCGACTGCTCGGCGCGCGTGACCGTCCCACCGAGCACCCGCGCGAGCAGCTGACCGCCGAAACACACACCGAGGACCGGAACTCGATGCGCCACCGCGCTGTCGATGAACTCGACCTCCTCTGCCAGCCAAGGCAACGAGTCGTCGTACGCGGCGTCGGGTGACCCCATGAGGACGACGACGTCGAACGCCTCCGCGGGCGGGCGCTGCGCGTCGCGGCTGTCTCCTTCGAAGGAGAACGTCGTGGTCTCGAACCCTCGCTCCCGAAGGGCCGGGCCCAGCGACCCGACGTTGCGTACTCCCAGATCGTGGTCGCGTTCGTGGAAGACGACGGCTGCGCGTGACATGAGCGCAGCGTAACGGTGTGCGGTCGATAGGCTCGTCCGGTGAGCTCCCCCGATCTCTCCCTGACCGTCCGCCTCACGACGTCCGCAGCCGATGCCCGACGCGGTGTCGTGCGCGTCCACGCGGAGGTGCTCACCGCGCTGGGCCTGCGTGAGTGGGACGCGATAGAACTGATCGGGTCGCGCCGCACGGCCACCGTCGTCGCCCAGGCTCCGCCCGGAACACCCACCGGCACTGCACTACTCGACGATGTCACGCTGTCCAACGCCGGACTGACCGAGAACGCCTCGGTGGTCGTCGCACCTGTCGCGGTCCAGGGTGCCTCGGTGGTCACCGTCACGGGATCGGCCGGCACTGCCGCGCTCGACGACGCCACGTTGCGACGCGCACTGCTGGGCAAGGTCGTCGTCGCCGGTGACGCGGTGTCCCTTCTTCCGCGAGATCTCGGACCCGGGACGTCCACGTCGTCGGTGTCGAAGACCCTGTCGCAGACGGTCGGCGTCGCGTGGACGACCGAGCTGCTGACGGTCACCTCGACCGACCCCGCGGGCGCGGTGAGCATTCAGCCGAACACCTCCGTCACCCGCGGGTCGGCCCCCCGAACTGTTCCCGCACCGGCCGCGCCAGCTCCGGAGCACGATGTCGTCGACGTCCAGGATCTTGTCGGCGTGCAGGAGCAGGCGTCGAAGGTCACGGAGTGGCTCGAACTGGCACTGGACCGACCGGAACTCCTGCAGTCTCTCGGCGCTTCGGCACAGCTGGGTGTGCTGGTGACCGGGCCCGGCGGAGTCGGGAAGTCCACTTTCGTCCGCGCGGTGGCGTCGACACGTCGCGTCATCGAGATCGACGGGCCGTCGGTCGGTTCCCTCGCCGCAGAGGAGCGCCTGGCGGCCGTGTCGGACGCGGCCGACCGTCTGGCCGGGAGTGCCGACGGCGCCGTGCTTCTCGTGACCAACGTTGACGCTCTGCTTCCTGTCGCCGCCGAAGGTCGACCGGCCGATCCCGTGTCGACGCTGATCCTCGACCGTCTGCGGCGCGTCGTACGCACCGCCGGAACCGCCCTGCTGTGCACCACGTCTCGACCCGATGCCGTCGACGCGCGCCTCCGCGCACCGGACCTGTGCGACCGTGAGATCGCCCTTCCCCTTCCGGGAACGTCAGGACGCACCGCTCTGATCGAGATGCTGCTGCGTGACGTACCCACCCGCAAGATCGCGGCACACGATATCGCGCTGCGCACACCGGGTTTCGTGGCGGCCGACCTGGCGTCGCTCTGCCGCGAGGCCGCGGTCGGTGCGGCTCTACGCGCACACCGGGACTCGTCCGAGCCCGTGCTCACACAGGAGGATCTGGTCGCTGCGCTGGCGGTCATCCGTCCGCTGTCACGTTCGGGTACCGAGGAACTCGCGGTCGGCAGTGTGACGCTCGACGACGTCGGGGACATGGTCGAGACCAAGCGGGCACTGACGGAGGCCGTGCTGTGGCCGCTGCGGCACCCCGACTCGTTCGCTCGACTCGGCGTCGATCCGCCTCGCGGGGTGTTGCTCTACGGACCACCGGGATGCGGCAAGACCTTCGTCGTACGCGCGCTCGCCAGCTCGGGTCAACTCAGCGTGCACGCCGTCAAGGGCGCCGAGCTGATGGACAAGTGGGTCGGATCGTCGGAGAAGGCTGTGCGCGAGTTGTTCCGCCGTGCACGCGATTCCGCGCCGTCCCTGATCTTCCTCGACGAGGTGGACGCGCTGGCGCCGCGCCGCGGCCAGACCGGTGACTCCGGCGTCGGCGACAGAGTGGTCGCGGCGCTGCTGACCGAGATGGACGGTGTGGAGCCGCTGCAGGACGTCGTCGTGCTGGGCGCCACCAATCGGCCCGAGCTCATCGATCCCGCGCTCCTGCGACCCGGTCGTCTGGAGAAGTTGGTGTTCGTACCGCCGCCGGACGCCGAGGCTCGACGCGCCATCCTGTCCACGGCCGGCAAGTCCGTCCCGTTGGCCGACGACGTCGACCTGGATGCTCTCGCGGTGGACCTCGAGGGCTACTCGGCCGCGGATTGTGCTGCGCTGCTGCGGGAAGCGGCACTGACGGCGATGCGGCGCGACGTCGACACGGCCGTGGTGACGGCCGACGACGTCGCGGCAGCGCGCGACGCCGTCAGACCGTCCCTGGATCCTGCGCAGGTGGCTGCTCTCGAGGCCTACAGCACCCGCGAGTAGGTCACGCCCAGTCGGCGAGAACGTCCTTCGCACGCTCGGCGAGGACCATCTGGAAGATCGGGCCGAAACTGACACGACCGACACCCAGCTGTGCGAGCGCGGACTTCGAATTGTTCACGGGGTGACCGATAGCGTTGACCGGCAACGGAAGTTCCGCGGTGAGTCGCTTCTGATCATCGTCCGAGTGGAAGCCGACCGGGTAGAGCACGTCGGCACCGGCTGCAGCGGCGAGCTTCAGTCGAGCGATCGCACGGTCGACACGGTCGTTCTCGTCACCGATCTGCTTGACGAAGAGGTCGGTGCGGGCATTGATGACCACGTGGACGTCGGTGGCGTCCGACGCCGCGCGCAGTGCACCGACGAAGTCGGCGTGTTCCTGCGCCTCACGCAGACGGCCACCCTCGCTGTGCACGGTGTCCTCGATGTTCAGGCCCACGGCGCCGGCGTCGATCAGGCCCTCGATAAGCCGCTTGGGGTCCTCGCCGTAGCCGGACTCGATGTCGACGGAGATCGGCACGTCGACCGCGGCGGTGATCTGACGGATGCGGGTGAGAAGTTCGTCGAAGGTGATGCCCTCGTTGTCGGGCTTGCCGATCGAGTCGGAGACCGGATGCGAGCCGACGGTCAGGGCAGTGAAACCGGCGCTCACCGCGAGGTTCGCGGACCAGGCATCCCAGACGGTCGGCAGGATCACCGGGTTTCCGGGGACGTGCAGTTCGAGGAGTGTCGTGGCCTTCGTTGCGAGTGTCATGTCCGGGGCAACCGCCGACCGCCTCGGTCGATTCCCGTTCCCGGACAGAGACCGCTAGGTTTCCTCGCATGGGTCGCCTTCGGACCGTGTCCACGACGGTCGCTCTGGTCGTCGGCGGTCTCGGCGCCGTGTACGCGGTGTGCGCTCCCGATGTCCTGCTCGGCACCGACTCGGCACCCGCCGCGGTCCCCGCCGCCGTGCTCGCCGCGCTGTTCCTGTCCCGTCGGGCCGGGAGGGTTCCAGCGACGCTGGTCGCTGCTGTCGGTGTCGGAGCCCTGGCCGTCGCCGTTCTCGGACCGAACGACGCACCGATATCGCTGGTCGGCGGCCTCGGATCAGGACTGCTGCTCGGCGCGCTGGCAACGCTGGCCGCACCGCGTCGTGCGCTGATCGCGGTACTCGGCACGAGCGTGGTCGTGGGATTCGTCCTCGCACGCAGCGTCGCCTCGGTCGTCCCTCGACGCTATGCCGACTATCTGTCCGCCATGCCCCCGACCGCGTCGGCCGGCGCTGTGCTGGGCGCACTGGCCGTCGCCGTCGTCGCGGTGGCTCTGGCGGAACATCGGGAGCGGTCCGCGTCCTCGACTCTGTCGACATCGGTGGCGCTCGCCATCTCCCTCACCGCACTGGTCCCCGTGTTCGTCAGCAATCTGTCAGCGGCTGTCGGCGCCGCCGGGATCACCGGCCCGGTCGCCACGTCCAGTTCCTGGATCCTGTCGACAGTGCTGGTCACGGCGTTGATGGTCGCCGCGGCGGTGGCGGTGCCGTCCGCGGGTGCACTGATCTTGGCGGGGACCGTGCTGTGGTTACTGCTCCGGACGGCGGCGCTCACGTTCCTCACCGCCTCGCGCGGTATCGAGGCTCTCGATCCCCGGCTCGCCGCGGTGGTCGTGGTGTCGGCGTCTCTCGGAGCCGTCGCCGGTGTCCTGGCACGCCCCGGGATCGGAGTTCCCGTCGCGATCCTGTGCGCTGCTGCCGCTGTCGTCGCTGTTCACCTCGGCGGGACGGGAAGCTGGGGTGCTGTCGTCGCCGTCGCTGCAACTGCCGGTGCGGTCGTCGGAGGATGCTCGAGTGCCACGGACGACCACCCGGCGCCGACCGTGGTAGCTGCGGGACTGCTGGTCCCGCTCGCGCTCTCCGACATGCCGTCCTCCCCGATCACCGCAGATTTCGGGTGGACCGCGTACACCCCGCTGACCCTGCAGCCGGACTCGATCACCGTCGCCGACCCGACGGCAGGGACACTGGTGGCGATGATCTCCCTAGCTCTGTGCGCCGTGGGCGCCGAACTCGTCCGACGGCGCCGCGCATGAGAACTGCGAGTGCACTCCTCGCCTCCGCGCTGGCCGGTGCTGTCGCCGGGATCGCATGGTCGGGTCCCCGCAGCGACAGGTGGCCGTTCGCCGCGACGGTCGACGACCTCATCGGATGGTCCTCGACTCAATCCACCGCCACCACGGTCGGTCAACTACTGGTCGTGGTCACCGTCGCGCTCGCCGCGGCGATGCGTCTGTCCGCTCGCATCACGCCGTGGGTGCTCGCCGCCGTCATGCTGGTCGTCCTCGCGTTCACCAAGGTCGCGCTCCCCGAGGCCGCGAGTCTCTCCGTCTTCACCGCACTGCACATCCTCAAGTCCTGCGCGGCCGGACTGCTGGTCGGACTGGTGCTCCATGCGACGCGTCGTTCCAGGGCGGGGTGGGTCGCGCTCGCGACGGGACTGTTCGGCGGCACGCTGCTGGCCTCGGTCGGAACGATCGCGACGTCCGACTCCTTCGTCGCGTCCCGGCTCGACAGTTCCAGTGTGTTCGGCGAAGCCGCCTGGTGGCTGCTCGGCGCGGCATTCGTGCTCTGTGTCGCGGCCGCCGCGCTGTACCGCCCGGGTGTCGACGACAGTGCCGATCCGTCCCGCAGCGAACTCACCCGACTCGTCGTCTACGCCGGCATCGTCGCGCTCGTGTGCCGACTCTGCGTCGAGTTCGTCGGGACCTCCGAGTACCAGCTGTGGAAGGCGATCACCGTGCTGGTCGTCGCCCTGCTCGTCATCGACCGCGTGGCCGCGCGATGGGAAGCAGCCGACGCCCGAACCGTGATCATCGGTGTGCTGATCACCGCGTCCTCAATCGCGATGTGGAACGCCGGAGCGCGCACGACGATCGACCCGCGAGTTCTCACCGCCGCCGGAGTCGTCGGCCTCGTCGTCGGGGCAGCGATCGCCTTGCGGTTGCCCGTCGGGCGGATCACCTCGTGGGTAGCGGCAGCTCTCCTGACCGCCGCCCCGATGATTGCAGCGGCCGTCCATGTCGACGCGGTCACCGCCGTCGCACTCGGAGTGGTCGCCGCGCTGGTCCCGATCGCACTGACCGCGGTCACGGCGGATCCGCATGCGTCGGTACGACCGTTGGCAGTGTCGCTACCGGGGCTTGCAATCCTGCTAGCGGCGGCAGTGCCGGTGCCGACCGTGGATTTCTCCGACCTGGCGGCCTTGGTTCCGATGGATGCATCGCAGCTGCCGGAGGAGGCAGAGACAGGGAGCCTGTCGATTCTCGGCTACGGCAACCTCGATGCAATAGCCGATGCCGCGAAGGGCACCACCGATCTCACCTCGGCCTACCTCGCGCTCGCGGTCGGGGTGCTGTGCACACTGCGCATCGTGTGGCTCTCCCGCCGCCCGGACTCACCCGAGCCGGGCACGGCGTGACGCTCAGTTCACGAGCCCCCGGGCCTGCAGGTGGCGGAAGACCAGCATCGAACCCGGCGCCACGTCGGGCATCGCGGCGTATTCCGCAACGGTGAACCAGCGGAGTTCGGCGATCTCGCTGGTCGCGGCGGGCTCGCCGGTCAGGTCCGCGGTGAAGCAACTCATGTGCAGTTCCCGGCCCTGCGCGTCTCCGAAGGCGGGGCACTCGAACACCCCGAGAAGTTCGACCGTAAAACCGACGACGTCGACTCCGAGCTCTTCGCGGACCTCGCGGTGCAGCGCGTCGATCGGCGTCTCACCGGGGTCGATCTTGCCGCCGGCCATGTAGAACGCACGCTTGCCGTGCGATCTGGCCTGAAGCATCCGACCGTCACGGACGAGAGCCAGAGCAGCGGTGCGGAGAGGTCCGTTCATAGCGAGCAGACGATACCCGTACCGGGGGCGGGTATGACGATCGCGACTGCGGTTCACGTCCCCCGTAGTATGGACTCCGAAGGATTCACGTCCTGACACCCCGCCGCCCCGACGTCCCCGACGGAGTGCCACTTGCTTTTCATCCTCGTTGCCCACGCGGTAGCAGCGCTTGTCGCGCCCGTTCTCGTCCGGTTCTGGGGTCGTCATGCCTTCCTCCCCCTCGCCGTGGTGCCCGCCGCGTCACTGGGATGGGTGGCCGCGAACTGGAACACCGAGCAGCGGTTGTCGATCGAATGGGTTCCCGGCCTGTCGATGAACATCGACCTGCGATTCGACTCGCTGGCCGCGGTCATGTCGACTCTGGTGCTCGGTATCGGCGCCCTCATTCTGCTGTACTGCGCGCGCTACTTCGAGGACGACGAGCCCCGCCTCGGCATCTTCGCCGCAGAGCTCGTGGCGTTCGCCGGCGTGATGTTCGGTCTGGTGACCAGCGACAACATGCTGATGCTCTACATCTTCTGGGAATTGACGACGGTGTTGTCGTTCCTTCTGGTCGGCCATTACGCCGAGCGCGCCTCGAGTCGCCGCGCCGCGACGCAGGCCCTGCTGGTCACCACGGCGGGTGGACTCGCAATGCTCGTCGGCATCATCGTGCTGGGCGAGATGGTGGGCAGCTACAACCTGTCCGACGTCGTCGAGGCCGCACCTCGCGGGTGGCTCGCCGGCACGGCGCTGGTCCTGGTCCTGGTCGGCGCATTGAGCAAGTCGGCCATCGTTCCGTTGCACTTCTGGCTCCCCGGCGCCATGGCCGCACCCACACCCGTCAGTGGCTATCTGCACGCCGCCGCGATGGTCAAGGCCGGCATCTACCTCGTTGCCCGGCTCGCCCCGGGCTTCGCCGACGCAGGACCGTGGCGGGTCACCATCCTCGTCCTCGGATTGGGGTCGATGATCATCGGCGGCTACCGCGCGCTCCGCGCGTACGACCTGAAATTGATCCTCGCGTTCGGCACGGTCAGCCAGCTCGGCTTCCTCGTCGCCATCGTCGGCATCGGGTCCCGCACGGCGATGCTGGCGGGCCTCGCCATGGTGTTGGCACACGGCTTCTTCAAGGCCGCGTTGTTCATGGTCGTGGGCATCATCGACCACTCCACCGGCACCCGCGACGTCCGTAAGCTCGCCCACCTCGGCGACCGTGCCCCGGTGTTGGCCGCAACGGCCGTCGTCGCTGCCGCCAGCATGGCGGGCCTCCCGCCGTTCCTCGGATTCATCGGCAAGGAAACCGCGTTCGAGTCGACTCTGGACTCCGATGCGATGGGCCCGCTCGCCTCGGCACTCGTCCTCGCCGCGATGGTGGTGGGGTCGATCCTGACCGTGGCCTACAGCCTGCGGTTCGTGTGGGGTGCGTTCGGACGGAAGAAGCTCCGAGGCCCCAGTGCTGCTGTCGCCGGAATGCACGCCCCGGGAGCGTTCTTCCTATTCCCGCCGGTGTTGCTCGCAGTTCTGGGCGCCGTAGCGGGACTGGCAGCACCTGTTGTGGACACGCTGATCGCCCCGTACAGCAAGACTCTCCCGACGTACGGCGCGAAGGACTACCACCTGGCGCTGTGGCACGGCGTCAACCTCCCGCTGATCCTGACCGCTGTCGTCATCGCCGCCGGCGTCCTTCTCTACCGGGTGCACAAGACCATCGCGCGGACGGTCCCGGCGGTTCCGCTCAATGCCGACCGCGTGTACGACCGGGTCCTCTACCTGATGGATCTGCTGTCGCTGCGCCTCACCGGAACCACTCAGCGCGGTTCGCTGCCCGGCACGCAGGCCACGATCCTGGTGACGCTCGCTCTGTTCCCGCTGATCTCGCTCGTGGTCTACACCCGCGACGGCGTGCAGGGACGGCTGGCGGACTCCCCGATCCAACTCATCGTGGGCGCCATCATGGTGGCCGCCGCGATCGGTGCGGTCGTGATGCGGAACCGCCTCGCGGCCGTCCTGCTCGTCGGTGTGACCGGGTACGGCTGCGGGGTGCTGTTCGCCATCCACGGCGCCCCCGACCTGGCCCTCACGCAATTTCTCGTCGAGACGCTGACGCTGGTCGTCTTCGTCCTGGTGCTGCGCAAGCTGCCGGCCGAGATCGACGAGGGCCGCAGCTTCGGACGCAAGAAGTTGCGCGCCGCGCTGGCCGTCGTCGTCGGCATCACCGTCACCGTGGTGGGCGCGTACGCGATGAACGGGCGCAGCACCCGGCCGATCGCGGACCTGCTCCCGGACGCCGCCTACAACCTGGGCAACGGCAGCAATGTCGTCAACGTGATCCTCGTCGACATCCGCGCATGGGACACCCTCGGGGAGATCTCGGTCCTGCTCGTGGCCGCCACCGGCGTCGCCAGCCTGGTGTTCCGCAATCGCCGGTTCGGCAGCGCCCCCCGCGTGTCCGACGCCCCGTCGTCGATGGACGGCCAGCAGGTGGCGTCGGAAATCACGTGGCTGAGCGGCAGCGATCTGATCGACCCGAGGCATCGAGTGCTGGTCCTCGAGATCACCACCCGACTCGTCTTCCCGACCGTGATGATGCTGTCCATCTACTTCTTCTTCGCCGGACACAACGCGCCCGGCGGTGGTTTCGCGGGTGGGCTCACCGCCGGTCTGGCTCTCGTCCTGCGGTACCTCGCCGGTGGTCGGTACGAACTCGGCGAGACGCTGCCGTTCGACGCCGGCAAGATTCTCGGCATCGGACTGCTGTTCGCCGGAGGCACTGCCGCGGCGTCCCTGTTCCTGGGTGCACCGGTGCTCTCGTCGGCGACCTTCGAGCTGACGCTGCCCATCCTGGGTGACATCAAGATGGTGACCGCCCTGTTCTTCGACCTCGGCGTCTACCTCATCGTCGTCGGACTCGTCCTCGACGTCCTGCGCAGCCTCGGGGCTCGCCTGGACGCACAGATCGAAATGAGTCGCCAGTGACCGCGAACATCGGAATGCTCGTCCTCGTCGCCGCGCTCATCGCGGCGGGCGTCTACCTGCTGATCGAACGCAGCATCATCCGCATGCTTCTCGGCGTGCTGCTGATGGGCAACGGTCTGAACCTGCTGATCCTCACCTCGGGCGGCGGTTCCGGTAATCCGCCGGTGGTCGGCCGAGTCTCGGAGGTCGCCGAGGGCGACGCCGATCCGTTGGCGCAGGCCCTGATCCTCACCGCGATCGTCATCACCATGGGTATCGCGGCGTTCGTCCTGGCACTGGCCTACCGCTCGTACACCATCAACGTCGCCGACGTCGTCGAGAACGACCCGGAGGACACCAAGGTCCTTACCCGTCGCAGCCTCGCGGACGCACCGGACCGCGACAAGTCCGACGACCCGATCACGGGTGAACCCGGCGAGGCCGGCGACGCCTTCGACAAGGACGGAAATCCCATTCCCCTGGACAAGCTGGCCAACCGCGAGGACCTCGAGTGCTACGAGGACCTGCACGAAGGCAAGTTCCGTGATCGCGACGACGTGGAGACCGGCGGTACCAGCCGATGACACTGTCACCCGACATCATCGGGACGCTGACGCCGCTCCCCGTCCTGATTCCACTGCTCGCTGCGGCGCTGTGCCTCGTCCTGGGCCGCAAGCCTCGGGCTCAGCGGGCGGTCACGATCATCGCGCTCGTCGCGGTCACCGCGATCTCCTGCGTCCTGCTCTACCTCGCCGATCGCGACGGCACCACCGCACTGCAGGTCGGCGGCTGGGAAGCCCCGATGGGCATCACCCTCGTCGTGGACCGGCTGTCGGCCCTGATGCTCGTGGTCTCGACCATCGTTCTACTCGCGGTCATCGTCTACGCCGTCGGGCAGGGCATTCGCGACGGCGACGCCAACCAGCCCGTGTCGATCTTCCTGCCGACGTACCTCGCCCTGACCGCCGGTGTCTGCAACGCGTTCCTCGCGGGTGATCTCTTCAATCTCTACGTCGGGTTCGAGGTCCTGCTCGTCGCATCGTTCGTGTTGTTGACGCTCGGTGCCAGCGCCGAGCGCGTCCGCGCGGGCGTCTCGTACGTCATGGTGTCGGTCGTGTCGTCGATGATCTTCCTGGCGGGCATCGCCGCGACGTACGCCGCGACAGGAACGTTGAACTTCGCTCAGCTCGCGCTGCGGTTCGACGACATCCCGCACGGCACGCGATTGGCCATCTTCTCGATCCTGCTCATCGCCTTCGGCATCAAGGCCGCGGTGTTCCCGCTGTCCGCATGGCTTCCCGACTCCTATCCGACGGCTCCGGCCCCCGTCACCGCGGTCTTCGCCGGGTTGCTCACCAAGGTCGGCGTCTACGCCATCATCCGGACGCACACGTTGCTGTTCCCGGACGGCGCGATGGACAACGTGCTGCTGGTCGCCGGTCTGCTGACCATGGTGATCGGCATCTTCGGTGCCATAGCGCAGAGCGAGATCAAACGACTGCTGTCGTTCACGCTGGTCTCGCACATCGGCTACATGATCTTCGGCGTCGCGTTGTCGACGAAGGCGGGACTGTCGGGGTCGGTCTACTACGTCGCGCACCACATCTTGGTGCAGACCACGCTGTTCCTCGTCGTCGGACTCATCGAGCGTCAGGCCGGCTCGTCGTCGCTCCGGCGGCTCGGCGGACTCGCGGCGGCCAGTCCGCTGCTGGCGATCCTCTTCCTCGTCCCGGCGTTGAACCTGGGCGGTATCCCCCCGTTCTCGGGCTTCATCGGCAAGGTCGCCCTGCTTCAAGCCGGCGCGGAGAAGGCGACGTCACTGGCGTGGATCCTCGTGGCCGGCGGAACCGTCACCAGCCTGCTGACGCTCTACGTCGTGGCACGTGTGTGGACCAAGGCGTTCTGGCGTGCACGCGCCGACGCGCCCGACGGCGACATGTCCGACGACTCCCCGAACGCGCTGTTGGACAACGCGAACGACGTGGACTTCGGCAGTCGGACGGATCCGGGCAGGATGCCGATCGGCATGCTGATCCCGACGGTGGGCCTGGTCGCGGTCGGCCTGTCCCTCACGGTGTTCGCCGGACCGTTCATCGGCATCAGTGATCGAGCGGCGGACGATCTGCGGGATCGGAACGTCTACATCTCCGCGGTGCTCGGCACCGTGGACGATCCGGTCACGTACGCGGACGGCCGGGAGGGCGAGCGATGACCATGATGAGTCGCGACATCGCGCTCAAGGCAGCGTTGCTGGCCTGGCTCACCGGTGTGTGGGTGTTGCTGTGGGGCAACGTCTCTCCCGCGAACATCCTGGGCGGCATCGCGGTCGGCATCTTCGTCATGACCGTTCTGGCCCTGCCTCGTGTTCCCGTCGAGGGCCGCGTGCACCCGTTGTCCATGGTCAAGCTGATCGGGGTCCTGGTCTATTACGCCGCGGTCTCCAGCGTGCAGGTCGCGTGGGCTGCGGTTCGACCCGGTCCGCCTCCGGTCAACGCCGTTCTGCGGTATCCGGTGCAGATCAAGTCGGATCTGGTGCTGACGTTCATGGTGGACGCGCTCAACATGGTGCCCGGCACGATGGTCCTCGACATCGACCGCGAGGACCGCGTCCTCTACATCCACGTGCTGGACGTCGCGAAACCCGATGCCGTGGACCAGTTCCGCACCATCGTGCGGGCCTACGAGACCGCGTTCATCTCCGCCTTCGAGCGCGACCCGGAATGGCACCCCGCTGTCGAGACCACCTCCACGGCCGACACCGACGTCGATTCGGTGGCCGAGACCGTCGAGGACATCTCGACGGACTACTCGGAACACGGCACGACCTCGAGCCCCGACGACAAGGACGAACGATCATGACCGTCGTACTCGTGGCGTCCGGCATCATGCTGCTGGCTGCCGCGGTCATCACCGCGTATCGCCTCCTGGCGGGCCCCAATTCGCTGGACCGCCTCGTCGCGGTGGATACGCTCATCGCGCTGACGGTGTGCGGGGTGATGGTGTGGGCGGTGTACAGCCGCGACACCACCCTGGTGCCGTCGATCGTCGCGCTGTCGGTCGTGGGATTCGTCGGGTCGGTCAGCGTCGCCCGGTTCCGCGTCGCCGACACCCCCGAGACACGTCGCGCCGCCGCGGCGGCCGCAGCCCGCACTCCCCATCCGCCGCGTGAAAGCGGCTCACGCGATCGGCGGGAGAACTCGTGAGACTCGTTCTGGACATCGTCAGCGGCACGTTCATAATCCTCGGATCGGTCCTCGCGCTGACAGCAGCCATCGGTGTCGTGCGCTTCCCCGACACTCTTTCTCGCATGCACGCTGCCACGAAACCTCAAGTGGTGGGGCTGATCCTGATCCTCATCGGGGCGTTCATCAGCCTGCGAGGGAACGTCGACATCTGGATGATCTTCCTGGTGGGCGTCTTCACCGTGCTCACCGCGCCGATCATCGCGCACACCGTCGGCCAGGTCGCCTACCGGGAGCAGAGCAGCCGCGACGACCTGTTCATGATCGACGACCTCCGCGAGGACGAGCGCAACGACTGAACGTCAGGCCAGTTCGGCGATCAGAGAGTCGACGACGGCCACCAGGTCGCCGCCCGACGTCCGGGCCACCTCACGCTGGCGTTGATACGACGCTCCCTTGCGCGGGATGTCCGCGACGCTCGCCAGCTCGTCGGAGCATCCGAGTCGCACGGCGATCGGGGTGAGCTTCTCGAGCAGGTCGTTCAGGTCCTCGGTCATCAACCGCTCGTTGCTGTCCGCGTCGAGCACGATCTCGGCGTCGAGGCCGTATCGCGCTGCGCGCCACTTGTTCTCCTGCACGTGCCAGGGCGGGATGGTGTGCAGCGTCTCGCCGGCGTCGAGGCGCTCGTCGAGGTAGACGACCAGGCAGTGGATGAGCGCGACCAGAGCGCCGAGTTCGCGTTTGGTGGACACGCCGTCGCACACGCGGATCTCGATGGTCCCCAGCCGAGGTACCGGCCGGATGTCCCAGTGCATGCCCCCGAGCTGAGAGATGACGCCGGTCTTCATCTGGTCGTGCACGAAACCCTCGAACTGCGACCATTCCTCGAACTGGAACGGCAGTCCGGCCGTCGGCAGCTGCTGGAACATCAAGGCGCGGTTGCTGGCATACCCGGTATCGGAGCCCGCCCACATGGGCGACGACGCCGACAGAGCCAACAGGTGCGGGTACTGCAAGAGGATCGAGTTGAGGATCGGGAAGACACGGTCGGCAGAGCGCAGTCCGACGTGGACGTGCACTCCCCAGATCAGCATCTGACGCCCCCACCACTGGGTGCGCTCGATGAGCTCGTCGTAGTGAGGCGCGGCGGTGAGTTGCTGCGACGACCACTCCGCGAACGGGTGCGTGCCGGCACAGAACAGGTCGACGCCCAACGGATCTGCCGCTCGCCGAACGAGATCGAGCGATTCGCCCAGATCGTCCATCGCTTCGCCGACGGTGTCGCAGATGTCGGTGACCAGTTCGACGGTGTTGCGCAGCAGTTCCTTGGTCACCCTCGGTGTCGCACCACCGGCGAGCTCGACCACCCCCTCCATGACTTCGGAAGCGGTGTTGGAGAGGTCGCGTGTCGTCCTGTCGACGAGCGCGATCTCCCACTCGACGCCGATGGTCGGACGCTCCGACCCGGCGAACGGAACCCGGGTGTCGCGGGGCGATGTCAGAGCGACGGTCCTGCTCTACTCGGACTCGACGACGGCGCAGGCAACGCGGCCGCCTGCGTCACCGGTGCTGAGCGTGGTGGCGTCGGGCACTGCGGCACCGTCGGGGAGCGTGTAGCGGTTGGGGATATTGGCGAAGTTGTCGGCGCCGGCGTGCACGATGACGGCGACGCCGCCGCTCAGGTCGTCCAGGGTGACCGAGTCCGTGGTGGTGGTGAGGTCGGCGGTGCCGTCCTCACGGACCTGCAGCGACGTCAGGTCGCCGCTGGCCGGGTGTCCGGTGTTGCCGTTCACCTGGAGGTGGCCGCCCGCGGACAGGAAGTTGCCGGGCTCGCCGCCGGTGGGTGCCACCGAGTTCGGCTCGCACACCGGGTTCTGATGCATGTGGAGGCCGTGGAAGCCGGGGGTCAGGCCCTCTGCCTCGACGGTGACGGACAGGTGGCCGTCGACCTCGGAGAAGGACACCGTTCCGACGGTGGCACCCTCGGGGTCGCGCAGATCGCCCGTCATGGCGACCTCGCCGCCCTCGGCGCTCGCGCCCGACGCACTGCCCTCTTCGCTGTGCGACTCGCCGCCGTGGCTTTCCATGCCCTCCGGGGCGGCGGAGCTGGTGAACACGGGCGGGGTGGTGCCGGCGACGTCGCTGGCCTCCTCGCCGTTGCTGCAGGCCACCAGGCCGAACACGGCGACGGCGGCGAGAGGAGCCACCACGAGGTGGCGACGGGCGACTCGGCTGCGCTTCGAGCTGGCCATGGTGGAGGTCTCCTTGACAGGTGGGACGTGTGTGGAATCGACTCTAGTCAACGGTGTCGGCAGGTCCGTCGGTCGGGGAGCTACTGCGTGACGATGACGATGATGCCGGGCGCGGAGGATTCGATGCCCTCGAAGCGCGGCTGCACCTCGTAACCCAGAACCGTCCCGATCCGCTCGGCCTCGGCCTGCTGTCCGGACACCGCACTGTCGTAGTAGACCGTCGACGCCGAGATGGTTCCGCTGCTGTAGTTGCCGGTCTCCCCGACGGTGAAGCCGGCCGATTCGAGTGTCTGCGCGGTCTCCGCCGCGAGTCCGCTGACGTTGCTGTTGTTGAGAACGCGGACGCTGTCGGACGCGGCTGCGGCACTGGTGGTGGGCGTCGCCGTGGTGGTCGCCGGTGCAGGGGTCGCTGCTGGCGCGGCGACCGCGGAACTGGTGGTGGCGCTGGTCGCGGCGGCCTCCGCGGGAGCCGTCTCGTCACCGGAGTCGGTCAGCGAGAACGCACCGAGCCCCAGGAACACGATCGCGAGGGACAGCAGAACCATCGCGAGCGCCCGCAGCGGCGGACCTGAGTTCTCCGGTGTCCGACTGTCGGGATCCGGACTGCCCGGGGTCTGGTTACTCACGCTGTCGAGCCTATCGACCGGAGTCAGATCTCGAATCCGAGGCGCCTGGCGGCACGTGCCTTCTGACGGCTCGCCCGCAGTCGTCGCAGGCGCTTGACCAACATGGGGTCCGCGGCGAGCGCCTCGGGCTTGTCCACCAGTGCATTGAGCACCTGGTAGTAGCGCGTAGCCGACATGTCGAACAGTTCCTTGATCGCTTCTTCCTTGGCGCCGGCGTACTTCCACCACTGGCGCTCGAAGGACAGAATGTCGTGTTCCCGACGGGAGAGTCCGTCACTCGGATCGTCGGTTCCGGAACCCTCGGCTCCTGTGCCGGATCGTCCGTGACTTCGCGCTGCAGCGCTGTCCATCTCGCTCCTGTCGTCTGTGTCGCCCGACCTGCCGTGTACTGCGGGCAGGCGTGATACTCGGGCTACGCCGTGTTCTCGCGCGCGTTCCCCCGGACCCCGAAAGGTCCGCGCACGGCGGTGAATCACATCCGTGTCGTTCGTCGCCAATCTAACCACGGACGGACGCCCCGGACGCGCCGACACTTCCGGCGCGTCGACACCGACGACAGTGGACGAAAGTGTGCCCGGGAGTGGGCAGTATCCTTACCGACCATGGCAATTCTCCCCATCCGCATCGTCGGCGACCCGGTGCTGCACACCCCGACCCAGCCCGTCACGGCGTCGCCCGCGGAACTCGAGACGTTGATCGCCGACATGTACGACACGCTCGAAGCGGCCAAGGGTGTCGGCCTGGCTGCCAACCAGGTCGGAGAGTCGCTGCGACTGTTCATCTACGACTGCCCCGATCACGCAGAGGACGGCACGGTGACGCGTCGCCGCGGCGAGGTGATCAACCCGGTCCTCGAGACGTCCGCGATCCCCGAGACGATGCCGGACCCGGACGACGACGACGAGGGCTGCCTGTCCGTTCCCGGCGAGCAGCATCCGACCGGCCGCGCCGAGTGGGCCCGGGTCACGGGCACCGACGCCAAGGGCGAACCCGTCGACATCGAGGGCCACGGTTTCTTCGCCCGGATGTTGCAGCACGAGGTGGGCCACCTCGACGGCTTCCTGTACGTCGACGTCCTCGTCGGCCGCAATGCTCGCGCGGCCAAGAAGGCCATCAAGAAGCAGGGGTGGGGCGTCCCCGGGCTGAGCTGGATTCCGGGAACCGTGGCCGATCCGTTCGGTCACGACGACGACGACTGACGTGGCCGATCCGGCACCGGGCACCCGGGTAGTGGTGCGCTACCGGCTGCCGGAGGGCTCGACGCCGCCGCTCACCGACGTCATCGGCCGACTCGACGCCGCGGGCGAGAGCCTGGTCGTGCAGCCGGAGTCGGGCGAGGCGGTGACGATCCCGCGCGATCGCGTCGTCGTCGTCAAGGCACTCGCTGCCCGTCCCATCCGGAATTCGGAGATCCGGAATCTCGAGAGTGCCGCCGCCCATGCGTGGCCCGGCGTCGAGCAGGACTGGCTCGACGGATGGTTGCTGCGCGCGGCCGACGGCCTCACTCTCCGTGGGAACTCCGCCGTCCCGGTGCGTCCCGACGCGTCCGAGGCCTCCCTTCCCGACATCGAGCGGTGGTATCGAGATCGGGGCCTGACTCCTCGACTGTCGTTGCCGGACAGAGTCTTCCGGCCACCGTCCGGGTGGACGCTCACGGACGCAGCCGTGGTGCTGACCCGCCCTCTGACGGACGCGCGTGCCCCGAGGGACGCCGTCGCGACGACGACACCCGATGATCGCTGGCTCGCCCATCACCCGCGTTACGACGCTCCGGCCGGCGTCCCGCTGCTGACCTCGGTGGTCGACGGGGTCGCCGCGTTCCTGCGGCTCGACGATGCTGCGACTGCCCGCGTCGCCGTCACGTCGGCTCCCGACGGCAGGCGCTGGGCGGGCATCACCGCCGTGACGACGCACCCCGACCGACGCCGGCAGGGATGGGCGCAGCGGATCTGCGCCGAGGCGTGCGCGTGGGGTGCGGAGAACGGCGCGACCCACGGGTACGTCCAGGTGGAGGAATCGAACGCGGCTGCTCTGCGGCTCTACGACGGTCTCGGCTTCGGTGAGCACCATCGCTACCGCTACGCGGAGCCGGGTCCGTCCTCGAGTTAGTCTCGCTCACCGTGCGCATCGCTACGTGGAACGTGAACTCCGTCCGATCCCGAGCAGATCGCATCGTCGACTGGCTGGGGCGTTCGGATGTCGACGTCCTGGCGATCCAGGAGACGAAGTGCAAGGACGAGCAGTTCCCCTACCAGCGCTTCACCGACATCGGGTACCAGGTCGCCCATGTCGGGACGAGTCAGTGGAACGGTGTCGCCATCGCCTCCCGTGTGGGCTTGGACGATGTGCAGGTCGGCTTCGAGAATCAGCCCGGCTTCAGCAAGGACCCGGAGGTTTCGCCGGCCGACGAAGCACGTGCGATCGGTGCGACATGCGGGGGCGTGCGGATGTGGAGCCTCTACGTTCCCAACGGTCGGTCGCTCGACGATCCGCACTACCGCTACAAGCTGGACTGGCTCGCCACCTTGCGTGACGACGCCCGGTCGTGGCTGGCCGCCGACCCCGATGCCCGCATCGCGCTGGTCGGGGATTGGAACGTCGCGCCCACCGACGACGACGTGTGGGACCCCGCGCTGTTCGAGGGGCGCACTCACACCTCACCGGACGAACGTGCAGCGTTCCAGGCGGTGGTCGACGCGGGGTTCGCCGACGTGGTCCGCCCGTTCACGCCGGGTCCCGGGGTGTACACGTACTGGGACTACACGCAGCTACGATTCCCGCGCAAGGAAGGCCTGCGGATCGACTTCGTGCTGGGATCGCCCGCACTCGCGGCCCTGGTCACGGATGCGTCGATCGACCGCCAGGAACGCAAGGGGAAGGGTGCGAGCGATCACGCACCGGTCGTCGTGGAGCTGAGCGACGCCGGATCCTGATCGGCGACCAGGTCGAGATACTCGATGTTGGCACCGATGAACCGTCGGACATAGGTACAGACGGGCCACACCGTCAGATTGCCGATGCGCAAGATGTCGAGCGCACCACGGACCAGCACTGCAGCCCAGCCGTGGTCACCGAACTCTTCTCTGACGACCGTGTGCTGCAGCACGACGGTGGTGGTTCCGGGTGCGACCTCGTAGGCCAGGATGCCCACGAGTTCGTCGTCCACCGTCAGTTCGAACCGCGAGCGGCCCGGATCGTCGGACACGAGACTGTTGTGCATGACAACAGTTCATCACTGATTCTGTGACTCATGGGACTGGAGTGGTAGCTGATACGTGATCGCGACCGTATCGACACCGTGTCGAGATCAGTCGGAGGTCACCATGTCCCGATATTCGGGATTCTCGGCGACGAACCGCTGGACGTAGGTGCACACCGGCTTGACCTTCCAGCCGTAGCTGCGGGCGGCGTCGAGCGAGTTGCGCACCATGATGGCCGCAAGTCCTCGATGACCGAAGTCCTCGGTGATCACCGCGTGCATGAAGCTGACCACCGGTTGACGGCGCGCCCCGCGCCCCACGGAGTCGACCGGGAAATATCCCACGATGCCGACGAGGTCGCCGTTGAGCCTGAGCTCGAAACGGTTCTGATGGGGGTTGTCCGTGACATCGGTGACGGGCGCATCCGACAGCATCATTCATTCTCCTGGCGACCATGGTTCTGTGCGAACACGTGGAACGGGGCGATACACGTGCAGCCTCGTTGCCGCGAGCGTGCGCGTCACGTGGGTGTGTGACGTAGGCCACTATTCCACAGGTCGGCGTTCTTCGCCGGTGGAGCAGGCAAATATGTGGCGAAGTCACTGCGAACGGGCTCGAGTACAGTTCCGCGTGTGACATTGCTCCCGCTCGCACCGTCCGGCTCCACTCCGCTCCGCGTGCTCACGATCGCCGGAACCGACTCCGGTGGCGGCGCCGGAATCCAGGCCGATTCCCGCACGATCGCCCTGTGCGGACTGCACGCATGCGTGGCCGTCGCGGCCGTCACGGTGCAGAACACGGTCGGTGTCAGCGGTTTTCACGAGATCCCGCCCGAGGTCGTCGCCGCCCAGGTCCGAACGGTGGTGTCCGACATCGGGATCGGCGCGGCAAAGACGGGCATGCTCGCCTCGACGCGGATCATCGACGCGGTGACGGATGTGTGCCGGGAGGTCGGCATCGGCCGGGGCGGCGCGGTACCCCTGGTGGTCGACCCGGTGTCGGCGTCCATGCACGGCGACTCCCTGCTGCACGCTGACGCGCTGGATGCGTTGCGCAGCAAGCTCATTCCTCTGGCCACCGTGGTCACGCCCAACCTCGACGAAGTGCGGCTCCTCACCGGCATCGAGGTCGTCGACGAGCGGACCGCACGGTCCGCAGCCGAGGCGCTGCACGCACTCGGAGCACAGTGGGCCGTGGTGAAGGGCGGTCACCTCCGGTCGTCGTCGGACAGCACGGATCTGCTCTACGACGGTGATCGGATGCTCGAGTTCACCAATCCCCGCATCGACACGGGAAACGATCACGGCGGCGGCGACACCCTGGCGGCCGCACTGGCGTGCGCGTTGGCACACGGATGGTCGGTTCCCGACGCGTTCGCCTTCGCCAAGGAGTGGGTCACGAAGTCCCTGGAGGCGGCCTACGACCTCGGCGGCGGCCACGGACCGGTGTCACCGCTCTGGCGTCTGCACCAGTCTCACGATGCGTAGATCCTCCGGCACCCCGGTCAGCTTCGGCGAGAACAACCCGCGCCGATAGGGCTTCACCGACAACTGCGCCGCGTCGAGCACCTGCGGCGACACCAGATCCATCGCGGTATTCGAGATCATGACGTTGCCGTCGGCGCCCGTCTGCATGACGCGCGCGGCGACCGTGACGTCGACTCCCAGCCAGTCGGACCCGACGGCGCGAGGACAGCCCGTGTGTATCCCGACGCGCATCCGCGGGGTGTAACCGTTCACGTCGACCCGCGCGAGCGCCGCCTGCGCCTCGAACACGGCTCGCACGGCGTTGTCCGCACTGGGGAACACGGCCATCAGACCGTCGCCGAGCCGTTTGACGATGTGCCCACCGCGGTCCAGCATCGGCCGCTCGACCGCCCGCGCGACCTGCTTGAGCAGCACCAACGTCGTCGCGTCGCCGGCGCCCAGCGACCAGGTGGAGAAGCCGACCAGATCGGTGAAGACGATGGTCACCTCGCGTTCGCCGCGGCCGCGGCCGGTGCGCTCGAGCAGCGCCTGCCACACCTGGAGTGCGCCGAGCGACATCTCCTTGGAGGCGCCGGGGGTGTCGCTCTGCAGCCGATCGGTCACTCTCGCGACCATGCGTGCGGCTCCCGGCCCCGCCGTCGACAGCGGATCGCCGAACGACGGATCGCCGGGGAGAGCGCCGCGGACACGCCTGACCATCTCCACCACACGCGGAGTTCTGTTCACGGTGCGGGCGGTGTCGGCTACCTTGCGGAGGGCGGCACCGACATCACGATTCACCCGGCAACCTTATCTTGTCGTTACTCGGGGTGACAGTAAATGTCACTCGGGTTGGCGGGCGGCGACCCGATCCGCACCCACCGGAACCCCGTTCGCGCCGGTCACGGACTCGGCGTAGGTGCCGATTCCGTACGCCACGGCCTTCGCATTGATCTCCAGAGCGTCGCGGTCGACGTTCTCCAACGTGTCCTGCGCGGTGTGATAGTTCGGGTCGAACTGGGCATCGGCCTCCCCGCCCCACTTCTGCGCCTGCTCCGCCGTCTTGTTCTCGTCCGCACCGCTGAACACACCACCCGACGGGATGCCCACCTCGATGAACGGCCCGTAGTCCGAGCGGCCGTCGAAGTCGGTTCCGTCGGCATCTTCCGGTGCCAAGGTCTCCTCGAAGACCCGCTCGATGGCGTCGGATCCGTCGGGGCCGGCAGGCTCCCCGGTCTTGTCGGAGTCGTCGCCGTCGTATACGAGGTAACCGGCATTGTTCGACCCGACCATGTCGAAGTTCAGGTAGAGCGCGATCGCGTTCCTGTCCTCGTCCGACAGGGACTCGACGTACTTCGTGGACCCGACGAGGCCCAACTCCTCCGCGCCCCAGAACCCGAAGCGCACGGCGTTGGTGACGTCGGGCGCCCCGCCCATCTGCAACGCCGTCTCGAGAACCGCCGCGGTCCCGGTGCCGTTGTCGTTGATCCCCGGCCCCTCGGGCACCGAATCCAGGTGTGCACCCGCCATGACGACGTCGTCGGTGGACCCCGTCGTCGTCTGCGCGACGATGTTGCGACTCTTCGTGGTCTCGGTTTCCGCCGCGACGGTGATCACCGCAGGGCCGGGGGCCGCGGCCAGAGCCTCGCCGTCCTCGCGGCTCACACCGACCGACGGGATGCGCGCGTCCTCCTTCGACCCCAGGGTGCCGGCGTCGAGCGGGCCGTCCTCGTTGTTCGAGACGACGACGGCGACAGCACCGCGCTCGGCCGCGATCTGCCCCTTCTGCGCGAACGAGCAGACACCGCGCGGAACCAGGACGACCGCGCCGGTGACCGGCAGTCCGTCGTAGTCGGACGCTTCACAGCCCGGCGACTCGTCCGACGGTGCCGCAACGATCGGACCGGTCACCCCACCGGTGGGTGTGGCCGGGGAGTACGTGAACGCATTGACCTCGACGTCCCGGTCGAGCGCACGGAGCGCGACCGAGTCGAGGGTGTAACTGTCGAACTGGAACTCGGGTGTCTCCACGTCGAAGCCTGCATCGCGCAGCGCACCGGCCACGTAGTCGACGCTGGCGTCGTATCCGGAGGTTCCCGCCGCGCGGTTTCCGTCGTTCGCATCCGCGATGTCCGTGAGCTTCTGCAGGTGGCCGACGACGGCGTCGAGCGAGACGGCCTCGGACAGCGACGAACCCGTGACCGGTGCGGCCACGGGTTCGTCGGACGGTTCTGCGGTGTCACTGCTGCACGATGCCAGGGCCAGAACCCCGACGGCGCACATCGCGAGGGACAGGGTCGACCGTTTCGTCCGCATACGTCACCCTAACGGGGAACACCGTCATGCGTCGCGCTTGTTCACCACCACCACTGCCGCGCCGAAGATGACGACGACGAAGGCCGCGAAGTAGGCGAGACTGCCCCACGGACCCCAGTGGTACTCGACCCCGCCGGGCGATCCGAGGAAGTTGTTCGCATTCATGAACGGCAGGAACGGCATGATCTCGCGCCCGACGCTGCCGAAGAGGTTGAACAGCGACTCGATGAGCAGGGGCCAGAGCAGGAGAAGTGCTACCGCGGCTGCCGACTGACGCAGCAGCGCACCGACACCGACGGCCAGCACGACGCACAGGAACGCGTAGATCGGCACACCGTAGATCGCCCGCCACGCCTCACCGCCCTCGAGCACCAGAGCCGACCCCGCATCGGGGCCTGCGAACGCCTTGGCGACGTAGAACGCGCCGAGAGTGAGCACGAAGGACAGCACTGCCCCGAAGACACCGATCAGGAGGGCTTTGACACCCAGTACCGATGCGCGAGAGGGGATTGCCTGGAACGTCGTGCGGATGATGCCGAACCGGTACTCGCTGGTGATCGCCAGCGCGGCCAGGATCATGAGCACCAGGACGCCGAAGCCGCTGACACCCGCGACGGCATCCGGCAGAGTCGGCAGGAAGGGCTCGAACCCGGGGTTCTCACCACTGGTGACGTCGTTCTGGAACGACGAGAAGGACGACTTGGCGGTGATGCCGATGACGGCGCCGATACCCAGTCCGAGCACGACGATGATCACCGTGCACCACCACGGGGACTTGGTCGAGGTGAGTTTGATCCGTTCTGCTGCAAGCACACTCATCGCAGTGCCCCTCCCATCGAGTCGTCGCCGGCACCGGCACCGTGGTACTGCACGTCGTCACCGGTCAATTTCATGAATGCTTCTTCGAGCGATCCGTGCTGCGACGCCAACTCGTGCAGGACGATGTTGTGACGTGCCGCGATCTCGCCGATCGCCTCGGTGGTCGATTCCGACACCACGAGAGCGGGGTGCACCTCGTCGAGGCTGCTGGGTTCCTTCACCGTGAGACCGGCGGATGTCAGCGCACTCCGGAGCGCGTCGAGCTGCGGGCTGCGGACCCGCACCGAGGACTCCGATGCATGGTCGACGAAGTCCTGCACGGACGAGTCGGAAATGAGCTTGCCGCGGCCGATGACGATCAACTGCTCTGCGGTGAGCGCCATCTCGGACAGCAGGTGCGAGGACACCAGGACCGTGCGGCCCTCGGATGCCAGGCGCTGCATGAACTTCCGGATCCAGACGATCCCCTCCGGATCGAGGCCGTTGACCGGCTCGTCGAACATGAGGACCTTCGGATCTCCCAGCAGGGCGCCGGCGAGGCCGAGCCGCTGGGACATACCGAGGGAGAACCCGCCGGCCTTCTGTTTGGCCACCTCGGTCAGCCCGACGAGCCGCAGCACCTCGTCCACGCGGGACGAGGAGATACCGTTCGACGCGGCCATCCACTGCAGGTGCGCCTTGGCGGACCGGTTGGGGTGCACCCACTTCGCATCGAGCAGCGCACCGACGGACCGGAGAGGGTTCTTCAGCTCACGGTAGGGCCGGCCCTCGATGAGCGCGGTTCCCGACGTGGGCTGGTCGAGCCCGAGAATCATCCGCATCGTGGTGGACTTGCCGGCGCCGTTCGGCCCGAGGAAGCCTGTCACGATGCCGGGGCGGACCGTGAACGACAGATCGTCCACGGCTTTCTTGGCACCGAACTGTTTGGTCAAGCCTGTCACTTCGATCATGTGCACCACGATGCCCGTGCACACTGCCGTCGCACATCAGCCCCGGGTCTCGACCCGGGTCATCCGAAGGGATGACGTACACCCCGACCCGTCCCCTGGCGGTCCCCCGAGGTCAGTCCACGTCGGGGGAGGACGCCTGCGCCCAGAACCGCTTCGGGATGCGCCCGGCGAGCCGAGCCTGCCGTCCACCGGCGACGGCGTTCGCCATGGCGCAGGCCATCATTCGCGGATCCCGTGCCCGGGTGACGGCCGTGGCGAGCAGGACCGCGTCGCACCCCAACTCCATGGCCAGCGCAGCATCGCTCGCGGTGCCGATCCCCGCGTCGAGCACCACCGGAACGCCCGCGGCGGAGGTGATCATCTCGATGTTGTGCGGGTTGGCGATACCCAGACCCGTACCGATCGGTGAACCCAGCGGCATCACCGCCGCGCACCCCACGTCCTCGAGTCGTCGCGCCAACACCGGGTCGTCGGTCGTGTAGGGCAGCACCACGAAGTCGTCGTCGACCAGTTCCTCGGCTGCCCGCACCAGCTCGATGGCGTCGGGAAGCAGTGTCCGGTCGTCGGCGATGACTTCCAACTTGATCCAGTTCGTGTCCAACGCTTCTCGGGCCAACCGGGCCGTGAGAACCGCCTCGGCGCTGCCGCGACACCCGGCAGTGTTGGGCAGGAGTGCGATGCCGAGCCGGGTCAGCAGGTCCAGCACGCCGGTGCCGCCGCCCGCATCGACGCGGCGCAGGGCGACCGTCGTCAGCTCGGTTCCGGAGGCCACCAACGCTTCTTCGAGGACAGCCAGGTTCGCGGCACCGCCCGTGCCCATGATCAGCCGGGACCCGAAGCAGCGGCCGGCGATCTCGAGGGCATCCGACGCCTGGTGTTCAGCCACCCTGCACCGCCGTGAGCACGTCCACGGTCCATCCACGTCCGACTTCCTCACCCCACCGGGCGCGCGGGAACACCATGCCGTCGACGGCGACGGCGATTCCCTTGTCGGGGAGACCGAGGCTCGACAGCATGGTGTGCACCGTCGTTCCCGGATCCAGAACGTGCTCGGCACCGTTGACGGTGACTCCGACAGGAATCATGACTGTGCTCCTACTGTCATCGAGAATCGTTGAGGGAGAGCGCATCGCGCCGCGGCGAGAGGTGCGCCGTTCAGCTCCGCGACCACCGCGTCGGCCGTGACGGGCGCGAGGAGGACACCGTTGCGGCCGTGTCCGGCAGCGACGACGACACGGTCGTCGACGGAGCCGATGATCGGGATGTTGTCCGGGCTGCCGGGTCGCAGTCCCGCCGCGGCTTCCGCCAGTTCGTAGTCGCCGATGGCGGGGAACACCGCCTCCGCGTCGGCGAGCAGGTCGCGCACGCCGCCGACCGTGACCGCGGTGTCGTTGCCGTGCTCGTACTGGGTGGCCCCGACGACCAGACCGTCTCCGCGGGGAACGAGGTAGACGGCGCGTCCGTTGACGCTCGCACGGATCGTCCGGGTGGGCGCAGCGGCCGACCCACGGCGAGCGCGGAGCCGCAGGATCTCGCCCTTCACCGGGCGCACGGGAAGTCCCGGCACGAGCGACGCGGCGGCCCATCCGGCAGCCACGACGATCCGCTCGGTCGTCACGGCCCCGAGATCGGTGACGGGTTCTCGCGACACCCGGACGCCCGCGGCCAGAATCTCGGCTTCCAGAAAGGACACCACCGCACGATTGTCGACGGCCATCTCGGCGGGAGCCGACACCCCGGCCCGCACCCGAGGCGACACGGCCGGTTCCAACGCGCGGACGTCACTGCGGGAGAGCATCGTCATGTCGTGCCCCTGCGCGCGCACCCAGTCTGCGGCGGTACGCAGGTCGGCGGCGTCGGCCGCGTCGAAGGCGACGGTCACCGAACCGGAGGACGTGATTACGCCCGGACCCACATCGATGTCGTGCCACCTGCGCAACGACTCCGCTCCCAGCGCGAGGAGATCGTGCTCACCGGGCCACCCCTCGGACAGGGGCGCGAGCATGCCGCCGGCGACCCAGCTCGCCGCTCCGTCGCCGATAGTGCGGGCGCCGAACACCGGGTCGTGCAGGGTGACCGACCATCGCGCCGCGGCGGCGGCCCGGGCGATGAACAGCCCGATCACTCCTCCGCCCACGACGGTCACGGATCGCTCCACGGAAACTCACTTCCTCCGCCGGCATGACCCGGGTCAGGTATTTACGGTCTGGGCCTGCGGCCCACTCTCAGCCCCCAGCGGGACTCCCGTGTTCGTTCGTCGTCCACTCTATCCGGTGAGCGTGTCGTCCCGGATCGGCCCACGTACTAGGTTCGTGCTCGTGACCACCTTGGGAATGACTGCCCGCGAGCGGCTCGCGACCGCCCGCCTGTACCTCTGCACCGATGCGCGCCGGGACACCGGCGATCTGGCGAAGTTCGTCGATGCCGCACTGTCCGGTGGGGTCGACATCGTCCAGCTGCGAGACAAGGGATCCGCGGGCGAGAAGAAGTTCGGGGCCCTCGAGGCCAAGGAGGAGCTCGCCGCCCTCGCCGTCATCTCCGCTGCCTGCCGACGGCACGGCGCGCTGATGGCCGTGAACGACCGCGCCGATATCGCGCTGGCGTCGGGCGCGGACGTGCTGCACCTCGGCCAGAACGATCTGCCCGTCCACTACGCACGGCGCATCGTCGGCCCGGACGTCGTGATCGGCCGGTCCACGCAGAACCGGTCGCAGGCCACTCTCGCCGACATCGAGGACGGCGTCGACTACTTCGCGACGGGCCCGGTCTGGGCCACTCCGACCAAGCCCGGTCGCTCCGCGGCGGGCGTAGACGTCGTGCGTGAGGTCGCCGACTCGCATCCGACTCGCCCGTGGTTCGTGATCGGCGGGGTGGAGATGTCGACGGTGCAGCACGCACTCGACGCGGGAGCCACCCGCATCGCCGTGGTCCGCGCGATCACGCAGGCACGTGATCCCGAAGCGGCCGCGAGGGCACTGCTCGATCTCCTGCCCTGAGCGTCCGTCAGAGCGACTCGGGGGCGAGGACCGTCACGTCGGCGGAGACGGCCCCGCGGACCGCGTCGTCGGCGGTGACGACGACGGTGTGCAGCTCCGTCGGGTGCTGCGCCGCGGCGACGGCCGATTCCACATCGTCCGCGGCGACGACGTCGACGACCCAGCCGAAGCGTCCGACGTCGAGGCGCACGGTTCTCGCGCCCAGGTCGAGCGAAACGTCCGGAGCCAGCACGGCACGCACGGCGACGGTGCGCAGCGACGGCCAGCTGACCGCGAACGCGGGATGCAGCGGCAGGCTGTCGACGTCCTTCTCGGCCACCCAGCGCAGTTCGGTGCTCTCCCCGTTGGGCACGGTGTCCAGTTCGTGGTCCGTATCGGCGACGACGGTGGTGTACGACCACCCGGAGTCCTCGACGGCGGTGACATGTTCTGCGCGGACGGTCAGCAGGTCGTCGGTGATGCCGGCTTCTTCGCCCGCCTCGCGCACGGCGGCGTGCTCGGCACTCTCGTGAGAATCCCGCGCACCCCCGGGTAACGCCCACGTTCCGCCCTGATGGCTCCATGCCGCGCGGTGTTGCAGCAGCACCGACGACTCTCCGGATCCGGTCGGCGCGCGCAGCAGCAGACCTGCCGCACCGTGCCGACCCCAGTGCCGGCTCCCGTCGCTGCTGAAGACCCAGCCGTCGCCGTCACCACGCATGGTTCACCGTCCGCATCGCTCCACCCTATTCGTCTTCTCGTTTCTGCCCGCTCCTGCCGTGAATGCCGAGCGCAGGTAGGCATGTGTTCGAGCGCGGGTGGGCCTATGCTCGAATCCGGACACGGTTCCTCCTGTGAGGTAGGGCCCGGCGCTCGTGGGGAAGGGGTTCTGGTGTCGCAGCAGTCGAGTGCGCTGACTCTTCGCGCGCCTGTCGACACCCGCTCCGAGCGATCGGAATTCCTCCGGTCCACACCCGTCCGCCTTCTCACCGTCGGCCTTCTCGTCGTGGTGACGCTAGTGACGACGGCGCTGGTCACCACGCTGTCCGTCTCCGATCGCCAGCGCACTCTCGAACTCCTCCTCGCCCGCACCGAACCTCTGTCCGATGCTGCCCAGAATCTCTACGTCCAGCTCTCCGTCGCCGACGCGACCGCGGCGACGGCCTTCCTGTCCGGGGGACTCGAGCCGGGCGACGTCCGCGGCCGCTACACCGAATCGCTCGGCGCGGCCGCGGGAGAGGTGGTCCGCGCATCGACGGGACTCGCGAGCGACGACGCCACGTCGAGGATGCTTCTCGCGACCATCTCCACGAACCTCCCGCTCTACGCGGGCCTGATCGAAACCGCGCGGACGAACAACCGCGTCGGCAACCCGGTGGGGTCGGCCTACCTCGCCGAGGCGTCGACCCTCATGCAGCGGACGGTGCTTCCCTGGGCCGAGCAACTGCACGCGGAGAAGTCGGGGGACGTGTCCGACGCCCAGCGTCAGTTCGCCACCCCTCCGTGGTCGGCATTCCTGATGTTGGCCGTCTCGGTCGGAGTCCTGATCGCCGCGCAGGTCTTCCTGAGCCGGCGCACCCGACGCACCGTCAACGTCGGTTTCGCAGGCGCGACCGTGGGCGTGGTGGCGCTGCTCGGCTGGATGCTGGTCGCGGGTCTGATCTCCTCCACCGCGACCGATCGCGCGTTGGTCCGCGGCGCCGAGCCCCTCGACCTGCTCACCACCAGCCGGATCCTGGCCCAGCAGGCTCGCGCCGACGAGACCATCGGCATGACACGGCGCGGCGGCAGCGTCGACTACGAACAGCAGTACGCGGATTCCGTCGCCGGCCTCGCGAACACGCTCGACATGCTTGCGCACGACGACGACACACACAGTGTGCGACTCGACGATGCTCGCGCACTGGTGTCCCTGTGGTCGACGTCCCACGACCGGATGAACGCTGCGCTGGATGTGGGTGACTTCGACACCGCCGTCGACATCGCGACCGGCAGCGCCGCCGGGGATTCCACCGACGTGTTCGGTCGACTGGATTCCAGCATCGTCGGTGAGATCGATTCCGCTCGGCTGTCGTTGCGGGACGACGTGCAGCGCGGCGCGAGCGTGCTGTCCGGCCTGACCGTGGGTACCGGCATCATCTGCGGGCTGGCCGTCGCCGCCGTGGCGGGTGGCATGTGGTCACGCGTGCGGGAGTACCTGTGATGCGCCGGGCCGCCCTGGCGGCTCTCGCACTGGTGGCGCTGACCGGGTGTTCTTATGCGACACCGGTTCCCGAGGCCCCGGACCGCGCGACGGTCGCTCGACCTCTTCCCGACGGCGCCGCCGCCGGCGTCACCACCGGCGCACCCGTCCCACCGGCCGCCGAGTGCGGGGACCCCCGGGCGAGTCTTCGCCCGAACTACGCCGCGCCCGACGGAGCTCCGGTTCCGGCACCCAACGTCGACGCCATCCGTGCGAGGGGCCGACTGATCGTCGGATTGGACACCGGGAGCAACCTGTTCAGCTTCCGTGATCCGGTCAGCGGTGAGATCACGGGTTTCGACGTGGACATCGCCCGAGAGGTCGCCCGCGATCTCGTCGGCGACCCCGAGAAGCTCGAGTACCGGATCCTGTCGTCCGCGGAGCGGTTGGATGCGCTGGCGAACGGCGACGTCGACATCGTCGTCAAGACCATGACGATCACGTGCGCCCGACGCGAGCGGGTGACGTTCTCCACCGTCTACTACCAAGCGGATCAACGGGTGCTGGCCGTCAAGGGGTCCGGGATCCGCGGTGTCGACGACCTCGGTGGTCGACGAGTATGCGCGGCGGCGGGCACGACGTCCCTGCTGCGCATCCAGCGCCTGCAGCCGAGCGCACAGATCACCACCGTCCCCAGTTGGGCGGACTGCCTGGTGATCCTGCAGCAGGGTGGTGTCGACGCCGTCAGCACGGACGACGCGATCCTGGCGGGTCTGGCGACACAGGACCCGTATCTGGAGATCGTCGGATCGTCCATCGCTGCAGAGCCTTACGGCATCGGCATCACCCTCGGACACGACGATCTGGTGCAGCTGGTGAACAGGACACTCGAGCGCCTGCGGAACGACGGCACCTGGAACGCCATCTATGCCCGGTGGCTGTCCGTTCTGGGGCCCTCACCCGGTGCCCCCTACCCGGTCTACGGACGCTGATCATGAGTACGGAACCCGACTTGGACGCCACGCGTGCATCGCTGCGCGAGGACACCGACGCCACGCGTGCGTCGCTGCGTGAGGACACCGACGCCACGCGTGCGTCGCTGCGCCCGGAGACGACGACTCGCTCGTCACGCCCGAGTCGTCGGGTGCGGACCGGTTCCCGGCGGCGTCTCGGCGGCGGACTGGTGGAGCTCCCTCGCATTCCCGAGGTCGATCCCGCGACCGCGGTCATGTCGGATCCCCGTGTCCCCGAGAGCAAGCGGTTCTGCTGGAAGTGCAACGCCCCGGTAGGACGGAGCGTCGACGGACGCCCGGCCGACCCGGCGGGCGACTGCCCCCGCTGCGGAACCCACTTCGATTTCTCGCCGCTGCTCGAGCCCGGAGAGATGGTGGCCGGCCAGTACGAGGTGCAGGGCTGCATCGCGCACGGTGGGCTGGGCTGGATATACCTGGCGATCGACCGCAACGTCAGTGACCGCTGGGTCGTGCTGAAAGGGTTGCTGCACTTCGGCAATGCCGAGGCTCATGCCGTGGCGATGGCCGAGCGGCAGTTCCTCGCGGAAGTGACGCACCCCGGCATCGTCAAGATCTACAACTTCGTCGAGCAACCACGCAAGGGCGCCGCCGAGTCCGCGGGGTCGACCGGATACATCGTCATGGAGTACGTCGGCGGGCGCACGCTGCGCCAGATCATGACCGACAATCCTGCGCGCACCAAGCTGCCCGTGCAGGAGGCCATCGCCTACCTGCTCGAGGTCATGCCCGCCATGGCGTACCTGCATTCGATCGGGTTGGCGTACAACGACCTCAAGCCCGAGAACGTGATGGTGACCCAGGATCAGATCAAGCTGATCGACCTGGGTGCGGTGAGCGCGCTGGAGGACTACGGGTACCTGTACGGCACGGCGGGATACCAAGCGCCCGAGATCGTCCGGACAGGACCGACCGTCGCCTCCGACATCTTCACCGTCGGTCGGACGTTGGCCGTGCTGACCCTCGATGTCCCCTCCGAGCACGGCCGCTACGTCGACGGCCTTCCCGAGGATTCGCCGGTACTGGCGGAATACGAGTTCTACTCCCGCCTGCTGCGACGGGCGACGTCCGCCGACCCGACTGCACGGTTCCGCAGTGCCGACGAAACCGCCAGCCAGCTCAGTGGTGTTCTGCGCGATGCACTCTCGCAGCAGACCGGCAATGCACACCCGTCGCTGTCGACGGTGTTCAGTCCGCAGCGCACGACGTTCGGAACCGACGAGCAGGTGGCGGTCACGGATGTCTACATCGACGGCCGGCACCGTGTCGCACGGCTCAACCCTCGCGACGTCGTCGCGGCGCTGCCCGTGCCGCTCCTGGACACGTCCGACCCCAGTGCGCACCTCATCGCCGCCGCCGTGCACAGCGAACCGCACCAGACTCTCGACTCGCTCCGACTCGCACGGGAGAACGGACTCGACCGTGTCGTGGGCGAGGACACGATGGGATCCGTCGAGGCCGTCCTGACCGAGACCCGCGCGTATCTCGACCTGGGAGAGGGCGATTCGGCGTCCGAGGTGCTCCGCAGACTGGATGACGTGACGGGCAACTGGCGCGTCGACTGGCATCGCGGCACCACCGCTCTGCTGTGCCGGAACTTCGTCGACGCCGCGGAGCGTTTCGACTCGGTGCTCTCCGCGATGCCCGGGGAGATCGGCCCGAAGCTGGCGCTCGCCGCCACCGCGGAACTCCTCGCGCAACAGACGTCCGACGATGACCACACCACCTGGTGCGCACTCGCCGAGACCATGTACACCACGGTCTGGCGTACCGATCGGAGCATCGTGAGCGCGGCATTCGGCCTCGCCCGGCGCCTGACCGAGCGCGGCGCTCTGCTCGACGCGATCTTGACGCTCGATCTGGTTCCCCCCACGTCGCGGCACTTCTCGATGGCCAGGATGACCAGCGTGCTGACGTTGCTGTCCGGGCCCGCAGCCGAGACCGACGAGGGCGCACTCTACGAGGCCGCCCGGCGCGTCGAGGCGCTTCCTGCCCGCGAACCCCGTGCGCTGCAACTGCGTACGGTCGTGCTGGGCACCGCGCTGGAGTGGATGGAGGCGGGGCACACGCCGGAGTCGTCCGCGCCGATACTCGGACTCCCGTTCACGCGGGACGGTCTGCGGACCGGAGCGGAAGCAGCCCTGAGATCGCTCGCCCGCACGGCGCGCACCCGGTCGCACCGCTTCGCGCTGGTCGATCTGGCGAATGCGGTGCGGCCCAAGTCGCTGTTCTGACCTACCCCACCGGGCCTATCCCACCAGGGCTACAGCCGCGCGTGCGATGGCGAGTTCCTCGTTCGTCGGGACGACCAACACGGTGATCGGCGAATCGTCCGTCGAGATCGTTCGGATACCCTTGCCGCGCTCGGCATTGCGCGCCTCATCGAGCTCGATCCCGTACATCTCGAGGTCCGCGAGCGCCGCCGCACGCACCTCCGCGGAGTTCTCCCCCACCCCGGCGGTGAAGGTGATGACGTCCACGTGCCCCAGTTCTATCATGTAGGCACCGATGTACTTGCGCAGCCGGTGGATATACACGTCGAAGGCGAGGGCGGCCGCGGTGTCCCCACCGTCGATCGCCTGTCGCAGTTCACGAAAATCGGTCACTCCGCTCAATCCCTTGATGCCCGAACGGCGGTTCAGCAGTTCGTCGATGGCGTCGACATCCATGTCCGCGCTGCGCCGCAGATGCATGACGATGCCCGGATCGATGTCCCCGCTGCGCGTCCCCATCACCAGGCCCTCGAGCGGGGTCAGCCCCATCGAGGTGTCCACCGCAACGCCGTCGCTGACAGCGGACGCGGACGCACCGTTCCCCAGATGCAGCACGATCTGGTTCACCTCGTTGCCGACATGATCGGTGACCGCCGAGCTGACGTACTGGTGGGACGTTCCGTGCATGCCGTACCGCTTGATGTCGTGCGCCGCAGCGACATCCGCATCGATCGCATACGTCGACGCTGCCGCGGGCAGCGCGTGGAAGAAGGCGGTGTCGAACACGGCGACCTGCGGCAGGTCGGGAAGTTCCCGGCGCGCAACCTCGATACCGCGGAGATTCGCCGGATTGTGCAGGGGCGCCAGCGAACTCAACTCGTCGATGGTGGAGACCACGTCGTCGTCGATGAGGACCGGTTCGCTGAACACCGTCCCGCCGTGCACCACCCGGTGGCCGACGGCGGTGATTCCCGCGTCCGTCAACGACAAGCCGGCGTCGGCCATCATCTCGAACGCCAGCCGCAGCCCCGTCTCGTGGTCGGGAATGTCCGTCGTCTTCTCCGTGGTGTCGTCCCCCCGAGTCACCGCGACACGGCCGTCGGAATCACCGATGCGCTCGACGATGCCGTGCAGCGCGCTCTCGCCGGAGTCGGGATCGACCACCTGGAACTTCACCGACGACGATCCCGAATTGATGACCAGAACGCTCATGAGGACATCCCCTGTGCCTGAATGGCGGTGATGGCAACAGTATTGACGATGTCCTGCACCAGAGCCCCTCTCGACAGGTCGTTGACCGGCTTGCGCAACCCCTGCAGAACCGGACCGACCGCGACAGCGTTCGCGGAACGCTGCACTGCCTTGTACGTGTTGTTGCCGGTATTGAGATCCGGGAAGACGAAGACGGTCGCCCGCCCCGCGACATCGGAGTCGGGAAGCTTGGACTTCGCCACCGACGGGTCGATGGCCGCGTCGTACTGGATGGGGCCCTCCACCAGAAGATCCGGCGCGCGGTTGCGAACCAGGTCGGTGGCCTCGCGCACCTTGTCCACGTCGGCGCCGGATCCCGAATCGCCGGTGGAGTAGCTCAGCATGGCGACACGGGGTTCGATGCCGAACATCGAGGCCGTCGTCGCCGACGACACCGCGATGTCGGCCAGCTGCTCCGCGGTGGGATCGGGGACGACGGCGCAGTCGCCGTACGCGAGCACCTTGTCGGCGAGGCACATCAGGAAGATCGACGAGACCGTCTTCACGCCGTCCATCGTCTTGATGATCTCGAACGACGGCTTGATGGTGTGCGCCGTGGTGTGGGCGGCGCCGGACACCATGCCGTCGGCAATACCTTTGTGCACCATCATGGTTCCGAAGTAGGAGATATCGGCCATGATCTCGCGGGCCTTCTCCTCCGTCATTCCCTTGTGCTTACGGAGCTCGGTGTACTCGGCGACGAAATCGTCGGTGTACTCGGAGTCGGTCGGGTCGAGCACGGTGGCGGCGGACAGGTCGACGCCCAACTCGCTCGCGCGGCGAGTGATGGCGGCCTCGTCGCCGAGGATCGTCAGGTCGGCCACCTGCCGCTGCAGGAGTCGAGCCGCGGCGCGCAGGATGCGGTCGTCGGAACCCTCCGGGAGCACGATGTGCTTGCGGTCGGCGCGGGCCCGGTCGATGAGTCGGTACTCGAACATCTGCGGCGTGACCACCGACGGCATCGACACCCGCAGGCGCTTCAGGATTTCCGACGCGTCGACATGCTGCTCCATGATTCCCAGAGCGGTATCCACCTTGCGCTGCGACCCGACGGCCACCCGGCCGCGTGTCGACGCGGCGACGCTGGCCGTGTCGAAGGTGCCGAGGTCGGTGGTCAGGATGGGAAGACGCGGCTGCAGTCCCTCGATGAGCTTCGCGATCATCGGGTGCGGGGTCAGCCCTCCGTTCATGACGATGCCGGCGAGCGACGGGAAGCCCTCGGCCTCGTGAGCGTTGACCAGGGCCAGCAGGACGTCGGACCGGTCCGCGGGGGCGATGACGACGACGCCCTCGGTGAGGCGCTCGAGAATATGCTCGGCCGTCATGCCGCCGACCATCACCCGCAGGGCCTCTCGCTGCATCAGCTCGGGGTCGCCACTGAACAGCGACGCATCCATGGCGTCGTGCAACTCACCCATCGTCGGGGCGACCAGCAGCGGAACCTCGGGGAGCGCCCAGGCCGGGACGTCGTCGGTTGCGAGGTGCTCGATGATCTCGTTCAGGGAGTCGGGGTCGCAGCGGTTGGCGACGATCGCCGCCAGATGTGCTCGGTGCGTCGACAATTCGGACCGGCAGACGTCGGCCAGATGGGCGATCTCGTCCGGTGTCCGGCCGGACCCGCGCAGGGCCAGCAACACGGGGGCGCCCAGGTTGACGGCGATGCGCGCGTTGAAGCCCAGCTCGCTGGGGCTCGCGATGTCGGTGTAGTCACTGCCCACGATGACCACGGCGTCACAGTTCGACGCCATCTCGTGGTAGCGACGCACGATCTCGGCGAGTGCTGCGTCGGGGTCGGTATGGACCTCGTCGTAGGTGACGCCGAGGGACTGTTCGTAGGTGGTGTCCGACGTCGTGTGATCGATCATCAGCTCGAGGATGTAGTCCGTCTCGGACGACGACCGGGCGATGGGACGGAAGACACCGACGCGGGCGGTCGAGGCACCGAGCATCTGCAGCAGGCCGAGGGCGATGGTCGATTTGCCGGTATCGCCCTCCGGAGACGCGATGTAGATGCTGGAGAGATCGTTCGAGCTGGGCGGTTCTGCGGGCGCGGCGACCATGACGTCAGCCTAGACGGGACACCACGCCTGTGATCCGAAGCACTGAGCGGATCTTTCCTTAGCCAGAGCAAGCATAATACTTGTGTGCTTACAACTGTCCCGTCGGGCGACCTCGATCATCGTCGCAAGATGATCATCCTGGCCACGTGCTGTCTGAGCCTGCTGATCGTGTCGATGGACGCCACCATCGTGAACGTCGCGCTGCCCGCCATCCGCAGCGATCTCGGTGCGTCGGTCTCGCAACTGCAGTGGACCATCGACGTCTACACGCTGGTGCTGGCAAGCCTTCTGCTCCTGTCCGGCACCACCGCCGACCGCGTCGGCCGACGCCGCGTCTTCCAGATCGGCCTCATCAGCTTCGCCGTCGGCTCGCTGCTGTGCAGCCTCGCGCCGACCGCCCCGGTGCTGATCGTGGCCCGGATGATCCAGGCCGTCGGCGGATCGATGCTGAACCCGGTGGCGATGTCGATCATCACCCAGGTGTTCACCGGCAAGGCGGAGCGGGCTCGCGCGATCGGCATGTGGGGCGCGGTGGTCGGAATCTCGATGGCACTCGGCCCCATGCTCGGCGGCCTCCTCATCGACGTCTCCGGATGGCGATCGGTCTTCTGGATCAACATCCCCGTCTGCATCGCGGCGTTCGTCCTCGCCGCCGTGTTCGTTCCCGAGTCGCGCTCCCCCGTCGTGCGCTCGTTCGACCCGCTCGGTCAAGCGCTCGGCGTGACGATGCTCGCGGCACTGGTGTTCGGCCTGATCGAAGGCCCGTCGCTGGGGTGGTCGTCGCCTGTCACTCTCGGCGTCTTCGCGCTGGCGATCGTCGCCTTTCTCGGATTCGTCACGTACGAGAGGCGCCGCACCGACCCCTTCATCGATCTGCGCTTCTTCCGCAGCATCCCGTTCTCGTCCGCGACCGTCGTCGCGGTGTGTGCGTTCGGCGGATACGGCGCGTTCTTGTTCCTGATGTCGCTGTATCTGCAGGAGGTTCGCGGACTCAGCGCCGTCGTCACCGGCCTGTCCTTCCTCCCGCTGGCTCTGGCCACATTGGTGTGTTCACCGCTGTCGGGTCGGATGGTCGCGCGCTGGGGAGCGCGGCCGTCGATGACCGTCGCGGGCACCGTCATCGCCGTCGCCGGGCTCGCCCTCACGCGTCTCGACGCCTCGACCACCACCACCGAACTGGCCGTGATGTTCACGATCTTCGGCATCGGCTTCGGGCTGGTCAACGCCCCGATCACGAACGCCGCCGTGGGCGGCATGCCCCGTGACCGCGCCGGCGCCGCCTCCGCCGTCGCGTCCACCAGCCGACAGATCGGCGTCAGCATCGGCGTCGCGCTGTGCGGGAGCCTCACGGCCGCCGGTGCGGTGGCCGGTTCGGGCGAGGAGTTCACGTCCTCCACCCACACGGTGTGGTGGGCGCTCGCCGTCATCGGGATCATCGTCGCCGCACTGGGGATCTTCAGCGCCAGTGCGCGGGCCACACGATCCGCCGACGGTGTCGCCGAGCTCTTCCGGTCCGAGGAGCCCGCCCGTGTCTGACCCCGTCGACTCGGCGTGGCGCGCGATGACGTCGCTCGTCTTCGAGAACCGGGACACCTGGCGGCGACGGGTCGCGGACGAGGTCGGCATGCCCTTCAGCCGCGTGCGCGTACTACGCCGCCTGATGGCGGGGTCGCTCACCATGACCGAACTGGCGTCGGCCGCGGCGATGGACGCCCCGGCGACGACGGTGTGCGTCAACGATCTGGAGAAGCGCGGCTACGTCCAGCGCACGGTGGAAGCCGATCGACGCAGCAAGCGCGTCACGGTCACGGACGACGGCCGCGCGGTCATGGAGCGTGTCGGCGACATCAGCGATCCGCCACCGACATCTCTACAGCACCTGAGCACCGAGGATGCGGCGCACCTGCACCGCATCCTCGCGCGAGCGGTCAGCCCAGTCGGCGCAGACGGGGTTCGAGATCGGTCTTGAACAGCTCGAGGAACCGACGCTGATCATGGCCCGGCGCATGGAACACCAGGTGGTTGAGACCGGCGTCGACGTACGGCTTGACCTTCTCGACGGCCTCGTCGGGATCGGACGCGACGATCCACCGCTTGGCCACCTGCTCGATCGGCAGCTCGTCCGCGGCCTTCTCCATCTCGATCGGGTCGTCGATGGAGTGCTTCTGCTCCGGCGTCAGTGACAGCGGAGCCCAGAACCGGGTGTTCTCCAGTGCCGCATCAGGATCGGTGTCGTACGAGATCTTGATCTCGATCATGTGATCGATGTCCTCGACGGGCCGCTCCATCTTCGCCGCACCCTCGGCGACGGCCGGAATGAGCTTGTCGGTGTAGAGCTCCATGCCCTTGCCCGAGGTGCAGATGAAGCCGTCGCCGCTGCGTCCCGCGTAGCGTGCGACCACCGGGCCACCCGCCGCGATGTAGACGGGAACGCCGCCCTCGGGCACGTCGTAGATCGATGCGCCCTTCGTCTTGTAGTACTCACCCTCGAAGTCGACGCGGTCGCCGAGCCACAGCTCGCGCATCAACGACACTGCCTCGCGCAGGCGCGCGAACCGTTCCTTGAACTCCGGCCATTCGCCGTCGAATCCGGTCGCGATCTCGTTCAGGGCCTCACCGGTGCCCACGCCCAGCATGATCCGGTTCGGGTACAGGCACGCCATCGTCGCGAACGCCTGCGCGATCACGGCAGGGTTGTAGCGGAACGTCGGAGTCATGACCGACGTGCCCAGCTGCAGGGTCTTCGTGCGCTCGCCGACGGCCGTCATCCACGCGAGCGAGAACGGGGCGTGGCCGCCCTCGTGGCGCCAGGGCTGGAAGTGGTCGCTCACGGTCGCCGAATCCATGCCGGACGACTCCGCGAGAACGGCGATCTCCACGAGCTCGCGGGGGCCGAACTGCTCGGCCGATGCCTTGTATCCCAGCTTCAATGCCTGTGCCACACCGAACTCCTGTCTCTTCGCCGGTAGGGATCCGACTCCTGTCATGTCTATCAGTAACGACGTTCGAATCGTCGTGCGCGCAACCCTGTGCGCCCGGGCTCCTCTCCGGCACCGTGGAACGGTTGCTCGAGAACGAGGAGTCCTCCGTGCGTTTTCAGATCCTGGACATCATCTTCAACCCGCCGCACCCCGTCACGGGCGAGTCCGTGCCCGCGGCCGACCGGTTCGATCGCGTCGTCGAGCTCGCGGTCCTTGCCGACGACCTGGGCATCGACTCCTACTCCGTCGGTGAACGGCACGCCGGTGACGTGCTGTCGACGAGCCCGACCGTGATCCTCGGTGCGCTGGCTCAGGCCACGAGTCGGATCCTCCTGTCGACGGGTGTCACGGTGCTGTCCGTCCTCGACCCGGTACGCCTCGCGGAGGACTTCGGCACCGTCGATCAGCTCAGCCGCGGCCGACTCGAAGTCGTCATCGGCAAGGGCAACGAGGTGCTGCAGTACCCGCTGTTCGGCAAGGACATCGCTAAGCAGTACGAGTACCTCACCGAGAACTACGAATTGTTCCGACGACTCATCAGCGAGGAGAACGTCGGCTGGTCCGGGCAGCACCGCAGCCCCCTCACCGACGCGACCACCCTTCCGCGGCCCTACGCCGGACCCTTCCGGATCTGGCACGGCTCGGCGACGTCGACGGAGGCGGTGGACCTGGCCGCGCAGTGGGGTGACCCGATCGTCTCGGCCAACGCGTTCCAGCCGCGCGAGAACTATGCCGTCCTCATCGACAGGTACCGCGAGAAGTACGCCGAGTACGGGCACGACCCGGACTACGCCTTCGTCGGGTCCGGGTCGGGTGGCCTGTTCCTCGCCGACACCACGGAGAAGGCGATCGAGGAGTTCCGGCCGCTGTACGAGGGCGCCGTCGCGCAGGCCGACAAGCGTCGACACGATCCCGCGGCCAAGGGAAAGGTGACCAGCTTCCGCACCGTCGAGGAGGCGGTGGACCGCGGACCGTCACTGGTCGGATCGTCCGAACGCGTCGCCGAGAAGATCGTCGACTACCACCAGTCCTACGGCCATGTGCTGCAATCGGTCTCGATCAATCACCTGCTCGACCCCGAGCACCAGAAGGACATCCTCCGGCAGTTCGCCGAGGACGTCATCCCCCGCGTACGCAAAGAAATTCCCGAGCCGCTGCTGTGGAGCGAGCGGGATGACCGGCGCGCTGTGTCCTTCACCGCGGAGTCGTGGTCGTGAGCATCGCCTTCGTCGGCGGCGGCCCCCGCGCCACCGGCATTCTGGAACGGATCGTCGGTCGCGCCGACGACCTCGCCGAACCTGTCGACGTCCATGTCATCGATCCGCACGCGCCGGGAGCCGGACGGATCTGGCGGCGCGACCAGGACCCGCTGCTGTGGATGAACTCCGTCGCGGCCGACGTCGCGATGCTCCCCGACGGGTCCGGTGGCCCTACGTTGGCCGAATGGGTGCTGGCCAATCGGGACACCCTCGTCACCGATCCTGCGTTGCGCGACGAGATCACACGATTCACGCCGTCGTCGTTCGCGTCCCGGTCTCTGCAATCGCACTACCTCGCCCACGTCTTCGAGTCGACCGTCAAGGCCCGCCCGGACAAGGTGCGGGTCCACGTGCACCGAGCCACCGTTCTCGACCTGTCCGAACATGCCGGGCTGCAACGACTGTCGTTGGATTCCGGCGAGGTGCTCGAGGTCGACGACGTCGTGCTCGCGCAGGGACAGCCCGACACGGAGCCTCCCGCGGACGTCGCCGCGTTCGCGCACTTCGCCGCCGACCACGGTCTGCGCTACATCGGGCCCGGGTACACCGCCGACCTCGATCCGACCGTCGTACCCGAGCATGAACCGGTACTGGTCTCCGGACTGGGGCTCGCCTTCGTCGACTGGATGGTGCTGCTCGCCGAGTCACGGGGCGGCACGTTCTCCCGGTCGGACGACGGAACCCTCGTCTACGCCCCGTCCGGACGGGAGCCCGTGGTGTACGCAGGTTCCCGACGCGGAGTGCCCTACCACTCCAAGATCTCCTACTCCATCGCCGACGCTGCTCCCCCGTTGCCGCGCTTCTTCGTTCCGGAAGCCTTTCCCGGCACCGACACCCTCGATTTCCGCGCGGACATCTGGCCGCTCGCAGTGACCGAACTGGCGTGGGCCCACTATTACGAGTTGTTCGCGTCCCATCCCGACGCGGTTCGTGGGTCGTTCGCCGACCTGGACTCGGCGTTGGAAAGGGCCGGTGCTGCGGCCGTCGACGACCTCGTCGGGCGGATGGTTCCCGACCCTGCCGATCGGTTCGACATCGACGTGCTCGACCGGCCGTTGCAGCACGAGCAGTTCGACTCCCTGGAGGAGGCGGCCGACCGGGTCCATGCCTATATCGACGCGGACCTCCGGCGTCGGCGGGACCCACGGTTCAGTGCCGATGCCGCCGTCTTCACCGGATTGCTGTCGGTCTATCGCACCGTCGGCGAACTGGTGCGTACGCAGCGTCTCGCGCCCACCGACGTCGCCACGCAGGTGGAGGGAAATCTGCACTCGTTCTTCAGCTTCATCGCCAGCGGCCCCCCGCCCGAACGACTCGAACAACTGCTCGCGCTCGGCAGGGCCGGAGTGATCCGCTACCTCGGCCCGAACGTCCGCTTCGACGTCGATGCCGACGGGTTCCGGGCCACGTCGACCGCACACCCGGACGTCGTGCGGGCGGGAACGTTGATCGAGGCCAGATTGCCGGCCGCCTCCATCTCCGCGAGTGCCGATGTACTGCTCCGATCGCTCCACGAACGCGGCGAGGTCCGCGAGGTTCGCGCGTCGCCCACCAGCCCTGCCAAGCTGGCCGTCGACGGGTCGTCACGCGTCGTCGACGCGTCGGGCACAGCTCACCCACGGCGGTACGCCGTCGGGGCCTGGGTCGCCGGCCACGCCTGGTCCGGAGCCTTCGCCCGCCCCGGCATCGACGCAGGATTCTTCCGGCACAACGACGGCATCGCCGCCGATCTGATCAGCTCGAGCACAAACGTCCAGGACCGACGCGCCGTGTGATGTTCTGTGTCGCATGCCAACTCACATCACTGCCACCAAACTCGGCGCCCATATCGGAGCGCGCATCGACGGGGTCCGCCTCGGCGGGGATCTCGACGCGGACACCGTGGACGTCGTTCGCCGTGCCCTGCTGCAGCACAAGGTGATCTTCTTCCGCGGCCAGGATCACCTCGACGAGGAGTCCCAGTACGCGTTCGCCGAGCTGCTCGGAGCCCCGACGACGCCCCATCCCACCGTGACATCGCACGGCACGAAGACTCTCGCCATCGACTCGACGTACGGCAAGGCGAACAGCTGGCATTCCGACGTCACCTCCGTCGATCGCATCCCGAAAGCGTCGATCCTCCGCGCAGTCACGCTGCCCGAGTACGGCGGCAACACCACGTGGGCATCGCAGGTAGCCGCGTACGAGTCTCTGCCGGAACCACTTCGAGCACTGGTGGACAATCTCTGGGCAGTGCACACCAACACGTACGACTACTCCGCCACGGCTGCCGATGCTGTGCGCGACGAGAACTCTGCTGCGTACCGCCGCGAGTTCCAGTCCACCCACTACGAGACGGAGCACCCTGTCGTACGCGTCCATCCCGAGACCGGTGAACGAACTCTGCTCCTGGGCCACTTCGTCAAGAGCTTCGTCGGACTGTCCACGAAGGAGTCCCACGCACTGTTCACCCTGTTGCAGGACCGAGTGACGAAGCTGGAGAACACCGTTCGGTGGCAGTGGCAGCTGGGCGACGTCGCGATCTGGGACAACCGCGCGACGCAGCATTATGCCGTCGCGGACTGGGGCGACCAGCACCGACGACTCGAGCGCATCACTCTGGCCGGCGACGTCCCGGTCTCTGTTCACGGTGAGAGCAGCCGGGTCATCGCTGGGGACGCGTCGCACTACTCGCCGCTCGACAAGCCGACCCTCGTCGCCGTCTGACGACACCTATCCAGCCCACCTCTCGGTCAGCAGTTCCTCGAGTCGAACTTCCACGGACGACGAGGACATCGGGCGCGGCGGTGCCGGAGCCGCGGAGTCGTAGGTGTGGCCTGTTGCGGTCCGGAAGCGGACGATATGCAGGCCGGCGACATCCTCTCGGATCCTCGTCGTCTCCCATCCGTCCGCTTCCTTGGCGTAGTTGCAGGCAGCACAGAGGCCCATGCCGTTGTCGGCGGTGGTCGGTCCACCGAACCGGTGTGGGGTGATGTGGTCGTGGTGGCGGATCGGCGCGTCGCACCACGGCGTCCTGCACGTCCGGTCCCGGATGTCGATGTACAACGCCAGTCCTGCGGGGAACGTCCGCGCACTGGACTCCATCGCCGTCAGGTTCCCTGTCGCCGGGTTCGCATACACGCGCCGCAGGGTCGCTCCGGCCCCGCCCGTGTCCACGCTGTCCGCTACGAGTCTGCGGGCCGACGCCGCAGGAACGGTGCCGTAGCCGGGAACGTAGGCGGCCTCGTCGCCGCCCGCGAGCAGTGTTTCGTCGGACATGACCATCTGCACCGCCACGGGGGCGCCCTGTGCTGCGGAGGCTCCGGTCACGCGCTCGAACAGCAGGTCTGCCATGACCTGGTCCCTGGTTCGATCTCCCGCCAGGCCGGACCCCACCATCGCGTCGGCGTCTCGTCGGAGCGTCGCGTAGACGCACACCGCCTGATCCATCGGCATCAGAGCATTCACGTAGGCCATGAACTCGGGTGCGGGTCGCACGCTCACCCGGCGTTGAGACTTCGCCCGAGCATTGCGTTTCACCACCGACGCCGCATCCAACTCCTGTGCGACGGCGGAGGCCATCGCGACGATATGCACGTCGCCCTTTCCGTCGAGGGTCGCCGCCTCGGCACACAGACGCCGGTCGACCTCGCGCCGGTCTTCCGCGGACAGGTGTGCAGTCTCCCGGACCAGGAGCGTCGCTCGATACTCGTTCAGCAGGCCTCTGCGCATCAAGGCATGGGTGTGCGGCATCTCCTGCACCACCACCCGCGCCAGGCCCAGATAGGTGCCGCCTCGATGATGGGATTCACGGCGTGCAAGACCCACCTGAGACGCGATGCCGGCGTCCCATTTGTTCTGCGCCACCCCACGATCGCGGCGATCGGACCGAATCACCGCGGAGACATGATCGGTCACCGATGCCTGCGCCGCCGCCCCCACCGACTTCAACTCTTCCAGAGCCCTCACGGCGTCGATACCCGACGCGGCCGTCTCGTAGTCGTCGACAAGGCTCAATCGCGTTGCGAACTGGCGTATCTCGGCCACTGTCGGTGGTGCGAGCACTGCAGATTCGATCATGAATTCCCCCCGGATCCCTGAGTCCACCCGAAGGTAGACCAAGGGTCCGACACGATCGTTAGAGTCGTCCTATGAGCAGGCTTCCCGCCGCGAACGACCCCACCGACCGATTGGCTCGGCACATCGTCGGCACGTACTTCGCCCTTCGCGCGGCGCTGTCCGTCCTCGCGGTCGGGCTGCCTATCATCCTTGTCGGATGGTCGATTCTCGACGCCGATCTTCCCGTCCTCGGGTCCATGAGCGAGTACTACTACAGCCCCGCGCGCGACGTGTTCGTCGGCGTGCTCGTCGGAACCGGGATCACGCTGATCTGCTATCGCGGGTACGGCCCGCTGGAGAACGGACTGCTGAACGTGGCCGGTTCGCTCCTCGTCGTCGTCGCGCTGGTTCCCACGGATCCGCCGGGAGAGAACCACTTCGGGCTCCGCATGGCGGTCCATGCCGCAGCGGCCGTCGGATTCTTCGTCAGCTTCGCCGCGTCCGTGTGGTGGTGCGCCGACGACACTCTCGACACGTCCCGGGACTCCGCTGCCCGCATCCGCCGCTATCGCATGGTCTACCGAGCTGTGGCCGTGATCGTGGTCGTCGCTCCTGTCTCGGCACTGGCACTGGTGCTCGTTCTGCGCCAAGGCGCGTTGGCGGTGCTGGTCGTCGAAGCCGTGGCCGTGTCGACCTTCGGCATCTACTGGTCCGTGAAGTCGTACGAGCTACGCGGAACCGAACTGGCCGAGCAGCCGTGAACCCCGCACATCGCCAGCATGCATACCGCGAACGTCTCGAGTGGGGATTACGCGGCGCCGACGCCATAGCCGCCGACGCGGACATCGCCGTTGTCGTCGACGTGCTGTCGTTCACCACGACGGTCAGTGTCGCGCTCGACCGAGGTATCCAGGTGGTGCCCCATCGGTGGAGTGACGCCGAAGCGGTCGCCCGACGCTTCGACGCAGCAGTAGCCGTCCCTCGCTCGCAGTCGGGCCCCGGCCGAATCACGTTGTCCGCATCGTCGATCCGTTCGGCCGACCCGGTTCCGCAACGTCTGGTCCTTCCCTCCCCCAACGGATCGACCATTGCCGAGGCCTTGGCTGCCGCCCCCGTAATGATCGCTGCGTCCCTTCGCACGGCGACCGCGGTTGCTCGATGGATCGCCCGGACGGCACCACCGGATGCCACGGTCGCCGTCGTCGCGGCGGGTGAGAAGTGGCCCGACGGGTCGCTGCGTCCGGCGATCGAGGATTTATGGGGTGCGGGGGCTGTGCTCGCGGCCCTCGACGCGGAGCGCGGCCTGTACTCGCCGTCGCCCGAGGCCCTGTCAGCACGGGCGGCGTGGCTGTCGATCCGCGGTGATGCAGCAACAGCGTTGCGAGACTGCAGCTCCGGCCGAGAACTCGAGGCGATCGGCTTCGGCGACGATGTCACAGTCGCCGCGGAAGTCGACCGGAGCACGTGCGTGCCCATCGTCCGGGGCGGACTGTTCGTCGACTCCGATCACGCCGATCCGAACCATCGCCGGTAGCGCCACGACGAGCAAGACTGTGCGCAGCAATCCCGACGGAGAGCAGGAGCGACCATGAGCTACACACCCGATGCCGACGTCCACCGCCGAGAGATCGATCTCGCGGTCGGCGTACTCATCGCGCTCCGATCGGTCAGCGAGGGCGACGCTTTCGTCGAGCTGGCCGACCATGCTCGCTCGACCGGATCGGGTCTCGTACCCAGCGCTCGCGCCTTGGTGGCTCTCGCACGCGGTCACCGATCCGACACCCCGGCAGGACGCGCAGCCGAACGTCGGTGGGGATCGGCGCTGAACCACCGATCACCGGCCGTACACACCCCCGCAGCCTGAAAGGCCGTGGCTTCCCCGCCTTGAGAGACTACGGCGTTCCAGTCAACGGTGGGTCGGACGCTCTCAGCGCATGATTCCGTGATGCCGTTCTGCCACATCGGGATGCGCCCGAGTGCGGGACTTCCACGCGTTCTCGCCGTACGTCGTGAAGATCGGGTTGTCCGGGTCGGCTTCGACCCCGCGAGAGCGGGCCTTCAGATCGGTCGGCAGATCGATCACCGGCACGCGTGCGTCGAGGGCCGGGCTGAGGAAGTAGGGAATCGAGATGCGGTCGGACCCGGGCATCGGCGCGAGCACGCGGTGCCGTGTGGCCCTGAGGTAGCCACCCGTCGCCACCTCGAGCAATTCGCCGACGTTGACGATGAACGCTCCCGGCACGGGCGGGACGTCGATCCAGTCGCCGTTGCGTAACTCCACCTGCAGACCCTGCGACTCCGGCTCCACGAGCAGCAGTGTCAACACACCGGAATCCTTGTGCGCGCCCACACCTTGCGGATTCTCGGCACTTCCCGGATAGCGGACCACCTTGATCAGCGTGGCGGGGAGGTCCGCGAACGCGGCATCGAAGATGCTTTCCGACGCCCCGAGTGATACTGCCCAGTGCCGGAGGAGCCGCAACCCGACCTCCGACAGCGCCCGGTCCCACGTCTCGAAGGCGGCGCGGAGTTCGGGCAACGCCGACGGCCACTGGTTGGGGCCCTGCAGGTTCCAATACCCTTCGGCGCCGATGATCACGTCGCGCTCGGGTCCGATGTCGATCTGTTCACGCCAGTCGACGGCGCCGTTCGTCAGTTCACCACCGAGCCGCGTGTAACCCCGGAATTGCGGCGAATTCAGTTTGGCTGATCTCGTCTTTGGCGTCCGCCGGCAACGCGAAGAAGGTGCGCGCCAACGACAGGACGGTCGACACGAGCTCAGGAACGACACCATGACCGGCCAGGTAGAAGAACCCGAACTCGTGCGTTGCTTCGCGCAGCGCCGAGCGGAACTCGTCGACATCGGTGGTCGACATGTCGAGAACGGGCAGAGCTGTCATGGTTGTCCTGTCGTTCGCCTACGGACCCGGTCCAGCCGGTGGTTCTGCTCCCTTCGCACGAAGTATCGGCGGGATCCCGCGCGGTTTTCCGTCGAGAGGAGCACAACCACCACCAGTCGTGCTAGATGTACCCGGCCGTCACCGGATCGGCAGCTTCTCGCCGGCCTCGACCGCAACGGACAGCCGGTTCTCGGGCGGTGCCACCGGGCACGTCGCGTAGTCCGTGAGAGCGCACGGCAGGTTGGATGCGCGGTTGAAGTCGAGAGTCACACGGCCGTCGCTGTCCGGATCGGCCACGGCGAGTGATCGGCACGCCCGATACGTGGTGACGCCGCTGGTCTCGTCGGTGAACAGGATGTGGAAGCCGCTCGCCTTGCCACGGAACGCGACGAGCTGTCGCGGCGCTCCGGCCAGCTCGAAATCGATGACACCGAGACCCGCATGATAGTGTTCCAGCCCCTGGACCACGGCACCGGTGGTGATGGTGCGTACACCGTCGAACGGGGTGAACGTCCCTGTCACGAGCCATCTCTCGTCCGGCTCGAACGTGGGTATGCCGCCGAAGGCAGCCAGGGTCGGCGCCTTCGGATCGTGCACCCGCAACGCGACGGATCCCGTGCGGCGGATGACCTCGATGCGGCGATCACCGGCCGCGACGAGGAGCCCCGGTGAACCCTCGACGGGATGCAGCACCGTAGTCCCGTCGACCGGGACGCCGTCGACCGACAGGCCCTCGGAGATATCGGCACCGACGTACACCGCATCGTCGTCGGCACGCCACAGGCCGGGCAGGTCGTCGACGGCGGCGTCGGTATCAGTGAGCCAGAACAGGCCTGTCAGCGCAACCCATCCCAACGGATCTCGGAAGTAGGCCTCCCGATCCACATGCCAGGCATGCCAGTCCTGCTCGAACGACGTGAGTGAGAGTGTCATGACGCGAACTCCTTCTGCTCGTGAGATCTGATTCTGCTCAGGACGGCGCCGACATGCCGCGCTTCCTCGATATGCGGATAGCCGGACAAGATGAATTCGTCGACCCCGGCGTCGCGGTACTCCTCGAGGCGCTCCACGATCTCGTCGTTGCTGCCGACCAGCGCGGTTCCTGCGCCGCCGCGGACCAGACCGATGCCTGCCCAGAGATTAGGACCGACGATCAGGGCGCGGCGATCTCCGCCGTGCAGGGCCGACATGCGGCGTTGGCCCTCCGACCCCAACGCCGACAACTGGGCGTGCCGCGTTGCGATCGTCGCGTCGTCCACATCGGCGATCAGCTCCTCGGCGCGGTCCCATGCCTCGCCGGCCGTGTCGCGGGTGATGACGTGGATGCGCAGCCCGCCCCGCACCGTTCGCCCGTGCTCCGCGGCGAGCGAGCGCACGCGGGTCAACTTCTCTGCCACAGCGTGAGGCGGTTCACCCCAGGTCAGGTACACGTCCGCGTGCTTGGCCGCGACGCGAAGCGCAGCGTCGGAGGATCCTCCGAAGTACACGTCGGGAAGCGGGACGGGTGCCTGGCCTGCGAATCCGCCGCCGTTCGGGCGATCCACCGTGAAGTACGTGCCCGACGCCGTGACGGAAGCACCGTCACCGACCGCACGCGCGATGCGCAGGAACTCGTCGGCGCGCGCGTAGCGCTGGTCCTTCGCCAGCGTGTCGCCGTAGGCGCGCTGCTCCGCGTCGTCGCCGCCCACGACGACGTTGAGTAGGACGCGGCCGCCGGACAACCGATGGAACGTGCTCACCATCTGCGCGGAGGTCACCGGCGACACAGCGCCGGGCCGGAACGCCACCAGGAACTTCAGACGAGTGGTCGCCGGAATCAGCGCCGCGGTGACCAGCCAGGCGTCCTCGCAGTGCCCGCCCGTCGGAGTGAGCACGGCCTCGAAACCGAGTTCCTCGACGGTCACGGCCAATTCGGTCAGGTACTCGAGCGTCGCCTCCCGGTGTCCGTCGACAGATCCAGCCGTGGACGCGCCGCCGATCGAGACTCCGTGCGAGCGCGCACCGAGCCTCTCGTCGTCACCCCCGGTGGGGAGGAACCAGTGGAATCTCACTCGCCGATACGGGGTCGACGCAGTCCGAGGTGCTCCCTCAAGGTCGACCCCTCGTACGCGGCCGGGTACGAACCACGTTCCTGCAGCTCGGGAACCAGCTTGTCGACGATGTCGTCGAGCCCGCTCGGCACGAGGTACGGCGTGATGTTGAAGCCGTCGCTCGCCCCTCCGCGGACCCAACGGGTGAGCTCGTCCGCGACCTGGCTCGGCGTACCGGCGAATCCGGTACGCGCGGACGTCTCGATGACGACCTGCCGCAGCGACAGGTTCTTCGCCTCGGCGAGCGACCGCCACTCCCGCACGCGTGCATGCACATCGATGCCGTTGAACGCCGACCCACGAGCACCGACGACGCCACTGACGATCGGGTCCTCCGTGGGTAGCGGTCCGTCGGGGTCACGATCAGACAGGTCGCGCCCCCACACCTGGCCGGCGATCGACAGCGTCGTCGGGCCGGTGAACTGACCTTCCTTCACCCAGCGCACCTTCTCGTCCACGTCCCGCTCGTGGTCCGCGAGGACGATCTGCGTGCCGGGCAGGATCTTGATGTCGTCGTCCGGTCGCCCACGGGCCACGAGTCGCGCGCGGATGTCGTTCGCGAAGTCGAGTGCGTCGTCGAAGTGCGTCCCGTGCGCGGAGAAGATGACGTCGGCGTGCTGGGCGGCGAAGTCGCGGCCGGTGCTGGAATCTCCCGCCTGGAAGATCACCGGGTGGTCCTGCGGACTACGGGGAATCGGTGCAGCAGAGGCGATGTCGAACTGCGAGGACTGGATGCGCACGGAGTCGGCCGTGCCTCCTGCGTTCCACAACGCCCTGGCGACGTCGAGGAATTCGCCGGCGCGCACGTAGCGGTCCGCGTGGTCGAGGTAGCCACCGCGTCGGAAATTCTCGCCCGTCCACGCGTTATCCGTCGTCACGACATTCCAGCCCGCGCGACCTCCGGACAGCACGTCCAGTCCCGACAGCCGACGCGCGAGGTCCACCGGTTCGTTGTAGGTGGTGTTCTGGGTGGCCACCAGTCCGATGTTCGTGGTGATGCCGGCGAGCGCCGCCAACTGCGTGATCGCGTCGGGACGACCCGCGATGTCCAGGTCGAGGATCTTGCCGCCCTGCTCGCGTAGCCGCAGCCCTTCACCGAGGAAGAACGCGTCGAACAATCCGCGCTCGGCGGCCGTGATCAGCCGACGAAACGTCTCGAAGTCGATCTGCGAGCCACTGGCCGGGTCCGACCAGATCGTCGTGTGGTTGACGCCCTGGAAGAAGACACCCAGGTGGACGGTGGCGTCGGGACGGAGGAGATCGGTCATCGCGCAGCCTCGAATCGGTTGACGGGGCGGGCCAGGCCCAGGGTGGAACGCAGCGTCGTCGCCGGCACCGGCCGTTGGGCCAGCCCTCGCTCGAACAGCTGTGGAAGCAGATACTGCGCGGCAACGCGGAGATCGTCGTCGATCAACGCGGGCCGCAGCCTGATTCCGCCGATCGCATCGTCGAGGGCAGCGATGCGCTCGACGAGAGCCGCCGCGGCCGCCGGATCACCGGGCGACTCGACGTCGAGAACGACGTGCACCCCGGACACCGCGCGCGCGTCCGCCTCGTTCTCCACGAGGACGACGTCGAGCAGATCGGTGTCGATCTCGCCGAATCGACCGAACACCACGACCTGTCCCTGCGGCGGCCGAGGCACGATCGCGGGGCCCTTCACCGAGTACTTCTCTCCGACGAAGTCGACGTAGTGCAGCTTCTGCTGGTCCAGGAACCGCCCCGTCGGAAAGTCGCGGATCACCGCGTCGTCCTCCCAGGAGTCCCACAGCCCGCGCGCCACAGTCACCGAATCACGCTGCTCGCGCGCCAGACCGACGTCGGTCGAGACGACCTCGCGACCCCAAGCTGCCGCGACGTCGGGTGTCAGCGACCGGGCCGCCACCCATCCCGCCCGGCCGCGGGACGCATAGTCCAACGACGCGAGCTGCGACGACAGGTGGAACGGTTCCGCGTAGGTGGTGCTCGCAGTGGCGACGAGGCCCACCGTGCTGGTCGTCGCGGCGACGAAAGCAGCCCGCGTGATCGCGTCGACACCACCCGTCGCCAGATCGTCGTCGTCGAACGTGACGTAGCCGAAACCCGCGTTCTCGGCCGCTGACGCCGTGGCGGCCGTGCCGACCCCGACCCCGATGTCGATGCCGAGTGTGACCGTCGTACTCATCCTGCACTCCCTCGTGTGTCCCCCGGAACGATCACGGTAGGACCGCGACGGCAGGCGCACACGAGTTGAAATCGCACAGATGCGAACGGAATGAACCGGGTGTTCGGTGCGTTAGAAGCCCACCCCGGCGAAGGGGGCCTGCGGAGTCCGGAACAGCTCGTCGGCAGCCGATGCCTCACCCTGCGCGAGACCGGCGGTGACCAGAGCCGCCCACGACGTGCCGCCGAGCAGCACCGATGCCAGGTCTCGGACGTGCACCGTCAGATCCGGCGCCGCGTCGACCACCTGCACGCCGTCCTGCCCCACGCTGTAGGTCGCCGCGTTCTCCGGCAGGTCCGCGTCGTGCACCCCGATGGTGACGCTGGGGCCCGGACCGTACGAGCGGGCGGACAGCGCTGCCGACACGTCGAGGATGCGCAGCCACGTCTCGTCCTCGGTGCGGTTCAGGCGCACCGACCGGCGGTCGTCCATCAGCATCGGCAGGACCGTGTCCACGGGCAGTTCGGGGAACGTGATGCGGTCGACCAGATCGAGCCGCAGCAGGAACCGGACCAGATCGGCGAAGACGGCGTCGTTCGGAGCGTGCCAGTCCTCGACGACGACCTGGCGGGCGTCCCCGGACCACCACTGGCGTGGATCCAGCGGGCGGTATCGGACGTAACCGTCGTCGACGCCGTCGGTGGAGTGCACCCCGATCCACACCGGATCGGTATCGGACCGCGCACGCAGGCGCGACGCGTTCCACCAGATAGGCAGCCGGGTGATGGACCCCGGCCGCGCCGACGGATGCGCCGTGACGATGTCGGCCTGCACATCCAGCGCAGTGTCGTTGTCGACGATGCGCACGACACCGCTGGAGGCGGCGCCGTCCCGCACCGACGCACGGGCGGTGACGACGTCCGCGGACACACTCGACGTGGCGACGCCGTATCCGTAGCGCCCGTAGATGACGGCCTCGGACGCGCGAAGTGAGGCGACGACATCCCCGGCTGCGCGCGCGTCCCGTAGTTGCCGACGCAGCAACGCGGAGACGACACCGCGGCGCGTATGGGTCGGGAGCACCCCGACGTGCGTGACCGCCAGGTGTGGAACGCAGGCACCACCCGGCAGGGTGAGGGTTCCGCGTGCGGAGTCCGTCGTCCCGATCAGCTGTCCGCCGTCGAAGGCTCCGTAGGTCTGTCCCGGCTCGCGCAGGCTCTCGATGTCGTCCTCGGTGACGTACAGGGTCGGCAGTCCCACCATGGCGGCCCGGAACACGCGCTGCGACTCCAGCAGGTCCGAGCGCGACTCGAGGATTCGGATGTCGACCATCACGCGACCTCGGCGATCGTCAGCGTGGTCTGTCGGCGCAGCACGAAACCGAGCGCGTCGTACAGCGCGATGGCAGTCGTATTACCGGCGCTCGTGTGCAGGAACGGCACGTCCCCGCGCTCCCGGATGCCGTGACCGACCGCGCGGATCAGCCGCGTCGCCAGCCCGCGACCGCGGTAGGCGGGATCGGTACACACGGCGCTGATCTCGGTCCACCCCGCCGGGTGCATGCGCTCGCCGGCCATCGCGATGAGGCGCCCGTCGTCGCGGACCCCCAGGTAGGTCCCCATCTCGATCGTCCGCGTGCGGAACGGGCCCGGACGAGTGCGCGCGACGAGGTCCAGCATCTCGGGCACGTCCGCCGCGGTCAGGACGACGGCCTCCGGTTCCGGGGTCACCTCGAGTGCGGTTCCGTCGAACTGCACCAGGGCGATGCGGTCGCGAACCCTCCACCCGGCGGGCGGGTCGATGGCGTCGCCACGCAGTGCGGCCTGCTCACCGGCAGGCAACAGGTCGGCGAGATCGGACCAGTCGTCGGCATCCATGTCGGCTGGGTGCCCGAAGAAGCCGGCGACATCCGGGTGATAGCGACCGATCCGGCCCTTCCACTCGGCGAATCGAACATGCGCTCCCAGCAGGGACGATCGGATGGGATCGTCCAGGGGGTGCGTGTCCTGCAGGGTCGGGGTCACCGGGGGTCGTTCGTCACAGTGCACTCGGCCCACTGTAGGTGGACGGGCGCGAGCTTCTGCGCGTTGTACTCACCGTGATTCGACAGAGAGCAGAATGGAGGCCGTGAGCCCTGAAGTCAGACATTCGGACGACGACCCCTCGACCACCGGAACCCCACCGTGGACGTACCTGATGGACATGGACGGCGTCCTGGTGCACGAGGAGCACCTGGTGCCCGGCGCGGACCGGTTCCTGAAGGAGCTCCAGGACACGAACACGCCGTTCATCGTCCTCACGAACAACTCGATCCGCACGCGTCGCGACCTGCAGGCACGGCTGCGGCGCACGGGCCTCGAGATCCCCGAGGAGTCGATCTGGACGTCGGCGCTGGCCACGGCAACGTTCCTGGGGAATCAACGTCCGAACGGCACCGCGTACGTGGTCGGGGAGTCCGGACTGACGACGGCTCTGCACGACATCGGCTACATCATCACCGACATCGATCCCGACTACGTGGTGTTGGGTGAGACGCGCACGTACTCGTTCGAAGCCATCACGACGGCCATCCGACTGGTCGAGCGCGGCGCCCGCTTCATCGCGACCAATCCCGACGCGACCGGTCCGTCGCGCGAAGGGTCGCTGCCCGCCACCGGATCCGTCGCCGCCCTGATCACTCGCGCCACCGGGCGCGAGCCGTACTACGTCGGCAAGCCGAATGCGCTGATGATGCGGTCGGCACTGCGAGCCATCGGAGCACACTCGGAGAACACGCTGATGATCGGCGACCGCATGGACACCGACATCGTGTCCGGACTCGAGGCCGGCCTGCAGACCATCCTGGTGCTCACCGGCATCTCGACTCCGGCCAGCGTGGAGATGTTCCCGTTCCGGCCGACGCGCGTCATCGACTCGGTCGCCGACCTCATCGGGCACACGGCGGACCCCTTCGGATGAGGTTCCTGTACTCGCGGCCCGACCGGAGCATCGACGCCCGGGGTGTCCTCCAGTCGTTCGACCACATCGACGATGCGCGGGACGCAGTAGCCGAGGGCTCGGTCCTGGTGGGCGCCATCGGGTTCGACGCGAGCACGCGCTGCGCCCTGGTGGAGCCGAAGGAGTTCCGGCGGTACGACGTGCCGCGGACGCCGGAGCCGGCCACACTTCCGGTCGCCGTCGTCGCGTCGCAGAATCCGCCGCCGGACAAACATGTTGCTCGCGTACGACGCGCCTTGACCGTGCTCCAGCATCCCGGTTCTGCGCTGCACAAGGTCGTCCTGGCACGGTCGATCACCCTCGTCTTCGACTCGCCCCTGTCGCCGGTCATGCTGGCGGACAAGCTCATCGAGGACAATCCGATGCACAACGGGTTCGCCGTCGACCTGACCGCGGCGGGCGGGCCCTACTTCGGCCGACACCTGGTGGGATCGTCGCCGGAGTTGCTGGTGCGGCGCACCGGCACCGAGGTGGTCTGCCGACCCTTCGCCGGAACCGCTGCGCGTCAGCAGGATCCGGACGCCGACCGGCAGGCGGGGGCCGATCTTCTCGCCAGCGCCAAGAACCTGGCCGAGCACCGCTTCGTCGTGGACGCCATCGCCGACGCCTTGGCGCCTCTGTGCTCGGAGGTGTCCGTACCCGACGGGCCGACGCTGACCAGCACGCCGGCCGTGTGGCATCTGGCCACCCCGATCACCGCGACACTGCGCGACTCGTCCACCACCGCATTGGATCTGGCGCTCGCCCTGCACCCGACACCCGCCGTGGCCGGCAGTCCGACCGACCTGGCTCTGCAGACCATCGACATCATCGAATCGGGCCGCAGCCGCGACTTCTACGCCGGCATGGTCGGCTGGTGCGACGCGGACGGTGACGGCGAGTGGATGGTGGCGATCCGCTGCCTCGACATCGCTGCCGACGGTCTCAGCGGAGTCGCGACGGCCGGAGGCGGCATCGTCGCAGCCTCCGATCCGGACGCCGAACTCGGAGAGACCACGGCGAAGTTCGCCACGATCCTCTCCGCGTTCGGACTCTGACGACGGGTCAGCTCAACGCGCCACCGATGTCGCCCAGCAGGTCCTCGAGATCTTCGAGTCCGACGGAGATCCGTACGACGCCGTCCGTGATCCCCACTGCTGCACGACCTTCCGGACCCATGGCCCGGTGGGTCGTGGTGGCGGGGTGCGTCGTCATCGACTTCGCATCGCCGAGGTTGTTCGAGATGTCGATCACCCGCAGCTTGTTCAGGAAGTCGAAGGCACTGCGCTTTCCGCCCTCGAGCTCGAAGGTCACGACGGTTCCGCCGCCGCTCATCTGCGACAGCGCCAGCTGGTGCTGCGGATGCGACTCGAGGAACGGGTACTTCACCCAACCCACACCGGACTGCGTCTCGAGGAACTCCGCCACGGCCTGAGCCGACGCATTCATGTGCCGTACGCGCAACGGCATCGTCTCGAGACCCTTGAGCAGCGTCCACGCATTGAACGGACTGAGTGCGGGACCGGTGTGCCGCATCAGTGTCTGCACCGGCCCGTCGATGTACTCCTTCGATCCCAGGATCGCGCCACCGAGCACGCGTCCCTGCCCGTCGATGTGCTTGGTTCCCGAATACACCACCACGTCGGCGCCCAGCTCGAACGACTTCTGCAGCACCGGCGTCGCGAAGACGTTGTCCAGCACCACCTGTGCGCCGGCGGCGTGCGCCATCTCGGTCACCCGTCGCACGTCCACGAGCGACTGCATCGGGTTGGACGGCGTCTCGAAGAACACCGCGGTCGTGGGCACGGACAGCGCCTGTTCCCACTGGTCCAGGTCTTCGCCGTCGACGAAGACGGTCTCGATGCCCCAGCGCGGCAGGATCTCGTTGCACACCACGAAGCACGAGCCGAACAGGCTGCGAGCGGCCACCAGCCGGTCCCCGGCCTTCAGCAGCGCACCGAGCGCGGTGAAGACGGCGGACATACCGCTCGAGGTACCGAAGGCAGCTTCCGCACCGTCGACCAGACGCAGCCGTTCCTCGAACATCGACACGGTGGGGTTGCCGTAGCGGGAGTAGACGAAGTGGTCGATGTCGCCGGTGAACGCCTGCTCGGCCGCCTCGGCGCTCTCGTAGACGAACCCGGAGCTGAGATAGAGCGCCTCGGCGTTCTCCTCGAATCCGGAACGGTTCAGACCTCCTCGGACGCCGAGAGTGCCCTGGCCGACGCCGTCGGGAAGGGGCTTGGAGAAGCCGCCGCCGGTGGGAATCACTTCTGCCTCCAGGGGAGTCCGACCGCACGCCACCCGGTGCTGCCGCGGTGACCGTCGGCGTCGGTCGCGCCCTCGAAGCCGTCGAGCACGTTGTACGCCGGGCCGAGGCCGGCCGCCGTCGCCGCTTCGGCCGCCCCGATGGAGCGTTGACCGGAACGACACAGGAAGACCACGGGCCCCTTGTCGACGCCGGCAGCACGCACCTCGTCGACGAAGTTCTCGTTCTTCGCCCCGTCGGGGTAACTCACCCACTCGACGAAGGCGGTCGGCTTGTCCAGGGACGAGATGTCCGGGACACCGACGTAACTCCACTCCGCGTGCGTGCGGACGTCGACCAGTGACGCTTCCGGATCGGTGCTGAGAATTTCCCAGGCCTGCTCGGGCGTGATGTCTCCTGCGTAGCTCACTGGTCAAGTTTCGCACACGGTCGGATCAGCCCGATATGTCCGATAGTCGCAGCGTACGGCCATATGGGGGCAAGATGATCCGATGACCGACGAACACGTGCAGGACGCCGACACCGGCCAGTTCACGCACCGACAGATCATGACGATCATCTCCGGCCTCATGCTCGGCATGTTCCTTGCCGCGTTGGACCAGACCATCGTCTCGACGTCCATCCGCACCATTGCCGACGACCTGCAGGGATTCTCCATCCAGGCATGGGTCACGACGGCCTACCTGATCACGGCGACCATCTCGACGCCGCTGTACGGGAAGCTCTCGGACATCTACGGCCGCAAGCAATTCTTCCTCACGGCCATCACGATCTTCGTCATCGGGTCGGCGCTGTGCGGGTTCGCCACCTCCATGTACCAACTCGCCGCGTTCCGAGCCTTCCAAGGCCTCGGCGCCGGCGGCCTGTTCTCGCTGGCGCTGACCATCGTCGGTGACATTGTTCCTCCGCGGGAGCGCGCGAAGTACCAGGGTTACTTCCTGGCCGTCTTCGGCACGTCCAGCGTCCTCGGTCCGGTCATCGGCGGCGTCCTGTCCGGTCAGAGCGAGATCCTGAACATCACCGGCTGGCGCTGGGTCTTCTTCGTCAACGTGCCCATCGGTGTCGTCGCGCTGTTCGTCGTCGCGAAGGTGCTGAACCTGCCCCGGCGTCACGGGAGCGCGGTCGTGGACTGGGCGGGCGCAGCGGCACTGGCCGTCGGCCTGGTCCCGCTGCTGATCATCGCCGAGCAGGGCCGCACCTGGGGGTGGGGCTCGGGTCGCGCCATGATCTGTTACGCCATCGGCGTCATCGGTATCGCCGCGTTCATCGCGATCGAGATCCGCATGAAGACCGACGCTCTGATCCCGATGCGCTTCTTCCGCAATTCGACCTTCAGCATCGGCCTGGTGCTCTCCGTCATCACCGGCGCCGCGATGTTCGGCGGCATCACTCTGCTGCCGCAGTACCTCCAGGTGGTCAAGGGGTCCTCGCCCACCCTCGCCGGATTCCAGATGTTGCCCCTGGTCCTCGGCATCATGGTCGCGTCGATCTTCTCCGGTCAGATGATCTCCCGGACCGGGCACTACCGCCCGTACCCGATCATCGGCACCACTCTGATGACGGCGTGCATGTTCGCGTTCTCGCTGATCAAGTTCGACACACCGCTGTGGATGATCATGCTGGCGATGTTCGGATTCGGCTTCGGACTCGGCAACCTGATGCAGCCGCTGACGCTCGCGATCCAGAACGCCCTCCCGCCGAAGGACATGGGCGTGTCGACGTCGTCGGCCACGTTCTTCCGTCAGATCGGCGGCACCATCGGTGTCGCGGTGTTCCTGTCCTTGCTGTTCTCCCGCGTGACCGACGCGATCGCCTCGGCACTGCGGTCCGCCGCCGAGACACCCGAGTTCCGCGAGGCCGTCGGTCAGGCAGCGTCCAGCTCGGATCCCGCGGTGTCGGGACTCGCGCAGGGTCTGGCGTCCGGTAACGGGTCGGCCGCCGGCGGCATCCTGGACGACACGTCGTTCATCCAGAAGCTTCCCGACGCGTTGGCCGCACCGTTCCAGATAGGCTTCTCCGACGCCATGGACTCGGTCTTCGTCGTCGCCGGCTGCGTGTTGGCCCTGGCGTTCGTGATCAACCTGTTCTACAAGGAGATCCCGCTACGCACCCAGGGCGGCCTGGCCGCGCAGGCCACGGAGAAGTCGCAGACGACGGAGAAGCTAGGGGCTGCAGAGTAGCCAGTCGTCGCCGACGCGCGTCGCGCTCCAGGTGAGGGATTCCTCGGTTCCGTCGAGGCTGACGCGCACGTCGGCCTCGGCGGTGTCGTCCTTCACGCGAACTTCCTCGATGTTCTTCAGCTCCACCTCGGTGCCGGCGTCGGCCAGCGGGGCATTCACGATACCGGGGCACTGCAGGGCAGCGACTGCCGCGGTGTCACCGGACTTCGTAGCCTCCACGTAGGCCGCGACGGCGGTGCCCACGCGCTGGTTGTCACTGACGTTCTCGTCGGGTGACCCGGTGAGGGAGAGCACGGCGATGATCACCGCCACGACGACCACCACCGCAGCGGCCGCGATGATGGGCGCTGCGGTGGTGGAACGTTCGGGTTCAGGGTCGGTCATGACCCGATTGTGTCAGCCTGCTGCAGGACTATCCCTCGAGTGTGGGGTAGTCGGTGTAGCCCTCGGCGCCGCCGCCGTAGAAGGTGCTCTCGTCGGGCGTGTTCAGCTCGGTGTCGTGTGTCCACCGCGTCACCAGGTCCGGGTTCGCGATGAACGGGCGGCCGATCGCCACGGCGTCGGTGATCTCGTCGGCGACGAGCTTCTCGGCCTCGTCCCGCGTGCTGACCTGTGCGAACCCGGTGTTCAGGACGAAGGCGCCGCTCCAGGCGGAGCGGAGCTTGCCCAGGAACGGATCCTCGGCGTCGATCAGCACGTGCAGGTACGCCAAGCCGAGTCCGTCGATCTGGGACAGCAGAGCCTCGTAGGCACCGGTGGTGTCGTCCTCGGTGATGCCGCTCGCTTCGCCTCCGGGAGAGATCCGGATACCGACCTTGCCGGCACCGATGGCGTCGGCCACCGCGCGGACGACCTCGACGACGAATCGGGCGCGGTTCTCGGGGCTGCCGCCGTAGGAATCGGTGCGGTGGTTGGAACCGTCGGCGAGGAACTGGTGCAGCAGGTATCCGTTCGCGGCGTGGATCTCGACGCCGTCGAGACCGGCGGCGACCGCTCGTGTCGCTGCGTCGACGAAGACCGCGACCTGCTCGGCCAACTCGTTCTCCTCGAGCGCGCGGGGCGCCGGGATCTCCTTCGAGCCGTCCTTGGTGAACATCTCGATGCCGGGCGCGATCGCGGACGGAGCCACTGCTTCGAGGCCCGAGTTGTCCGGGTGGGACACGCGCCCTGCGTGCATCAGCTGGACGACGATCCGGCCGCCCTCTCCGTGCACCGCATCCGCGATCTTCGCCCATCCGGCCTGCTGCTCGTCGGTGTGCAGACCGGGCGTGTTGGTGTAGCCCTTGCCGACCGCGGAGGGCTGCGTCCCCTCGGACACGATCAGACCGGCACCGGCGCGCTGGCGGTAGTACTCGACGACCAGATCGCCGGGAACTCCGTCGTCGCCGCTGCGGCTACGAGTCAGCGGGGCCATGAAGACGCGGTTGCGCGCATGGATATCGCCGAGGTAGAGGGGCTGGAGAAGTGCGGAATCGGGGCCGAGTTCGCTCATGTGTATCTGCCTTTCACGATGCAATCGCCGGACGGCGTTCTCTCCGGACAAGCTCGTCGGAGCCGAAGTCGATGCCCGGTTGTGTGCCGGATCACAGGGCTCGCCCAGAACTTCGCGGCCTCGTCTTCGCACACGTCACGGCCACCTGAGGCACCGAAGCCGTGACCTCGTCACTTATGCTGGGGTGTCCGCGTCCGATGCTCCATGGGCGGCCAGCCGATGACGATGTTAGGTAGATCCACGCTGATGACAGACCAGACCCGCCCTCTCCGAGTGGCCATCGTGGGCGCAGGACCGGCCGGCATCTACGCCGCCGATGCGCTGATGAAGTCCGACCACAACGTCTCGGGCCCCGGCGTGAGCATCGATCTGTACGAGCGCATGCCCGCACCCTTCGGTCTGATCCGCTACGGCGTCGCTCCCGATCACCCGCGTATCAAGGGCATCATCACCGCGCTGCACAAGGTCCTCGACAAGCCGCAGGTCCGCCTGCTCGGCAACATCGACTACGGCACCGACATCGATCTCGAGACCATGCGCCGCTTCTACGACGCCGTCATCTTCTCCACCGGCGCCAACGCCGACCGCGCCCTGAACATCCCGGGCATCGAGCTCGACGGCAGCTACGGCGCCGCCGACTTCGTCTCCTGGTACGACGGACACCCCGACGTGCCGCGCACCTGGCCGCTCGAGGCCGAGAAGGTCGCCGTCCTCGGCGTCGGCAACGTCGCCCTCGACGTGGCCCGCGTATTGGCCAAGACCGGCGACGAACTGCTGCCCACCGAGATCCCCGCCAACGTCTACGAGGGCCTGAAGGCCAACAAAGCCGTCGAGGTCCACGTGTTCGGCCGCCGCGGCCCCGCGCAGGCCAAGTTCACGCCGCTCGAGCTCCGCGAGCTCGACCACTCGCCCAACATCGAGGTCATCGTCGCTCCCGAGGACATCGACTACGACGAGGGTTCGGAGAAGGCCCGCCGCGAGTCCAAGCAGGTCGACATGGTCGCGAACACGCTGCAGGACTGGGCGATCCGCGACGCCGGCGACCGGCCGCACAAGCTGTTCCTGCACTTCTTCGAGTCGCCCACCGAGATCCTCGGCGAGGGCGGCTCCGTCGTGGGTCTGCGCACCGAGCGGACCGAACTCGACGGCACCGGCAACGTCAAGGGCACCGGCAAGTACACCGACTGGGACGTCCAGGCCGTCTACCGCGCCGTCGGATACCTGTCGCAGAACATCGCCGACCTCCCCTTCGACGACCTCGCCGGCACCATCCCCAACGAGGCCGGACGCGTCAAGAACACCGACGGTTTGTCCGTGGATGCCACCTATGTCACCGGCTGGATCAAGCGCGGACCCGTGGGCCTCATCGGCCACACCAAGGGCGACGCCAACGAGACCGTCGCCAACCTGCTTGCCGACGCCCCCTCGTTCGCGGGTGCGACCGAGCCCTCCGAGGACGCCGTCGTCGCGTACCTCGAGGACAAGAAGGTCCCGTTCACCACGTGGGACGGCTGGTACCGCCTCGACGCACACGAGCGCAGCCTCGGCGAGCCCCAGGGCCGCGAGCGCGTGAAGGTCGTCGAGCGCGAGGACATGCTGCGCGCCAGCGAGCCCGACAAGGCCTGACAGTCGGACCCCGACAAGGCCTGACGGGCTCGCGGGCGGTCCGGGTCAGATCCGGACCGCCAGCAGCCTGCCCTCCCGCTCGTCCTTGCGTGCGTGCTCGTTGAAATCCGGTGCGGCGCAGACGAACAGCGTGCGCCCGTCGTGCCCGCCGAAACCGCACGCGAACACCCCGGTGTCGAAGGTCAGTTCGTCGACCACGCCCTCGCCCTCACGGATCTGCACGATCCGCTGCCCCAGTGCGTCGGCCGCCCACAGAGTGCCGTCCTGCGCGAGAGCGCAACCGTCGGGCGCCACCACGACCTGGCCGATTCCCTCCGCCATGTCCGTCGACTCGGGCATCGGGCCCAGCACGGCCCAGTCTCGCCGCGGACCGAGAACTCCGCCGTCGCCGATGGCGAACGCACTGATGCGGTTGCCCAGCGTCTCGTCGACCAGGAGATCACCCGAGGCCGTCACCGCCATGCCGTTGGGGAAGTGCAGACCCGTCGCGTCCTCGTGCACGCTTCCGTCGGGTTCGATCCGGATCACCGATGCCGTCTCGATCGGCGCCATGTTCATGAGGTCGAAACCGAAGTGCCCGACGTAGGCGCGCCCCTCTGCGTCGACGTGCATGTCGTTGGCATTGCCGGTCGCATGGTCCGCCAGATCGGCGTGCACGACGAGTTCACCGTCGGCCTCTCGGCGAAGAACCTTCTTGTCGCGCATCGACACGACGAGGAGTCGGCCGTCGGGTAGCCACCCCAGCCCCGACGGCTGCTCGGGTACCTCCGCCTCCACCCTCACGTCGCTTCCGTCCTCCTCGGCGGAGAGCACCTGGAAGGTGTAGAAATCCGACACCCAGATGCGCCCGTCGTGCCACCGCGGGCACTCGAAGTAGGTGTATCCCTCCAGGATCACGGTCGGATCGGCCTTCATGCGGACTCCTCGCGAATATGCGGATGTGACGTGTGCCTCATCTCTCTATGAGGCATCCTGGCAGACGTGTTCGACAGCCACGTCCACATCATCGATCCTCGGTTTCCGTTGGTGGTCAATGACGATTACGAGCCCGAGCCGTTCACCGTCGAAGACTACGAAGCGGAGACCGACGGGCTCGGTGTGGTCGGAGGAGCCGTAGTCACCGGGTCGTTCCAGGGCACCGATCAGTCCTATCTACTGGCCGCTCTCGAGGAGCTGGGCCACGGGTGGGTCGGTGTCACCCAGCTGCCCGTGGACGCCACCGACGACGACATCTCCGCACTCGACGCCGCGGGGGTCAGGGCGCTCCGGTTCAACCTCCGTCGCGGCGTCGCCGACATCTCGTCTCTGACCGAGCAGGCGATACGGGCCCACGAGGTGGCGGGATGGCACTCCGAGTTCTACGTCGACGCGGGGCTGCTGCGCTCGCTCGAGCCGATCATGTCGAAACTGCCCGCCGTGAGCATCGACCATCTCGGCATGGCCGAGGAAGCGATGCCCTACCTGCTGGATCTGGTCGACAGAGGTGCACGCGTCAAGGCCACCGGATTCGGCCGCATCTCGCACGACCCCGTCGACGCCATGCGCCGCATCCATGCCGTGAACCCGGAGGCCCTGATGTTCGGCACCGACCTTCCCAGCACCCGCGCGGCGCGTCGCTTCGACGTGTCCGACCTCGACCTCGTTGCCGACGCGGTGGGGGGAGACCTTCAGGCAGTGCTGTTCCAGAATGCTCGCGCCTGGTACCGCGAGCCCTGATCGGCGGCGGAACTCACAGCACGAGGACGGCGACGACCCACACCCCGGCGGCGAGCAGACCACCGAACAGCTCGACCAGGATCGACAGGCCGACGGCCTTGGTCGCGTGCACAGTCGACTGCCAGGCCGAACCCGAGGTGCGGGCGCGGGGTAGTTCCGCCAGGTAGACACCGAGGGGGAAGCCGAGGAAGAGACCCACGACGGGCACGACGAAGAATCCGACGATGCCGACGACACCGCCGAGCACGATCGATCGCGTCGGCACACCGGCCGTCTTCAGGCGTCTGCCCGGCCACAGGTATTTGACGACGCCCGATGCCACCAGCAGCGCCGTCGCGACGCCGAACACCGTCCACGCCGAGGCGGTGCCGACGACGAAGGCCCAGACGCCGATCGCGGCGAATATCAGGATCACGCCGGGGAGCACCGGGACCACGATCCCGATCAGACCGATCAGGATCACCAGTCCGACGAAGACCTCGGCGCCCGCGGTCATGTGGCCGAGACCGGTCGTACCCGGCCGGCGGCGTCACGAGCGCGTGCGCGTGCCGTCTCGACATCCGGACCGGTCGAGAACGCGACGCCCATGCGACGCGACACGAAGCTCTCGGGCTTGCCGAACAGCCGAAGGTCGGTCTCCGGCACCCGCATGGCCTGATCGACACCCTCGAAGGCGATGCCCACCTCGTCGAGTCCGCCGTAGATGACGGCCGATGCCCCCGGGAAGAGCAGCGTCGTGTCCACCGGGAGGCCGAGGATCGCCCGCGCGTGCAGTTCGAACTCGGAGAGCCGCTGGGTGCCGAGGGTGACCAGTCCCGTGTCGTGCGGACGGGGGCTGACCTCGGAGAAGAATACGTCGTCGCCCTTGACGAAGAGCTCGACACCGAAGATGCCGCGGCCACCGAGCGCCGCGGTCACCGTGCGAGCGACGTTCCGCGAGGCCTCGAGCGCGACCGGCGACATGGGCTGTGGCTGCCAGGACTCGATGTAGTCGCCCGACTTCTGCAGGTGGCCGATGGGCTCGCAGAAGAACGTCTCGTCCGCGCCGTTCTCGTCGACCCCCCGGACGGTGAGTTGGGTGATCTCGTAGTCGAAGTCGACGAATCCCTCCACGATGACGCGTCCCAGATCCACCCGGCCGCCGGCCTGCGCGTAGTCCCAGGCCCGCTGCACGTCGTCGGCACTCTTCACGACCGACTGTCCCTTGCCCGACGACGACATCACCGGCTTGATCACCGCGGGAAAGCCGGTGAGCTCGAGCGCGGCACGAACCTCGTCGACACTGTCGGCGAAGGCGTACGGCGACGTGGGAAGGCCCAGCTCCTCGGCCGCGAGTCGGCGGATGCCCTCGCGGTTCATCGTCAACTGCGTAGCCCTGGCCGTCGGAACGACAGTGGTGACGCCGCGATCCTCGACGACGGACAGAGCCTCCGTCGCGATGGCCTCGATCTCCGGGACGACGAAATGCGGCGCCTCCGCCTCGATGACGGCGAGCAGAGCCTCGGGATCGCTCATGTCCACGGTGTGAGCCCGGTGAGCCACCTGGTGGCCCGGCGCGTTCGCGTACCGGTCCACGGCGATGACCTCGACGCCCAGGCGCTGGAAGGCGATGATCACTTCCTTGCCCAGCTCCCCCGAGCCCAGGAGCATCACCTTGGTGGCGGACGGAGAAAGCGGAGTACCGATGCGGGAGGACGTCACGCTTGGAATGCTATCGGGCATGACGGACACCGAGGACCTGCTCACCTACCTTCAGCGAGGTCGGGACGCGGTGGTGTGGAAACTCGACGGCGCATCGGAGTACGACATCCGGCGACCCCTCACCTCCACCGGCACCAATTTGCTCGGCATCGTGAAACACCTGGCCATGACCGAAGCCGGGTACCTCGGCTCCACGTTCGGGCGACCGTTCCCCGAGGAGATCGCCTGGTCCGACCCGACCCTCGAACTCAATGCCGACATGTGGGCCACGTCCGATCAGTCCCGCGACTCTCTCGTCGGGCTCTATCGCCGGGTGAACGCACACGCCGACGAGACGGTACGCACCCTCGGGCCGACCGCCGAGGGGACGGTCCCGTGGTGGACGGCGAAGAACCCGGTGACCGTCGAGTACATCCTGGTGCACCTGATCGCCGAGACTCACCGCCACGCCGGTCACGCGGACATCGTGCGCGAACTCGTCGACGGTAGCGCCGGCATGGCCGTCGGCAACTCCAACCTTCCGGACGTCGACGCGGACTGGTGGGGTGACTATCGGTCGCGGGTGGACGACGCCGCGTCGGAGTTCCTCTGAGTCTCCCGACCCGATCGGTCCGGTCCTGTCGTCGGGCGAGTTCCGGTGGATAGGGTCGCGGCATGACTACTGCAGGTGGACCGCTCGCCGGAATCAAGGTCGTGGAGCTCGCCGGGATCGGACCGGGCCCGCACACGGCGACGCTGCTGTCGGATCTCGGGGCGGACGTCGTCCGTGTCCAACGCCCCGGCGCACTGCCGGCCGAGGGCATGCACGGCGACCCGCTGATCCGTAACCGCAGGATCGTCGAGGCGAACCTGAAGGACCCGGCCGATCTGGAGCGGGTGCTGGCGATGATCTCGCGGGCCGACGTGCTGATCGAGGGCTTCCGACCGGGCGTGACCGAGCGCATGGGCCTCGGTCCCGACGCGGTGGCGGAGCGGAACCCGGGCCTCGTCTACGGACGGATGACGGGGTGGGGTCAGGACGGGCCGTGGTCCCAGGTGGCCGGGCACGACATCAATTACATCTCCGTGACCGGCGTCCTTCACGCCATCGGCCGGGAAGGAGAACGTCCCGTCCCCCCGCTGAACATGGTCGGCGACTTCGGCGGTGGCTCGATGTTCCTGGTCATGGGCATCCTGGCGGCGCTGGTCGAGCGTGGCGCGTCCGGCAAGGGTCAGGTCGTCGACGCCGCGATGGTGGACGGCACCGTCGCGCTGTCGCACATGATCTGGGGCTGGCGTGGTCTCGGACTGTGGTCGGACCAGCGCGGAACCAATCTGCTGGACACCGGCGCCCCGTTCTACGACACGTACGAGACGTCCGACGGCAAGTACGTCGCGGTCGGAGCTCTCGAACCGCAGTTCTACGCCGCCATGCTGCAGGGCCTGGGCATCGATCCGGCCTCGTTGCCCCATCAGATGGACCGCGAGCAGTGGCCCACCCTGCGCACGGTGTTCACCGACACGTTCGCGACGCGGACGCGCGACGAGTGGGAGTCCGTCTTCGACGGCACGGACGCGTGCGTCACGCCCGTCCTCACCTTCGACGAGGCGACCCGGCACCGGCACATGGCCGAGCGGGACAACCTGATCGACATCGAGTCGGTGACGCAGCACGCGCCCGCACCGCGGTTCTCGCGTACCCGGCCGTCGACGCCGGGCGGCGCCGCACGGTCGTCCGTGGATCCCGATCAGGTCTGGGTCTGAGTGGACGCGGCCGACTGGGACCGCAAGTACGACGGTGCGGAGCTGAGGTGGGGAGCGCCTCCCAACGAGGTGGTCGTCGAGTTCTGCACGTCGCTGCCCCGCGGTCGCGCGCTCGACCTCGCCTGCGGAGAGGGCCGCAACGCCCTGTGGCTGGCCACCCGCGGGTGGGAGGTGGACGCTGTCGATTTCAGCACGGCCGCGCTGTCGAAGGCCGTGAAGGTCGCCGCCACGGCGACGGCGTCCATCCGCTCGCGGGTCCGGTGGGTCCACGCGGACGTGACCACACTCACACCTGAGCGGAATTATGATCTCGTTGTCATCGCCTACCTGCATTTATCGCGCATCGAGCGTGAGAACGTCCTGGCGACTGCCGTCCGGGCGTTGAAACATGAGGGAATCCTCGTGATCGTCGGACACCATTCCGACAATGTGAAGAATGGCGTCGGCGGACCTCAGGATATCGAAATCCTCTACAGTCCAAGCGATCTCGTCGACGACCTGCACAATGGCGTGCGCATTCTCGTGGCCGAGGAGCGACACCGGCCGGTAGGTGATTCCACAGCGATCGACACCGTTCTGATGGGACAGGTTACCGACGAGTAGACCGCTATTGGCAGAGCTCTCGAAGCGGCGTAACATAGCCATAAGTTACTGGCGAGTAGGTATCGCCGCAGAACACCGAGGCGGTACCGAGGGCGGACCGCACCACTGAGACGGAGAGCATTCACCATGGGCCATTACAAGAGCAATCTTCGAGACCTCGAGTTCAACCTCTTCGAACTCTTCGCCCTTGACAAGACGCTCGCGTCCGGCCAGTTCGGCGACCTCGACGTCGAGACCGTCCGGGACATGCTCGGAGAGGTCCGTCGTCTCGCCGAGGGCCCGCTGGCCGAGTCGTTCGCCGACGCCGACCGCAATCCGCCCACGTTCGACCCCGAGACCCACTCGGTCACGCTCCCCGAGTCCTTCAAGAAGTCCTACCGCGCGCTGCAGGATGCCGGCTGGGACCATCTCGGACTGGACGAGGAGCTCGGCGGACTGCCCGTTCCCCGCCAGGTCTTCTGGGCCGTGGCCGAGATGCTGCTGGGGTCGAACCCCGCCGCCTTCATGTACTCCGCGGGCCCCGGCTTCGCGCAGATCCTCTTCGACAACGGCAACGAGCAGCAGAAGAAGTGGGCCGCTCTGGCAGCCGAGCGCAACTGGGGAGCCACCATGGTCCTCACCGAGCCCGACGCGGGTTCCGACGTGGGCGCCGGCCGCACCAAGGCCATCGAGCAGGCCGACGGCACGTGGCACATCGAGGGCGTCAAGCGCTTCATCACCTCGGCGGACTCCGATGATCTCTTCGAGAACATCTTCCACCTCGTTCTCGCGCGTCCCGAGGGTGGCAAGCCCGGAACCAAGGGCCTCTCGCTCTTCTTCGTCCCCAAGTTCCACTTCGACAGCGAGACCGGCGAACTGGGCGAGCGCAACGGCGCCTTCGTCACCAACGTCGAGCACAAGATGGGCCTCAAGGTCTCGGCCACGTGTGAGCTCACCCTCGGCGGACACGGCGTCCCGGCCAAGGGCTGGCTCGTCGGCGACGTCCACAACGGCATCGCGCAGATGTTCGACGTCATCGAGCACGCTCGCATGATGGTCGGCACCAAGGCGATCTCTACACTCTCCACCGGCTACCTCACCGCTCTCGACTACGCCAAGCAGCGCATCCAGGGTGCGGACCTGACGCAGATGACCGACAAGGCCGCCCCTCGCGTCGCCATCACGCACCACCCCGACGTGCGTCGCTCGCTGATGACGCAGAAGGCATACGCCGAGGGCCTGCGCGCGGTGTTCCTCTACACCGCCGCACACCAGGACGAGGTTGCTGCACTGCACGTTTCGGGTGCCGACAAGGACACCGCGTTCCGCGTCAACGACCTGCTGCTCCCCATCGTCAAGGGTGTCGGCTCCGAGGTCGCGTACGAGCAGCTCGCGCAGAGCCTGCAGACACTCGGTGGTTCCGGCTTCCTGCAGGACTACCCCATCGAGCAGTACATCCGCGACGCCAAGATCGACTCACTGTACGAGGGCACCACGGCCATCCAGGCCCAGGACTTCTTCTTCCGCAAGATCGCTCGCGACCGCGGCGTCGCCCTGGCCCACGTCGCCGGACAGATCAAGACGTGGATCGACAGCGAAGCAGGCAACGGTCGCCTCAAGTCCGAGCGTGCACTGCTGAACACCGCACTCGAAGACGTCCAGGGCATGGTCGCGACGCTGACGCAGCACCTCATGGGTGCGCAGGAGCAGCCGACCGAGCTGTACAAGGTCGGCCTCGGATCCGTGCGCCTGCTCATGAGCGTCGGCGACCTGATGATCGGGTGGTTGCTGCTGCGCCAGTCCGAGATCGCCATCGCCGCACTCGACAACGGTGCGAGCGACAAGGACAAGGCGTTCTACGAGGGCAAGATCGGCGCAGCGTCGTTCTTCGCCAAGAACATCCTGCCCCGCCTGACCTCCACCCGTCAGATCCTGTCCGATCTGGACAACGACGTCATGGAGCTCGACGAAGCAGCGTTCTGATCCGAACGTTCCTACGGCCCGGCTGGTTTCGACCAGCCGGGCCGTTTCGCGTCTCGGGCGTTCAGCACGTTCTCCGAGGGCTATCCCGACGCGCACGGTGGGATCAGCTCAACGTGTGAGAACAGGGAGGCAAGACCATGGCGAACACCAACCGGGCCGGCCGCACAGTGGTGCGTCGGTCACCGATCCAGTGGGGTGCGCTGCTCGTCGGCGTCGTGTTCCTGGCCGTCGGCATTCTCGGATTCATTCCGGGGATCACGTCGGACTACGACATGTTGACGTTCGCCGGGCACCACTCCGGCGCGCATCTCCTCGGAATCTTCGAGGTGTCGATCCTGCACAACATCGTGCACCTGCTGTTCGGTGTCGCCGGCATCGCTCTGTCGCGGACTCCGTCCACGGCACGGACTTTCCTCATCGGAGGCGGTGTCATCTACCTCGTGCTGTTCGTCTACGGCCTCGTGATCGACCGTGACAGCAGCGCCAACTTCGTTCCCGTCAACAACGCGGACAACTGGCTCCACCTGGTGCTCGGTGTCGGCATGGTCGGGTTGGGGCTCATCCTGCCCCGCGTCGTCACCGGTACGACGGCCACGCCGACGCGCTGACTCTCCTCGCCTCTTCTCCACCGTTCAGTCGATGAGACGCTCCCCGGTAACGGTGGAGAAGAGGTGCGTGCGCTCCGCTGCGTAGGCCAGTGTGACCTTGTCTCCGCGCAGCGGCGGAACGCGACCGTCGGCGCGGACGACGATGAGCTGCTCGACACCGTCGATCGTGATGCGGCCGTACGCATACGCGTCGGCACCGAGTTCCTCGACGACGTCGATCGTCATCTCCAAGCCGCCGACACCGTCGCCGACGATCTCGAGATCCTCGGGGCGGACTCCCAGCGTCACCGAACTCTCGCCGATGGTCGACAGGCCGGTTCGCGGAATGGGGACCACGATTCCGCCGAACCTGACTCCGCCGTCCACCAGGGGCAGCTCGAGAAGGTTCATCGCGGGCGATCCGATGAATCCGGCGACGAAGACGTTGTCCGGGTGCTCGTACATCCGGCGCGGGGTATCGCACTGACGCAGGACGCCGTCCTGCAACACGGCGACGCGATCACCCATCGTCATGGCCTCGACCTGATCGTGCGTGACGTACACGGTGGTCGTGGCGAGTCGACGCTGAAGCGCTGAGATCTGCGCGCGTGTCTGCACCCGCAACTTGGCATCCAGGTTGGACAGAGGCTCGTCCATCAGAAAGACCTTGGGCTTGCGAACAATGGCGCGCCCCATGGCAACTCGCTGACGCTGTCCGCCGGACAGTGCCTTCGGTTTGCGATCCAGATACGAGGTCAGGTCGAGGATCTTGGCGGCGTCGGTGACCCGACGCTTGATTTCCGCCTTGTCCTCACCGGCAATCCGAAGGCCGAAGCCCATGTTCTCCCCGACAGTCATGTGCGGGTAGAGCGCGTAGTTCTGGAACACCATCGCGATGTCGCGATCCTTGGGTTGATGTTCGGTGACGTCGTCGCCTCCGATCGAGATGGTTCCACGATCCACGTCCTCGAGACCCGCGAGCATGCGGAGCGACGTCGACTTGCCGCAACCGGACGGCCCGACCAGGACGAGGAATTCACCGTCCTCGATGTGCAGGTCCAAGTTGTCGACGGCCGCCTTCTCCCCTCCGGGAAAGAATTTGGTGACGTTCTCGAATGCGACGGTTGCCATGATGTGTCCTCTCACCGACAGGAACGTGTCGGACGATCCGAGTGAAGGTACGAACGCGCTCGGCTCAGATTGCTGAGACTCTCCGCGCGTTCATGTATGTGAATGCATATCCATATGCTGACTTCGATTCGAAGTATGTACTACCGTGATCTGCATTACAAGGATTCGAGAGAAAGCGAGACAGACCGCCATGACGACGACAGTGCTGATCACCGGGGCCGCCGGGAACATGGGGCGAATGCTGCGACCCCTGCTCCGTCGGTCGGACCGCACTCTCCGCCTGTTCGATATCGCGGGGATCACCGACCTCGATCCCACGGAGGAATACATCCAGGGCTCCGTCACCGACCGCGCAGCGGTCGCCCGCGCCGTCGAGGGAGTCGACGCGATCGTGCACCTGGGCGGACTCAGCACCGAGGACTCGTGGGAGAACATTCTCGCAGTCAACGTCGACGGCACCCAGGCGATCTTCGACGCCGCGGTCACTCACGCTGTCACGCGCGTCGTGTATGCGTCGAGCAATCACGCAGTCGGGTTCTGGACCCATGACGAGTCCGACGGCATGCTCGCGGGCGATGTCGCGCCCCGACCGGACGGGTTCTACGGGTGGAGCAAAGCGGCAGGCGAGGCGCTCGCGCGGCTGTACCACGATCGGTTCGGGATCGACGTCGTGAATCTGCGGATCGGGTCCAGTTTCGACCGACCACCGAACTACCGGGGTCTCGCATCGTGGATGTCGCCGGCCGATACCGCGCGATTGATCGAAGCGTCCCTGTCCGACAGCGCCAAGGGCTTCCACATCGTGTGGGGAATCTCCGCCAACACCAGGGCCTGGTGGTCGGGAGCCGAGGGCGAATCCATCGGGTATGTGCCACAGGACAATTCCGAAATCTTCGCGGACGAGTTCCTCCGGGACCACGAATGGACCTTCGACGACCCGATCCTTCAGCGCGCCGGCGGAGCCTTCTGCGATCACCCCCTGGGACAACGCATGTGAGAACCGACGGGGGTGGCCGGACCGCAGCGCCACCCCCGCAGCGTTACTTCCGCCAGTCCTTCACCACGTGCGCCAACGCGTCGAGCTGAGCGGCATTCACGAGCCCGAGGTGGTAGAGATGCAGCTCGTTGGCACCCGCCTCGACGGTCGCGGCCACATGCGCTCCGACCTCGTCCAATTTCTTCGGGGGCAATACGGACACGTATGCACCGACGTCGACCGACGTCCCCACCATCTCGCGCGTCGCCGCGACGACACGGACGGTTTCCTCCGTCCCGGGCCACGCGGACACCAACACGGCATCCACATCGCCGCTCGCCGACGGTGTGAGAGCAGGCGACGGTCCCGTCTTCCACTCGTCGGGATGGCCGTGCAGCGTGACTCTCGCCTGCGGCGCGTGGATGCGAACCGCATTCAGTACCTCACCGCGCAGGACATCGGCATCGCGGCGGCGGGTTGCGAGCACGGCCGCGGCATCGAAGTCGGTCAGCACGTCGGTGATGGAGGAGGTCGGCGCGAGCCGACCGTCGACGACGCTGGCGACTCCCTCCTTCAATGCCCGGACGACACGGTCCGGATCCGCCCCGCGCGACGACCATTCGGCACGTTCGCGATCGGTACAGCTGACCGACATCAGCGTGTCCCCGATACCGGGGAAGGCGCCGTCGGTCTTCTCGTGATGTCCCGCGTGGGCGAATCCCAGCTGACCGCACGCCTCGATGGATACACCGTGGACAGCGACACCGCGGAGGGCCTCGGCAGTGAGGGTCGCGGCGTATCGCACGACGTCGGGGTGGCCGGGCGAGAGTGCGTACGGGTAGGAGTCTCCGGTGCAGTTCGTCACCGTGACGTCAGGGTGAGCGTGGCCGAGGATCGTGCTGTGCGTCAACACGATCCACGCATTCACTGTCATCCCCGCATCGATCAACGTGGTCGCTGCCGCTGCGAACGCGTCGTCGGCACCGACCCAGTCGGCTGCCACGGCGCGAATCCGGTGACCGCTCCAGGCGTCGTCACGCACCGGTCGGTACAACGCCGCGTGACGTGCGTCGACGATCTTGTGGTCGGGGTGGAACGGAGTGGCGGCGCGAGTGGAGTGATAGGTGGCGGCGAGGGAGATCTCGTCGACTCCGAGTGCCCGCGCACGGTCCACGAAGGACGGATCGCCCACCACGTCCCAGGGGTAGGCGTGAGCAACGATGCGGTCGACTGTCGATCCGGGCATGGCGGCCTTTCTTGAATTCACGTGCAGAGATGGAGTTCACACATGAGAACACGCGACGGCGACCGCTGTCCACGATCGACGCTTCTGCGACAGCGCATCGCATCGGCGCTCGGCGTCCGCCCCGCGGCACCGGCGACCGTGCGGACGGGTCGATCGTGGACACGCGACGGAATCGACGGGATCGAACTCTCATGGGCCGTCGACAACGGGCCGGAGACCGAAGCGCGAATCGTCCGGCCGACCGGCCGCGACGACGACCTACCGGCAATCCTCCTCCTCCACGCCCACGACGGCGTCAAGTTCTACGGCAAGGAGAAGGTCTCGGACGGCCCGGAGGGAGTTGCACCCGGAGTCGAGGAATTACGGCAGCGAGGATACGGCGGGCTCTGCGTCGCAACAGAACTCGCGCGTGCCGGGTTCGCCGTACTGGTGCACGACGCCTACCAGTGGGGCAGCCGACGCGTGGAATGGTCCGACCTTCCCGAACGAGCCCGGGCAGCGGGAATGTCCGCCGTTCCCGCGGCGTCGTCGCCCGACGACCTCCGGCGACGATACGACGCGGCGGCGCGGGAACACGAACACGCCCTCGCGAAGATCGCGATCCTCACGGGCACGTCCCTCGCGGCACTCGTCGCCGTCGACGACCTGACCGCACTGGCGGTGTTGCGCGCCGCGCCGGGCGTGGACGCTCGCCGGATCGCCGCGGTGGGCTTCTCGGGCGGCGGCGCGCGAGCGGCACACCTTCTGGCCTGCTCCGAACCGGCTGACCTGCAGGCAGCGGTGATCACCGCATCGATGAGTACGTTCGCCGACATCGCCGACGGGCACGCCGACGGAACCTCGTGGTCGATGATCACGCCGGGCCTGTCCGCGGTCTGCGACTGGCCGGACGTCGCCGGCTGCGCGGCACCGGTACCCCTGTTGGTGCAGTACGCATCTCACGATCCACACTTCGGGCACGCCGGGATGCTGGCGTCGGAAGAAGCTTTGACCAGCATCTACAGCGGGACCGGTGCGTTGACCACCACGTGGTACGACGAACCGCACCGATTCGGGGCCGCCATGCAGAAGGAAGCCGCGCGGTGGCTCACCGACCGATTGGTCTGCGGAAGCCTTGACAGCCCGTGTGACAGCGATCATAGTTGACCGCAGTTCACGTAGCCGTCACATGTTCATATATGTGAACCGTGAAACATCCGCCCGCCGGTGACGCCGGCCAGATTTCGGAGCGTGCCTCTTGGTCACCACCATCACCCCCGGTACGGGAGGGACGCCGACTGCGACGTCCCCTGCACCGGTACCTCGGAAGCGATCGAGTCGACGCATCAGCGCGCCGTACATCCTGATCGCTCCCGTCGTCCTGCTGCTCGTCGTGTTCATCTTCTATCCCGTCGGCAGCGTCTTCTACTACAGCCTGCAGTACTACAACCCGACCACGCCGTGGGAGAACGGGTTCGCGGGCCTCGAGAACTTCCGACTGATGTTCGCCGACGAGCTGTTCTGGACGTCGTTGCTCACCACCGGCAAGTGGGTCCTGTTCCAGGTGGTCTTCCAGCTGGTCCTCGGGCTCGGACTCGCGCTCCTCGTCAACGAGGTCTTCCGCGGCCGGGGCCTCGCCCGAGCACTGGTGTTCTCGCCGTGGGCCGTGTCGGGTGTTCTCACCACCGGCATCTGGCTACTCATCTACAACCCGTCCACAGGAATCTTCAAGCTGTTGGGCGACATGGGGATCGGAGACGGTACGGCTGCTCCTATCGCGGATCCGGACACCGCGTTCTGGGCTACCGGCGTCGCCGAACTGTGGCGCGGAGTTCCGTTCTTCGCCATCCTGATTCTCGCCGAACTGCAGAGCGCACCGAAAGATCTCTACGAGGCGGCCAACGTCGACGGAGCGAGCCGGTGGCAACGCTTCCGATTCGTGACGCTCCCGCACCTCAAGGCGGTCATCATTCTCTCGACGTTGCTGCGCGGCGTCTGGGAGTTCAACAACGTCGACCTCCTGTACACCCTCACGGCCGGCGGGCCGGCGGACGTCACGACCACACTGCCGCTGTACGTCTCGCAACTCGCGATCACCGCGCAGGACTTCGGATACGGATCGGCGCTGACCACGGTCGCGTTCCTCATCCTGCTGTTCTGCTCGATTCTGTACCTCCGCCTGAGCAAGTTCAATGCCGAGAAGGGCTGATCGACCATGACGACTACTGCCGATCGCCCCACGATCACCGCGTCGGAAAGCACCGAACCTCCACTGCGCGTGTACAAGACGAAGCCTCGCTATCTCAGCGTCGGCCTCCCGCTGGCCATCTACCTGCTCTTCACCCTGGTGCCGTTCTACTGGATGATCGTGTTCGCCTTCCGCCCCGCGGAATCGAATTCGATGCTCCCCTGGCCCATCACGTTCGAACACTTCGACACGGTGTGGAACACCCTCGGGTTCAGCTTCTTCTTCAAGAACTCGATGATCGTTGCGGCGCTGTCCCTGGTGCTCACCACGTTCGTCGCTCTCGCCACCGGATATGCACTGGCTCGCTTCAAGTTCCGGGGCAGACTCGCCCTCGTCATGGCACTGCTGTGCAGCCAGTTCGTTCCTGGCGCGATGTTGCTGATTCCGTTGTTCGAGATCTTCCGTGAGATGAGCCTGATCAACAATCTCGGCGGCCTGATCTTGGCCGACACAGTCTTCCAGCTCCCCCTCGCCGCCATGCTCATGGCCGGCTTCATTGCACAGATCCCCGTCGAACTCGAAGAAGCCGCGATGGTCGACGGGTGTTCGCGTCTGAAGGCGTTCCGCATCATCATGCTCCCGTTGCTCAAACCCGGCCTGATCGCCGTCGGCTCGTTCGCCTTCATCGGCAGCTGGAACAACTTCCTCTTCGGTCTGATGTTCATCAGCAGCCAGGAGAAGTTCACGTTGCCCGTCGGCCTCAGCTACACCATCGGTTCGTACAACGTGGACTTCGGCGTGCTCGCTGCCGGTGGCCTCATCGCCGCCGTTCCCGTGGTTCTCGTCTTCGCCGTCATCCAGAAGTACCTCGTCCAGGGCCTGAGCGCCGGCGCGGTCAAGGGCTGACCGGACATGCGAATCCCTCACCAGCCTTCCATCCAAGGAGTGTCATGAAGCCTCTCGACCGGAGGACGCTGCTGCGTACCTCCCTCATGGGTGCGGTCGCGACCCTCGTTCTCGCGTCGTGCAGTTCCGAGACATCGCTGCCCGACGGCGCACTGGGCGACCCGAACAACGCCACACTGACGTTCTGGGACAACAATGCGGGCCCCGACCGGACCCCGTTGTACGAGGAGCTGATTCGCAGGTTCGAAGCCGCGAACCCCGGCATCGACATCGAATACGTCGGATTGCCCTCCGACAGTGCGCAGCAGAAGTACCAGACTGCTCTCGCCGGCGGGTCGGCTCCCGACCTCGGCATCGTGTCCACCGCGTACCTCGCGCCGCTGGTGGCGCAGAATGCCGTGATCCCGCTGGACGACTTCCTGGCAGCCTCGCCGCAGCGCGACGAGTACGACACGGGGATCCTCCAGTCCGCGCGCGAGTCCGGAGGCGGAGACAACGTCTATGGACTGCCGTACACGAGCAACAACGCCACCCTGTGGTACCGCAAGGACTGGTTCGCCGAAGCCGGGATCGAGCCGCCGGACGACTACGACGAGTTCTTCGACGCCGCCGCGACCCTGACCGACAAGGACGCCGGCCGTTACGGTTTCACCATCCGCGGCGGCGCCGGGTCCATCTATCCGCTGCTGCAATACATGTTCGCCAGCACGGGAACCACTGCCTTCTTCGAGGACGGTAAGTCCACGTTGAACAGACCCGAGATGGTCGAGGCGATCGAGAAGTTCGCCGCGCTGTACGACGTCGACACTCCGACCGCCGACGTCAACAACGGGTTTCCCCAGATGGTGGCCAGCTTCGGCGGTGGATCGGTGGGCATGATGCAGCACAACCTCGGCTCGCTGAGCAACCATCGTAAAGCCATGGGCGAGAACGCCGGAGCTGTAGCACTACCGCGGAACGAGAACGGCGTACGCACCATCATGACCGACCCGTTCCCCTCCTACACCGTCTTCCGCAGCAGCCCCCACCAGGCAGCCGCTTGGAAGTTCCTCGAATTCATGACATCGGCGTCATCGCAGTCGTACTGGAACGGTGCAGTCGGGCAGATCCCGGTCAACAAGGCAGCACGAGCGGCGCCGGAGTTCGATGCGATGCCGTCGGTCCAGGCGGCGCTGACCGCTCTCGACGATCCGGCCACGGTCCTGGTCACGCCACCCGACTACCTCTCCGACTTCGGGAAGATCGTCCAGGTACAGATGGTCGGCCAGTGGCAGAAAGTCCTGATCGGCCAGCTCAGCGCACAGGATTTCGCCGACGACTTCGCCGAGAAGCTCGACCGCTCTCAAGCCAAGTACGACGCACGCAACGGCAAATGACGCACGCCGCACACGAAAGAAAAGGGTCGATCCCGATGAGCGCAACTATCGAGCGCGTGAGCGTTCAGGTATTCAAGACCGAAGCTCGCACCACGGTCGATTCGTACGGTCACCGTCACCCGGGGCCGTCGGCGCAGACCACGCAGGCTCTGCTGTCGATCACCACGACCGACGGCGCGGTCGGGCGGGTTCTGGGCAAGCCCAATTATCTCCGGCGCGATCAGATCGAGCAGCACGTCGGCCCGGTTCTGGTCGGATCCGATCCCTTGGCGCGTGAATCGTTCGAGAAGCAGTTCGCCATCCGCCAGCGCACCCGGGCAGTCGAACTACCCGAACATTCGCTGAGCTATGTCGATCAGGCACTGTGGGATCTCGCAGGCGTCATGTTCGGCACCCCGGCCTGGAAGCTGCTCGGCGGGGCTCGCGAGAGCGTGAAGGCGTACGCCAGCACGATGTGCGGGGACTCGCTGGACGGCGGACTGTCGAGTCCGCAGGACTACGCGACTTTCGCGGTGGAGCTGAAAGCGCGGGGCTACACCGGAATCAAGCTCCACACCTGGATGCCGCCGCTCGACAATGCGCCGAACCTCGCTCGGGACATCGAGGCGTGCGCCGCGGTGCGGGATGCGGTGGGACCCGACTTCTCGCTGATGCTCGACGGATATCACTGGTATTCACGCACCGAGGCGCTGACTCTCGGGCGTGAACTCGACAGGTTGCGCTTCGACTGGTTCGAGGAGCCGATGGACGAGTTCTCACTCCGCTCCTACAGGTGGTTGTCCGAACAGGTCGCGACGCCGGTGATAGGTCCGGAGACCGTTCCCGGCCGCCACCGTTCGCGTGCGGAATGGATAGTCAACGATGCGTGCGACATTCTCCGGGTGGGGGCCATGAACGGAGGCGGCATCACACCGGCGCTCAAGACCATGCACATGGCGGAGGGCTTCGGGATGGAGTGCGAGGTGCACGGGAACGGCGCACCGAACCTGGCGCTCGTCGGAGGCTCGAGCGTGGCTCACTGGTACGAGCGCGGGCTACTGCACCCGCTCGTCGACTACGACTGGGTACCTCCGCACCTTCTGTCGATCGTCGACCCTGTCCGCCCCGACGGAACGGTTGCCATGCCCCTCGCTCCAGGGCTCGGCGAGGCCGTCGATCTCGACTACGTCGCCGCAAACCTGGTCGAGGAGTACTGAGTGCCGACGGTTCAAGTCGACGAACCGGAGTCGCCCTGTGATATCGGGTTCGGAATGGGGAATAGTGTCCTCATGGCGACACGAGACACGACTCCCTCGGTAGCGGATTCGCAGCCGGTGAAGTCCGCCGAGCGGACCATCCACATCCTCGAGACGCTCGCTGCGTCGCCGACGCGCATGAGCCTCGGTGAACTGCAGGAGGCGTGCAAGTACCCGCGCTCCAGTCTGCACGCACTATTGCGCACGCTGAAGGACCTGAGATGGATCGAGGCGGACGAGTCCGGATCGCGATACGGCATCGGCACCCATGCTCTCCTTGCCGGGACGTCATACCTGGACAAGGATTCCGTCGTCGGTCGCGCTGCGGCAGTACTGGAGACACTGCGCGCCGAGATCGGTCACACCGTGCACTTCGCCCGCCGGGACGAGTCGAGCGTCATCTACCTGGCCAGCCGAGGATCACGAGCGGAGGTGCGTCGGATGCACCGAGTGGGTCGCAAGCTGCCGTGCCATGCCACCGCACTGGGTCAGGCTCTGCTCGCCGAACTCACAGATACCGAGGTTCGTGGACTCCTGCCGCCTGTGCTGGAACAGTTCACGGACGACACGATCACCGACCCCGACACGCTGATCGCCGAACTCGGCGACGTCCGCGCGCGGGGATGGTCCCTCGAGAAGGAACAGGGGACCGCCGGCATCGTGTGCGTGGCCACGGTTGTGCCCTACCGGATACCCGCCACCGACGCGCTGAGCGTGTCCATGTCGGCCGACATTGCGTCGTATCCCGCCGAGATCTCGCGCATCGCCGACGTCTTGACACGCCACGCTGCCGCCTGGGCTCGTGAGATGCGCACCGAAGGCATCCGCTGAAAGTCAGCGGACGCCGCGCAGGATGCGGTCGGCGTGCCGGATCACCGGCGCGTCGACCATCCTGCCGTCGACCGTGAAGACACCACGTTCGGTCGAGGCCGCAGCGACGACTCGTCTCGCCCAGTCGACCTGGTCGGCGGACGGGGTGTAGCACTCGCGGATGACGGCTGCCTGCGACGGGTGCAGTGCCACCTTCGCGCCGAATCCGACAGCGACGGCGTCCTCGGATTCCGCACGCAGACCCTCGAGATCCGGGATGTCGAGATATACCGAATCCAGCGCCAGGCGCCCGAATGCCGATGCCGCCAGCAGGGCTGTCGATCGGGCATGGACAGCGACGTCGCGATAGCGGCCGTCGCCCCGGCGTGACGACGCGCCCCCGAGAGCCGCGATGAGGTCTTCCGCGCCCCACATCATCGCGACGCATCCGTCGGTCGCGCAGATCTCCGGCGCCCGCAACACCCCGAGCGGAGTCTCGACCAGCGCAACGACCGACAGCGGCGCCACTGCCCGGACATCCTCCGCCGATTCACATTTGGGCACCATCACGTGCCGGTATCGCGTCGTGAGCACCGCAGCCAGGTCCGCATCGAAGTAGGGCGTCGACCGCGGATTGATCCGGACGACAGTCCTCTCCGGATCGAGCGGGGTGTCGAGCATCGCCTGACGCGCGGCATCCTTGTCCGACGCGGCGACCGCGTCCTCGAGGTCGATGATCACGACGTCGGCCGCGGCGGCGGCTTTCCCGTAGCGCTCCGGCCTGTCGGCGGGACAGAACATCCAGACGGGCCCGGCATCGATCGTCATCGCGCGGGATCCAACTGCACGAGCGTCTTGCGCACCGCCCGAGCGACGATGTCACCGCGCTGGTTGCGGCCCGTGTGCTCGAAGGTGACCACACCTTCGCCCGGCCGCGATGCCGATTCCCGCTTGTCCGCGATGAGTGTCTCGGCATAAAGGGTGTCGCCGTGGAACATCGGCGCCGGGAAGCTGATCTCGGAGAATCCGAGGTTGGCGACGATCGTCCCCTGCGTCAGTTGCGCCACCGACAGGCCGACCAGTGTGGACAGCGTCCACATCGAATTGACCAGTCGGTCACCGAAGGTCGTGTCCGCGCTGTACGCCGCGTCGAGATGCAGCGCCTGGGTGTTCATAGTGAGGGTGGTGAACAGGACGTTGTCCGCCTCGGTGACGGTGCGCCCGGGCCGATGTTCGTAGACGGTGCCCACCGTCATCTCCTCGAACCACAGGCCGCGCTGCACCACTCGATCGCTCACAGGCCCAGCTGCCGTGCGATCAGCATCAACTGCACCTCCGTGGTGCCCTCGCCGATCTCGAGGATCTTACTGTCACGGTAGTGACGGGCGACGGTGTACTCGTTCATGAAGCCGTACCCGCCGTGCACCTGCGTCGCGTCCCGCGCGTTGTCCATCGCGGCCTCCGAGGACACGAGCTTGGCGATGGCTGCCTGCTTCTTGAAAGGCTTGCCCGCCAACATGAGTGCTGCCGCGTCGTAGTAGGCCGTCCTGGCCGCGTACGCGCGCGCCTCCATCCGCGCGATCTTGAACGCGATGGCCTGGTTGCGCCCGATCGCGGTGCCAAAGGCTTCGCGCTCCTTGGCGTACTTCACGCTCTCGTCGACGCAGCCCTGCGCGACGCCGGTCGCGAGCGCGGCGATCGCGATACGTCCCTCGTCGAGAATCTGCAGGAACCCGGCGTAGCCGCGCCCCTCGTCGCCGAGGAGGTTCTCCAGCGGCACCCGGACATCGGTGAACGACAGCGGGTGCGTGTCCGAGGCGTTCCATCCGACCTTGTCGTACGCGGGGCCTGCCTCGAACCCCGGTGTCGACGTCGGCACCAGGATCGATGAAATCTGCTTGCGACCGGCAGAATCCGTGCCGGTCACCGCCGTGACGGTCACCAGCGAGGTGATGTCGGTGCCGGAGTTGGTGATGAACTGCTTGGACCCGTTGATGACCCAGTGGTCGCCGTCCCGGACGGCGGTGGTCTTCGTACCGCCCGCGTCACTGCCGGCACCGGGCTCGGTCAGCCCGAAGGCGCCCAGCGCTCGGCCGGAGGTGAGCTGCGGGAGCCACTGCTCCTTCTGCGCGTCGGTTCCGAAGCGGTAGACCGGCATGGCGCCCAGGGACACGCCCGCCTCGAGGGTGATCGCGACGCTCTGGTCGACCTTGCCCAGTTCCTCGAGCGCGACGCACAGGGCGAAGTAGTCGCCGCCCATGCCGCCGTACTCCTCGGGGAACGGCAGACCGAACAGGCCCATGTCCGCCATGCCGCGGACCACCTCGTACGGGAAGGTGTGGTCCTTGTCGTGCTGCGCCGCAACAGGTGCGACGACCGTCCGAGCGAAATCCCGGACCGATGCCGCGAGCTGTGCATACTCGTCGGGCAGAACGCCCGCCAGTGCTGATGTCATGATCGACCTTCCTCGCCGCTCGTCGTCACACGTGCGAGCACGTGGTTCACCGTGACCTGATCGCCGCGAGCGACCAGGAGTTCCACCACACCGTCGGTCGGTGCGGTCAACGCATGTTCCATCTTCATCGCCTCGACGACGACCACCACCGACCCGGCGGTGACATGGTCACCGTCCGCGACCTCGACGGCGATCACCGTTCCGGGCATCGGACTGCGGACCGACTCGTCGAGCTCCGACTCGGCGCCGTCCACCAGATCCACCTCCGCCGCCGGCGTCATGTGCCAGACGCCGCGCGCACCGGCCAACCAGAGCGACCCGTGTTCGGTTGCCACGGAATACGACTCGCGCCGACCGCCCAGAGCGATCGTCAACCGGTCGCCGTCGACGTGCGCCGTGAGTGGTCTCTCGTCGCCGCCGTCGACCGCCACGGTCGCGTCGGTGGGAGTACCGACGATGGTCACCGTCCGCCGACGGCCCGCGTCCTCGACCACGATCGTCGTGGGTGCTCGTCGACCACCCAGTCGCCACCCGCCGCGGTCGGACCACGGATCGGCCGCACTGTCCGGCCAGTCCGCGCACCATCGGTACACCGCTGCCGCAGCGGCCACCTCGTCCGGCGCCGTGGGTGCCGCGTAGTCGGGCGCGACACGGTCGAGAAGTTCGGTATCGAGCTCTCCGGCAACGACATCGGGGTCCGACAGCAGGTAGGACAGGAAGTCGACGTTGGTGCCGACGCCCATGATGGCCGTCTCGCCCAGGGCCCGCCGCAGGATGCGCAGTGCCTCCGCACGATCGCGCCCGTAGGAGATGACCTTGGACAACATGGGGTCGTAGTCGCTGCCGACGACGGTTCCCACCGACAGCGACGAGTCGACGCGCACTCCGTCGCCCACCGGTTCGTGGAGTCCGATCACGCGGCCTCCTGTAGGAAGGAACCCGTTGCCGGGATCCTCCGCGTACACGCGGGCCTCGATCGCATGCCCGGTCAGCGTGACGTCCTGCTGGCGTAGCGCCAGGTGCTCGCCCGCCGCCAGCCTGATCTGCAGTTCGACGAGGTCGACCCCCGTGACCATCTCGGTCACAGGATGTTCCACCTGCAGACGGGTGTTCATCTCCATGAAGAAGAAGTCGTCCGGGGCGTCCGCGGAGACGATGAACTCCACGGTTCCCGCGCCCACGTAGTCGACGCTCCGTGCCGTCGCGCACGCAGCCTCGCCGATGCGGGTACGGGTGGCCTCGTCGAGAAGCGGAGACGGCGCTTCCTCGATCACCTTCTGGTGCCGCCGCTGCAGCGAGCACTCCCGCTCACCGAGATGGATGACGGTCCCGTGAGCATCGGCCATCACCTGGACCTCGATGTGGCGCGGGCGCAGAACGAATCGTTCGAGGAACAGGGTGTCGTCACCGAACGAGGACGCCGCTTCCCGGCGCGCACGGATCAGGGCGGGGCGCAGGTCCTCGTCGCGCTCGACGAGGTGCATTCCCTTGCCGCCACCGCCTGCGGACGGCTTGATCAACACCGGATAGCCGATGTTGCTGGCTGCGGCGACCAGGGCGTCGTCGGACAGTCCGGGCTCCGCGATACCGGGGACCACGGGAACGTCGAAGGCAGACACCGCCTTCTTCGCGGTGATCTTGTCGCCCATCGTCTCGATCGCACGCGTGGGCGGCCCGATGAAGGTAATGCCGTTCTTCTCGCACGCCGCCGCGAATGCTGCGTTCTCCGAAAGGAATCCGTATCCGGGATGGATGGCGTCGGCACCGGACGCCAGCGCCGCCTCGATGACCTTGTCGATGTCGAGGTAGCTCTCCCTGGCGGGAGCCGGCCCCAGTCGTACCGCGGTGTCCGCAGCCCGCACGTGCAGAGCGTCGGCATCCGCGTCGCTGTACACCGCGACGGAGCGGATTCCCATGGTGCGCAACGTCCGGAAGACCCGGACGGCGATCTCGCCGCGATTGGCGACGAGGACGGTGTCGATCGTTGTCATGGCAGTGCTCACATCCTGAAGACGCCGTAGGACACCGGCTCGAGCGGTGCGTTGGCACACGCCGACAAGGCCAGCGAAAGAACGGTTCTGGTGTCGGCGGGGTCGATGATGCCGTCGTCCCACAGCCGAGCCGTCGAGTGGTACGGGTTTCCCTGCTCCTCGTATTGGCGACGGATGGGCTCCTTGAAGTTCTCCTGGTCCTCGTCCGACCACGGTTCGCCCGATGCGGACCGCTGATCGCTGCGCACAGTCGCGAGCACCGACGCCGCCTGCTCGCCACCCATGACCGAGATGCGGGCGTTCGGCCACATCCACAGGAACCGGGGCGAGTACGCGCGTCCGCACATCGAGTAGTTGCCCGCGCCGTAGGAGCCGCCGATCACGACAGTCAGCTTCGGCACCCTGGCACAGGCCACCGCGGTGACCATTTTCGCGCCGTGCTTGGCGATGCCCCCGGCCTCGTACTCCCGGCCGACCATGAAGCCGGTGATGTTCTGCAGGAACAGCAACGGCACCGACCGCTTGTCGCACAACTCGATGAAATGTGCTCCCTTGACGGCGGATTCGCCGAACAGCACACCGTTGTTGGCGACGATGCCGACCGGGTGTCCGTTGATGTGGGCGAACCCGGTCACCAGCGTGGTGCCGTACTCGGCCTTGAACTCCTGGAACTGCGCACCGTCCACGAGACGGGTGATCACCTCGTGCACGTCGTACGGCGTGCGGGGGTCGGTGGGAACGACGTCGTACAGCTCGGTCTGGTCGGCAGCCGGCCGGGGAGTGCGGACCTCCCACGGAGCCGGCGTGCGAGGACCGAGCGTGGCGACGATGGCGCGGACCCGGCGCAACGCGTCGCGGTCGTCCGTCGCGAGATGATCGGTGACACCGGAGATCTTGGAGTGCACGTCGCCGCCGCCGAGATCCTCGGCCGTGACCACCTCGCCCGTCGCGGCCTTCACCAGTGGCGGGCCACCGAGGAAGATCGTGCCCTGGTTGCGGACGATGATCGCCTCGTCGCTCATCGCGGGCACGTAGGCGCCGCCGGCGGTGCAGGACCCCATGACCGCGGCGATCTGCGCGATTCCCTTCGCGCTCATCGTCGCCTGGTTGAAGAAGATGCGGCCGAAGTGCTCACGGTCGGGGAACACGTCGTCCTGCATCGGCAGGAACGCGCCGCCGGAGTCGACCAGATACACGCAGGGAAGGCGGTTCTGAAGTGCGATCTCCTGCGCACGGAGGTGCTTCTTGACCGTCATCGGGTAGTAGGTGCCGCCCTTGACCGTGGCGTCGTTGGCCACGATCATCACCTCGCGCCCGGACACCCTGCCGATCCCGGCGATGACCCCCGCACCCGGGCACGCGTCGTCGTACATGCCGTTGGCGGCCAGCGGGGCGATCTCGAGGAAGGGACTCCCGTCGTCGAGAAGCGTGTCGACGCGGTCACGCGGGAGCAGTTTGCCGCGAGCGACATGACGCTCGCGGGACGCCTCGCTACCCCCACGGGCAGCCGACGCCATCGCCGCGGCGAGCTGCTCGACCAGCGCGCGATGGTCCTCGCGCCTCCGTGCACGTTCGGATCGAACGCCGTTCGCCACCGTCATGTCGCCGCCTGTCCATCAGTTAACTCCCGTTAACCAGAACAGTAAACGATGATTAACCGAAAGTCCACGGCGGCATCAGTGGTGCTCGACGACCAACTTCCGGAACTTGCTTCCCTGGAACACGATGGGATCGACGCCCGAATGCACCTCGAGCGCATTGATACGCAGCAGCACGATGGCGTGGTCGCCAGCCGGGATCTCCTGCTCGATCGTCGTGTCGAGCCACGCGGATGCACCGTCGATGAAGATGGCTCCTTCGGGCGTCGTCTCGATGGTCAGACCGGCGAACCGGTCACCCGTCTTCGCGGCCAGACTTCGGGCCGCGACGTCGTGCGCCTCACCGAGGACGCTGATCCCGATATGCGCCGCACCCGTGAACTTGGGCCACGTGGTCGACGTGTTCTGGATGCAGACCGCGACCAGCGGCGGGTCGAGAGACACGGACACGAAACTGCTGGCCGCCAGCCCGACCGGGACATCGTCGATCCGTGCGGCGATCGCGACGACCCCGCTGGGGAACGTGCCGTAGGCCTGACGCAGCGTCGCCTGGTCGAGATCGGAGGAGGTGGTCGGAGTCATGAACTCAACGGTAGGGCCGCGAACACCCCTCCGCTACCACCCGGCCGTCCGAACTGGGCAAGCTCACAGCGCCACGATTCGAATCACGCCGAGCGGAACGGCTCCCGCGCTACTCGCACCGGACGATGGGCACCGGGTCGTACTTCACCGTGCGCGTCTTCCGCGAGATCTCCGAACCCGTCGCAGCGTCCGAGATCACCCGGGTGTCACTCGTGGTGAACCCCGGGGCACCACTCGACGCGACACACTGCTCACCGCGCGGCAACCGGACCGTGTCCGGAGTCGTCGGCCGCGTGCGATCCCCCGTGATCGACTCGACGTCGACGGTCTTCGTTCCCCACAGTCGGACCGTGACCGACGACCCGTCGGCAAAGGACTCGATGACCACGCCGGTGTCCGCCGGGTTGCGGAAGACCAGGTCGATGGCCCCTTCGAAGACCGTCGCCTCCCGCGCCTCGGGATAGCGGCTGATGTAGTAGCTGTGCTCGGTGTGGTCGACGTCGTCCATGCCGCCGAAATACCCGGCGTTGTAGAGGGTCGTCGCGAACTGGCTGATGCCGCCGCCGACCGCGCGATCCGGCCGACCGTTGTCGATGATTCCCGACTCCACGAAGCCCTGTGCCGTTCCGCGCGGACCGGTGTACCCGTTCAGCGAGAAGCTGTCGCCCGGCTTCACGACGGCGCCGTTCACGAGTCGTGCGGTCAGGCCGATATTGACGCCGGATGCGTATTCGAATCCACCGGTCGTGTACTCGCTGATCACCTCTCGGATACCGAGCGCGTTCGCCGCGTCCGTGGTCAGCGCTGCAGGCAACGGTCCGTACTTCGCGGCGGTGGACCGTGCGTCACCCGATCCGGCGAGCAGGGCGGGCAGATCGGTCAGAGTCGACGGCCAGTCGATCGCCGTTCCGTCGACCGAGGGCACCACCGTGGGAGAGCCCGAGGAGAAGTCGAAGCGGGCATCCACCGGACGAACCTCGGTCTGCGCCACCTGCGGGGCAAGCAGCCGTGTCGCGGCCTCGACGTCGTACGCCGGCTCGAGTCCACCGTCGCCGTCGGGCGCGAACGTCAGCACCTCGCCGACACGGTCCGGTGCCAGCGTCGCGACTGCGCCGTTCGTGCCGGTCACCAGCACGGGGTCCGACACAGCCGGTTCGGCGATGTCCGTCAGCGCCGTGTCGACCGCGTCCGCGTCGACAGCGACCTCGTCGCCCGACTCGACGACGGGAAGATCGAGCGGACCGCCCTCTGCCCATCGGTCGACGAGTACCGCGGAAGCACCAGCGGCGTCGAGCGTCCGGCCCTGGACCGGCTCGACGGCACGCGGCACTCCGCTCTCGATGACGATGTCGCCCTCGACGGTCACCCGGTCGAACTGCGGCGCGAGTCCGGACACCGCCGCGGTCAGCGCCGCCTCGTCGACCGTCGACACCACACCGATCTCTCGCGATCCGAAGAACGACGCGATCCTGGTGACAGGCGAGAGTGGCTGATCGCCCGCGCGCGCCACCGTGGCAGCCCAGTCGATCTCCAGTCCGGCAGCGGACGGAACCACGGAGGCTGTCGTGTCGTCGACACGCACCTCGACGGGTTGCGACGACCGATCACCGAGTGCCGAGCGCAGAGTGGCCTCGCCGTCGGCGGGGCTGCGCCCACCGACGTCGATCCCGGCGACGGTGACGCCGCGAGGAAGTTCCCCGATCGAGGTGATCTCGTCCGCGGCGTACAGAACGACGCCCACGGCCAGCACTCCCCCGGCGATCAGGGCTGCAAGGCGAACTCCGGACAGTCGGGACGGATCGGAATCGGGTCGGTGCGCGCCGCGCTCCGGTTCGTTCTCGGTCACCCGGCTCCTGTCATGTCGGCTCTTCTGGGGGCCCAGTCTCGTGTTCGAGCCTACCGAGCACGGAAACGGCTCCGCACTGCTGCCGGGTCGGGGGTCAGGCAGCAGTGCGGAGCCATCCTGAGTATCGCCGCCGCCCCGGAAGCGTTACACCCTCGCAGAAGTGCAGCTCACGCGTCCCAGTCGACGCTCGCCGCCATGCCCTGCAACCGCGCCCGACGAGCAGGGCTGCTCTCACCGACCCACGCGATGAGCCCGTACACGTGCGCCCGGAAGTCGGGCAGCTCGTCGCGATTCTGGGCAGCGGCGCCGGTCCGGGCAGCGTTGTGCAGCAGCGCCCTGAGGTCGTCGTACCGATCGCGCGGGACCGCGGCGGACCGATTGACGACCAGACCGGCCAGCGTCTGCCGGGTGTGCGACCGGCGGACGTGTGTCTTGGCGGCGTTGACCTGGAATCCTTCGTCGAGCGCAATGTGTTCGAGCGCCCACAGGAGCGTCCCCACATCGGTGGACGACGGTCCCGACAGCGCGAGATCGTCCGCATACCGCGTGTAGGTGAGGCCGCGAGCACGAGCGAGACCCGCAACTCGACGGTCGAGCCGACGGGCCACCAGGTTGGCCACGGCCGGCGACGTCGGCGCACCCTGCGGTAGATGTGGTGTCCGCATCACCGCGGCTCGACGCGTGGTCAGCCTCGACACCTCGTCCACCGGCATCGCGGTTGTGCAGATTCCGGCCAGCAGGGCCGCCACCTTCGAGGGATACCCGCAGGCTTCGAAGACCGCCCGCACGCGCGGGGCGGTGACCGTCGCGAAGAAGTCGGCGAGGTCCACGCGGACCACCACGTCCTGCTGCTCGTGGGGTCGGGCGAACGTCACGGCGCTGCGCCCGGCACGGAAGCCGTGCGCAGCGGAGTGCGGGTCGACGTGGTCGACGATGCGATGCAGCACGCGGCGCTGCATCTCGCGCATCCGCGGCTTCGGCACCTCCAGAATCCGAATGTTCCCTAGATCCGACCGGCCTCCGGCCTTCCCGCCCGCCTTCTTCGGCACCTCGACCGCCCGGTAGTGCCGCAGCGGCGGCGCAGCGCGTCGGAGCCATCCGCCGAGGTCGGCGAACCAGTCGAGTTCAGGGACGGTCACATCGAGTGACGCTGCGAGGTCCGCGGGCGTCGCGATCTCGGGGACGCCGAAGCGGTAGGGGCGGATGCGCGGCGGCGGCGTGGGAATGAACGGTCGTCCCGGATAGCCGATGCCTTCCAGCAGCTCTACCGCTGCCTCGACACTGTCGGGTGCGTCGCGGACAGCGTCGGACAACCGGGTGATGAGGGTTTCGATGTCGAACCATCGGTCGAAGGGTCCGAGGGCTTCGCCGAGCTCGACACCGGTCCACGGCAGGTCGACGAGCCGGGGCGCGATCCTGCCGATCAACCGCGAACGCCAGAGACTCTGCACGGCTAGGCGGCCCGGTGTGCGGCGGTGCGGGGCGACCGAAGACTGTCGTCGTCGTCGCGCGGAGGCACGCGGAGCGTGCTCGGGCGCGTCGGAAGCAGTGACCGGTTCTGTGAATGTTCCCGAGGGTTTCCCTCGAGTCGGGTCTCGCAGGACCCACTCTCGCCCCGCCACCGCTGCACGCCCCCACTGTGCCAGACCGAACGGTTCGTTGCAGCAGGTACAGAGAAGGACCCGGCCACCCCTCGCAGCCGGGTCCTCTCGTAGGCGATACGGGCGGAGCTCAGGCCTCCACGATGGCCGTGATGCCCTGACCGCCGGCGGCGCAGATGGAGATGAGTCCGCGACCGGACCCCTTCTGCGCCAACATCTTCGCGAGCGTCGCGACGACACGTCCGCCGGTAGCGGCGAACGGGTGACCCGCCGCGAGCGACGAGCCGTGCACGTTGAGCTTGCTGCGGTCGATCGACCCCAGCGCGCCGTCGAGACCCAGACGCTCCTTGCAGTACTCGTCGCTCTCGAACGCCTGCAGCGTCGCGAGCACGACCGAGGCGAACGCCTCGTGGATCTCGTAGTAGTCGAAGTCCTGCAGTGTCAGACCGTTGCGGGCCAGCAGACGCGGGATGGCGTAGGTCGGCGCCATGAGCAGGCCGTCCTTGTAGGAACCGTTGCCGTGGACGTAGTCGACGGCCGCGAACTCGGAGTCGACGAGGTGCGCCAGTACGGGGAGGTTGTGCTGCTCGGCCCACTCGTCCGTCGACAGCAGCACCGACGATGCGCCGTCGGTCAGCGGCGTCGAGTTGCCGGCCGTCATCGTGGCGTCGCCGAGCGAGTTGCCGAAGACGGGCTTGAGCTTGGCCAGCTTCTCGGCCGTGGAATCGGGGCGCAGATTGTCGTCGCGCGTCAGGCCGAGGTACGGGGTGACCAGATCGTCGAAGAATCCGCTGTCGTACGCCTTGGCCATGTTCTGGTGGCTGGCGGCAGCCAGGGCGTCCTGGTCCTCGCGGCGGACGCCGAACTCCTTGGCGGTGACGGCGGCGTGATCGCCCATCGACATGCCGGTGCGCGGCTCGCCGTTCTTGGGGATCTCGATGCCCAGCATCGACGGACGCACGTTGGCGAGCAGCTTGATGCGGTCACCGGTGGACTTGGCCCGGTTCAGCGACAGCAGGAACTCGCGCAATTCGTTGTTGACGCTGATGGGCGCGTCGGAGGTGGTGTCCACGCCGCTGCCGATGCCGACGTCGATGCGGCCCGACGCGATGGCATCGCCGACCGCGATGACGGTCTGCATGCTGGTGCCGCAGGCCTGCTGCAGATCGAAGGCGGGGGTATATGGGCTCAGCGCACTGCCCAGCACGACCTCGCGGGTGAGGTTGAAGTCGCGGCTGTGCTTGAGCACGGCGCCGCCGGCCACGAGACCCAAACGCTCGCCCTGCAGGTTGAAGCGGCTGACCAGTCCGTCGATCGCGGCGGTCAACATGTCCTGGTTCGAGGCGTCGGCATACACCTTGTTCGAGCGCGCGAACGGTATTCTGTTTCCACCGAGGATCGCGACGGGGCGCTTTTCTTTGCTGGTCATCGAACGATTCTCCCTGTACGCAAGTGATACGGCCACAGTTGGGACCGCTTCGTCGTGGACTCTATTCTTACTCACGAGTAAGTTACTTGTCGATACCCGTCCTTCTCCACGACGGTTCCGTACAAACACGACACGAAGGTAGGAACATGGCAGCCACCAAGGGAGCCCCTGACCTCTACTCGCAGTTCCTCTCCTCTGCTCCGGGCGCGTTCCTGGCCAAGCAGGCAGGACTGCCGAAGCCGGAGACTCTGCGCCGCTACGAGGAGGGTGAGCCGCCGCTCGCCGGTCCGGTCCTGATCGGCGGCACCGGTCGCCTCGTCGAGCCGCTGCGAGTTCTGCTCTCCGACTACCCGTCGGCCAGCCCGCACGACGACAAGCTCGGCGCCCTGGTCTTCGACGCCACCGGCATCGAGAACATCGAGCAGCTCGAGCAGCTCTACCAGTTCTTCCAGCCCGCCGTCCGTCGCCTCGGAGCTTCGAGCCGTGTCGTCGTCCTGGGCACCACGCCCGAGGAGACCACCGACGTCGAGGCGCACATCGCGCAGCGTTCGCTCGAGGGCTTCACGCGCAGCGTCGGCAAGGAACTCCGTCGGGGCGGCACCGCCCAGCTCGTCTACGTCTCCGCGGACGCCGCACCGGACCTGTCGGGTGTCGAGTCCACGCTGCGCTTCCTTCTGTCGGCCAAGTCGGCGTTCGTGTCCGGCCAGGTCATCGCCGTCGGCAAGGATTCGTCCGAGGCTCCCGCATCGTGGGACAAGCCGCTCGCCGGCAAGGTCGCACTGGTCACCGGTGCCGCCCGCGGCATCGGTGCCACCATCGCCGAGGTCCTCTCCCGCGACGGCGCCCATGTCATCTGCGCGGACATCCCCGCCGCCGGCGAAGCTCTCTCGCAGACCGCCAACAAGGTCGGCGGCACCTCGCTCGCCCTCGACGTCACCGCACCCGACGCCGCCGACGTGCTCGAGAAGCACGTCAAGGAGCGTCACAGCGGCGGCCTCGACATCGTCGTGCACAACGCCGGCATCACGCGCGACAAGCTGCTCGCCAACATGGACGACGGCCGGTGGAACTCCGTCATCGGCGTCAACCTCGCTGCTCCCCACCGCCTGACCACCGCCCTGGTGGCGTCGGGAACGCTCAACGAGGGTGGCCGCGTCGTCGACGTGTCCTCCATCGCGGGCATCGCCGGCAACCGTGGACAGACAAACTACGGCACGTCCAAGGCCGGCGTCATCGGCCTGGTGCATGCCGAGGCTCCGGAACTGGCGAAGAAGGACATCACCATCAACGCGGTGGCGCCCGGCTTCATCGAGACGGCCATGACGGCCGCCATCCCGTTCGCCACCCGTGAGGCCGGACGACGGATGAGCTCGCTGCTGCAGGGCGGCCAGACCGTCGACGTCGCGGAGACCATCGCGTACTTCGCGAGCCCCGCCTCCAACGCCGTCACCGGACAGATCGTCCGCGTGTGCGGTCAGTCGCTGATCGGAGCGTGACCGGCGTGAGCACCGTGATCGCTCTCGACGCTCCTCCGAAGATCCGCGACATCTACACCCGCGCGGCTCTGGACTCGTTGCCGATCATCGGCGGCGGGAAGCGCACACCGTCCGTCCCGGACACCACCTACACGCTGAAGGGAATCCGCGTCGATCGGGAGAACCTCGCGGCGTACGCGAAGGTCACCGGCCTGCGGCTGTCCGACGCACTGCCGATCACCTATCCGTTCACCCTGGTCTTCCCGACGGTGATGGCCTTGATGGTGTCCAAGGACTTCCCGTTCGCCGCCATGGGATCCGTCCACGCCGAGAACGTCATCGAGAGCTTCCGGCCGATCGGCACGTCCGAACCACTGGACATCGCGGTGCACGCGGAGAACTTCCGTGAGCATCGCAAGGGTCTGATGGTCGACGTCGTCAGTGACGTCTCCGTGGGTCGGGAAGTGGTGTGGCGCCAGACGTCGACGTTCCTTAGTCTGCAGAAGACGTCCCTGTCCGGTGGTCCGCGAGAGGCACCGCCTGCCGACGAGGTCCCGCCGCCCCCGACGTCCACGCTGCGCGTCGATCAGAAGACGGTCTCGCGGTACGCCGGCGTCAGCGGTGACCGGAACCCGATCCACATCTCGTCCCTCGGCGCGAAGGCGTTCGGTTTCCCGGGCACCATCGCGCACGGAATGTGGAGTGCGGCAGCAGCATTGAGTTCCGTGGACGGAAAGATCGCGGACAAGGTGACGTACTCGGTGCGCTTCGGCAAGCCGATCGTGCTGCCCGCCAAGATCAACGTCTACGCCGAGCGTGTCGGCACCGGCGAAGGTCCCGGCCAGTGGGATGTCTCCCTGAAGCACCCGAAGAAGGGCTACCCGTTCCTGACGGGCACCCTGCGCTGAATCACCGACGCAGTGACTCGCGGGCGGGGGCTCAGGCTCGAAGCCCCCGCCACGCGAGACTCTCGAGCAGGTCGACTGCTTGGTGCACGTCGATCTCTCCACCGGCCACCCTGTCGGCCACGGCTTCGCCGGCCCCGACCAGGGCGACTGCCATCAGTCCGAAATTGTGTTCCGGTCGCGGATCCTTCGTGCTCATCTCGAGCAACGACGCCGTCAGACTGATCAGACGGTCTCGGCTGCTCTGCACCTGACCGGCGAACGCCTGCTGACCGATGGCCTGGCGGTACAACACCATCCACGACGACCGATGCTCGTCGACGAAGGTGAGGAAACCGAGCAGGGCCTTGCGGAGCTGCTCGCGCGGCGTGAGCGTCGGGTCGGCCGCGGGCGTCATCGCCTGGACGAACTCGAGTCCTTCGCGGTGGATGCACGCAGCGAACAGTTCGTCCTTGCTCCCGTAGTACAGGTAGAGCATCGGCTTGGAGATCTCGGCGCGAGCCGCGATGGAATCCATCGACGTGCTGTGGAAGCCGTTCTCGGAGAAAACCTCGATCGCAGCGTCGAGCATCTGCTGCTCGCGGACCGCACGCGGCAACCGCTTGGTTCCGCCCGCCATCCGTACCTCCCCGACTCTGCCCTCTGTTCGGGCCGAACGTCCCCTCTGCCCAGAAAGCTCGACTCTACGTCACGAGCAACCGAGCGCCCCCTTGGCAGCGAGCACAGTCCGCGCGGCCTCGTCGACGCGGCTGCTCGGCAGTTCACCGGACGCCACGGCGGCCTCGAGGTTGTCGAGAACGCTGGTGACGGCGTCGGTGGTGATCCACAGGGCGACATCGGCGCCGGCGACGAGCGCGGTCTTCACCGCCTCCTCGATGCCCAGTCGCGACGTGATCGCGGCCATTCCCGACAGGTCGTCGGTGAAGATGGGCCCGGTGAACGGCGCGGCTCCGTAGCCGGTTCCGTCCCGCAGCAACGACATCACGGCGGGACTGATGCTGGCGGGGACACCCTCGGTCGTCAGTCCCGGAACGTCGAGGTGGCCCACCATGATACCGACCCCCGACGCGGCGAGGTCGCGGAACGGCACCAGGTCGCGGGCCTGCAGTTCCTCCAGCGGAGGCGTCGTGACCGCGCCGGTGTGCGAATCACCCGAGCCCGCGCCGTGGCCGGGGAAGTGCTTGAGCACCGGGAGGACGCCCGCGTCCCGCAGTCCCCTGGCGGCAGCGCTCGCGTAGGCCACCACCGTCGCCGGGTCGTCCGAATACGAGCGGTCACCGATCACGGAGTCGTCCGGCTGACTGCTGACGTCCACGTCGGGCGCGAAGTCGACGGTGATACCGAGGTCGCGGAGTCCGCGGCCCCGCTCGAGCCACATCTCATAGGTCTGGTCGGGTGTCATCGTGGCGGCCGTCTCGCGTGCCGACGGGATGTCGCCGAGCAGGTCCTTCGCGCGGGACACCCGCCCGCCCTCCTCGTCGATGGTGACCATGACGGGCACATTCGACGCCTGCTGCATCTGCGCGACTCCGCCGCCGGTCAGCATCTGCTTGTCCGTCCAGCTGCCCACGAACACGCCACCGACCTGCTCCGACTGCACCACGGACACCGCGTCGTCGGTGCCGGTCACGCCGACGGTCAGCAGCTGAGCGAGTCGTTGGCGCATCGTGAGGGCGTCGATCGCCGATGCGCACGCGTCCGGTGCGGGGACCGCGGGCGCCGGCAGCGGCGACGACGATGCGGCAGCCGACGGGGTGGGAGCGTCGGTCGTCGTCGGTGCCGGGGCGGCCGTGTCACCGGCTCCGCACGCCGTCGTGGCCATCGCGCAGGCCGCGAACAAGGACAACATTCGGCGTCGGGACATGACCGAAACGTTATCGCGGAGCCACGCGCGTCGACGACCCGCGACGGTAGAATCCGTGACCACCGCCGATCATCGGGAGGCCTCTCATGTCGTGTGACGTCATGCTCATCGCGTACGACGGTTCGGACAATGCACGGCGGGCGGTGGACTACGCCGGCAGATTCCTGCAGGCGAAACGGGCCATCGTCCTGACTGCATGGGAACCCATGGTCCGCCAGGCAGCGCGCATGTCGGGCCTGTCCGGGGTGATGGCGCCTGAGTGGCTCCCGGACGAGCAGACCGAGGACATCGCGCTCGCCGACGCGAGGGTCACCAACACCGAGGGTCTCGAGCTGGCCAAGCGCGCCGGCATCAACGCGGACGGGCGCTGCGAGGAATCCCATTCGGCGATCTGGACAACCATCGTCGAGACGGCCGACGAGGTGAACGCCGACATCATCGTCACGGGAACCCGCGGTCGGACCGGTCTGCGGTCGTTGTTGCAGTCCTCGTGTGCGGACCTGGTACTCAAGCACAGTCATCGCCCGGTCCTCATCGTGCCGCCGGGTCGCTCGGGGTGATAAGTTCGCCGGTGTGAAGACCGCAGCGATCAGCGCAGTTGTAGGGGCCGTTCTGGGCGTTGCCGTCGTGTTCGGTGCGACGGCTGCTGCCTCGTCGAACACCCGCCCGGATGTCGATCGTTCCGCTACCGCCGACTCCTCCCTTCTGAACCAGGTCGAGTACGGCAGCCGCTGACGTCGTCGGCTCCCGCCACCGCGCCCGTCGGGCCTCGGTGGCGTTTCTTCTCTGCGCTGGGTGCGCTGGTTCTGGCGTTCGTCCAGGCTCCGGGCCTGACGGTCGCGGACACCAAGTACGACCTGACGCAGAACCCGCTCGGCTTTCTTTCTCGCGCGTCTCATCTCTGGACATCCGACGCCACGTTCGGGCAGGTTCAGAATCAGGCGTACGGATACTTCTTTCCCCACGGATCGTTCTTCGCGCTCGGTGACATCCTCGGGTTGCCCGGCTGGGTGACCCAACGCCTGTGGTGGGCGGTCCTGCTGTTCGCCGGGTTCTGGGGCATCATCCGCTTGTGCGAGGCCCTCGGGGTGGGCGGTCGCGGATCGCGAGTGGTCGCGGCGCTGGCGTTCGCGCTGGCCCCTCGGGTGATCACCACGCTGGGGTCCATCAGTTCGGAGTCGTTGCCGATGATGCTGGCGCCGTGGGTGCTGATCCCCCTGGTGCGTGTCTTCTCGGGCAAGCCTGTGTCGATACCGCGCGCGGCGGCATCGTCGGCCGTGGCGGTCGCCCTGATGGGGGCGGTGAACGCGGTCGCGACCGCAGCGGCGACCCTGGTCGCCGTGGTGTGGTGGCTGGCGCATCGCCCCGATGCACGCTGGAGACGCTTCACGCTGTGGTGGATCCCGGCGCTGGTCGCCGCGACGTCGTGGTGGGTGGTATCGCTGTTCATCCTCGGCGGCGTGAGTCCGCCGTTTCTCGACTACATCGAGTCCTCGGGGACGACGACGCAGTGGGCCTCGCTCACGGAAGTTCTTCGCGGGACCAGCAGTTGGACGCCGTTCGTCTCGCCCGAGCGCATCGCGGGAGCGGTGGTGGTCACGCAACCGGCGGCCGTCATCGCGTCCTGCGTCGTCGCCGCGGCGGGGCTGGCAGGTCTGGCGATGCGGTCGATGCCGGCGCGCGGACGCCTCGTGCTCGTCCTGATGGTGGGCGTCGTCGGCATGACTGCGGGCTACGTGGGCGGCCTCGCCTCTCCCGTGTCGGAGCCGGTCCGCCTGTTCCTCGACACCGCGGGCGCGCCGCTGCGCAACATCCACAAGCTGGAACCGGTGATCCGTCTTCCGCTGGTCCTGGGGCTGGCGCACCTGCTCACCCACGCGCCGCTACCCGGCACCGTGTCGTCGCCGCGGTGGCGCCGCGCGGCGTCGCACCCGGAGCGCGAACCGTTGATGGCGTTCGCAGCTCTGATCCTGGTGGCACTCACCGTGGCGACGTCGTTGGCATGGACCGGTCGTCTCGCACCTCGCGGAGCGTACGAGGCGGTCCCGGGGGAGTGGTCGGAGGCCGCACAGTGGTTGTCCGACAACGCCGGCGAGGCTCCGGCGCAGAGCCGAGCTCTCGTGGTGCCCGGTGCACCGTTGGCGGCCCAGCTCTGGGGACTCACGCGTGACGAACCGCTGCAGGCGCTGGCATCGTCTCCCTGGGCGGTCCGCGACGCCGTCCCGCTGGTGCCGCCCGGAGCGATTCGAGCCCTCGACTCGGTGCAGCGCCTGCTGGCCGACGGGCGACCGTCCGACGGCATGGCCGACACGTTGGCCGGGATGAACATCCGATACCTGGTGCTGCGCAACGATCTCGACCCGGAGACGTCGCGGTCCACCCGCACGTCACTGGCTCACCAGAGCATCGAGAACTCGCCCGGCCTCACCCGCGTCGCCACGTTCGGCGACGACATCGGACCGGGCCGTGTCGACGGGATCGTCGCGGACTCGGATCTGCGTCCGACCTACCCGGCGATCGAGATCTTCGCCACCGACCCCGACTACGACGCAGTCGTCGGTCCGTACACGGTCGCCGCATCCGACGTCCCGCGCGTGCAGGGAGGCCCGGAAGTGCTGGCCCGTCTGGACGACCACCGTGAACGGGGCGGTCTGAATCCGGTACCGGCCGGACCCGTTCTCCTCGACGGTGACGCGCGGGCCGCCGGGCTTCCCGCCGACCGCGTGCTGGTCACCGATACCCCGATGAACAGAGAAGTCGACTTCGGGTCGGTCGACGATCACAGCAGCGCCCTCAGAACGCCCGACGATCCTCGGCGGACACTGAACCTCGTTCCCGACTACCCCGTCGACGCGGCTCCGCTCGTGCAGGGCTCCTGGACGGGGGCACGGGTCACGGTGTCGTCCTCCGCATCCGATGCGGTCCAGTTCGGTGGTGCTGCGCCGGGGAACGGGCCGGCGGCGGCCGTGGACGGCGACACGTCGACCAGCTGGGTGAGCAGTGGCCTCGAAAGCTCTGTCGGACAGTGGATCCAATTGGACCTGGACGAGACGATCTCCTCGGGAGTGGTCGAGTTCCGCACCAGCCCCGGAGCCCTGGGATCGCCGGTGAAGTGGGTCGAGGTCGAGACGGACAACGGCACCGCTGCCGCTCGTATCGGCGAGCCCGGCGACGTGGTGACAGTTGCGCTTCCCGCAGGCACGACGTCACGCGTGCGCATCACGGCGACCCAGACCGAGAACGGTTCCACCGGAGCCCAATTCGCGATCAGCGATCTTCGACTGACCGATTTCTCCGACAGCGACGCTCCGACGCCCGTGACGATCCTTCGCGGCACCGCGATGCCGGACCCGGCGCCCGGGGTGAGCGTCACGGGATGGGACCTGGGGCAGGAACTGTCGGGGAGAACCGGCTGTGTGGACACTCCGGACAGGGTGCGCTGCGCGGGTGGTATCGCGGTGGAACCGGAGGAGCTGGACAGCTTCGAGAGGACTCTGTCGGTTCCGACCGGTACCGCGGTCACCCCGGAACTGTGGCTGCGGTCCCGGCAGTCACCTGCGTTGGCCGACCTGCTGGACGACGGGACGGGTCCGCGCGCTCGCGGCGCCGCAGAGGTCTCGGACGTCCGAGGCTCGGCATTCGCGCTGACCGACGGAGACGAACGAACGTCGTGGACAGCCGCCCAGGACTCCGTCGACGGACGCGCCGGGACCTACCCCACCGTGACGGTGACGCTGCCTCGGCCGACGCTGGTCGACGGTCTCGAACTGGCGCAATCTCTGGGAACGCTGCCTGCCCACCCCACTCGCGTCGCGGTGAATCTGGGAACGGGTCCGCAGGTCCGTGACATCGACGACTCGGGACGGACGACGATAGATCTCGAGCCCGCCGTGACCGACTCGATCGTGCTGTCGATCGTCGACTGGGACGACGTGATCGACCGCACCGCACTGGGATTCGACCAGATCCGCCCTCCCGGTCTCGCCGATCTGACAGTGCTCCCCCGAACGACTGCGGCGCCGTTCGACCCCGACCGCGTCATCGAGCTGTCCTGCGCGCAGGGCCCCACGATGACCGTGGCGGGCCAGTTGGTGCAGACCGCGGTCTCGACCACCGCGGGAGCGCTCGCGAGCAGCGCACCGATCCGGGCGCGGGTGTGCGCGGGCGATGTTCCGGTGTCCGCGAACGTCTCCAATCCTGTTCCGCTGCCGGCCGGGTCGCACTCGGTGTCGGTCGACCCCGGTGACGCGTTCGTCGTGGACAGCATCGCCCTGCGTGTGGCACCGCTCGCTGCTACACCCGGACCCGCACCGGAGCCTGTTGCCGTCTCGTCCGGTGAGTGGACTGCCGATACCCGACGCGTCGTCGTGGCCGGATCGGACGAGGACCGCATCCTCGTGGTTCCCGAGAGCACGAACACCGGGTGGGTGGCGACGCGGCCCGACGGCTCGACGCTGACGCCGGTCGTCGTCAGCGGGTGGCAGCAGGGGTGGGTTCTCCCGGCCGGACTCTCCGGTGAGGTGACGCTGTCGTATCCGGCCGACACCTGGTATCGCCTCGGAATCGTCTGTGGCCTTCTGCTTCTCGTCGGACTGGGGCTCTTCGCGCTACGGCGACGCGAGCCGGATCCGGCGACGGACCCGACGCCGACCCGGCGCAGTCCCTGGCTCGCCGGCGCAGCGCTGCTCGCTGCCGTGTGGGTGATCGGGGGGATCGCCGCTCTCGGCTGCGTCGTGCTGCTCGCCGCCGCCGTCACGGCCGTCGGTCACCGGTGGGGAGAGCGCATCCGGGGTCGCGTGCTGGTGGCGGTCGCAGGGCTGGGCCTGTCCGTCGCCGGCGCCGCGCTGTCCACCGGGCCGTGGAGATCGGCAAGCGGGTACGTCGGGCACTCGGCGGGAATTCAGCTCGCGGCGCTACTCGGGGTGGCCGCCGCCGCACTCGCTGCGATACCTCCGTTGCGACGACGCTCCTCCCGGCGACGGAGCGCGACGCGGACAGGTTCCTCGACCAGCGCGTAACTGGCCGCCGCGACCGGCAGGGTCAGCGCCAGAGTCACGCCCGCGAGGACGAGGAACTGACCGTCGAACGGCGCGATGCCGAGAACCGGGAAGACCACCGCGAGCACCGCGAGGTGCCAGATGAAGATGCCGTAGGACCACCGCCCGATCGTCAGCGCGAAGGGTCCGGCCAGCCACCGCGTGCGCACGCCGACACCGAGTACGAGGGGAGCGATCAAACAGAAGGCCACGACCGCCCCCAGCAGAACCTTCATCGCGAACTGCCATGCAGCCGGCGTCGTCAGCCCCTGCTCCCCGGCGAGCGGCGTGGAGGACACGGCGAAGGCCACCGCGGCAACGCCCGTCAGAAGCCATCGTCTGCTCGCGATGCGGACCAGCACGGAATCACCGGCCGTGTTCGCGGCCGCCTCGGCGACGATCATCCCGGCGCCGAACCACGCCAGGTAGCCGGGCATCCAGTTCTCGATGTTGACGCCGGACTCCGTGGCGATGGGCAGGAACGTCCAGCCGAGCGAGATCACCGACACCGCCAGGATCACCGGGATGCGGAACCGGGCACGGGCGCCGGCGAGAGACGCCATCGCGAGGCCGATCAGCGGAAGCAGCAGATAGAACGCCACCTCCACCGACAGCGACCACATCTGGGTCATGCCCTCGGTCAACGTCAGGGGAACGAACACCTGCACCAGCGTCAGGTTGGCCAGCCAGAGCCGGACTCCCCCACCGGCGCCGGGCAACAACGTCAGCACGACGGCCACCACCAGCCAATACGCGGGCAGTATTCGAGCTGCCCGGTGCAGAAGATACGTCCTGGTCGACGGCCGGGACCTCAGTCCCCGCGCGGCCGCCGCGTGCGGTCGCCACAGCAGGAAACCCGACAGTGCGAAGAACACCGCCACCGCCAGATCCAGTCGACCCAGCGCGGCGCCGATCACCGGAACGGACGTGGTCCCGGTCTGGAATGCGACGTGGGTCAGCAGAACACCCACCGCCGCGAGACCGCGCATTCCCTCGAGCGCCGGCACGAATCCGCTGGCCTGCCCGCTCGGACGGTCGTTCTGCACTGTGGTCATCGTGAGTCGAGTCTGCCGCATCACGTCCGAACGACGAACCTTCCGATGCGTTAGTGTTCGACCCATCATCGGCAGCACGCATCACATCGCGGTGCACAGCTCACAGGGGGACCCTCTTCATGGCGAACAGATCATCACCGTCGCGTGTGATCCCGTCGATCCTCATCGGCCTCGGTGTCTTCTTCCTCGTCGTCGCCATCCTGATCCCGCTGTACACGGTCGGCCGTCTCGAGAAGACACCGCTGGATCTCGAGATCACCACCGTCTCCACCGGCACCGGATCGGTCCTCGATTCCCGGTCGCTGGCAGCCGGGTCGGCGAAGGTCGATCAGAACGTTCCTCTGGTCTCCCAGCGCTTCGTCACCACCGAGGAGCCCTCGGGTGCGGACGCCGTCACCGTCCAGGCCGGTTCGACTCTGCGTCGCACCGACCGACAGGGTGACACCGGCCTGCTGACCGCGACGGTCGACCGCGTGACCCTCGACCGTGTGACGTCGATGCCCGTCGAGCCGGTCGGGTCCATCCAGAGCCAGAGCGACAAGCCCGCCGAGGAAGTGGCGCACGACGGACTGCAGTACAAGTTCCCGTTCGGGGCAGAGAAGCAGACGTACCCCTTCTTCGACATCGTCGCCCGCCAGAGCTACGACATGACCTTCGTCGAGGAGACGCAGATCGAGGGCGTCACCGTCTACCACTACACCCAGACGATCCCGGCGGTCGATCTCTCCGCCGTCGTGAACTCGCCGGCCAACAAGGTCGCCCTGCCCGCCAGCACCTGGGGCGTCGAGGGCGGGGCCACCCCGATCACGATGACCCGGTTCTACGAGAACACCCGCGACATCTACGTCGAGCCGGTCACGGGAGTCGTCGTCAAGGGCCAGGAGGACGTGCACCAGTACTACGCACGTCGCGCCGGCACTCCCGAGGTCGACGTCATCAAGGGTGTCATCGGTTTCGACGACAACACCGTGACCTACCAGTTGGGCCGTGCACGTGACGGCATGGACGAGATCGCCCTCATCGGCCGCACGGTTCCCATCGTCGCCGGTGTGCTCGGCATCGTCCTGCTGGCGGCGGGCATCCTGCTTCTCCTCCGCAGTGGCCGCTCCGGCCAGGGAACCCGCGCGACGAACGCCGGTGTCGGACCCCGCCCCGACGGACCCGGGACGCCGTCCGACACCGGTCGTGGTGCTGCACCGGATCACGACTGGACCTCGGACCGCACCGAGGAGATCCCGCGGACGGACCTCCGCAAGCACTGAGCACTGAAGGTCAGGGGTGCAGGAGCGTGACTCCTGCCGACGCACCGAGGGCGTCCAGCGCATGCTGGGCGCCCTCGAGCCGTTCGTGGCGGGCGATCATCGAGGCGACCGCCGCGTGAGGCAACTCGCGCAGCAGTTCCGGATACTCCCGCGCCGACAGTCCGTGACTGCCCAGCACGTCGATCTCCTTGGCGATCACCACATCCATCGACACGTGCGCCCCACCGGGCAGCAGGCCGATCTGGACGTGGCGTCCACGGCGCCGCAGCGCGGCGATGGCGGCATCGGCCAGTCCGGCGTTCCCCGAGCATTCGAGCGAGACGTGCATGTCCTCGACCACGCGATCGGACGTCGACACGGCGCCGAGCCGATGTGCCAGCTCGCGGGCGCCGGAGGACGAGTCGACGGCCGTGACGACCGCCCCGACGGCGGACGCGATGATCACCGCGGACAGGCCGAGGCCGCCGCAGCCGTACACGGCGACTCGTTCGCCGGGCAGCACCCTCGCCCGACGGTGCACCGCCCTCCACGCTGTGGCGTACCGGCAGCCCAGCGTCGCCGCGACGTCGAACGACACCGCGTCGGGAAGTGCGACGAGGTTGGTCTCGGCGTACCGCACCGCCACGAACTCGGCAAACGACCCGTCGTGGGTGAACCCGGGTTGCTGCTGGTTCGGGCAGACCTGATGGTCACCGGCAGCGCACGTCTCGCAGGTTCCGCACGCGCACACGAACGGCGTCGTGACGCGGCGTCCGATCCACCGGCGGTCGACGTCGGCGCCCACCGAGACGACTGTCCCGGCGAACTCGTGACCGGGGACGAACGGTAGGGAGACGTCGCTGTCGTGGCCCTGCCAGGCGTGCCAGTCACTACGGCACACGCCGGTGGCCGCCACCTGGACGACAGCACCGTCGGGTGCCGCGTCCGGACGCTCCACCTCACGGACGACGCCGGGCCGACCGAACTCCTCGATGACGAGTGCGCGCATGCACGCGAGCGTAGTCAGCCGCGCTGGGCCACCGTGTTGGTCACCGAGCCGATGCGGTCGATCTCGAGGCGCACGACGTCTCCGGGCTGGATCCACCGATCGAGTTCCATCCCGCATCCCGACGGAAGGGTGCCCGAGGTGAGCAGTTCACCGGGGCCGATGTCCTCGGCTCGGCTGGCGTAGGCGAGCCCGTCCGCGACGGACCAGCGGCCGCCCTCGGTGGACGTCTGCGTCCAGACCTCGCCGTTCACCGTGACGCTGCCGCGAAGGTTGCCCAGGTGCGGCAGGACCTCGTCGGCGGTGACCACCTCGGCGCTCATCGAGCTGCCGAACGTCTTGGTCTTCACCACGGGTCCGAAGGGACCGTTCCGCTGCTCGTCCCACTGCACGTCGCGAGCGCTGAAGTCGTTGAAGACCACGAAGCCACCGATCGCGGCCTCGGCCTCGGCGGGCGACGCGTCTCTGACCGGTCGGACGACGAGGGCGCCGTACTCGAGCTCGAAGTCCAGCAGTTCGGTGTATCCGGGCCAGAGCATCGGCGCTCCGTCGCCCACGACGGACAGATGGTTGCCCGTGTAGTAGATCGGGTGCTCGAAGACGGCGGACCCCGGCCGGAGCGGAGGGAAGGGCTTGCGCATGATCGCCTGGTACGTCTTGGCGAGAGGAAGCACGGCGGGCAGGTTGCGCCGCACCATGCTCTCGGCCGCCTGATGCCAGTGCGCGTCCCACCCTGCGAAGCACCGCAGCGACCGTGGCTCGAACGGCAGCGGAGAGAACGTCGTGGCTGTCGCCGTGCCGGCGGTCACCGCACGATCGACGAGTTTCCGTGCGGTGTCCCGTGCACGCTCGCCGAGACCGAGGAACTCGACGACCGACACCGGAAGACTTTCTCCTCCAGCGGCTTTCAGGTCGATCCAGCTACCCGTCGGCTCGTGCAGTACATCGATACCCGTCGCGCCCCTACGCAGCCTCACGGACCCACCCCTCGACTCGTCCCCGAACGATCCACCTCCGACGATCGTGTCACACGCGAACCGGACCGAGTGCTGGTGAAAACCACAACAGATGCCGCCGCGGCACATGCCGTCGCCACGACGATCAACTCGATGACGCCGTCCACGACGGACAGGACGAGGACGGCCTCGACGACGAGCACGGCCCACGCGATCAGTGCCGATCGGGTGTCACCACGGGCGACCGACGCGACGAGGCCGCACTGGACGATCGCGAGGAGCGCGCCTTGCGCGGCGAACAGCCACAGCAGGTGCCGCACGGGGGCGTACTGCTCACCCATCACGAGCGGCACCACCGGGCCCACCACCGCCGCACCGAGAACGACGACGGATCCGACACCCAGCAGCACCAGGAAAGCCGTCCGGACGGCGTCGGCGGACTGTCTCGGGTCGGCCATCCGTGGGTAGAGGACCACTCCGACGGACTGCGGCAGCCAGAACGCCGCTTTCGCTGCGACCGCTCCGAGAGCATAGATACCGGCAGACTCGGGATCCAGCACGCGGCGTGCCAGCAAGAGGTCGACGGACGACAGGGCAACGATCACCAACTGCACCTGGGATGCGGCGAGGACATCGCGCCACCGGGTCGCGCTCCCGCCCCCATCCCTGTGCGTGGCGCGCCGAGTCACCACGATGCGGACGAGAAGAGCCATCACCGCGGTTCCGACAGCCCCGGCCAGGAGCGCCGGCCCCGCGGATCCACCCAGCAGCAGCGTCGTGACGGCAGGAACGACCTTGGCCAGCCCGCCGGCGGCGAGAACGACACCGAGGGCGCCGAACAGTGAATCACCCTGCAACACGCCCTGTTCCGTCGCGAGGAGTACCAGGAAGGGTGCCGTACACAGCGCCGCGGCCGTCGTGGCGACACTCGTGTCGAGCAATGCGGCCACGAAGGGTGTCGCGACGAGCGCGAGCAGTCCGACCACCGCGGCCTGGATCGACCCGAGACGCCGTACATCCGCGAGCGCCGCGCCCCGGACCCTGTTGCGGGCGACCACGGTCTGCACGGCCAACGCCGGCACCGCCAGCACCAACTGTGCGGCGAGCAACGAGGCGAACTCGCCGTAGCCTTCCGGACCCAGCAGCCTGCCGGCGGGAACGTGCAGGAAGTACGACGCGATGTTCGCCACCATCGATCCGGCCGTCACGATGCTCACCCCGGCCACGACGGTGGACGAGCGCGCGGGGATCATGCCCACATGATGACAGGGCCGAGCGTGCGGGCAGGGGCGTGGTCGGCCGGGTGGTCCACCGTTCTGGCCGCCGCGGCGCTCGGACCGCTTCTCGGCGCGCTGCTCCCCGGTGGCGGCTACCTCCTGCTGCGCGACGCCGTGTCGACACCTCGCTCGCACCTCACCGAGTCCGCCCTCGGACTGTCCGACTCGGCAGCGCGCGCGGTCCCGCAGGACGCCGCGGTCGCCGCGCTCACCACCGTGATCGACGGAGGCACCCTCGTGGTGGGTGTGCTGTTCCTTGCGCTGGTCGCGGCCGGCCTGGGCGCGGCGACGATGACCTCGCGCCTGCTGGACACCGACGCGACAGGACCCTCGCTGGTGGCCGCGACGGTTGCGGTGTGGAACCCGTACGTCGCCGAGCGCCTGCTGCAGGGTCATTGGAGCCTGCTCGTCGGGTACGCCGCGTTGCCGTGGACCGTCTGTGCAGCGCGTCGTCTGCGTGAGCGGGGCGATCTGCGGGCAGCGGCGCCGCTCGTGCTGTGTCTCGGTGTCGCCGGACTCACCCCCACGGGTGTGCTGATGTGCGCCGCTCTGGCCCTCGTCACGCTGTGCGCTCCCGGCGGCGTGCGCCGCGGGTGGCGAGTGGCCGTCCTCGTCGTATCGACCGTGGTCGTATCGGCGCCGTGGCTGGTCTCCACCGCGCTCTCCGGGGCCGGGGCCGGTTCGGACCCGTCGGGAGTCGCCGCGTTCGCAGCGCGCGCGGAGCCCGGACTGGCCACGATCGGGTCCTTGGCGGGTCTCGGCGGGATCTGGAACGCCGACGCGGTCCCCGCGTCCCGGACCACCCTGTTCGCCGTCGTCGGCACCGCCGTGCTGCTCGGCCTGGCCGCGGCCGGACTCCCCCGACTGCGCCGTACCGCATCGCCCGTGGCCGCGGCGCTCCTGCTCACCGGCGCGGTGTCCGTTGTGTTGATCGCCCTCGCCGCCACGCCGATCGGGCTCGATCTCGGCCGATGGGCCGCGGAGTCGGTCCCCGGTGCCGGGTTGTTCCGCGACTCCCAGAAATGGGTCGCCCTCTGGATGCCCGCACTCGCACTCTGCGCGGGCGCGGCGGTCGACGGCCGACGTCTGGGCGGCGCCGTCGTCGCGGTCGCGGCACTCGTGATCGTCCTCCCCGACCTGGCATGGGGAGTGCACGGCGCGATGCGCCCGGTCCGATATCCGACGGGATGGGCCGAGGTGACCGACCGGGTAGGTACGTCCGACGCGTCGGTCGCCGTCCTGCCGAGCGGCACGTTCCGACGGTTCGACTGGTCCGGGGAAGCGCCTGTACTCGACCCGGCCCCGCGATGGTTGCGCGCCGACGTGCTGCAGACCGGGGATCTGCCGGTGGGGGCTGTCACGGTGCAGGGAGAGAGCACGGTCGCGCGGCGGGTCGGATCACTGCTGCTGCGCGGTGCCCCCGCGTCGGACCTGGCGGATCTCGGCGTCGGATGGATCCTCGTCGAGACGTCGCCCGGCGAACTCGGCGACTCCGCGCGCACTCTCACCGGACTCGACTGTGTCTACGCCGACGACGATCTGGCGCTCTACGCCGTTCCCGACCCCGCGCCCCGGGTGGCGAGTGCGGTGTGGCCGGTCGGAGCGGCGCACGTTCTGTGGGCCCTGGCGATCGTCGCCGCCGGCGCCGTGTCCGTCAGGGAAGTTCGCCGCGACCGGATTCGGTGAGAAGGCCGGTGACCGGACGCCCGCGCGCGTGATCGGTCAACACCGACTCGACGGCCCGCGAACACTGCGCCCACGAGAATTCCCGCGTACGCAGCCGTGCCTTCTCCCCGAGCTGTCGACGCAGATCGCCGTCCTCGAGCAGCGTGCTCACGGCGTCCGTCAGATCGGCGACATCGGTGTCCTGACCGACCCACTCGTCGCCCACCAGCACCCCGGTGACCCCGTCGACGACGGAGTCGGTCAGACCGCGCGAGTGTCGGTAGCCGACCGTCGGCACGCCGTGTTGAGCGGCTTCGACGACGGCCAGTCCCCACCCCTCCTTGCGGGACGGCAGAACGTGGACCCAGCTGCGCGCCAGAATCCGGTGCTTCCGTGTCTCTGACACGTGCCCGTGGAAGGTGACGGCGTCGCCGACACCTCGTGAAGCAGCATGGGCTCGCAGGTTCTCGTCCCACCACCCACCGCCGATCACGTCGAGTCGCAGCTCGGGGAACGATCGGCGCAGCGTCGCCACCACGTCGATGGCGTCCTCGATCTGCTTGTGCGGAACCAGCCGGGACAGGACGGCGAGCGTGGGGACGTCCGCACGTGTCGCCACGTCGCCCGGCACGACGTCCGCCGGGATCTCGTCGACGCCGTTCCGGACGACGGCGACCCTGTCGCGGTCGACGCCCAGGGCGATGAGTTCGTCGGCGGAGGGAAGCGACACGGTCAGGTACTGCGACCGACGGTGGACGCGCGGGGAGAGTCGGGACTCGATCCACCATCCGACCTTCGCCATGACGGGACCTGCCACCGGCCACTGCTCGCGGTGGCAGTGGTGCACCAGGACGGTGACCGGGGCCGAGGTGACGAGCCGGGCGAAGAACGGGATGCCGTTCTGCGTGTCGATCACCGCGTCGGGGCGTAGACCGGCCAGCGGTCCGATCCCGAGGCGACCCAGTGCCAGTGAGGCGAGAGCCCGGGGGTAGACGGTGTACCGGCCGCCGGCGCGGCTGATCCTGATGCCGTGCACGGTCTCGGACGACGGAGCACCGGGGTACGACGCGGTGCGCAGGGTCACGGCGATACCGCGCTCGGCCAGCCCGGCGCCGACGTGTTCGAGATAGCTCTCGCTGCCCCCACCTTGTGGATGGCCACTGTCACGCCAGCAGAGAAGTAGAACCTCTCGCAACTCTGATACCACCCGTCACCCCCGCGACACTGATTCATTCGAACGACCGACACCGAATGGTCCACAGGCCCGTAAAAAACCACTAAGTTCTGTTTTATCTCCAACTAATCCGGTTAACAGTGAGGTTTTGTCGTGACTTCTGGGCTGATCGACGGAAATACCCTCGACGGGGTATCTTCCACGACCCTGTACACCCTTCATAACCGAGCCGCGTTCGCGTCCGGTGCGAAGTCCGTCATCGACGACCCCATGGCAGTGAACATCCACCGGTCGATCGAATACGACTGGTCGAAGTTCGGCAAGCCGGCCGCTGCCGCTGCGCTCCGCGCGCGCACGTTCGACTCCGCCGTACAGGCCTACCTCGCCTCGCGCCCGCATGCGTCCGTGGTCGCGCTGGGAGAGGGACTGCAGACCGCCTACTGGCGCCTGGGCCGCCCGGACAACGACTGGTACTCCGTCGACCTCGAACCCGTCATGAACCTGCGTGCCCGCGTTCTGCCTCACGAGGACAGAATCGTTCCGGTCGCGAAGTCCGCCTTCGACCTGAGCTGGGCCGACGGCATCGATCCCGAACCGGGCGTCTTCGTCTCCGCGGAGGGCCTGTTGATGTACTTCGACGAGCGCATGGCCATCGACCTCATCACGCAGTGCGCCGCGCGCTTCCCCGGTGGTGGCATGATCTTCGACTCCATTCCCGAGTGGTTGTCCCAGCGGACCGTCGCCGGAGTCCACCTGACCGAGCACTACACGATGCCGGCCATGCCGTTCAGTATGTCGTCGCGTCGAGGGGCGTCGCTCGCCGCGGAGATCCCGGCAGTCGTCTCCGCGACCGATGTGCTGTTCCCGACGGGTCCCGGCTGGTGGCGCTTCAACTCCATGCCGACGCTGGCGAACAACCGGCTCATCCGCGACCGACGCACGTCCGTCACGGTTCTCCGTTTCGCCGCCTAGCACCGGCAGGCTCTACAGTCAGCGTCCGTGCCCTCGTCCTCCGTCACCGCTGCACTGGCTCGACGAGCGACGCTGCGGCGTTCGCTGAGGCTCGTCTCGGACTTCCGGTTCGAGCAGAGCGACCCGGCCAGGTTCTACGGCGCCCTCGCCGACGACACGGCGCGGTTGATCGACGAGCTGTGGACCGGGGCCACCGATCGGTCGCTCGCCGGCTGCACCGTGCTCGACGTCGGGGGTGGCCCCGGTTACTTCGCCGATGCGTTCGCCGCGGCCGGCGCGACCTACGTCTCGGTCGAACCCGATGCGTCGGAGATGCATGCCGCGGGTCTCGACGCCCGTGGCTCCGTGCGCGGATCCGGCACAGCCCTCCCCATACGATCCGACAGCGTGGACATCTGCCTGTCCTCCAACGTCGCCGAGCACGTGCGCGAACCGTGGATGATGGCGGACGAGATGCTCCGGGTGACCGCGCCGGGTGGGCTCGTCGTGCTGTCGTACACGATGTGGTGGGGACCCTTCGGGGGTCACGAAACCGGTCCGTGGCACATCTTCGGGGGCGAGCGCGCGGCCCGGCGCTATCGCCGAGTCCACGGCAAGGAACCGAAGAACCGGTTCGGCACATCACTGTTCCCGATCCGCGCCTCGCACGGTTTACGTTGGGCGACAACGACTACCGAGGGAACTCTGCTGGCCGCGTTCCCTCGGTATCACCCACGATGGGCGTGGTGGTGCGTCCGCGTTCCCTGGTTCCGCGAGATCGCCGTCAGCAACCTCGTTCTGGTCCTGCGCCCGCGCTGACGGACCGCCGTTAGGGTGGGAACGATGACGACCTCGACCAGGCCCGTGCTCGCCCTCGACATCGGGGGGACCAAGTTCACCGCCGCCATGGTCGGTCCGGACGGTCGCCCGCAGAACCCCGTCGTGGTGCCGACTCCGACCGAAAACGTCTGGGCCGCATGCGAAGAGCTGCTCCTGCAGGTCGTGTCCGCAGCCGGCGTCGAGTTCGACGACATCGAGGCGGTGGGGATCGCGTCGGCGGGTCCGGTGGATGTCGTGGCCGGGACGGTGGGCCCGATCAACATCGCCGAATGGTACGAGGGGTTCGCTCTCGTCGACGCAGTCCGCTCGGTCCTACCGCACGCCACGGTCACCTTGGCGCTCGACGGTGCGTGCGCCGCGCTGGCCGAACACCGTTTCGGCGCAGCGCAACACGCGGAGAACCTGCTGGGCATGGTGGTGTCCACCGGCATCGGCGGCGGACTGGTCCTGGGCGGGCGCATCGTGTCCGGTCGAAGCGGGAACGCCGGGCACGTCGGTCACATCGTCGTCCCCGGGTCCATCGAACCGTGCACGTGCGGCGGTGTGGGATGCGTCGAGACGGTCGCGAGCGGACCCAATTCGGTCCGGTGGGCGCGGGAGAACGGGTGGACGGGAACCACCGGTATCGAACTGGCGGCCGCCGCTCGTGACGCCGAGCCGGTGGCAGTGGCAGCGCTCCAGCGCGCCGGCGTGGCCATCGGTCAGGCAGTGGCGTCGGCTGCGGCCCTGCTGGACATAGAGACGGCCGTGATCGGTGGGGGCTTCAGCGCGGCGGGTCCCGCGTTGTGGAACCCCATCCGGGAGACGGTGGCACTGCATGCCCGGCTGGACTTCCTGCGCGGCTTCACCGTGGTGCCGGCCGCACTGGGCGCACTGGGAACTCTGACGGGCGCAGCGGCGCTGGTGACAGACGCCTGACGCCCGCCCCCGGGAATCGGGAGCGGGCGTCAGGTAGGGGGGATCTAGGCGTTCAGGCGCTGCTTGAGGGCCTCGAACTCGTCCTTGATGCCGGTGGGGAGCTTCTCGCCGACGAAGTCGAACCACTCCTCGATCAGCGGGATCTCCTTCTTCCACTCGTCGACGTTCACCGCGAGCGCCTCGGCGACGTCCGCGGCCGCCACGTCGAGTCCCTCGATGTCCAGGGCGTCCGCCGTCGGCACGACGCCGACCGGTGTGTCCACGCCGGCAGCCTTGTGCTCGATGCGCTCGACGATCCACTTGAGCACGCGGGAGTTCTCACCGAATCCGGGCCACAGGAAGCGCTTGTCGTCGCCGCGGCGGAACCAGTTGACGTAGAACACCTTCGGGAGCTTCGACTCGTCGGCGTTCTTGCCCAGGTCGATCCAGTGCTGGAAGTAGTCGCCCACGTTGTAGCCGAGGAACGGCAGCATCGCCATCGGGTCGCGTCGGATGTCGCCGACGGTGCCCTCGGCCGCGGCCGTCTGCTCGGAACCGACGGTGGCGCCCATGAAGACGCCGTGCTGCCAGTCGCGCGCCTCGGTCACCAGGGGGACCGTGGTCTTGCGCCGACCACCGAAAAGGATGGCCGAGATGGGCACGCCCTGGGGGTCGTCCCACTCCGGTGCCATCGAGGGGCACTGGGACATGGGAACGCAGTACCGCGAGTTGGGGTGTGCGGCCTTGGTGTCGGACTCCGGCGTCCACTCCTTGCCGGTCCAGTCGATCAGGTGCTGGGGGTCGCCCTCGAGGCCTTCCCACCAGACGTCACCGTCGTCCGTCTGCGCGACGTTGGTGAACACCGCGTTGCCCTGGTCGATGGTGCGCATCGCATTGGGGTTGGAGTCCCAGTTGGTGCCGGGTGCGACACCGAAGAAGCCGAATTCCGGGTTGACGGCGTAGAGGCGACCGTCCTTGCCGAAGCGCATCCAGGCGATGTCGTCGCCCACGGTCTCGGCGCGCCACCCCGGAATGGTGGGCTGGATCATCGCGAGGTTGGTCTTGCCGCACGCGGACGGGAAGGCCGCGGCGATGTAGTACGCCTTGTCCTCGGGGGAGATCAGCTTGAGGATCAGCATGTGCTCGGCCAGCCAGCCCTCGTCGTGGGCCATGGCCGACGCGATGCGCAGCGAGTAGCACTTCTTGCCCAGCAGAGCGTTGCCGCCGTAGCCCGAGCCGTAGCTCCAGATCTCACGATCCTCGGGGAAGTGCGAGATGTACTTGGTGTCGTTGCAGGGCCACGGGACGTCCTGCTGGCCCTCGTCGAGCGGTGCGCCCAGCGAGTGCAGAGCCTTGACGAAGAATCCGTCGTCGCCCAGCTTCTCCAGCACTGCGGCACCCATGCGGGTCATCACGCGCATGGAGACCACGACGTACTCGGAGTCGGTGATCTCGACGCCCAGCTTGGGATCGTCCGCATCGAGCGGGCCCATGCAGAACGGGATCACGTACATCGTGCGGCCTCGCATGCACCCGCGGTACAGCTCGCGCATGGTGCTGCGCATCTCGTCCGGAGCCATCCAGTTGTTGGTGGGGCCGGCGTCGATCTCGCGGTGCGAGCAGATGTAGGTGCGCGACTCGACACGCGCCACGTCCGACGGGTCGGAGTTGCCCAGGAACGAGTTCGGCTTCTTGTCCGCGTTCAAGCGGGTGAAGGTGCCGGCGTCGACGAGCTGGTCGGTGAGGCGGCTCCATTCGGCGTCCGAGCCGTCCGCGAAGACGATGCTGTCGGGCTGAGTCAGCTCCGCTACCTCGCGTACCCAGGCCAGCAAGCCGGCGTGCGTGGTGGGGGGCGTGCCGTCGGTTCCGTTGAGACCCGGAATGGTCGCGGTCATCTTGTCTCCTGGGGGTGCTGCAGGAACCGATCCGTCCGATGCCTGTGGACGAGTCATGTGTTCCAGTGGGCGGGCTCCTCCCGTGACCAGCGATCGACGGATCGCAGGGCCTCGAGTGTCCTGGACCTAGAGGTTAACGCCGTGATCTTCGGCCGGGGCACTCGGGGCATGTCCGGTCTGTCACAAAACCGATTCAGTGACCTGGCCGTAAAGCGCACTATGTCAGGACATTTGGAGTCACGTCGGTCACAACGAGCCGCGTTCCGCCGCCCGCCACGACTCGTCCGCGGGGTCCTCCGAGTCGGACGTGAGCACCCACGCGACATAGTCGCCGTCCGCATCGATCTCGGTCACACGGTCGAGGTGACCGTCCGCGTCCACGTCGGACCAGACCACCGTTCCGGCCCCGCCACCTCCGTGCGTCACGACGGTGTCGAAGATGCCGTCGCCGTCGGTGTCGATGTCCGGAAGGAACATGTCCTCGGACCCGAGCGGTCCGCAGTCGGCCACCCCTGCATCGAACGTCCCCGACCACTCGACCACGCGGCCCCCTTCCGTCATCCGTTCTCGTGCTTCGACGCACGCGGTCGGTCGTCGGTTCCCCGTTCCAGGATCTCGAGGTCTCGTTGGTATGCAGCCGCACGGGACGCGGCACGCGACGACACGTCACGGATCTCGGCGTCGACGTCCGCGAGCGCCGCATCGCGTCGTGCGGCGCGGTCCCGAGCGCGGGACACCGCGAGGTCGGCCGCCGACGCGTCCGCGGCGAGGATCCGGGATGCGATGTCCCGTTCCCACGTGGCGGCAGCATCGGCGACCACCTCGATCGCCCACCGGCGCTGCCGTGCGCGGGAGGACGCCGTCGCCCGTGTCCCTACGACCGCGGCGGCCATGGACACCGCGCCGAGAACGGCGATTGCCGACGCAGGCAGCCCTCCCACCGACATCGCCCAGGCCCCCGCTCGCCCTACACCGGCACCGGCGGACGCGCCGACGATGCCCGCCAGCACGTCTTCCGTCGTCCACCGGCCTCTCGGTGGCGCCGGCTGATCGGTCGACGAGCCGACCGCCGTGGTGACCGTCCTGACCGCACCCCGCCTGCTGAACGCAGCGTCGACCTCGGCGGTCAGCCGCGCGGACGCGGCATCTACCTCCTCCATGACACGAGCCGGGATCTGTCGCAGGTCGGCGCGGCGAGCGGACGCTACGGCCTCCGACACGCGGGCTGCAGTCTCTCGACGATGCACTCCCACCCGGTGAGCCAGCTCGATGCGCAGCTCCCCGCTCGACGTCCGTCCGTCACCGGTGACGGCGTCGACGAGGACGCGGCGGCGGCGTTCGCGCAGCGCCGCGATCTCCGCGGCACCGGTGTCGTTCCGCGCCGCGGCCGCCAGTGCCGACCGGGCCGACGCGACGGCGTCGGCACGCAGCAGTCGGTCGACCTCGACGATGTCGATGCGTCCGACCGCTCGCTCCACCGTCTCGACGAGCGCGGACGGTCCGTCCACCGACGGCACGACGACAGGTGCAGACGCACATCGAGGCGCCAGGGCGGCGACGGCGGACCGTGTCCGTTCTGCCTGCTCGCGGTCTGCCGCCGGCACCACGACGACGATCGGCAGATCCAGCGGGATCGCTCGCATGGACTCGATCAGCGCTCGGCCCACCGGCAGGTCCGGATCGAGGAGAACGATCACGGCTGCCGAAGACGTCACCGGGACGATCGCCCAGCCCGCACCTTCTACTGCACGCCGGACATCCGGCTCGGGCATCCCCGGGGCGGACAGCACTGCGGCCAATCCGGATCCGGCGCGCGGCCGGGACAGTCTGTCCAGAGCGTTCGGGCTCCACCTGCCGATCACACGGCGCATGTCCGCCGGCAGGGTCACGTTCCGTTCCGCACCGTCGACGCGGCAGTGGATCGGAGGAAGGTCTCCACGGCCGGACGCGTGTCCGGACGCGCCGCCGCGACACGTTCGAGGTCACGGAGCAGCGCCGCGTCCCGACGATGACGCGCCCGCTCTCGCGCGTCGACACACCAGTGCCGCACGGCGGTGATGTCGTCGGCGGGCAGCACCGGGCCGTCGACGTCGAGTGACGCGACGTAGGCGCGGGGGTCGTCTTCCAGATCCAGCCGTCCCGCGACGACGAGAGTGTCGCGCCCCACCCGCGACGACAGAGCCCGACGATCGGCCGAGGTGACGGACCTCGCGACTACGTGCACGAGGACGTCCTGGTCGAGGACCGGGTCGGCCGCCCCGGGTGTATCGACGCCGCGCACCTCCTGCACACCGTCGAGCTGCTCCACCAATGCGGACTTTCCGACTCCGGGGCGACCGGACACCCCCGCCGTCATCGGTGATCCCCACGTGGCGACGACGCGCCGAAGCTCTCCGTCGTCGGACCGTCTCGTCAGCTGTTCCACGGCGCTCGCGAGCGCGTCGTTACTGGTCCCCGGCATCCTTCGTCCCCCGATTCGACGATGCGATCCTGCGATTCTCCCATGCACGTCGGGTGTCCCGATGATCCCGAGTCTCGACCTGAAGTCGAGACCCTGCTGTCCCAGAACGAGTCCATGGGAGACAATGGACCCATGACCGACCCTGACGCCGTGGACACAGTGCCCGGTCGAGGCCTGTACGACGGCGCCGCCGAGGGTGGTTCAAGGCTCTATCCGCGAGTCACGAGTTTCCGATCGCGTCGTGGTGCGCTGACCGAACCCCAGCAGTCGTCGTGGGATCGCATGTGGCCCATCATCGGCCGCGACGTGGCCGACGAGCCGCTCGATCCGCAGTCCTGGTTCGGTCGATCGGCTCCGGTGGTTCTCGAGATCGGGTCCGGCACCGGCACCGCCGCGCTGGCGATGGCCGCGCGCGAACCGCAGGTCGATCTGATCGCCGTGGAGGTCTACCGCCCCGGCATCGCGCAGACCGTCCAGGGCATCGAGCGGGACGGACTCACCAACCTCCGCATCCTGCGCGGCGACGCCGCCGACGTGCTGGAGAACATGGTCTCTCCCGCGTCGCTGGCCGGAATCCGTGTGTTCTTCCCGGATCCGTGGCCGAAGGCTCGCCACCACAAGCGCCGCTTCCTCAAGGCGGAGACCTTCGCGCTGATGGCAGACCGTCTCGAGCCCGGCGGGATCCTGCACGTCGCCACCGATCACGCGGACTACGCCGAATGGATAGAAGAGGTCGGCGACGCCGAGCCCGCTCTGACGCGGCTGCCCTTCGATGCCGAACGACGTACCGTCGAGGGGTCCTCCCTGTCCGTGGACCGTCCGGTGACGAAGTTCGAAGGTAAGGCACAGCAGGTCGGACGTCCGACGAACGAATTCGTCTGGATCAGGCCGGGCCGATGAGCACGCGACGAGGAAGCGAGAACACACTCCGATGAGCGTGGACGACCAGAGCCCCACGGGCGCCGTGCTCGACGTGTCCGGTGATTCTCGCCATACCAAGCGCGTTCTGCTGGTGTGGGACGCACCCAACCTCGACATGGGACTCGGCGCCATTCTCGGCGGCCGACCCACCGCCGCGTACCGGCCACGCTTCGATGCGCTGGGCCGATGGCTCCTCGGCCGTACCGCGCAGCTCTCCGTGCACCAGACCGCGACCCTCGAACCCGAGGCGACGGTGTTCACCAATATCGCCCAGGGCAGCGCCGATGTCGTGCGGCCGTGGGTGGAGGCGTTGCGTAACGTGGGTTTCGCGGTCTTCGCGAAACCGAAGATCGACGAGGACAGCGACGTCGATTCCGACATGCTCGATCACATCGAGCTCCGCGCGGCCGATCACGGTCTGGCCGGAGTCGTGGTGGCGTCGGCGGACGGGCAGGCCTTCCGTATCCCTCTCGAAGCGATAGCGGCGACAGGTGTGCCGGTCCAGGTGATCGGGTTCCGGGAGCACGCCAGCTGGGCCGTGTCGTCCGAGACGCTCGAATTCGTCGATCTCGAGGACATCCCCGGGGTGTTCCGCGAGCCGCTGCCTCGTGTCAGCCTCGAGTCCCTGCCCGACGAGGGCGCGTGGCTGCAGCCGTTCCGTCCGCTGTCCGCCCTGCTCGTCGGGCGTCAAGGAGTGTCCTGAGTGTTTGCTCGTTGGGGTGATCTGGTCCACCGATCGCGGTACACCGTGATCGGTGTGATGGTCGCGTTCCTGTTGGGCCTCGCCGCGTACGGCCTCACGCTGAACGACCATCTCAGTCAGAGCGGCTGGGACGATCCGAATTCGGAGTCCGTGCACGCCGCGGTCACTGCCGACGGCACGTTCGGCCGGGACAGCACCGGCGACGTCGTCGCCCTCTACACCGCTCCTGCGGGCTCGACGGTCGACGACCCGACGTTCCAGCAGACGGTCACCGCAGGTCAGGACGCCATGATGGCGGCCCACGCGGACAAGATCTCCAAGATCAACATCAATTACTTCCAGCAGAAACTTCCGGCGCTCGCCTCGCCGGACAAGACCAAGGCCATCGCGACCTTCGCCATCGCCGGAGCGAACGACACCGAACTGACCAACAACTTCCGTGACGTGAAGGACGCGTTCGCGATCGACGGTGTCGACGTGCAGCTCGCGGGGCTCCAGCCCATCGCCAACGCCTTGAACGACACCATGGCCGGCGACATCCACCGCATGGAGATTCTGGCGATTCCGGTCGTCGGCGTGCTGCTGTTCTTCGTGTTCGGCGGCGTCGTGGCGGCCGCGTTGCCGCTGATCATCGGCGGTCTCACCGTCGTCGCGGCCAACGGCATGGTGCGACTGTTCACCAACTTCGTCGAGGTGAACAGCTTCGTCGCACCCGTGGTCTCTCTGATCGGGCTGGGCCTGGCCATCGACTACGCCCTGTTCATCGTCAGCCGGTTCCGAGAAGAGCTGGCCGACGGCCGCACGACCCAGCAGGCCGTGCAGCGCTCCGTCATGACCGCGGGCCGAACGGTCGTCTTCTCCGCGACGATGATCGTCGCGAGTCTGGGCGGCCTGCTGCTCTTCCCTCAGGGATTCCTGAAGTCCGTCGCCTTCGGTGCCATCGCCACCGTCGCGTTGGCAGCCCTGACCGCCATCACCATTCTTCCGGCCATCCTGTCGATCCTCGGCCCGCGCATCGACGCTCTCGGCCTCAAGAGCATGCGCAAGACCAAGACGACCGAGGAGATCGAGTCCGGTCCCTGGGGCAAGCTCACCCGGTGGGTCATGCGCAACCCCCTGAAGGTCTGCGTTCCCATCGTCCTGGGCCTGCTGATCCTCACGCTGCCCGTCGGTGCCATCAAGTTCGGCGGCATCAACGAGACGTACCTTCCGCCGGACAACGGCACCCGCGAGGCGCAGAACGAGTTCGACGCCAACTTCCCGTCGTACCGCACCGAGCCCCTCAAGATCGTGCTCGAGAATGCTGCCGGCCCGCAGCTCGGCGCGATCCTGCGCGAGGCGTCCAACGCTCCCGGCCTGGTCGAGAAGTTCTCCATCGAGCGCAACGAGAACGGCGTGGCCGTCCTCAAGGCCGGGCTGGTCGACCGCAACGTCTCCAACCCCGCGATCGACTACATCCGCTCCATCGACGTTCCCGACGGCGTGACCATGTCGGTGGGCGGCACCCCGGCCATCGAGCAGGACTCGATCGCCGCACTGGTCGACCGACTACCGCTGATGGCGGGGCTCGTGGTCCTGGTGACGACCCTGCTGATGTTCCTCACCTTCGGATCACTTGTCCTGCCGCTCAAGGCCATCCTCATGACGACGCTGGGGCTCGGCGCGACGCTCGGCATCCTGACGTTCATCTTCGTGGACGGAAACGGTGCGGGTCTGCTGAACTTCACGCCGGGCCCGATCATGGCACCCGTCCTCGTGTTGATCATCGCGATCATCTTCGGGTTGTCGACGGACTACGAGGTCTTCCTCCTCTCCCGCATGGTCGAGGCCCGAGCACGCGGCGCCAGTACGTCCGAAGCCATCCGCGTCGGTACCTCGCACACGGGTCGCATCATCACCGCCGCCGCGCTGATCCTGATCGTCGTCACCGGCGCCTTCGCGTTCTCCGAGCTGGTGATGATGAAGTACATCGCCTACGGCATGATCGCCGCCCTGATCATCGACGCGACGCTGATCCGCATGTTCCTCGTGCCGGCAACGATGAAGTTGCTCGGTGACGACTGCTGGTGGGCACCGCAGTGGATGAAGCGCATCCAGCAGAAGCTCGGACTCGGCGAGCCCGTGCTCGACGAGGAGCTCATGCCTGCCGACGTTCCGGAGCTCGTCGCGATCGGGTCCGCGCCGCTGCCTGCGCGCACCCGTGAGCCGCTCACCCAGCCCATTCCGCGGGTCCTGCAGAACGGTCCGTCCGCGGCACGTCCGCCGTCGGAGCGACCACGCCCGTCGAAGTTCGCCCCCGCGCCGGCCTCGCGCGTGCAGAAGCCTGCCGAAGAACCGGTCGCCGAGCCCACGACAGCCATCCCCACTCCCGAACCGACTCGCGCGGCCACCCCGGTGGAGGAACCGCGCACCGTCTCGCGCCCGGAGGAAGCTCGTCCGACGCCGCCTCGGACTGCACCGGAGGAGGCCCCGGCGTCGCCTCGGCCCGGCGTCCCCGCTCCGCGACCCATCGAGTCCTGGCTCGCAGAGCTTCGCTCGCCCTCCGCGACCCAGCGTCCCGACACCTCGCCCGCTCCGGCAGAGGCGTCGTACCGCTACGGGTCCACCAACGGCGACGGCATCGACACCGGACGCTCACGAAACGGCAACGGCCGCAACGGCTCCACAACCAACGGTTCCGCGACCAACGGCTCCGGAACCAACGGGCACGGAACCAACGGTCATGGATCCAACGGTCATGGCTCGAACGGCAACGGTGTGCACACCAGCGCCGAGGTCGACTCGTGGATCGCCGGACTGCGGATGCCGGAGCAGGAGTCTCCCGAACCCGAACAGCCGGTGGACGAGCACATCGACATCGATCCGCGTTCCGACGACGACGAGACACCGCCGGCAGCCTCTACGGGCCGCCGACGGGCTCGGGAATCGGACGAGTCGGGTGGTCGCCACCACGGTCAGTCCGGCGCGATCAGCGTCAGCGAGCTGCTGGCTCGCCAGCGCCATCAGTGACGTCCGTGCCGGCTCGATCGGCGAAGGCTCGCGCGTAGCGAGTGCCGATGCCCAGCAGCAACATTCCCACGACAAGGAATGCTGCGGCGCGGGGTAGTCCGCCGAGCGCGCCGAGGTCGAAGAGGAACAGTTTCGCGACGGCAGCGGCGACCACCGCAAGTCCGATGACGAGGAGCGTGTGGCCGTCGCGGCGGTCGGCCAGACCGCGGACGAGGGCGACGACGGCCACGATCATCCACGAGATGGTGGCGATGCCATGTCCGACGAAGAACCCTGTGTCGGAGCCGATCTCGACACCGGCGACAACGGATGTCGCCGTGATGGCGTAGAGACCCGCGATGCCGAACGACGACGCGGACACGGTTCGGGCGGTCGCGTCGTCGAGAGTCCGCACCGACGCCCACACTCCGGCGACAGCCATCGCGAGTGCGGCGACGGAGCCCGGGATCGACGCCCATCCGCTCGCCGCGGCGGTGCCGGGGTAGGTGAGGGCATCGACGGAAGTGACCTGCGTATGAGCAACCAGCCCGGCGAGCGCGACGAATGCTCCGACACCGGCAGTGACGCGCGATCGCGTCCAGCCGCCGGTGACGAGGGCTGCGACTGCGACCGTCAGCAGCGTCACGGCGTGGATCGACCGCGGTGTCCCGACGAGAACTGCCGAGATACCGGCGACCGCACCCGTCACCGCGAACACGAACCGGACCGGCGACGCGAGGCCGCGCGTGGTGGCAGTGACGGCGAGGAGAACCATTGCGACTGCAGCGCAGGTGATTCCGGCCACGGGTCGTGAGAACAGGGTCGCGGTGGCCAGCGTGGATCCTGCAGTCGCGACGACGGCCGCGACGGACACCGGATCGACGGGACGTCGGGTCAGCGTCGAGTACCAGGCGGCGACGGCCGCTGCGAAGGACACGGCGGCGACGACGAGCAGAGGCGCGAGTTCGGACCCCCTCGCGCCGCCGATGCTCGCCGTCAGCACCGCCAGCAGGATCGCCCCGACGACCGGTACGGTGCGGGCGACCCGCAGCCAGACCCAGTCGAGGCGGGAATCGACGGGTGATGCGGCGATCTGCAGGATAACCAGGAATGCGAGGAGCGCGGACGTGATCCCCGCCGTGGCGACAGGTGCGAGGACGGCGACCCCGACGAGGACCATGACGGCCAGTGGCTGCGACGACCACCGGGTGGCGACACCGATGCCGAGGGATGCCACCGCCAGTCCGGTCACGAGGCCGACGACGGGGTGCACCCATCCGTAGAGCGCTGTGACCGCGGCGATGTCCAGGTAGAGGCCGGCGAAGCCGGTGGCCGCGAGCGCGACGGCACCGACGGTTCCGCCGGGCCGTGCGACGATGCGATGCGCGGCGGCGATCAGGACGGCGGACAGCGTTGCTCCCGCAGCGACGCGAGCTCCGGGGCCGAACCAGCCCGACTGCGCGGCGAGGACGACCAGCATGACGACGCCGATCACGGTGACGCCTGCTCCGGCCGCGGCCAGGAGCCGGCTCACGACGCCGTCGCGCTGCCACCACGGGACGGTGGGCGGGGGCTGGAACCGGGGCTGGGCCTGGGCCTGGGGCTGCGGGCGCATGGGTACAGGCGCCGGTCTGTGCACGACGGGCTGCGGCGCGGGTGCCTGCACGGTGGCCAGTTGCTGCGCGAGGATGCCCAGGTCGTGGCCGACGCGGCCGAGGTGTTGCTGGAGAGCGGCGACCTCGCCGGTCAGGACGTGCACGAGGCGCGGATCGATCGAAGGTGTGGTCATACGTCGATCGTGGTCGGCCACGGAGGCGCCGACCATGCGTAGTTCTACTCGGATACGCCGAGAAGTACGCAGTACGTCAGCCGAACATCTTCTTGATCGCTGTGCCGAACGGATGCTTCGCCGTCACGGAACCGAATCGCACGCGACCACGAACGGTGACGTGCAGGCCGCCGTCGACAGGACGGCTCTTGACCCGGTTGTTCGCGCTGCCGCCGACGGTGTCGACACCGTCGAGGTCGACGGACGCGCCTTCGGGCACGACGACGGTGATGGTGCTGCAGTAATCGTCGACGTCGATGGCGACGTGGCGGGAGGACAGCACCGCCGAGGTGAAGTCGAGCGTGACGGTGGCCATCTTGGATGCCACCCTGATCTCCGACGGTGCATTCCAGGTACCCGAGCGGGTCACCGTCGACATCGTCGCCCGGATGTCGACGGGCGGCGCCGACGGATGCTGCGGCGCGACGGGTGCGGCCGACGGGTGTTCGGCGTTCGACATCCCGGGCAGGTCGATCAGCACAGCGTTCAGCTCGCCCCGCGTCTTGGCGGCCAGGACGGTGTCCATCCGCTCGGTGAACTCCCCGAGGGACAGCATCCCCTGACCGACCGCACGCTGAAGCAATCCGCCGACGTGCTCGCGCTCGGCATCACTGACGCGGAGGTCCTTCGGATCCATGCTGTCAGTGTAGAGGCGGGTGCCCGGTCAGAGGCCTCGCTCGATGGCCCATCGCGTCAGTTCCACGCGGTTGGCGAGGTGCAGTTTCCGCAGCGTCGCCTGTACGTGATTCTCGACGGTCCGGTGACTCAGCGTCAGCTTGGCGCCGATCTGCTTCGCGCTCAACCCTTTCGCCACCATCCGCAGGATCTCGGTCTCCCGGTCGGTCAGCGCCGGAGGCGTCTCGTCCTCGGGCGGCGCCGACGCCATCCGTCGGTACTCCCCCAACACCAGTCCTGCGAGCCCCGGTGTGAACACGGCGTCACCTCGTGCCGTCGCCGTCACCGCAGCCACCAGATCCTCGATCGACGCACTCTTGACCAGGTATCCCGTCGCTCCCGCCTTGACCGCCTCGAGGACGTCGTCGCGTTCGGCGGACGCCGAGAGCACCAGTACCCGACTGGCCGGGGACACCGCGAGCACCGAGGCCGTCCCCACCGCGCCGTTGTCGTCTCCGAGGTCCATGTCCATCAGAACCACCTGTGGGACAGTCGCCTTCGCGCGAACGGTGGCGGCTTCGACGCCGTCCGCGGTGGCCACGACTTGGAACCCGCGAGCCTCCAGATCGCGTGCCACGGCGTCCCGCCACATCGGATGGTCGTCGACGACCATCACCGTCAGGTCCCGTTCGTCCCGGCCGGCCTCCGGCCTTCCCCGTTCACCCCGGCCGGCCTCCGGCCTCCCCGCAGCACCGTCAGTTCCCATTCCGTTCCCTCTCCGGGCGCACTGTCCACCCTCGCTCGTCCACCGAGTGCCTCCATCCGGCCGATGATGGAGCCGGACACACCCATTCGGCCTTCCGCGCGTGCGGCGTCGAGTCGACCGGGTTCGATTCCCGGCCCGGCGTCGCGCACGGTCACCACGACACTGTCACCCAGATCTTCCACCAGGACGAAGATGTCGACATCGGGTCCGCCGTGCCGGTGCGCGTTGTCCACGGCGGCCGACACCGCGGCGGTGACCTCCGACGCCACGGCCGCGGGCAGCAGCACGGCACCCGACGGAGCCGACACCGTCACCGCCGGACCCACGGACTGCCGTACGGCGACGCTGAGGTCGGACGTGCCGTCCGTCCTGGACTGCGTCGAACCGGACAGCAGCGCGCGCAGCGCGGACTCCTGCCGCCCGGCAAGCCTGGCCAGTTCGGCTGTCTCACCGCCGATCTCGGCGCCGCGTCGACTCACCATGGCCAGCACCTGCAGGACACCGTCGTGAACTTCTCGTGCCAGCCGCTCGCGTTCCGCGGTGGCGGCGGCCAATGCCACGGCCTCGTCGAGGCGGGTTCTCGCGACACGCGCCGTTCGCGCAGCGAGGCCCAGGGCGAGTCCGACGGACAGCAGGACGGGTCCGGTCGAATCCCTCCACAGATCCGCGTCGACGTTCCCCCGCACCACGGCGATCGCGACGGTCATGGTCACGGCGGACAGCAGACCGATCCGCGGGCCTCCGAGGATGGCGGCAGCGATGACGGCATTGGACACCCAGATCGTCGTCGGCAGCACCTGATGATCGGAGCGCCAGCGCGGACCGGCGACGAGGATCGTCGACACGACGAGCCCCAGAGTGACCACCTGGTCCGCCGCGACGAACACCCGTCGTTCGAACCACGGACTCACCGACGGCTCGAGCGTCGCCACGACCGCCACGCCGGACCAGACGACGGTGAGCAGCACGAGGAACCAGCTCAGCCGGAAGGAGTCGTACTCCTGCCCGACGACGACCTGGAATCCGACGGCGTAGACGACGGTGACCAGCCGGAATGCCGCTGCGGCGCGCCACAGCGGTCCGTCGGCGGCGTCACTTCCCGTCCGCGGGCCCGTCGACCTCACCGTGCCCGAGTTGCTTGTTCTCCGGATGCGGACTGTCCGGGGCCGCCGGGTACATACCGTCGGACGGATCGCCGACGGCGATCTCCTCGTAGGCCTCTTCCGGATCGTCGGCGAGCAGCGACCGGATCGCGGTGTTGGCCATCGCGACGAGGGGGACGGACAGGAGTCCGCCGATGATGCCGGCGAGCAGGATGCCGGTTGCGATGGCCAGCACCACGGCCAGCGGGTGGACCCGCACGGCACGTCCCAGGAGCAGGGGCTGCAGGACGTGGCCCTCGAGCTGCATCACGGCGACGACGATCGCGAGAGCGATGAGGGCGGTGATCAGCCCCTTCGTGACCAGGGCGACGATGACGGCCACGAAACCTGTCAGCACCGCGCCCACGATGGGGATGAAGGCTCCGATGAAGACCAGCGACGCCAGGGGAAGCGCCAGCGGCACTCCGAGAACGGCCAAGCCGGCACCGATACCGATGGCGTCGACCGCAGCGACGGCGACCGTCGCCCGCACGTATCCGACCAGGGAGCCGAACGCCTGACTGCCCGCCAGTCGTACCCGGCGGCGGGCCGGCGTCGGAAAGATCCGGCTGACGAACTCCCAGATCTGCTGCCCTCCGTAGAGGAAGAAGATGAGAGTGAACAGCAGCAGCAGCGCACCGGTGAGGATCTCGCCGATGACCGCGGCCGTGGTGAGCGCGCCGCTGGTGATGGCTTCCTGGTTCGACTGGATCGACGTGACGACGGAGTCGCCGGCGCTGCGGATCTGGTCCTCGCTGAAGTGCAGGGGACCTCGGGTCAGCCAGTCCTGGATCTGGGTGATGCTGTCGGTGAACTGGTCGGTGAGGGCGGGGAGACCGACGATGAACTGTTCGACGACGAACGTCAGGATGCCCACGACGAGGCCGAGGCTGCCCAGGATGGCGACGATGACCGCGAGTACACGGGGTACTCCGCGGCGCTGCATCCAGTCGACCAGCGGCGAGAGCAGGCCCGACGCCAGCAGAGCGAGCGCCACGGGGACCAGCACGCTGTCCAGACGCTCGACGATCTTGCCGACGGCGATCAGCCCGGCGAACAACACCAGCAGCCGCCACGTCCAGGCCGCGCCCACGCGAACGACGGGATGGACCGAGTCGGACGGGTCGCCTGTCACCGCGTGAGCCTAGCCGAGAGACGGTCCGGCCTCACCCGGTAAGTTCATCTCGTGCTGACGCTTCTTCGTGCGGTCTCGTTGACCCTGAGAAGTCGCTGGCCTCTGTATCTGGCGTCCATGTTGCTGGCCAATCTGCTCGGCGCGATCCTGGTGTTCGCCTTCGTCCGCTACGGACTTCCCATTCCGGAGAATCAGTCGATCGTCGTGGATCGGGTGCGCAACGGCGTGATCTTCGGGGCGTACCTCGTCTTCGCGGGCATCGTCAGCCTCGCCACGGCGGCCTTCATGTTGCGCAGCGTCGTGCGGTGGCAGTTGCGCGGTGGGCCTCCCAGCCGGTCCGAGCAGATGGCGGCGCTGCACGCGCCTCTGCGTCAGGCCATCGTCCACCTGGTCCTGTGGATCATCGGCGGCATCATCTTCATGCTGCTGACCGCAGCCGAGATGCCCTCCCTGGCGGTGGCCGTGGCCGTGACGGTCGCGATGTCGGCCGCCATCACGTTCGGATTCACGTACATGCTCGGCGAGCGCATCCTGCGGCCGGTCGCCGCGCAGGCGCTCAGCGAGGGACGCTTCGACCGGACGATGACTCCCGGCGTGGGCACCCGGATGGCGATGACCTGGGGACTCGGCACTCTGATCCCCGTCGTCGGCATCCTGCTGCTGTGTGCGACCCAGCTGACGACCGACCTGGTCTTCTCGCCCGACTCGCTGGCCATCGCGATCAGCCTGCTGTGTCTGCTGGCGATCGTCCAGGCGTTCTGCCTGTCGATGCTCACCGCCAGCCAGATCTCCGACCCGATCCGCCAGCTGCGCCGCGCCATCGAGAAGGTGCAGGAAGGTCACACCGAGGTCCAGGTCGAGGTGTTCGACGGCAGCGAGATCGGACGGCTGCAGGTCGGGTTCAACCGCATGATGGCCGACGCGTCGGAAAGGGCCGTGCTGCGCGAGCTCTTCGGCCAGCACGTCGGTGAGGACGTCGCGCGCCGCGCCCTGCAGTTCGGGACCGAACTGGGCGGCGAGACCCGGTTCGTGGCCGTCCTGTTCGTCGACATGGTCGGGTCCACGGCAGCCGCGTCCGAGCGTCCTCCCGGTGAGGTCGTGGAGCTGCTGAACGACTTCTTCCGCGTGGTCGTCGACATCGTCGACCGACACCACGGGTTCGTCAACAAGTTCGTCGGCGATGCGGCCCTCGCCATCTTCGGTGCGCCGCTCGATCGCCCGGACGCACCGACGGCTGCGCTGTCCGCTGCCCGTGAGCTGCGGAGAGAGCTGAGCACGATCGTCGGGCTGGACATCGGCATCGGCGTGTCGGCAGGACTCGCCGTCGCCGGCAACATCGGCGCCAAGGAACGCTTCGAGTACACCGTGATCGGCGATCCGGTGAACGAGGCGTCCCGGCTGACCGAGCTGGCGAAGTTCACGCCCAGCCGAGTCCTGGCGTCGACGTCCGCCCTCTACTTCGCGGACGAGGACGAGCAGTCGGTGTGGGAGCTGGGCGAGAAAGTGCAGCTTCGCGGACGTCGCCGGGCGACTCACCTGGCCTCGCCCGTCGACTACCCGCAGTAGTTCACCGCACGGTTCGTTACGCTCGCTCTCGTGGTAGATCCGGAGCAGGGCCGATCCGCAGGGTCGACCCGCGCCGGTGGCACGTGGCGATGGCTGCGCTGGGTCGGTGCGATCGCCCTCATCGGCCTGCTCGTCGGCGAGGGTGTCTACCTCTGGCCCCGGCTCCACGAATCGTGGCGGGCGCTCACCGAGATCCACTGGGGATTCGCCGCCGCATGCGTCGTCACGCAGGCAGTCTCGCTCTCGGCTTTCGCCCGCGTGCAGAAGCAACTCCTGCACGCCGGCGGGGTCCGCATCACGCAACGACGATCCTTGTCGGTCATCTATGGCAGTACCGCCATGGCTCTGACGCTTCCCGCCGGCCAGGTCTTCTCGACGGCGTTCACCTACCGCGAGACGCGCCGGTGGGGTGCGAGTCCGGTCGTTGCCTCGTGGCAGCTGGCCATCTCGGGCGTCATCGCCGCCCTGGGTCTGGCCGTCCTGGGTGTGACCGGCGCGTTCCTGGTCGGAGGCAGCGCCGACCCGATCGCCCTGGTCGTCCCCGTCGTCGGTGTCGTGGCGATCGTGCTGGCCGTCCGCTACATCCGCTCGCACCCGCAGGCAATCATCGCCGTCGGTCGATGTGGGCTCTTGAAGTACAACTCGCTGCGCAACAACGATCCGGATACCGGGATGGTGCGACTCGACGAGATCGTCGAGCAGGTCAGATCGGTGCGCCTCGGACCGCGGGACGCCTCGCTCGCACTCGGCTTCTCCGCCGTCCACCGGTTGGCCGACGTCGCGTGTCTCGGTTTCGCCTGTTACGCCATCGGTGCGGATCCCAAGATCTACGGGCTCCTGATCGCGTTCTCGGCGAGCAAGACCGTCGGCTCGATTCCCGGCGCTCCCGGTGGTCTGGTCATCGTCGACGCCACCTTGATCGCGACGCTGACCACCGCGGCGAGCATCAGTGCGTCGCAGGCAGTGGCGTCGGCGTTGGTCTACCGGCTGGTCAGCTTCATTCTCGTGGCGCTCGTCGGATGGATCGTCTTCCTGGTGATCTTCCGCAAGCACCAGCACGAGGATCTCCACTTCGACCTCGAGGTCGAGCAGCGCGAGATGACCGAGTTGCGCACGCAGCAGCGACCGACGCCGGGAGATACCTCGACCACTCGGGAATAGATGCGGACCGTGGTCCGGTTGTGTAGTGTGAGGCTTGAAACTTCAACCACACAGGAGCTCGACATGACTTCATCAGTGACCGTCCCCCAGCTGTCCGCCGGCACGTGGGCCATCGATCCCGCCCACTCGACCGTCGGATTCACCGTTCGCCACCTGATGGTGAGCAAGGTCCGTGGACGCTTCCAGGACTTCACCGGCACCGTCACCGTCGACGAGAACGGCGCCCCCTCCATCGACGCCGAGATCGACGTCACCTCGATCACGACCGACAACGCGCAGCGCGACGGCCACCTCAAGACGGCCGACTTCTTCGAGGTCGAGAAGTTCCCTACCGCGACCTTCCGTTCCACCTCCGTCCAGGCCAAGGGTGACGACTTCGTCCTCACCGGCGACTTCACGCTGCACGGCGTCACCAAGTCGATCGACCTGAACGTCGAGTTCAACGGAGTCAACGCCGGAATGGGCAACGGACCCGTCGCAGGCTTCGAAGCCACCACGACGATCAACCGCAAGGACTTCGGCATCAGCATCGACATGCCCCTCGAAGGCGGCGGCGCTGTCGTCGGCGACAAGATCGCCCTCCTCCTCGAGATCGAGGCCGGCCTGCAGGCCTGATCCACTCTCGACCACGAAGGACCCGCTCGGCCGTGCCGCCGAGCGGGTCTTTCGTACGCTGGGGGCATGACAGCTCCCGTGCGCACTCGTTCTCTCGCCGTCTCGGCGGTCCTCGACGTCGTTCTCGTCCTGGTCTTCAGTGCCATCGGTCGGAGCAGTCACGCCGAAGGCGTCACCGCCGGGGGCGTCGTCTCCACCGCGTGGCCGTTCCTCGTCGGTCTCGTCGTCGGATGGGCTGTCACCTATGCGCTCTACCGGGAGAAGTTCGTCGCCGACTCCCTCGTGCCGACGGGTGTGATCGCGTGGATCGGCACGGTCCTGGTCGGCATGCTCCTGCGTCAGCTGACCGACGAGGGCACTGCGTTCAGCTTCATCGTCGTCGCATCGGTGACGCTGGCGATCTTCCTTCTCGGGTGGCGCGCCATCGCACGGTTCGTCCGCACGCGTCGATGACGGCTCAGCCGAGCCACAACCATGCGGCCAGACCGAAACCGCACAGCGCCACTGCGATTCGCAGCGGATTCGGCGGAAGGCGGCGCACGACGCGAGGCCCCAGCGTCCCTCCGGCGATCGTTCCGATGCCCATCGCCAACGCCGCCAGCCAGTCCACCTGACCGGAGAACGCGAAGATCACCGCCGCCACCAGATTGGCCACTCCCAGCAGATAACTCTTGAGCAGCGTTGCGCGCCAGACGGGTTCCGCAGTACAGATCAGCGTCAGCGCCATGAAGATCACGCCCGCACCGGCTCCGAAGTATCCGCCGTAGATGGCCACGAGGAAGATGGCCGTCGGGTAGAGCACCGGGAACGTCCGACTACCGGCGAGCGCACGGATGCGCGGTTGCAGCAGCATCGCGACGGATGCCAGGACGACGAGGACCGGCACGACCGCTTCGAACGTCTCGCCCGGTGCGCGCAGCAGCACGACGGCGCCGAGGATACCTCCGAGCGCAGCCCACAATGTCAGCCACACGAGCGAACGACCGCTCTTCGCAAGCTCTTTGGTCGACGATGCGGTGGCACCGACTCCGGCGCCGACCAGTGCGACAGTGTTGGTGACGTTGGCGGCCACCGGCGCGAGACCCACCGCGAGGAGCGCCGGGTACGACACCAATGACGCCAGACCGGTGATGTAGCCGATCACTCCCGCACCGAAACCCGCTGCCGTGAGCAGCAGGAACACCGGAACAGTCACGAAAGTGACGGTAACAGAACGGGACTCACTCGGACGGCGTCGCCATCTCCCTCATGAGCCTGTTCGTCATACGAGCAGCCGCATCGGTGCCGTCGGCATCCTCGATGTAGACGGCGAACGCAAGGTCGCCGGAGGTACCGAGGAACCAACGGTCCTGACCGCTGTCCCCCGCCAGTCCCGCGACGGACGTGTCGCTGATGCCCTCGTCGTGTGCGTTGTCGCGCATGGCCTTCCGAAGAACCGCGAGCTCGGAGGACGCCACCGGGGATCCCGCCGCACTCACCGACGCGGGAACTCCGCTCACGATCGACGGCGCAGGAGCCGACCCGCGAGAGATCGACGCGGCCATCTCGGCCAGGCCGAACGGGGTGACCGTCATGCGGTCGGAGGACGTCGATCGGCTGACTCCGCGGAACTGGTCGACGGCGGACTGCCCGTCCGGAAGCGACGCAGTGACCAGGTCGAGGCCGGGGACGTCGAACGACGTTCCGAGCCCGAACTGACGTGCCGCGTCGGCGAAGTCGATCTTCTGGCGATCTGCCGACGCCGACACGGTGTCGACCAGCGTTCCTGCCGGATACAGCGTCGTGAAGGCCGGGGTACCCAGGTCGTTGGCGTAACTGTTCTGCGCTGTCGCCAGCACGGCACCGGTCGAGGGCTGCAGGACCACGATCGACGCCGGCGTTCCGACGCTGACGGCAGCCGTCTCGGCGGCCAACTGGATGGCGGGGTCGACGGTCGAGCGGATGTCCGGCGAGCCGGGGCCCTGGAATCCTGCCTGACGTGTGGTCTCTCCGTCGGCGTCGGCGACCTCCACGGCCCAGCCGGACGTCGCGTCGCGCGTGTCCTGCCAGACGTCGCGGAGCGAATCGAGCACCGGAGAGGTGAGTCGACGATCGGCGGCGATCAGCTTCGGCGTCGCGTAGAGGACGACACCGGGGATGGCCCGCAGGTCGTCCTCGAGTACCGCGTAATCGTCGGCACGGAGGTTGACGGCGTCGATGATCTGTCCGGGCTCGGCGGCGACATCCGCCTGCAAGGATTCGGACGTGATCAGCGGAGCGACGACGTCGATGACGTCGGCGAGTCGGCTGGTGGTGTCGGCGAGATCCGACGTCGCGGACGGATCCACCCGGACCGAAGCGACGTTCTGCTCGGTCATCATGATCGCGCCGGTCGTGTCGAGGATCCGCGGAGCGGGCGCATCGGTGCGGGTGTAGCGGACGGATCCGCCGGCGGCCAGATCGGGCGCCAGGATCGACGGATCCCAGGAGATACGCCACCCCACGCCGAGCTTGCGGGCGGATCCCTGCGTCGTGACGTGCCACTCGCGAGAGTCCTGGTCGCGGGGTTCGCCGAACTTCCAGGTCGAGTCGAGTGTGAAGAACCCGGACTCGTCGTCGAGTCCGATGTACTGCGACATGCGGCTGGTGGAGACACCCGGTCCCATCGCGTCGAACATGGCGCTGATCGTTTGGGCCGCGGCATTGGGGTAGGACGTCAGAGCGGCGGCCGCGGCCACGTCGCGCTGATCGAGAGCTGCTGTGAACCGGTCCACGAGAACGGCGGCCTCACTGCGAGGCTTGTTCACCACGAACGAGGCGACAGTCGCGAGCGACACGAACACTGCAAACAGCGCGACGACATACCTGGAACGCAGAACCATGCACCAATAATCACATGAGTCACACCAGTAACACAGCACGGGAAGCGCTCGGTGCGGTCACGATCCGGTCACCGACCGCTCGTCCTGTTGTGCCGTGCAGATCAGCGCAGGAAGGACCCCGCCGCTGTCAGCGCCGGCGCGGACGAGTCCCCACCCTCGACGAAGACGGCGAATGCCAGGTCACCGCGGATGCCGACGAACCAGCCATGGGCAGGTCCGCCCGCGACCTCGGCGGTGCCCGTCTTGCCCAGCAAGCCGTCGATGTCCTGGAGCTGCGTCGCCGTTCCCGCGGTCACCGTCTCGCGCATCATCGCCCGGAGCTGCTCGGTCACCTGCGCCGACGGCGCGGCAACTGTCCGGTCGGGAGTTCCCGGTCGTCCCGTGATCATGGTCGGCTCGGGCGTCGACCCGTTGGCGATGGACGCCGCGACGAGTGCCATCCCGAAGGGCGACGCGGTGACCGCGCCCTGCCCGATGGCGGACTCGACGCGTTCCGCCGGTGTCGTAGCGGCCGGAACGCTGCCGGTCACCGTCGTGAGACCCGGTGTCACGTAGTCGACTCCCAGACCGAACTGCGCTGCCGCCTTCTGCAGTGCGTCGCCGGGGAGGTCGACGGCGAGCTGACCCATCGTGGTGTTGCAGGACCGTGCGAATGCCGTCTGCAGCGGCACCTGGCCGAGGTCGAAGTTGTCGTCGTTGGGGATGGTCCGACCCTCGATGTTCGCCGACCCGGGGCACGGAAGCACCGACGTCGGCGTGACGTTGCCGGCCTGCAGCGCAGCGGACGTCGTCACGGTCTTGAAGGTCGAGCCGGGCGGATACAGGCCGGTCAGTGCGATGGGCCCCTGAGCGTCGGCGGCGGCGTTCTGCGCCACGGCGACGACATCCCCGGTGGAGGGCCGGATCGCGACGATCGCCGACGCATTCTGGGCCGTCGCCAGGGCGTTCTCCGCTTTGAGCTGGAGCAACGTGTCCAGAGTGACCTGGATGTCCTTGCCGACGGTCGCCTCGACACCGGTGAGCTGCTGGGCGACTGCGCCGTCGGGGCCGAGCAACTGGACGGCCCACCCGGCTGTGGCGTCCTGCTGTTCCTGCCACAGTTGCGCGACGTCGTTCAGGGCAGGTGAGGAGAGGGCGCGGTTCTCGGTGAGCAGCCGCGTCTGCGGCGCGAGCGTCACACCCGGAAGGGCTGCGAGTAGTGGCTCGATCGGCGCGAGGTCCTCCTGTCGCAGACTGACGGCGGTCACCGTCTGCCCGCCGGCGAGGTCCGCGCGCAACGATTCTGCCGTCACGGTCGGCGCGAACGGGGACACCAACGCTGCGACGGCAGTCGGGGCCGCGGTCTGATCCAGGTTCACCAACGTCACGACCTGCTGCGACATCAACGCTGCGCCCGACGTGTCGACGACGCGGGGAGTCGTGGTGGCCGTGACCGGGGTGTAGCGAACGGTCGTATTCGGCGTCAGACCCGGCACGACGACGCCGGGGTCCCATGTCACCTTCGAGCCTTGGTCGCCGTCGGCCACCGAGCCGGACGTCGTGTACGTCCAGACGCGCTCCGCGGTCGCGGGCGCAGCCGTCGTGGTGGCGGCGGCGGTAGTACTGGTGTCGGGCTGCGAACTGTCCGACTCCGGAGGCGCGAAGGACCACGACGCGGACATCGTGAACGTCTGCAGCTCGTCGTCTGCCTGACTGACGGTGAAGCGCGGGGTAGCCGTGACCGCGCCCGAGCCGCCGAGCCCGTCGTAGACCTGCGTCAGTGCCGCGGTGGCCGCGGCGGGATCGGACGTCAGCTCGGCCGCCGCTCCGATATTTCCGGTGCTCAGCGCCTCGGCGAAGCGATCGGCCGTCAGACGGGACTCGGGCGGTTCGTCGCTGCTGCAACCGGTGGCCGCCAGGGCGAGAGCGGCGATCACGGCAACGAGTCGAGGGACTGGGCGGGAGATCAGCGTGGACACGCACTGATAGTGCCCCACGGCTCCGACGGTCACACGGACGAACCGATTCCTTGACGATGTTCCACAACTGTGTAATCTTGTAATCACTGGCGTTGTAATCATGTAATCGCGCCACTGACGAAAGAAGATCATCATGCACACCCACGAGAACTTTCCGTTCGGAGAACACCCCTTCGCCCCCGGAGAATCCCCCCGTCGCGGCGGCCCGCACGGCCGCGGACGCGGAAGCAAGCGCGGCGAGCGCGCGGAACGAGTCGGTCGCCCCGGCGGCTGGCAGCAGAAGGACGTCCCGGATGCAGGCGACGCGGAACAGTGGTTCCTCGGCCGCCTTCCCGACGACTGGTTCGACGGCGTCGCCACGGTCGAGATCGATCGCGAGGAGATCGTCGTCATCGGCGAGCTGAACGCGCCGGAGTCGGAGGCGGGCGTCGAGGGCCGTATCGCTCGCTTCCGCGAGACCACCCGCGAGGACCGCATGCGCATCGCTGCCGAGGCCGAGGCCCGCTACGGCCGCAAGGTCGCCTGGGGCGTGACCATCGACGGTGACACCACCCTCTTCACCCACCTCGCAGTGCCGGTCATGACGCGCCTGCGTCAGCCCGAACGCAAGGTGCTCGACACGCTCGTCGACGCCGGCGTCGCCCGCTCGCGTGCCGACGCTCTCGCATGGGCAGTGCGGCTCACCGGTGAGCACATCGACCCGTGGCTGGCAGAACTCCGCGACGCGATGGCCAAGGTCGACGACCTTCGCGCGAAGGGACCGACCGTCGAGGGATCCGAGAACGACTGAGTGACAATCGGTTCGAATATCCGTTGACCCCGCGGGCCGATCGTCCTACAGTGGATGAGCCCCATCCCCGGACGAACGGACATGAACGTTGCTCATCTCGGCGTAGTGCGGATCCCACCTCGAACACTCGCGGTGGCACGACACTCCCTTCCGAGGTGCATCATGTCAGTCTCACCCTCCGTCGTCATCACGGATCTCACCTTCACCTGGCCTGACGGCCGCCCCGTCTTCGACGGCCTGGACGCATCCTTCACTCCCGGCCGAACCGGCCTGGTGGGCACGAACGGCGCCGGCAAATCGACTCTCCTGCAGTTGATCACCGGCCGATTGGCTCCGTCCCGCGGATCGGTCCGCGTCACGGGCACCACCGGCTACGTCCCGCAGCAGGCAGCCACGACGGGCAGCGAGACGGTCGCTGCTCGGCTGGGCATCGACACCGTGCGAGCCGCCCTCGCACGGGTCGAGAACGGCAGTACCGATCCCGACGACTTCACGGTCATCGGCGTGGACTGGGACATCGAGGAACGCACACTCGCGCTTCTCGACGCGGCCGGCCTCGGCGATTCGATCGGGTCCGCGGGCGATCTCGACCGACCCCTCGACACGCTGTCCGGGGGCGAGTCGACTCTGTTGGCGCTGGTGGGTCAGTTGATCCGGCGGCCGTCGGTGCTGCTTCTCGACGAACCCACCAACAATCTCGACGGTCGCGCTCGGGCCGCACTCGCACGCACCCTGGACGCGTTCACCGGGACAGTCATCGTGGCATCACACGATCCCGATCTCCTCGACCGGATGGACGAGATCGCCGAAATCCGTTCCGTGCGTGAGTCACCAGGCCGCATCCGCAGCTTCGGCGGCAACTGGACTCATTACCGCGCGGTCCTCGACGCCGAGCAGGATGCGGCCCGGGCGAGCGTTCGTACCGCAGAGCAGGACGTGCGCAAACAGCAGCGCGACCTTGTCGAGGCGCGGACGACCGTCGCACGACGACGACGGATGGGAGACAAGGCTTCGCGGGAGAAACGCGTTCCGAAGATCGTCGCCAACAACCTGAAGAGCTCTGCGCAGGTGTCGGCCGGAAAGTACCGCCTCGGCCACGAGCAGCGCGTCGACGAGGCGAAGGCTCGCGCCGAGGAGGCGAACGAGCGGGTTCGGGACGACACCGAGATAGTCGTCGACCTTCCCGACACCGCCGTGCACTCGACACGACTGGTGGCCGAAACCGGTGACACGGCATTGGATCTGGACGGACGCTACCCCGGCCGTTCGGTGAATCTGACCATCGTCGGCCCGGAGCGGATCGCGCTGATGGGCGACAACGGCATCGGGAAGACGACGTTGCTGCGGGCGTTGACCTCGTCGGTTCCGTCCGCCTACCTCCCGCAGTCGCTCGACGTGTTCGACGACACGGAATCGGTGGTCGAGAACGTCCGGCGGGTCGCGCCGGACACTCCGATCACGGATATCCGAATCCAGCTGGCTCGCTTCCTGTTCCGCGGTCGACGAGCCGACGCAGTGGTGAGCACCCTCTCCGGCGGTGAACGGGTGCGGGCCGCGCTGGCGATGCTGCTCCTGTCCGATCCCGCGCCGCAACTGCTGATCCTCGACGAGCCGACGAACAATCTCGATGTCGCGTCGAAGGAACACCTGAGTTCGGCTCTGCTGTCGTATCGGGGGGCGTTGGTGGTGGTCAGCCACGACGAGTCGTTCCTCGACCGGGTGGGCATCACGCGTCGGGTGGAGTTGACTGCCGACGGCGCGCGGTCCTGGAACACCTGAGATCATCGCTACCGTGGACTTCGCAACGAACCCGGTGGACGGCACCCGCATCGCCTACTCGGTGACGGGTGCCCCCACCGGCCCGCCGGTGATGTTGGTGCACGGCAGCCTGTTGTCGCACCAGATCTGGCGCACGTTCGGCTATGTGCGCGCACTGCGCGACCGGTACCGCCTGATCCTCGTGGACCAGCGTGGACACGGACGAAGCGACGCTCCCCGAACCGTCGACAGCTATTCGATGGACCGCATCAGCGAGGATCTCGTCGCTGTCCTCGATGCGGTCGACGTCGACGCGGTGCATTACGTCGGCTACTCGTTCGGCGGGCGGTCCGGTTTGAACCTGGTCACCCGCACTCCCGAGCGGGTCGCCTCCTTGGTGGTCGGCGGCGCTGGATCGGGGCCGCAGCGAGGAGCACTCGACAGTCTGTTCTTCGACGGCAGCGCCGACGTCCTCGCCCAGCGGGGGATGGACGGTTTCGTCGACGAGTGGGCGAACCGCCGCGGCTTCCCGGTGGACTCCGGCACCCGAGCCGCGTTCCTGCGCAACGACTCCGAGGCACTGGCCGCGTACTTCCGGGCATCGGACGACGACCCCGGCATCGCCGACGACGCCGTCCACGCCATCACGGCGCCGACACTGTTCTACGTCGGCTCCCGCGACATCCAGCGTATCGACGACACCCGTCGCACCGCATCGCTGATCGCCGGCTCCGAGTACGAAGAGCTCCGCGGGTACGACCACGCGACGGCCGTCGCCGCCCCGGAGGCCGTCGAGCTGGTGTCCGGGTGGCTGGGCACGGTCACGTCGTCGGAGCGGTGAGCGGATCGGGCGCTCGCCGTGTACGTCCGGTGTCGGACACGACGGCGAAACCCTCCCGTGCCCAGTACTCGAACCCCCCGATCAGCTCACGCACGCGGGAGTAACCGAGGCGACTGAGCGTCAGCGCCGCTCGGGTGCTGCCGTTGCATCCCGGTCCCCAGCAGTAGACGACGATGTCGGCGTCGCGATCCGGCTCCACCTCGGCGATGCGCGTGCCAAGATCGGCCCCGACGATGTGCACCGCTCCGGAAATGCGTCCCGCACTCCAGGACGCGTCCGAGCGAACGTCGATGACCAGCGGCCCGGCACCGCGGGATCGATCGGCAGCGAGATCGGCAGGATCGGTCTCGAACCTCAGTTTCGCGGCGAAGAAGTCGGCGGCGGCGGACGGTGTCTGTTCCATGACCTCAGCCAATCCTGTTCGGGCGACTGGGAGAAGTGGTGATCACCGGCTGATCGAACGATTCGGCGTCGATCGGCCGGTACCGTTCTCGTTGTGCCGCGCAATCCACACCCAGACGTCGACGAGATCGACAGGAGACTCCTGGACGAGCTGCAGAACGACGGGCGCGCCAGCGTCGCACATCTGGCCCGAGTGGTGAATTTGTCGTCGAGTGCGACGGCGGACCGTGTCCGCCGTCTGACCGACATCGGCGTGATCACCGGCTACTCCGTCACTGTCGACACCGAGGCGCTCGGCTACACCGTCACCGCATTCGTCCGCCTGGCGTACCCGTCGGGCAACTACGGTCCGTTCGACGCGCTGGTGGCATCCACTCCGGAAATCATCGAGGCGCATCACGTCACGGGTGACGACTGCTTCATCATCAAAGTCCTCGCCCGCTCGATGCGGGATCTCGAACGCGTCACCGGCCGGCTCGCCACCCTCGGCTCCATCACCACCAACGTCGTGTACTCGAGCCCCCTTCCGAGTCGTCGCATCACTCCTGCGTGACGGCCTGTTCTCGTTCGCCCGTCGACAAGGACTGCACCAGCAGATCGAGCCGGAGGCGAACATCCGCCGTTACGCGAGTTCCCCGGTCGGCCGCACTGCACGCATCGGTAAGCTACAGACATGGACGCTTCGGGGTAATTGAAGTATCCCGAAGCGTCCATGTCGTTCTCAGGTGACGGGCAGGAGCCCGACGAGAGTGACCACCAAGGCAGTGGCGATGGCCATCGAGGTGGTGTTTCCGATGAACGGATGGAAGTCTCGCGGCAACCGTGCCGATATCGGACGGGCGATGATCGGGCAGATCAATGCCCCGGCGATGGATCCCACGATGATCGAGACTGCGCTGCCGCCGAATGCGAGGACAGTTGCGGGAGCGACGGACACCACCGAGATGTAGGTGGGTGCCCAGCCGCCGCCACGATAGAGCCGCCGCCACACGACGACACCGATCGCCGACGTCAATGCCTGAGCGAACAGAATGTGCGGTAGCAGTGCAGTTCCGTACGACGGGAACAGCGGATTGGCCAGGAATGCGATCACCACTCCGATGATCACTCCGATGCTCGCCAGTTCGTTGGCGTAGAACTGCGTCTCGGTGAAGTCGGCGATGATGCGCCGCACCGTCCAGATGGCGTCCTTCCTGGTGCTGGTGGCTCCTGTGATCGTCATGGGTGGGGCTTGGCCAGGTTCCGGGCCCGGTGGTTGTGCGGCGGGGCTGGGAAGTGTCATCCATGGCATGTATCTGCAGGCGGCGAATGTGACAGCGGTGCCGACTGTCATGGCGGTGGTATTGGCCACGACTGTGGGCAGTTCGAGTGGGCCGGTGACGTAGGCGATGAGGATAGTGGCGACGGGGGTGGTGGTGAGTGCTCCCATGACGGCGCCGGTGAGCAGAACGGCCCATCCCGATCCGTAGACCAGTACCAGCGACGTCGCGACACACACGAACGGTATGAAGGTGGGCTGCCAACCTTCGTTCAACCTCCAACCGAATGCGAGGTTGGACAACGCGAGGCTCAGAGTGGACGAGCCGAGTATCCATGGCCACAGGCCACTTCCGTAGGAGATGGGCAGGCCCGACCATCTCTTGTTTCGTGTTCCGGCCCACCAGGCGAGGGCGGCGCCGAGCAGCAGGCCGATCGATGCCGGCCACGACTTGTAGAACTGTGGTTCGGTGACGTCGCCGAGGGCCCACTGCGCGCGAGCAAGGACGTCGTTCGATGCGGCCGCACCGAGCCATTCGGTGTAGCTGGGTCCGACCCCGGACAGGTGACCGGACAGTGCTACCAGTCCGCTCGACAGGAGTCCGAAGACACCCACTACGACGGCGGCGCCGAGCAACAGGCCGGGGAGCCGTAGTTCACCGGAGGTCTTGTCGAAGGATCCGTTCGAGGCTGGACGTGAACGCTCGACGGTGTCGGCGGATGCGGTGGGCGGACGTTCCGGTGTGGTCATGGGCGCACCCGGCAGACGCTGTCGTCGCGGCTCACCGAGCGAGCCGTCGACCGGAGGTGTATCCCAGCAGGGGGTCGTAGAGATCGGTTCGTCTATCGCGTGCGAGATCGTTCAGGTCGTTCCAGATGAGCGCGGACCGGGACGCCACGATGTCGATGTCGGCATACAGAACTGCGGGTGCTTCGGCATCTGCGATCTCGCCGATTGGCCAGCCGTTCGTTCCGGTGATCAACGAGCATCCCAGGAATTTCCCGCCGCGCTCCTCGCCGACTCGATCTGCGGCAACGATAGGAATGTTGTTGACGTGCGATGCCGACATAGTCAGATAGGACGCCATGCAGTTCCCGGCGTCGTCGAAGAGCGGCGGTGGCGTCCATACCCAGTTGTTGACCGAACAGATGATGTCGGCGCCCTGGGCGGCGAGTATTCGGGCGACCTCGGGGAACCAGATGTCCCAGCAGATGAGGAGCCCGATACGGCCGATCTTGGTGTCGAATACGGGATAGTCGTCACCGGTCGTGAAAATGAGCTTCTCTCGGTTCCAGAGATGAGTCTTCCGGTAGCGGCCGATGTATCCGTCCGGTCCGATGAGCACCGCGGTGTCGTACAGGTGCACTCCCTCGACCTCGGCGATCCCGGCGACGACATACGCGTCGTTACGCCGCGCCGCGTCGATCCAGGCACGACATGTCGGGCCGTCGGGCACTGCCTCGGCGTGGGCATAAGCCTCGTCTCTGGTGTCGAAGCTGTATCCCGTGTTGGCCAGTTCCGGCAGCACGATCAAGCGTGCGCCGGCCCTGGCCGCCTCGTCGATGTGCTCGATGGTGGTGGCGAGATTCTTCTCCTTGTTCTCCAGGCCGACCTGCATGTCGAATTGCACGGCTGCGACCTTGAGTTCGCTCACTGCGGGATTTGTCGGTGATCTCATATCTGTTCTGCTTCCTGTTTCTCGTGATGCGTTTCGTCTGTACGGTTCAGCTCTGGTGGCGCGGTCCCGGAACAGATGTCTGTGATGTCACCGGGTCGTGGCCGGCGAAGACTATGGAGTCGTCTGCGGTGTCGGTGTACCGCCGGGTTCTCGTGTCGAAGGCTGCGGAGATGGCGACGTGGTCGTCACCTCGGGCGAGCAAGGCCGCGAGAAGAATTCGTGCTTGGCTGGGCCGCAAGTTGCCCGACGGAATCGCGCCTGCCTCGACGAGATCGACGCCGCCACCGCCACCGCCGTAGACGGCTCGGACGGGTCCGGCGGACACTCGTGTGGACAGGACAACGGGGATTCCTGCCGCTGTGTGTTCTTCTACCGCGGCTGTGATGTCACTGTTGGCATTGCCGTATCCGGTCGCCTGCAGAATGATTCCCTGCGCTCCTGCGGCTATGTTCGCGTCGATCGCGGCACGGTCGGCTCCGGGGTACAGCGCGACGGTGTCCACCCGTGTGCCGGAGATTGCGACGGGCCACGTCAGGTGGGCGTCGGGGCGCGTGATCTTCTCGTGTACTCGTACGCAGCCATCGACGATGAGTCCTATGGGGCCGTTGTCGACGTCGAAGAAAGCTTGCAGAGCGCTGTTGTGCACTTTCCGTGTTCCGCGGGCAGCGTGGATGACGCCGCCGAAGCACACGAGTACTCCTAAGCCGCGGGGCGATGCCGACGCGGCGACCGAGATCGCGTCCTGCAGGTTTCCGGGACCATCGCCATCGGGGTCGTCGGCGCTCCGTTGGGCACCGGTGAAGACGACGGGTCGGGGATCCTGATGAAACAAGTCCACGACCATCGCTGTCTCTTCCAAAGTGTCGGTGCCGTGGGTGACGACGACTCCGCACGTAGTCGGGTCTGCCAAAGCGTCGTGAACAGCAGAGTTGATCTGGTCCATGTCGGCGAACGTCATCGCGTAGCTGTTGACGGATACGACGTCGACCACCGTGAGCGCCACCCCCTGTGGGGTCGCTGCACGCGCGATCAGGTCGCCACCCGGCACCGTGGCGGTCTTGACTCCCCGGCTGTTCGCGGTGCTGGCGATGGTTCCACCGGTGGTGATCACTACTACTCGTCGCATGTTGCCCAATCGTTTGCGCCAATCGTTTGCGCAAACGTAGCTTATGATCCAGGTCACCGCAATCATTTGCCGGAGATGTATCGCGTGGTGTCACACTTGTCGCACAAGGCTCGCGCGGAAGGACACTCATGGAGGCGGCTCTACCGCATCTGGACGACTCCGGGCGCCCGACCTTGCGCACCATCGCCGATCTCGCGGGTGTGCATGTGTCTACGGTTTCGCGGGTGTTGTCACCTTCGCTCGGTCCGGGCGTTCGATCTGCTTCGACGGCAACCATCGAGAAGATCAGGAAGATCGCTCGTGAGGTCGGGTTCGCGAGGAACCCGCATGCTGCCGGTTTGCGTACGAGCCGGAGCAATCTGGTGGGTGTGCTCGTGCCTCATCTGACCGACATCGTGCTCGCCACGATCTACGAAGGCGTCAGCGACTCCGCGCGCGACGCCGGCTATCAGACCTTCGTCACCAACAGTTACGACGACCCGAAACTGAGGGCCGAAGCCACCGACATGCTTCTTGCGCGACGTGTCGACGGAGTGGTGATCGGCGATGCCGTCGTCGAGGACGACGATGTGCTCTCGTCGCTGGTAACCCGAGATGTGCCGTTCGTACTGGTGAGTCGACGCTCCGGCAACTACCCGAGCGTGACGTGCGACGATGTCGAAGGTGGTCGTCTGGCCGCTCGGCATCTCCTCGAGTTGGGGCACGTCGACGTCGGCATCGTGTCCGGCCGGCCATACTCGAGCACCTCGGTCGACAGAACCCATGGGTTTCGCGACGAGTACCGAGAAGCCGGCCACCCGATCCCCGACGCGCGAGTGGTGAGCAGCTCGTTCGATGTGGCGGGCGGGCGGTCTGCTACCGAAGCTCTACTCGCCGAGTCGAACCCGGCAAGTGCGGTGTTCGCCGTCAACGACTTCGCCGCGATCGGCGCGCTCGGCGCCATTCGTACAGCAGGACTCCGCGTGGGCATCGATGTCGCTGTCATCGGCTACAACGACACCCCGCTCGCAGGGGAATTGCCGATACCGCTCTCGTCCGTGAGATCACCCATGTGGGAGATGGGCTCCACAGCTATGGCACTTCTCATCGACAGATTGAACGGCGTCGACATCGAGTCCGTTCGATTAGCTCCCACGTTAGCAATCCGCGAGAGTTCCGGAACCATTCGGGAAAAAAGCTAGCGCAACGTTTCATCGTCAGTACGGGAGTAATTCCTGCGGCCGTCGTCTCGACTACTGCGTAAGAACGCTGGAGAAGAGGAGGGCACACTCGGGAGTGGGCAAACGCGCATGGGTGCAAGGTCAGTGACCGCGACAGGATCCCCGAGGCGGTGGACGCTGCCCACTTCGCTGTAGTTCGCGCTGACATCGCGAAACGGCCTGGCGTGAGCCTAGGAGCGAGAGAGCGCATCGATGTCGCGGACAGCACCTTTGTCCGCGGACAGTGCGAGCGCGGCGTAGGCACGGAGAGCGACGCTCACCTCGCGCTGCCTGTCGAGGGGCCGGAACCCGTCCAGGGCGGAACGCCGGCGAGCGAGCTCGTCGTCGGCAACGTCCAGTGTGATCGAGCGTCGCGGGATGTCGATGGTGATGCTGTCTCCGTCCTGGACCAGGGCGATCACGCCACCCGCGGCCGCTTCCGGAGACACGTGACCGATCGACAGACCGGACGTTCCGCCGGAAAAGCGGCCGTCGGTGATCAGCGCGCACGACGCTCCGAGACCTCGGCCTTTGAGAAACGCTGTCGGATAGAGCATCTCCTGCATGCCGGGACCTCCGCGTGGACCTTCGTATCGCACCACCAGCACGTCACCGGCGGAGATCCGACCGGACAGGATGGCGTCACAGGCATCCTCCTGCGACTCCACGACCACGGCGGGGCCGGAGAAGGTGAGGATGGAGTCGTCGACGCCGGCGGTCTTCACCACACACCCGTCGGCGGACAGGTTGCCGCGCAGAACCGCCAAGCCGCCGTCGGCCGAGTACCTGTGCTCCACATCGCGGACACATCCGGCGACGGAGTCGAGATCCAGTGTGTCCCAACGTTCGGACTGCGAGAAGGCGGTGGCGGAACGCACGCATCCCGGTGCGGCGTGGAACAATTCGATCGCGGTGTCATCGGCACGTCCGGACCGTACGTCCCATCGGTCGAGCCAGTCGACGAGAGATGCCGAGTGCACCGTGTGCACGTGGTCGTGCAGATGACCCCCTCGCCGGAGCTCCCCCAGAATGGCGGGCACGCCCCCGGCGCGGTGTACGTCCTCGACGAGATAGTGCCCGTTCGGCGCGACCTTGCACAGGCACGGCACCATGCGTGACCGCTTCTCGATGTCGTCGAGGGTGTAGTCGAGTTCGGCCTCACGGGCCGCGGCCAGGAGATGCAGGATCGTGTTCGTCGATCCACCCATCGCGATGTCGAGCGCCATGGCGTTGTCGAATGCAGCGCGTGAGGCGATCTGCCGAGGAAGAACCGACTCGTCGTCGTGGTCGTACCACCGACGGCACAGATCGACCACTGTGCGCCCGGCGTTTTCGTAGAGGTCCCGACGCGCCGTGTGCGTGGCGAGCGTGGTTCCGTTGCCCGGCAGGGCGAGCCCCAGCGCTTCGGTCAGGCAATTCATCGAGTTGGCCGTGAACATGCCCGAGCAGCTCCCGCACGTCGGGCACGCCGCCTCTTCCACACGCGCGAGATCCTCGTCCGAGACGTCACCGGCGGCAGAATCCGACATCGCGGACACCAGGGTGAGTCGGGTACGTACGGTGCCGTCGACAAGCACGGCGGTACCGCCTTCCATCGGCCCACCCGAGACGAACACCACCGGAATATTCAGTCGCAGTGCGGCCATGAGCATTCCGGGCGTGATCTTGTCGCAATTCGAGATGCACACGAGAGCGTCCGCGCAGTGCGCATTCACCATGTACTCGACGGAGTCGGCGATGAGGTCGCGGGAGGGCAGCGAGTAGAGCATCCCGCCATGTCCCATAGCGATGCCGTCGTCGACCGCGATCGTGTTGAACTCGCGCGGTATTCCGCCGGCCGCGGTGATCGCGTCGGAGACGATTCGGCCGACGGGCTGGAGATGGGTGTGGCCGGGAACGAACTCGGTGAAGCTGTTCGCGACGGCGACGATCGGCTTACCGAAATCGTCGCCGTTCACCCCCGCTGCTCGCAGCAGCGCACGGGCCCCAGCCATGTTGCGTCCGTGCGTGACGGTTCTCGATCGAAGTGCAGGCATGTGGACGACAATGCCGGTCGAGGACGTCGGCAGGAAGACAGCTTCGGTACTGGTATCGCCACCACCACCTTCCCGAGTCGGACGCTCGTAGAGTTGCCGTGTGACCACCGACCAGGACTCCGCCGCTCGCCGTGAGCTCGGAGCATTCCTGCGTGCACGCCGCTCGGCACTGCCGCGCTCGCGGCTCGGCTTGCCGCCGATACCGCGGGGTCGATCGACAGGACTACGCAGAGAGGACGTCTCGGCGCTGTCCCACGTCAGCGTCACCTGGTACACCTGGCTCGAACAGGGGCGCGACATCCACCCGTCACGCCAGGTTCTCGATGCCATCGCCACGACGCTGCAGCTCACGCCCGCCGAGCACGACTACCTGCTCGACCTTGCCGGCCACCCGCCCACACCCACTCCGTCGAGCGCGGAAACGACGCCACCGCCCATACAACGCCTGCTCGATGCACTCACCGAGTTCCCGGCATTCGCCCTCCGTCCCGAGTGGACCATCGTCGGGTGGAACCGCGCGTACCGAGCACTGTTCCCACGCATCGAGACAGTGGACGCAGCTGACCGCAATCTGCTGTGGCTGGTCTTCACCGACCCGTACGTGCGTGACCTGCTCCCGCACTGGGAGTCCGACAGCAGGCGCTTCCTCGCAGAATTCCGGGCGGATGGAGGCGCGGCGCTCGGGACACCTGCCTTCATCGAACTGGTCGATCGACTACGCATCACGAGCGAGTCTTTCGCTGCCGGGTGGGACAGCCGCGACATCGAGGGATTCGCCTCGCGTGCGCGGATCTTCCAGCACCCCGTCGTCGGAGAACTGCGCTTCGAGCATCACCAGCTGGCACCGGCGGACCACAAGGAGCTGAACATCGTCGTCTACCTTCCTGCCGACGGCACCGACACCCGCGAGAAGATGCAACAGTTGATCGGTGGCGGGTCGTCTCGTGCTGAGCTGTGAGCGAGTTGCGGTGTTTCCCTGGAGAACGCTCTCGAGTTCGGCGAAGGGGTCCGTGGCCGCGCTGTAGTGGGTGTGTGCACCCCTTCCGGTAACCGCACACCCCCACCCGCCGGCAGCAGAGGGTGCGCGCTCGACGCTGAGGGTGTGCACACCGGTTGCCGCGCCACTATCGGACACGCAGCGACACTGCGCCCAATTCTGCAGCACCGGGTGTGTGCACCCCTTCCGGTAACCGCACACCCCCACCCGCCGGCGGCAGAGGGTGTGCGCTCGACGCTGAGGGTGTGCACACAGGCTGCAGCAGCCGACGCGCTGCACTGCGCTCACCGCTGGGGGTGTGCACACGGCTCGCGGCGACCGCACGTTCGGCCCCGTCGGTAGCCTGGCGAACATGGCGTCACGGTTCTGGTCCCTGCTCGGTCGTTCGGTCGCGAAGGGGCATGCGCGGTCGCAAGGTGCCGTGGAGGCAGCCAGGGCGCTCGAGGACCGCCACCGCGACCTCGACGCGGACGGCCTGCGTGCAGCCGCCGATGACCTACGCCGTGCCGGAACGCTCGACGTTCCCGCGTTCCTCGCTCTCGCCCGCAAGGCATCCGATAGCGCATTGTCCCAGCGGCCCTTCGATACCCAGCTCTACGGAGCCGTTCGGCTGCTGGAGGGTGACGTGGTCGAGATGGCGACGGGCGAGGGTAAGACCCTGTCCGGCGCTATCGCCGCAGCCGCCTATGTCCTGCAGGGCCGGGACGTGCACGTGGTGTCGGTCAACGACTTCCTCGCCCGACGCGATGCGGAGTGGATGGGCCCGCTGTACGACGCTCTCGGTGTCACCGTCGGGTGGATCACGGCGGAGTCGGCGGCGGACGAGCGGCGGGCCGCCTATGCCTGCGACGTCACGTACGCGTCGGTGAACGAGGTCGGGTTCGACGTTCTGCGGGACCACCTCGTCGACGACGCCGACCTGCTGGTCTCCCCCACCGCGGACGTTGCCGTGGTCGACGAGGCGGATTCTGTGCTGGTGGACGAGGCGCTGGTGCCCTTGGTTCTGGCCGGCTCGATCGATCAGGACGTGTCGGCGGACGACGTGCTGGACGCCGTGCGATCCCTCGATGCGGAGACCGACTGGGAGGTCGATGCCGAGCGGCGCAACGTGTTCCTCACCGAGACCGGGGCGGAGAAGATGGAGGCCGCGCTCGGCGACATCGACCTCTACAGCGAGGAGCACGTCGGCACCACGTTGGTGCGCGTCAATCTCACACTGCACGCAGAAGTGTTGGTGCGCAGGGATGTCGACTACATCGTCCGCGACGGGCGGGTGCAGCTGGTCAACGCGTCGCGTGGCCGCGTCGCCGAGCTGCAGCGCTGGCCCGACGGCCTGCAGGCTGCCGTCGAGGCCAAGGAAGGCCTGGAGCGCACACAGACTGGCCAGGTACTCGACACCGTCACGGTGCAGGCGCTGATGGGTCGGTACAAACGTGTGTGCGGCATGACCGGCACGGCTCTCGCTGCGGGAGAACAACTTCGGACGTTCTACGGCCTGGGTGTGTCGGTGGTGGAGCCGAACGAGCCGCTGGTGCGTGTCGACGAGGTCGATCGCGTCTACGCCACGGCGCCGGAGAAGACGGCCGCAGTCGTGGCCGCGGTGGTCGAGGCCCATGCCACCGGTCAGCCGGTCCTGGTCGGCACTCACGATGTCGAGGAGTCGGAGGATCTCGCTGCGCGACTCGAGGACGAGGGTGTCCCGGTGGTCGCCCTCAACGCGAAGAACGACGCTGAGGAAGCCGAGATCATCGCTCGCGCAGGACTTCGCGGCGCTGTGACCGTCTCGACCCAGATCGCCGGCCGCGGCACCGACATCAGACTCGGAGACGGCGTGACCGATCTCGGCGGTCTGCTTGTCGTCGGAACCGGGAGGTACGTCACCGAGCGCCTCGACAACCAACTTCGCGGACGCGCCGGGCGCCAGGGTGATCCGGGCCGTTCGGTGTTCTTCGCCAGTTGGGACGACTCCCTGGTGACTCGCTATCTGGAGAAGAGCGATCGTCCCGGACACCCCGACGACACGGGCTTCATCGAGTCCGAGGTCGCGGCCAAGCGCATCGATCACGCACAGCGTGTCGCCGAAGGCGCGATGCTCGACACCCACGCGTCCACGTGGCGGTACAACCAGCTGACCGCGCAGCACCGGGACATCCTCGATGCCCGACGCGCGACGCTGCTGTCCACCGACGAGGCGTGGACCCTGCTGGCCGATCGCAACCCGGACCGTGCCGCGGAACTCGAGGAGACCGTAGACGCCACGGCACTTACCAGTGCGGCCCGACGCATCGTGCTGCACCACCTGGACCGCGCCTGGTCGGACTACCTCGCTCACCTCGGTGATGTCCGCGAGAGCATCCACCTCCGGGCCCTCGGACGCGAGAATCCACTCGACGAGTACCACCGCATCGCGATCGACGCGTTCGCCGAGGTGCAGTCACGTGCACTGGAGGAGTCGGATCGCACGTTCCTGACCTCGGAGATCACCGAGGACGGCATCGACCTCGAATCCGCCGGACTGGTTCGCCCGTCGTCGACCTGGACGTACGTGCGGGAATCTCACCGCCCCCTCGCGTTCTGACGGACCATTGCGAGTGATCACTCTCTAAGTTACGGTGAGCCCATCGCACAGTGATGGAGGTCACATGAACGAGTCGCACTTCGATGTGGTGATCAGCGGCGGGACCGTCTTCGACGGTGACGGCGGTCCCGGTGTCCGCCGCGATGTCGGCATCGTCGACGGCGTGGTCCGCGCCGTCTCCTCGGACGCGCTGGCCGTCGGGCCGGACACCGAGGTCATCGACGCCACCGGCCAGTGGGTCATGCCTGGCTTCGTCGACGTGCACACCCACTACGACGCCGAGGTGCTGGTGGGCCCCGGACTGGTGGAATCGGTCCGCCACGGCGTGACGACGGTTCTGCTGGGGAACTGCTCGCTGTCCACGCTGTACTCGACGCCGGTGGACATCGCGGACCTGTTCAGCCGCGTCGAAGCACTGCCGCGCGATCACGTGCTCAAAGCTGTGGACACGCACAAGACGTGGGACGGTCCCGAGGAGTACATCGCCGCGCTCGAGCGGCTCCCACTCGGTCCGAACATCGCGTCGCTGGTGGGACATTCGGATCTCCGCGCCCACGTCATGGGGCTGGATCGGTCGACCGACCGCTCCCAGAAGCCGACGCGCGAAGAGACCGCGCAGATGTCCGACGCTCTCGAGAAGGCGCTCGACGCCGGAATGCTCGGTATGTCCACGATGACCAATCCGTGGGACAAACTGGACGGCGACCGCTACCGGTCACGTTCCCTGCCGTCGTCCTACGCATCCTGGTCGGAGTTCCGGCGCCTGCACAAGATCCTGCGGCGGCGCGGCCGGCTGCTGCAGAGCATTCCGAATCTGAACACGAAGTACGACATGGTCTTCTTCCTCGGTGCGGCCACCGGGATCGGACGTCGCGCGCTGAAGGTGTCGCTGCTCGCCGCGGCCGACGCCAAGGCCTCACCCTGGATCCACCACATCTTCGGTCCCCTCGCCGCGATAGTGAACGGCCCCGGCAAGGGTCAATTCCGGTGGCAGCACCTGCCCACGACGTTCGACGTCTACTCCGACGGAATCGACCTGGTCGTCTTCGAGGAATTCGGTTCCGGCAGAGCAGCTCTGCACCTGCGTGAGGAACTGGGCCGTAACGAGCTGCTGAAGGACGAGGCGTATCGACGCTGGTTCCGCGCCGATTTCGAGAAGAAGTTCTCCTCCCGTGTGTGGCACCGGGACTTCGGCGACGTCATCATCACCGAGTGCCCCGACGCGTCCGTGATCGGGAAGAACGTCGCGGAGTTGGCGCGGGAGCAGGGAATCCACGTAGTCGACGCGTTCCTCGACCTGGTCGTCGAGCACGGCCGGACGCTGCGCTGGCACACCACGATCGCCAACCACCGCCGTAAGCAGATGGACAAGCTCATCACGAAGCCCGGTGTGACGGTGGGGTTCTCCGATGCCGGGGCACACCTGCGCAACATGGCGTTCTACAACTTCGGGATCCGCCTGCTCCGTCGGGTGCACGACGCACACGAGTCGTTCCTGACCGTCGGCCAGGCGGCGCACAAGCTGAGCGGCGAACTGGCCGATTTCTACGGCGTCGACACCGGGCACCTGCGCCTCGGTGACCGTGCGGACATCGTCGTGGTGAACCCGGCGGGACTGACGGACGAGGTCGACGCCTACAACGAGGAGTCGATGCCCGAGTTCGGTGGGCTGAGCCGGATGGTCAACCGCAACGACGACGCCGTCACGGCGACGCTCATCGGAGGCCGAGTGGTCTACCGCGAGGGTCGCTTCGCATCGTGGTTCGGGGTGTCCGAGCGCGCCGGCCGATTCCTGCGAGCGGGCGTGAGGACACCTGCGGCCACTACCGTGTCCGTGTGAGACGAACGCAGGAGCAGCGCCGGACCGACACCATCGCGAAACTTCTCGACGCCACCATCTCCTCGCTGGCCGAGAGAGGTTATGCCGCAACGACGGTGAACGAAGTCGTCACCCGTGCGGGTGTGTCGTCCGGTGCTCTGTTCCGGCATTTCCCGACCAGGCTCGACCTGGTGGTCGCCGCCGCGGACGAGGTGCGGAGGCGCCAGTTCGAGGAGTTCCGCGGAGGTCTCGCGAGCTTCGGTTCGGCGTCGGTGGAGCACTGCCTGACGTTGCTGCGCGCGGCGTGCCGCGCCCCGATCAACGGCGCCTGGTACGAGCTCCTCATCGCCGCTCGCAGCGACGAGGAGCTGCGGGCGAGACTCGTCCCGTTCACGATCCGCTACCACCGGGAGATCACTGCGCTCGGCCGGACGTTGCCGATCGCCGGGACGATTCCCGCCGCCGAACTCGATACAGTCCTCTTCACGGTGGTACACCTCCTGGACGGAGAAGCGCTCTCGGCCGTGGTCCATCCGCAGCCGGAGCAGGAGGAGATGCGCCTGCATCTCGTCGCTCGACTTCTCCGCGGAGAGTCTCTCTACAGCAGAAGCGAGGCAGGATGACCGAACCGCACAGCAGGTGGACAGCTCGATCCGACGGGGCCGCCCTCGCGGTGTACGAGTACGGGAATCCCGACGCGGACACGACCGTGCTCCTGGTCCACGGCTACCCGAACAACCACACGATGTTCGACGCCATGATCGACGCGATCGGTGATCGCGCCAGGGTCATCTCGTACGACACGCGCGGCGGCGGGCACACCGTCGTCGAGCACCCCGAGAAGTCGTCGTCGTTCGCAATCGAGCGTCTCGCGGACGACACGTACGCGGTGATCGACTCGATCCCCGACCTGCGTGGGCCGATCCATGCGTTCGCGCACGACTGGGGTTCGGTTCAGATGTGGGAGCCGCTGCGGGATCCTCGTGCCACCGATATCTTCGGCTCGTTCACCTCGGTGTCGGGCCCGAGCATCGACCACCTGCGGGAGACCTCGAGGCGGCGAGGGCTGCGTCCGACGCAATGGCCGTCCGTGCTCGGGCAGCTCGGGCGGTCCTGGTACATCTGGGGCTTCCACATTCCCGTCGTCGGAAAGTACGTGCCCGATCTGTTCGTGGAGGCCGGACCCGCGGATCCGGCACCCCCGGCGGATCCGATCGACATGCAACGTGGAGTGGAGCTGTACCGCGCCAACATCATTCGGCGCATGCTCTCCGGACCACCAGCGAGATGCGAGGTTCCCACACTCGTGGTCGTGCCGCTGAAGGACCGATTCCTGTCCGCCGATCTGGTCGAGGACGTCGATCGGTGGATCCCGGACCTCACCGTCCTCGAGGTCGACGCGAAGCACTGGTGGCCGTGGACGCACGCGTCCGATGCTGCCGACGTGCTGCTCGACCACGCGCAGCGCGTCTGACGTAGGCGGGTGTGGGAACGGTCTTCCCGGCACGTTCCCACACCCGGGTCTATCCCCCTGGTCGGTCAGGCAGTCAGGCGCAACCCTGTTTCCGGATGGAACAGGTACGCCGTGCCCTCCTGCTTGGTCAGCGTGATCGTCTCGCCGATCTTCGCAGGAGCCCTCCGAGGTGAGCGTGCCACGATCGTGGCCGGAGTGCCGTCCGAGGAGCGAATTCGTGTGTCGCCGAAGCTGGCGTACAGGTAACTCTCGTTGCCCAGTTCCTCGACCAGATCCACCGTGACCACCAGTCCGTCGTCGTCCGCTGATCCGATGGCGAGCTGCTCGGGGCGCAGACCCAGCGTGACCTCGTCGAGGCCGGCCGCCGCGATGGCCGTGAGCTGGTCGCGTTCGAGGGCGATGGTGCGGTCCCCGACCTTCAGTCCGCCTGTCGCGACGGGCACCGTGAACAGATTCATCGCAGGCGAGCCGATGAAGCCGGCGACGAAGGCGTTGATCGGGTGGTCGTACAGCTCCGTGGGCGAGGCGAACTGCTGCAGCTTCCCGTCTTTGAGAATCGCCACCCGGTCACCCATCGTCATCGCCTCCACCTGGTCGTGGGTGACGTAGACGGTGGTGGTGCCGAGTCGACGCTGGAGTGCCGCGATCTGGGTGCGCGTCTGCACGCGCAGCTTGGCGTCGAGGTTGGACAGCGGCTCGTCCATGCAGAACACCTGCGGCTCGCGCACGATGGCGCGTCCCATGGCCACGCGCTGGCGTTGACCACCGGAGAGCTTGCCGGGCTTGCGGTCCAGGTATTCGGTGAGGTCGAGCAGATCGGCAGCGTCCTTGACGCGCTTCGTGCGCTCCTCGAGGCTCACGCCGCGCATCTTGAGGGCGAAGCCCATGTTCTCGCCGACGGTCTTGTTGGGGTAGAGCGCGTAGTTCTGGAACACCATCGCGATGTCGCGGTCCTTGGACGGCACCCCGACCATGTTCTTCCCCCCGATCTCGATGGCGCCACCGTCGATCTCCTCGAGGCCGGCCAGCATCCGCAGCGCGGTCGACTTGCCGGAGCCGGACGGTCCGACCAGGACGATGAACTCACCGTCCTGGATGTCGAGGTCGAGGGAGTCCACCGCCAACTTGTCGGCGCCGTCGTAGATGCACGATGCTTGCTTGTACGAGATTGCAGCCATGGTTCTTCTCCTACTTGATTGCGCCGAAGGACAATCCGCGCACAAGCTTGTTCTGCGCGAACCATCCGGCGAGGACGACGGGGAGGGCTGCGAACGTCGCAGCGGCGGACAGCTGGGCCCAGTACAGGCCCTGGCCGGTGATGAAGCCGACGAGGTAGACCGGGATGGTCTGTGCCTGGACGGCGGTGAGGTTGACGGCGAAGAAGAACTCGTTCCACGAGAAGATCACGCAGATGAGCGACGTCGCTGCGATTCCGGGAGAGACCAGGGGCAGGATGACCTCCCGCACCGACGTCCACAGCGAGGCACCGTCCATGCTCGCGGCCTCGAGCAGTTCGCTCGGCACCTCGAGGAAGAACGAGCGCATCATCCACACCGCGATCGGGAGGTTCATCGCCGTGTACAGGATGATCAGGGCCCAGATGTTGTCCAGCAGACCGATGTCGCCGACAATCACGTAGAGCGGAACGATGGCCGCGACGACGGGGAGCATCTTGGTGGAGATGAAGAAGAACAGCACGTCCTGCGTCTTCTTCACCGGCCGCAGCGACAACGCGAACGCGGCCGGAACTCCCAGCAGCAGAACGAGAGCCGTCGAGACGATGGTGGCGAAGGCCGAGTTGAGCAACGTGGTGCCGATGCCGCTGTCGAGAACTCCGCGGTACTGGTCGAGCGTCGGGGTGAAGAAGATCTTCGGTGTGGCGGTGTAGGCGTCGGCCTCCTGCTTGAACCCGGTGATCACCATCCACAGGACAGGGAAGAAGAATGCGATACCGGCGACCCAGGCGACGAAGGACCAGATCGAGCCCGTGCCCCACCGAGCCTTCCGGGTGACGGGCGCTTTCTCCACGGTTCCGGTAGTCATCACGCCGCCTCCTCGTTCCCACTGAAGCTCTTGAAGATCAGTCGCAGCGCCAGGGTGCTGACGATGATGGTGGCCACCACGGTGACGACGCCCATGGCCGCGGCCTGGCCGATGTCGAAGCCGAGGAAGGCTCGTTGGTAGATGTAGAAGGGCAGGTTCGACGACGCCACGCCGGGTCCGCCGGAGGTCATCATGTAGACCGCGTCGAAGGTGTTGATCAGGTAGATCGCGCCCAGGACGGCACCCAGTTCGATGAATCGACGCAGGTGTGGCAACGTCAGCTCGCGGAAGAGTGCGAACGGGCCGGCGCCGTCGACACGGGCAGCCTCGGCGATGTCCTTCGGCATCGACTGCAGGCCGGCGAGTATCAGCAGCATCATGAACGGGGTCCACTGCCACACCAGGTTCGTCATGACGGCCGCCAGGGGGAAGCGGGAGACCCAGTCGATCTGGTCCACCCCGAACGGACTCAGGGCGAAGTTGATGAGGCCGAAGACGGGATCGAACATCGTGGTCTTCCAGATCAGCGCGCCGGCGACCGGGGTGATGAGGAACGGCGTGATCAGCAGGGTGCGGACCAGGCTGCGGCCGATGAACTTCCGGTCGAGCAGCAGTGCCAGCAGCAGACCCAGCACCACCGAGATGATGACCGTGCCGACGATCATGATCACCGTGTTGAGGGCGACCTGACGGAACTGGCTGTCGCGGAACACGTCGACGTAGTTGTTCAGCCAGTTGAACTCTCGGGAGCCCGGTCGCACCAGGTTCCACGACTGCGTCGAGTAGTACAGCGTGAAGAGGAACGGAATCTGCGTGACGACGATGGCGAACACCATGGCCGGGAGCAGTGGTCCACGGCGGCGCCATCCCTCCGCCTTGCTGATCGTCCGTTCACGCCGGACGACCGGCGTGGACTCCGTCCGGGGCGAACCGACATCGGTAGCGGTCATCACTCGTCCTCCTGGTAGGTCTTACCGACCACTTCGGCGTACTGCTGCGCCTGGGCGAGTGCGTCCTGGACACTGATCTGTCCGGCGATCGCGGCGCTGATCTGTTGACTGACACGGGTTCCCAGGTCCTGGAACTCGGGAATGGTGAGGAACTGCACCCCGGTGTACGGCACGGGGTCGACCGTGGGCTTGTTCGGGTCGGCGCCGTTGATCGAGTCGAGCGTCACCTGACCGAACGCGGCCGACGCCTTCTCGTACTCGGGGATCTCGTAGGTGGACAACCGACTTCCCGGCGGGACGCGCTCCCATCCGAGTTCGTTGCCGACCTTGTTCAGGTACTCCTTGTTCGTCATCCAGGACACGAACTTCCAGGCGTCGTCGGGATTCTCGGAGGTCTTCGGGATACCGAGCGCCCACGAGTAGAGCCATCCGTTGTCACCCTTGGCCGCGGACGGCGCCTTGGCGTACCCGATCTTGCCGACGACGGTGCTCGACGTGGGATCCTCGAGCACGGACACTGCCGAGGTGGCGTCGTACCACATTGCCGTGTTGCCCTGCGCCAGTTGCGTTCCGCACTCACTGAACCCACTGGTCGCCGCGCCTGCCTGCCCGTGGGTGCGGACCAGGTCGACGTAGAACTGCACCGCTTCCTCGACCTGCGGACTGGTCAGCTGCGCGTTCCAGTTCTCGTCGTACCAGCGGCCACCGAAAGCGTTGATGACGGTGTCCAGAGGGGCCAGGACCTCGCCCCAGCCGGGCTTGCCGCGGAGGCAGATACCGGAGACACCGGGCGTGTCGAGCTTCGCGGCGGCGTCGGCGACCTGCTGCCAGGTGGGCTCCTCCGGCATCGTGATGCCGGCCGCCTCCATCAGATCCTTGCGGTACATCAGGAACGACGACTCACCGTAGAACGGCACCGAATACATGCTGCCCTCGTAGGAAAGGGACTCCTTCAGGGACGGGATGAAGTCGGCCTCGTCGTATCCCGGTGTGTCCTGCGCGTACTCGGAGAGGTTGGTCAACCAGCCGTTCTCGGCCCATTGCGGGGTCTCGTAGTTGCTGATCATGACCACGTCGAACTCACCGCCGCCGGTGGCCACCGAGGCCGTGATCTTGGCGCGCGCCTCGTTCTCCGACAGGGAGACGAACTTCAGGTCGATGCCGGGGTTGTCCGCTTCGAATTCCGGCGCCAGAGAGATGGCGTCGGACATCTGCGAGTTGGACACGATGGCGACGGTGATCGTCTTTCCCCCACCGTCGCCCCCGAACGAGCCCGCCCCTGCGCATCCCGTCGCCACCAGTGCGGTGGTGGCGACAAGCGCGACGAGTGGTGTCAATCGTGACGTCACGTCGGTACTACCTCGATTCCTGTGGAGTGTGCGTGCTAGCCGAGTAGGTAGGCGGCGCACGCGATGTCGGTCACCAGCACGGTGGCGAGACGGCCGCGCAGAGCGGCCCGGACGGCGGCGTGTTTGCGTGCTCCGCCGGAGATCAGAAGGGTGTTGGCGCACCGCCGGATGTCGTCGAGCGGAACCGACATGGTGCGTGCACCGAGGCTGCCCTCGATGTCCGCGCCGTTCTCGTCGAAGAATCGTCCGCCGATCTCGCCGACGGCCCCGAGGTGATCGAGTTCGGTCAACTCGGCCTGCTCGAGAAAACTGCCCTCGAACAGAGTGGTCGACGTGGACACCGGCCCCAGTCCGAAGAACATCAGATCTGCCGAACGCCCCGCCTCGAGGGCGCGGGACATGATCGAGTCGTTCTGCAGGGCAACCACTGTCGCCGGATCTGCGTAGAGCGGGGCGTTGAGACGCATCGTGGCAGCCTGGAGCTGCTCCGCGCATCGACCGAGAACGAAGTCCACACCGGTCTGGTATTCCGCGGCGCTCATCGATCCGTCGAGTTGGACCACCAGCGAGCACCGGCTTCCCCGCGAGGACAGCGCCTGAGCCACCGCCACGGTTTCCGGGCCCCAGGTGAACCCGACGGTGTGGTCGGGCTGCACCCGTCGGGTGAGCACGCCGGCGGCTGCGCGACCCACCGCGTCGTACCGTCCGCCGCCGTCGTCGATGTTCGACGTGACCACCAGCGCCTCGTCCAGCCCGTACTTCTCCTCGAGCCGGCGCTCGAGGTCGGTGTGCACGGACCCGCTGATCTCCTCGGGTACGTGGATCTCGATGCGGACCAACCCGTTGGCGCGAGCCTTGGCGACCAGGCGACCCGCCGTGGGGCGCGAGACTCCGAGCTTGGCCGCGATCTGCGCCTGGGTAGCACCGTCGAGGTGGTACATCGTTGCCGCGCGCAGGGCGAGCCGGAGCTCGTCGCTGGCATTCGGCGTAGTCACGTCGTCGTCTCCCCGGTGAGGGTGAGCATTTGCTCACCTGTTGTTCATCTGCTCACATAAGCTAACATTCAGGTGTGATCCACACAACAGTCAGTTCCATGAGTGCCGCAGTTCTCACCGAGCCGGGACGCATCGTCACCGAGAATCGGCCCGTTCCGACGCCCCGATCCGGCGACGTCCTGGTCCGCGTGTCCGCGGTCGGAGTCTGCGGATCGGACACTCACTACTACCGCGAGGGACGCATCGGCGACTTCGTCGTGTCCTCGCCGCTGGTGCTCGGCCACGAGGCGTCGGGCGTGATCGTCGCGGTGGGTGAGGGTGTGTCCGAGAAGAGGATCGGTTCACGGGTGTCCGTCGAGCCGCAGCGTCCGGATCCGGACAGTCGCGAGAGCAGATCAGGCCACTACAACCTGTGTCCCCACATGGAGTTCTACGCGACACCGCCCGTCGACGGCGCGCTGAGCGAGTACGTGAGCATCGGCAGCACCTTCGCCCACGATGTACCGGACTCGGTCTCCGACGACGCCGCCGCTCTGTTCGAGCCGCTGTCCGTGGCGATAGCGACGGCACGGAAGGCCGGCATCACCGGGGGATCGCGCGTGCTGATCGCCGGCGCGGGTCCCGTCGGACTTCTCACCGCCCAGGTCTCGCGAGCGTTCGGAGCGACCGACATCATCGTGTCCGACATCTCGCCGAGCCGACGCGAGAGTGCCGCGCGCTACGGTGCGACGCGGGTCCTGGACCCCACCACCGAATCGGTGCACGACCTCGACCTGGACGCGTTCATCGACGCCTCCGGTGCGCCTCGGGCCGTGCAGGACGGCATGCGCGCCGTGCGTCCCGCGGGCAGAGTGGTCCTCGTGGGGATGGGCGGCGACGAGTATCCGATACCCGTCTCGGTGATCCAGAATCGAGAACTCTGGGTCACCGGCGTCTTCCGATACGCCGATACCTGGCCCACCGCACTGGAACTCGTGCGCACAGGGCGCGTCGACCTGGACAGCATGGTCACCGCGCACTTCGACCTCGCGCACGTCGAGGATGCTCTGAACCACGACCGCACCGACGGCAGCATCAAGGCTGTCGTCACCGTGACCCCCAGTCAGGAGACACTGTCGTGAAGTTGTCCACCGCCACGCTCGACCAGCTCCCGAGCGACGTCGATGCGCCGTCCTACGACCGTTCCGCGATCACCACCGGCATCGTGCATGTCGGGGTCGGCGGGTTCCATCGGGCGCATCAGGCGATGTACGTGGACCGCTTGCTGCGCACCGACTTCGAGTCGGCCGCGCGGTGGGGGATCTGCGGAGTCGGCGTGCTCCCCGGCGATCGTCGGATGAAGGACGTCATGGACGCCCAGGACTGCCTGTACACGCTGGCGCTGCGACATTCCGACGGCTCGTGGGACACCTCCGTCATCGGATCCATCACCGAGTACCTGTTCGCGCCGGACGATCCCGAGGCCGTGATCGAGAAGCTCGCCCACGAGGACACCCGCATCGTCTCGCTCACCGTCACCGAGGGGGGTTACAACTTCTCGGCGACCACGGGCGAGTTCGACGCCGAGAACCCCGCTGTGAGAGCAGATCTGGAACCCGGGTCCGTACCGACGACGACGTTCGGGCTGGTGTGCGAGGCGCTCTCGCGGCGCAAGGACCGTGGTCTCGCACCGTTCACGATCATGTCGTGCGACAACATCGAGGGCAACGGGCACATCGCCCGCTCGACGTTCACCGCGTTCGCCGCACTGAAGGACCCCGACCTGGCGCACTGGATCACCGAGAACGCGCAGTTTCCCAACTCGATGGTCGACCGCATCACGCCCGTGACGACGCCCGACGTCGTGGAGCAGTTGGCGTCGCGCTACGGCATCGACGATCAGTGGCCCGTCGCGGCGGAGCCGTTCACGCAGTGGGCGCTGGAAGATCGGTTCACGCTGGGTCGACCCCGATTCGAGGATGTCGGCGTCCAGGTGGTCGACGACGTCACCCCGTACGAGCTGATGAAGCTCCGGTTGCTCAACGCCAGCCACCAAGCGCTCTGCTACGTCGGCTATCTCAGCGGATACCGCTTGGTCCACGACGTGGCGCAGGACCCTCTCTTCGCCGACTTCCTGCTGCGCTACATGGACGAGGAAGCAACGCCCACGCTGCAGCCGGTTCCCGGCATCGACCTCGCCGACTACAAGAAGACGCTGATCGAGAGGTTCTCCAACCCCGAGATCCGCGACACCGTCGCCCGACTGTGCGCGGAATCGTCGGACCGCATTCCGAAGTGGCTGGTGCCGGTGATCCGGATCAATCTCGAATCCGGCGGCCCCGTTGCCCTGTCGGCGGCGGTCGTCGCGAGTTGGGCACGGTACGCCGAGGGTGTCGACGAGCAGGGCGAGCCCATCGAGATCGTCGACAGGTTGAAGGACACTCTGACCCCGCTGGCTCGCCGGCAGGGCGAGGACCGCACCGCGTTCGTGCAGAATCGCGAGCTGTTCGGCGACCTCGTGGACGACGAGCGCTTCGTCGAGGCCTACGTGTCGGCGCTGGACTCTCTGCACACTCGGGGCGCGCGGGCGACGGTGCAGGACCTGCTCGCCTGACGGCCTGGCATCAGCGGAACGAGGCCGTCCCGACGGTCCAGGCATGTGCCCGCTCGCTCAGGGTGAAGCCCAGCCCCGGTCGATCGGACAGGTGCATCCGGCCGTCGCGAGTCTCGAGGTGCTCCTCGAACAGCGGATCCAACCAGTCGAAGTGCTCCACCCAGGTCTGCAGCGGGTAGACCGCCGCCAGATGCAGGTGAATCTCCATCGCGAAATGGGGAGCCATCTGCAATCCGTGGTGCTCCGCCAGACCCGCGAGCTTCAGGAACTGGGTGATGCCGCCGATGCGCGGAGCATCGGGTTGGATGATGTCGACGGACCCGGCCTCGATCAGGCGGACGTGCTCGCCGACACTGGCCAGCATCTCACCGGTGGCGATGGACGTGTCGAAGGTGCGCGCCAGCATCGCGTGTCCCTCGGCGTCGTAGGCGTCGAGCGGCTCCTCGATCCACACCAGATCGAACTGCTCGAGGATGCGGCACATGCGAGTCGCGGTCGGACGATCCCACTGCTGGTTCGCGTCGACCATCAGCGGCACGTCGTCGCCGAGATGTTCGCGCACCGCCGTCACGCGGGCGATGTCCTGGCGCCAATCCGGCTGACCCACCTTGAGTTTGATGCCTCCGATCCCGGCCGCGAGTGACGCCGTGGCGTTGTCGAGCACCTCACCGATCGGAGTGTGGAGAAATCCGCCGGACGTGTTGTATGTCTGGACGGAATCACGGGTGGACCCGATCAGCTTGGCCAACGGGAGCCCCGCACGCTTGGCCTTGAGGTCCCACAGCGCGATATCGATGGCGGCGATCGCCTGTGTCGCAACACCACTGCGGCCCACGGAGGCGCCAGCCCACACCAGCGACGTCCAGATCTTGCCGATGTCACTGGGGTCCTGTCCGATCAGGACGGGCGCGATCTCCTTCGCGTGCGCGAACTGCGCCGGACCACCGGCGCGCTTGGAGTAGCTGAACCCGATTCCTGAGTGTCCCTGCTCCGTTCGGATCTCGACGAAGAGGAACACCACCTCCGTCATCGGCTTCTGTCGGCCCGTCAGGACTTTGGCGTCACTGATCGGCGCGGACAGCGGAAGCACGATCGAGCGCAGAGTCACGTCCTCGATGCGATCGATCGTCGCCGCACCGGCCGCGAGAGCACGCAGTGCCGCATCGGGCGCGGTGAGTCCGCTGGTCGGCCTGGTGGGAGTGCGGTCGGAGATCTCTCGCGTATCGGTCACTGTGGGCTCCTCCGTCGAGTGTGTGGTCGCGCTCACACGGTAAGCCTATGGCCGATGCACGTCCAGGTCCTTTCATGCATCCTTCGATGCCCTCGAGGTATCGGTCTCGGGGGGCCGGTATCGCACCGAATCGGTATCGGTCGATGCCGAAACAGCATGCGCCCGTGATAGTCCGGTCATCGGAAGGCGACGACTCGACATCGGCGCAGGTGGGCGACGTGCGCATCCGACGCCAGGGGTCGAGAACGGCTCCATAACGGTCTCGGTACGCCGTTGACGATGCGCATCGCCGCTCCTACGTTGTGTCCACCGTCACAACATCTCCGGAGGTCGACATGAGCCCTGCACCACGGAACCGAACCTCGGCGGTGGTCGCCGGCGCGCTCACCCTCGCCCTCGCCGCGTCGGGCTGCTCCGTCGCGAACACCGACCGCAGCTCGTCGACCGACCCCGACACCCTGCGCATCGTCCTGAGTCAGGAGCCCCCCACGCTCGAGGCGTGCGATGTCTCCCAGACGTCGATCGGTGTGGTCACCCGCTCGAACATCACCGAGCCGTTGATGGAGCGCAACCCCACCACCGGTGGACTCGAACCCAAACTCGCCGACACGTGGGAGCAGAACTCCGACCGCGAGTGGACCTTCCGGTTGCATCCCGGCGTGACGTTCAGTGACGGCCGACCCTTCGAAGCCGCGGATGCCGCTCACTCGATCGAGCGCACCGTGAACTCCGACATCGGCTGCAACGTCGAGGGATACGTCTTCGGAGACGCCGATCTGACCGTGACCGTCATCGATCCCCTCACTCTCACGGTGGCGGCACCGGCTCCCGATCCGATTCTTCCGCTACGCATCTCCTTCGTCGAGATGGTTCCGCGGACGGCGAGCTTCACCGAGCGCGAGCGTGAGCCCGTCGGCACCGGCCCCTTCGCGCTGGACACCTGGGAGTACGGCCAGCGACTGACCCTGGTGCGCAACGATCGGTACTGGGGACCGCGTCCGGACTTCGCGAGAGCCGTCTACCAGTGGCGCAGCGAAGGAAGCATCCGAGCGTCGATGGTGTCCGGCGACGAGGCCGACATCGCCACCGGTATCGGGCCCGAGGACGGGGCAGGCGACCTGGGAGTGGCCTACCCGAACAACGAGACCACGGCGGTTCGGATCCAGGTCGAGGAACCGCCGCTCGACGACATCCGGGTTCGGCAGGCGATCAACTACTCGATCAATCGCAACGGAATCGTGCATGCGCTCTTCCGCGATCTGGGCCGGCCTGCCGCACAGTTGGTCTCACCGGGAGTCGTCGGCTACAACGACGAACTCGAAGCATGGCCGTACGACACCGACAAGGCGCGCGCGTTGCTCGACGAGGCCCGGGCGGACGGTGTACCGGTGGATGCGAAGATTCGGTTGATCGGTCGCACCGGCCAGTTCCCCAAGGTGAACGAGACACTCGAGGTCGTGCAGAATGCGCTGTCCGAACTGGGCATGAACATCTCGATCGAGATGATGGACTCGGCAGGCACGTCGCAGTACCAGGAGCGGCCCTTCCCTGCCGACTCCGGTCCGTACCTGCTGGTGATCCAGCACGGCAACCAGGCAGGTGACTCCGCGTTCACCGTCGACCAGTACTTCACCAGCGACGGATTCCAAAGTGCCTACGGGACACCGGAGTTCGATGCCGAGATCGCCGCGGCGAACCAGCGCACCGGCGACGCTCGTCAGGACGCCTACGCCCAATTGTTCGCGGACGAGCCGACGAAGATCATGCAGATGGCCTACATCGCTCACATGGAGGGCGTCCTGGCGAAGTCGGACCGCGTCGACTACACACCCGACTCGGCGACCGTCGACGAGATGCACCTGGCCGCCATGACGCACGCACAGGAGGGAGCGTCGGCGTCGGGTCGATGACTTACCTGACGCCCTCGGTCAGGTCACGCACCTCGGCGTAGCGCGACCTGACCGACGGTGTCGGATCGGCCTCGAACCGAGGGATGTCCGACGCAGCCCAGAGCGGCGGCTCGGCAGCACCCGAGAGCACCCACGCGGCCTGCCGCGCGGCACCGTCCGCCACGTACTCGCCGGCCGGCGGAACGTCGACAGGCATTCCGAAGATCGCCGGAGCGAGAACGCGCACCGCCTCGGACTTGGCACCTCCCCCGACGAGCAACACTCTCGAGACCGACGCCCCCTGCTCGATCAGGTGATCGATACCGTCGGCCAGGCTGCACAGGAGTCCCTCGACCGCAGCGCGGGCGAGATGCCCGGGCGTCGAATTGTGCAGTCGCAGTCCGTGGATCGCGCCGCTCGCGTCCGGCCGGTTCGGTGTCCGTTCCCCTTCCAGGTACGGCACCATGACGAGGCCGTCGCTCTCCGTGGACAACGCGAGCCGCGACAGTTCGTCGTGGTCGACGCCGAGCAGACGCGCGGCGGCGTCCAACACGCGCGCCGCATTCAGTGTGCAGACCAACGGCAGTTGGCGCCCGGTGGCGTCGGCGAAGCCCGCGACCAGTCCCGACGGGTCGCGTGGGGCCACCGTGGAGACGGCGGACACCACCCCGGACGTCCCCACGGACACCACCAGATCGCCTTCGCCGGCACCCAGAGCCAGTGCGGCAGCGGCGTTGTCGCCCGTTCCGGGCCCGATCGCCGCGCCGGACGACGTGGTCCCGATCCGGGCGGACGGTTGCATCACCGTCGGCACGTGGGGGTCACGCCCGCGCAGCGCCAGGCCGAGCAGGTCGACGCGGTACTCGTCGGTCGCGGCCGAGAAGTAGCCGGTGCCGCTGGCGTCGCCCCGGTCGGTCGCGAGAGCGTCGAGGCCGCGAGCTCCACCGAGGCGCCACGACAACCAGTCGTGCGGAAGGCAGACGGCTGCAGTGCGATTCGCATTGTCCGGCTCGTGGTCGGCCAACCAGCGCAGTTTCGATGCGGTGATTGCCGCGACCGGGACGACGCCGACGGCATCTGCCCACGCCTGGCCGCCACCCAGCTCGTCGACCAGGTCGCGAGCGGACCGTGCGGACCGAGTGTCGTTCCACAGCAAAGCCGGTCGGACCACACCGCCGTCCTCGTCCAGGCAGATCATGCCGTGCTGTTGGGCTCCGACGGAGACCGCGTCGACCCCGTCCATCCCGCCGGCATCCGCGAGCGCCGCGTCCAGCGCGTCGGACCATCGCTGCGGATCGATCTCCGTCCCGTCGGGGTGGGCAGCGCGCCCCTGGCGCACCAGCTCGCCCGAATCGGCATCTCGAACAACGATCTTGCACGACTGGGTGGACGAATCGACACCCATCACCAACGCCACTGTCGCCGTCCTTCACGGTAGGGAACGTTCACGCTACCGTGAGGCCATGGCCGCCCACGAGGAACCGCGCGAATCGGACGATGCGCAGTTCCGCCTCGACGTGATGCGTGCAGCGCTCGACCTGTTCGAGAGCAAGGGGTACGAGGCGACCACCGTCGACCAGATCGCGGAGAGCGCCGGCTTGTCGCGGCGCACGTTCTTCCGCCAGTTCCGGTCGAAGGAGGACGTGGTCTTCGTCGACCACGACGCAACCCTCGCCCACGTGCAGGACTTCCTGGGGACGACCGACCTCGACCCGCACGACGCCGTGTGCGAGGCCGCCGCGCGCGTGTTCGCCCGGTTCGCGGGCACACCCGACACCACTCGCCGGCGCTATCGCGTCCTGCAGACGGTGCCCGCGCTGCGCGAGCGCGAACTGGTCATGGTGCTGCGGTACGAACGCGTCTTCGTCGACACACTGCGCCGCGGGGCACCCGGGGAGGATCCGCTCTCCCTGGTGCAGTTCGCCGCAGCGGTCACCGCGACGCACAACTACCTGCTGCGCACATGGCTGCGCGACGGGGCACGACTCGAGGTCGAGGACGTGCGGCGCGCCCTCGGGGCGGTGAAGCGGCGGTTCGTCACCGACACCGCGGGTGACCGGCCCACCGCACTCGTGTTGCCGCCGGGGACGTCGGTCGCCGACGTCACGACCCTGCTCGCACAGCACTTCGGGGACGGTCTCACCACCACCCCGTGACCTCGCCGAGCGTGCTGTCGATCACCGGCACGAGCGACCGGACGTACGTCGCCGACAGGTGGTGGGAATCGTGGTAGACCAGCACGTTTCCCTCGACGACGCGACACACGTCGGGACCGCAGACCGCATCGGAGAAGTCGACGGGAACCACCGAGGGGAACGGCAGCGACGCGGCGCGGGCCGGATCGATCTCGGACAGGACCTCACTGCGCGGCAGTCCGCAGGACTCGCTGTCGCCGCCGTCGGCAAGGCAGTCCGCAGCGCGATACGGGACGCCCTCCCTGCTGAGCCACGGAGTGTCCCGCACGGCCACGACGGGAAGAGCGAGCGCGGAGAAGCGTGCCCAGACGTCGAGGTACGCGTCGGGCGTGACGTCGCCGAACTCCGTGGGGCTCGGCCGCGTCGAGGTGGTGAACACCCAGTCGGGGCGGTCCGACGCGAGGATGTCGAGCACGTCCGAGGACCAGTCCCGGCAGTCCGGGTAGGGCAGATCCACCAGGAGCGGCTCGCCGATGTCGAGCGGGCACCCCATCTTGAGGTAGGTCACCACGGCGAACCCGCGGTCCCGGCCGATCCGGTCGAGGGCGGGGAGCCAGTGCTCGGCGTGCGATCCGCCGGCCAGGGCAAGGGTGCGCGTCGCGTCGGGATCTCCGTACACGCACGAGGTCACCTCGCGCTGCGTCATGTCCGCGATGCAGCCGTCCAGCGTCGACTGCGGCAGGTCCAGGTCCGCATCGAGCACGGCGGGTCGCATCGGTGCGTCCGGCACGGGCACACCGTCGACGAGTGCGAGCGCCCCCGGGTAGCGATCGTCGGAGCTCACGTCGGCGGTCGGCTGGGCCGTCGCTCGATCGAGGTAGCCCTGCCAGGTCGCGCTCGCGGCGGCGAGGCCGATCGCTCCGACGGTCACCAGGGCGGTGAGGACGCCGCGGCCCGCGCCCCGACGGTGCACCGGCTCCTCCACCCACGAGCGCGTGGCGACGGCCAGGGCGATCGAGACGACCACCACGGCGGATCCCGTCACCACGGTCACCGAGTGCCCGGTACCGAGCACCGCGATGAGGATCGGCCAGTGCCACAGGTACAGCGGGTAGGCGATGGAGCCGAGGAACTGCAGTGGGCGGGATTCGAGAGCGCGGGTCACGGCCGGTGCTCGGGACTCGGGAGCACCCGCACCGGCGACCACCAGCAGCATCGCGGACCCGACGGGCACCAGCGCGGCAGGTCCGGGGAACTGCGCCGCACCGTCGACGAGGAACCCACAGCCCACCAGTGCGGCGAGTCCGACGACGGCGGCCGCGGCACGTAGCGCGGCCGGCAGCACCACTCGACCGATCACCAGCCCGCCGATCGCACCGACCGCGAGTTCCCACGTCCGCGCCCCGGTGTCGTAGTAGGCCCACCCCTGGTGGGTGCGGCCGATGTCGGCCGCATAGGCGAACGACACCGCGGCGGCGACCGCGAGCACCGACACCAGCACCGGTGTGGTCAGATCCCGACGACCACACCGTCGGCACGCCGCGGCGACGAGGAACACCACGGCCGTGACACCGACGTAGAACTGCACCTGCACGGACATCGACCACAGGTGCTGGAGCGGACTGACCGACAGATCGGCCGCCGCGTAGTCGGACGCGGTCCGCGCGAGCTCCCAGTTCTGGACGTACGCCAGCGACGCGAGGAGCTGCCGCGTCGTCGCGTCCCACATCGTGAAGGGTCGGTCCCACAGGGTCCAGAGGGCCACCGCGCCGAACACCACCACCGCCGCGGGGTACAGGCGTCGGGCGGTGCGGACGACGAGGGGCCGCAGGACCGGACCGTCGGCTCGCTCGACGCGGCGCAGCACCATCGACGTGAAGAAGAAGCCGGACAGGACGAGGAAGACGTCGACACCGCCCGAGACCCTGCCGAACCAGATGTGGAAGACGACCACGAGGGCGATCGCCAGCCCGCGGAGACCGTCCAGATCGACGCGGTGGCCCGGCCTGCGCGCGCCGACTGCCCGGGCACCCGGCGCACGGGTCGTCGCCTGGTGGTGCACGACCACCAGAATAAGGGACGGACGGTACGGGTCCGGAGCACCCACACGTGACTAGTGACACCAAGTGCCAATCGGCCATAGTCATCGGCACTCGGGTCCGGTACGCTGGCCACATTCCGTGACACTGCGTGCCACGATCCCTTCCCCACAACGAACGGACTCTTCATGGCCGGGAACCCCAGCTTCGACCTGTTCCAGCTCTCCGACGAGCACAACGAGCTCCGCGAGGCCATCCGCGCACTCTCCGAGAAGGAGATCGCGCCGTACGCCACCGAGGTCGACGAGCAGGAGCGTTTCCCCGACGAGGCCCTGAAGGCTCTCAACGCCTCCGGCTTCAACGCAGTGCACATCCCCGAGGAGTACGGCGGCCAGGGAGCCGACTCGGTCGCAGCCTGCATGGTGATCGAGGAAGTCGCGCGCGTATGCGGTTCCTCCTCGCTGATCCCTGCCGTGAACAAGCTCGGCACCATGGGCCTGATCCTCAGCGGCGGCGAGGAGCTCAAGCAGAAGGTGCTGCCGTCCATCGCCGAGGGTGAGATGGCGTCCTACGGACTGTCCGAGCGTGAAGCCGGATCCGATGCCGCCGGTATGAAGACCCGCGCCAAGGCGGACGGCGACGACTGGATCCTCAACGGCTCGAAGGCGTGGATCACGAACGCCGGCGCATCGTCCTGGTACACCGTCATGGCGGTGACCGATCCCGAGAAGAAGGCCAACGGCATCTCGGCGTTCATGGTGCACAAGGACGACGAAGGCTTCTCCGTCGGCGCGAAGGAGCGCAAGCTCGGCATCAAGGGCAGCCCCACCCGCGAGCTGTACTTCGAGAACTGCCGCATCCCCGGAGACCGCATCATCGGTGAGCCCGGCACCGGCTTCAAGACGGCACTCGCGACGCTCGACCACACGCGCCCCACCATCGGCGCTCAGGCCGTCGGCATCGCGCAGGGCGCTCTCGACGCAGCCATCGCGTACACCAAGGACCGCAAGCAGTTCGGCAAGGCCATCAGTACGTTCCAGGGCGTCGAGTTCATGCTCGCCGACATGGCGATGGAGATCGAAGCGGCCCGCCTCATGGTGTACTCGGCAGCCGCTCGCGCCGAACGCGGCGAGAAGAACCTCGGTTTCATCTCCGCTGCGTCCAAGTGCTTCGCGTCCGATGTCGCCATGAAGGTGACCACCGACGCGGTCCAGCTCTTCGGCGGCGCCGGCTACACCCGCGACTTCCCCGTCGAGCGCATGATGCGCGACGCGAAGATCACGCAGATCTACGAGGGCACCAACCAGATCCAGCGCGTCGTCATGTCGCGGGCACTGCTGCGCTGATCACCCGAGTCACCCCCGCAGTTTGTCGATTTCCCGCCGGTCGCGTTTGGTCGGCCGCCCTGCCCCACGATCACGCACGGGTAGGGCGGCAAGCACCTCTCGCGGCGGCGGGGGCGGGCTGCGGTCGATGTAGCAGGCCACCGCGGCCGGGGCGCCCACCCGCTTGTTCACCAACTGGGTGACCTCGATGATCTTCTCGAAGCCGCCCGCGCGGATACGTACCTCGTCACCCGGCACTACGTGCTGGGCAGGCTTCGCCGCGGTCCCGTTGATCTTCACGTGCCCACCCCGGCACGCCGAGGCTGCCGCGGACCGCGTCTTGAACAGTCGCACCGACCAGGTCCACGCGTCGACGCGCGTCACAGCCGCACCAGGTCGACGTCGCCGATCACACCGTCGGCAAGTGTCAGGGTCATGTAGGTGCAGTGCGGTTGCCGACGCCGGTCGGTCGGCGATCCGGGGTTGAGAAGCCGCATCCCGTTGTCGGACAGCGTGTCCCACGGAATGTGACTGTGCCCGAACACCAGGAGGTCGGTGTCCGGGAATGCCGCGTCCATTCGTCTCTCCCGTCCCGTCTTCGCCCCGGTCTCGTGAGTCACGGCGATCCGGACCCCCTCCACCGTGCGCCGAGCGATCTCCGGCAACCGGGACCTGACGTCGTCGCCGTCGTTGTTGCCCCAGCATGCGAGAAGGTCGCGAGACCGCTCCAGGAGGGCCTCCAGCAACGACGGTTCCATCCAGTCGCCTGCGTGCACCACCAGATCGGCGGCGTCGACCGCCTCCCACACCGCGACGGGGAGATCCCGTGCGCGGGTGGGGACGTGGGTGTCGGACAGCAGGAGCAGCCGCATCGTCAGTCCTTGGGACCGCCGGCGACGTAGACGACCTGGCCGGAGACGAACCCGGCACCCTCGCTGCAGAAGAACGACGCGGTGTGAGCGATGTCCTCGGGCTGACCGATCCGGTTGACCGGGATCTGCGACGCGGCACCCTTCTTGAAGTCCTCGAACGGCACGCCGACGCGCTCCGCGGTGGCCGCGGTCATCTCGGTCTCGATGAACCCGGGCGCGATGGCGTTGACGGTGACGTTGTAGCGACCCAGTTCGATGGCGAGTGTCTTGGTGAAGCCCTGCATGCCGGCCTTCGCCGCCGCGTAGTTGGCCTGTCCGCGGTTACCCAGAGCGGATGTCGACGACAGGTTGACGATGCGTCCCCACTTGGCCTCGACCTGGTGCTTCTGCACCTCGCGGGACATCAGGAACGAGCCGCGCAGGTGCACGCCGAGGACGGCGTCCCAGTCGTCGACCGACATCTTGAACAGAAGGTTGTCGCGCAGGATGCCGGCGTTGTTCACCAGCACGGTGGGGGCGCCGAAGTCCGTGGCGATGCGCTCGACGGCGGACTTCACCGACTCCTCGTCCGCGACGTTCGCGCCGATGCCGATGGCCTGACCGCCCGCGGCGGTGATGGCGTCGACCGTTCCGGCACAGGCCGCCTCGTCGAGATCGACGACGGCGACACCGAATCCGTCCGACGCGAGACGGCGGGCGATGGCGGCGCCGATTCCTCGCGCACTTCCCGTGACGATTGCTGTCTTGACCTGCTCGCTCACGACTACCCTCTTTCTCATCTCGGCCCCGAAACCCCGCGGCTCCCACTCTTTCTATCAAGTCACAGGAGTCGGCGGACCACCCCCGCTCGAGAAAGAGGCTCGACCATGACCACTCGGCTCAACCCCTACCTGTCGTTCCGCGATTCCGCGAAGGACGCCATGGAGTTCTACCGAACCGTGTTCGGCGGCACGCTCACCGTCTCGACGTTCGGCGAGTCCGGCATGCCCGTCGAGGACTCCGAGCAGAACAACGTCATGCACTCGCAGCTCGAGACACCGAGCGGCTTCACCCTGATGGGTGCGGACACCCCATTGTCGATGGAGGTCAGCGTCAACGGCACGGTGTCGCTCAGCGGCGACGACGAGGCCGAGCTCCGCGGCTACTGGGATGCGCTCGCCGAGGGCAGTACCCCCGGCGTGCCGCTCGAGAAGGCGCCGTGGGGCGACTACTTCGGAATGCTCACCGACAGGTTCGGCATCGCCTGGATGGTGAACATCGCCGGCAGCTAGCTGCCGAAGGTGACATGGCCGGCAGCTAGCTGCCGAACGCGAGCGGCAGGTCCCGTCGGAACGTCACCTCGTCGAACTCCCGTCCGTACTCGTCGACGGCGGCGATGCGCAGTCGGCTGGGCGTGATGCCGGGAACGCCCGGCGTCATGTCCGCGCGGACGAACGAGTAGTTGCGGAAACGCACGCGTGACCACGTCAGGGACTCGGGAACCTTGGTCCCGTCGGCAGCGACGACATAGCTGTTGGGCACCGACGTGTCCGCGACCTCGTGCCCGCGGTAGCTCTCCGGCTCACCGTCCTGGAATCCGTAGCGCGGACGGCCGCCGCCGCCCACGGTGTAGTACACGGTGCCGTCGGAGACGGAGCTGACCTCGGAGCGGTCGCCCGCGACCCGCGTGGGCGACCCGCCGCGGATCGGGTCGGACCGCTCGAACACGTGGTTGTGCGCCTGCAGCACCACATCGACGTGATAGCGGTCGAAGAGCCCCGCCCAGGCGTTACGGACACCGCCGTCGCTCGCGTGGTCCTTGGTCGTCGAGTACGCGCAGTGGTGGAAGAAGCACACGATGAAGTCGACGGCCGGATCGGCTCGGTAGCGCGCCAGGGTCGACTCCACCCAGCCCGTCTGACGTCCGCCGCTGTACCCGGTGTTCGCGCGGATCTCGTTCGACACGTCGTTGGCGTCGAGCGACAGCACGGCGACGTTGCCGTGGACGAACGAGTAGACCGACGGGCAGCCGGCGGGACCGTTGTCGGGTTGATCCAATCGTGCTGCGTGCCCGCCGTATCCGTTCGACCCGTACAGCGCCTCCATGTCGTGGTTTCCGGTCGCGAAGAGCCAGGGCGTGGACGCCGCGCTCGGCTCGATCGCCGCGAGGTAGCCGTCCCAGACGTACGGGTTGAACTTGTCGAAGACCTTGTCGACGGTGCCGCCGCTGGGTACGAAGCGGGGAGTGCGGCCCTGTCCCGACGGGTCCGCGTAGGCGATGTCGCCCGCGAGGATGTGGAAGTCGGGCCGCGATGCCGCGATCTGGCGCACGATGTTCGCGGCGTGCTTGGCCGACGGCTCGTTGTCGGGCTTGTAGTACAGATCGTCGTAGTCGCCGGGCTTCAGGCCGGGAGGCTGCGTCGGCGTCTCGTCGACGCCTTGATCTCCCATCATCGTGAATCGGAACGGTGCGAGCCGTCCGGGCGGCAGAGCCGGTGCGGCACTGCGGACGTCGCTGACGTAGCCGTCTGCGGTGCGCCACCGGTAGTAGTGCGGAAGACGAGGTGTGAGGCCGTCCACCGGAACGTGCACGTAGAACTGCTCGGCTGCCAGGATGCCGCCGTCGGATCGCGGCACCTGGCTCACCAGGTTGCGCACCTCGGCCGACGTCGTCGCGCCGAGCGCCGGGGTCGGACCGTGGTCCAGGAACACCCCGGTGAGTCCGGGATTGCGGGAGAGCTGCGCCGAGAATCGCAGCTGCGTCGCGGCGTCGGAGCCGAAGGAGAGGTGCCGTCCGCCCACGGTCAGCGGCGCGTCCTGCGCGTAGGCGACGCGGTTCCATCCGGGGTTTCCCACCCCGGCGGCTGCAGCGACGGCGGCAGCGCCCACGAGGAAGTTGCGTCGGGACACCCGATGGCGACGGAGATTGCTCAGGTGCCAGTCGTGCTGCTCGGCCATCGATGCCTGTGCCGCGATGTGGGCGGGAACCCCCGTGTCGACGATCTCCCCGGCCGGGTTGCGTGCGCTCTCCACCATGTCATCGACGCTGCTCCCGTCACCTCGACGTCAGGAACACGACGAATGGACACCGGATTGACCGTCGGTGAACAACGTTGCAGTACAGAACAATCCGGTCGAGTCGGACACCGATCAGTATTGACGAACGGACAGCTCCACGGCGACCTGGAGGTACTCGGCGACGGTCCGTGAGATGGACACCGGCTTGTCCGGCAGGTCGATCTCCGGGACGTCGATGTGCACGCTCGCCGAGCGGTACTTGCCGGGCGGAGGGCCGTAGTGCAGACCCATCACGACCAGCTTCGGCTCGACACCACGGGCTCTGGCCCTGGCGATGATGTGCCCGACTCCGCTGCCGACGTGCTGCAGTACGGCAGGGTCACCGTCGTTGCACGTGCCTTCGGGGAAGATCGCGAGATCGTCACCACGGCTGAGCCTCTCGGCGCACAGATCCATCATCTGGCTACCGGCCCGGGATACGGCCCGCAGTCCGTGATCGCGGCTGCGGAACACCGGGATGCCGCCCATCATCTCGATCCGGCGACGCTGCGACGTCCGCTCGGCAATGACGCGTTTACGTCCCGTCGGCTCCGTCTCGACGAACAACTCGTCCTTCGCCAGTACCCGCGTGCGACCGATCACGGGCCGCAGTGCACTGGACCACGCTGCGGCCGCCACGGTGTACGGGTCGGTCTCGCTCACGTGGTTGACGGCGATGATCAGCCGCGTGTCGTCGTAGATCAGGCTTCGCAGTCGCTCCCGCGCTCCGTCGCCGTATCGCACCCGCGGACGGAAGCGTCCGGCCAGCGCACCGTAGGCCAGTCTCGCCACCCGTCGATTCTGCTGATGGTCGCGGTAGTAGTCGTAGACGGCGTCGGCGTTCTCGAGAGTGACCACGGGTCGATCCATGCTCGAATCGTAGGCGTTCGTGCTGTTCCACCAGTTTGTTCTGACAAATCGAGCGCGGCGTGTATGGTCTGGGTCACAGGCGACAAACCCCGTCGTCGGCGGACCCGCAGGTCGGCCACTTGTAGCGAGAGGAACGGGTACTGGTGACCACCAACACTGCCCCGCACCGCGTCGTCGTCGTCGGCTCCGGATTCGGTGGGCTGTTCGCGGCGAAGGCCCTTCGACGTTCCGATGTCGACGTCACACTCGTGGCGCGGACGGATCACCATCTGTTCCAGCCGCTGCTCTACCAGGTGGCCACCGGCATCCTCTCCGAGGGCGAGATCGCCCCGTCGACCCGGTTGATCCTCAAGGACCAGAGCAACGCGGCAGTCGTCCTCGGCGACGTCACCGACGTCGATCTGGAAGCTCGCACGCTCGTCTCCGTCCACCGGGGCCGCGTCACCGTGACCCCGTACGACAGTCTCGTCGTCGCCGCGGGTGCCGGGCAGTCCTACTTCGGCAACGACCACTTCGCGGAGTTCGCTCCCGGCATGAAGACGTTGGACGATGCTCTCGAGCTCCGCAGTCGCATCATGAGCGCGTTCGACGCCGCCGAGCTGACCAGCGATCCCGAGGAGCGCGCACGTCTGCTGACGTTCGTGGTCGTCGGAGCCGGACCTACCGGCGTCGAGATGGCGGGACAGATCGCCGAACTCTCCCGTCGCACCCTCGCCGGCACGTTCCGCACGATCGACAGCCGCGACGCACGCGTCATTCTCCTCGACGCTGCCCCGAAGGTGTTGCCGCCCTTCGCCGATTCGTTGGGCGAGAACGCTCGACGACGGCTCGAGAAGGTCGGCGTCGACGTCCAGCTGGGCGCCTCCGTGACGGATGTGGATGCCGACGGACTGTCCGTCCGCGACAGCGACGGCACCGAGCGCCGCATCGAAGCCACGTGCAAGGTGTGGTCCGCGGGCGTCTCGGCCAGCCCCCTCGCCGCGATGCTGGCGCAGAAGTCGGGCGCCGAGGTCGATCGTGCCGGCCGCGTGCTCGTGGAGGCCGACCTGACTCTGCCCGGACATCCCGAAGTCTTCGTCGTGGGCGACATGATGGCGCGCGACAAGCTCCCCGGCGTCGCCCAGGTGGCCATCCAGGGCGGACGGTATGCGGCTCGGACCATCACCGCCGAGGTGAAGGCAGACGCGAAGGGGGCGCCGCGCCCCGAGCGTTCGGCGTTCCGGTACCGCGACAAGGGCAGCATGGCCACCGTGACGCGGTTCTCGGCCGTCGCCCAGGTCGGTCCCGTGAAGATCACCGGCTTCCTGGCGTGGGTGATGTGGCTGGCCGTACACCTCGTCTACATCGTCGGCTTCAAGAGCCGTCTGACCACGGTGTTCAACTGGGCGTGGACGTTTTTGGGACGTGCGCGCACCCAGCTGACCGTCACACACCAGCAGATGCAGGCACGCACCGCGTTCGGTCGGCTGACCGTGCTGGAGGACGCTCGACGACACCGCACCGCCGAGCTCGAGGACGCCCGCGCAAGTTGAGTGCCCGAAACGGGTACAAGCCGGAGATGGGTCGTCTCTCTGCACTGATCGTCGCCTCGCATCCGGGTCCCGGTGCTTCGGTGACGGTGTTCGTCGGCCTCCTGGCACTGAGCCTCGGGCCGCCGTCGCCGGGTCTGTTCCTCGCGATACTCGTCGCCGTTCTCAGCGGACAGTTGATCGTCGGGTGGACCAACGACCTCATCGACGCACCGCGGGACTCGGCGTCGGGTCGCGTCGACAAGCCGGTGGCGCAGGGCGTCGTGGCGACGACCGCCGTCCGCCGATGCGTGGCCGTTTCCGGAATCGTCTGTGTTGCGTTCTCACTGCTGCTCGGGGTGGTCCCCGGCATCGTCCACCTGGTGGTGGGCGTGGGGTCGGCGATCGCCTACAACATGGGTCTCAAGTCGACTCCGGTGTCGTGGCTGCCGTACACGGTGGCGTTCGGCTCGGTTCCCGTCGTCGTCGGGCTGGCGGTGTCCGACGCGATGCCGCCGGCCTGGATGGTGGCGGTCGGCGCGCTGCTGGGTTTCGGCGCCCATCTGGTGAACGTTCTTCCCGACATCGCCGACGACACCGCCACGGGTGTCCGCGGGCTGGCTCATCGGTTGCCCGAGCGCGCGGTCGCACCCCTCGCCGCTGCGGTTCTGCTGGTGGCGTCGGTCGTCGGGCTTTGGGGAAGCGGGATCTTCGCACGAGGAGGCGCCCATGCGGCGATCGGAACGGTCGCGCTGATTCTCGTCCTGGGTCTGGCCGCCGTGGCGACGACGGGGCACGGCCGCACCCCGTTCCGCGCGGCGATCATGATCGCCGGCGTGGACGTGTTGGTGCTACTGCTTCCCCGTTGATTTCTCGGAGTTCTCGGTCTCCAGTTCCGCCGTGTCGCGGAAGACCAGGCATCCGTTGTCCAGAGCGACGGCCCACCGGTGCGCGACGGCCCAGTCGCGGTTCACCGATGCCGGCTCCACGTAGGCCGCGAAGTCCTCGACGATCACCCCGCCCTCGAGAGGCCAGGTCTCACGATCTCCCGAGCGGTCCACGGAATGCCGTGTCCGCACCCTCGATCCCACCGAGATCTCCGACGTCTCCGTCTTCTTCAGTGTCGATGTCATGACCGCCTCCTGCGCGTGATCCCCCGGCAGCCCGGTATTCCCCGTCACGCATGTTTCACACATCTCTCCCTCATGCAGTCGTGATGTAGTGGAACCATGGCAATCACTTTCACCACTCGCGTCCCCGAAGGTCCGATCCGTGGCGGCGTCGTCGTCATCCAGGAAGCGTTCGGGGTCACCGACCACATCGCCGAGGTGTGCGGTCGTTTCGCCTCGGCAGGGTGGGTCGCGGTCGCTCCCCACCTCTTCCACCGCACCGGTGACGCCGTCCTGGCGTACGACGACATGCCGACGGCGATGAACCTGATCGGACAGCTGAAGGCCGAGGAGATCGATCAGGACGTCGACGCGGCGATCGACGAGCTCGCCGGCTACGGGTTCGGTCCGAGCGGGTGCGCGATCGTCGGATTCTGTATGGGCGGGACCGTCGCGTACGAGACGGCGGTGCGCAGGCCCCTCGGCGGCGCGGCGACGTTCTACGGCGGCGGAATCCGTGAAGGCCGCTTCGGATATCCGGCTCTCCTCGACGGAGCAACTTCGCTCCGTACGCCGTGGCACGGCTTCTTCGGCGATCTCGACACCGGCATCCCGGTGGACGACGTCGACGCGCTGAACGCCGCGATCGCCGATGCACCGGTGGACACCCGGATCGCGCGATACCCCGATGCGGAGCACGGTTTCCACTGCAACGACCGCCCCGCCGTCTACAACGAGCGCGCCGCCCACGACGCCTGGTCGCGGACCCTCGACTGGTTCGACGAGCATGTCGAGGCCGTGTAGGGAATGAACGAGGGGGGAGGCAGGTTGAGCGGACCAAGTAGTTGATCCGTCAACTTTCTCCCCTGGAGGTTCCGATGCCCGCAGTGACCGTCGACAACGTTCTCGCTCTCCCCCGCATCCCGTCGTCCGAACCGGGATCGGTGGACAGGTCGGTCCGGTCCGTCACCACCGCTCCCACGGGATACGAGGGTGAGGGCTTCCCGGTGCGGCGCGCCTTCGCAGGCATCGACATGAAGTACCTGGACCCGTTCATCCACATGGATCAGATGGGCGAGGTGAACTACGCGCCCGGCGAGCCCAAGGGAACGCCGTGGCATCCCCACCGCGGCTTCGAGACCGTCACCTACATGATCGACGGGATCATGGACCACCAGGACTCGCACGGCGGCGGCGGCTCCATCACCGGCGGCGACACCCAGTGGATGACGGCCGGAGCAGGCATCCTGCACATCGAGGCGCCGCCGGAGCATCTCGTGGTGTCGGGCGGGATGTTCCACGGAGTCCAACTGTGGGTCAATCTCCCGCGCAGCAACAAGATGGCAGCGCCTCGCTACCAGGACATCACGGGAGGGCAGGTCGCTCTGCTGTCGAGCCCCGACGGTGGCGCACTCGTGCGGATCATCGCCGGTGAGATCGCCGGGCACCAGGGTCCGGGGTCGACGTACACCCCCATCACGCTCTCCCACGTCACGGTGGCACCGGGCGCCTCGGTCACGGTGCCGTGGAATCCCGCGTACAACGCGATGGCCTACGTCCTGGCGGGAGCAGGCACGGTCGGGGCCGAACGGCGTCCCGTGCGCAAGGGCCAGATGACCGTGTACGGATCGGGAGATTCGCTGACGTTCTCGTCCGCCGACGGGTCCGAGCCGTTGGAGATGTTCGTCCTCGGCGGCGAACCCATCCGCGAGCCCGTCGCGATGGCCGGCCCGTTCGTCATGAACACGAAAGCCGAAGTGATGCAGGCCTTCGACGACTACCAGTCCGGTCGCTTCGGTCAGCCCTGACCGGCTGTCCCGATCACGATCGTGGCGTCACGCTCGTCGTCGTGTCGGACCCGAGGGGTCAGACCGGCGGCGAGCATGATTGCCGAGGCGGTATCCGCCTGCGCGACAGATGTTTCCACGATCAATGAGCCCCCGGGCGCCAGCCAGTCGGGAGCCTCCGCCGCGAGTCGACGTTGGATGTCGAGCCCGTCGGCGCCGCCGTCCAGCGTCCCGCGGGGCTCATGATCGCGCGCCTCCGGCGGCATCGTGTCGATGGCGGCCGTCGGTACGTAGGGCGTGTTCGCCGTGACGACGGTGACTGCACCGCGGAGATGACCGGGCACTCCTGAGAAGCCGTCGCCCTCGGACACCGTGCGTCCCGGCAGGTTCCGTCGCGCACACTCCACGGCGGCCGGGTCGATGTCGGAGGCGAACACCGTCACCGAGGGCCTCTCGTGGACGACGGCGGCCGCGACCGCGCCCGATCCGCAGCAGAGGTCGAGCAGGACGCCGTCGTCGCCCACCCTGTCGAGTGCAGCGTCGACCATGGCCTCGGTTCGTCTGCGGGGCACGAAGATTCCGCGGCTGACCCGGATCCTCAATCCGTGGAACTCGGCCCACCCCACGATGTACTCGAGCGGTTCACCGTCGACACGCCGTGTGATCCATGCCGACAACGTCTCCTCGTCCGGCGCCTCGTCGGTCAACAATCGCGCCTCGTCCTCGGCGAACACGCACCCGGCCGACCGCAGTACGGCGACCGTCCGGGACAGCGTCACTCGGAGACGAGCCGCGCGACGGCGTGCATCGGGATCGACAGCCAGGTCGGGCGGTTCCGGGCTTCGTACACCGCTTCGTACACGGCCTTGTCCAGTTCGTACGCCCGCAGCAACGCCCACGAGGACCGCGGGTCGTTCCCCGACACCTCGGTGTAGCCGTCGCAGAACGCGGACACGTTGCGCTCCACCCATTCTCGCGCCACCGGTTCGAGACGCTCCCGCTCCTGCGCATCCTCTAGCTCCACGATGCGACTCATCGCGGCGTAGTCGAACGAGCGGATCATGCCCGCGACGTCGCGGAGTGGACTGTCGGGTGTCCGACGCTCCTCGAACGACTTCGACGGCTCGCCCTCGAAGTCGATCAGGACCCAGCGTTCCGGTGTCCGCAGAACTTGACCGAGGTGCAGGTCGCCGTGAATGCGTTGGGTATCGATCCCGCCCGCGCCGGCCGCCTCCTCGATCAGGGCCTGGATGCGTGGCAGGTGGTCCTCGAGTTCGGCCACCACCGGAAGAGCGGACTGCACGCGGGCGGAGATGTCGGCGGTGGTGTCCGGAGCGGGTGCGAGGGACGTGCCGAGCACCCTGGCCAGATCGGCGTGCACCGACGCGACGGCCTTGCCCAGCTCGCGCGCTTCCGCCGTGAAGTCGGACGCGGCGACGTCGCCGGTGGCGAGAACGTCCTGCACGGTGGCCTGCGCGGTCGTCCAGCCCTCGGTCGACCCTGCGACGAAGTCCTGCGCCATCGCCAACGTCGTCTCGGAGTGTTCGATGTCCGCTTCCATCCATCCGCGTAGCGGCGCGACGTTCTCGCAACCCGCCTGCCCCAGGGCCCGGTGGAGCTCCACATCCGGATTGATGCCGACGGTCACCCGGCGGAAGATCTTGAGCAAGTAGTGGTCGCCCAGGATGACCGACGTGTTCGACTGTTCCGCTCCGAGCACGCGACCGCGCAGACCTGTCTGCAGATCACTTCCCGGCATCGCGAGGAACCGGACGTCGCCCGTGCCGCCGGTGGCCAACAGATCCGAGTAGACCGAGATGGCATCGGGATCACGCAGTGCGTCGAACACGATCGCGCCCGGGGCGCGCGTGATCACCCACGGGTCGAGGTCCTCGGACACGGACGAGCGGATTCCGAGAGGGATCTGGAAGATCTGCGACTCCGCGCCGTCGAGGTCCACCTTCGCGAGAAGATGCTCGACGGTCAGCTCCGCGGTGGTGGCGAGCGTTTCGCGTGTGAGCACACGGACGGCGGTGACGGTGTGCCCCTTGGCCGAGAACCACCGCTGGTCCGGCAGCCAGGCGACGAGAGCGCTGGTCAACGCGTCGTCGTCGAGAGGCGGCGGGGCGACGGGCTCGTCGATGCTGTGCTCTTCGGTGGACATGAGTACCGGATACCCCGAATTCTCTCGTCGACAACTTCTCGCGGCCGGAACCCACCCTATGTGCCCCGGTGTAAGGATGGAGACATGACAACCGCCGCAGACCGGTCCCCCCGATCCGGGCTCGACCTCTCGTTCGTCGATGCCTCGACCCGCGCACAGGACGACCTCTTCGAGCACGTCAACGGACGGTGGCTCGCCGAGTACGACATTCCCGCCGACCGCGCCGTCGACGGTGCCTTCCGCACCCTGTACGACCGCGCCGAGGAGCACGTGCGCGACATCATCCAGGTCGCTGCCGAATCCGACCCGGCCGCCGGCACCGACGCCGCCAAGATCGGTGACCTCTACAGCAGCTTCATGAACGCCGACGTCATCGAGGCGGCGGGAACGACACCCATCGCGGACGAACTGTCCGCGGTCGCCGACGCTGCCGACTCCGCAGCACTGGCGCGGGTTCTCGGATCGTTGCAGCGGACGGGCGTCGGCGGCGCCGTCGCGCACTACGTCGACACCGATTCCAAGCAGTCGGACCGCTACGTCATGCACGTCTCGCAGTCAGGTCTGGGACTGCCGGACGAGTCGTACTATCGCGAGGACGAGCACGCGGAGATCCGCACGAAGTACCTCGCGCACATCGAGAAGATGTTCAGCCTCGCCGGCGTCGGCTTCTCCGCGGCCACCGTGCTGGATCTCGAGACCGCGATCGCGGCCGGCCACTGGGACGTGGTCAAGCGACGCGACGCCGACCTGACGTACAACCTGACGACGTTGCCTGCACTGACGTCCGACGCTGCGGGCTTCGACTGGGAATCCTGGATCGACGGCCTCGGCGCAGAAGGACACTTCGACGAGATCGTGGTGCGGCAACCGGACTTCCTGACAACGTTCGCCGGCCTGTGGTCGGAGCGCAGCCTCGACGAGTGGAAGGCCTGGGCGACCTGGCGGATCCTCCATTCACGGGCGCCCTACCTGACATCCGACATCGTCGACGAGAACTTCGACTTCTACGGCCGCACCCTCACCGGCACCGAGAGCAACCGCGAGCGGTGGAAGCGCGGCGTCTCCCTCGTCCAGGACCTCATGGGCGAGGCCGTCGGAAAGCTGTACGTGGACCAGCACTTCCCGGCCGACTCACGGGCACGGATGCAGGAACTGGTTGCCAATCTGGTGGAGGCCTACCGCCGCAACATCACCGACCTCGAATGGATGAGTCCCCAGACGCGTACCGCCGCGTTGACTAAGCTTGACAAGTTCACGCCCAAGATCGGCTACCCGGACACGTGGCGCGACTACTCGACGCTCGAGATCGACGCCGCCGACGTGGTGGGCAACTACCGCCGCGGATACGAGGCCGAGTACCAGCGTGACCTGGACAAACTCGGCGGCCCGGTCGACCGCGGCGAGTGGTTCATGACGCCGCAGACCGTCAACGCCTACTACAACCCCGGCATGAACGAGATCGTCTTCCCGGCAGCGATTCTGCAACCGCCGTTCTTCGATCCCGAGGCGGACGATGCAGCCAACTACGGCGGTATCGGCGCGGTCATCGGTCACGAGATCGGCCACGGATTCGACGATCAGGGCGCCAAGTACGACGGCGACGGCAACCTGGTCGACTGGTGGACCGACAGCGACCGTACCGAATTCGGCAAGCGCACCACCGCGTTGATCGAGCAGTACGACGAGTTCGAGCCGAAAGCTCTCCCCGGCCATCACGTCAACGGCAAGTTCACCATCGGCGAGAACATCGGCGACCTCGGCGGACTGTCCATCGCCGTCGAGGCCTACAAGATCTCGCGCGGCGGAGCGGACGCTCCCGAGATCGACGGCCTCACCGGCTTGCAACGGGTCTTCTTCGGCTGGGCGCAGGTGTGGCGTACGAAGGCGCGCGACGCCGAGGCGCTGCGCCGTCTGTCGATCGACCCGCACTCCCCGCCCGAGTTCCGGTGCAACGGTGTCGTGCGGAACCTGGACAGTTTTCACGAGGCGTTCGAGGTGACGGAGAACGACGCTCTGTACCTCGATCCGGATGCGCGCGTGAGTATCTGGTGATCTAGCGCAGGCGTAGGCCGGACTCGGGATCGAAGAAGAACAGCTCGCCCGAGTCCGGCCTCACCCGCAGGCGTTCGCCCGCACCGACCACGACACGTCGATCCACCCGCACCACCACGCGTCCGCCGCGCGCCGTCCATCCGGCGTCGGCCGGTCCTACCGAGTAGGCGAAGGACTCCGCGCCGAGCTCCTCGACCAGCTCGGTCGTCAACTCCAGGGCACCGGTGTCGGACTCGCCCACCAGTTCCCAGGACTCCGGACGGACACCGACGACGATCTTCCCCGTGTGCGCGGACGGCACCGGCACGCGGGCTCCGCCCAGGACGGCATTGCCGTCCACGACGTCGGCCTCGATCAGATTCATCGCCGGCGAGCCGATGAACGAGGCGACGAAGTCGTTGACCGGATTCGCGTACAGCTCACGCGGACTCGCGACCTGTTGCAGCAGTCCGCCTTTCAGGACAGCGACCCGGTCTCCCATCGTCATGGCCTCGACCTGATCGTGGGTGACGTAGACGGTGGTGGTACCCAGACGCCGCTGCAGCGAGGCGATCTGCGACCGGGTGCTGACACGCAGCTTCGCGTCCAGGTTCGACAGCGGCTCGTCCATGCAGAACACTTCGGGACGACGCACGATGGCGCGTCCCATGGCCACACGCTGGCGCTGACCACCCGACAACTTGCCGGGGCGCCGGCCGAGGAGCGGCTCGAGCTCGAGCATCCGAGCCGCCTCCTCGACGCGGACCGCGGTGTCCGACTTCGACATTCCCGCGTTGCGCAGTGCGAAGCCCATGTTCTCGGCCACCGTCATGTTGGGATACAGCGCGTAGTTCTGGAACACCATCGCCACGTCGCGCTCCTTCGGGGCAAGGCCGCTGACGTCCTTGCCACCGATCTCGATGCGACCGCTCTCGATCGCCTCGAGCCCGGCCAGCATGCGCAGGCTGGTCGACTTCCCGCACCCCGACGGACCGACGAGCACGAGGAACTCGCCGTCCGCGATCTCGAGATCGAGCGCGTCCACCGAGGGTGTCGGGGCACCCGGGTAGCGGTGAGTGGTCCGAGCGAAATTTACCGAAGCCATGGCGTGAGGTGATCCACTTCTACTTGGGCAGCTTGGGGGTGATCTGCCGGTCGATGATCTGCTGCAACTGGTCCTGCACTCCGGCGAACGTCGTGGCGACGTCGGCATTCTGCAGGGCGATCTGCTCGAGACCCGCACCGATGATCTGGTCCCCGCCGGGAACGAAGACGCGGGCGTAATCCTGCGAGCGCGTCCGAGCGAGCTGGTCGACGGCGGTGCGCGACCGCGGGTTCTTCTCCAGGAACGCGACCTCACTGGGATCGGTCGCAGCGGACTTACGCACAGGCATGTAGCCGACGTTCTGCGAGAAGTACGCCGTGTTCTCCGCGTTGGTGACGAACTCGATGAACTTGAGCGCGTTGATCTTCCGCTCGTCCGGGATGTTGGCCGGGATAGCCAGACCGGCTCCACCGGTCGGGCAGCCGGGGGTACCCGCCTCGGCGGGGAGGAAGGCGGTGCCGAAGTCGAACTTGGAGTCCTGCGTGATACCCGAGAGGTCGCCGGTGGAGGCGATGGTCGACCCCAGCAGGCCCGCCGAGAAGTCGTTGGCGATGTCGTTCGAGACGGCCGCGTACTTCTTGGTGTGGATCATGTCCTTGAGGAAGTTGCCGGCGGCGATGGTGCGCTCGTCGGTGAACTTCAGGTCGAACTGGTCCGAGTAGCTTCCGCCGAACGTCCAGATCGGCCCCTCGAAGGTCCACCCGAGGTAGTCCTCGGCGTTGCCCCATCCGTGGGCGAGCTTGCCGGATCCGATGGCGCGCTGGATCTCCGGACCCCACTGGTCGAACTCCTGCCAGGTGGCGGGCCCGCGGTCGGGCAGTCCTGCGGCCGTCCAGACCTCGCGGTTGTAGTAGAACAGCGGCGTCGAACGGGCGTACGGGAGCGCCCACGTCTTGTCGTTCCAGTTGTAGTCCGCCACCAGGGAATCGACATAGTCGGTGGTGGAGACACCTGCCTGGGAGAACAGATCGTCGAGCGGCGAGATCGCGCCCAGCAGAGCGAAGTTGAACCACCAGACGTCCGACAGCAGCACGACGTCGGGCAGCGAACCGCCGGACAGTGCCGCGTTGAACTTCTGCGCGATCTCCTCGTAGTTCTTTCCGCCGTCGATCATCTGCACGGTCAGGTCCGGATTGGCTGCCTGGAACCGCGAGATGAGTTCGTTCTCGACGTCCTTCGAGCTGCCGGGATGCGACGACCAGAACGTGATGGTGTTGGCGTCGCCTCCACCGGAGGACGACGATCCGCTGGTCGAACTCGTACCGGCGCAGGCGGTGAGAGCGGCGCCCGCGGCGACGGCACCGGACAGTCCGAGGAATCCGCGGCGAGAGAATGGCTGCATCATGTGCTCCTTGTTCATAGGTTGGTCAGCCCTTGACGGCGCCGGAAGTGAGGCCCTTGATCATGTGACGCTGGAGGGCCAGGAAGACGATCAGAATGGGGAGCATCGTCAGGACGGTGCCGGCCATGACGGGACCCCAGTTGGTCACACCGTCGTTGTTCTGCAACTGGGTGAGACCCACCGGCAGCGGCGCCACGGACGAGTCGTCCGACATCAGGAACGGCCACAGGTACTCGTTCCACTCGTTGACCACGGTGATGGTGGCGAAGGCGACCATCGTCGGGCCGGACAGAGGAAGAACGACACGGAACAGCAGTCGCACCGGACCGGCGGCGTCCATCCGGGCGGCCTCGATGATTTCCTGCGGTATCGACAGGAAGTGGTTGCGCATCAGGAAGGTGCCGAACGCGACGCCCGCAAGCGGCACGATGATGCCCTGAAAGGTGTTGCGCCACCCCAGCTGTGCCACCAACGCGTAGTTCGAGATGACGGTGATCTGGTTCGGCACCATCAGTGCGGCGATGATGACCAGGAAGACGATGGTCTTGCCGGGGAAACGGAGGAAGACCAGGCCGTAGGCGCTCAGGACCCCGAGCGTGAACTTCACGACGGCGAGGATGCTCGTGATGATCAGCGAGTTCTTCAGGAACGTGAAGAACGGGACCGTCGACGTCGCGTCGTCATAGTTCTCCGGTCGGAACACCGACGGCCACCACACGGACGGCTGGACGTAGATCTCGCCGCGCTCCTTGAACGAGGTGATCAGAATCCAGAAAAGCGGGAGCCCGATGATGATGATGACGACCACCATCGCGGCATAGCCGAACAGCGTCGACAGCCTTCGGCGACGGGCGGCATCCCGGGCGGGACGAGCGTCGTCGGTGGCGGTGTCGGGCATCCTGTCGATCACGCTCATCGCGCGTCACCTCTATCCATGACCCGCACCTGAAGCACGGTGATGACGAGCAGAACAAGGAACATGATGGTGGCGACCGTTGCGCCGTACCCGGCGCGGAAGTTGCGGAACGATTCTTCGTAGACCTGGTAGACCATCGTCGTCGTGCCGGTGCCCAGCGGTCCGCCTCGTGTCATCACGTTGATGATGTCGAAGACCTGCAGCGAGTTCAGCATGACGGTGATGGACAGGAAGAACGTGGTCGGACGCAGCTGGGGAAGCGTCACCTTGCGGAACGTCGTCCATCTGCTCGCACCGTCGATCTGCGCTGCCTCGGTCAGATCCTGGCGAAGCCCCTGCAGAGCAGCCAGATAGATGACGAAGGCGTAGCCGAGGTTCTTCCACAGATACGTCACCGTGATCATGAACAGGGCCCAGCCGGGGCTCTGGTAGAAATCCGGGACCTCGCCGAAGCCGATCCGACGCATGATGTCCTGGATCAGGCCGAAGTTCGGGTCGAAGACGAACTGGAACGCGACGCCGATGGCCGCGCCGGAGATGACGAACGGAGCGAACACCGCCGACCGGACGATGTTGCGACCGCGTAGCTTCCGGTCCAGGAGCATCGCCAGGACCAGCCCCAGCAGCATGCTGCCGGCCACCGCGGCGATGGTGAAGATGACGGTGTTCGACACGATCTGCCACGTGTCGCTGCGGCCCCACCATTCCCGATAATTGGCGGTTCCGATGAACGTCGACGTCGGCGAGGAGATGTTCCAGTCGAAGAACGACAGCCTGATGTTGTCCAGCAGCGGGCGGTAGGTGAAGACGCCCAGCAGGATCAGATTGGGACCGACCAGCACCAGGAACAGTGCATAGTCACGCCACGGCCGACGGAGGAAAGACCGTTGCGCCGGTGGCAGTTCCGGCAACGTGCGTTGAACTACAGGCCGACTTGCTCTCACCGATGGGACATTAGCCTAGGTAAAGCGAACGAATGGTGAACATGGACCGATCAGAATCGGTCCGAGATGTGATGGTTCAGAGTTGCCAGTCGCCCAGACCGTCGCGGCCGTTCAGAATGCCGCCGTTCGTGTTCTGCACGATCACGGGATCACCCTTCTGCGCCGTCTCGAAGAACCACTTGGCGTCCTCCGTGCTGACGTTGAGGCAGCCGTGGCTGACGTTCTCGACGCCCTGACTGTCCACCGACCACGGCGCCGCGTGCACGAAGATGCCGCTGTTGGACATCCTGGTCGCGTACTCGACGTAGGTGCGGTAACCCTCGGGCGCATCCACCGGGACTCCGTACGTGGACGAGTCCATGTACATGTCGCGGAAGCGCTCACCGACGATGTAGGTGCCGTTCGGCGTCTCGTGCCCGACCTTGCCCATCGAGGTGGGCATCGTCTTCACGACTGCACCGTTGCGGGTGACGGTGATCGTCTTGGTGTTGTCGTCGGCCGTGGTGATGATCGCGTCGCCGACGGTGAAGGTCGACGAGGCATCGCCTGCGTTCACGGTCACGGTCGTGTTCGACGGCCAGAACGCGTCCGGACGCCAGCGGACCTGGCTGTCGGAGAACCAGTAGAAGCGGCCGGGGACGTCACCGGCGGACGTGGTCACGTCGATGGCGCGCTCGGCGACGGCGCGATCACCGATCGCCGAGTCGAACCGGATGATGATCGGCTGCGCGACACCCACGACCTCGCCTGCCGACGGGTTCAGGGCGGGAGCCGAGAAGTTGGCGGGCGCCCGGGGCGCTTCGATCGGCGCGGTGGGCACACCCGGCGCCGGAGCGGTCACACCGGGGATGGGCGGGAGAGAGATGTCCGGGCCGCCGGGCCACAGCGGTGCAGCTCCTGCCGGCGCAGCGACGCCGAGTGCGACGGCTGCAGCCAACACAGCGCCTGCTGCGGAACGAGTGAGGAAACGAGTCGAACGTCGAGCACCCATGCTTGTGAACCATCCCTAGCGGAGTCGCTGAACCTGATCGCACCGCAATTAACACACACCAGCGGTTGACATGGCTAATCGGGTATTGTGGCCGGACGAAGCAGGACTCCTGTCAAACCACGGCGGCGGTCGAGTGGCATGTGCGTACGGACGACGCGTGCGACGTGACGAAAGGATCGATGCCGTGGTGGTCGAAAATCGGACCGGCGATGTGAATTCCCGCCGCGCAAGCCCTGTGTTGTTCTCCGACGGCCGCGACGGTGGAGCCCTGAGCGATCTGCTCGGCCCCGGCAGCCTGCACACGTCGTTCCAACGCATCATCGACCTGCAGACCGACGCCATCGTCGGCTACGAGGCGGTCGTATGCGGCCCCGAGGGTTCGTCGTTCCAGGACCCCGCGACCCTCGCCGCGACGGCGAAGTCCATGGGAATGACACCCGACCTCGATGCTGCTCGCTGGAACGGTGCACTCAGCGAAGCCGCACGCGCCGACCTCCCTCGCGGACTTCCCCTCTTCATCGCCGTCGATCCCGATTCTCTCGTCGATTTGCCCAACCTGCGCGATCACGACATGGGCGGCGCAGTACTGCAGTTCGACGAGACTGCTCTCATCCGCAGGCCCGCCCACCTCATGCGCGTCGTCGCCGAGGTCCGGCGTCTCGGCTGGGCCATCGCCGTCGATCATGTCGGCGTCCGCCCGGAATCCCTCGCATTGCTTCCCCTGCTCGAGCCGGACGTCATCAAGCTGGACCGGACTCTCCTCTCGACGCGTCCCAATCGTTTCAGTGCTCGTGTGGTCAACGCCGTGGCAGCCCAGGTGGAACGTACGGGCGCGGTCGTGATGGCCGAAGGCATCGACACCCCCCGCGCTGCGCTCACTGCGCAGGCCATGGGTGCGCGGGTCGGGGAAGGCTCGCTGTACGGATCGACCACCGACCTCACCATCGACGCACCCGTCGGCTCGCCGCTCGAGTTCCAGATCGCTCGTGATCGCGGATTCACGCCCATGTCGACGCCGTACAACCTCGCAGCAGGCGGACGCGATGTGCGGCGCGCGAGCAAGCGTCTGCTGATCGAGATCAGCAAGAACCTCGAGGCCATGGCCACGGACAGCCAGCAGACCGCACTCATGCTCGGCGCGTTCCAGCACGTGGATCACTTCACGCCGATCACCGGTCGGCGCTGGGAGTTGATGGCCATGAACGCCACTCTCGTCGGCGCCCTCGCCGAGAACATCGGCACGGAACCCGCACCCAAGATCCGCGGGGCGAACCTGGCCGCGTCGGATGCGCTGCGGGAGGAATGGGACGTGGTGGTGCTGACGCCACACTTCTCGGCCGTCCTGGCAGCACGGGACCTCGGCGACACCGGACCGGACATGGAGCGTCGCTACGACTACGTCCTGTCACATGACACGACGTTGACCGTCGAGTGCGCCCGTTCCCTCATCGCTCGCCTGCCCCCGGAGCGTTCAGGAAACTGACGCCCGTCATTCGCCGGGTGCGGTGAGGTAGTCGTTGCCGTGGGAGTCGCGGATGTGGACGATGCCGTCCCGGAGCATGCGGTAGTGCCACTGCCGGCGGGTCTTCAGTCCATGGTGCCGGCGACACAGCGGTTCGAGGTTGCCGGTGACGGTCCAGCCGCCCCTCCGGGGGTCGGTGTGATCGAACGGGACTACGTGGTCGAGGTCGCAGTCCTCACTCGGCACCGCGCACCCCGGATGGACGCACGTCGGATACAGCGCTGTCACCAGCGCCGCGACCGCCTCGGATGGGCGGTAGGTCAGTGCCCCGTCCGGAGGCACGACGAAACCGCCGTGGCCGTCGGGATTCTCGACGGCACGGTCCAACGCGGACGGTGGGAGCGTGCGGAGGTACTCGACCTGCTCCCTGACTTTTCTGGCTCTCGCGCTGCGGACGTCCCCGGAAGTAGGCGTCCAGCCCGGTGGCATACGGCGGGTGCGGCGAACTTCCCGCCCGTCGACCGGAACCGGTGGATCGGGTTCCGGGTCGGGTGGGTGGTGTTCGGATTCCGCGCCGCGGGCTGCGGTGATGAGTGCTTGCCACGTCGCATCCTCGGCGATCGTGCGGGCCACATCCGCCGGGACCGGTCCCCAGCCGACGAGGTGACCGGGTTCCCCCGCCAACCCCGCTGCGGTGGCAGCATCGAGAACGATCACCGCATGGTTGGCCGGTTCATTCGACACGGCCCCGGTCAGGAGTGCGTGCGCGGCGTCGAACAGTCGCGCCGACAGTGACGTCGGATCGGTCACCCCACGCGCGGCGGCAACGATGTTCCGCCACAATTTCGGCGATCTGCTCCGCCGGGCCACGAATCTTCAGCTCCGCTTGACGCGCGGCAGTTTCCGCACGGTCGCGGCACGCTTTAGCGCCGCACGCTCCCGGACGACCCTGTGCCACTCCGCGTCGAAGTCGGCGAGGATCCGGTCGATCGCCGCCGCGACCGCACCCGGGGTGCACCTCGATGCGGCAGCAATCACCCGCTGCAGCAACGCTTCGGTTGCATTCGGAACCCCGGCAAGGGATCGGCACACCGTGCGGAACGCCGCATACGCCAACCGGCCCGCAGCGAACGCTTCCCGCACCGCCGGCCGGGCCGTACGAATCAAGAACAGCCACTCGGTGACCGTGCCCGTGGACACCGACAATGCTGACGCGACCTCCGCCACCGCACACGCTTCGGCGGCATCGGCGTCGAACACCCCACCCGGACCGAGCACCGCGGGACGACGCGATTCCTCGTGAACGTAGGAGCACGACGCGGCCACGGTGCGGGCGAACGAAGCCTGGGCGTCGACCTTCGCCGACACCAGCACATCGACGGAAACTGTTGCGTCGTACACGAATTCACCCCCCGGTGATGCCCGATCAAGCCGCCCCCCGACGACCTGACCACACAGTAACCCACACCACCGACAGAAACTCGAACGCACGTTCGAACCGACGGCGCCCAGCTTCTCGCGGACGTTCCACGTTCCCGCTGATGCTGCAACTCCTCCGGGAACCTGGAGTGTCAGCGGGAGCGCCTACCGGCAGGCTCCGACCCGGAACTGTCAGGCGTCAGCGTGGGATCGCCGCACCGTCCACAACGTGCCTGACCTCTATACCTCGTCCGGAACGATCACGTTGTGGACGAAGCGCATCTTCTCCAGGACCTTGGCGGGCAGGACGAAGGGGTACAGATCCTGATGCCCCATCGACCGGTTCAACTGGTTCAGCGACCAGGTGAGCGGCAGCCACCAGTCGATGATGCGCGCGAATCCGACGTCGCCGGCCAGCGGTGCGTCGAAGGTCGATCCCGCGGGAGCGAATGCGTAGGCCGCGGCCGTGTCGAGCGTGTCGCGGATGTGCAGGTAGTGCGCGAACGTCTCCGCCCAGTCCTCCGCGGGGTGCATCGTGGCGTAGGAGGAGACGTAGTTCTTCTTCCAGCCCTCCGGCGCACCCTCGCTGTAGTGACGGTCGAGCGCGGCTTTGTAGTCGTCGTCCGGGTTGCCGAACAGCTCCTCGAAGCGGGCGCGGTGCTCGCCGTCACCGATCAGCACCATCTGATAGAAGTGACCGATCTCGTGGCGGAAGTGTCCGACGAGGGTGCGGTACGGCTCGTCCATCGACACACGGAGCTGCTCGCGATGGACGTCGTCGCTCTCGGCGAGGTCGAGCGTGATGAGCCCGTTCGCATGACCGGTGATGACGTTCCGGTTCGCGCTGGAGAGCAGATCGAAGGCCAGACCGCCCTCCGGATTCTCGTCCCGGCCGATGATGGGCAGGTGCAGCTCGTCCAGCTCGAGGACCACCCGACGCTTGGCGGTCTCGGCGGAGGCGAACTCCGCGATGGCCTCGATGTCGGTGTCCGCCGGGCGCGTGCGCGTCAACGAGCACGACAGACACAGTGTCGCGCCGTCGCTGGAGTCGACGAGCCAGTTGCACTGCGCTCGCTTGATGTTGGCGCAGCGCCGCCAGACGTCACCGTCGACGGTGACGGACAGGTCCTCGTCCAGGACCATCATGCTGCGACTGGGGAGGTGGAATCCGAGTCGGCTGTCGCAACTGAGGCAGATCGAATTCTCGAACGACAGCTGTTGGCCGCACTTACGGCAGAAGAAAACACGCATGACTAGTCAGAACACCCTTCTCGGACAAACCCTTCGAACCGAAGCCTACGCAGCCCGGGTGACACCTCTCACCAGTGTTTGAACGGCGGGGCCGATGGGCAATCAGTCCGACATGACTGACACGACGCAGAAGGCGGCCTCGTACACCGTTCCCGGCATGAGCACCTCGGACGGCGCAAACGTCGCCGCGGTTCTCCAGGATCGATTGAATGCGCTCAACGACCTGCACCTGACGCTCAAGCACGTTCATTGGAACGTCGTCGGACCCAACTTCATCTCTGTCCACGAGATGCTGGACCCCCAGGTCGAGGCCGTTCGCGGCTTCGCCGATGACGTCGCGGAGCGCATCGCGACGCTCGGCTCGTCCGCTCTGGGAACGCCCGGAACGATCGTTTCCCAGCGCAAGTGGGACGACTACAGCATCGGTCGCGCACTGGCCATCGAGCACCTCGGCGCTCTGGACCTGGTCTACACCGGCGTGATCTCGGACTACCGCGCCGCGATCGAAGAGGTCGGCAAGGTCGATCCCGTCACCGAGGATCTGCTCATCGGGCACAGCGGCCAGCTCGAGCTGTTCCACTGGTTCGTGCGCGCGCACCTCGAGAACTCCGGCGGACAGCTCTCCACCGCGGATGCAACTTCGGAGAAGCAAGCAGCACGCGACGCGGGCTAGTCACCCGTCACATCTCACAGCGCCGCACCCGGTCACGGGTGCGGCGCTGTTGTAGTTTCATCGACGTGTCAGATTCGATCACCGCGCGCCCGACGCGTATGCAGAGCCTGATCGACAAGATCGCCGAAGCGCGGCGCGGCGACAGCAGCGAGACCATCGCTGCAGCATTCCTCCTCGTCGCAACCGTGGCGGCTCTGATCTGGGCGAACTCGCCGTGGGGTGAGACGTACCAGAGTTTCTGGCACACCCCTCTGTCCATCACACTCGGCGACCACGGCATCGAACTAGACCTGCAGCACTGGGTCAACGACGGTCTGATGGCGCTGTTCTTCTTCGTCGTCGGCCTGGAGGTCAAGCGAGAGTTCGCGATGGGTGAGCTGCGCGACCGTTCTCGCGCCGCGGTCCCCATCGTCGCCGCGATAGCCGGTCTCGCACTCCCTGCCCTGCTGTTCCTGGCGCTCAATCCGTCCGGTCCGGAGGCGGCCGCCTGGGGCGTCGTCATCTCGACGGACACCGCGTTCGTCGTCGGTCTGCTCGCCGTCGTCGGCCCGGCCCGCGCCGTCCGGCTCCGCATCTTCCTGTTGACCCTCGCGGTCGCCGACGACGTGGGCGCCCTGGCCATCATCGCCGTCTTCTACACCGACGAGTTGAAGATCGGCCCGCTGATCGTCTCCCTCGTGGGCCTGGCGTTGATCGCGTCCCTGCGACGACTGAGGGTGTGGCGTGGTGCCGGTTACCTCGTCGTCTCGGTGGTCACGTGGGTCGCCATGTACGAGTCGGGGGTCCACCCCACGCTGGCAGGCGTCATGATCGCGTTGATCCTGCCCGTCTATCCGCCGCGACGCAGCGAGGTCGAGCACGCGGCAGCCCTCACGCGCGCGTTCCGCCAATCACCCAATCCCGAGTACGCCCGCGCGGCGCGTCTGGGCCTCGAGCGGGCCGTCTCGGTGAACGAGCGGTTGATGCGGTTGTATCAGCCGTACACGGCGTTCATCATCGTGCCGATCTTCGCGTTGGCCAACGCGGGTGTCGTCCTGAGTTCGGAGACGCTGAAGGCCGCGGCCACGTCGTCGTTGACGTGGGGCATCGTCCTCGGACTCGTCGGCGGCAAGTTCGTGGGCATCACCGGCGCGAGCGCGCTGTTCGCGAAACTGCGCCCCGGATCGATGACCCCCGGCCTCACGTTCCCTCAGATCGCCGGTGGCGCAGCGCTATCCGGCGTCGGCTTCACTATCTCCCTGTTCATCGTCGATCTGGCTCTGGACGATCAGGCGCTGGCCGACCAGGCACGAGTGGGTGTGCTCAGTGCGTCCGTCATCGCCGCCCTTCTCGGGTGGCTGGTCTTCTCGCTGGGCAACCGGTTCGCGCCGCCGCCGGCCGAGCCGTCGCTCGACCTGCTGCGCCCGGTCACCGCCAAGCGCGATCACATTCGCGGACCGGTCGACGCTCCCCTGACGATCGTCGAGTACGGCGATTTCGAGTGCCCGTTCTGCAGCAAGGCCACCGGAAGTACGCGGGAGGTCCGTGCGCACTTCGGCGACGACGTGCGCTACATCTTCCGCCACTACCCCCTCGACGACTATCACCCCCACGCGCGGTACGCGTCCGAGGCATCGGAAGCTGCTGCGGCGCAGGGCAAGTTCTGGGAGATGCACGACACGCTGTTCCTGCACAGTGATGCGCTCGAGCGCGACGACATCGACGTCTACGCGGCGGAGCTCGGACTCGACCTGGACAAGTTCGAGGACGACCTGCGCACCGGCGACTTCGTCACCCGCGTCGAAGACGACGAGATCGATGCGCTGACCAGCGAACTGCCGGGCACCCCCACCTTCTACCTGGGCGTGCAGGGCAGCGCTCCCCAGCGGCACACCGGCCAGCACGACGCGGCGACCATCATCCGAACGCTCGAATCGATGCGCGCCGCGTCCGTTCGCGACTGAGCGGACCTACTGCTCGGCCTTGTTCCCGTCCTCGTCCCAGTGCGCCGCAACCTTCTTGGACGGTTGGACGCGCGGTGGTTCGCCCGGCATCTTCGGGTAGTCGGGCGGGAAGTTGAGTTCCCCTCCGGGCAACGTGTTCCACAGGTCCAACAGGGGTTCCAGCGAGAAGGCCTCGTCGTCCATGCCGGCCCAGGGATCGCCGCCGTCGCGGAGGTGGTCCGCGACGGTGACGATGTTGTAGACCGCGGGATCGTCGGTGTCCGCCAACTGGTCCCACGTCAGGGGCGTCGACACGGGTGCACCCGGTCGCGCCCGCAGACTCCACGCACCGGCGATCGTGCGGTCACGATTGTTCTGGTTGTAGTCGATGAACAGACGTTCCCCACGCTGCTCCTTCCACCATGCGGTGGTCACCGAGTCGTCTCGGCGCTCGAGTTCCCGCCCCAGCCCGATGGCCGCGTGCCGCACGTCCTCGAAGCCCCACTCCGGTCGGATACGCACGTACACATGGACGCCGCGGTTACCACTGGTCTTGACGAAACTGCGGATCCCCAACTCCTGCAACACATCGCGCGTCAGGAGCGCGACACGACGCGCATCGGTGAACGTGGTGCCCGGCTGCGGGTCGATGTCGATGCGGAGCTCGTCCGGGTGGTCCACGTCGGGTCGGCGCACCGGCCACGGATGGAACGTGAGGGTTCCCATCTGCGCCGCCCAGACCAGAGCCGCCGGTTCCGACGGGCACAGTTCCTCCGCGCGCCGCTTGCTGGGGAACGTGATCTCCACGGTCTCGATGTAGTCGGGAGCCCCACGCGGAAGGCGCTTCTGGTAGAAACCGTCGCCGCCCTTGTCCTGCGGTCCGGTGGCCAGACGCATACCGTCCCGATAGCCGTCGGGCCACCGTTCCATCGCCGTCGGTCGATCCCCCAGCGCCCGCACGATCGGCTCGCCGACGGACGCGAAGTATTCGCACACCTGGAGTTTGGTGATGTCGGGCGTCCGCGCCGTCGCCTCGTAGATGATCCGGTCGGGGCTGGACACGCGAACCTCGCGCTCACCCACCTGCACCATCGCTGCTGCACTCTTGGCCATGGTTCAGGCACCGTCCAGGATGTCGGCGACGTCGTACTCGGCGGGCACGTCGAGTTGGTCGTACGTGCAGCTCAGCGGATCGCGGTCCGGGCGCCACCGGACGAACCTCGCGGCGTGACGGAGCCTCGACTTCTCCATCTGGTCGTACGCCACCTCGAGCACCCGCTCGGGGCGTACCGGGATCCACGTGCGATCCATTCCCGACCGCCAGCGGGTCTGCTCACCGTCGGCAACCACGTCGTCGCCGACGCGGAGCGGTTCGAGTTCCGCCAGGTACGACAGCCGCTTCGCGTCCGTGAATGCCGAGGCGCCGCCGATCATCTGGAGCTGGTCCCCGTTGTACAGGCCGAGCAGCATCGACCCGATACCGTTGCCGCTCTTGTGGATCCGATACCCGATCAGCACACAGTCGGCGGTACGCGCGTGCTTGACCTTGATCATCTCGCGCTTGTTGGGCACGTAGACACCGTCCAACCTCTTGGCGACGACGCCGTCCAACCCGGCACCTTCGAAACGGTCGAACCAGTCGGTGGCCAGTGCGGCATCGTCCGTCACGCGGGTGACGTGGCAGCGCGGCGCCGTGCGGGATCCGTCGAGAATCGTCTCGAGCCGCGCACGTCGCTCGGCGAAGGGCAAGGCCGTGAGGTCGTCGTCGCCGAGTGCGAGGAGGTCGAATCCGATGAACTGGGCCGGCGTCTTCTCCGCCAGCATCCGCACCCGGCTGTCGGCCGGGTGGATGCGCTCGGACAGTGAATCCCAGTCGAGGCGCCAGGACCCGTCGGTCTCGAGTGCGACCACCAGTTCACCGTCGACGACGCACCTCTCGGGCAGCTCCTCCTTGACGGCCTCGACCATCTCGGGGAAGTAGCGCGCCAGATCCTTGCCTCCGCGCGACCCGAGGACCACCTCGTCGCCGTCGCGGAAGACGATGGTGCGGAAACCGTCCCATTTCGGCTCGTAGGACCACGTCGGATCACCCGACTCGGGCTGGTCGGGGACGACCTTCGCGGCCTTGGCGAGCATGGGCTGCAACGGGGGCGAGACTGGGAGATCCACATCGTCATCCTTACACGCGTGGATACGCCCGCAACGGGCATAAAGTGTCGTCCATGACCATTTCTCGGCGACCGTCCGCGGCCGCCATCCTGGCTGTCCTGGCAACGGTCGTGTTGGTGGCAGGGTGCTCGTCGACCGTGACCGGGACCGCCGTCGCCCAGCAGGACACCGTTCCCGCGACGGAACTCCCGAACGACACGTTGTTACCTCCGACGACGACGCCGTCGGGAACCGGTGGAGACGTCTCGATCGACGCGCAGGCAGGCGATTGCGTCCGCCTGGGCGGAACGGTCGACGACGCCACCATCGAGGAGGCCCCGTGCGGGTCGCCCGAGTCGAACTACCGCGTGGTCTCCGCGGAGACCTCGGTCGACTTCTGCCCGTCCGACGTCGATCAGACCTATTACGAGACCCTGAACGGTGTCGAGCAGGGCGCACTGTGCCTCGACATCGACTTCGTCGTGGGTGGCTGCATGGATCTCGGCACGCCCGATCCCGAACGCAGCGACTGCGACGCGTCGATGATCGAGGGTGTGCGCGTCGTCGAGATTCTGCAGGGAACGTCCGACGAGAACGACTGCTCCTCGGACCAGAGCTACGTCTACGACGAGCGTGACTTCGTCGTCTGCTTCGACCCCGCGTGACGACGCCGTCCGCGTCGACGGTCCCACTGGCGTCGGCACGGGGTCGGTGGATCGTCCTGGCCACCGTGCTGGGATCGACGCTGTCTCTGCTCGACGGGACCGTCGTCACCATCGCGCTCCCCGACATCGGAACCGATCTGGGCGCGGACGTCAGCGGCCTGCAGTGGACGGTCACCGGATACACGCTGACTCTGGCGGCCTTCGTGCTGCTGGGAGGGTCGCTGGGTGACCGCTTCGGCCGCCGACGGATCTTCGTGCTGGGAACCGTCTGGTTCGCGGCCGCGTCGGTGGCGTGCGGGCTCGCGCCGAACGTCGAGTTCCTCGTGCTGGCCCGCGTGGTGCAGGGCGTCGGCGCGGCGCTGGTGACTCCCGGGTCGCTCGCCATCCTGTCCGCGTCGATCGATTCGAAGGATCGCGGTGCCGCCATCGGCTTGTGGTCCGGCTTAGGAGGAATCGGGTCGGCTGTCGGCCCTCTGCTGGGCGGCTGGTTGGTCGAGTTCGTGGGGTGGCGATCGATCTTCTGGATCAACGTCCCCCTCGCCGTGGCCGTCGTCGCCGTGACGCTCCGTCACGTTCCCGAGACCCGTGATCCCGACGCGAGCGGCCGACTCGACCTTCCGGGGGCCGTCGTGATCGCCGGTGGCCTGGCCGCCCTCACCTATGGGGCGATCTACGGTCGGTGGCTACCGGTGGTCCTGGGGCTCGTCGCGGTCGCCGTCTTCGTCATCATCGAACGTCGGACGCAGCACCCGCTGGTACCACCGTCGCTGTTCTCGTCGTCGGTGTTCGTCGCGGCGAACGTCGTCACGTTCGCGGCCTACGCGGCGCTCGGCGGCGTGTTCTTCCTTCTACTGCTCCAACTGCAGGTCGCTCTGGGCTACACCGCGCTGGCGGCGGGCGTCGCGACTCTGCCCATCACGGCGGCCCTTCTGCTGCTGTCCGCCCGAGCCGGTGCGCTGGCGGGCCGGATCGGACCGAGGTTGCCGATGACGATCGGGCCTACTGTCGCCGCCGTGGGGCTGGTGCTGATGACCCGCATCGCTCCGGGATCGTCCTACGTCGAGTCGGTGCTGCCCGCCGTGATCGTGTTCGGCGTCGGCCTCTCGTTGCTGGTCGCCCCGTTGACGTCCGCGGTGATCGGCGCCGCTCCGGCGTCGCACGCGGGCACGGCGTCCGCGGTGAACAACGCGGTGGCGCGGACGTCCCAACTGCTCGCGGTAGCAGCCATCCCGGGCATCGTCGGGATCTCGGGCGAGCTCGACCCGAACCAGTTCTCGTCGGGTTTCCGCAGCGCGATGCTGCTGTGCGCGGGCATGCTCGCTCTCGCGGGCATCATCGCCGCCGTCACGATACGGTCGCCGAGAAGGCTCTAGGCGATGTCGGCGAGGCAGGCGATCCGCGGATCGACGCGCATCTTCGCCAGCGCGCTCCGGATGCGCGACTTCATCGTAGACACCGGCACACCCATCCGGTCGGCCGCTTCCGCGTAGGTCAGTCCCTCGAAGAACGCCATGAACAGGCATTCTTTCTGGCGACCCGACAGTTCCGACATCGCGTCGATGACGGGTCGGCGGTCCAGGAAGCGATCCGAGGTGTCCGTCGATCCGGTCGCCGCGTCGAGCATGGCGTACTTGGATTCACGGTCGGTGCGCGACTGTTCGGAGCGGACACGGTCGATCGCGCGGCGATGAGCCATCGTGACCAGCCATGCCGCCGGCGAGCCCTGGGCCGGGGAGAAGGTCGGGGCCTTCTGCCAGACCTCGAGGTAGACGTCCTGGACGCACTCCTCGGAGAACCCGCGGTCGCGGAGCACACGGAGCACAGCGCCGTAGACCCGCGACGAGGTCGCGTCGTAGAAACGGGCGAATGCCTCACGGTCTCCGCGCCCGACAGCCTGGAGCAGAGCGGACAGCTCCGCTGTCGATCGCGACGCCGGACGGGCCGATGATGCCTCCGCGGAATTTTCCGTAATAGGTTGAGCGACAGTTGTATTCACGGTTCTCACCTCGATCCATCGAACGCCGGTCGTGCTTTCGATAGGCACGACGATGCCAGGGCGACCAGTCGGTAGCGCATCGCGAGTGTCGCGATCAGGTCACTGGTTGATAACGGCAAGGTAACGGAGATCGAGGGCGTTGCGGACCACCCGATCAGGGGCGTCACCGGTGCGGTCTAGGGTTTTTGCCATGAGCAGCACCCCCTCAGATGCCACTGCCCCCACCAGCACAGATGCCGCGGACGTCAAGCCCCGTAGCCGCGACGTCACGGACGGTCTCGAGAAGACTGCCGCGCGCGGGATGCTGCGCGCAGTAGGCATGGGAGATGCGGACTGGGGCAAGTCCCAGATCGGTGTCGCCTCGTCGTGGAACGAGATCACGCCGTGCAACCTCTCCCTCGACCGCCTGGCCAAGGCAGTCAAGGAAGGCGTGCACAGCGGGGGCGGCTTCCCGCTCGAGTTCGGCACCATCTCCGTCTCCGACGGAATCTCGATGGGCCACGAGGGCATGCACTTCTCCCTCGTCTCGCGCGAGGTCATCGCCGACTCCGTGGAAACCGTGATCAGCGCGGAACGCCTCGACGGTTCCGTGCTGCTGGCCGGTTGCGACAAGTCGCTCCCCGGCATGCTGATGGCGGCCGCGCGCCTCGACCTGGCCAGCGTCTTCCTCTACGCGGGATCCACGCTCCCCGGTTTCGCGACGCTGTCCGACGGCAGCGAGCACCAGGTCACCATCATCGACGCGTTCGAAGCGGTGGGGGCGTGTTCGCGCGGCCTCATGTCGCGCGAGGACGTCGACACGATCGAGCGCGCCATCTGTCCCGGCGAAGGCGCCTGCGGCGGCATGTACACCGCCAACACGATGGCCAGCGCGGCCGAAGCCATGGGTATGTCGCTTCCCGGTAGTGCAGCCCCGCCCGCCCCCGACAAGCGTCGTGACGGATTCGCGCGTGCCAGCGGCGAGGCCGTCGTGGAGTTGCTGCGCCGCGGCATCACCGCGCGCGACATCATGACCAAGGAAGCGTTCGAGAACGCCATCGCCGTCGTCATGGCGTTCGGTGGGTCCACCAACGCCGTCCTGCACCTGTTGGCCATCGCCTACGAGGCCGACGTCGAACTGACGCTCGACGACTTCGTGCGCGTGGGCTCGAAGGTCCCGCACCTCGCGGACGTCAAGCCCTTCGGTCGCCACGTCATGACGGACGTCGACCGCATCGGCGGCGTTCCCGTCGTCATGAAGGCGCTTCTCGACGCCGGCCTGCTGCACGGTGACTGCCTCACCGTCACCGGCAAGACCGTCTCGGAGAACCTCGCCGACATCGCTCCCCCGGATCCCGACGGCCTGGTGCTGCGCGCGATGAGCGAGCCGATCCACCCCACCGGCGGCATCACCATCCTCAAGGGTTCGCTGGCTCCCGGCGGCGCCGTCGTCAAGTCCGCAGGCTTCGACTCGGACGTCTTCGAGGGCACCGCACGCATCTTCGAGCGCGAGCGCGCCGCCATGGACGCACTCGAGGACGGCACCATCACTGCGGGCGACGTCGTCGTCATCCGCTACGAGGGCCCGAAGGGTGGACCGGGCATGCGCGAGATGCTCGCCATCACCGGCGCCATCAAGGGCGCAGGCCTGGGCAAGGACGTCCTCCTGATGACGGACGGCCGGTTCTCGGGCGGCACCACCGGCCTCTGCGTCGGGCACATCGCGCCCGAAGCCGTCGACGGTGGACCCATCGCACTGGTGAAGGACGGCGACAAGATCCGTCTCGACGTCGGCAAGGGCACGCTGGACCTGCTGGTCGACGAGGCGGAACTCGAATCGCGTCGCGCCGACTGGGCCCCGCTGCCTCCGCGCTACACCCGCGGTGTGCTGGCCAAGTACTCGAAGCTGGTCGGCTCGGCCTCGCAGGGCGCTGTCTGCAGCTGAGACCGCACCGTTATCAACGTGTGACGACTCCGTGATCTCAGCGGACGTTGGGCGATACCCGGCGGGGGCACTCTTCAGGGACAAGACGCGGCAGCATCCGTTGCCGTCGACCGTATTCGGGAGAGGGCAACCCACACCATGTCAGTAGTGAAGAAGACAATCGCCGGAGCGTTCGGAATCGCGCTGGGTGTGGCTGCATTCCTGCCCGCAACCGCGTCGGCAGCACCGGTCACCGCATGCCAGGCGCCGTTCGGTGCGGACGCTGTTCCCGCCGACGGCCTCTGCGAGGCCACCAGCGATGCGAGCAGCGCCGCTGCCGCCTACGGGAACGCGTCGGCCGACGCCAGCCGTAACGCACTGGCTCTCGCGCTCGGCCTCAACGGCGGCACTGCCAGCAGCAGCGCGGTCGGCTTCGCCGCACCCGCCGCCATCGCGTTCGGACCGGGCAGCGTCGCCGACGCCCTCGGCCTGAACCCGGGTCTGTCCATCGCGATCGCCGGACCGGGCTCGACCGTCACCGTCGACTCCCTCGGCGGCGTCACCTGCGACGGCCCCGGCTTCGCCGGCGACCTGACCACGCTGAAGGCATGCCTGCGCGTCAACTGATCCACACGAAGAAGGCCGTGACTCCTGGGAGGGAGTCACGGCCTTTTTCGTGCAACGGGCATTTACGGCGTGGGAACGAATCCGGTGCCGACGCCGCCGCCGCGGTTGATGTCGTCGAAGACGGTCTGGATGTTGGTGCCGACCTCGGGTCCGATGCACGGCACGCCGAGGTACGCGTTCACCATGCCCACCAGCGTGGTGCCGGCGACGACGGGGCCGCCCGAGTCACCCTGCTGGACGCAGATCTGCGTGTAGGTGCGGTCGTTCTGGAAGAGCTCACCGTAGGTGATGCCGCACGTGTTGCCCGTCGTGCGACCCTCCTTGCACATGATGCCGGGGAACAGCGCCGGAGCGCCGACGCCGGTGATGGTCACGTTGCCGACGCGGTTGGTCGGTGCGACCCGTCCGCGGTCGAACTCGATGACGGCGTAGTCCAGGCCGGGTACCGAGGAGACGATGCGCCCGACTGCCCCCGCGTCGGGAAGGTATTCCGCACCGATCAGATCTCCGGGAACACCGCAGTGACCTGCGGTGAGTCCGACCAGCCGACCGGCCGCATCGTTACCGATGGTGGTCAAGGTGCAGTCGAACTTTCCCTTGCCGGCGCTGTCCGCGACCAGTAGGCCGGATCCTCCGCCGAGTACTGCGACGGGTGCGGCGGCCGCTGTTCCGGCACCGAGTCCACCGGCGAGCGCCAGTGCGGTGGTAGCGACGAGCACGAGTTTCTTGAGCATGTATTCCCCTCCGAGGTCACGCACACCGTAGCAATACGTGACGCGGGGTTCGTACGACTTCTACTCGTTCTTCAATCTGTCCAGCGCTCGGCGGGCCTCGTCGAGCTCCCGACTCAGCGCCTCGACGCGTTCGAGCGCGGCTGCGCGAGCGGCCTCGATCTTCTCCTCCACGGCTGCCGACGCCGCCTCGTCGCCGAGTTCGCGGACCGCCCGCAGGACCCGGTCGGCGGACACGTCGGCGGGCTTGGCCACCTTCTTCGCACCGTGGGACACCGTCACGGTCCACTGATCGTCGGGGCCGGAGGTGACGGTGACCGACACCGGAGCCGGCTGCGCCTTCGTGCGCCGCGCCGGGCGAGCCGGGGGCTTGACGGACGTCTCGGGAGCAAGCGCGGGGGCCTGGGCTGGGGCTTGGGCTGGGGCTGGGGCTGGAACGATCACCTCTGCCTTCGGCGCCGGCCTGCGAGCGGGAACCTTCGCGGCCTTGCGGGGAGGTTCCGGCGCATCCTTGCTGATCCGCAATTCGTCCGCCTCGTACGGCAACTGGTCGTCGACGCCCTTGGGGCTGACCGTGACCGTGGTGCCGTCGACGGACAGCACGCGTGCGGAGGCACCCGCCTCCAACCCGAGGGACGGGGTCGCCTCGCGGAGATAGACGGTGACGCGACGACCGGCAGCGAGACCGGCCTCGATGGTCGCGAGGTCCTCGGACGTCAAGGCGTCACCGGGGACGCGGGCGGCGCGGCGCCGGGCGGGAGCGCTCAATTCGGGTGCCTCTTCTCGCAAATATCGGGTGCTCGGCTGAGCCAGGGCAAAGTTTCGCACGAGCCACCGACACACTTCCCGCTCCGTTCGATTGCGACGCGCTCGAGTCGGGTAGCCGGTCGGCATGACTACTGATGGAACCGCACGCGTCGCCGACCTCATGTCCGACGCGAAACTCTGCATGTTCACCACCAAGGGCACCGACGGACACCTGAAGTCGCGGCCGATGGCGTTGCAGGAGACCGAGTTCGACGGCGATCTCTGGTTCTTCGCGGCGAACGACTCGCGCAAGGTCGCCGACATCGGCGTCGACCCCTCGGTCAACGTCTCGTTCCAGTCGGGCACCTCGTGGGTGTCCCTGTCGGGACGCGCGAGTGTCGTACGTGACGACGCCAAGAAGAAGGACCTCTGGAGCCAGGGCGTCGCGGCCTGGTTCGAGAACGGACCCGAGTCGGACGAGGTCGTCCTGCTCCGCGTCGAGGCAGAGGGCGCCGAGTTCTGGTCCGCGCCGGGCTCGAAGGTCTCCACACTGATCGCGTACGCCAAGTCGCGGATCACCGGAGACAAGCCGGACGTGGGTGACAACGAAACCGTCGACATGTCGTGACGAGTTCTCCACCGCGGGAGCGGCCCCGGGCGTAGCGTTGCGGCCAACCGCACAGCGGGCGCCGACTTCTCGTGTCGGTCGCTCGTGGTCCATCACATGCACGGGCCCACCGCCGGTGGCTCCTCCCGGGGGAAGGCGAGCAGTCATGTCTCAACTCGATTCGACGGGGTTTCCCACGACGGACGATCCACCGCCGTCCGATGGTCACGGCCAGGTCTTCCTGATCGATGCCGTCTCCGACGTCGACGTCCACGCCGCGAACGACTGGATCGATCGGCACCACGACGACGGTCGACCCGAATCCGTGGTCATGACCGGTAAAGCCCTCGACGAGCTCACCGACCGCAGCGGCGGTTACGACCCGTTGGTGACGCCGCTGAGAGTCAGTTGGACCAAGAAGCCGCGCCGAGGCCTGCGGGTGTGGGCCGGTGCTCAGCGCGGCGAGCCGCGAGTCATCGTCGGCGAGCCGGCACTGCTGACCGATCTGACGGAGCGTTTCCGCGCCTCGGGCGGTCGGTCTCTCTCGTCCTACATCTCCCGCCAGGCCAGTCTGACGTTGGACAAGGCCGAGCGCGAGGTCATCGGCAGCGAGTACAAGGTCCCCCGTTTCGTCGTCGAAGAGATGACGGAGCGTTCGCAGTTCCGCGCCGATCTGGCGGAACTGGCGGCGTCGGTCGACAAGCCGGTGTCGGCGGTCAATTCCCGTGTCCACGAGATCCTCGACGAGATGGTCGCGACGGAGAACAAGCGCGCCGTCGAACTGTGGGGACAGCTCGGCGCGTTCTTCTCGCGCGCCTACCGCGTCGAGGTGGACACGGACCGTGTCGCCGAACTGCGGGAACTGGACAAGTCCTTCCCGCTGGTCTTCCTGCCGAACCACAGGTCGTACCTCGATCCGCTGGTGCTGCGGCCCGCTCTACTCGAGCAGGGGTTCCCCCTCAACCACGTCATGGGCGGCATCAACGTCGGCTTCTGGCCGATCGGCCCCCTGGCGAAGCGCAGTGGTGTGGTGCTGATCCAGCGCAAGTTCTCCGATGCCGTCTACAAGTGGACTCTGCGTCAGTACATGAGCTTCCTGCTGAGCAAGAAGTTCAACCTCGAGTGGTACATCGAGGGCGGCCGATCCCGCACCGGCAAGCTGCGCCCCCCACGGTTCGGCCTGCTGAGCTACCTTTTCGACGCCCTGGAGAACAGCACCGCCGCCGACGCCTACCTGGTGCCCACGTCGATCACGTACGACCGGCTGCACGAGGTCGGCGAGATGGCGAAGGAGTCGCACGGCGCGCAGAAGCAGGCCGAGGGCATCAAGATGGCCATCGGATACGTGCGCGCCCAGGGACAGATCCGCGGCACCGTGTATCTGCGCTTCGGCAAGCCCATGTCCGCGCGCGGATTCCTCGACGAGTACGACGACAAGCGCGTCGCCGTCCAGCGCGCCGCGCTGGCGGTGTCGCACGCCATCAACGAGTCCACGCCCGTCAGTCCCGCGGCGCTCGTCGCGATGGCCATGTTGGGTATCGAGGACCGTGCGCTGAATCAGCGTGAGATGTGGTCGATCGTCGAGCCGCTCGCGCAGTACGTCCACCAGCGCGGGCTGCCGACGGCCGGCGGTACCGACCTGACCGACATCGAGGTCATGACGGCCGCGGTGCGTGCGCAGGTGGCCGCCGGTGTGGTGACACGCTTCGACGACGGTCCGGAGCCGCTGTTCCTCCTCGCCCAGGACAAGCATCTGGTCGCATCCTTCTTCCGCAACAACGCGATCCACTTCTTCGTCATGCGGGCCATCGGTGAGCTGGTGGTCCTGCGGACCGAGGACTGCCCCACCGGGTCCGTCGCCGCGGACGACCTGTGGAAGTCCGCGCTCGAACTGCGGGACCTGCTCAAGTTCGAGTTCTTCTTCGGAGAGAAGAAGGAATTCGGCGAGCGCCTCGAGGACGAGGTGACGATGATCGATCCGGAGTGGCGCACCGGGCTCGATCACCAGGGATACGCTCTGAAGTCGTTGCAGTCACAGCCTTTCCACCTCGCGCACCGTGTTCTGCAACCCATCTTCGAGGCGTACCAGGTGGTCGCCGACCAGTTGATGACGCTCGCCCCGGGCGTCGAACTGGACAAACCGGCGTTCCTGAAGGAGTGCATGGGCGTGGCGCAGTCACGCCGACTGCGTCAGCAGCTCGAGCACAGCGAGGCCATCTCCAACGAATTGTTCGACACCGCACTGCAACTCGCCGAAAATCGCGGCCTGCTCGATCCCTCCGGTGACGCAGTCGCCGAGCGCCGTGCCGCGTTCGCCGCCGAAATTGCCGCGTGGGGACACGTAGCCCGACGCATCCGGACGATGGTGCACGTCTCTCTCGACTCGGTCGACACCCACGGAGGAACCCGGTGACCACCACGCATCCCGCGCGGACGTTCGACGACCTGATCGCCGACGTCGCGGCGGCGCCCGAGGGCCCGGACGTCGTGGCGTTCTTCGACTTCGACGGAACCGTGATCGACGGCTACTCCGCGACAGCGGTGTTCAAGGAGCGGCTGCGCCGATTCGACGTCGATCTGTTCGAGCTGTGGGAGATCAGCAGCGCGGTGGTGGAGATGCGCGTGCGCGGCACCACCGTCGACAATCTGATGGACAAGGCCGTGCGCGCCCTCGCAGGCAAGACTCACGACGAACTTCTCGACCAGGCCTACCGCCTGTTCCGGTCCGAGATCGCATCGCAGATCTTCCCGCAGGTCCGGACGCTGATCGCCGCCCACCGCCGGGCCGGTCATCGCGTGGTGATGTCGACGTCGGCAACTCCGTACCAGGCGCAGCCCGTGGTCGACGATCTGACGTTCGACGACTTGATCTGCACCCACCCTGAGATCGCCGAGGACGGCGTGCTCACCGGACTTCTCGACGGCAAATCCTTGTGGGGTCCGCGCAAGGCGGAGGCCATCGAGGACTGGGCGACCGAGGCGGGCGTCGACACGGACATCTGCTTCGGCTACTCGAACGGTGTCGAGGACGTCCCGATGCTCGAGACGGTTGGACGACCCGTTGCGCTGAACCCGGACCCGGAGCTCGATCGGATCGCGCAGAATCGCGGATGGTCGCGTGTGCAGCTCCGCAAACCCACGCGGGGAGCCGACCTGACCTCGACGGTTCGCAGCGTCGCCGCCTTGGGCTCGGTCCTGGCCAGTGCCGGACTGGGCGCGACGATGGGCATCCTCAGCGGGAGCCGCCGCGTCGGAGCGAACGTCACCAACGCCGTCGCGCCCGAGGTCGCACTGGCTCTGACGGGGGTCACGGTCGAGGTGATCGACGAGGAGAACGCGTGGTCGCACCGACCCGCCGTTTTCATGTTCAACCACCAGTCGTCGATGGACATGATCGTCGTCGCACGGGTCCTCCGACGCGACATCACGGCCGTCGCGAAGAAGGAACTCAGCCGCGACCCGCGGTTCGCCCCTCTCGGCGCCCTGTTCGACGTCGCGTACGTCGACCGGTCCAACAATGCCGCGGCCCGCGAGGCGATGAAGCCCGCGATCGACAAGCTGCACAGCGGCGTCTCCGTGGCCGTCGCCCCGGAAGGCACGCGCATGCCCACCGCCCGACTCGGACGGTTCAAGAAGGGCGGGTTCCACCTCGCTCTGGAGGCCGGAGTCCCTGTCGTGCCGCTCATCCTGCAAGGGGCGGGTGACGTCATGTGGAAGTCGTCGTTCACCGCGCACCCCGGAACGGTCACCGTCACCGTCGGGGCCCCGATCCCGACCACGGACTGGTCGCTGGACACTCTCGACGACCATATCGCCGAGGTCCGCGGCGTCTTCGAACGAACGCTGGACGACGTTCGACGATGACGGATCACGACAACGACGACGTCCCCCGCACGTTCCGCCAGGCGGATGTCGAGCAGACGCTCCTCGGCGAGGAGGCGAAGTACTCGCGAGACCAGGTGGCCGAACGCGCCGGCGTCGATCTGGAACGCGCACAACAGCTCTGGGTCGCCATGGGATTCCCGACGGATCCCGATCCGGATGTCGTCATGTACACCGACGCCGATGTCGACGCGCTCAAGTTGATCACCACCATGGTCGACACGAACGTGGTCGAGAAGTCGATGGAGGTCGCTGTCGCCCGCACCCTGGGGCAGTCGATGTCGCGCCTCGCGGAGTGGCAGGTGGGCGTCGTCAATTCCTACATCGCCACCCGTATCGCCGATGCCGAGGCGGCGTCCGAATCGGATCGCGACGCCATCCGCGCCGAGGCCCGAGTCATCGCCGCGGAGACGGTGCCGTCGATCGAGCAGCTGCAGAACTACGTCTGGCGGCGCCATCTCGCCGCGGCGTCCGGACGCGCGCTCGCGGTGGACGCGTCGGGCGACACGCGCAACGTCGTGGCGGTCGGCTTCGCGGACATGGTCGGCTACACCTCCCTCACCCGACGTCTCGACGTGGACGCGCTCACCTCTCTGCTCGAGGAGTTCGAGTCCGTCGCCACCGGCATCATTGCCCGTGGTCACGGCTCCGTGGTCAAGAACGTCGGAGACGAGGTGATGTTCCAGGCGGCGACGGCCGCGGATGCCGCCCGGATCGCACTCCATCTGCACGAGGCGTTCGACGACCGCGACGACGTGCCCGCGTTGCGCGTGGGTATCGCGGTGGGCCCGGCGCTGGCCCGTTTCGGCGATCTGTACGGGTCGGTGGTCAACATCGCGGCACGCCTGACCAGCAATGCGCACCCCGGCACGGTCCTCGTGGACAGCGAGACGGCCGACGCCTTGGCAGGTCAGGACGAGTTCTATCTGAAATCGCTCAGGCCGCTGCGGGTGCGCGGCTTCAGCAAGCTGCGAACCTATGCGCTGCGCTGGAACAAGCAGAGGGAAGCATCGCCGCCGTCCTGACGTTGTAAAGTTCGTGACCGACTCACTCCTCGCCCCCACTCGCCTGTGGACGCCCCGTCGGGTCCAGATCACCAAGTCGGCGGCCGATCTTCCGCACACGGCCGAGATCGTGCGGCGGTGCGAGGCAGCAGGCGTCACCGAGATCGACGTCCTGACGGCCGACCGACTCACCGGCCTGCGAGGCGAGTCCGAGCGGGAGACCTACGCGCGGGCGAAGTCCACGCTCGCCGTCGTCGTGGCGCCGCCCAGCGCGCTGAAGCCGCAGCCCATCCCGCCGAGCGCGGACTGGCGCATCGATCTGGCCAAGGGATGTCCCGCGCACTGCCAGTACTGCTACCTGGCCGGGTCTCTGTCCGGCCCGCCCGTCACCCGCGTGTACGCCAACCTCGACGACGTCCTGGCGCCCATCGCCTCACACGTCGGCCGCGGCACCATCACCAGCGGCACCGCCGAGCGAGGGCACGAGGGCACGACCTTCGAAATGTCCTGTTACACAGATCCTCTGGGGATCGAGCACGTCACAGGCTCGCTCGCCGCGGCCATCTCCCGCGTCGGCAGCGGGGAATTCGGTGCAGGCGCCTCGCTGCGCTTCACCACCAAGTTCGACGACGTCACCGAGCTGGTCGGCCTCGATCACGGCGGACGCACCCGCGTGCGCCTGTCGGTCAATGCTCGCGACATCGGCAACCGTTTCGAGGGCGGAACCGCCAGGATGCCGGCACGCATCGCCGCTCTGCGTGCGCTGGCCCTGGCCGGGTACCCGGTCGGTGTGACCATCGCGCCGATCATGCCCGTCCCCGGCTGGCAGGAGCAGTACGGCGACCTCCTCGCCGACATCGCGGCCGCAGTGGCGGACGTTCCCGATGTCGACCTGACGGCCGAGATCATCACCCACCGGTTCACGCCGTCCAGCAAGGACGTGTTGCTGAGTTGGTACCCGGCCACGAAGCTCGAGATGGACGAGGACGCGAGGTCGGCTAAGCGCTCGAAGTTCGGCGGCGTCAAGTACGTCTACCCGAAAGCGACGATGGCGGAGATGAAGTCGTGGTTCACCGCCGAACTCGAGCGCGTCCTACCCGCGGCGCAGCTGCTGTACTGGACCTGACGTGCCCGAGGGTGACACCGTCTTCGCACTCGCGGCACGGTTGCGCGCGGCACTCGACGGCAAGGTCCTTCTCGAGGGGCGGCTGAACGTCCCCGCACACGCCACCGAGGATCTCGCCGGTCGCATCGTCCTCCGCCACCGCACGCACGGGAAACACCTGCTGACGGACATCGACGGCGATCTCACCCTGCACACGCATCTGAAGATGACCGGGTCGTGGACGATCACCCGGCCCGGCCGTCGCCTTCCCCGTCGACTCGATCCCGACGTCCGTGTCCGGCTCGCCGTCAGGGACGGCCCGACGGCGTACGGCCTGATGTTGCCGGTCGTGGACTTCTCCACCACGGCCGACGCCGACGCCGGGCTCGCCTACCTCGGGCCCGACCCGCTGCACGACGACTTCGATGCCGCACTCGCGGCGGCCAACGTCCGACGCGATCCGCGCCCGGTCGTCGCCGTGCTGCTCGATCAGCGCGTGATGGCGGGACCCGGGAACCTGTGGGCGAACGAACTGTGCTTTCTCCGCGGTCTCGGCCCGTGGGTCCCGGCGACCGAGGTCGACGCCGACAGATTGGTGGCCTTGACCCGGAAAGCGATGCGGCACTCCGTCTCCACTCCGCGGGCCATGCAGGTGACCACCGGGGACACGCGGCCCGGTCGACAGCACTGGGTGGCCGGCCGAGCCGGCAAACCGTGCCTCCGATGCGGCACGACCATCCGCGTCGTCGCCGAGGTGCCCGGCGACCCGGAGCGACGCCGTACGTGGTGGTGCCCGCACTGCCAACCCGGGCCGGAGCGAGAATGACTCGGTGATCTCTCTGCATGACAGCACCGTCCGCGGGTTCGCGTCCGATAACTACGCGGGCGTGCACCCCGAAGTCCTCGACGCTCTCGCCGCCGCGAACGGCGGTCACCAGGTCGCGTACGGCGGAGACGACTACAGCAGGCGTCTGGACGAGGTCTTCGTCGAGCATTTCGGTCCGGACATCGCCGTCTTCCCGGTCTTCAACGGCACCGGCGCCAACGTCGTCGGACTGCAGTCGATGCTCCCCCGCTGGGGCGCCGTCGTCTGCGCGTCGACCGCCCACATCAACGGCGACGAGGGCGGGGCACCCGAGCGAGTCGGCGGCATCAAGCTGCTGACGGTCGACTCACCCGACGGGAAGCTGACCCCGGAGCTGATCGACCGCGAGGCGTACGGCTGGGGCGACGAGCACCGCGCGCAGCCGCTGGTCGTGTCGATCACGCAGTCCACCGAACTGGGCACCGTCTACACGCCGGACGAGATCAGGGCCGTCGCGGACCACGCTCACGGATACGGCATGCGACTGCACGTCGACGGAGCTCGCATCGCGAACGCGGCCGCGGCGCTCGACGTTCCGCTCCGCGCCATCACCACGGATGTGGGTGTCGATGTCCTGTCCTTCGGCGGCACCAAGAACGGCCTCATCTTCGGCGAGGCCATCGTGGTGCTCGACCCGTCGGCGTCCGAGGGGATCACGTACCTGCGCAAGCTCGATATGCAGCTGGCGTCGAAGATGCGGTTCGGTGCCGCTCAGCTCATCGCTCTGCTCGAGCCGGGTGAGGACCGCGGGTTGTGGTTCCGCTCGGCGTCGCACGCCAACTCGATGGCCGCCCGTCTGCGCTCGTCCCTCGAGGCACTCGTCGACGCGGGCGACGCACCGGGCCTCGGGTTCAGCCAACCGACACAGGCGAATGCCGTCTTCGCCACCCTGCCGGCCGGTGTGGCGGACCGCCTCCGCGAGCGCTTCCGGTTCTACGACTGGGACGCCTCCCGCGGCGAGGTCCGCTGGATGTGTTCCTTCGACACCAACGAGGCCGACGTCGAGAGGTTCGTCGAGGCGATCCGCACGGAGCTGGCGCGTGCCGATTCAGCGATATGGCAAGGTTGACCGCGCCTCCACCCGGACGAAGAGAGTCACGTGATGCAGTATCAGTCGACGCGGGGTCACAACCTGCCCCAGCACTTCTCGGACATCCTCCTCGGAGGTCTCGCGCCCGACGGGGGCCTCTACCTGCCGTCGGAGTACCCGCAGCTGACCGCCGACGAGCTCGAGTCGTGGCGCGGGCTGTCCTACGCCGACCTCGCGTTCGCGGTCCTCTCGAAGTTCGCGGACGACATCCCGGCCGACGATCTCCACGACATCACGCGCCGCACGTACACCGCCGAGGTGTACTGCAACGGCCGCGAGGGTGACGACGTCTCGCTGATCACCCCGCTGCGCACTCTCGGAGACGAGGACGGTGCACCGCTGAAGCTGCTCGGACTGTCCAACGGGCCCACGCTGGCCTTCAAGGACATGGCCATGCAGCTCATCGGCAATCTCTTCGAGTACACCCTCGCCGCGAGCGGCAACGAGCTGAACATCCTGGGCGCCACCTCCGGGGACACCGGTAGCGCCGCCGAACACGCGATGCGGGGCAAGAACCGTATCCGCGTCGTCATGTTGAGTCCGCACGGACGGATGAGCAGCTTCCAGCGCGCCCAGATGTTCAGCCTGCAGGACGACAACATCGTCAACCTGGCCGTCGAGGGGAACTTCGACGACTGCCAGGACATCGTCAAGGCGGTGTCCAAGGATGCCGAGTTCAAGGCACACCACGCGATCGGCACCGTCAACTCCATCAACTGGGCTCGCGTCGTCGCGCAGGTCGTCTACTACGTGCACGGGTGGCTGCTCGCCACCGACGGACCCGGACAGAAGGTGTCGTTCTCGGTCCCGTCGGGCAACTTCGGCAACGTCTGCGCCGGACACATCGCACGATGCATGGGCCTTCCCATCGATCAGCTGGTCGTCGCGACGAACGAGAACGACGTCCTCGACGAGTTCTTCCGCACCGGCGTCTACCGCCCGCGGTCGCCCGCCGAGACGCACCACACCTCGAGCCCGAGCATGGACATCTCCAAGGCGTCGAACTTCGAGCGCTTCCTCTACGACCTGGTCGATCAGGACGCGGCCCGGCTCGGCGAGCTGTTCCGCGCGCTCGACACCGACGGCGGCTTCGACTTCTCCGGCACCGCGGAGTTCGATCGGATCGCCGAGTTCGGCTTCGTCTCCGGGCGCAGTACGCACGCCGATCGCGTCGCGACGATCCGCGACGTGAAGGACCGCTACGGGGTGACCATCGACCCGCACACGGCCGACGGCGTCGTCGTGGCCCGCCGCAATCTTCGGGAGGGCATCCCGATGATCGTGCTGGAGACCGCACTGCCGGCGAAGTTCGCGGACATCGTCCGCGAAGCTCTCGGTGAGGAACCCGAACGACCGGCGGCATTCGACGGCATCGAGGATCTCCCGCAACGTTTCGACGTCGTCCCCGCGGACGTCGAACGCGTCAAGGCCGTCATCGTCGAGCACACCGCGCGCTGATGCCGATCCGTCTGGAGAACGTCGGGATCGCCGTCCGCGATCTCGACGCGGCCGTCGCGTTCTTCACCGACCTCGGACTGACCCTGCTGGGCCGCGACACCGTCAGCGGTGAGTGGGCCGATACCGCCGTGGGAGTCGACGGCAATCATGCGGACATCGCGATGCTCGAGACTCCGGACGGGACCGGCCGCATCGAGCTGTTCCAGAACCGCCATCCCACGATGATCGAGACGGAACCGACGCTCCCGTATCAGGTCGGCATGCACCGGGTCGCCTTCGCCGTGGACGACATCGACGAGGCGCTCGCGATCGCCGCCCGGCACGGGTGCTTTCCGCTGCGCGGTGTCGCGAACTACGAGGGCGTGTACAAGCTGACCTACCTGCGCGGTCCCAGCGACATCATCGTCATGTTCGCCCAGAAGTTGGTCGACTAGCCAACTCTCCGAGCGTAATTCGGTGATCACGAGTCGGCGTGGTCCCGCGTGTCGTCCAATCGGCCGGCCGCCGCGCGTCGACGCAAGAACTCGCGGTGTCCGAACGTCGCGCAGAGAATCTGCTCCTGGTCGGCCACGGTGCTGCCGACGGCACCCGCCACGGTGCCCAGCGACCGCGTACATGGTGACGACTCCGGCGACGACCGTACCGAGGGTGGCGAGGTTGTACATCGTGCGGTCGATCCCTCGCTCGCGCCGAGTGCGCTTCTCCCACAGACTGTTCGGGAAGATGAGCCACGCTGTGACGGCGAGCAGAGCAGTGGCGGACACCGCGGTCAGGCGCACGATCGACATCGACGCCGCCATCTGCCTGATGCTCGAGTAGAAGAGGCCGAATGCGGACGTCGCAGTCGCCGCGGCGAGCGCGCCCGATAGCGTCGGTACCAGCCTCCACGGGCGGTTGGTGCGGATCATGCCCGCGACCACCCGCGCATGCCCCAGCAGGGCGGGCGCCACCAGGGCGTCGTGGCCGGACACGGTGGACCAGTGCGCCGGACCGGTGGCGGGATCGGGTCGGTCGACACCGGTGGTGTCGCGCAGCGCTTCCAGAGCGGCCAGCGTGACGGCGCGCGCACGTCGCGCGACCCGGTGGGTGCCGAACGACGGGACGTAGATCACCACCATCGACGAACCGACGATCTCGGCGAGGACGGGGCGCGAGCGCACGCGCCGCGGTATCTCGGAGACACACACGGTCACGGTGTCCTCGCTCCCTCCGGTGTCACCGAGCAGGGACGACCATGTGTCGAGATCAGGGCTTCCGCTCTGCACCGGAGGCAGGGGGACGGTGACCCGGTCGACGGTGAGCAGGTCTCCGTCGCGCGTGGTCGATCCGTCGAGACCGGTGACGATCGAGTCGGCGACGGTCGCGGCGAAGCCACGATCGGTGGCAACTCTGACGGCGGGCATCCGGCTCGGCTACCCGTCGAGCCCGATCGGAAACTGTGCGGTTGCCGAGCATCATTCGGCGCTTTTGATCTCCCGGTGATACGTCTGCATCGCATCGGTGAGCGCACCGAAGACGCGGTGCGCCGCGGCCAGGTCGTCGTCCGGGAGGTCCGCGAGAGACTGTGAGACGTGCTGCCCCAGCGGACCGAAGAACTGTCGAGCGACGTCCATTCCGGGCTCGTCGTAGCGGAGAATGACGCGTCTACGGTCACGGACGTCGGGTTCGCGGCGGATGTGGCCGGACACGATCATGCGTTCGACGAGGTAGGTCATCGCCGCGGACGACAGTCCGAGCAGTGAGCCCAGTTCACCGGGAGAGACGGGGCGTCCGCCGACGTCGGAGACCATGATGTGCAGCAGAGCCCGGAAGTCGTTCGCGTTGAGGTGGTGCCGAGCTCCGAAGACTCGTCCCAGCTGATCCGACTCGGCGGTCATGGCGCGCATGTCGGCGGCGATCAGCGATTCGAGTTCGCGCCGTGCGGCATCGCCGTCCGACCGATCCTGCTCCGACACTCATGCTCCTTCGCGAACCCCGGCGTCAGCGTACTCGCCACACTGCCGTCCATATTACTTCAGTTGCTTAATGATCAACAGACTGAGACACTGGCGGGCGTGAACGAGAACTCCGTGTGGGACCGCATCGCCGGACTGGTGTCCGGACGCCGATCCTGGATCGTCGCCCTCCTCGTCGTGCTCGCATCGGGCGGGTTCATGGGCGCGATCGGCAGCAATTCCGCCGCCGAGAGTTCGCCCACCTCCCTGCCGGCGGATGCCGAGTCAGCACAGGTCGACGCACTCCTGCAGGACTTCCCCGACGCCGACCTGTCACCGGTCATTCTCGTGGCGACCCGTACCGACGGTGGCGCGCTGTCCGAGCAGGACCTGGCGGACGTCGCAGCCGCGCGGGAGCGGATGAACGCCGTCGACAGAGGCGTCGATCCGTCGGTGCAGGACGCCCCCGTCATCCCCGCACCCGACGGCGAAGCAGCCATCGCGCCCGTCCAGGTGTCGACGGAATCGAACGGCGCCGGCTTGGCCGAGTTGGTCACCGATCTCCGGTCCGCAGCCACCGACGGCCTGCCCGCGGAACTGACACTCCAGGTCACCGGCGGACCCGCCTTCGCCGCCGACATCGCCGACTCCTTCTCCGGCGCGAACTTCGTCCTGCTGACTGTCACGGCCCTGGTCGTCGCGCTGCTGCTCATCGCCACCTATCGATCACCGGTGCTGTGGCTCGTGCCTCTCCTCGTCGTGGGCTTCGGTGACCGCGTGGCCGGGGCGGTCGGCACCGCGGTCTCGGAGCTGACGGGGCTGTCCTTCGACGGCAGTACCTCCGGCATCACGAGCGTCCTGGTGTTCGGCGCGGGAACCAACTACGCGCTCCTGCTCATCTCCCGCTACCGCGAGGAACTGCGCCGTGAGGCCGACCACCGGGTCGCGCTACGGCACGCCGTCCGACGGGCCGGCCCCGCCATCGTGGCCAGCAACGCGACGGTCGTCCTGGCACTGCTCACTCTCCTTCTGGGCACCCTGCCCAGTACGCGCAGCCTCGGCGGACTGGCCGCCGCCGGTCTCGTCGTCGCTGCCGTCTTCGTCCTCTTCGTGTTGCCTCCACTGCTGTCACTGTGTGGCCGGAAGCTGTTCTGGCCGTTCGTTCCTCGCGTCGGCGATCCGGAGCCGACCGAGAAGGGCGTATTCTTCCGAGTGGCCAACGCCGTCGGCCGTCGGCCCGGCCGCGCGGCCGTCGTCTCCGTGGTCGCACTGGCCGTCTGCATCCTCGGGCTGATCGGCACGAACGTCGGGCTGTCACAGACCGAGCAGTTCCGCGTCACCGCCGAATCCGTCGACGGCATCGACACTCTGGCCGACCACTTCCCGGCCGGGCAATCGGATCCGACGATCGTCGTCGCGAACACCGATTCCGCGCAGCAGGTCGAGTCCGCGGTGCGGGGCACCGACGGTGTGGTGTCGGTGACGCAGACCGCCACCTCCGAGACCGGACTCACGGAATTGTCGGTGGTTCTGGGCGCAGAACCGTCGTCCGACGGCGCGTTCGACGCGGTCCGGAACGTGCGGGCGACGGTCGGAGAGATCCCGGGAGCCGACGCCGTGGTGGGCGGCAGCGACGCGCAGGCGCTGGACACGTCCGACGCCGCGGCACGCGATCGCCTGGTCATCATTCCCGTGATTCTGCTGGTGGTCCTGCTGGTGCTGATCGCACTGCTGCGGTCTCTGCTGGCGCCGATCGTCCTCGTCGCGACGACGGTGCTCAGCACCCTCGCTGCCCTGGGCGTCGGAAGCTGGGTCAGCCAACACGTCTTCGGGTTCCCCGCCCTCGGTGACAACGTCCCGCTGTTCGGCTTCCTGTTCCTGGTCGCACTGGGCGTCGACTACACGATCTTCCTGGTGACCAGGGCTCGTGAGGAGACACCCACTCACGGCACCCGAACGGGGATCGTCCGCGCGGTCGCGTCGACCGGTGCTGTCATCACCAGCGCCGGCATCGTGCTCGCCGCCGTGTTCGCCGTCCTGGGCGTGCTGCCGCTGATCCTGCTCACCCAGCTGGGCATCGTGGTCGGTCTCGGCATCCTGCTGGACACGTTCGTCGTGCGCACTGTCGTGATCCCCGCGCTCTTCACTCTCGTCGGCCCTCGCATCTGGTGGCCGACCACACTGGACCCCCACTCCGAAGACAGTCACAGCACCACTCGAGAAGGAGTCACCCCATGATCCGAAGCATCATCCGCACGGCTGTCGCCGGAGCGCTCGTCACCGGCGCGGTTCTGGCCGGAGGCAGCGCGGCCTCCGCGCAGCCGTTGTTCGAACCTCTGCAGCCGATCCAGCAGCTCGACGTCCAGAGCTACACGGGTGACTGGTGGCAGATCGCTGCCGTGCCGCAGCCGTTCAACCTCAACTGCGCCAAGGACACCAGGGCCAACTACCAGCTGCTCGACCCCAGTAACGTGCGCGTGCAGAACAACTGCACTCGCTGGGACGGCGGAGCCAACGAGATCATCGGCAACGCCCGGGTGAACGATCCGGTCACGCAGGCGCAGCTGCACGTGAGCTTCCCCGGCGTTCCCACCCAGGACAACCCCGAGGGCCCGACCAACTACATCGTCACCTACATCGCCGACGACTACTCGTGGGCACTGGTGGGCGACCCGTTCCGCACGTCGGGCTTCGTCCTGTCGCGCTCGCCGCAGGTGAGCACCGATCAGTGGAAGCAGATCCGCAGCGTCGTCGAGAGCCGCGGCTACAACGCGTGCCTGCTGCTGACGTCCCCGACCACCGAGGGCAGCAACGAGATCCGCCCGCTCTGCACGGTCTGATCGATCCCCGCTCGCCGTTCGGCTCAGTCGGGCCGAACGGTGAGAACCGGGACCGGTGACGTCATCAGCAGTCGCTGACTGACGCTGCCCAGCAATGCTTTTCCGACGCGACTGCGCTTCTTGATACCGATCACCAGGCGCGTCACCTGCGGGTGCGCATCGATCTCGTCGATGACCGCCACCACCGGATCGCGGTCCTCGCGCCCGGCGCGCTCGATCACGCGCACCGGCACGTCGTCGTCGAGGTCGCCGGTGTCGAGCGCTCCGAGAGTCAGGTTCACCGCGATCACGTCGGTGTCCAGCATGCGTGCTTCACGCACGCCCTCCCGCAGAGCGTGACGCCCCTCGTCGCTGTCGGTCACTGCTACCAGCACTGCCATGACGTGTCACCTACCTTTCGTGTGTCGGTCGTGTCAGGAGTATTCGCGGCGGAAGCGAGCTTCCAAGTGTTCCAGACTCTGGCCGCGGGTCTCGGGCACCTGGGTGACGATGAAGACCAGGGCCAGAATGCCGAGTCCGACGAAGATGAAGAACGTCGGCGCGATGCCCAGCGCCTCCACCACCGGTGGGAATGCCAGTGCGACCGCAGCATTGGCGATCCAGAGCATGAACACACAGACACCGATGGCGAAGCTGCGGATCTTCAACGGGAAGATCTCCGCGAGCATCAGCCACACCAGCGGCCCGATGGTCCCCTGCATGCAGAAGACGAAGAGAACGACGAAGACGAGGATGAAGTAGGCCTTCGCGGTGCCGTCGGGAAGCAGAAGGGCCGACAGCCCGACCAGCAGATGGAAGAACGTCGTCAGCGAGAACCCCGCGATCAGCATCGTGCGACGGTTCACCCTGTTCATGATGAACAGTCCGACGGTGATGCCGAGAACACTGAACAGACCGTTGAGGGTGTTCGCGAGAATTGCTGCGCTGCTGGAGAACCCGGCATCACCGAGCAGCTGGGTGCCGTAGTACATCACGGAGTTGATGCCGGTGAACTGCTGGAAGACACCCAGTCCGACCCCGATGAAGATCAACCGTCTGATCCAGCGCACGGACAGATCGGCCGCTCCGCCGGTCTGGGAGAGCTTCTCCTCCTCGGCGAGCGCGTGGACTTCTGCCATCTCGGCCTCGGCGCGTTCCGGTGAGCGCACCTGCTTCAGCACGGCCAACGCGTCGTCGTCCCTGCCCTGCGAGACCAACCAGCGCGGACTTTCGGGCATGCGCAGCATCCCGAAGAAGAGAGCGAAGGCCGGTAGCACCGCGACCAGAAGCATGTACCGCCAGACGGACTCGTGGTCGCCCCAGATGTTGAAGATCAGGGCGTTGATGACGAAAGCGGCGAACTGGCCACTGACGATCATGACCTCGTTACGGGTGACCAGTGAGCCGCGGCGCTCGAACGGTGAGACCTCCGAGAGGTACACCGGCACTGTCGCGGATGCGCCACCGACGGCCAGGCCGAGGACGAAGCGGAACACCGCGAGTACTTCCCACGACGGCGCGAGAACACATCCGAGCGTGCCGAGGACGAAGACGCCCGCCAGCATCAAAATGTTGTGGCGACGCCCGTACTTGTCCGACAGCCGGCCTCCGACCAGGGCGCCGATCGCCGCTCCGAAGATCAGGATGCTGACGACGAAGCCCTCGGTGAACGACGTCAGGGACAGGTCCTCCTTCAGCGGCTCCAGCGCGCCGTTGATGACGCCGGTGTCGTAGCCGAAGAGCAGACCACCGAAGGTCGCCACGACGGCGATGACCCCGAGTCGTCGTGAATGCGGGCCGGGAGAGTCGGCCGGGAGCGAACTTCCCGTACCGGTGACTTGCGAAGACATGACATCCCATCGTCGGCGTGTGGCCTCCAGCCCTGCGAGGCTCTCAATCCATGTCTGTATGTCTTAACATACTTCGGCGCCAATGAGAAGTGGGTCACATCAAAATCCCCTCTGCATGCAATCGCCGCAGCGGGTACTCTCTCAGTTGTTCAACTATTCAGTAGATGAGAGTGTTCGGAGGGGACCATTCATGTCGACATCACCCGACGATCGCGAGCACGACAGACCCGAGAAGAGGCGTGCAGCGCCGTCGTCGTTCGTCCAACTCTTCTACGACGCCACCGTCGAGGGTCACGCGTCGGCGGAGTGCCCCAACGCCGGGGACATGCGTTCGTAGAACTCCAGATGCCGGGCTGCCGCGTCGTCCCAGTCCGCTGCGGCGGCGAGCGCACGTCCAGCCGCTGCCCGATCGCTGGAGCCCATCGCATCCTCGAGCGCCTCGGCCGTCTCCTCGGCGTCGCCTCCGTACCGCACCGCGTCGCCGAACACTTCCCGGAACACCGGGAGGTCGCGCACCACCACGGGGACGGACGCGGCGAGAGCCTCCATCGCGGCGAGGCCGAAGCCCTCCTTCGTGGACAGGAACGCGAACGCCGACGCCCCGGCGACGAGGGACGGGAGCACATCGTTGTCGACGGTCCCCATCACGACGGGGGCCGCCGCTGCCAGGCCCGCACGCGCATCGAACTCTGCCCGGTATCCGCGGTAGTCGAACAGCGTCTCACCGCCGGCGAAGACCAGTCGGACGTCGGGATGGCGTTGCTGCAGAACGGCATAGGCGTCGAGCAGGTCGATGCTGCCCTTCCGCGGCTCGATGCCGCCGACGGCCAGGACGTACCTGCCCAGGCGCGCACGCCAGTCGTCGCCGCGCGCCGACGCGAACCTCACGTGGTCCACCCCGTTCGGGATGACCGTCGGCTCGAAACCCCAGCCGGCCCGGACCTCGTCGGCCACGGCCCGCGAGACGCAGATGTGGGCGTAGGGCTCGACGATCGCGCGCTCGTGACACGCCGCCAGCTCGGGTGTCGTGAAGTTCTCGAGGTGGTGGATCGTGCGGATGCACCGTCCGACAGCGTTGGCCGTGATGCAGTCCTGCGCGTGCACGATGTCGGCGTCGGCCGGGTCGAACGCCTCGCGCATCACCCGGATCGAGCGGAGGATGCGCTCGCCCACCGACTCGTCGTCACGCGGGGGGAACGGAACCAACCGCACCCGGACCGACGGGTCGACGGTGCGGAAGAAACCCTCGTCTCCGCCGCGAGCCAGAGACCACACGGTGACCTCGGCTCCGGCCCGCGAGAGGGCTTCGGCCAGTTCGACGGTGTGCACCACTCCGCCGCGCGGCTTCGTCGAGTAGGTCAGGAGTGCGATGCGCACGAGACCTCCCGGTGATACGCGTCCGGGCGCCGCTCGTGGAGATGGCGCAACACCCTCCGCGCGCGATCCACCTCGGCATCGACATCGATGTCGCAACACGCCAGCCCGCCCTTGTCCCGGGTCCGGCAGAGCACGTCGCCGCCGGGGCCCACCACTTTCGCCTGCCCGAGGAAGCGCAACGAGCCCATCACCCCCGTGTGGTTCGAGGACAGCAGCACGACCTGGTTCTCCGCGGCACGTGCTGCGTCGTAGAGGTCGAACAGACGAGACTGCCTGTCGTTGGCCAACTTCGACGCTCGATCGGTCACACTCGCCGGCCACGCCGACAGGGCCGCGACGATACGCGCGCCGTCCAGCGCCAACGTGCGCGCCGACTCGGGGAACGTCTTGTCGTAGTCGATCAGCATACCCATCCGCCCCACCGGTGTGTCGAACGCCGAGAAGCCGTTTCCCGCCGAATATGCCAGGGACTCCCCTGCAGGCTGGTGCACCTTGCGGTGACTCCCCAACACGCCGTCACCGGTAAGGCACACCGCAGCGTTGTACCGCTGATCTCCGGCCCGCTCGGTGTAGCCGACGCACACGGTCATCGAGCGCGCCGCGGCCGCGATGCCGGACAGTTCCGGACCGTCCTCGTCCAGAGCGGGCGGCAACTCGTCCAGGTCCGGGTTGTTCAGATCGCCGATGTACCCACCGAGACACGCGTCGGGAAGCACCAGGAGGTCGATCTTGCGATCGTGCGCATGACCGATGATGCCCAGGATCTTCTCCAGAGACCGCTCGACGTCCCTGCCGAAATGACCTGCGAGCGCCGCTGCTCGGATGGGGGCCACCGGTGCACTCAGACTCGCGCCGGCACGCGTGCGCCGGCCGCCACCTGCTCGCCCAGGTATTCGGCATCGCGCGCCACCGCCGCGAAACGTCCGGAGCCCCAGGTGTTCTGCCAGGGCAGGCCGAGGAAGTACAGGCCCGGAGCCGCGGTCACCCCGCGTGTGTGGGCCGGGTGACCCTCACCGTCGAACACACCCACCTTCAGCCACCGGTAGTCGCGTCGGAAACCGACGGCCCACACGATGGACGTGACTCCCTCGGCCGCGAGGTCGAGTTCCGTGGGTTCGACCTCCGGCCGCCACACCGGCGTGTACCGCTCCTCGACGGGAGCATCCAGACCCGCCCTGGCGATGTACGCGTCGATGTCGTTCTTGATGCCCTCGGACACGGCATCGGCAGCGTCGAGCGACTGTTCGAGGGTCTGCGCGAAGTGCAGCCGCCCGTCCTGGTCGACGTCGGTGAGACGGCCGTAGAGCCGCATGCCGTCCACCGCGAACGCCCGCAGGTCGATGTCGCGTCCACCGTCACGGCCCGTGACGTAGTGGTTCGTGCTCTCCCGCTTCGACAGACCACCGGCATGGGCGGAGATGGAGACGTCGTACACCCCCATGTCCTGCAGCCACGCGACACAGTCGCGCCCTCGGTAGAACCGTGCCACCCGCGGAGCGGATCCGGCGACGAGGTGCACCTGGCGGCCCTCGAGGTGGAGGTCTTCGGCGATCTGTGCCCCGGACTGCCCGGTGCCGACCACCAGGACTCCGCCGGCAGGCAGTGCGCTCGCGCTCCGGTACGCCGACGAGTGGATCTGCGTGATCGACGGCGGAATGCGTTCGGCGAGTCGAGGTATCGACGGGATGTGGTACCCACCGACGGCTACCACGACCTGATCCGCCGTCATCGCACCTGACGAGGTGGAGACCGAATACCCGCCCCGGGGGCGCTGCTGGACGTTCAGGACGGTGACGTGCTCGCGTACCGGCGCATCGAAGGACTCCGCGTACCGACGCACGAAGTCGTACACCAGATCCCGGGTCATGAACCCGTCTGGATCGTCACCGTCGTACTCGTAGCCCGGCAGCACGCACTGCCAGTTCGGCGTCACCAACGTGAAGTTGTCCCAGCGGCCGTCGAGCCATTCGTGCGCGACGGTGTCCCGCTCCAGGACGACGTGGTCGATGCCGCGGCGAGTCAGGTGCCAGCTCATCGACAGCCCGGCCTGCCCCGCACCGATGACGATCGCGCTGTGATGTTCGCTCATCGCGGGCCTCCCAGGTCGAGAACTCGGACCGTGCCCGAGTCGAATGCTGCTGCGGTGGTCTCGATCTCCCGTAGCGTGGCCGCGGCCGAGGTGCACGCGAAGCCGAACTTGGCCATCACCCGATCGCTCGCTTCCGTCAGCGCCGTCCTGCTGCGCTGGACGAAGTCGACGATCTCGTAACGGTCGCCCACCGTCAGGTGGTCGCGAACGACCAACGACGGTGAATAGCACTGCTGTCGAAGCCCGTTGGGCCAGAGCACGGTGAACGTCATCTCAGGCACGGCTCATCACCCGATCCACGCGGGACATGCTGTCCTCGTCGGTGATGGTCCCGTAGATCGACGGTCGACGATCCCTGAGGTTGTACATGCCGCCTCCACGAGCTGCGGCGATCGCGCGCTGGACGTCGAGCGTGGCCGTGGCCAGGCCGGGCTCGATGCCCGTCCCCGCCAGGATCTCCCCGCCCGGCCCGACGATCTTGGCGCTGCAGACGAAGTCGAGCGAGCCGAACGAGCCCGCCTGGTTCGCGGCGACCCAGACCACCTGGTTCTCGAGCGCACGCGCCTGGTCGTAGATGTCGAAACGGAGCTTCCACCTGTCCTGCGCCATGTCGGGAGCCCGACCCGTCCGCGACGTCGGCCATGCGGACAGGGAGGTGATGATCTCCGCGCCGTCGAGAGCGATCTCCCGCGCGGCCTCGGGGAAGGCCTTGTCGTAGCAGATCTGCATCCCCATCCGGCCGACCGGCGTGTCGAACGCCCGGTACTCCGAACCTGCTGAGTAGCAGAGATTTTCGCCCAGTGGCTGATGCACCTTGCGGTAGGAGCCCAGCACACCGTCGCCGTGGACGGTCACCGCGGCGTTGTACCGCACCGGTCCGTCCGCCTCGCAGAAGCCGAACGTCACCACCATGTCTCCGGCCATCGCGGCGACCCTGGCGATCTCCGGGCCGTCGAGTTCCAGAGCCGGCGGAAGGTTCTGCAACCGTCGCTGCCGCTTCTCCTCCGTCTCCTCACCCCCGCCCAGGCTGGGAAGGTAGCCACCCAGGCAGGCTTCCGGCAGGACAAGCAGTGAACTGCCGCGTCGTCGTGCCTCGACGATGTTCCTCTCGATCGTCGCGTAGGACTCGGCCATATCGCGGCCGAACCGTTCCGACGCAACCGATATCACGATCTCGCTCATGCTCGTCCCAATCCTGTGACTGCGGCGGACACCGCAGAGGTGACGACGCCGTCGGGCCACCGCAAGGTGACGCCCGGCGTCCTGGTGAGTCGGCCGCACACAGCCGACGTTGCCGGTCCTGCGGCCGGGACGCGGCGTCCCGGCCGGTCCGCGGTGATCATCGCGAACCCTGGAAAACACGTGATCCACCGGCCGAGATCTTCGCCGGCAGGGCGAGGTATCCGGGCGACGTCGATCTCCGCACCCGTCCCCGACGCTTCGGCCATCATCCCGGTCGTGCCGGCGAAGCCGGCCATACTGACGTCCTTGGCCGCTCGCGGAGCCGCGCGGGCCACGAACGACCCCATCGCCACCAGTTCGTCCCGCGACCTCGTCGACGACGAATCCCACTGCGCGCCCTGATATCCGGCGCGCCAACCGCCGCCCAGATCGGCGGTCAGTCGCAGGTCGTCGCCCACGCTGCCACCCCCTGCAGGCACGGGGCGGGTCGTTCTGCCGAGAGCCGTCACGGACAGTGACGCAGGAACGCCCACCTGGGTGTGTCCACCGAGGACCGGCACGCCCCACGCGTCCCCTGCACGCGCCAATCCACGAATCACACGCGTCAGGAGAGAGGTCGTCGGGGCGCCGACCGCGTCGAGCATCCCGACCGGTGTCGCGCCCATCGCCGACAGATCGTTCAGATTGACCAGTGCCGCGCACCACCCGGCCCATTCGGGATCGCGCTCGACCATCGACGGGACGATGGCGTCGCACGCGGCGACGATGTCGGATCCGGGGACCGGCACGCCGTCGTCACCTCGGAAACCACTGGCGCCCAGCCCCAGTGGGCCCGTCGCCAGCGGGGCGAGGACGCGGGCGAGCATCGATTTGGTGGAGTCGACCAGTCGCTGCACGGTATGCAGGGGCCACCGCATCGACTCGTGCGGCGTGTCGGCGATCCACGCGGCGCCCACGGATTCCCAGCCGAGCTCGGTGAACATCGGCACGTACTGCGACTGCACCGTCGCGTCGAAACGCAGGACGCCGAGGGTCTCGACGTACGCGCAGGCCGCTCGCACCAGCGCGGGACCTACTGTCCGACCGCGGCTTCCGCGCGCGACCACCAGACGACTACCCGCCCACCACCCCAGGTCGACGTCCGTGCACGGCGCCACCCGGACACCGCCCAGCACCGTGCCGTCCGGGGCTGTCGCGACCAGCACGGTCGCCCGCGGATCGTCGTCGACCTCGTCGCGATCGGAACCCTCGAACAGCCCCTGGTCGACGACGAACGACTCACGCCGGAGTTGCCGGTAGGCACCCAGGTCGGCGTTCGACTCCGCCGGCCGCACCAGGAAGGGTGCGAGGACAGTCGACGGTTCACCCGTCAGGATGGACAGCTCGGACGCCATGTCAGCCCCCCATCGGCTGCAGCACACTGCAGGCACCGCACGCCGCGCATCCGGCCTTCTGATCGGTGCCCAGCATTCCGGCGTCGGCAAGCGTCTCGGCGACCCTCGTACTGACGTCCGTGAGCAGATCCGACGAGGGTGCGCGGGCACCGTCGACGTCGACTGCCAGCGTGCCGGGATGCGGACGGAACGGGACGACGAAGGGATAGACGCCCATCTCGATCAGCTCGGCGGCCCCCGCCACCAGCTCGTCCGGATCTTCACCGAGGCCGACGAGCAGGTACGTCGACACCTGGTTGCGGCCGAAGACGCGGACGGCCTCGACCCATGCTGCGCGGTAGTCGTCCAGCGGTACCGACGCCTTGCCGGGCATCCACTCCCGGCGGACGTCCTCGTCGAGCGACTCGACGTGGATACCGATGGACCGCGCACCCGCGTCGTACAACTCCGTGATGGTGGCGAGGTCACCGGGAGGTTCGCACTGCACCTGGATCGGTAACTCCGGGACCCGCGCCTTGACGGCTCGGACGCAGCGCGCCAGATGCAACGCTCCACGGTCGGTGCCGGCGGAGGTGCCCGTCGTCATGACCATCTGCGTGACGCCGTCGAGCCGCACCGCGGCCTCGGCGACGGCGGCGAGATCGGCCGGCTTCTTGACGGCCACCGTGGCGCCGCTGCGCAGCGATTCCTCGATGGAGCAGAACCGGCACCGCTGGGACTCGTCGTAGCGGATGCAGGTCTGCACCACCGTCGTCGCCAGGACGCCCTTGCCGTGCAGTTTGGCCAGCTTCTCGTAGGGGACGCCCTCGTCGGTCGTCAGGTCGTAGAAAGCCGGCCGGGCGATGGCGGCGATGTCGAGTCCGATGTCGTCGCCGTCGAACAGGACCCGGTCGCCGTCCAGGACGTACGGACTCGACGGGTTCCGCGGCAGTGCGGCGCCCAGGCCGTCGATGCTGACATGACCGTCGTCGCTGGGTCCCGCGCCGGCCGTGCGCCGCACGGGCGGAGTGCCGCGGATACCGAGAAGAGCGAGGTCCACGCGGTGGTTCCTGGTCTGGGTGACGGACATCGGACCGGCCTCAGACCATGTAGGTGGAGTTGATGATCGCGCCCTTGCGGGCGTAGTGGATCAACGCGTCCTGCACGTCGAGCGGGTGCGCAGGGATCACGCCCTCGATCAAGTCCTCCTCGCGGCCGCCGTGCAGCGCGAGTCCGAAGCGGCAGCAGAACACCGTGCCACCCTCTGAGATGAACGTCGCCAACGCGTCGTTGATGTTCTGCTCACCGGGAAAGCCGGAGTCCCCGGTGGTCGGGAAGCCGCGCGTGGCGAGGCAGTTGATCGCGCCCGGACCGTAGAAGTACATCGCCGACTCGTATCCCTTGCGCAGGGCGCGGGTGGCCTGGAGCACCGCGACGAAACTGACCGACGACTCGTGTGCGATACCGTGCACCAGGGTGAAGTAGGACTCCCCGTCCTCCGCCTTGTAGTCGGGGAAGATCTTGGTACCGCCATAGATGTTGCTGCCCTTGGGAAGTGACGGGTGCGGGATCTCGGCGAGCGAAGCGGACATGTTGTCGAGGATGGTCTGATCGAACGCGGCCACTGGAAACCTCCGAGGATGAGGGAGCGAGGGAGACGATCCGTCTCTACGCACAAGTACAAGCGCGACCGATGTCCGGATGGTCACCCGCGGAACAACGCCCGGTTTCGTCCTGCTCACTCGGGTAACGCGCAGGACACATGCGCCGCCGTCCGGGGGACGAATCGGACGGGGATAAACTGAGGACACCATGTTCACTCCCATCACGGTCGCCCTCTACGTGCTGCCACTCGTCGCTGCCGTCTGGGCGATGGTGAAGTTGGTCCGCAACAAGGCCCTCCTGCTGGCGAACCGCAGCGACCGCGTGTTCTTCCGCTTCCTCGTGGGCATCGAACTTCTGGTGATCGCGCAAGCCGTGGTCGGATTCGTCGCCCTGGCCACCACCGACCGTGACGTGCACGCCGTCACCTTCGGCGCCTACCTCGTCGGGCTCGCTCTGCTGCTGCCCATCGGTGTGTGGTGGTCCCTCGGAGATCGCAGCCGCGGCGGAACGGCCGTACTGATCGTCGTCACGCTGACGCTGGCCGTCATGGTGTTGCGACTGAACCAGATCTGGGCCGGCCATGCCTGACTCCCTGCAGACGGCGACCCGCTCCGGGCCGGGGCGCGTGCTGATCGCGCTGTACGCACTGTTCTCGGTCGCGGCGGCGTCACGCTCGGCCGTGCAGATCGGCACCCGGTTCGAGGATGCTCCCGTCGCATACCTGCTGTCGGCGTTCGCCGCCCTCGTCTACATCGTCGGCACGGTCTGTCTGGCGCGAGCATCGGTCGTGTCGCGCCGGATCGCCACCGTGTCGTGCATCGTGGAGATCGTCGGCGTGATCGGCGTGTCCATCGCGAGTTACGTGGTGCCGCAGGAGTTCCCGGAGCCCACCGTGTGGTCGCACTTCGGATCCGGATACGTGTTCATTCCGGTCATCCTGCCGATCGCCGCTCTGTGGTGGTTGCGCAGAACCGACGGACGGCCGTGACGATCAGTCGACGGTGAAGTCCTGCGCCTGCGGATGGCCGAACAGGCCGGGTAGACCACCGCTCGCGAGGAACACGACGTCGGTTCCGGGTACGACGTCACCGTCGGCCACTGCCGCGACCAGTCCGGCGAGTGCCCGCGCCGAGTAGGTCGGATCGAGGACGAGGCCCTCCGTGCGCGCCGCGATCGTCGACGCGCGCCGGGCTCCCGCAGCGAGGCTCTCGTAGCCGGCACCCACCTGATCGGTGCGGATACGCAGTGCAGCCGTCGCCGACACGCCGTCCATGCCGCCCAGGATGTGCCGCACGCGATCTGCCGCATCGGGCACCGCGCCCGTGTCGACACCCAGCACGTGATCGGCTCCGAGGCCGGCGACCAGCCCGGCCATCGTGCCGCCGGACCCCACCGCGCACACCACCAGGTCTACGTCCGGCGCCTGCTCGAGGATCTCCTGCCCCGCGAGCCGGTACCCGTGTGCACCGACGCTGTTCGAGCCACCGAACGGAATGATCGCGGGGTGCCGACCCAGCCGTCGCAGCCTGTCGGCGACCCGCTGCGCTGCGGAATCGAGTTCGGTCTGTGTGTCGGACCCGGCATCGATCGGACCGATCCATTCGATGCCGGTGCCCAGCAGCGCGTCGAGCAGCAGGTTCCCCACGAACGGCCGTGGATCACCCGGGAACACCAGGACCGAGTCCAGCCCCAGCCGGGCGGCCGCAGCCGCGGTCAGCCGCGCGTGGTTGGACTGTGGCGCACCGGTGGTGATCAGAACGTCGGCACCGTCGGCGACCGCAGCCCCCACCGTCCACTCCAATTTGCGGATCTTGTTGCCGCCCGCTCCGAGTCCCGTGAGATCGTCTCGTTTGAGTCGCAGATCGCCGGCCCGGAGGCCGATCGCCTCGGACAACCGCGGCGCGGGTTCGAGGGGCGTCGGCCAGGTTGCGAGTCGGACACGTCGATCGTCGCGAGGAGCAGTCATCGGGGACCTTCCGGCCGGGGTGGTCTAACCCAGTTTCGCGAGATTGGTGACGCTGTCACGCACGTCGGACTCGAGCACCTTGGCCACGACCCCGCCGATCGGCCCGGACAGCAAGCCGCCGCGGAAGTTCGCGTCGAGCGTGAACTCCGAGCCCGCGTCCTTCGGTGCCACCGACATCTTCAGATCGATCTTGATGCCGCCCTTGCCTTTTCCGAGCAGCGCGATCTCGTAGGGCTTGTCGTACTCGGTGATGGTCCACGTGATGACGTTGCGGAAACCCTTCACCTTGATCAGCGAATCGATGGTCACGCCTTCGCTCAGGGTGGTCGGCACGGGACCGCGCCACCCGCCGAAGATGGTCATCCACTCCTGGAAACTCGACAGGTCGGACGCCCTGGCCCATGCCTCGTCCGGTGTCATCGTCGATTCCACCGACACGTTCACTCCGGCCACGCGGTCCTCATTCCTTGGTGCGGTGATGCTTGCAGGATGGATCCGGGAAGCCCCGGTCACCGTCTCGAACATACCCACCATGGCGGGCGTGCAACCTATCCTGGCGTCATGGCATCGCTCGACGTCGCAGGGCAGCGGATCCCGCTCACCAACGTGGACAAGGTGCTGTTCCCCGAGACCGGCACCACCAAGGGTGAGGTGATCGACTACTACGTCGAGATCGCCCCCGCCATGCTGCCTCACCTCGCGGGCCGGCCCGTCACCCGTAAACGCTGGCCGAACGGCGTCGAGTCGGGTGCGTTCTTCGAGAAGAATCTCGCAGCGTCCGCACCCGACTGGCTGGACCGTCGTCGTCTGCATCATTCCGACCGAGTGGTCGTCTACCCGGTGTTCCACACCGCCGCGGATCTGGCATGGCTGGGACAACAGGCCTCACTGGAAGCCCATGTGCCGCAATGGCGTTTCGAGGGCGACGAGCAAGGGAAGGCGACGCGTATCGTCTTCGACCTCGACCCCGGCGAAGGGGTCGACCTCGACACCTGCGCGGAGGTCGCGCTCGAAGTGCGCAGCATGATCGACGGCATCGGACTGACCGCATTCCCCCTCACGAGCGGCAGCAAGGGAATTCACCTCTACGTTCCCCTGGACAAACCCGTGTCGTCGTCCGGCGCGTCGACGGTCGCGAAACGCGTTGCGACGCTTCTGGAAGAGCGGATGCCGGACCTGGTCACCGCCTCGATGTCGAAAGCCGTCCGGCCCGGGAAGATCTTTCTCGACTGGAGTCAGAACAACGGCAAGAAGACCACCATCGCGCCCTATTCACTGCGGGGACGTAGCCGGCCGACAGTTGCCGCACCACGGACCTGGGACGAGATCTCCGGGGGCGGCCTCGCACAGCTGAGCTTCGAGGACGTCCTCGAGCGATACCGCCGCGACGGCGACCTGCTCGCGGCACTCGACCCGGAGGTCGATCCCACGCCCGACACCGACTCGCTCGGCCCGTATCGAGGCAAGCGAACTGCCTCGCGCACACCGGAACCCGTCCCCACACGCACCGAGAAGAAGGACGCCACCGACCCCGTCTTCGTCATCCAGGAACACCACGCGCGGCGCCTGCACTACGACTTCCGACTCGAACACGACGGGGCCCTGGTGTCCTGGGCCGTGCCGAAGAACCTCCCGACCGACGAGAAGAAGAACCACCTGGCCGTGCACACCGAGGACCACCCGATGGACTACGCCGACTTCGAAGGCACCATCCCGAAGGGTGAATACGGCGGCGGTGAGGTCACCGTGTGGGACCACGGCACCTTCACCACCGAGAAGTGGAGGGACGACGAGGTCATCGTCGAGCTCACCGGCTCACGCATCACCGGCCGGTACGCCCTGATCCGGACGGACGGGGACCAGTGGCTGGTCCACAGGATGAAACCCCGACCCGGAGCCGCCGGAGATCAGCCCGCTGCGGACCTCCCCAAGCATCTCCGCCCGATGCTGGCCTCCCCCGGCGACCTGGCGGGGCTCGATGCGGACGAGTGGTCGTTCGAAGGGAAATGGGACGGCGTCCGCGTCGTGGCGACGATCGACCACGGCGACATCGTGCTCGAGAGCAGGACGGGGCAGGACCTCACGCGTCGCTACGCAGGGATCGCGGCGTTGGCAGCCGATCTCAGCGATCACGCCGTCGTCCTCGACGGCGAGGCCGTCGTCTACCGGGAGGACGGGGTCACCAGCTTCCAGATGCTGCAGGACGCGCATCCGGACGACGTGGAGTTCATCTGCTTCGACGTGCTGCACCTGGACGGAACCGACCTGACGGGCAAACGGTTCTCCGACCGGCGGCGCATTCTCGAGCTCCTGCTGTCCGGACTCGAGACGGTCACGCTGTCTCCGTTGATGCCGGGAACGGCGGCCGGGGCGCTGTCGGAGAGCGAGCGACGCGGGTGGGAAGGCATCGTCGCCAAGCGCCGGGAGTCGACCTACGAGGTCGGACGCCGCAGTTCGGCATGGATCAAGGTGAAGAACTGGCGCACGCAGGAGGTCGTGATCGGCGGGTGGCGCGCCGGCCAGGGGTCCCGCAGCGGCGGTATCGGATCGCTGCTGCTGGGCATCCCGTCGGACGACGGCCTGCGCTATGTGGGACGCGTCGGCACCGGGTTCACGGCGCGTCAGCGCGACGAACTCCTGGACCTGCTGACACCGACGGTGGTCGAGACGTCCCCGTTCGACCGACCGTTGCCGACGGCCGATCGTCGGGACGCGACATGGGTGACACCGACCCTGGTCGGGGAGGTCCGATTCTTCGAGTGGACGGACGGCGGTTCGTTGCGGCATCCGAGCTGGCGGGGCCTGCGCGAGGACAAGAGCATTGCGGATGTGCGGCGCGAAACCTGACCACACGCGAAACGAAGAACTTTGGAGCCTACACAGGAACCGCTTCGACTGGTTGCCTACGTCGGCGTGGCTGTTTACGGTTCGGTAACGAGGCGGGGGCGTCGGTAACTCGGGTGGAGTCAGACGCTCGGGCGGTGTTCAATGCATCTGTCGTTCGATAACCGCACAGTCGGTTCGTAGGAGTGTTCTGTGAGATCCATTCGTCGCCTCGTGTTGGCAACCGTCACTGCGGCGCTGTTCGCAGCCGCACTTCCCGGCACCGCATCGGCCGATGCGCAATATCCGATCCCCAACGCCGACCCGTTCTACTCGGCGCCGGGAGACATCTCCGGCCTCGCTCCCGGCACCGTGCTGGCCAGCCGTCCGATGCCGAATCCGCCGAACTTCGTCGGCGTGAACACCTGGCAGCTCGCCTTCCGCAGTACCGGCGGCGAGGGCAATCCCATCGTCGGCGTGACCACGGTGTTCATCCCGCAGGTCAAGGCCCCCGACGGCCCCTTGCTGTCGTACCAGCAGATCGTCAACGCACTCGGTCTGAAGTGCGCGCCGTCGCAGGCGCTGTACTCGGAGGATCCGAACGTCGTCATCCGCGACGCTGCAGCGCTGAACGTCGTCTTCTCCCGCGGCTGGTCGGTGGCCATGCCCGATCACCTCGGCCCCAACAGTGCGTACGGCGCCGCCAAGATGGGTGGTCAGATCACCCTCGACGGCATCCGCGCCGCCAAGAACTTCGAGCCGCTGCAGTTGCGCAACAGTCCCGTCGGCATGGGCGGCTACTCCGGTGGTGGCATGGCCACAGCCTGGGCTGCAGCACTGGCACCGTCGTACGCACCCGAGCTCGACATCGTGGGGAGCGCGCAGGGCGGCGTCCCGATGAACCTGGTCAAAATGGCCTACATGCTCGGCGAGAACACCCCTCACCCCGTGTTCGGGCTCGCGCTCGCCGCGGCAATCGGCTTGGGCCGCGAGTACCCGGACCGGATGCCGGTGTCGCAGAGCCTGACTCCCCAGGGCACGTCGATGATGAACCAGATCGCCAACTCCTGCACCAACGACATCCTGTCCGTGGGTGCCAACCACAGCGCCGCGGAGATCACCGCGAACAGGTCGGTCTTCGCGGATCCGCAGGGACGCGCCGTGGTGGAGGAGAACAGCGTCGAGCTCTACCCCGGAGTTCCCCGCGCGCCCATCTTCGAGTGGCACAGCCCTACCGACGCGCTGATCCCCGTCGACGCCATCGACAGCTCCACCGCCCGGTACTGCCGCGCCGGAACCCCGGTGCAGACGCTGCTCACACCCAGCCCGGACCACCTCAGCGCTGCGCTGCTCGGATTGCCGGCAGCACTGCAGTGGCTGAACGACCGGTTCGCCCGACTCCCGGCGCCCAGCACCTGCTGAGCTGCTGCTCAGGCCCGGACGGGCTCGTCGAACTGCGTGCGGTACAGCTGCGCGTAGCGACCCGACCGGGCCAGCAGCTCCGCGTGCGTCCCGTTCTCCGCGACCCGCCCGTCCTCGATCACCAGGATCTGGTCCGCCGCGCGAATGGTGGACAAACGGTGAGCGATGACGATGGACGTCCGACCCACCAGAGCCTCGGACAGTGCTTCCTGCACCGCCGCCTCGGACGTGGAGTCCAGCGACGCCGTGGCCTCGTCGAGCACCACGACAGTCGGCTGAGCCAACAGCAGCCGTGCGATGGTGACGCGCTGGCGCTCTCCACCCGAGAAGCGGTAGCCGCGCTCACCGACCACGGTCTCGAGGCCGTCGGGCAAGGATCGGACCAGGTCTTCGAGTCGTGCGCGTCGGAGCGCGGACCAGATGTCGTCCTCCGTCGCATCGGGACGCGCCAATGTCAGATTGGAGCGCAGCGTCTCGTGGAAGAGGTGCCCGTCCTGCGTCACCATGCCGACGGTGTGGCGGATCGACTCCGCCGTCAGGTCTCGCACGTCGATACCGCCGATCCGCACGGCCCCGGAATCCACGTCGTACAACCGTGAGACCAGCTGTGCGATGGTCGACTTACCGGCACCCGAGGACCCGACCAGGGCCACCATCTTGCCCGGCTCTGCGCGGAACGACACTCCGTGCAGCACTTCCTCGCCGCCGCGCGAATCCAGCACGGACACGTCTTCGAGCGATGCCAACGACACCTTGTCCGCCGACGGGTAGGCGAACCGGACGTCGTCGAACTCGACGGTGACAGGACCCTCCGGAACCGTCCGGGCATCAGGCGCATCCGTGATCAGCGGATCGAGGTCGAGGATCTCGAACACTCTCTCGAAGCTGACGACCGCGCTCATCACGTCGACGCGCGCGCTCGCCAGAGCTGTCAACGGTGCGTACAACCTTGTGAGCAGCAGCGCCAACGTGACGACGGCGCCGGCGTCCAGCTGGCCGCGCAATGCATAGAACCCTCCGAGCCCGTAGACCAGCGCAAGCGCGAGAGCCGAGACGAGAGTCAGTGTCGTGACGAAGACGGTCTGCACCATCGCCGACCGAACGCCGATGTCGCGGACTCGGCCTGCACGCAGCGCGAACTCCGACGATTCGTGGTCGGGGCGCCCGAACAGCTTGATGAGTGTCGCTCCGGGCGCGGAGAAGCGCTCGGTCATCTGCGTCGACATGGCCGCGTTGTGGGCAGCGGCCTCCCGCTGCAGACGCGCCAACCGGGTGCCCATCCGTCGGGCGGGGAGGACGAACACCGGGAGGAGCAGGAGCGCGAGCAGTGTGATCTGCCAGGAGATGCCGACCATCACGACCAGCGTCAGCAGCAACGTGACCACGTTACTGACCACGCCGGAGAGCGTTCCACTGAACGCGCGCTGCGCACCGATCACGTCGTTGTTCAGCCGACTCACCAGCGCGCCGGTACGGGTGCGGGTGAAGAACGCGATCGGCATCTTCTGCACGTGGTCGAACACCCGCGTGCGGAGATCGAGGATCAGGTTCTCCCCGATACGCGACGACAGCCAGCGATTGACCAGGCCCGTCCCCGCGTCGAGGAGCGCCACGACGGCGATGACGACGGCCAGGATCAGGACGATCCGATAGTCCTTGCCCTGCACGATGGCGTCGACCACGCGGCCGGCCAATACCGGCGTCGCCACGGCGAGGACCGCCGCGACGACGCTGAGCACGAGGAATCCGATGAGCAGCGTGCGGAGCGGCCGCGCGAACACCATGATCCGGCGCACCGTGACGCGGGAGAACGGACGTCTGCCCTTGTCGTCGGTATGCATGGACCGATACATCTGGTTCCACGCGGTCATTTCCATACTCATCGGGAATCCCCCTTGCTCGTTCGGCGCCTCTGGTGCGTGGTCCCCCCGGGTCGCATCGCGAGGTCGTCTGCCTGTGGGGCAACTGTCCGTGACAACCTCGGCGAGCTCCCCGTCATTCCGCCGTCACGCTGCGGCGGCCGCGTCCTCCGCACGGGGTTCGAGCGCCAGGGCGACGATATCGGCGACGTCCGACATCGGGCGCACCTCGACCGCGGCGAGCACGTCCGCCGACACGTCGTCCAGGTCCGGCTCGTTGCGGGAGGGGACGAAGACCGTCGTCAGTCCGGCACGTTGGGCGGCCAGCAACTTCTGCTTCAGTCCGCCGATCGGCATGACTCGGCCGTTCAGCGACACCTCCCCGGTCATGCCCACGTCGGACCGCACGGGCCGTCCGGTCGCCATGGACACCAGCGCGGTCACCATGGTCACGCCGGCCGAGGGGCCGTCCTTCGGCACCGCACCCGCAGGAACGTGGATGTGGATGGCCTTGTCCAGCGCTGCCGGGTCGACACCCAGCTGCTCCGCGTGCGACCGGACGTAGGACAGCGCGATCTGCGCAGACTCCTTCATCACGTCGCCCAGCTGGCCGGTCAACGTGAGCCCGGCCTTGTCGCCCGTCGAGCTCGCCTCGATGAACAGCACGTCCCCGCCGAGACCGGTCACGGCGAGACCCGTCGCCACGCCGGGAACCTCGGTGCGTTCGTGCACCTCGGGCGTGAATCGGGGTCGACCCAGGTAGGTGCGGAGATCCGGTTCGTCCACCGTCAGCATCCGCTCACCGGTGGCCAGTTCGATGGCGACCTTGCGCAGCACCTTCGCCAGCAGTCGTTCGAACTGACGCATACCCGGCTCACGCGTGTAGTCGGCGGCGATCTTGCGCAGCGCCGCGTCGGTGACGGCCACGTCGGAGTCCGTCATCGCCGCACGTTCGAGCTGGCGCGGCAACAGGTAGTTCCGCGCGATGACCACCTTGTCGTCCTCGGTGTAGCCGTCGATGGTCACCAGCTCCATACGATCGAGCAGTGCCGTCGGAATCTGGTCGACGACGTTTGCCGTGGCCAGGAACACCACATCCGACAGGTCCAGATCCAGGTCGAGGTAGTGATCTCGGTACGTGTGGTTCTGCGCGGGGTCGAGCACCTCGAGCAGAGCCGCGGCAGGATCGCCGCGGAAGTCCGATCCGATCTTGTCGATCTCGTCGAGCAGCACCACGGGGTTCATCGATCCTGCCTCGGCGATGGCCCTCACGATCCGACCGGGCAGCGCACCGACGTACGTGCGCCGGTGCCCGCGGATCTCCGCCTCGTCGCGGACGCCGCCGAGCGCGACGCGAACGAACTTGCGGCCCAGCGCTTTCGCGACCGACTCACCCAGGGACGTCTTGCCGACACCGGGAGGACCGGCAAGCACCATGACGGCTCCGGAACCACGTCCACCCACCACTGCCATGCTTCGCTCAGCGCGGCGCGAGCGCACGGCGAGGTACTCGGTGATGCGGTCCTTCACATCGTCCAAGCCGTGATGATCCGCGTCGAGCACGGCACGGGCCGCCTCGATGTCGGTGGTGTCGACGGTGGTCACCGTCCACGGCAGCTCCAGCACCGTGTCCAACCACGTTCTGATCCAGCCACTTTCGGGGCTTTGGTCACTGGACCGCTCCAGCCGACCGACCTCCCGCAGCGCGGCCTCACGCACCGCGTCCGGCAACTCGGCGGACTCGACGCGGCCGCGGTAGTCGTCGGCACCATCGGGTTCACCCTCGCCGAGTTCCTTGCGGATCGCAGCCAATTGCTGACGCAGCAGGAATTCCTTCTGTGTCTTCTCCATGCCGTCGCGGACGTCCCCGGCGATCTTGTCCGTCACCTCGACCTCGGCGAGGTGGTCGGTGGTCCACTCGGTCAGCACCGTCAATCGTGCTGCCACGTCCGGGGTCTCGAGCAGCTGGCGCTTCTGGACATCGGTGAGCCACGAGGCGTAGCCGGCGGTGTCGGCCAGCGCGGACGGGTCGAGAAGCTTGTTCACCGAGTCGATCACCTGCCATGCCTCACGGCGCTGCAACATGGCCAGAACGAGCTTCTTGTACTCCGCGGCGAGGGTCCGTACGGCCTCCGTCGGCTCCGGTTCCGATACCGGCTCGGCCTCCACCCACAGAGCGGCGCCCGGGCCACTGACACCGGTGCCGATGTGTGCACGCTTCTCGGCCTTCAGCACCGCGGCCGGCTCACCGGTCGCGAGACGGCCGACCTGCACGATCGTCGCCACGACGCCGTAGGCGGGGTAGCGGTCGTCCAGTCGTGGGGCGATCAGCAGAGTGCCGTCGGCGCTGGTCCGCGCGGCGTCGACCGCGGCGCGGGCAGCGTCGTCCAGTTCGACCGGCACGACCATGCCGGGCAGGACGACGGGGTCGGTCAGGAACAGAACGGGCAAGCGAGTCGATTCGCTCATGGGGTCCTCCAAGGTTGCGCGTGATCAGCTCAACTTGTCGAAGTGCCCTCGTGTTCCCGCTGGTGAGCACGTTCGCTGGAGGCGTACAGGACGGTGTGAACGGCCGGCGCACTGCCTGCTCCGGCGCCCCTGGCGTCATTCCCGCGCTAAATCCGTCTTTCCGCTGCTACTGCAGCAACCACGGTAAGACGGAACGGCCGCGGGAAGAGAAATGTGTCAGGGCATAGTCTTCCACCGGCGACCCAGCCGACCGGGAGGCACACCAATGACCATCGCTTTGTATGTCGTCACGATTTTCCTCGCCGTCGCACTGACCTTCTCTGCGATCGGCAAGCTGACCAAGAGCGCGTCGGTCATGCCCATCATGGACAGCGTCGGAGTGCCCGCGAACAGAGTGCCGGTCCTGGCGTACCTCGAGATCGCGGGCGCGGTCGGCCTGGTCATCGGACTGTTCGTCTGGCCCATCGGCGTCGCGGCGGCGATCGGGGTCATTCTCTACTTCGTGGGCGCCGTGGTCGCACATCTGCGAGTGAAGGACACGGCGGGCATCGGGCCGTCGGCCTTCCTCACCGTCGTGTCCGTCGCGGCACTCGTTCTGCGGCTCGTCACCGCCTGATCAGCTCTTCAGGGCTACATCCACACCGGTGACGGACTTGAGGAACGGGCAGATCGATCGCGCCTGCTCGAGCACATCCCCCGGATTGTCGACGCCTGGAAGGGTGACGGCCAGCTGGTAGGCGGCGTCGTAGCCCGCTCCGTCGGCGTTGGAGAGGGTGACACGGCCTTCGACGGCTGCCCCGTCGAGTGTTCCACCGGCGGTACCGACGGCGATGCGCAGCGATTCGAGCAGGCACGAGCTCAGGGCAGCCGCCATCAGCTGCTCGGGGTTGGTCGCTCCGCCGGGCCCACCCAGGTCGGACGGCTCGTGGACGTCCAAGGACAGCACGTCGTCGCTCGAGGAGATCGATCCGTCGGTAGCAGTGACAGTGGCGGTGTACAGGTCTTGACTCATACGTCTCGGGTGTCCGCGAACAGGGGGATGCAAACCAGGGCGTTCGTCACCGATGTTCGGCCAGGAACGCGACGACCTCGTCCCCGAACTTCTGCGGTTCGTCCAGGAAGAGCGCATGACTGCTGTCCTCGAAGAGGACCGTGCGTGCTCCCGGAACGGTGTCGCCGACGTAGCGAGCCGCCTCCCACGGGAACGCCTTGTCATGCTTGCCCACCATGACGAGGGACGGGAGATCGAGCGTCGGCAACAGGTCCCGCCAATCGTGGTGGGTGTGATCGGCCATCACCGCGTTCCGGGCCGCGCCGGACATCTTCGCCATTTCAGCGTGAAGAATCTCGACGCGGTCGGCCGGGAGGTCCGTCGCCGTGATCTCGTCCAGCTGCTCCGCGTCGAAGTTGGTGCGGTCGTAGAGAACTCGGCCCTGGACGGCAGCGAGTGATGCATCGTCGAAGATGCTGGTATGAGCCAGCGACCATTCCGGGGTGCGGTACTGCCGGGGAGTCTGGGCGACATAGATGGCCTGCGCGAGACGTTCGTTGCCGAAGAGTTCCTGGTACGACCAGATGACCGGGCACCCCAGCGACCAGCCCAGCACGGTCACGTCGGCCAAGTCGAGCGCCGCGAGAACGTCGAAGAGGTCCTTCGCCAGACGCGATACGCGGTAACCGTGGCCAGGATCCTCCGAATCACCGTGCGCCCGCATGTCCAGCGCGATCACCCGGGAGTGCTCCGCCAACCGATCCATGCTGCCGGAGAAGAACTCCCCACTGAATCCCCAGCCGTGCAGCAGGACGAGCGGACGGCCGGCGCCCTGCTCTCGGTAGTGCAGGACTGTTCCATCGCTGACGGTCACGGTGCTCATAGACAGCGGATACCCCGCGCCGAGTCGTCGGTAACGGTGCGGTCACACCGGCGCCCGGTCGGTCCCCGCGGGGTTACAGTGCAGCGCATCAGCCACGCTGCACGTCAGGAGGCATCATGAGCGGCCCCGCGTACCCGGGACAACCCGGCCCCGATGATCGGAACTATCCCGGCAATCAGTACGGACAGCAGCCTCAGTACCCCCAGTACGGCCAGGATCCCCAGTACGGCCAACCTGCGTACGGCGGGCCACCGGTCGCTCCGAAGAACGGTCTCGGCATCGCGGCGCTGATCTTCGGCATCCTGTCCATTCTCGCGTTCTGGACGTTCGGCTTCGGCATCCTGCTCGGCATCATCGCTGTGATCCTCGGCGTCATCGGACGTGGCCGGGTCAAGCGGCGGGAAGCCACGAACGGCGGGGTTGCGACCACCGGCATCGTTCTCGGCATCCTGGGAATCATCGGCGGAGCAGTGTTCATCGCGTTGAGTGTCTGGGTGTTCAACGCGGTAGGCGGCCAGGACCTGACATCGTGCCTGACCGATGCAGGCGCGGACCAGGCCCGACAGGAGCAGTGCGCCCGTGACTTCACCGGCAACCTCGAGGAGCAGTTCTCGGTGACCATCACTCCGTTGCCGACGCCGTGATCGCGCAGGGTTGACCGCCGGCTCGACAGGGCATTCCCGACGCATGAGCGATTCTGCAGACACCCCCGTCGACACCGCGTCCATCGATCCACGTGAGGAATCGAAGGGAACGGGAGCCGATACCGCTCAGAGCTCGGGTGAGCGGGACGAGGCGATCCGCGAGTTCGACAACCATGCCGAGGCCGAGCCGGCGCCGACCCTCGATCGCAGTGAGGCCGCCGTGGACGAGGGCAAAGATCTACCCACGCCGAGTCCGCGCGATGTGACCGCCGGCGACAAGGACGACAAGCAGACCTCGCGCCAGGACTAGAACAGCGTGACGGGCTCCTGCGCGCCGACCGGCTCGGACGGCGTCAGGACTCCGTCGCGGATCTCGCGTGCCGCGATTCCCGCCAGTTCGTCCGCCATCTCGTTGAACTGATTCCCGACGTGGCCGCGGACCCAGCGGAATCTCACGGGCCCCTCACGTTCGGTGATCGCCCGATCGATCGCGCGGACCAGTTCGAGGTTGCGGACGGGCGCGCCCGTCGACGTACGCCACCCCTTCCGCTTCCATCCCACGAGCCACTCGGACGCGCACTTGATGGCGTACTGACTGTCGGACTCGATGAGCATCGGCTCCGGCCCGGAATGCGCCTGGACTGCCTCGAACAACGCGCGCAGTTCGGCGATCTGGTTGGTGCCCGACGCTTCACCACCGGAGGCACTGGGGCCGGTGTGGTCGACCCAGGCCCAGCCGATGGCTCCGCCGGGGTTCTTCAGGCACGAACCGTCGGTACTCACGATGATCACCCTCGAGAGAGTACGGGCGGCCACCGACAATCCTGTGGTCCCGCGCCGTACGACGCGGCGGCTCGGCAGGCATAGTCTCGATGTCGGCCGCCACCCGTCGATCGAGGAGTTCCCACCGTGAGCACCCAGCCCGGAAGCCTTTCCACCAGCGACACTTTCCGCGCGCTGGTCGCCCGCGAGTCGGGGGACCGGATCGACGTGGGCTTCGAGACCGTCGACCAGTCGTTCCTCCCGGAGGGTGAGGTGACGATCCGTGTCGAGTACTCCGGCGCGAACTACAAGGACGCCCTGGCCGTCACGCCGAAGGGCGGTGTGGTGCGCGAGTATCCGATCGTTCCCGGTATCGACCTCGCCGGCGTCGTCGTCTCCTCGAGCGACGAGTCGATCGCAGTCGGAGATCGCGTCGTGGCGCACGGCTACGAGATCGGCACCGGCCGTCACGGTGGATACGCCGAGTACGCCCGCGTTCCGGCGGACTGGGTCGTCCCGCTCGCCGACGTACTCTCCACGGCGGACGCGGCCACCATCGGCACCGCCGGATTCACCGCCGCCATGAGCGTGCAGGCGCTGCTGGCTCGCGGACTGACTCCCGAGGACGGTCCCGTGCTGGTCACCGGCGCGAGCGGCGGCGTCGGATCGGTCAGCGTCGACCTGTTGTCGCACCGCGGTTTCGAGGTCGTCGCATCGACGGGCAAGGAGTCCGCTCACGACCTGCTGACGACGCTCGGCGCGTCCTCGATCATCGGCCGGTTGCCGGAGGATCCCGACGCGAAGCCGCGCCCTCTGGGCAAGGCGCAGTGGGCGGCCGCGGTGGATTGTGTCGGAGGCAAGACCCTCGCGCACGTGCTGAGCACGGTGAAGTACGGCGGGGCTGTCGCGGCAAGTGGACTCACCGGCGGTCCGGGATTGTCGACGACGGTGCTCCCGTTCATCCTCCGCGGCGTGGCCCTGCTCGGCATCGACTCGGTGCAGTTGCCCATCGCCGCTCGGCGCACGTTGTGGAGCGAGTTGGCCGACGAGTTCCGCCCGAGCCGTCTCGCGGACGTCACCACGGAGGTCGCTCTCGACGACGTCGAGGCCGTTCTGGATGCCCTGCGCGCCGGTGACAACACCGGTCGCACCCTCGTCCGCGTCCAGTAGTCGGGTCGCGGTGGACATCGTCCTGACCTCGGAGCACCCGCTCAGCGTGCGGTATTCGCTGTCGCCGCACCGACGTGGCGCCGGCGATCCGTCCCACCGCGTGGATACCGACGGGTCGATCTGGCGGACAGCGCGGTTCCCGACGGGACCTGTCACGTACCGCATCCGACAGGCCGGCCGCACCGAGGTGACGTGCGAGGCGTGGGGGCCGGGGGCCGCCGAGTTCCTGGACTCACTCCCGGGCCTGGTCGGACTGGAGGACGACGCCTCCGGATTCGAGCCCGAGCATCGCCTGCTCGCCGAGGCTCACCGGCGCTTCCCGCACCTGCGCATCGGTAGGACCGGCCGGGTCATGGAAGCGCTCGTACCGGCAATCCTGGAGCAGAAGGTGCACGGCATCGCCGCCTTCGCGTCGTGGCGATATCTCCTGTCCACGTTCGGTGAGCCGGCGCCGGGTCCCGCGCCACGCGGCATGCGGGTGCCGCCGCCCTCCGAGGTGTGGCGACGGATCCCGTCGTGGGAATTCCACCGCGCCAACGTCGACCCGAAACGTTCCAAGACCATCGTGCGGAGCGCGCAGTTGGCCGACAAACTCGAACAGATCACGACGATGGGACGCGAGGACGCCGAGCGGCGGCTGCGAGTCGTACCCGGTGTCGGGGCGTGGACTGCGGCCGAGGTGATGCAACGGGCGCTCGGAGACACCGATGCTCTGTCCGTCGGCGACTATCACCTGGCCTCGGTGATCGGGTGGACACTCACCGGCGCTCCCATGGACGACGACGCGATGGTCGAGTACCTGGCGCCGCTTCGTCCGCACCGGTACCGGGCAGTGCGGCTGCTCGAGGTGAGCGGCACGGCCGTGCGGCCCAAGTTCGGCCCCAGGACACAGGTGACCGATCACCGGCTGCATTGAGTCCGGCGGTTGCTGGACGGTGTGTGCACACCGGTACTGGTGAGCGCACACCCTTTCCCGCACGCAGGAGGGGGTGTTCGGTTCATGCAGGCGGTGTGCACACGGCTACAGGACAGTGTCGGGCGCGCCGGCCGCTGGAAGGTGTGTGCACACCGCTGCTGGTGAGCGCACATCCTGTCCCGCACGCAGGAGGGGGTGTTCGGCTCACGCAGGCGGTGTACACACACCTTCCGGAACAACCGGCGTACCCTCTGGGTTGAAGCTTCAAGTCAACCCCGACCCGAAGGACACCCGATGGCCATCACTCGCCTCAACCACGCCGTTCTCTACGTCCGCGATGCCGGGCGCAGCGCCCAGTTCTACGCCGACGTCCTCGGCTTCCGCGTCGTGAACCGGATGGGTGACAGGGCGATCTTCCTGCAGGCACCCGACAGTGCGAACGACCACGACCTCGGCCTGTTCTCCATCGGCGACGCCGCGGGTGCACCCTCGGCCGGACGGTCCACCGTCGGCCTCTACCACCTCGCGTGGGAGGTGCAGACGCTGAACGACCTGGTCGGACTCCGCGACGCACTGGCCGCAGCGGGGGCACTGGTCGGTGCGACCGATCACTCCACGTCGAAGAGCCTGTACGGACAGGACCCCGACGGCATCGAATTCGAGATCGCCTGGCTCGTCCCCGCGGATCGCATCGACGCCGAGGTCATCGACCGTCGCAGCACGCTCGCCGCGCTCGACATCGACGCGGAGGTCGCTCGCTACGGCGCCGACACCCTCGGCGGCATCGGGGTCAGCAGCCCGGCGCGGTGACAGGAATAGCGTCGCGTGGACCGCGTTGCACAGAACATGACGCGTATCGGAACCTCTGACCTTGACGTCTTCCCCCTCGCGCTGGGCGCCAACACCTTCGGGTGGACCAGCGACGAAGCGGCATCACACGAGATCATCGAGGCCTTCCTCGGAGCCGGTGGTTCGCTGATCGACACCGCGGACTCGTATTCGGCCTTCGCTCCCGGCAACTCGGGCGGCGAGTCGGAGACGGTGATCGGGAACTGGTTCACCTCGACGGGTCGGCGCGACGATGTCGTCCTGGCCACCAAGGTGAGCCAGCACCCGCAGTTCAAGGGTCTGGCGGCGAGCACGGTCGCTGCCGCAGCCGACGCGTCGTTGCAGCGTCTGCAGACCGACCGCATCGACCTCTACTACGCGCACTTCGACGACGAGAACACTCCGCTGGAGGAGACGGTTGCCGCGTTCGACGCGTTGGTGAAGGCCGGAAAGGTGCGCTACGTCGGCATCTCGAACTACACGGCCGAGCGCGCACAGCAGTGGATCGACATCGCCCGACGCGAAGGATTCGACGTGCCGGTGGCGCTGCAGCCGCACTACAACCTGGTGCACCGTCGCAGCTACGAGCCCGATCTGATGGACCTCGCTGAGCAGAACCAGCTGGGCGTGTTCCCGTACTTCGCACTGGCCTCGGGATTCCTGACCGGCAAGTACCGCACACGTGAGGACATCGAGGGAACTCCGCGTTCGAGCATCACCTCCGGCTACTTCACCGACGAGGGGCTCGACGTGGTCGGTGCCCTCGCCGACATCGCCGCGGCGCACGACACAGCCGTTCCGACGGTCGCTCTCGCCTGGCTGCTGTCCCGTAACGGCATCGTGGCGCCCATCGCGAGTGCCAGCCGCATCGACCAGCTCGGATCGCTGACCGATGCTCCCGCTCTGTCGTTGACGGCGGACGAGCTCGACCGTCTGACCGCGCTGTCGGACAAGGTCGGCGCGTAGCGTCGGCGGGATGGGACGCGCGGAGGAACGCGAACGCAATCCACAGGGACGGGCTCAGAACGCGCGTCCTCGTGACGGGCTGGGTCGTCCTCTGCCGCGTGGCTCCGAGGGCGTCGAGCGAATTCCCGACGATGTGCAGCTGCCACCCGCGCAGTCCCTTCTCCGTGCGCAGCAGCTGCTCGACGAGGGCAAGCCGTTCCACGCCCACGAGATACTCGAGGGCACGTGGAAGATCTCCGAGCCCCACGAGCGCGAGTTGTGGCAGGGCCTCGCCCAACTCGCGGTGGGTCTCACCCACCTGATGCGTGGGAACGTCGTCGGCGCCGCGTCGTTGCTGACGCAAGGCAGGGACCGCATCGGCACCTACCCGGATGCGCCCCACGACATCGATGTCGCAGGTCTGATGGGGTGGGCGGACTCGCTCTCGGCAGCGCTGGCCCGCGGCGATGTGCCGCGCCCGACAGTCCCGTCTCTGACTCACGGGTAGTTGTTCACCCAGCCGTCACACGCGGCGGGAACACATCGGCGCTCGGCGGTGCTGCACTCCGGGTGACGACGAACCCCACCCTCACGACCGACACCGGCACGGCGGCGCACACCGCCACCGTGCCAGGCCCCTCCACTCTGCGCACGATTCTCGTTCTCGGTGCGCTCGTCGCACTCGGACCGCTGACTATCGACGTCTACCTACCGGCGCTTCCGGCGATCACGACCGACCTCGGCTCGACGGATGCCGCCGTCCAGTTCACGCTGACGGGAACACTCATCGGTCTCGCCGTCGGTCAGTTGGTCATCGGACCGCTCTCCGATTCGCTGGGCCGTCGACGGCCGTTGATCGCCGGCACCGTCGTGCACATCGCGGCGTCTCTGCTGTGCATGATCGCGCCGAACGTCGCGGTCCTCGGGTTCATGCGCGCGCTGCAGGGCTTCGGCGCCGCGGCGGCGATGGTCATCGCCATCGCCATCGTGCGTGACCTCTTCGACGGCAGAGCCGCCGCGACCGTGATGTCGCGGCTCGTCCTCGTCATGGGTGTCGCACCGATCGTCGCCCCCAGCCTGGGCAGCCTGGTTCTGATCCACGGGTCGTGGCGCGGCGTGTTCGCGGGCCTTGCCGTCGCCGGTGTGGCACTGATGCTCGTCGCCATCTTCCTGCTGAAGGAGACCCTGCCGCAGGAACGCCGCCGGCCGCCGGAGTTCGTCCCTGTCCTGCGGACGTACGGCTCGCTGCTCCGTGATCGACGGTTCGTCGTCCTCGTCCTGGTGGCCGGTTTGGGCATGTCGGCACTGTTCGCCTACATCTCCGGCAGCTCGTTCGTCCTGCAGGACGGCTACGGACTGGGCGAGCAGCAGTTCGCTCTCGTGTTCGGCATCGGCGCCGTGGCATTGATCAGCGCGTCGCAGCTCAATGTGCTTGCTCTGCAGCGGTTCAGCCCGCAGCGCATCGTGACGGTCGCCCTCGTCGCGATGGCTCTGTCCGGGGCGTCGCTCATCGCCACGACGACCACCGGCTTCGGCGGGATTGTCGGCTTCATGGTTCCCGTGCTGTTCGTCCTCGCGTCCGCCGGATTCGTCATGCCCAACTCACCGGCACTGGCACTCTCACGCCACGGCGAGGCAGCCGGAACCGCCGCCGCACTTCTCGGCGCCGCACAGTTCGGTATCGGTGCGCTCATCGCGCCGCTGGTCGGCGTCCTGGGTAACGACGGTCCTGCGATGGCTATCGCGATGACCGGTGGCGCCACCATCGCACTGCTCGCGCTGGCGAGCGTCCGGTCCGAGACCGAGTCGGAGTCAGAGAGCGCGTAGGAACGCCACGTCGGCTTTCATTCCGTCGGCGGGCGTCTCGAGCATGATCGGGGCGCCTGCCGCGGACGCCACTGCCGCGAGAAGCTGTGGATCGATCTCGCCGCTCTCGAGGTTCGCGTGCCGGTCTCGCGCGGAGTCGAACTCGTCGCGCGAATTGTTCAGATGGACCAGGTCGATGCGTCCGGTGATGGCCTTGATCCGCTCGACAGCGTCGACCAGGTCCTCACCGCCGGCCCAGGCATGGCACGTGTCCAGGCAGAAACCTGCACCGAACTCACCGACTGCGTCCCACAGACGGGCGATGCCGTCGAAGTGCCTCGCCATCGCGAAGTCGCCTCCGGCGGTGTTCTCGATCCAGATCGGCACCGCGAATCCGCCCGACTCCGCCTGACGCTCAAAGAGCTTGCGCCAGTTGGCAATACCCTCCGCCGGGTCTTCGCCGTCGCGAACATGCCCTCCGTGGACGACCATGCCGAGCGCGCCGATCTCCGCCGCCACGTCGGCCTGCTGCGCGACCGCCTTGCGCGACGGGATGCGGATGCGGTTGTTCAGGCTGGCGACGTTGATAACGTACGAGGAGTGCACGACGACATCGACGTCGCTCGCATGGATGGCCTCGAGGCCCTCGCCGACGACCGGCTTGTTCCACTTCTGCGGGTCGGTCACGAACAGCTGGACCAGATCGACGTCGAGCTCTCCGGCCTCGCCGAGCGGGTTCTCCGAGTCACGTACGTGGGCACCTATGCGCATGGAACGAGCCTACTCGAGCGGGCCGAGCTCCTCGTCCAACACTCGCTGCACCACACGCATGGCCGCCAGCGCGGCGGGAGCACCGCAGTAGCCGCTCGCGTGCACCACCGATTCGACGATCTCCTCGCGCGTGAGGCCGTTGGTCAACGCCCCGCGGATGTGTCCGCCCAGTTCCTGTTCGGCGCGCAGCGCGATCAGCATGCCGATGTTCAGCAGGCTCCTGCTGCGCCGGTCCAGGCCCGGCCGGTTCCACACCGCATCCCACACGTGCTCCGTGACGTGCGTCTGCAACGCCTCCGAATCGGTGCCCGCACTGCCCTCGAGAGCCGCGGAGACGAACGACTCGCCCATGACCTCGCGACGAACCGCCAGGCCGGCCTCGTACGCGTCGCTCACGCGAGCGACACCACGACTTTGCCGGTGGCCGTGCGGTTCTCGAGAGACGCGATGGCGTCGCCCGCATCCTCGAGCGAATAGACCACCGGTTCCGGAGCCGACAGCTCACCCGAGGCGAAAAGGGGTTCGAGCTCGGCCCACTGGGTCGCGGTGTACCCCGGTCGGCTCATCCACCACGCGCCCCAGCCGGCGCCGACGACCTCCACGTTGCTCAGCAGGAGGCGGTTGACCTTGACCGTGGGAATGTCGCCGCCGGTGAAGCCGATGACCACCAATCGGCCGCCCGGTGCGAGAGAGCGGATGCTGTCGGTGAACCTGTCACCGCCCACCGGGTCGATGACGATGTCGACGCCGCGGCCGCCGGTCAACTCCTTGACCGTGTCCTTCCACCCGTCGAGCATCACGACGTCCGATGCTCCGGCAGCGCGGGCGATCTCGGCCTTGCCCTCGCTGCTGACCACCGCGATCACGCGGGACGCACCCAGGGCGGGAGCCAGCCGCAGCGTGGAGGTGCCGATGCCGCCACCGGCGCCGTGGACCAGAACGGTCTCGCCCTGTGCGAGACGACCGCGCTGACGCAAGGCGAAGTGCACCGTCAGATCGTTGAACAGCAGTCCGGCACCTGCCTCGAACGACACCGCGTCGGGAAGCGCGAAGACCAGATCGGGAGTCACCACGGCGACCTCGGCCATACCGCCGCCGAATCCGGTGAGGGCCGCGACGCGATCTCCGGCAGCGAAGCCCGATCCCTCGGGCGCCGACCGCACTGTTCCCGCCACCTCGCTGCCCGGCACGAACGGCAGTTCCGGCTTGTACTGGTAGAGACCGCGACTGAGCAGCGCGTCGGGGAAGGCGACACCGGCGGCTCGCACATCGATCACGACGCCGTCACCTGTCGGTTCGTCGATGTCCACCACGGTCAGGGCTTCGGGGCCCTGAAGAGTGCTTACCTGAACTGCGCGCACGAGCGGTCCTTTCGTCGGGTCGACGACCCCACGTTACAAAGGGTCCCCACGGCGGTGCGGCACGGGTCACACTCCGCTGATGGCCGCGCTGGTCGAGATGTTCACGGAACGCACGGTGGCCAGGACCTGGTCGGCTCGGACGGGACGGGCGATGTGGAAACCCTGCACCGCGTCGCACCCCAGCCCGTGCAGGACGCCGAGTGTGCGCGCGTCCTCCACACCCTCCGCCACGATGTGCAGTCCCATACTGTGCGCGAGGTCGATGGTGGAACGGACGATGGCCAGATTCGCCGAGTCGGTGAAGATCGAGGTGACGAACGACCGGTCCATCTTCAGTTGCTGGACCGGAAGAGACGCGAGATAGGCGAGGGAACTGTAGCCGGTGCCGAAGTCGTCGATCGAGATCGAAACCCCCAGTGAGCGAAGAGCTTCCAGGGTGTCGATGGAGCGTTCCGGATCCATCATCGCCGAGGTCTCCGTCACCTCGAACACCACCGCCGAACCCGGCAGGAGGTGTCGGTCGAGCGAGGTCTGCACCTGGTTCGCCAACGACGCGTCCACCAGGTCACGCACGGAGAGATTGATCGCGACGTCGACGTCGAGGCCCGCCAACCGCCACTGGCGGCATGCCGCCATGGAGGTGTCCAACACGAACGCGGTCACCGCCGGAAGCATGCCGGTCTGCTCCGCGCTGGCCAGGAAGGCTGCGGGTAGGAGCAAGCCTTCCGTCGGATGACGCCACCGCAGAAGAGCTTCCAGACCCGAAACCCGTCCGGTCCGCAGGTCCAGACGGGGCTGGAACCAGACTTCGAGTTCGCCCGTCGCGATGGCGTCCTCGAGTTCGCCCATGCGCCGGAGCTGGTCCACCCGGTCGACGTCCATCGTGCGGTCCCACACAGCGAGTCTCGGTTGCCGCGTCTTGGCCGCGACGACGGCGGCGTACGCGCGCTGAACCAGCTCCTCCGCCCCCACGCTGGGCCGATCGGCGGACAGCGCCACTCCCACGGAGCACTCGAGGGTGAGCTTGATGTCGCGGACAGTCATGGGTGCACCCACCGCGCGCTGCGCGGCCATCGCAGTCGCCACGGCGTCGTGTCGGTCGGAGGGGCCGGGGAGGACGACCGCGAACTCGTCGCCGCCGAGTCGTGCGACCAGTGCGTCCGGGCCGACGACCGACGTCAGACGGTGTCCGATCTCGGCGAGAACCTGGTCACCGACGGTGTAGCCGAAGGTCTGGTTGATGTCGGAGAACCGGTTGAGGTCGATCAACACCAGGGCCACGCCGTCACGACCGGTGGGCCCGAGGATTTCCCCGAGTCGGCGGCCCAGAAGTGCACGGTTGGCCAGCCCGGTGACCATGTCGGTGTCCGCCGCACGCCGCAGCGCGGCCGACTGACGTTGGAGCAGAGCCAGGAACGACCACATCCGGAGGGCACCCAGGGCCACGATGACGGACGCCGCGACGACCAGGACGGGTCCCCACTGCGTCACGGGCACACCGCGAGCGAGTTGCACACTCATCGCGATCGGCGTCATCGCGACCGCGGTCGTCAGGATCACCAGGCGTGTCATGCCGGTTCGCGCTCTGCTGATCGTGCTCACCCGCGGACGTTCGTCCTTCCGCAACGCGGCGACTCCGAACAGCAGGTACGACGCCAGCCAGCAGATGTTGAGGACCCGCGTCGTGATCACGCCGTCCGCCTCGAGCACGTACGACGCGTAGTCCGCGATCACCATCAGCGCCATCGCCGAGCCGAGCAACCAGTGCGTGGGGGAGCCGGCGCGACGGTGCAGGACCACGAACACGACCAGTACGAGCAGGAACACGTCGAATTCGGTGTAGAAGATCCCGAGCCAGATCGACGCGTCCGGATCCTTGTTTCCCGACGCGAACACCCACGACGCCAGACCGACGCCCGCGGTCATGATCGCCGCTTCGAGGATGTCGGGGAATCCGAGCATCGGTGTGCCTTCGCTTCGCACGGACACGAGAGCGAACCCGATCAGGAGGTACCCGGCAACGTAGGCGATGTCCGCGGGAGACGGAGTGGTCACGCCCGAGGTGTTCTCGGCGATGCCGTAGTAGATATCACCCGCGACCCACAAGCCGAGTGCGACGACCATGAGCCACCACGAGTGCGCGCTGACCTTGCGGCCCGACAGGATCCCCACGGGAACGGCCGCGACGACGGCGACCGCGATCACGCAGTACACAGCGCTGGCGAGGATCCCGACGGGAAGAAACGCATAGACCGCGATGGCCGTGGACCCCAGCGCGAGAAATGCGGAGGGCGCGATGGATCTGGACGGCGAGGACACCGAGTTCATGTTCCCTCTCTCGTGACCCCGAGTACACAGTCGAAAACCAGCGCGAATACACGTTCAATGTACTGCCAACCGGGCGCGCGCCACGGCCGATCGTCAGGATAGCGTCGACTCCCCTCTGCAAGTGAATCCCGACTAACCGAGTGCGGTAAACTGCGTGCTCAGCCGACGCGGAAGGGGAGCGAGACGATGGTGTCCCAGCGCCGCACCGCGGACGGTCCGACCGCGTCCACCGAGCGATCCCGCATGAAGGCCGAGCGCCGGACCAACCTCGTCGACGCCGCCGCCGTCCTGGTCGCCGAGCGCGGCTACCACGGCCTTCGCCTCGAGGACCTCGGAGCTGCCGTCGGAATCAGCGGGCCGGCCGTCTATCGACACTTCCCCAACAAGGAAGCCGTCCTCGTCGAACTGCTCGTCGGGATCTCCGAGTACCTGCATTCGGGTGGAGCCGCGGTCGTCGCTGCAGGAACACCGTCGTCCCTCGAGACGTTGGAAGCACTGGTCGACTTCCACCTCGACTTCGCGCTCACCTCACCCCGACTCATCGAGATCCAGTTCCGTGACCTCGCCAATCTCCCTGCGGACGCGCAGCGGACGGTGCGGTCACTACAGCGTCGCTACATAGAGATCTGGGTGCGGACGCTGCGGGAGATCGACCCGGACCGCACCGAGGACGACGCACGGGTGCAGGCCCACGCCGCGTTCGGATTGCTCAACTCGACACCGCAGTCCGTGGGACGTGTGTCGATCACCCTCCTGCGGCGTCGACTGTCGAGGATGGTCCTGCGTGCCCTGGAGATCGACGACCTGCCCGTCACGACAACCCCGCCCGTCACGAGAAGCCAGTTCACCAGCAGTGAGGAATCAGCATGACCGCATCATCACGCCCCACATCCGTCATCGTGGCGGGCGCACGCACCCCCGTCGGCCGCCTCCTGGGGTCGCTGTCGACCCTCTCCGGCTCCGACCTCGGCGGCGTCGCCATCGCCGGCGCGCTGGAGAAGGCCGGAATCACCGGCGACCAGGTCCAGTACGTCATCATGGGCCAGGTCCTCACCGCCGGCGCAGGTCAGATCCCCGCACGTCAGGCGGCTCATGCCGGTGGCATCCCGCTCAGCGTTCCCGCCCTGAGCATCAACAAGGTGTGCCTGTCGGGTGTCGATGCCATCGCCCTCGCCGACCAGCTCATCCGCGCCGGGGAATTCGACATCGTCGTCGCCGGCGGGCAGGAGTCGATGTCCCTCGCCCCGCACATGCTCGAGAAGAGCCGCAGCGGATTCAAGTACGGCGACGTCACCATGAAGGACCACATGGCCTACGACGGCCTGTACGACATCTTCACCGATCAGGCCATGGGCGCCCTGACCGAGGACCGCAACGCCGACACGCAGTTCGTCACCCGCGAGGAGCAGGACTCCTTCGCCGCAGCGTCGCACCAGCGTGCCGCGCAGGCATGGAAGAACGGCGTCTTCGACGACGAGGTCGTTCCCGTCAGCATCCCGCAGCGCAAGGGCGACCCCGTCGTCGTCACCAGCGACGAGGGCATCCGCGCGGACACCACCGCCGAGAGCCTGTCCAAGCTCCGCCCGTCCTTCGACAAGAACGGCACCATCACCGCCGGCTCCGCCTCGCAGATCTCCGACGGCGCCGCAGCAGTGGTCGTGATGAGCCGCACCAAGGCCGAGGAGCTCGGTCTGACCTGGCTGGCCGAGATCGGTGCTCACGGCGTCGTCGCCGGACCCGACTCGTCGCTGCAGTCCCAGCCCGCCAACGCCATCACCGCAGCGTGCGCCAAGGAAGGCATCGCCCCCACCGACCTCGACCTCGTCGAGATCAACGAGGCCTTCGCCGCGGTCGGCATCGTCTCCACCCGTGAACTGGGCATCGACGCCGACAAGGTCAACGTCAACGGCGGCGCCATCGCGATCGGTCACCCCCTCGGCGCGTCGGGCGCCCGCATCGCCCTGCACCTCGCCCTCGAGCTGAAGCGACGCGGCGGCGGAACCGGAGCCGCAGCCCTGTGCGGCGGCGGCGGTCAGGGCGACGCCCTGATCCTGCGGGTTCCGTCCGCCTGATCAGTCCGTCTGCGCGCGGAGGTAGCGGCCGAAGTGCGGGACGGTGAACCCGATGGACCCGCGCTCGGCGGAGTAGATCAAGCCCTTCTTGATCAACCCGTCGCGCGCGGGTGACAGCGAGGCAGGCTTACGGCCCAGCTCCACCGCGATCTTCGCGGTGGAGACGGGACCGTCGTCGCCCGACAGGTCCGCCATCGCGCGCATGTACTCGCGTTCCGCGGGAGTTGCCCTTTCGTAACGGGATCCGAAGAATCCGACGGCCAATTCGTCCTCCGCGGTCGGTGCCGCCACGCGGACGTCGTCGACAGTGATGGGGCTGTCCGCCGCGTGATCCCAGGTCGCCTTGCCGTACGCCTGCACGAAGTACGGGTATCCGTCAGCGGCCTCGTACAACGCATCCAGTGCCTCGGTCGTGTACTCGACGTCCTCACGTTCCGCAGGAGCGATCAAGGCGCGATCGGCCGAGAGGCGATCCAACCGATCGATGCGGTGGTAGCTGAACAGCCGCTCCGAGTAGCTTTTCGACGCCGACAGCACCGCGGGGAGGTGCGGCAGCCCGGCCCCGACGACGATCAGCGGCGCGGCATCCTGACTGAGTTCGTGGCAGGCACCGCAGATGGCCGAGATGTCCTCGGTCGCCAGGTCCTGCATCTCGTCGATGAAGATGGCGATGCCCACACCGACATCGCGGGCGAGAGATGCTGCGTCCATCAACAATTCGACCAGATCGATCTCGATGTCGCCCGTGTCCGCGCGGCCCTTGAGCGCCGGGGCATCGATCCCCGGCTGCCACTTGTCCCGCATCCCCTTGTCGGCAGATGCGCGCAACGCGAACGATTTGAGGACGCCGAGGAACTGATCTACTCGCTCGGGATCACGATGCGCCACAGCGATTTCCCGTACTGCCATGTGCAACGCGGACGACAGGGGACGGCGCAGGTCCTGATCGGGTCGAGCCTCGATCTTCCCGGTACCCCACTTGCGGGAGATGGCGGCCGACCGCAGATGGTTGAGCAACACTGTCTTGCCGACGCCGCGTAGACCGGTGAGCACGACGCTGCGTTCGGGGCGACCGCGAGCGATGCGCTCGAGCACCACATCGAAGGCGTCGAGTTGCTTCGACCGCCCCGCGAGCTCGGGTGGCCGCTGACCGGCGCCGGGTGCGTACGGATTGCGAACGGGATCCATAACGGGACGGTAGCAACGATCGTAGCCATCTCTGCGACTCTCTAGCGCGTGTTCTAGAACCGAGCAGAAAGATATGTCTTGCCTGTGACCTCGACGAACGGTTAACCTGGAGCCATGTCGCGCATTCTCGTAGTTCGCCGCCGCAGCGGGGTCTGATCTCGGACCGACCCCCCGCTGCGGGTCGTCGGGTTGCGTGTCGGTCCTTCCTCTTCTCGGAAAGACCTCGCTATGAGTACCAGCGCACATTCCTTCACGCCGGATTTCTTCTCGCACAATTCGGCTGCCATTCATGCCTCCTCACCCCTGCCGCACGGTTTGCGCGCGGAAGCTGACGGCATGTTCTTCGCAGAGTTCGCCCGCACGTATTCGCCGACTGCAGGTCCGATCCGGCTGGGTTCCGCGGAGTGCGCGCCGAAGGGCGCGGGCCGGTTCGAATTCACGGCCACTCTCGCCGTCGGCGATACGATCCGTAGCTCGTCGGTGACCTGCCACGGCCCCGCCGAAGCATTCACGTCGATGCTCTACGACGCCGGGGTGAACCTCGAGATCCTGTCGTTCCACCAGCAGATCACCGAGACGGGAATCGTCACGTTCATTCGCGGACAGCAGGATTCACGCATCGCGTGGGCGATGGGCACCGGATCGAATGCGACCGAGGCGACCGCGAAGGCCCTGGTGGCCGCGGCCAACCGCACCGCCTGAGTCAGGAGAGCAGTCGCGCGAGTGCGTCGTCCCAGTCGCGCTCGCGCGTCCGGTCGTAGATGCGCACGAGGGCTGAGCGAGTGACGACCAGGGCCAGCGCGATCAGGCCGATGAGGGCTCCCGCGCCGAAGACGCTGACCACGGCGACGTCGACACCGGTCGGCGGCGGCGATGTCCGACGGCCCTGGTCGTCGACGGTGATCGGCAGGGTCGTCCCTGCCGGGCTGTGGGCCGCAACCGGGACGGACCCGACGTGCTTCGTACCGTCGAGGGTCCACGTCGCGGGAGTGAGCACCGTCGGTTCGACGGGGGAGAACTGATCGGACGCCACCACGCCGGCAGGCGCCTCGATGGTCGTCGACGCCTGGACCGTCGAGGTACGGGCGGCCAGTTCCAGGGCGGACGACTGCTGCGAGTGGAATAGAGTCACGCCGACGACGACGGCGAACGGCACGGACATCAGGAACAGCGTCACCAGGATCCGGTGCATGCGCGCCTCGGCTCGGTCGACGGGACGCATCAGCGGATGCCGAGAATCGAGCGGTCGTCCGGACGCATCCGTCCGACGTGCAGTTCTCTTGTTGTCCGCCATGTGGATGTCCTGACTGAGTGTCGCGCCGCGAGCGGCGTCCGAGGTTCCGACCTCTACCGAGGGTCCCGTCCCGTCGACGTCCTCGCAAGGTAGTTCGTTTCACATCACATGTGTTCCCGGTTACCCGAGGTGCTTTACCGTTACCGTCTGTCATAGTAATCTGTGTAAGCCGGACCACAGCCGGTGATCATGCATCGAAAGGACCTGCCATGACGGCCGACGCCGACAACTTGGTGCTGCAGGCACGCGACGTCCATTTCGACTGGGACGACCTCCCGATGCATTGGATCCCCGACGAGCCGTTCTCCACACATGCGCTCAACGTTCTGCATCTGCTGCTGCCCGCCGGCGAGGAATGGTTCGTCGAGACGTTCCGTCAGGCACTGCCCTTCATCGAGGACGAGAAGCTCCGCGACGACGTGATCGGCTTCATCGGCCAGGAAGCGATGCACTCGTCCGCCCACTCCGGCGTTCTCGAGCACCTCCAGCGCAGCGGCCTCGACCCCACGCCGTTCACCGACCAGATGAACTGGGTCTTCGGCAAGGTTCTCGGTCCGCGGCCCGTCACCAGCAGCCGCGAGAAGAACTACCTGGTCGAACGCCTGGCCATCATTGCCGCCATCGAGCACATCACTGCCTTCCTGGGCGACTGGGTGCTCAATGCCGAGGGACTGGACCGCGCCGGCATCCACCCGACCATGCTCGACCTGCTGCGCTGGCACGGGTCGGAGGAAGTCGAGCACCGGTCCGTCGCCTACGAGACGATGCGCTACTTCGATCGGCGTGAAGTCCGCCGGCTGCGGACGCAGGCCCTCGCCGCACCGCTGCTGGTCTACCTGTGGATCCGCGGCACCCGATTCCTGATGCAGAACGACCCGACCCTGGCCGATGCACCCGCGTCGCATCGCCGACCCACGCCACTGGCATGGCGTCGTGCCGCCAAGAAGGGCACGGTGCCGGGGCCCATCGATCTCGGCCTGCGGCTCTCCCGCTACTTCCGACGCAGTTACCACCCCAGCCAGGAAGGCTCGACCGCTCAGGCCGTCGCGTACCTGGCTTCGTCGCCCGCCGCGCGGGCCGCGTCGCGATGATCGACGCGCCTCGCGACCTCCGTGGCCGCCCACGCTCGGACCGGGCTCTCGGTCTCATCGGGCTCGTGGTCGGCAACTACCTCGGCGCCCTGTCGCGGATGCCGTACGACTCCCGTGTCGCACTCCGCCCGCCGGACACCGCGGCGACTCTCATCGTCGATGCGGCCGTACCGATCACCGCCGACGGTGACGTCGTGCAGATCGACCTCGTCGACGCCGGCGGCTCCCCGCTGCCTCGGTGGCAGCCGGGGTGCCACATCGACATCCACCTCGACGGCGACGCGAACGGACCGCTCCGACGGCAGTACTCGCTGTGCGGCGACCCCGAGGACACCTCGCGCTACCGGATCGCGGTGCGCCACATCGGGACCGTCTCCGCTCGGATGCATGCACTGCGCGTCGGCGACACCGTGACCGTGCGCGGTCCACGCAACGCATTCCTGTTCGCCGGGGAACCCGCCGTCCACTTCGTCGCCGGCGGCATCGGCATCACCCCGATCCTTCCGATGGTCCGCGCCGCGCGCGATGCCGGCCTCGACTGGACCTTCGTCTACTGCGGCCGCTCCCGGGACAGCATGCCGTTCCTGGAGGAGATCGAAAGCTGGGGCTCCTCGCGCGTTCGCATCCTCGACGACGGAATCCCGACCGCTGCAGACCTTCTGGGCGCCGCGCCGGCGAACTCGGCCGTGTACTGCTGCGGCCCGACACCCATGCTGAACTCGGTGCGGACCTCGTTCGCCGACTGCGGGGCGTCCGCCCTGCACTTCGAACGGTTCGGAGCACCCCCCGTCGTGGGTGGAACCCCGTTCACCGTCACCCTCGCACGCAGTGGGCGCACCCTCGAAGTACCCGCGGACCGGTCGGCGCTGTCCGTCATCGTCGACCAGGATCCGACCGTCGCCTACTCGTGCCGCCAAGGATTCTGCGGTACCTGCAAAGTGCGCGTCCTGGCCGGCGAACCCGACCACCGCGAGACCCGACTCGATCCCGCCGAACAGCGAGAGCACATGCTGCCGTGCGTCTCTCGTGCATACTCCGACACGTTGACCCTCGACCTCTGAGAGAAGAGAATCCGCGATGACCGTTACCGACGTACGTTCGACCGTCTCGAACGGCGACGTGGACCTCGCGGTCTACACCTCGGGCACCGCCGACGGGCCGACGATCGTCCTGGTGCACGGGTGGCCCGACAGCCACACACTCTGGAATCACGTCGCGGCTCTGCTGGCCGACCGCTACCGCGTCGTCACCTACGACTCGCGCGGTGCAGGTGACTCCACCGTTCCGGCCCGCACCCGGGACTACAGCCTGGCGCACATGGCCTCGGACCTCCGCGCGGTCATCGACGCGGTGAGTCCCGATGCGCCGGTGCACATCCTGGGTCACGACTGGGGCGCCGTCGAGGCGTGGGAACTGGTCGCCGAAGCCGATGCACCGCTCCGCATCGCGTCGTACACGTCGGTGTCCGGCCCCAACCTCGACCATCTCGCGCTCTGGGCCCGATCACGGCTGCGCCGCCCGACCCCCCGCAATCTGGCGCAGGTGTTCGCGCAGACGCGCGCGTCCTGGTACACCGTCACCTTCCACATCCCGCCGCTCGCTCGCCTGCGGATGTACCGAATGAAGCGCAAGGGCTGGACCCAGTTCATCGGAGAGTTCTCCGACGTTCCCGCCTCGATGGTCCACGAGTCACCGACACTGCTGGACGACGCATGGAACGGCCTGCGCATCTATCGGGCGAACCTGCTGCCTCGCTTCCGAAAGCCGCGTCGCCGCTACGTCACCCTCCCAGTGCACCTGATCGTGAACACGCGGGACGCTGCCGTGCGCCCGTTCCATTACGACGACACCGAGCGGTGGGTCGCGGAGCTCTCGCGCACGGATCTGGATGCAGGACACTGGTCTCCGCTGTCGCACCCCTGGGACATCGCTCGGATCACCGCCGACTTCGTCGACCGCATCGAAGCGTCGCGTCACACCGCGTCGACGTAGACCCAGGCTCCGTCGACGCGGGAGAACGTGCTGTTCTCCCGTTGCGAACCCGGCCGGCGCGCACCGGCGTCGCGGAAGTGTGCGACGAAGTCGACGGTGCCGGTGGTGTGAAGCATCCCGCCGCCCGTCGTGCCCAGGATCTCGAGGCCCGTCCATTCGCGGCGGTCATCGAGGTCCAAGGACGACGGTCGGGTGTCCGGATGCCATGTGCGCAGCAGGTAGTCGGCGTCGAGCACGGTGAACGCCGTGTACCGCGAGCGCATCAGACGCTCGGCGGTCGGCGCGCCGACCCGGCCGTCGAGCATGGGTCCGCAGCACTCGGACATCGGCAGCGGAGTGCCGCACGGGCAGGTGTCGGGCATGGCTGTGAAGCCTACGGTCCCCGCAGCGGATCGAGATGCGCCGCCGTGCACGTAGACGCACCCGATCACGCAGATTTCTGCCGGATGGCAGAACATCCACTCAAAATGTGGCGAAACGTGCGTCGCTCGCCTGCAACGACGGTCGAGCGTTCGACATCAGGTTCTGCACTGATCTACCACTATCGCTAGATACTCGAATATCGTCCTGTGCACGCAGTGTTCCGGAATATCGCGCGGTCAGCCCCGCCGAACCCTGCGTCAGTTCGGCAGCATCCCGAGTTTCGTGACGGCGTCGCGCTCGGCCTGCAGTTCCGCGACGGACGCGTCGATACGCCGCCGGGAGAACTCGCCGATCTCGAGACCCTCCACGATCTGCCAGGCACCGCCGGAGGACCGCACGGGGAACGAGGACACCAGTCCCTCGGGCACGCCGTATGCGCCCGTCGACGGGAGCGCGACGGACGTCCAGTCGTCGGCGGGAGTGCCCAGGACCCAGTCGCGCACATGATCGATGGTGGCGTTCGCCGCGGAGGCAGCGGACGACGCACCACGCGCCTCGATGATCGCGGTGCCTCGGCGAGCCACCGTCGGCACGAAGACGTTCTCGAGCCAGGTGGTGTCCGCGGCGAACTCGGCGCCCGACCGGTCCCCGACCCGCGCGTGGAAGATGTCCGGGTACTGCGTGGCAGAGTGATTTCCCCAGATGCTGACCCGCGAGATTTCGCCCACCGGGACGTCCGCACGAGCGGACAGTTGCGCGACGGCGCGGTTGTGGTCGAGCCGGGTCAGCGCGGTGAACCGATCCGCGGGGATGCTGGGTGCGTGCGCCGCGGCGATGGCCGCGTTGGTATTGGCAGGATTGCCCACGACCACCACCCGGATGTCGGACGCGGCGCCCGCCTCGAGAGCCGCGCCCTGCGGCCCGAAGATCGACCCGTTGGCCTCGAGCAGGTCGGCGCGTTCCATCCCCACGGTACGAGGACGGGCGCCGATCAACAGCGCGACGTTCGTTCCGTCGAAAGCGTCGACCGGGTCGTCGTGGATCTCGACCGACCGAAGCAGAGGGAACGCGCTGTCGTGCAACTCCATCGCCGTGCCCTCGGCTGCTCGCAGTGCCGGCGGGATTTCGAGAAGCCGCAGCGTGACGGACGTGTCCGGACCGAGCATGGCACCCGATGCGATGCGGAACAGTGCCGCGTAGCCGATGCTGCCGGCCGCGCCCGTGACGGTGACGATGCTGTGCGTCATGTGAACTCCTTCGTTCCCTCCGACCGTAGATCCCGCAGCCGACCGAGTGCACGGATGTGTGTCGGACTGCACCGGATCACCGTCCATCGGGCTCTCTTCGGCTTTCTAGCTCGCAAGCAAGAATGATGAATATCGACCTGCGTTCGCCCGATTTGCCCCACACCCGATCCTCGTTCACAGTGACGCCATGACCCTGTCGGACAGTTGGGCCAGCAAACAGGCCACGGTGACGCGCGTGGGGGCGGCCGAGGCCGTTCTCCGTGAGCTTCGCTCGGCGATCGAGAGCGGCGAGCTCGAGGTCGGCACGCGCCTGCCGTCCGAGGCTGCACTGGCCACACGGTTCGGTGTCAGCAGGTCCGTCGTCCGGGAGGCGCTGCGGTCGACGACCGCTCTCGGTCTGACCGAGACGCACACGGGCAAGGGCACGTTCGTCCTCGCGTCGACGGTGGAGACCAACGCCGTCTTCGGCAACCACTCGGTGGCGTCCCTGCGCGAGGCCCGACCCCACATCGAGGTGCCGGCAGCCGCACTGGCGGCAGAGCGCCGTACTCCGGAACAGATGGCCGCCATGCGCGCGTTGCTGCAGACGATGATCGCGGAGACCGACCCGAAGGAGTGGGTGCGGCTCGACGCCGAGTTCCACCTGCTGATCGCCACGGCCAGTGGCAACGACGTGTTCGCCGCCGTCATCGCAGAGATCCGCGAGGCGCTGGCGCAGCAGTCCGAGATGGTCAACCTGCTGCCGGATCGCCAGCACCGCTCCAATGTCGAGCACGAGAGCATCGTCGACGCCATCGAGTCCGGGTCCGGCGAGGCCGCATCGGACGCGATGGACCGGCATCTGACCCACGTCCAGGACGCGATCGGGCAGCTCCGAGGGGACTGAGCTCGTGGCCGGGAGCACCGCCGTCTGCCCGTAGAATAACCAGGTCACACGGCCGTCGCGCCCACACCGGGAAGGTTCACCATCACACAGCCACCAGCTCTCCACAACGTCGAGACACCGGACGTCTACCTCGTCCCGCCGGACAGCGACGAGATCGAACGCGCACGTGTGGCATCGGCAGCATCCCGGACGCGTCTGACCGAACGCTCGGACATCTCGCTGGTGAAGGACAAGTTCGCGTTGTCCATCACGACGACCACTCCGCACGAGGCCATGGTCGAGGACCTGCTCTTCGTGCGCGACGTCCTGGATGCGACCGCGATCGAGTACCTGCTGGTGCGTGGCAACGACGAACGTCCGGTCATCGCGATCGATCGACACGACCGACCCACGCTTCGCGACGCCTTGGTGGCAGCCTGCGCGAACGAGCCGTTCTACTCCAAGCCGATGGACGTCAAGGGCGGCACCGCGCTCCTGATCGCCGACGGACTGCTGGCCTCGGCGTCGCAGGCGCGCATCTTCCGGCTGTTCCGTCCACGAGCACATCGCACCAGCGGATTGTTCTACGGCTCCGCGAAGGGCATTCAGGTCGAATTGTGGGAGTTCTCCGACGACACCATCGTGCTGCCCGTGGAGAACTCGCTGACACGGCGCACGATCCGGGAGGACGAGGCGGTGCGCGGCACCGTCGAACGTTTCGGTCGGCACTGGCCCACCATCGAGAACATGTTCGCCGATCACGCGTCGGACATCGACTTCGATATCGACCTGGTCTTCTCGTGGGTCGACGGCTCGGACGCCGAGTGGCAGGCAGAACGCGCCGCGCACCTGCGCGAGTTCGTCGTCGGCGAGGGTGACGACCACGAGGCGCGGTTCCGTCAGATCGACGAATTGAAGTACGCGCTGCGCTCGGTGCATCTGTACGCGCCGTGGATCCGGCGGATCTTCGTCGTCACCGACTCACCGAAACCGGCATGGTTGGCCGAGCACGCCGACGTCACGTTCGTGCGCAGCGAGGAGTTCTTCACCGACACCTCGGTGCTCCCGACGTACAACTCTCAGGCAGTCGAGTGCCAGCTGCACCACATCGACGGTCTCGCCGAGCATTTCCTGTATTCGAACGACGACATGTTCTTCGGACGCCCGGTCGGCCCGCAGATGTTCTTCTCGCCCGGCGGGATCAGCATGTTCGTCGAAGCGGGAACTCGAATCGGGTTGGGCAGCAACGACGAACAGCGCAGCGGCTTCGAGAATGCTGCCCGCGTGAATCGGCGGCTGCTGCACGAGCGGTTCGGCCGCATCACCACCCGGCACCTCGAACACGCGCCGGTTCCGTTGCGGCGCAGTGTGATGTTCGAGCTCGAGAAAGAATTCCCGGACGAGTTCACCGCCACTGCGGGCAGCAGATTCCGTGCGAGCTCCAACATCTCGGTGACCAATTCGCTCTATCACTACTACGCGCTGCTCACCGGCCGTGCCGTGGTGCAGACCCGCGCTGCCGTGAAGTACGTCGACACCACGATGCGCAGTGGACTCCGCGACATGGATCGCCTGCTGGCGAAACGCTCGATGGACTTCTTCTGCTTGAACGACGGCAGTTTCCCCGAGATCGGCGCCGACGAGCGCGCTACGAAGGTCACGGCGTTCCTCGAGACGTACTTCCCCGTTCCGGCGCCGTGGGAGCAGAACTAGCGCTGAGTGGCCAGCTTTCCCGGAGCATCGGCGATGACGATCCCGGCGTCGTGCAGACGTCGGGCGGTCTCGTCGGCCGAGACGTAGGTGCCGACCGTCGTTCCGGTCCCGATGGGGACGACCGAGTGCACGACGGTGTCCTCGTACAGGTGCACGAGGTTGTATGCCTGGGCTCCGTCCCGTCCGCGCTGCGCACCGACGGGCACGTTCAGGTCCTGGGTGTAGCAGGTGGCAGAGGCGACGGACACCGGGATGCCGGCGAACGTCGCACTGGTGGAGTAGTGCAGGTGGCCCGCGAGGATCGCACGCACGTCGGTGCCCGCGAGAACGTCGGCGAGGGCTTTCTGTTGCCGCAGTTCGACCAGCACGGCCAGATCCTGGACGCAGGGGACCGGCGGGTGGTGCATGGCCAGGACCGTGCCGTAGGGAGCCGGTGACGCGAGGACGTCCGCGAGCCAGCGCAGTTGAGCCTCGGACACGGCTCCGTAGTGGTGCCCCGGCACTGTCGAGTCGAGCGTGATCACGCGGAGGCCGCCCACGTCGTAGACGATGTCGACCGGATCGGCGGAGCCCTGTTCGTCCAGCAGCGCCCGTCGGAAGGTCGTCCGATCGTCGTGGTTGCCCATCGCCCAGACGACCTGCGCCCCGAGCGCATCCGCCACCGGCTCGACCATCGCTCGGAGCGACCGGTAGGCGTCGGACTCGCCCTTGTCGGCCAGGTCGCCGGTGAAGACCAGCGCGTCGGGACGGGCGCCGCTCGCCTCGAGCTCGTCGAAGATCTGACGCAGCCGCGCCTCGCTGTCCACGGCGCCGTACAGCTCACCGTCGACGACGAGGTGCGTGTCGCTGATGTGCAGGAGGAAGTGCTCGGGCCTGGGGTGCTCGGAGGTACGCCAGGTGTGCTCGGCCGACTCCATGAGTTCTCGCTTCCCGGTGCTGCCGCATCGCCGTTCGGCGCGTGGCATGAAGCTGTCCGGCTCCGCGGGAGAGCCGGGCACCGTCCACCCTAACCACACCGGGTGTCGAGCTGCCGAACGGAAGGCGACACGGGGTTGACTGCATACCGTAGGGGGGTATGGTAGGTCTCATGAACACGAAGACAGTCACCGTCGTCGGAATGACCTGCCAGCACTGCGTCTCGGCCGTGACGGAGGAGGTCGGCGCCCTGGACGGAGTCACCGGAGTGACGGTCGACCTCGCCTCCGGACGCGTCGATGTCGCGTCGGACACACCCATCGACGACGCTGCCATCGCCGCCGCAGTGGACGAGGCCGGGTACGAAGTAGCGCAGCCGTGACCACCGGGGAGAAGGCTGCGAACATCCAGCTCGACATCGGCGGCATGACCTGCGCGTCGTGCGCCAACCGCATCGAGAAGAAGCTCAACCGCCTCGACGGGGTGACGGCCACGGTCAACTACGCCACCGAGAAGGCCAGCATCGTCAGCGACGGGGCGGTCGGACCCGAGGACATGGTGGCCGCGGTCGAGAAGGCCGGATACACCGCCACCGTTCCGCGCAAGGACGATCCGGCGGACACCGCCGCGCCGAGCGATCCGCTCCGCACACGGCTGATCGTGTCCGCGGTGCTGTCGATCCCGGTCATCGCGATGGCCATGATCCCCGTCCTCCAGTTCGACAACTGGCAGTGGCTCTCGCTCACCCTCGCCGCACCCGTCGTCGTGTGGGGCGGACTGCCCTTCCACCGCGCTGCCTGGACCAACCTGCGTCACGGCGCCGCGACCATGGACACGCTCGTGTCCGTCGGCACGCTGGCCGCCTTCGCGTGGTCCCTGTACGCCCTCTTCTTCGGTCACGCCGGCATGCCGGGCATGCGGCACGCCTTCGAGTTGACCGTCGCACGCACCGACGGCAGTTCGAACATCTACCTCGAAGCCGCCGCGGGAGTCACCACCTTCCTGCTCGCCGGCCGCTACCTCGAGGCACGGTCCAAGCGCAGCGCCGGCGCTGCCCTGCGCGCGCTGCTCGATGTCGGCACCAAGAACGTGACCGTCCTGCGCGACGGCCGTGAGTCGAGCGTCCCCGCCGAGTCGGTGGTGGTCGGCGACCGCTTGCTGGTCAGGCCCGGCGAGACCATCGCCGTGGACGGCACGGTCGAGAGCGGGACATCCGCAGTGGACACCTCGACGATGACGGGTGAGTCCGTCCCCGTCGAGGTCGGTCCCGGCGACACCGTGATCGGCGGAACCGTCAACGTAGGCGGCGCGCTCACCCTGCTCGCCGAGCGCGTCGGGTCCGACACCAACCTGGCGCGGATGGCCCGCATCGTCGAGGACGCTCAGAACGGCAAGGCCGAGGCGCAGCGCCTGGCCGACCGTGTCTCCGGCGTCTTCGTCCCGGTGGTGATCGGACTGGCACTCACCACCCTGGTCGCCTGGGTGCTGCTCACGGGCAGCTGGTCCGCCGCCTTCACCGCGGCGGTGGCCGTCCTGATCATCGCGTGCCCCTGCGCCCTGGGTCTGGCGACACCCACCGCTCTGATGGTCGGCACGGGCCGCGGCGCCCAGCTCGGCGTCCTGATCAAAGGACCCGAGGTGCTCGAGCGCACCCGCGTGGTCGACACGATCGTGCTCGACAAGACCGGCACGGTGACCACCGGGATCATGAGCGTGCGCTCGGTGGTCGGCGACGATGTCGACACCGCACTGCGTCTCGCGGCGGCAGCGGAATCGGGTTCCGAGCATCCGGTCGCGCGGGCCATCGTCGACAGGTACCGGGCGTCGTTCGGGGAGCCGGTGGAGGCGACCGAGTTCACGACGACAGCCGGTCGCGGAATCTCCGCACTGGTCGAGGGCCACCGCGTCGTGGTCGGACGTCCCGGCCTCGCATCGTCGGGATCGTCGACCACGGACCTCCCCGACGACCTCCGACGCGCGTTCACCGACGCCGAGTCCGGGGGCGCGACCGCCGTGGTCGTCGCGTGGGACGGTCGGGACCGAGCAGTCGTCGCCGTGGCCGACTCGGTCAAGGAGACCTCGGCCTCCGCTGTCGCGGGTCTCCGCAGACTGGGTCTGGAGCCCATCATGCTCACCGGGGACAACGAGTTCGCAGCTCGCGCAGCGGCCGACGCCGTCGGTATCGACACCGTGATCGCAGGGGTCCTCCCCGAGCAGAAGGCGAACGCGATCCGCGAGCTGCAGGCGTCGGGCAAGACCGTGGCGATGGTCGGGGACGGCGTCAACGACGCTGCCGCGCTGGCGACATCGGATCTCGGACTGTCCATGGGCACGGGGACTGACGTCGCCATCGAAGCCGGCGACCTCACTCTGGTCCGAGGCGACCTGCGCGTCGCCGTCGACGCCGTACGCCTGGCACGGGCAACGCTGCGGACCATCAAGGTCAATCTCTTCTGGGCGTTCGCCTACAACGTGGCGGCCATCCCGCTCGCAGCAGCCGGTCTGCTGACCCCGATGTTCGCCGGTGCAGCGATGGCGCTGTCGTCACTGTTCGTGGTGACCAACAGCCTCCGCCTACGGTCGTTCCGCTCCACCATCTGACTCAGGGCAGGAGCAGGGCGCGAACTCTGCTGTCGCGCAACCACACCCCGAGCCACGCGAAGATCCCGACGTAGACCGCGAACAGGACGGTCGAGACCAGCGGCTGCTCCGTGCGCCAGTTCGTGATCACCGCTCCGCCGAGGTAGCCGGTCAGCAGGACGGCGCCCAGCGGAGCCGTGCGAGGAATCGCGTACAGCACGATGATGATCAGCGCGATGATCCCGATCTTCGGCGCCATGTCCACGGGCAGACCCAGGTCGGCGGACGAGGTCTTCACCACGTCCAGGTTCAGCAGGTGGATGATCGAGTCGAACAGCATGAAGGCGATGACGAGAAGGCTGATGATCCAGCCCGCTCGGACGGCTCCACGGGAGGGAGCGGTGGTCGTGGGGTGAGTGGTCATGTGACTGTCGACCGCGTGCGCCACGGAAACTCATCACGGAGCCCCGGAAATTTTCCTCGGCGAGTCGTCCCTGCGAGGACTATCCTCCTCGCATGACTGCGACGCAGGAGCTCGGCAGCGACTTCATGACCCTCGCGGAACCGTATCGACGCGAGCTCCTGGCGCACTGCTACCGCATGACCGGATCGATCCACGATGCCGAGGATCTGGTTCAGGACACCCTGGTCAGAGGGTGGAAGGGATACGCGAACTTCAAGGGCGACTCGTCCCTGCGCACATGGCTGTACCGCATCGCCACGAATACGTGCCTCACCTCGCTCGAAGGTCGAAAGCGCCGGCCGCTCCCGTCGGGGCTGGGCACGCCGTCGTCGGATCCGTCGGACGAGCTGGTCGAGCGCCACGAGATCGCGTGGCTCGAGCCGGCGCCGCCGTTCGGCGATCCTGTCGACGACGACCCGGCGTCGATGGTCGGCTCGCGAGAATCGGTGCGCCTGGCGTTCATCGCCGCGCTCCAGCACCTGTCCGCTCGGCAGCGCGCCGTGCTGGTGCTGCGAGAAGTACTGCAGTGGAAAGCATCCGAGGTGGCAGAGCTACTCGGTACGACGCCGGCGGCAGTCAACAGTCTGCTCCAGCGTGCACGAGGGCAGATCGACGCGATCATGCCCGACGAGAACTCCGTGGTGGAGCCCGAGTCGGCGGAGACACGTGAACTACTGAAGCGGTACGTCGACGGATTCGAGAACTACGACATCGACGGCATCGTCAAGCTCTTTGCCGCAGAAGCGGTCTGGGAGATGCCCCCGTTCGTCGGGTGGTACCGCGGCCCGGTCGACATCGGCGCCCTCATCTCGACGAAGTGCCCCGCGACCGGCCCCGAGTCGATGAGAATGATGGCGACCACCGCCAACGGGCAGCCGGCCTTCGGCCTCTACATGCTCGGAGAGGACGGAGTGCATCATCCGTTCCAGCTCCACGTCCTCGAGGTCGTCGACAATCGAGTCGCCCACGTCGCGTGCTTCTTCGACACGACTCTCTTCGAGCGGTTCGGCCTGCCCGCGGCGTACACCGCGGGCGGCTGAGCGCTCACATGTCGGGAGGAGACGCCTCGCCCGAGGCGACGGCCGGGTCCATCCAGGTCACTTCCCACACGTGACCGTCGAGGTCGCGGAACGACCGCCCGTACATGAAGCCGTGGTCCTGGGGATCCATCCAGTCACTGCCGCCCGCGGCGAGCGCCGCGTCGGCCATGGCGTCGACGGCCTCCTTGCTGTCGGCCGACACGGCCAGCAGCATCTCGCGCGAGGTGGAGAGGTCCGCGACGTCGTCGCGGATGAAGTCCTTGAAGCGCGGGACGTTCAGCAGCATCACGACGGCCTGCTCGTTGATGATCAGGCAGGCGGTGTTCTCGTCGCTGAAGGTGTCGTTGAAGCCGAACCCCAAGGACGAGAAGAACGCGCGGCTCGCGGCGACGTCCTGGACGAAGGTGTTGACGAAGATCATGCCGGACATGGTGTCTCCTGGTGTGGTGTCGTCGGCCCCGGCATCAGGGCCACTCACCACTACCGACACCGCTGACCCGCTAAATTCATCGCGGCCGGTCAGGCTGCGTTCGCGTGCAGGTGCTGCTCCGCGAGCAGCCGGTAGGACTCGAGTCGCTCCTCGCGGTCGTCGACGGCGCTGGCCACGATGACCTCGTCCGCCTGTGCATGTGCGGCGAAACGATCGATGTAATCCGATGCCTCGGCCGGGGTACCGACTGCGGAGTACCGCACCATGCCCTGGATCTGGCGTCCTGCCGGCGAATCCATGATCATGTCGACCTCCTCCTCGGAGAACGACCGACCGCGGCCCACCATCATGACCACGCGACGGCGCACGCTCGCGGTGAAAATTTCCTGCGCACGGGCGGTCGTCGGCGCGACGACCGCGTTGACGGCGGCAATGACGTACGGCTCGGACAACTGTGCGGAGGGGCGGAAGGTCTCGCGGTAGACGGCTACCGCTTCCTCCAGCGACTCGGGGGAGAAGTGCGACGCATTGGCGTAGGGAAGTCCGAGCTGCGCGGCCAACTGCGCACCGAACAGCGAGGATCCGAGAATGTAGAGCGGCACCTCGGTGCCCGCTCCTGGGATGGCCTGCACCCCGGGAACACGACTGGACGACGACAGATATCCCTGCAGTTCGAGCACGTCCTGCGGGAAGGTCTCGGCGGACGACGGGTCACGGCGCAGCGCGCGCATGGTGGTCTGGTCCGAGCCGGGCGCGCGCCCGAGTCCGAGGTCGATACGGTCGGGGTGCAGTGTCGCGAGTGTCCCGAATTGCTCGGCAATGGTCAACGGAGAATGGTTCGGGAGCATGACTCCGCCACTTCCCAGACGGATGCTCGACGTGTGCGCTGCCACGTGTGCGATCAACACCGACGTCGCGGACGACGCGATGGACGGCATGTTGTGGTGCTCGGCGTACCAGACCCGTCGATAACCACTCGTCTCCGCGAGTTGGGCCAGAGCAACACTCGCGTCGAAACTGTCGCGAGGCGTCGTGCCCTCGCCGACCTGTGCGAGATCGAGTACGGACAGCGGAACAGCCACGAGCGTTCACCCTTTCGACGACAACTACTTCTTCACTGTCGCAACGCTCACCGCCGTCCGGATATTTCCGCGCACGCTGCGGCCGTCGACCGGACCATTCGGTTTCACCTGAAGCCCGATACCCGAATTGCGCCGTAACTCGCTTATTGCACGTCGACGTGGATAAACTCGGTCCAACTGGACCGTGACACACCGAATCCCCATCGCGAGTTCCATGGGGAATTCGGGTCGCCGGTTCGGTCGGGGACATCACACATCGAAAGGACATTCGTCATGGCTAAACAGGTCTACGTAGAATTGGTCGACGATATCGACGGCGCGCCTATCAAAACAGGTAAAGGCGAGACCATCGGATTCTCGGTGGACGGCGTGGAGTACGAGATCGATCTGGGCGTGAAGAACGCCAAGGAATTCCGCAAACAACTCGACTACTGGGCCGAGCATGCGACCAAGGTCAGCTCGCGCGGCAAGAAGGCGACTGCGAAGAAGTCGTCCGCCACGGCATCGACCGCATCGACCGTTCCGGCACGTGACCCGTTGCAGACCAAGGCAATTCGTGAATGGGCGAACCAGAACGGTTTCACCGTGTCGAGTCGCGGCCGCATTCCCGCAGACGTCGAGCAGGCGTACAACTCCGCTCAGTGATGTGAGCCGCGCCTGGTCACCCACCGACCGACCGCACCGACCGTCAGCACGCACGATCCGGTGACGAGAGCGGTGGTCGGGAGGGTGAATACCAGGGCGGCGCATCCGAGAAGCCCGACGATCTGCAGCACCGGGGAATAACGCCGATCGCTGCCGGATTGGGTGAAGGCCGCGACATTCGCGACGGCGTAGTAGACGAGCACGCCGAACGAGGAGAAACCGATCGCCTCCCGCAGATCGACGGTGAGGACCAGCGCGACGATCACGGCGCACAGGGTCAGTTCCGCAGCGCGTGGCACCGATCGGGACACATCGACGCGTGCCAGATATACCGGCAGATCCCGTTCACGGGCCATCGCCATGGTCGTGCGCGACACCCCGGTGATCAACCCGAGCAGGGCGCCGACCGATGCCGCGGCAGCTCCGACGCGCACCACGGGATCGGCCCACTGCGCGCCGACCGCGCTCATCGCGGCGGCGACAGGAGCGCTCGACCGCGCCACACCGTCGGCGCCGAGGACGTGCAGAACCATCAGCGCCACCGCGGTGTAGACGACGACCGCACACGCGAGTGCGACGACGATCGCGCGGGGAATGGTGCGAGCCGGGTCGCGCACCTCTTCGCCCAGTGTCGCGATGCGTGCATATCCGGCGAAGGCGAAGAACAGGATCCCCGCCGATTGCAGGATCGCGACCGGTGATCCGGTGAATCCGACGTCGACTCCTAAAGGTCGCCCTGTGGTTCCCACGATTACCGCGACCAGGAGAACTGCCAGCACGATCGCGACGAGAATCCTGGTGACGAATGCCGTGCGCGTGATTCCGACCAGGTTCACACACGTCAGAGCCACCACAGCGCCGACGGCGACGATGCGTGCGTGGTCGGGCCACGCGTAGGCGCCGAACGTGAGTGCCATCGCCGCGCAGCTGGCCGTCTTCCCCACCACGAAGCCCCACCCGGCGACGAAGCCCCAGAAATTGGACAGACGGGCACGTCCGTAGGCGTAGGTACCGCCCGACGTGGGGTAGGCCGCGGCGAGCTGCGCGGAGGAGGTCGCGTTGCAGAATGCGACGACGGCAGCGACGGCAAGCCCGATCAGCAAACCCCTGCCCGCGACGGCAGCGGCCGGCGCGAACGCCGAGAACACCCCGGCGCCGACCATCGATCCGACTCCGATGACCACCGCGTCGCGGGTTCCCAGCCGTCTCTCGAGTGTCACCTGCGACAGCGTAGGTGTTCCGTGCGGTAACGCGATTTCGATGAATCGTCGTTAACCGAATTCGCGGAAACGCCACGCAGCGACCACAGCGGTGCGTTAGCGTCGTCGACGAACCGAGCCGTCAGGAGCGTCGATGACCCCCCAGCTTTCCTCCTCGTCAGGACCGACCGACACCCCGTTGCTCGACGAGACGATCGGACAGAACTTCGATCGCACGGTCGAGCGCGTCGGATCCTCCGATGCCCTCGTCGACATTCCGTCCGGGCGTCGGTGGACCTACGCACAGTTGCAGGCGGACGTGGACGTCGTCGCCGCAGGACTGATCACCCGTGGCATCGGACACGGTGACCGCGTCGCCATCTGGGCACCGAACTGTCCCGAGTGGACGATCACGCAGTATGCGACGGCCAAGATCGGCGCCGTCCTGGTCACCGTCAATCCTGCGTATCGCGCGCACGAACTGCAGTACGTGCTCGATCAATCCGGAGCGGCCATGCTCATAGCGGTCCGCGCGCACGGCACCTCCGACTACGCCGGAATGATCGACACGGTCCGCGGAGAGTGCCCGACGCTGAAGAACGTGGTCTACATCGGAACCTCCGACTGGGACGATCTGGCCGAGGCGGGAACCGCCGCCGGACGCGACGCTGTGATCGAGCGAGCCGGTCAGCTCGCTCCCGACGACGCGATCAACATCCAGTACACCTCGGGCACAACGGGATTCCCGAAGGGCGCGACGCTCAGCCATCGCAACATTCTCAACAACGGATTCTTCGTGGGCGAGCTGTGCCACTACACCGATGCAGATTCGGTCTGCATTCCCGTGCCGTTCTACCACTGCTTCGGCATGGTGATGGGCAACCTGGCATGCACGTCGCACGGGTCGACCATGGTCATCCCCGGACCGTCGTTCTCGCCGGCCGCGACGCTGGCCGCCGTGGCCTCGGAGCGATGCACGTCGCTCTACGGTGTGCCTACCATGTTCATCGCCGAACTGGCTGTCCCGGAACTGGACTCGTACGATCTGAGCTCGCTCCGGACGGGAATCATGGCCGGCTCTCCCTGCCCCACCGAAGTGATGAAGCAGGTCATCGACATCATGGGGATGGCCGAGGTGTCCATCTGTTACGGCATGACCGAGACCTCACCGGTGTCCCTGCAGACCCGCTCGGACGACTCGATCGAACAACGCGTGTCCACCGTGGGCCGCGTCGGCCCGCACCTCGCGGTCAAGATCGTCGATCCGGTCACCGGGGAGACGGTTCCGCGCGGGGAGCCGGGGGAGCTGTGCACGCGCGGGTACTCGGTCATGCTCGGGTACTGGGACGATCCCGAGAAGACAGCGGAGGCACTCGACGCCGACAAATGGATGCACACCGGCGACATCGGCACCATGGACGACGAGGGCTACGTGGCCATCACCGGACGCATCAAGGACATGGTGATCCGCGGCGGCGAGAACATCTACCCCCGCGAGATCGAGGAATTCCTCTACTCGCATCCCGACATCCTCGACGCCCAGGTCATCGGGGTCCCGGACGAGAAGTACGGCGAGGAACTGATGGCCTGCGTCCGACTGCGTGACGATGCCCCCGCCATGACCGTGGACGACCTCCGGGAGTTCTGCGACGGTCGGATCGCCCGCTACAAGATCCCGCGGTACCTGCGCGTCATGGACGCGTTCCCCATGACGGTCACCGGCAAGATCCGCAAGATCGATCTGCGGCGCGACGCCGAGGAGTTCCTCGCCTGACCTCGGATCAGGACGCGTGGAACAGCATCGTCTCCGCGGTGAGTCCGGGGCCGAACGCCATGGCGCACCCCGACCCGGTGTCTCCGCGCTCGAGCATGTCGGCGAGCACGAACAGCACGGTGGCCGAGGACATGTTGCCGTAGTTGTCCAACACCGACCGCGACGACGTCAGTGCGTCCGCGTCGAGGTGCAGCGCGCCCTCCACGGCGTCGAGAATCGACCGGCCGCCGGGATGCACCGCCCATAGATCGACCGACGAGGTCTCGGCCCCGTCGAGCACCGTCTTCATGGTGGTCTCGTCCAGCGCTCGCGAGAGCGACCCCGGAACCTTGCCCGACAGGACCATGTCGAAGCCCATGCCGCCGATACGCCACGTGATCAGGTCGCGGGAATCCTCGATCATCAACGCGCGGAACGAGTCGATGGCGAGCCCGGTGGGTTCCGCGGTCACCAGGACCGCAGCTGCACCGTCACCGAACACGAGGAACGACAGCATCGTCTCGAGATCGTCCGTCTTCTGCATGTGCAGCGAGCACAGCTCCACACTGACCACCAGGACGCGTGCGGACGGCTCGGACCGGACGATGTGATGCGCGAGCTTGAGACCGTTGATGCCGGCAAAGCACCCCATGAAACCCACCTGCGTACGCTCGGCTGACGTCGGCACACCGCACTGCTTCATGATCTCGAAATCGATTCCGGGAGTGTAGAACCCGGTGCAGGTCAGAACGATGAGATGAGTGATGTCCGCCGCGGTGTCGCCCAACCCCAGACCGTCCACGGCGCGGACCGCGAGTCCCGGCGCGGTGCGTTCGAACTCCTGCATGCGAGCCTGCGTGTCCACCGCGTTCGGATCGTCGCCGTAGAAGGACGCGATCGACGGGAACGCCGAATACCGATGCGAGATCTGCGCCCGGTCGGCCATTCTGCGGAACAACAGTTGTTTGCGCCGCAGCGTGAACGTGCTGTCGGCGTAGGCGACGAAATCGTCGTGCACGTCGTGCTCGGGTACAGCTGTCGAGATCGAGTTGATGTACGCAGTAGTCACTGGTGCCTTTCCTGCAGGGTTGCTCGTCGGGTTCCCTACCGCCTCCCGAGTCAATCACCGGTCGCGGTGTGACGCTGGTCGGACAGAATGGCCGCATGAGAATCGAAGACCGCGCCTGGGTCGAGAACGCCCTCCGCATCGTCGAGGCCGATGCCAACCGCAGCGCCGACACGCACCTGCATCCGTTCCCGCTGCCGGCCGAGTGGGGCATCGACCTGTACTTGAAGGACGAGTCCGTACACCCCACCGGCTCGCTGAAGCACCGTCTCGCGCGTTCGCTGTTCCTGTTCGGACTCGCCAACGGTGACATCGGCCCGCGAACCACGCTGGTCGAGGCCTCGTCCGGGTCCACGGCAGTGTCGGAGGCGTATTTCGCCCGATTGATCGGTCTCGAATTCGTCGCCGTGATGCCCGCCGCGACCAGCCCCGCGAAGATCAAGCTCATCGAGCGGTACGGCGGCATCTGTCGCCTCGTCGACCATTCCGGCGCCGTGTACGACGTGGCCGAGGACCTGGGCCGCCAGCGAGACTGGCTGTATCTCGATCAGTTCACCAACGCCTCCGTGGTCACCGACTGGCGCGGGAACAACAGCATCGCGGCGTCGATCTTCGACCAGATGGCCCTCGAACGCTTCCCCGTCCCCACCTGGATCGTGGTCGGCGCCGGCACCGGAGGAACCAGCGCCACCATCGGCAGGTACTGCCGGTATCGCCGCGTCGTCACGCGGGTGTGTGTGGTGGACCCGGAAGGCTCCGCGTTCTACGAGGCCTGGCGAGACGACACCCGCGCCGCGGTCGGCACCGGATCACGCATCGAAGGCATCGGGCGGCCTCGCGTCGAGCCGTCGTTCGTTCCCGCGGTCATCGAGCACATGATGCAGATTCCCGACGCCGCCTCCGTCGCCGCCGTTCGCATGCTCGACGACGTCACCGGACTGCACGCCGGCGGATCGACCGGCACGAACTTGATCGGCGCGTTCCGGTTGGCCGCGGACATGAAGAAGCGAGGGGAGAAGGGAAGCATCGTCACGTTGCTGTGTGACGGCGGTGAACGGTACGAGGGGACCTATTACGACGATTCCTGGGTAGAGAGCCACGGCATGGACCCACGACTGCACCGTGCCCGCATCGACCGTTTCCTGGCGACGGGCGACTGGACGGAGGACGCATGATCAGGCTCTACTCCGATCTACCGGCTCGCCGCGTACGGCAGGTGATCGCGGACGTGGTGGCCGCGGTGTGGACGATCTTCTGGATCCGCACCGGCATGTCGTTGCACGACGCGGTCGCCTCGCTCGCCGCGCCGGGACGTGAGATAGCCGACGCCGGAAGCGGATTGGAGAACAACCTGCGCGCGGCGGGGGACAAGGTGTCGGGCGTACCGCTCATCGGTGACGACGTCCGCACCCCCTTCGACCGCGCGAGCGACGCCGGTGCCGCGTTGCGGTCGGCGGGCGAAGCGCAGGTCGACGCCGTGCAGACCCTGGCGACGTTCCTCGGTGTCACCATCGCGCTGCTCCCCATCGCGCTCCTGCTGCTCGTGTGGCTCCCTCGGCGTCTCCGCTTCGCACGCCAGGCCACTGCCGCGGCAACGCTGCTGGATTCCGGCGCCGACCTCGACCTGTTCGCGCTGCGTGCGTTGACCCGCCGGCCGCTGACGGATCTCGCCCGGGTGCACGACGACCCCGCAGGGGCGTGGCGGGGCGGCGACACCGACGTCATCAGGAAACTCGCGAGGCTCGAACTGTCCGCGTCGGGCCTGCGCCTGCCGGACTACGCTGCCATCATGGCGACCGACAAGAAGAAGAACGACGAGACCGAACCGAAGGGTGGCCGCCCGGGCCCGTCGGATCAGGGTGGTGCCGGCGGCATGGCGACGCGCGAGAACGCCCCCGAGGTTGCCGATGCAGAGGCACGCGAGGGCGCAGACTAGGTTTCGACCGACGTATCGGGGCTTTCGTTCGGGGGAAACATGTCACGCAGTCGCATCGGAATCGTCCTCACCGCGGCAGTCGCCGCGGCCGTGCTGACGGGTGGAAGTGCCACGGCAGCGCCCACTCCCGAGGTGTACGTCGCACTGGGTGACTCCTTCGCCGCGGGCAGTGGCATCGCGCCGCAGACACCGTCGGGAATCTGCGGTCGATCCGGCGTCAACTACCCCAGTCTCCTCGCACGTGACCTGCAGATCCCGGTGGTCCGGGACGTGACGTGCGGGTCGGCCGAGTCCGCGAACCTCGCCGGACCGCAGCGCGGGCCCGGCGGCATCGCCGAACCGCAGTACGACGCGCTGAGCACGGACACGACGCTGGTCACCGTCGGCATCGGGGGCAACGACATCCAGCTGGTGCAACTGGCAGCGCGCTGCATCGCGCTGCCCCTCAGCGCTCCGTGCGCCACTCTTCCCGACGACACCTACCCCTCGCGTATCGACGCCTTCGCCGCTACCTACGACACGGTGCTCGACGAGGTTGCTCGCCGGGCCCCGGCTGCGCGCGTCCTCATGGTCGGGTACCCGACCGGCATCAGACCCGGCGGTTGCCCCGATCGTCAGCCCGTCCGGCCCACCGATGCGACCTACCTGCAGGCACGCATCGACCAGCTGAACGACGTCATGGAGGCCGCGGCCGACCGGCACGGCGCCACCTACGTCGATCTCGCCGAGTCCTCGCGTGACCACGACGTGTGTGCCGAGGACAGCTGGATGGTCGGCATCGTTCCGACCTCCCTCGACGCGTTCGTTCCCCTGCATCCGACGGCGGCGGGTCACGCGAACGCAGCGCGGCAGATCGAGGCCGTGCTGCGCTGAGTGCACCCGCGATGCGCCCGTCGGAGCCCCGCCACTGGTCATCGTGCTCATCGCGGCTGCATTCTCTTGCGCACAGTGACCGTCGGTGCTTGTGTGATGTGACACACAGCTTCACACGACGTGCACTCACGAGGAGCATCCGCCATGTCCACGGTCAAGACCTTCCTGCTTCCCGACCTCGGTGAGGGACTCGCCGACGCCGAACTGCTCGCGTGGTCCGTCGACATCGGCGACACCGTCACCTTGAACCAGACCATCGCCGAGGTGGAGACCGCGAAGGCATCGGTCGAACTGCCGTCTCCCTACGCCGGCGTCGTCGTCGCACGGCATGCGGAGGAGGGCACGACCGTCGACGTGGGCGCACCGTTCCTCGACATCGAAGTGCCGTCCACCGACACGGCCGACGTCCCTGTTCCCGCCCCTGCAGATCCACCGGCAGATCCCCCGACGCGCACACCCGTTCTGGTCGGCTACGGCGTCGCGGAAGAGTCGTCGTCACGCCGGCCGCTCGCGGCCCCGCCTGTCCGTAAGGAGGCGCGTGATCGCGGCATCGACCTGTCCACGATCGTCCCGACGGGTTCCCACGGCGACGTGACCCGCGCCGACCTCGCGTCGTCGCGACTCGACGAGGACCGCACGCCGATCAAGGGCGTGCGTAAGCACACGGCCGAGGCGATGGTGCGCAGCGCGTTCACCGCGCCGCACGTGACCGAGTTCGTCACCGTCGACGTCACCCCGACGATGGAGCTGCTCGAGCAGCTGAAGAGCAGCCCGCTGCTCGCCGACGTCCGCGTCACACCGCTCGCGCTCGTCGCGAAGGCACTCCTCATCGCTGTGCGTGAGCACCCCAGCCTCAACTCGCACTGGGACGAGGCAGCCGACGAGATCGTCACCAAGAAGTACGTCAACCTGGGCATCGCCGCGGCGACTCCGCGCGGACTCATGGTGCCCAACGTCAAGAACGCGCACGCTCTCGGTTTCCGGGATCTCTGCGCCGCCCTCGCGGACCTCACGTCCGTCGCCAAGGAGGGAAAGACCGGTCCGGCCGACCTCGCGGACGGCACGATCACGATCACCAACATCGGGGTGTTCGGCATCGACTCCGGCACCCCGATCCTCACGCCCGGCGAGGCGGCGATCCTGTGCTTCGGAGCGATCCGTCGTCAGCCGTGGGAATACCGAGGTGAGGTCGCGCTGCGACACGTCACGACGCTGAGCCTGTCGTTCGACCACCGACTCGTCGACGGCGAGCAGGGCTCGAAGTTCCTGTCGACGGTCGCGACGCTGCTGTCGGATCCGGTGGGGTTCACGGCCCTGGGATAGTGGGGAGGTGACCAGCATTCACCACGCCACCGTTCGCGACGTCGATCCCGTTGCGCTGTACCGCATCCTGCAGTTGCGCACCGAGGTGTTCATCCACGAGCAGGGCATCGTGGGCGACCAGGAGATCGACGGCCGTGACCTCGAACCGACCACCACGCTCTTCTGGGCGGAGGACGACGGTCGCGTCGTCTCGACGCTGCGTCTGCTGCAGGACGAGCTCCCCGCCCATATCGGCCGCGTCGCCACCGCGACATCCGCTCGCGGTCGGGGGGTCGCGGCCGAGGTGATGCGCGCCGCCATGGAGTGCGCCGGTACCGACATCGCCATCTCCGCGCAGGCTTACCTCGAGGAGTGGTACGGCCGATTCGGTTTCGTGCGTACCGGCGCGAACTACCTCGAGGCGGGCATAGACCACGTGCCGATGCTGTTCACCCGGGCATGATCATCGACCTCTCGGGTAAGACTGCCCTCGTGACCGGTTCGACCCAAGGAATCGGCTACGCCATCGCGGCCGGCCTCGCGCGCAGCGGAGCCACCGTGCTGGTGAACGGCAGAACCGAAGCCTCGGTGTCCGCGGCCATCGAGCGACTGACCGCGGAGGTCGTCGACGGCACCTTCGTCGCCGCGCCCGCCGACGTCGGAACCGAATCGGGGTCGCGATCCCTGACCGACGCGCATCCCCGGGTCGACATCCTGGTCAACAACCTCGGAATCTTCGGCGCGCAGCCGGCTCTCGAGATCGACGACGACGAATGGCGTCGCTACTTCGAGATCAACGTCCTCGCTGCCGTGCGCCTCATCCGCGCCTACCTGCCGTCGATGAAGGACGCCGGATGGGGACGCGTGCTCAGCATCGCCAGCGACTCGGCCGTCGTCGTTCCCACCGAGATGATCCACTACGGCATGACGAAGACGGCGCTGCTGTCCGTCTCCCGCGGATTCGCCAAGGACGCCGCCGGGTCCGGGGTGACGGTCAACTCGGTCATGGCCGGTCCGACCCACACGGGGGGAGTGGAGACGTTCGTGCGCGAGCTGGTCGGCGACGATCTCCCGTGGGACGAGGCCCAGCACGAGTTCATGGTGAAGTACCGCCCGCAGAGCCTGATCCAGCGACTGATCGAGCCCGAGGAGATCGCGAACATGGTGGTCTACCTGAGTTCTCCGCTGGCGTCCGCGACCACGGGCGGGGCACTACGTGTCGACGGTGGTTACGTGGACTCGATCCTCCCCTGAGTCGCGTCGCCGTCCGAGGACGGCCACTCCGCCAACTCGGCTGCCACCCGCGCGGTGCTGTCCAGGAACGTCCGCAGGGTCGCGTCGGGGTTCTCCGACTGCCGGACCACCGAGTACGGGAGGACGAATTCGCCGAGCGCGGTGTCGAAATAGGCGGCCTCGGGTTCGACTGTCGCAGTGTCGAATCCGTCGGGCTGGGGGTAGGCGTAGGAGTAGAAGATGCCCTCCGATGCGCCTCCTGGCCAGTAGCCGGCGCTCGAGACCTCGTCGCTGTAGGCCTCGTGCATCACCCAGTCCGGGCAGTTCGGCACGCCGCCGGGGTGCTGCGCCGCGCGTCGACCCGAGAAGCGGGTCACCGCGAGATCGAAAGCACCCCAGAAGAAGTGGGACGGGCTCGTCTTGCCGCGGAAGTCACCGCGGAACGCCGAGAACACCCTGTCGGCGGACACCAGCGACATCCAGTACCGGTGCATCGCGTCGGCGTCGTAGCTGCTGTGCACCGTGTCTTCCGCGAACGGGATCGCCGGGTCGACCTCGACGGGTGATCCCATGATCGTCACCTCGATCCCGAGGGCGCGCAGATGCTCGAACAGTTCGTCGTGGAAGCTCGCCACGGTGCGCGCCCGCAGTTCCAGCTCCCGGGAGGTGCCCTGCGTCGTCGCGACGATCAGCCGGTGACGGACGAAGTCGAACCTGATTTCCACACCCATGGTGCGGTACGGCATCAACGACGTCGTCAGTCCGGTCGCGTCGACGTAGAAGGTGACGTTCCACCAGTGGTTGACGTGCGGCGACAATGCCATCCGCACCTTTCCGACGATCTGTGTCCACATGTGCACGGTGTCGCGTGTGTCCTGCCAGGAGGCGACGTCGAGCTCGGGCCAGGGTTCGAACTCTGGTGACACGGGCGTCCTTTCCGAGAAGATTCTGCGATCACGGTGGACGATATCCCCATGACGACGATTGCTCCCCTCGGTCTGCACCACGTCACCGCCATCGCCTCCGATCCCGGCCGGAACGTCGAGTTCTACACGCGAGTGCTCGGCCTCCGGTTGGTGAAGCAGACGGTGAACTTCGACGACCCCGGCACCTACCACCTGTACTACGGCGACGAGCACGGGAGCCCGTCGTCCCTGATCACCTTCTTCCCGTGGAAGGACGTCGAGCGAGGGCGACAAGGAACGGGTCTGGCCACCTCGACCGCGTTCAGCGTGCCGGGGTCGTCATTGTCGTTCTGGCACGACCGTCTCCGAGCGATGAACGTCCGCGTCGACGATCCGGTCACGCGGGGTGACGACGAGGTACTGCGCCTGTACGACCACGACGGGATGGTCCTCGACCTCGTCGCATCCGACGGGGACACCCGCTCCGGCTGGGACGGCGTGGGATCGATCCCCGCGGAACACGCGGTACGCGGACTGCACTCGGTGACTCTGACCGAGAAGACGCTCGACGCCACGGCCGAACTCCTCACCGGACGCATGAGCATGACGGTCGCGAGCGAAGCGTCGGGCAGCGCGCGGTTCGCGATGTCGTCGGGCGGCGCCGGCGCACTGGTCGACGTCGCCGCCGACCGCGCCGACAAAGGCCTGCAAGCAGGCGGAACAGTCCACCACGTGGCCTTCCGCGCACCCGATCACGAGACGCTGACGGCGTGGCGCGCCGAGCTGCTCGACAGCGGCGCGCATGTCACGGAGATCCTCGACCGGCAGTACTTCCAGTCGATCTACTTCCGCGAACCCGGCGGCGTCCTGTTCGAGATCGCGACGGAGGCCCCCGGCTTCGACGTCGACGAGCCGCTCCTCGAACTCGGCAAGTCGCTCAAACTGCCGCCGTGGCTCGAACCGACGCGGGAACAGATCCAGCAGAACCTGCCTGCGCTGCCCCCGAGCGACGAGTCGTGACCTGGACCGAGGTGACCGATAGCGACCAGCTGACGGCGATGTACGGCACCCCGTCCTTCCGCGCCGCGCACAAGGACCGTCCGAGGCTTCATCCGCTCGATCGGGACTTCCTCGCGGCGTCGCCGTTCTGCCTGGTGGCGACCGCCGACGACACCGGGCGGTGCGACGTGTCCCCGAAAGGCGACCCGGCGGGCTCGCTGGTCCACGTCCTCGACGACGCGACCATCGCGTTGGCGGAGAGGCCGGGCAACAAGCGCATGGACGGCTACCGCAACGTCCTGCTCAACCCGTTCGTCGGCCTCGACTTCCTGGTGCCCGGCCGCGGCGACACCCTGCGCATCAACGGCCGCGCGCGCCTGATCTCGGATGCACCGTTCTTCGACGACCTCGTCGTCAAGGGGCACCGGCCGATCCTCTGTCTGGTCGTCGACATCGAGCAGATCTTCCACCACTGCGCGAAGGCGTTCATGCGCTCGCGGCTGTGGGAGCCCGAGACGTGGAACCCGTCCGTTCTTCCCACGGTGGCCGAGATGACGAAGATCCTGATCCCGGAGTCCCCCGAATCCCTCGACCAGCTCCGGGAGTACTACGGGCCCGCGTACGAGGAGTCGCTGTACCGGTCCTAGATCTCCGTCTCGAGGGTATGGTTCGCCTCGTGGCGAATGCGACGCTGTCGGTGCTGGTCTACAGCAGTCACGCCCGCACGCGCGACGCCGTCCACGGCGCTCTGGGCCGGCGTCCACACCCCGACCTCCCCGAGATCGAGTACCTCGACGTCGCCACCGCGCCCGTCGTCCTCGAGCGGTTGGACCGCGGCGGCGTCGACCTGGTGATCCTCGACGGCGAGTCGGCCCCCGTCGGCGGCATGGGGCTGGCCAAGCAGCTGCGCGACGAGATCGACCCATGTCCACCACTTCTCGTGATCACCGGCCGCCCCGACGACGCGTGGCTCGCCACGTGGTCTCGCGCCGACGCGTCGGTCACGCATCCGATCGACCCGCTCGAACTCTCGCGCGCCGTGGTGTCGCTGCTCCGCCCTCCTGCCTGAGGTCACCGATCCGTTGCGATTGTCGTGACAACGCTCGAAATCAGACCCATCGCGCCGTCGAACGTCCTACTGTGTGGCACAGGTCACTTCCACTGATGGTTTCGACTCCCTCGGGAGCCGACACGACAGGCAGGAGTTCGAGCGGCATGAATGCTTATGTGCCAGTCCTCGTACTCGGTGTGATCGCTGTCGCCTTCGCCGTGTTCTCGGTCTTCGTCGCGTCCGCGGTGGGCCCGAAGCGCTACAACCGCGCCAAACTCGATGCCTACGAATGCGGCGTCGAGCCCACACCGCAGCATCCGGGTGGTGGCCGCTTTCCGGTCAAGTTCTACCTCACCGCAATGCTTTTCATCATCTTCGACATCGAGATCGTGTTCCTCTACCCGTGGGCTGTGCACTTCGAGGCGCTGGGCGTCTTCGGCTTGGCTGCGATGGCCCTCTTCATCGTCAACGTTTCCGTCGCCTACGCATACGAGTGGCGTCGTGGAGGTCTCAGCTGGGACTGATCCACACGTCGTGGAAGAAGTGATCGAATGGGATTGGAAGAGAAGCTGCCGAGCGGCTTCCTGCTGACCACTGTCGAGGGACTGGCCGGCTTCGCGCGCAAAGGGTCCCTGTGGCCCGCGACGTTCGGGCTGGCATGCTGCGCCATCGAGATGATGTCCACCACGTCGGGCCGCTTCGATCTGGCACGGTTCGGGATGGAAGCGTTCCGAGCCTCACCCCGCCAAGCCGATCTGATGATCGTCGCCGGACGCGTCAGCCAGAAGATGGCTCCCGTCCTGCGGCAGGTGTACGACCAGATGGCGGAGCCCAAATGGGTTCTGGCCATGGGTGTCTGCGCATCGTCGGGCGGGATGTTCAACAACTACGCCATCGTCCAGGGCGTCGATCACGTGGTTCCGGTCGACATCTACCTCCCCGGGTGCCCGCCGCGTCCGGAGATGCTGATCAACGCCATTCTGCAACTGCACGCGTCCATCCAAGCGATGCCACTCGGTGTCGACCGGGTCCGTGCGATCGCCGAGACCGAGAAGGCTGCACTGGCCTCACCGTCCGTCATCGACGCGAAGACGCTGTTCCGGTGAGCACCCGGGGGCCGCGAGGCATGTTCGGCGTCCGCGGATCGGGCGACGTGTCCGGGTACGGTCGACTGGCGCCGCCGAAACCCCGACACGACACCGCAACTCGACCTTTCGACGGTTCCTTCGAGGACGTCGCCGTGGCACTCGACCGGGCGCTGGGCGGTCACCTGTCCGACGCCGTGGAACGAGCCGTCGTCCACCGCGGCGAACTCACCTTCCACATCGCGCGGACCCACCTTCCGTCCGTCGCCTCGGCGTTGCGTGACGATGCGGCTCTGCGCTACGAACTCTGTCTCGGAGTCAGCGGGGTGCATCGTCCCGACGACGCTGGTCGTGAACTGCACGCCGTGTACCACCTGCAGTCCATCACCCACGGACGCCGACTGCGTCTCGAAGTGTCGGTGCCCGAGTCGGATCCGCACATTCCCTCCCTGTGCGGCATCTATCCCACCACCGACTGGCACGAGCGCGAGACGTACGACTTCTTCGGCATCGAATTCGACGGCCACCCGTCGTTGACACGTATACAGATGCCGGACGATTGGGCGGGTCACCCGCAGCGCAAGGACTATCCACTGGGCGGCATCCCCGTCGAATTCAAGGGCGCGCAGATTCCTCCCCCCGATCAGCGCAGGTCGTACAACTGATGACACTCGAGAAGGATCACGACACACCGACCGTCTACACCGCATCGGGACAGGACTGGGACGAGATCGTCGATCTGGCCGGCACCGCCGGTGAGGAGCGCATCGTCGTCAACATGGGTCCCCAGCACCCGTCGACGCACGGAGTGCTGCGCCTGATTCTCGAGATCGAGGGCGAGACGGTGACCGAGGCGCGGTGTGGAATCGGCTACCTGCACACAGGTATCGAGAAAAACCTGGAGTACCGCAACTGGACTCAGGGCGTCACCTATGTGACACGTATGGACTACCTGTCGCCGTTCTTCAACGAGACCGCCTACTGCCTGGGCGTCGAGAAGTTGCTCGGGATCACCGACGACATTCCCGAGCGCGCGACGGTGGTGCGTGTCCTGCTGATGGAGCTCAATCGGATCTCCTCGCACCTGGTGGCGCTGGCGACCGGCGGCATGGAACTCGGCGCCGTCACCGCCATGCTGTTCGGCTTCCGGGAGCGGGAACTGATCCTCGACATCTTCGAGACGATCACGGGCCTGCGGATGAACCACGCCTTCATCCGCCCCGGCGGGCTGGCCATGGACCTTCCGGACGACGCGGTACCCAAGATCCGGGACCTGCTGACGCTGTTGCCGGTTCGACTGCGGGACATGGGTGCGATGCTCGACGACAACCCCATCTGGAAGGGGCGGACCCGCGGCATCGGTTTCCTCGATCTGACGGGGTGCATGGCGCTCGGAGTGACCGGCCCCGTTCTCCGCGCCACCGGACTGCCGCACGACCTGCGGCGCGCGGAGCCGTACTGCGGGTACGAGAACTACGAGTTCGACGTGATCACCGAGCAGGAAAGCGACTGCTACGCGCGCTATCTCATCCGTGTCGACGAGATGACGGAGTCACTGAAGATCGTCGAGCAGTGCCTGGACGCCCTGCGGCCGGGGCCCGTGATGATCTCGGACAAGAAGATCGCATGGCCGGCGGATCTGGTCTCCGAATCCGACGGATTGGGCAACTCCCGCGAACACGTCGCGAAGATCATGGACGGGTCCATGGAATCGCTCATCCACCATTTCAAACTGGTGACCGAGGGAATCCGCGTGCCCGCGGGTCAAGTGTACGTGGCCGTCGAGTCGCCACGCGGCGAGTTGGGCGTGCACATGGTGTCCGACGGCGGCTCGAGACCGTATCGGGTCCATTTCCGCGATCCGTCGTTCACCAATCTCCAGGCAGTGGCCGCTATGTGCGAGGGAGGCATGGTGTCCGACGTCATCGCCTCGGTGGCCAGTATCGATCCCGTCATGGGTGGGGTGGACCGATGAGCAGCGGGAAGGCCGGAGGCCGGCCGGAATCGAGCATGCACGAACCGGTGTTCGTGGCGTTCGGGCCGAAGCCGGAGGAACGGGTTCAGCTGGTGCAGCCGGGTGCCCGACGCAGCTATCCCGACGCGGTGCTGGGCCGACTCACTCGTGATGCGGCGGAGATCATCGCGCGCTATCCCCACCCGCGGTCGGCCATCATCCCGATCCTCCATCTCCTGCAGGCCGAGGACGGCTATCTCACTCCCGCGGCGATCGACTTCTGTTCCGCCACCCTGTCGTTGACGGGGGCCGAGGTCGCGGCGGTGGCGACGTTCTATTCGATGTACCGACGCGAACCCACCGCGAACTACCTCGTCGGGGTCTGCACCAACACGTTGTGCGCGGTGATGGGCGGCGACGCCATCTACGACGCGCTGACCGAGCACCTCGACGGCGACGATGCGATCACCCTCGAGCACATCGAGTGCAATGCCGCCTGCGATTACGCGCCGGTGGTGATGGTCAACTGGGAATTCTTCGACAACCAGACGCCCGAGTCGGCGCGAACACTCGTCGACGATCTGCGGTCGGGCGCTCCCGTGACACCGACACGCGGCGCGACTCTGTGTACGTTCCGCGAGACGTCGCGCATTCTCGCCGGGTTCCCCGATCCTCGACCGGGCGCCGGGGGCACCGCCACCGCGGGACCGGCCACCCTGGCCGGCCTGACGATCGCCCGCGAACGGGGAATGGCAGCACCCTCGACGGACGACCGCCGAGCCGAGGTGCCCGCGCCGGACGCGGCAGCGGTGCCCACCGATTCCACCCGCGACAAGCCGGCGCCCGCACCGTCCGCCGACGTTCCGAAGGGACCACGGCCGTGACGCTGACCCCCGTGCTGAGCCGCTACTGGGACGAACCCGAGTCCTGGACTCTGGAGACCTATCTCCGACACGGAGGTTACGACGGCCTGCGGGCGGCGCTGTCCTCCGCGCCCGACGAGGTGATCGCCACCGTCAAGGAGTCTGGTCTGCGCGGCCGCGGTGGCGCCGGATTCCCGACGGGCATGAAGTGGAGTTTCATCCCGCAGGACGGTCCGACACCCGCGGACCAGACAGTGCCGCACTATCTGGTGGTCAACGCGGACGAGTCGGAGCCCGGCACGTGCAAGGACATGCCGCTGCTGATGGCCACACCGCACGTGCTGGTCGAGGGCATCATCATCGCCGCGTACGCCATCCGGTCCACGCGCGCCTTCATCTATCTCCGCGGCGAGGTGGTTCCGGTACTCCGGCGACTGCAGACCGCGGTCGCGGAGGCGTACGACGCCGGGTACCTGGGCAGGGACATCCAGGGGTCGGGCTTCGATCTCGACCTCGTCGTCCATGCCGGCGCCGGTGCCTACATCTGCGGCGAGGAGACCGCCCTTCTCGACTCGCTCGAGGGGCGACGCGGCCAGCCCCGGCTGCGGCCGCCCTTCCCCGCGGTGGCCGGCCTCTACGCAAGTCCGACCGTCGTCAACAATGTGGAATCCATTGCGAGCGTGCCGTCCATCCTGGCGAACGGGACGCAGTGGTTCCGGTCGATGGGGAGCGAGAAGTCGCCCGGGTTCACGCTGTATTCCCTCTCGGGGCACGTGACCACGCCCGGCCAGTACGAGGCCCCTCTCGGAATCACGTTGCGCGAGTTGCTCGATCTCGCGGGCGGTGTGCGCGCCGGTCATCGTCTGAAGTTCTGGACTCCCGGTGGATCGTCGACGCCGATCTTCACCGACGAGCACCTCGACGTACCCCTGGACTACGAGGGCGTCAGCGCCGCCGGGTCCATGTTGGGAACCAAGGCTCTGCAGATCTTCGACGAGACCACGTGCGTGGTCCGCGCCGTGCGGCGGTGGAGCGAGTTCTACGCCCACGAGTCCTGCGGCAAGTGCACCCCGTGCCGTGAGGGCACGTACTGGTTGGTGCAGATCCTGGCACGGCTCGAGAACGGCACCGGGTCGGAGGGCGATCTGCAGAAGCTGCTCGACGTCGCGGACAGCATCCTCGGAAAGTCGTTCTGCGCGTTGGGCGACGGTGCCGCCAGTCCCATCGTGTCTTCGATCGCACATTTCCGTGACGAGTACGTCGCCCATGTCGAGCAGGGCGGATGCCCGTTCGACCCGCATCTCTCCACCCTGATGGCAGGTGAGTACGCGTGACCGCAGTACAGCAAAGCACGGTGGACATCACGATCGACGGCGTGCCCATGACGGTTCCGAAGGGCACGTTGGTCATTCGTGCCGCCGAGATGCTGGGCATTCAGATCCCCCGGTTCTGCGACCACCCGCTCCTCGACCCGGTCGGAGCGTGCCGGCAGTGCCTCGTCGACGTCGAAGGTCAGCGGAAGCCGTTGGCGTCGTGCACCACCACCGTGTCCGACGGCATGATCGTCAGGACGCAGCACAGCTCGGAGATCGCCGAGAAGGCGCAGCGCGGTGTCATGGAACTGCTCCTGATCAACCATCCCCTCGACTGCCCCGTCTGCGACAAGGGCGGCGAGTGCCCCCTGCAGAACCAGGCCATGTCCGCCGGGCGCACGGAGTCCCGCTTCACCGAGACCAAACGCACCTACCCCAAACCCGTTCCGCTGTCGACGGAAGTCCTGCTCGACCGGGAGCGCTGCGTCCTGTGCGCCCGGTGCACGCGCTTCTCCGAGCAGATCGCGGGGGACCCCTTCATCGATCTACTCGAACGCGGTGCGCTGCAACAGGTCGGGATCTACGGTGCCGAGCCGTTCGAGTCGTACTTCTCCGGCAACACCGTGCAGATCTGCCCGGTCGGGGCGCTGACCAACACCGCCTACCGTTTCCGCGCCCGCCCCTTCGACCTGGTGTCGACGCCCAGTGTCTGCGAGCACTGCGCCAGCGGGTGCTCCCAGCGCACCGATCACCGTCGCGGCAAGGTCGTCCGCAGGCTCGCCGGGGACGATCCCGAGACCAACGAGGAATGGACCTGCGACAAGGGCCGGTGGGCGTTCGCCTACGGCACCCTCCCGGACCGTCTGACCACCCCGCTGGTGCGCCGCGCCGGCGGTGACCTCGAGCCGGCCTCGTGGCCGGAAGCCTTGGCCGTCGCAGCCCGCGGACTGGCCGGCGCGGGGGGAGATGCCGGCGTCCTCACCGGCGGACGCCTCACCGTCGAGGACGCCTACGCCTACAGCAAGTTCGCTCGAGTCGCTCTGCACAGCAACGACATCGACTTCCGCGCGCGGGCACTGTCCGAGGAGGAGACCGACTTCCTCACCGCCCGGGTCGCCGGTCGCGACATGGCAGTGACCTACTCGTCCCTCGAGGCGGCGCCGACCGTACTGCTCGTCTGTGTCGAGCCGGAGGAGGAGAGTCCGATCGTCTTCCTCCGCCTGCGCAAGGCCGTCCGACGCGGTGGTACCCGCGTCGTCACGCTCGCACCTTTCACCTCGGCCGGCTCCCGCAAGATGTCGGCCGACGTCCTGCAGACGGTCCCCGGCCGCGAGGCCGCCGTGCTCGACACCCTCGGGACCGAGACGGTCACCGGCGACACCGTCGTTCTGGTCGGTGAGCGTGCCGCCACCAGTCCCGGCGCCCTGGCCGCCGTCGTCCGACTGTCGGAGCGGACCGGCGCCCGTCTCGCATGGATCCCGCGCCGCGCCGGAGACCGCGGGGCGCTCGAAGCAGGGGCGCTTCCCACACTTCTGCACGGCGGTCGGCGTGTCGACGACGAGGATGCGCGGCGGGCCGTCGCGACCTCGTGGAACGTGTCCGATCTCCCCGAGCGTCCGGGTCGCGATGCCGCTGCGATGCTCGACGGGTCCCTCGGTGCGCTGGTCGTGGCGGGTGTCGACCCGGACGACTTCCCCGACCCGGCCGCAGCCCGGGCAGGGCTGGAACGCGCACGGTTCGTCGTCGCACTCGACATCCGCTCGAGTGCGGTCACCGCCATGGCCGACGTGGTGTTCCCCGTCGCCTCCGTCGCCGAGAAGTCCGGCTCCTTTCTCGACTGGGAAGGACGCCGGAAGACGTTCGATGCCGCACTTCCCACCCCGTCCAGGATGTCCGACCTCCGCGTGCTCGATGCGCTGGCCTCGGAGATGGGCGTGCACCTCGGACTTCCGGATGCAGCCTCGGCTCGTCGGGAACTGGATGCGGCCGGGTCCGCGCCGCGCGACTCGCACGTCGCCGCTCCGCCGCCCGTGCCGTCCATCGCCCCCGGGTCGGATTCCGCGGTGCTCGCGGGCTGGCACATGCTGCTCGACTCGGGTCGCCTGCAGGACGGGGAGGACGATCTCGCGGGTACGGCACGCACCCCCGTGGTCCGACTCTCCCCGGGCACCGCCTCGGACATCGGCGCCGCCGACGGGGACCCCGTCACCGTGTCCACTGCCTCGGGTGCGATCACCCTGTCGCTCCTGGTCACCGCGATGCCCGACCAGGTCGTCTGGCTCCCCCTGAACTCCGGACCGTCGCGCATCGGTGTCGAACTCGGGGTCTCACCGGGCGCGACCGTCTCGATCGCCGTCGGAGGCGAACGATGACCACGCCGACCGATCTGTCGATGTTCGGACTCGACCCGCTGTGGCTCGTCGTGGCCAAGGCTCTCGCCGTCTTCGGATTCCTCGTGCTGACCCCGCTGATCGCGATCTACGTCGAGCGCAAGGTCATGGCGTGGATGCAGATGCGCATCGGTCCCAACCGCACCGGACCGCGGGGCATGCTGCAGAGCCTTGCAGACGGCATCAAGCTGGCGCTCAAGGAAGGCATCATCCCGAAGGGCGTCGATCGGCCCATCTACCTGCTGGCGCCGGTCATCTCGGTCGTCCCCGCGTTCATGGCCTTCGCCGTCATCCCGTTCGGTCCGACCGTCTCGATCTTCGGCCACATCACCCCGCTGCAGCTGACCGACATGCCCGTCGCGGTCCTCTACATCCTGGCGGTGACCTCGATCGGTGTGTACGGGATCGTGCTCGCCGGATGGTCGTCGGGGTCGACGTATCCGCTGCTGGGAGCGTTGCGGTCGACCGCGCAGGTGATCTCGTACGAGGTCGCGATGGGACTCAGTTTCGCTGCCGTGTTCCTGTACGCGGGCACCATGTCGACATCGGGCATCATCGCCTCGCAGGAACGCCTGTGGTTCGTGGTCATGCTGCTGCCGTCGTTCCTCGTCTACGTCACCTCGATGGTCGGGGAGACCAACCGCGCACCCTTCGATCTGCCGGAGGCAGAAGGCGAACTGGTCGGCGGATTCCACACGGAGTACTCGTCGCTACGCTTCGCCATGTTCATGCTGGCGGAGTACGTCAACATGGTCACCGTGTCCGCGCTCGCGACCACCCTGTTCCTCGGAGGATGGCGGGCACCGTTCCCGATCAGCCTGTGGGACGGTGCGAATCAAGGATGGTGGCCCGTCCTCTGGTTCACGATCAAGGTGTGGGGATTCCTGTTCGTCTTCATCTGGCTGCGCAGCACGCTGCCGAGGCTGCGCTACGACCAGTTCATGAACTTCGGGTGGAAGGTGCTGATCCCGGCCGCCCTGCTGTGGATCCTGGTCATCGCCGGCGTGCGGATTCTGCTGGTCGACTCACCACACGTCCGGCCGGTCACCGTGGTCGCGTCCCTCGTCTACACCGCCGCCCTGGTTGCCGTCCTGACCAGGACGCTGCGTAGGGGCCGGCTCGAGCGCACCGTCTCGGACCCGGAGAACACCGCGCCGGCCGATCCTCATGCCGGCGGCTTCCCCGTACCGCCGCTTCCCGCTCGAAAAACTCGCCCCACTGCGAAGGAGACCACCGATGCCTGAATTCCTCGGTCCCGTAGCCGGTTTCGGTGTCACCTTCGCGACGATGTTCAAGAAAGCCGAGACCGAGTCGTACCCGGAGGAGAAGGTTCCCACGGCGACGCGCTACCACGGGCGGCATCAGCTCAACCGGTACGCGGACGGACTCGAGAAGTGCATCGGATGCGAACTGTGCGCCTGGGCGTGCCCCGCCGATGCGATCTACGTCGAGGGCGCCGATAACACCGAGACCGAAAGATTCTCTCCCGGTGAACGATACGGCCGCGTCTACCAGATCAACTATCTCCGGTGCATCGGCTGCGGGCTCTGCATCGAGGCGTGCCCGACGCGAGCCCTGACCATGACCAACGAGTACGAGATGTGCGACGACAACCGCGCCGATCTCATCTACGAGAAGACGGACCTGCTGGCCTCGCTCACCGAGGGCATGGACGCACCACCCCACGCGATGGCCGAGGGCGCGTCCGACGAGGACTACTACCGCGGCACCGTCACCGCCCGACGGGACGGCGACCGATGATCGTGTCGACGTCGGAAGCCGTCGCCTTCTGGATCCTCGCGCCTCTCGCCCTCATCGGCGGGATCGGCGTCGTCGCCTCGGCCAAGGCCGTGTACTCGGCACTGTTCCTCGCCTCGACCATGGTCGTCCTCGCGATCTTCTACATCGTGCAGGGCGCGGTCTTCCTCGGCGTCGTGCAGATCGTCGTCTACACCGGTGCCGTGATGATGCTGTTCCTGTTCGTGCTGATGCTCGTCGGTGTCGACTCGTCCGACTCACTGATCGAGACACTGCGTGGACAGCGCGCCGCGGCCATCGTCGTCGGACTGGGCTTCGGCATCCTCCTGATCGGCGGCCTCGGCAACGCATCGCTTTCCGACTTCCAGGGGTTCACCGCCGCATCTCCGCCGAACGTCGAGGGTCTCGCCGAGTTGGTCTTCGTGCGCTACGTGTGGGCCTTCGAACTGACCGGCGCCCTGCTGATCACCGCGACGATCGGCGCCATGGTGCTCACCCACCGCGACGCGATCGGCCGCACCAGAACGCAGAAGGAGTTGTCGCAGGACCGCTTCCGACTCGGCGCGCGAGTGACTCCGCTGCCGAGCCCCGGCGTCTACGCCCGACACAACGGCGTCGACATCCCCGCCCGGCTACCCGGGGGAGCACCGGCCGCGGACTCCGTGAGCCGACAGTTCCGCGAGGACCGGTCATGAATCCCGAGTACTACCTGTACCTTTCGGCGGCTCTGTTCACGATCGGCGCCGCCGGAGTACTGCTGCGGCGCAACGCGATCGTCGTCTTCATGTGTGTCGAGCTGATGCTCAATGCGTCGAATCTGGCCTTCGTCACGTTCTCGCGGATGCACGGCGGACTCGACGGCCAGGTGTTCGCCTTCTTCACGATGGTCGTCGCCGCCGCGGAAGTGGTCGTCGGACTCGCCATCATCATGGCCATCTTCCGATCCCGTCGATCCGTCTCGGTCGACGACGACAGTCTGCTGAAGTACTGACATGGGGACGAATCTGGTTCTGCTGCCCATGATCCCACTCCTCGGCGCCGCAGTGCTCCTCCTCGGAGGTCGACGTACAGATGCGTGGGGCCATCTGCTCGCCTGCGCGGCGATGGCCGCATCGTTCGTCGTGGCGGTGGTGACGTTCCTCGACATGGCCGGCCGCGCCGAGGACGACCGGACCCTCGCCCGCACCGTGTTCTCGTGGATACCCGTCGACACCCTCCAGGTCGACCTCGGGCTCCGGCTCGATCAACTCTCCGTCTGCTTCGTCCTGCTGATCACCGGAGTCGGCGCCCTGATCCACGTCTACTCCATCGGCTACATGCGGGACGACCCCGACCGGCGCCGCTTCTTCGCGTATCTCAATCTCTTCGTCGCCGCGATGCTGCTGCTGGTCATGTCCGACAACTTCCTCGGCCTGTATGTCGGCTGGGAAGGCGTCGGACTGGCCTCCTACCTGCTGATCGGCTTCTGGTCGGCCAAGCCCTCCGCCGCGACAGCAGCGCGCAAGGCCTTCGTCGTCAACCGGGTCGGAGACATCGGCCTGGCGGTGGCTCTGATGATCATGTTCGCCACATTCGGCTCCGTCTCCTACGACGACGTGTTCTCCGGAATCGGCGACGCCGGCACCGGCACGGCGACAGCACTCGGGTTGATGCTTCTCCTCGCCGCCTGCGGCAAGTCCGCCCAGGTGCCCCTCCAGTCCTGGCTCGGCGACGCGATGGAGGGGCCGACCCCGGTGTCGGCCCTGATCCACGCGGCGACCATGGTCACCGCCGGGGTGTATCTGATCGTGCGGTCCGGCGCGGTGTTCGAGGCGTCGCCGGTCGCCCAGAACGTCGTCGCTGCAGTCGGTGCGGTCACATTGCTCTTCGGCGCCGTCATCGGCTGCGCCAAGGACGACATCAAGAAGGCTCTGGCCGCGTCGACGATGAGCCAGATCGGCTACATGGTTCTGGCCGCGGGTCTCGGTCCGGCCGGTTACGCGGTGGCGATCATGCATCTGCTCACGCACGGCTTCTTCAAGGCGGGACTCTTCCTCGGCGCGGGCTCCGTCATGCACGCGATGGACGACGAGACCGACATGCGCCGGTTCGGCGGCCTGCGGACGGTCCTGCCCGTCACCTTCGTGACCTTCGGGCTGGGCTACCTCGCGATCATCGGAGTGCCCCCGTTCTCGGGATTCTGGTCGAAGGACGGCATCATCGAGGCCGCTCTCGACGCCGGCGGCGTGAAGGGAGTTCTGCTGGGAATCGCCACCCTGGTCGGCGCGGGTCTGACTGCTTTCTACATGACGCGTGTCATGGTCCTCACCTTCTTCGGCGAGCGTCGGTGGACGGACCATGCGCACCCCCACGAGGCGCCGGCGAGCATGACGGCACCGATGATCGTGCTGGCGGTCGGATCTGTCGGCGCGGGAGCACTTCTCGCGGTCGGGAGCCGACTCGAAGGGTGGCTGGCCCCGGTCGTCGGCGAGCACGAGGCAGCTCACGTCGTGCCCGCCTGGATCGTCACGGCCGTCGTCCTCGTCGTCGTGGCCGCCGGAATAGCCGTGGCGCTGCGCATGTACGGCCGATCGGCTGTTCCACGGACCGCCCCTGCCGGGTCGGTGCTCACCACCGCGGCACGACGCGATCTGTACGGAGACGCCGTGAACGAGGCCGTGTTCATGCGCCCGGGTCGGCGCGTCACCGAGGCCGTCGTGACAGCCGACCGCGCCGGTGTCGACGGCGTCGTCGAGGCCTTCGCCCTGTCGGTCCGCACCGCCTCGACGCGGTTGCGACGTTGGCAGAACGGCTTCGTACGGTCCTACGCGCTCTCGATGTTCACCGGCGCGGTTCTCGTCGTCGTCGCCCTGACCGTGGCACTGGGGGTGACGCGATGACCGACCTTCCCGTACTCAGCGCGCTGTGGATCGTGCCGTTGCTCGGCGCTCTCGCCGTCATGGCGGTCCCGCGATCGAACAGCCGCGCCGCGCGGATCACCGGCGTCGGTGCTGCCGGCGCGGTCCTCGTTCTCGCGGCTGCGCTGGCGGTGAACTTCGAGCCCGGGCGTGAGGGCTACCAGTTCGTCGAATCACGGGAGTGGATACCGACGTTCGGCGCCGGTTACACACTCGGGATCGACGGCATCGCGTTGACGCTGGTCCTGCTGACCGCCGTGCTGGTGCCGTTGCTCCTGCTGGCCGGGTGGAACGACACCGCACACGCGCAGGATTCACGACGCCCCCAGACCTACGTCGCTCTGATCCTGGTCGTCGAGTCGATGGTCATGGTGTCCTTCGTCTCCCTCGACATCCTGCTGTTCTACATCTTCTTCGAGGCGATGCTCGTACCGATGTACTTCCTGATCGGCGGCTTCGGACGGGACGCGGAGCGATCACGTGTCGCGGCGGTGAAGTTCCTGCTGTACAACCTGGTCGGCGGACTGGTGATGCTGGCGGCGGTCATCGGTCTCTACGTGGTGACCGCGTCGGACACCAGCCCGTTCGAGTCCGGGACGTTCGACGTGCGGGCGATCGCCGACGCGGCCGCGGCGGGAGAACTCGGTGCGTCGCCGGGCGTCCTGAACGCGATCTTCCTCGGCTTCCTCGTGGCCTTCGCCGTGAAGGCGCCGCTGTGGCCCCTGCACACCTGGCTACCCGGGGCGGCGACCGAAAGTACGCCTGCGACAGCCGTGTTGATGATGGCCGTCGTGGACAAGGTCGGCACGTTCGGCATGCTGCGGTACTGCCTGCAACTCTTTCCCGACGCGTCGGCCACCTTCGCGCCGCTCGTGATCACCCTCGCCGTGGTCGGCATCGTCTACGGCGCGATCCTCGCGATCGGGTCGACGGACATCATGCGCCTCATCGCCTACACCTCGATCTCGCACTTCGGATTCATCATCCTCGGCATCTTCGCGATGACCAGCCAGTCGCAGGCCGGTTCCGCGCTGTACATGGTGAACCACGGGATTGCCACGGCTGCACTGTTTCTCGTGGCCGGATTCCTGGTCACCCGTCGAGGAACTGCTCTGATCGCCGAGTACGGAGGAGTGCAGAAGGTGGCGCCGATCCTGGCGGGCACCTTCCTCGTCGCCGGGCTCGCGACGCTGTCGCTACCCGGGCTCGCCCCGTTCGTCAGCGAGTTCCTCGTCCTGATCGGCACGTTCCCCCGATACGGCGTCGCCGCGGTTATCGCCGCGAGCGCGCTCGTGCTGTCCGCGATGTACGTGCTGTGGCTCTACCAACGCGTGATGACAGGGCCGGCAGCGGCCGGCTCCGACCGCATCGGGGACCTCGTACCGCGCGAGATAGCGGTGGTGGCACCACTTCTGGCGTTGGTGATCGTCCTCGGGGTGTACCCCAAGCCGCTTCTCGACGTCATCACGCCCGCAGTCGAACGCACATCCGTCGAACAGGTGGAGACAGGGGTGGCGCAACCATGACCGTCGAATCGCCGTCGATCGAGTACAGCCTGCTCTCGCCGATGATCATCGTGTTGGTAGCAGCGGTGGTCGGAGTTCTCGTCGAGGCATTCGTCTCCGCCGAACGTCGGCGGGCGACGCACCTCGTCCTGAGCATCGGGTCCCTCGCCGCGGCACTGGTGGCAGTCATCGCGCTGGCAGGCACCAGTACCGTTGCCGCGGCCGGATCCGTCGTCGTCGACGGGCCGACACTGTTCCTGCAGGGTGTGCTCCTGACCGTCTCGGCAGCATCGATCGCGCTGATGGCCCATCGCACCGTCGACCATCCCGAAGCGGAAGCGGCGGACGCCTTCACACCTCTCGCGTCGGTCGTCCCCGGCAGCCTCGCCGAGGCCCGCGCCGTCACCGCGAAGGTGACCCGCACCGAGATCTATCCGCTGACACTGTTCGCCGTCGGCGGCATGATGGTGCTGCCCGCGTCGAACGATCTCCTGACGATGTTCGTCGCCCTCGAAGTGTTGTCACTGCCGCTCTATCTGCTGTGCGGGCTGGCCCGTCGTCGACGCCTGTTGTCGCAGGAGGCATCGCTCAAGTACTTCCTGCTCGGCGCTTTCTCGTCGGCATTCTTCCTGTTCGGGACGGCGCTGCTCTACGGCTACGCGGGCAGCGTGCGCTTCGACGACCTGGCGGTGGCCGACGGCGATCGCGTGCTCGGGGTTCTCGGCGTCGGCCTCGTCGCGGTGGGACTGCTGTTCAAGGTCGGTGCGGTGCCGTTCCATTCGTGGATTCCCGACGTCTACCAGGGCGCCCCGACGCCGGTGACGGCCTTCATGGCGTCGGCAACCAAGGTGGCGGCCTTCGGCGCCCTCGTCCGCATCCTGGTCGTGGGCGTCCCCGATCTGCAGGACGCATGGCGTCCCATGCTCTGGGCCGTCGCCATCGTGACGATGCTGGTGGGTGCCGTCATCGCCGTCACCCAGACCGACGTGATCCGGATGCTGGCCTACTCCTCCATCGCCCACGCCGGGTTCATCCTCACCGGTGTCTACGCCGGAGGCCCCGGTGTCTCGGCGACGCTGTTCTACCTCGCGGCCTACGCGTTCAGCACCCTCGGTGCGTTCGCGGTGGTGTCGCTGGTCCGCGACCAGGGTGGCGAGGTGTCGGAGCTCCGCCGGTGGGCGGGCTTGGGTCGGCAGTCCCCGGCGGTGGCGGGCGCGTTCGCGTTGTTCCTGCTCGCGTTCGCCGGCATTCCGTTGACCAGCGGGTTCACCAGCAAGTTCGCGGTGTTCCAGGCGGCCCTCGCCGACGGCGGGACAGCTCTCGTGATCGTCGGAGTCGTCAGCAGCGCCATCGCGGCGTCGTTCTACATCCGGGTGGTGGTCGTCCTGTTCTTCACCGACGCGGACGGGGATTCCGTGACGATGAGCCGAAGTCCCGGTGCCGCCCTGACCATCGGTGTCTGCGCGATCGTCACGGTTGCGCTCGGCGTCTTCCCCCAGCCCCTGCTCGACCTCGCCGAGCGAGCGGCCGCAGCCATTGCCTGACCACCTGACCCCTCCCGCGAGTACGTCGATACCGTCGTGATTCCGGGGGGAGTCGCGACGTTATGGACGTACTCGCGGGGGTGCGGGGTGGTTGGTCAGCTCAGGGCAGCGACGAGCCTGTCCGCCAGCGGCTTGGTCGACGCCGGGTTCTGGCCCGTGAAGACCGTTCGGTCGACGATGACGTGGGGTCCCCAGGCGTCGCCGGAGGAGAACTCGGCTCCGCCGTCGCGCAACCGCGTCTCGAGTAGCCAGGGTGCCTTGGCGGCGAGACCGGCCTGCTCTTCTTCCTCGTTGGTGAAGCCGGTGAGCTTGTATCCCGAGAAGGGCCAGCTGCCGTCGTCGCGGGTGGCGGACAGCAGAGCTGCCGGCGCGTGGCAGACGGCGGACACGATCTTGCCCGATTCGAGGAACTCCGTGACCAGGGCTCCGAAGTCGGTCGACACGGCCAGATCCTCCATCGGACCGTGACCGCCGGGGACGAACACGACGTCGAAGGAGGACGCGGTCTGATCCTCGAGGCGAGCGGGGGAGGCCAGCACGCCCTCGATGGACTCGAGGTACTGCTTCTGATCGGCGACCTTGCTCTCGTCGCCGCCGTTGGCCTCCACTGCGAGCGATCCCTGGTCGACCGTGGGCGTCACGCCGCCGGGAGTGGCGACGACGACATCCCACCCTGCCTCGGTGAAGGTCCGGTGGCTCTCTACGAGCTCCTCCGCCCAGTAGCCGGTGGGGTGCTTCGTCCCGTCGTTCAGGGTCCAGTGATCGGAGCCGGTGACCACGAAGAGCAGTTTCGTCATGAGGTGATGTCCATCCGTCGTAGAAATGTGGTCGTGTTCGATCCGGGGGTACCCCCGGACGACCTTCACAACGCGGGAACGGACGAGGCCGCCCATTCGTTGCACCGATCACAGTCACTTAACACTCTGCGAGGTAGTCATGAGCGGCAACGGACAGTTCGGTTTCGATCCCGAGGATTTCGAGCGCGTCGCACGCGAGGCCGGCGACGGCATCCGCGACATGCTCGGTCAGGCGATGAAGAAGGCCAACCAGTCGGGCGTCGACGTGCCCTGGGCCGGTCTGTTCGGGGCAGCCCCCGGCAAGGCCACTGCGCCCGAGCCTGAGACCACCGGTCAGAAAGGCGACGGTGTGTGGGCGATCTACACGGTCGACGAGACCGGGACGGCCGGTGTCGACCAGGTCTTCGCGACGGAACTCGACGCACTCCGGGCCCACCGTGACAACGTCGATCCCAGCCGCAAGGTGCGGTTCCTTCCCTACGGCGTCTCGGTCGGCATCCTCTCCGCGGGCACCGACCTGCCGACGGAGGAGTGAGAACCTGAACCGATCGTGACCCACCGCTGCGGCATCACCTGAAGGAACATGTGGGCCAGCGGTCCGATCGCCAGCGCGTACAGCACGGTCCCGATGCCGACGGTCCCGCCGAGAAGCCACCCCGTGGCCAGCACGGTCACCTCGATCGCCGTGCGCACGGAGCGCACCGTCATACCCGTCCGCGCGACGAGCCCCGTCATGAGGCCGTCGCGCGGGCCCGCGCCCAGCCCGGCGGAGATGTACGCCGCGGTCGCCAGTCCGTTGAGGACCACCCCACCGACGAGCAGCGCCGATCCGACCAGGTGACCGCTGTTCGTCGGCAGGAATGTCAGCGCGAGATCGACCGTCACGGCGATGACGACGATGTTGGCGACGGTGCCGATGCCCGGACGCTGGCGCAGCGGTATCCACAGCAGCAGAACCACGGCTCCCGTCAGTGCGGTCACCGCACCGAAGCTCACCGGGAGGCGATTCTCGAGGCCCTGGTGCAACACGTCCCACGGGTTGAGGCCGAGTCCGCCCGCGATCATCATGGCCATCGAGGTGCCGTACAGCGCGAGACCGCCGATCAGCAGTCCCGTACGCAGCACGGTCTCGCGCAGAGCGGAGTAGGTCATGCGCTCGAGTCTCGCCGCTCGCGTACGTCGCCAGAGCAGGCCACTGCACGCAGGTGGACTGCATTCGTAGGTTCCGTTCCCATTCTCGGCTCTCACGCGAGCGCGAAGCATGACCCGGCGGACCGCGTGTGCCTCAACCCCCTCACGGCACGTTGAGGTAGTGGATACTGCACTTCGTACCAACAACATGGCTGGGAACGACTGAAAAGTCACAGGGGGTTCCTTTCCTTACGAAGGATGGCCCTGCCCGTGACCCGTTCGATCGACGTACCCGTGTCGCGCGCGACGACGTACGTGGCGTTGTTCGCGGTCGTCGTGTTCGTCGCGGCACTCGTCGGCATCCAGTCACGCCCGCCCGGACTGCTGGCCTCGGTATGGCTGGCCAACGCCGTCGCGCTCGCCGTGTTCGCGCGGTGGCCCAGAATGTTCACCGTCACTGCCGTTGCCGCGGCCCTGGTGGCCCTGATCGCCGCAGATCTGGTGTCGGGCACGGACACGTACGCGGCCGTGACGTTCAACGTGGCCAACATCGTCGGAGTGATCGGCGGCTCCTTCGTGATCCGCCACCGCCGAGACGCACCTCTCACCCTGTCGGGCTCCGCCGACTTCTCCAGAATGTGCATCGGCATCGTCGTGGCCGCGATCCTGTCGGCGTCCGTCGCAGCCCTGTCGGCGCGACATCCCGACCCCGGTGCACCGGCCGTCGAAGCGCTCAGCTGGTTCAGTTCCGAGGTCACGAGCTACCTGCTGCTGGTACCCGTCTTCCTGTCGATCCGAGCATCGACGCCTCGGCGCAGACCCACCTCGAAGTCGACACTCGCCTGGGAGTGGGCGCCCGTCGCCCTCACCGTCGCACTCATGCTGGTCGGGCTGGGAGTGCAAGGACCGTTGCTGCTGGCACTGCCACTACCGGCTCTGCTCTGGTGTGCGACACGGATTCCGATGCTCGGAACAGCGCTGCTCACCGCGCTGTGGGCGGGGTGGACCCTCGTCCTCCTGGGCCAGGGCGCCCTGGAGACCGGCGGAATCCTGGGTGCCGACGGTCAGGACGGCGCGACGGCCACCCTGTCGGTCGCGTTGATCGCCCTCGGCCCGCTGCTCGTCGCGACGGTGTGCCTCGACCGGATGGCCGTCCAGAACAAGCTGCGCGCAGCGCTCGAGTACGACAGTCTGACCGGAGTTCTCTCTCGCGCAGCCTTTCTGCGCAGGAGCCAGCAACGACTGCTCGCCGATTCCGGACCCGTCGCGCTCCTCATGCTGGACCTCGATCACTTCAAGTCCATCAACGACACCCTCGGTCACGCCGTCGGAGACATCGCGTTGGTGCGCAGTGCCGCCTGCATCCTCGGAGCACTGCCGACCGACGCCATCGCCGGGCGGATCGGCGGGGAGGAGTTCGCCGTGCTGCTCCCCCGCGCCGGCCGAGATCATGCGGCTGCCATCGCCGACCTGATCCGCCGCGACCACGAGCGGCTGCACGTCCTGTCCGCGCGGACCGCCACCGTCAGCATCGGGCTCGCGTGGACCAACGACTCACCTCCCTCGGTGTCGCCCCTGTTGATCTCCGCCGATCACGCGCTGTACGACGCCAAACGATCGGGCCGCAACACCGTGGTCTCCGTCGACCTGGTGTGAACTACCTCGGCGGCGGCCCGCCCATACCGCCCGACGGCGCGGCCGCGGTGTTCTCGGACGCGGCGGCGACGCCGATGGTGATCGACACCTCCATCCCGCTCGACGGTTCTCCGGTCACCGTCGCGAGCTCCGCATCCCATCCGTCGCCGAAGACGTTGTCGGACGCCAACGACACCTTCGACAGATTGGCCGTACTGCTCGAATACCCACTGTCGTAATCGAATACGGTGGCACACGCCTCCTGAGGCACTGCGATCTGCGACGTGAGGCGAGCGCTCTCGCCGGCGATCGCGGCCTCGAGGGACTCGAAGACCTCGAAGTGGATATGAGGCCAGCGACCGGAATAGCAGGCCGGGAAGATCGACGTGAACGACACCTTCCCTGACGCGTCCGCGACCTGGATGCCGCGCAGATAGTTCTGGTCCGTGATGCCGTCGCCGTACAGCGAGTACTCGCCGTCCCGGTTGCAGTGCCACAGGTACACGGCCATCCCCACAGCCGGCGCACAGTCCGCAGTGAGGTCCTGCAGGGTCATCGAGACGGTGGTCGGCACGCCGTCCGCAGTTCCCGTCGACGACCCGAAACTGGTGGTGATGTCCTGGCGGACGATCCCCGACTCGATCAGCACGTTCGGCCCGTTGCTCCCGTCACCGGGATACGGACCGGCCGTCTCCTGCGGAACGGCAGCGACACATGTTCCGGCCACGGCGGTCTCGGCACTCGACGACGACGCGGCCGTCTCCACTGCCGGCGCCGAGGTTCCGGACGAGCACGCCGCGAGGGCCGCTGCACTCGCGGTGCCGAACACCAGCAGGGCGCGTCGGCGGGACAGCATCGTCGTCATGTCGTGGCCCAGGCCGCGATCGTGGTCGTGTGTCATCGATTCCTCCGTGAACGGTTGGTGGTCGACACCAGACAACAGGGCCCGTCTGCGACGAACCCGGGGTCACGCTGGGAGCTCCCCGGGACACGTCGCAGGGGGTTCGGGCGAACTGTGGATACAGTCGGTGCAATGACTTCCTCGACGTGGACCCTGTCGGCATCGGACGGCGGTGCGCTGGAGATACGAACGGGCGTCACCGGGCGCGCCTCGAAGATGGGGCACCGACTGCGTCTGCGCATGGCGACGTGGGAGGCCACCGTCGAGCAGACCGACGGTCAGCCCACCTCGGTCAGCCTGCGGGTGCCCGTCGAGTCCCTCGAGGTGGTGTCGGGTGAGGGCGGAGTCACGCCGCTGATCGGGCCGGAGAAGATGCTGGCGCGGTCGAACGCACTGGGGACGTTCCACGCCGACAAGTTCCCTGAGATCCACTTCGACACCACACATATCGAGGCGTTCGACCAGGGCTACCGCCTGACCGGGAAACTGAAGATCCACGGAGTGACCCGTGCGCAGTACATCGACGTCGTCATCGACGGCACGCGGGTTTCCGCCGAAACCGTTGTGCGGCAAACAAACTTCGACATCAAGCCCTACTCGCAGCTGCTGGGGGCCATGAAGGTGGTCGACGACGTGACCGTCACCTTCGAGGCCGAGCTACCCCGCTAGTCCTATCCCCGCGCCATGTCGACGAACCGCGACAGATGCAGCTGGTGCGCAACGGTGATGGTCGCGGTCGGGCCGTTTCGGTGCTTACCCAGAATCAAGTCGGCCTCGCCGCCGCGCGGATCGTCCCGCTCGGTGGCGTCGGGACGGTAGAGCAGGATGACCATGTCGGCATCCTGCTCGAGCGAACCCGACTCTCGGAGGTCGGAGACCATCGGCTTCTTGTCGGTGCGCTGCTCGGGACCACGGTTGAGCTGACAGATCGCCACCACGGGCACCATCAGTTCCTTCGCCAGCAGCTTCAGCGAACGGGAGAAGTCCGAGACTTCCTGCTGCCGTGACTCGACCTTCTTGCCCGACGACATCAGCTGCAAGTAGTCGATGACGATCAACTTGAGGTCGTGCCGCTGCTTGAGGCGCCGCGCCTTGGCACGGATCTCCATCATCGTGAGGTTGGGGGAGTCGTCCACGAAGAGCGGTGCCTCGCTGATCTCGCTCATCCGGCGAGCGAGACGCGTCCAGTCGTCGTCGGTCATCTTTCCCGAGCGCATGTCGCCGAGCTTGATCTTGGCTTCGGCGGAGAGGAGACGCATGACGATCTCGGTGCGGCTCATCTCGAGCGAGAACATGACGCTGGCCATGCCGTGCTTGATGGAGCACGAGCGCATGAAATCCATTCCGAGCGTTGACTTCCCGACACCAGGCCTCGCCGCGACGATGATCATCTGGCCGGGATGCAGGCCGTTGGTGACCTCGTCGAGTTCGGTGAAGCCGGTGGGCACGCCGTTCGACATGCCGCCGCGGCTGGCGATGGAGTCGATCTCGTCCATCGTGGGCTGCAGCAGCTCTTCGAGCTGGACGAAGTCCTCCGCGGTACGACGCTCGGTGACCTCGTAGACCTCGGCTTGCGCGCGGTCCACCACCTCCGCGACGTCCTGCCCGTCGGCGCCGGCATAGCCGAACTGCACGATGCGGGTACCGGCCTCCACGAGGCGACGCAGGATGGCCTTCTCGACGACGATCTCCGCGTAGAACGACGCGTTCGCCGCGGTGGGCACCGTCTGCGTCAGCGTGACCAGGTAGGGCGGTCCGCCGATGCGCTTGAGCTCGCCTCGGCGCTCGAGTTCGGCCGAGACCGTCACCGGGTCCGCGGGATCTCCGCGGCCGTACAGATCGAGGATCGCGTCGTAGACCATCTGGTGAGCGGGGCGGTAGAAGTCACCGGGCCGCAGGACCTCGAGGACGTCGGCGATGGCGTCCTTGCTGAGCAACATGCCACCGAGTACCGACTGCTCGGCCGCCATGTCCTGAGGGGGCTGACGACCGAAGTCCTCGCCCGGCGCCTCGGACGGTCCCTGGTAGTCGTTCGCTCCTCGATCGTCCACGACCGCCACGGATGCCGCCCTCTCCCTCGCTCGTCGACCGGCGCGTGACCGAGAAATTCGGGACACGACGCCGTCGCAGACAACTTGTACTCCCGACGTCCGACACGTGTGCCGTGAGCTCGAGATGGTGTGCCGGAGGGACGTTAGGGCTTGTGAACCGCAGCGCCAAACCGTCATGTTGGCGAACCTGTGGAGCAATTGGGGATACTGCAGGACAGCCGTGTTGACCACCTGTGCAGAACCTGGGGACCAACAACATCACAGTGGGTGTCGTCGCACGTCAGAGCCGTTTCGATTGTTGACCGTCTGTGGATGAATGCGGCCTCGGCGTGTCCCGCCGAGTTGACATGTCGGGCGTGTCAGGTCTCGGGTAGCCGCACTTATCAACATGACGCAGCTCACATCTCGGTAACCGGTGGTAAACGGCCAGCGAATTCTGATCCGGTCCGGAAAACCGTCACGGCACACTCACCGCGGCTCGTTTCACGCCGGACATCCACGTCCGAGGCCGCACACGACACGGGCGCCGCGACGCACAGTGCGTCGCGTCGCCCGTCAGGGTCGGTCGGTGGTTCAGCCGGCGTCGATCGGCTCTCGGAGCTCGGTCACGGAGGCCGCGTCGACAAGGAGGACGCGCGCCGTCGGGATGTCGAAGAACAAGCCGACGACACGGAGGCGACCCTCCGCGGAGGCTTTGCCCACCACGGAGTGTCGGGACAGCGTCTGCAGTTGTACGGCGACGTTCACCATCGCCAACTGGTCGATGTCCGAGAAGCCCAATTCTGACGCGTCCCGAGCCACAGGGTGCCCGCTGCGGAACGCACTGAGGCTCGCACGGCCGTGCGACAGCCAGTCGGCGACGACCCCGTCACCGTCGTGGGCACCGGCCAGCAATCCCCGCATGGCTCCGCAGCCGGAGTGACCGCACACCACGATCGAGCTGATGTTCAGCGTGTCGACTCCGTAGTGCAGTGCCGCTTCCAGCGACGTGTCCGGGGCGCCCACCGGGATCAGGTTGCCCATGTTGCGGACGGTGAACAGGTCTCCGGGGCCTGCGCTGGTGATCGTGTTGGGCATCACCCGTGAATCCACGCAGCTCAGGAAGAAGGTATCGGGGTCCTGGAACTCGCTCAGTTTCTCGAGGTGCGGACGCATGGAGTCCGCGCTCCGGCGGTGGTACTCCTCCACGCCGGCCAGGACCGGCCGTAGCGCTGCCGGGGTGACGGCGTCGGCCGTGAACGGTCCGGAATGGCTGTCCACCGTCTGCCACTGCGACCAGGGCATGAACGTACGAGCGGAGAGGAGGTTGGGCAGGCGCTTCGGCGGACCCTCGGTGGCCGACTCCATGTCGACAGCGCCGACCTCGTCCACCACGACGGTGCCGCCGGTGGCCTCGTACTGCCGGATCCATTCGTGGAGAGCGTCGTAGACCGCGTGGTCGAGGAAGTCGACGACCAGTTCGACGGTGACCGAGCGGCCGGCCGGGACGGCCTGCAGCACACGGGTCAGTCGCGGAAGCGACAGGAAGCTCAGCGAACCCTCGACGACGACCCTCCAGGAGTCGGCACCCACTTCCTCGGAACGCACACGCGCCCAGAGCACTCGACGCAGAACCAGCAGCACCGACAGGGCCAGACCGATGAGGACACCCTCGAGGAGGTTGAGCGCGACCACACCGACGACGGTCACGGCGTAGACGGCGACGTCACCGGTCCGCTTCGCCGACTTGATGTCGGCGAGTTTGACCAACTGCACACCGATCATCACCAGCAGACCTGCGAGTGCGGCGTACGGCACCAGCTCGACGACACCGATGAACAGCACGGAGAAGACGAGGACCCAGACACCGTGCAGCACAGCGGAAGCCGGTGAGCGTGCACCGGACTTGACGTTGGTCGCGCTGCGCACGATGACTCCGGTCACCGGAAGGCCGCCGGCGACACCGGACACCATGTTGGCGGCGCCCTGTCCCATCAGTTCACGGTCGAAGTTCGTGCGCCGACCCGAGTGCATCTTGTCGATGGCGACTGCGGACAGCAGAGACTCGACGCTGGCGATCAACGCGATGGTGAGCACACCGGTCGCGAATCCCATCCATTGCCCTTCGGGCAGGAGCGGCAGCTCGATGGCGTCGATCAGGTTGCCGGGCAGGTCGATTCGTTCGACATCCATCGCGAGGGCCAGCGACAGACCGGTACCGGCGACGACCGCGACGAGAGGACCGGGCACCTTGCCCAGCGGACCCTTGATGCGGGGCCACAGAAGCATCAAGGCGACGACCACTGCACCGATGGCGACGGACGCGAGCTCCGCATCGACGAGCGACGCCGGGAGCGACGTGATGTTCTCGATCGCGGAGCTCTTGCTGTCACCGCCCAGAAGAACGTGGATCTGCTGCAGCGCGATGGTGATACCGATGCCCGCGAGCATCGCGTGCACCACTACGGGTGAGATGGCCAACGCCTGGCGAGCGATCCTGCTCAGTCCCAGACCGACCTGCAGAACGCCCGCGGCCACCGTGATGAGACACGTGACGCGCCATCCGAACTGGGCGACCAACTCGGCGACGACGACCGTCAGTCCGGCGGCCGGGCCACTGACCTGAAGGGGTGAGCCTCCGAGAAGCCCCGCCAGGATGCCACCGATCACGGCGGCGATGAGCCCCGCCATGACCGGGGCGCCGGACGCGACCGCGATACCGATGGAGAGGGGGACCGCGACGAGGAACACCACCAGGGAGGCGGGCACGTCGTATCTCAGGACGGCGGCCACTCGATCGCGTATCGGATTCGACTGCAGGGACACGGGCGGATCGTCGGACGATGGTCGGTCGAGTTGTGCAGTCACGAGTGAACCTCCAGGCGACACGTGGGTGTTTGTCTGTGCGGTTACGTTCAACAGGGATGCTCGACGAATGAGTCAAGACTTCCCAAAGGGTACGTAAGGCTTTCGGAGCACTGCAGACCCTGGAGGTGGATCGAGACCGCCTTCACACGATGTTTGGGCACTGCACCAGAAAGTGCCGGCAGAAACACTCGCCGAGCATAAAAAATCGGCTGTGAATGGCGCGAAGAATGCAGCGGGTGTAGAGAACAGAATGCACGCAAATGCACGAAGACCCCGGCTGCGAACAGCCGGGGTCTTCGTGGTCGAGAAGGGAGTATCACTCCGAGGCAGTGACCTCGAGGTCGAACGCCGCGGTGACGTCGGGGTGCAGCGCGACGGAGATGCGGTGCTTGCCCGTGGACTTCACGTGCGACTTCGGCAGTTCGATGCTGCGCTTGTCGACGACGGGTCCGCCGGCGCTCTTGAGCGCGGCGGCGACGTCGGCTGCGGTGACCGAGCCGAAGAGCTTGCCCGAACCACCCGCGGTACGCACCGCGAGGGTCACGGACTCGAGGGCCTCGATGGCCTGCTTGAGCTCGTTGGCGTGGTCGAGCCCGCGCACGGCGCGAGCTTCCTGGGCGCGGCGGATGCCTTCGACCTGCTTCTGTGCTCCGCGAGTGGCCGCGATGGCCAGCCCACGGGGCAGGAGGAAGTTACGGCCGTAGCCGTCCTTGACCTCCACGGTGTCTCCGGGAACGCCGAGGTTGTCGACATCAGCGGTGAGGATGAGCTTCATGGTTACCTTTCCCCTTATCGCGCAGTCGCCGCGTAGGGCAGCAGTGCTACCTCACGCGAGTTCTTGACTGCGATGGCGATGTCCCGCTGATGCTGGACGCAGTTGCCGGTGACACGACGAGCGCGGATCTTGCCGCGATCACTGACGTACTTACGCAGCAGTGTCGTGTCCTTGTAATCGATGGACGTGTTCTTTTCCTTGCAGAAGGCACACACCTTCTTCTTGATCACCTTGTCGCGCAATGGCGGTTTAGGCATGTACAAACTCCGAATCTTTGTTCACTGCATGTGGGTGAAGAATCAGAACGGAGGTTCGTCGTCGCCACCACGGGAGCCGCCGAACGAGCCCGATGCCTGCGGAGCGCTGCCCCACGGATCGTCGCCGCCCGAGCTGCCACCGGACTGACGGCTCGACGAGCCACCACCCGATCCACCGGAGGAACCGAACCCGCCGCCGCTGTTGCCGCCTCCGCCACCGCCGCCGCGACTGACCTTGTTGACCTTGGCCGTCGCGTACTTCAGGGAGGGGCCGACCTCGTCGACTTCGAGCTCCACGACAGTGCGCTTCTCGCCCTCACGCGTCTCGTAGGAACGCTGCTTCAACCGGCCCGTCACGACGACTCGTGCGCCGCGGGTCAGGGACTCCGCGACGTTCTCCGCAGCCTCACGCCAGATGTTGCACCGCATGAAAAGAGCGTCGCCGTCTTTCCATTCGTTGCTCTGGCGATCGAAGGTGCGGGGTGTGGACGCGACGGTGAAGTTCGCGACCGCCGCACCTGCGGGGGTGAATCGAAGCTCGGGATCGGCCGTCAGGTTCCCGACGACGGTGATGACGGTTTCGCCTGCCATGATTCCTCTTTCTCGTGCCTTGTCAGCGCATGATCGTTCTCTGTTGCCGTCAGCCTAGGGCGAGACGGTGACAGATACGGATCACTTGCCGCGGCGCAGAACCTTGGTGCGGAGCACCGATTCGTTCAGGCCCAGCTGGCGGTCGAGTTCGGACACTGTGGCGGGCTCCGCGTTGATGTCGATCACCGCGTAAATGCCTTCCGCGTGCTTGTCGATCTCGTAGGCGAGACGGCGCTTTCCCCACACGTCGACCTTGTCGACCTTGCCGCCGTCCTTGCGGATGACGTTCAGGAACGTATCCAGCGACGGGGCGACCGTGCGCTCGTCGAGATTGGGGTCGAGAATGACCATCAGTTCGTAATGACGCATAAGACCTCATCACCTCCTATGGACTGTGAAACGGTCACGGACGATCCGTGACAGGAGGGTCGTTGCGTCAGCAACCGGTCCAGGGTACCCGGGAGAACACCCAGAGCGAAATCGTCGCCATTCACGGTGCGGGTGCCATGGCACCTAGTCTTGTCCCCATGACCACGGGCCGTGCAGGTGTGGCGACCGCGACGGTCGTCACCGCAGTGTCCGTGGTGACGATGATTCTCGGCTACCTGAACAAGGCCCGCTGCACCGGAGCGCCGTTCGACGAGGCAGGCCGCAGCCTGGTGTTCGACCGGATCAAGGACTCGTCCGTCTGCTACTCGGACATCCAGTTCCTCTGGCTCGACCGCGGTATCGACCAGCACATCTTCCCGTATCTGAACGGCGGCATCTCCGCCGACGGGACCTTGATCGGCGGCACCGTGGAGTACCCCGTGCTCAGCGGGATCCTGATGTGGATCGGCGGGCTCGCCAGCCACACCGATGCTCAGTTCCTCTTCTACTCCGCCGTGCTGCTCGCACCGTTCGGCGCCCTGACGGCCTGGATGCTGGGCCGCACGGTCGGCTCGATCGCGCTGCTGTGGTCCGCAGGACCGGCACTGATCCTCTACGCGTTCCACAACTGGGAGCTGCCCGTCGTGGCCACCGCGGTGGGCGCCGTCTACGTCATGTCCACGACGTGGCCGCTGCGGGTGCGCGCATGCCTCGCGGCAGCCCTACTGGCAGTGGGGTTCTGCCTCAAGCTCTATCCGGGCGCCTTCGTCCTGCCACTCGCGCTGTTCGTCCTGGTCGGCGGACGCGGCGGACGTGAGCTTGCCGTTCCGGGCAGGCTCGACGTCCGGGGCGCCGCCGCCGTCGTCGCTGTCGCCGGCGCGGTCGTCGTAGCCGTCAATCTGCCGTTCGCCCTCCTCGGATACGACGGCTGGCGTGCGTCGTTCGCCTTCCAGGAGATGCGCGAGGCGGACATCACCACCAACTCGATCTGGTACTGGGGATTGCGCGTCCTCTACGCGACACCGTCCACATCGCCCGAGACGAGCGAGGCGAACGAGGCCGCCTACCAGTCGATGGTGTCGGTCCTGTCACCGATGTTCGTCCTGGCAGCGTTCGCCGCTGCACTGTGGTTCGGCTGGCGCCGCTACGGAACGGAGGGCACGTACCCGTGGATACAGATCAGCGCGGTGATGCTGGCGTCGTTCCTGCTGTTCCACAAGGTGCACTCGCCGCAGTACACGCTCTGGCTCGTTCCGTTCTTCGTCCTGCTCCGCATCCCGTGGCAGGTGGTGACCGCGTATCTGCTCGCCGACCTGGTCATGGGAATCGGTGTGTTCAAGTACTTCGCGGCGCTGTCCAGCGGCAGTGACGCCTCGACGGAGGAGAACGTCGTCCTGGTCGGGGTGTGGGGTCGTGCGGCCCTGCTGGTGGTGCTGATCGTGCTGTTCGCTCGGTCGCGCGAACGACGACACTCCGAGTCGCCCGTCCGAGTCGTCGACCCCCCGTCCCCCCGAATCACCGAGGTGTCCGCATGAGTGCGACCGACGAGACCTTTCCGCTGCTCGGTGATCATGTGCACCTCGAGCCCCTGCGGACCGACCACGCGGACGAGCTGCTCACCGCCGCGGACGACCCCGAGATCTTCCGGTGGACGGGCGCCGTCGTGTCCGACCGTGCCGGTGCCGCCGCGTACATCGACACGGCTCTCGCGGATCCCGCGCGAATCGCCTACCTGCAGCGCGACGCGCACACGGGCGTCGCCGTGGGGACGACGTCGTACTACCAGGTCGACCACCGCAACCGCAGCCTCGCCATCGGGTACACCTGGTTGTCGCGGTCGGCCCAGGGGACGCGGATCAACCCGGAATCGAAGTACCTGCTCCTCGATCACGCCTTCGGTCCGCGTGCGGCCGTGCGGGTCGAGTGGCACACCGATTCGAACAACGCGCAGTCACGCGCGGCCATCGCCAAGTTGGGCGCGCAGTTCGAGGGCCTGCTGCGGAAGCACCGGGCGCGCCCGGACGGCTCGTGGCGCACCACGGCACTGTTCTCCATGACGGACGACGAGTGGCCCGCCGCCGCGGACGCGCTGCGTGCACGCCTGCGCGGCTGAGTGCGCGCCCCACCTGTGTGTTTTGCAGAATCTTCACACCACCCGGCCATGCTCGGAACGACAACGGTCTGCCGGTGACAAAACCGACTGATCGGTGTAGAACATGGGACACAACCGGTCGGCTGACCGGTTCCGGGGAAACGAGAGCAGAACTTATGGCCACCATGACGAATCCGGGCGCGAGAACCACACCCGACTCGGCCGAGCAGACCGGTCTTCCTCGCCCGAACCTGACCGTCCGCGAGATCGAGGTCCTGGTCAGCTGGTTCCGGTGCGATTCCAAGCCGGCCGTCGCCGCACACCTGTTCCTCTCCCTCGGAACCGTCAACACCCACCTCACGCGCATCCGTCAGAAGTACGCGGCTGTCGGACGTCCCGCCCCCACCAAGGCGTCCCTGGTGGCCAGGGCGCTGCAGGACGGACTCGTCGACATCGACGAACTCTGACCCACCCCACACCGACGAAAGAGCCGCCCGGCCTCGCATGTGCGACGCCGGGCGGCTCTTCTCGTGAGGGGGTCAGCCCGTGATGTCGACCTTGGCCTCGTCGGAATGCCCCTCGGCCGCGAGTCGGCGATTGCGCCGCACGCTGGAGAAGAACGACAGTCCGATGAGGACGACGCCGACCAGTCCGGTGATGATCTCGTTGATGTGCACGCCGATGGACACCAGCAGGATGATCGACAGTGCGCCGATGGCCCAGTGCGCGCCGTGCTCGAGGTAGACGTAGTCGTCGAGCGTGCCCTTGCGGACCAGGTAGACCGTCAGCGACCGGACGAACATCGCGCCGATGAACCCGAGGCCCAACGCGATGATGATGGGGTCGGCGGTGATGGCGAACGCGCCGATGACGCCGTCGAAGCTGAAGGACGCGTCGAGAACCTCCAGGTAGAGGAACAGGAAGAAGCCGGCCTTACCGGTGGCTTTCGCCAGATCCGACGGTCCGCTGCTCGCCTCCTCCTCGTCGTCCTCGCCCGGCACGTGGAAGAGGTTGCCGAGCCCGTTGACCGCGATGTAGGTGACCATGCCCAGCACGCCCGAGACCATGACGGTGGAGATCTTGTCGTCCTCCGCGATCAGTTCCGCGGTGAGGACCAGCAGGATGCCGGCGACGATGACGCCGACCATGTCGAGCTTGCCGGCCTTCGCGAGGGGCTTCTCGATCCACGAGAGCCACGTGTGCTCGCGTTCTTCGAAGATGAAGCCGAGGAAGAGCATCAGCAGGAACATGCCGCCGAACGCCGCGATCTGCGGGTGAGCGTCGGTGATCAGGGTTTCGTACGACGGGCTGCCGTCGGGGAAGTACGCGGCGTCGTCGGCGGGCGGGTTCAGCGCGAGGCGTAGTGCGGCGACCGGGCCCAGACCCGACGCGACCCACACGATGACCAACGGGAAGACCAACCGCATACCGAAGACGGCGATGATGATGCCGACGGTGAGGAAGATCTTCTGCCAGAACTCGCTCATCCGCCGCAGGACGGTCGCATTGATGACCGCGTTGTCGAAGGACAACGAGACCTCGAGGATTCCGAGGATCAACACCAGCGCTACGGCTTCCCAGCTGCCGTAGATGAATGCCACGACAACGGACACGGCGGTGATCGCGAAGGACCACCCGAATATTCGTAGAACCACGGCGTGTGGCCTTTCTCTGCTGACGTTCGAAGGTGCACGGCCGAGGTTCGACCCCGTACAGACAACGGAGAGTGTCGCGGCGCCGCCCGCGGGACAACCGCGGTGACGACGAGCAACACTCTCCGGTGCCGAAGGCAAATACCCCGTCGAACGGGACATTACTCCAACAGAGGGGTCAGACGTTTACTCCGAAATCGCGGGCGATTCCGGCCAGACCCGATGCATAACCCTGGCCGACGGCGCGGAACTTCCATTCGGCGCCGTTGCGGTACAGCTCGCCGAACACCATGGCGGTCTCCGTCGAGGCGTCCTCGCTGAGGTCGTAGCGCGCCAACTCGGTGCCGTTGGACTTGTCCACGACGCGGATGTACGCGTTGCGGACCTGACCGAACGACTGCGACCGGGCGTCCGCCTCGTAGATGGACACGGGGAAGTTGATGGTGTCGATGTTCGGCGGAACGGCGGAGAGTTCGACGTTGATGACCTCGTCGTCGCCGTCACCCTCGCCCGTGGTGTTGTCACCGGTGTGCTCGATCGAGCCGTCCGGGCTCTTGAGGTTGTTGAAGAACACGAAGTGCTGGTCGCTGACAACCTTCTTGTCCGTGCCCAGCGCGATGGCACTGGCATCGAGGTCGAAGTCCGTGCCGGTGGTCGTCCTGATGTCCCACCCGAGGCCTACCGAGACGGCCGTGAGGTTGGGTGCGGCCTTGGTGAGGGAGACGTTGCCACCCTTGGTCAAGCTGACGCCCATGAGAAGTGTCCTTTCGGTTGCTTCGGTTGTTCATACCGCAAACGTCCCGGCGGCTGCGCGCGTTCCCGGAAGTCGAAGAAATACGGCGTCGGTAGCATCGCAGACGTGACACACCGTTGGCCGGGACGCCTGAGCCGCGGCAAGGCGCGACTCGATGCCGTCGCCGGCATCAGGGCGGACACGGTCACGACATTCCTCGACATGGACAAGCGGCAGTCCATCGCGTCGTCCGGGGTGGACGCACTGGAACGCCTCGGGCGATCCGACGACGGCCTCCGGACGCAGTGGCGCAGCGTCGAGGAGCAGTGTTTCGCCGCGGGTGCGTCCTATCTGACGGCGACCGAGCGTCCCGAGTCCGACGCCTCCGAGACGGCGTACGACGCCTTCGCCACCGCGATCGCCCAGCTCGCGGCAGCGAGCGCGTCCGTCGACCGCTTCTACGAGAACTACCGAGCCCGTCTCGAGCATGCGATCGGCGAGTACGCGGCCGTCCCCCGGCTCGCTCAGGACGCGCGCTCCGCGGCGAACACCGCGCTCTCCGCCGTCACCGGATCCGAACCGCATCACCGCTACCCGTCGGTCGTCGCCGGCGTAGGCAGTGTGCACGCAGCCCTGGCAGCGCTGGAACGTGCGGAGGCCACGGGCAGCGGACCTGCCGTGACCCGCGCGGCCGCGGACACCCGTTCCGCGTCGGACGTCCTCCGGACAGCCCTCGCCGAGGCACCCGGCAAGTCCAGGGCTGCGACGACGGCACTGGCGTCGGTACGCACCCGGCTGCAGGCGGTGGGCACCAAGGCCGAGAACATCGCTCCGGCCTACTCCGCACTGCTCCGTGAGTTCGTCGCGGCCAGCTCGAACGATCTGGCCAGGGCTCGGGACAACTGCGACGCCCACGTCGCCGCTGCCACTCGGGACATAGATGCCGCCGCCGACGCCCTCGGAGCCGGGAACCCGGAGACTGCCCTGGACCTGATCACGGCCGCGCGCGCCGACCTGGCCGACGCGGAAGCCGACATCGAAGCCGTGACCGGCCGGCTGGCGCGTCTCCGCGAGGTCCGGGACGACCCGGCGTCGGTCGAGCAGCGCGTGCGCTTCCGACTGCGCGATGCGCAACTCCTGGTGGTGGACCGAGGAATGGTTGCCGAATGGGGTTCGGTGCTGGATGCTCAGCTCGCACGCATCGAGCGGGCCACCCGGGCGCTCGGTACGGGGCGGCCCGACTACTGGGCGTACCTCCGAGAACTCGATTCCATCGGTGACTTCATCTCCGGTGTGGTCGATCGCATTCGCGGTCGACACGGCCATACGTGAACAGAAAGGGTTGCAGTGCAGCACTTCTCTCATCTGGAGCCCGCTACCCTCGACTACTTGTTCCACCGGCCCCCCGAACAGGTCGACGAGTCGAGTGACATGAGGACCCGAGCGCTCGCGCTCGGGGCCACCCTCTACATCCCGGCGACGCGGCCCGGCCTCGTCGCGACCGTCACGAAGCGCGCCGCGGAGGGATCGCGGTCGATGGTGCTCGATCTCGAGGACGCCGTGGCCGACGCGGACCTCGACATCGCCCGGGCTGCCGTGATCGCGGCGCTCGACGAGTTGGCGGACACACCGCCCGACGCTGCCGTGTTCGTCCGGGTCCGCACCGAGGACGACATGCACTTCGTGTGCGACCGGCTGGGCCCGGGACTCGAAGTCCTCACCGGTTTCGTGTTACCGAAGTTCCGGCCCGAGAGCGGAGAGGCGTTCCTCCGCAGCGTCTCCGAGCGTTCCGCCGCATCCGGGCGACACCTGGTGGTGATGCCGGTGGTGGAGTCGCCCGAGGTGGTCTACCGCGAATCACGCGACGACGAACTGATCGGTGCCCGCGAGGTGTTGGGACGGCATCGGGATTCGGTTCTCGCCGTCCGCATCGGAGCGACCGACATGAGCAGCGCGTTCGGTATCCGCCGGGACCGCGATCTGACCATCTACGACGTTCGCGTCGTCGCCGACACCATCGGCGCCGTCGTCAATCATCTCGGCCGCAGCGACGGCACCGGCTTCGTCGTCACCGGTCCGGTGTGGGAGTACTTCGCCGACCACGAACGACTGTTCCGTCCGATGCTGCGCGCCACCCCGTTCGCCGAACACGACGCCGTCCGCTTCCGTCAGCAGCTGGTCAGCCGCGACATCGACGGCCTGCTCCGCGAAGTCGCGCTCGATCGGGCCAACGGATTGCACGGCAAGACGGTGATCCACCCGTCGCACGTCGCTGCCGTGCACTCGTTGTCGGTCGTGACGCACGAGGAATATCAAGACGCGCAGGCCATCGCATCGGCGACCAGCGGCGGCGGCGTCATGGCGTCGGGCTACGGCAACAAGATGAACGAGATCGGCCCGCATCGACCGTGGGCCGAACAGACACTGCGCCGCGCCGCGGTGTTCGGCGTGACCGCCGAGAACGTCTCGTTCGTCGACGTCATGCAGGCACTGGCGCGACCGCGCGGGAACGTCGCATGAGCCGGCCCGTGGACCGGCTACTGCCCTGGGCGACAGCCGAACTGGGACTGGTTCTCGAGCACGGCAACTCGTCGGTCGGCATGCGAGTGGGAGATCTGGTCCAACCCGGACTGCGACGCAATCCCAAGCGCGCCCACCTGCTGGTGTCCACCGTGCTGGGCAAGCACATCCCGCAGGAACCCGCGCACGTCATCGCGGCGGGCGAACTGCTCGGATCGCTCTGCGCCGACGTCCTCACCGGCAGTGAGGACGGTGTCGTGGTCCTGGGATTCGCCGAGACGGCGACCGGCCTGGGCCACTGCGTGGCGACGCGATTACGAGCGACGAGCTACCTCCACTCCACCCGCAGGCCGGTCGACGGCTTCCCGATATACGGCACGTTCGAGGAAGGGCATTCGCATGCGACGAATCACCTTCTCCTCCCCGCCGATGCACACCTCGACCTTCCGCCCCACATCCCGATGGTCCTCGTCGACGACGAGATATCGACGGGAACAACGGCTCTCGAAGCCGTCCGAGCCCTGCACGCCATGTCGCCACGCGCGCGGTACGTGATCGCCTCGCTCGTCGACATGCGCACCGGCGCACATCGCCGTGCCACCGAGCAGGCCGCGGCCGAGATGGGCGTCATCATCGACTCCGTCTCCCTCGCCACGGGAACGGTGCACCTGCCCGACGACATCGTCGAGACCGTCGCGGCGCTCCCGCCCACCCCCGAGAGTCCCGACGCGGTGAGTACCGGATCGGTGACCCGCATCGACATCGACTGGCCCGCAGGGGTTCCCGACGGTGGTCGGCACGGGTTCCGATACACCGACGCCGCTGCGTTCGAGCACGCGCTGACTGCCGTCGCCGATACCCTCGCTACCCGAATCGGCCCCGAACCTCTCGTCGTCGTCGGGCACGAGGAGTTCATGTACCTGCCGCTGCGGATCGCCGGAGCGCTGGCCGACCGAGGCACGCCCACCCTGTTCCAGACCACCACACGATCACCGGCGTACGTGCTCGATGTGCCCGGGTACCCGCTGCGACGCGGGTTCTCCTTCGTGGCACCGGAATCCGGGAGCGCACCGCGTCGGCACCTGTACAACGCCCGCGTCGCCGACGAGGACTCGCCGACACCGGTACTGCTCGTGGTGGACACTCCCGCCGACACCGCCGAGCTCGTCGGTCCCGACGGTCTGGTGGATGCGCTGACCCGCGCCGGCATCGACGTCACCGTCGCTGTCGTCCATTCCGATCCGAGTTCGTTGATCGGGCGTGCGTGATGACGACGCCCCTGCACGGACCCGCGTTCGGTTCCTACGCCGCCGACGAGGTCTCCTGGCTTCTGCAGGACCTGTCCCATGTCGCATTGGAAGCCGACACCGAGTCACGCGAGAGCCGTATCCAGTCGGGGCATGCCCACTACGCGGAGTCTCTTCCCGTCGAGTACCAACCCGACGCGGCCTACCGGGATCTGTTCGACACGGTGCTGGAGGAGAGCGCATCACGATTGGCCACTGCCGTGGGGGTCGTCACCGACCTGCTGATCGCCGAGCGCGGCGAGCACCTGGTGCTCGCCTCCCTCGCCCGAGCCGGAACCCCGATCGGAATCCTCATGCGTCGGTGGGCGCGCGCCGTGCACGGCCTGGACTGGCCGCACTACGCCGTGTCCATCGTGCGGGACCGCGGCATCGATACCGCAGCGCTGGACTATCTTTCGCGTGCCCACGATCCGTCGTCCGTGGTCTTCGTCGACGGATGGACCGGCAAGGGAGCCATCGCCAAGGAGCTCTCTGCCGCACTCGAGGCGTATCACCACGCCGGAGGCGCACGCTTCGACGACAGGCTGGCAGTACTGGCCGATCCCGGCCACTGCGTCACCACCTACGGAACACGCGACGACTTCCTCATCGCGTCGGCCTGTCTGAACTCCACGGTGTCCGGGCTGGTCTCCCGCACCGTCCTGAACGACGAGTTGATCGGCCCCGGCGAGTTCCACGGAGCGAAGTTCTACTCCGAGCTCGCGTCGTCCGATGTGTCGAATCGTCTGCTGGAAAAGGTCTCCGACTGTTTCCCCGCGGTGCGGGCGGACGTGACCACCGGCGTCGAAACCGTGCAGGGGTCGGACCGGACTCCGACGTGGAGCGGCTGGGCCTCGGTCGAAAAGGTACGGGCCGAGTACGGCATCACCACCGTGAACTTCGTCAAACCCGGTGTCGGAGAGACTACTCGGGTTCTGCTGCGCCGAGTACCGTGGCGGATCCTCGTGCGCGACGCCGATGCCCCCGACCATCGGCACATCCGCATGCTGGCATCGTCGCGCGGCGTTCCCGTCGACGTCGTGCCCGACCTGGCCTATGCCTGCATGGGATTGATCCGCGACGTGGGAAGCCGGACCGAATGACGACCGCACTCGTGGCGACCGACCTGGACCGCACCATGATCTACAGCCGTGCTGCGCTGGCGGAGGGCGGATCGAGCGAGGTGCAGTGTGTCGAGATGTACGAGGGTGCCCCGCTGTCCTTCATGACGGTCCGGGCAGCAGATCTCCTCGCCGAGCTGGCCGCGGCGACGACAGTCGTTCCGACGACGACCCGCACGGTCGAACAGTTCCGACGCATCACACTCCCCGGTGCGCCGTGGCGTCACGCGATCACGACGAACGGCGCCTCGATTCTCGTGGACGGGGAACCCGACCGCCAGTGGCGTGCGGCCGTGGACGAGGCTGTCGCCGACACTGCCGCCCCCCTCGACGAGGTGACGGCCGAGATGCGCCGGCGCGGCGACGATTCGTGGGTTCTGAAGCAGCGCACCGCCGACGACCTGTTCTGCTACCTGGTCGTCGACGTCGCAGCGATACCGGGGACCTTCGTCGAGACCTTCGGTCGATGGTGCGCCGACCGGGGGTGGGGGGTGTCGCAGCAGGGCCGCAAGATCTACGCGATGCCCGACGTGGTGTGTAAATCGCGGGCCATCGCCGAGGTTCGACGACGACTGATCGACGACGGCACTCTCGATCCGGCGACGCCGGTACTCGCCGCGGGGGACGGCGCACTGGACGCGGAGATGCTGCGCAGCGCCGACGCCGCGATCCGCCCCCGGCACGGAGAGCTCGAACTACTGCAGTGGCAGGCCCCGGGGCTGGTGGTGACCGAGCACTCCGGCGGCCCGGCCAGCGAGGAGATCCTGGACTGGTTCCACGCGAACCTGAATCGGACATTGCGCCACGTACGCTGAAGTTTCACGCACCCGATGTAGCCGAGCATGTGGAAGAGGACGATTCGTGTCTGCACAGCCGTTGACCAAGGGACAGAACGCACCGCTGTCCACCGCCACCGTTCGCGTCGGCCTCGAGCTGACAGCACCTGCGGACATCTCTGCGCTGCTGGTCACCGACAGCGGCAAGGTCCGTTCCGACGCGGACTTCGTCTTCTTCAACCAGCCCACGGGACCTGGCGTACAGCTGGTGCCGGGACAGAACGGTCCGGCGGAGGTTGCCGTGACACTCGCATCCGTTCCGGCCGACATCACCCAGATCCGCGTCGTCATCACCCTCGACGACGCGTCGAGCAGCTTCGGCCGCTCCTCCGCCCCTACTGCGCACGTCATCGACGGCGGAACCGGATCGACGCTGTACTCGTACACGATCGACGGACTCAGTTCGGAGTCCATCGTCATCGCCCTCGAGCTCTACCGCCGAGGCGACGGCTGGAAGGTGCGCGCTGTCGGCCAGGGATACGCCGGTGGGTTCGAGGCGCTGGTGCGCGATCACGGCGTGTCCGTCGACGACGCTCCTTCGGCACCGGCCCCCGCTGCGCCACCGGTTGCGGCTCCTGCCCCCACACCGCCGCCGGCGCCGACCCCGGCACCGGCACCGGTCGCGAGTGCGCCGGCACCCGCACCGACAGGTCCGCCCGAGGTCAGCCTCACGAAGTCGCGCCCGGTCAGCCTGTCCAAGGGCCAGAAGGTGACGCTGAAGAAGGACGGCGGCGTCGCCCTCACCGCGATCCGCATGGGTCTCGGCTGGGACCCGATCAAGAAGGCGGGCTTCTTCGGCGGCGGCCGCAGCGCGGACATCGACCTCGACGCGTCGGCGTTGATGTTCTCGGGCGACAAGCACGCCGACGTCGTCTACTTCGGCCAGTTGACGTCGAAGGACGGTTCGATCGTCCACCAGGGTGACAATCTCACCGGTGAGGGCGAGGGTGACGACGAGGTGATCACCGTCGACCTGACCAGGGTGCCCGCGCACATCAGCGCCATCGTCTTCATCGTCACCTCCTACCGCGGTCAGACGTTCGAGCAGGTGGCGAACGCGTTCACCAGGCTCGTCGACAACACGATCAACACCGAGCTCGCCCGCTTCACGCTGCAGGGCGGGATGCCGTTCACGGGCCTGGTCATGGCGAAGGTCTACCGCGCAGGCAGTGAGTGGAAGCTCCAGGCCATCGGTGACGGCATCAACGCCAAGCACGCAGGAGAGGCGCTTCCGCAGCTCCGCCCGTACTTGTCCTGAGGCCGGACGTACTCTGAGATCGTGACCTCGTCAAACGAATCTACCGGTTTCGAGTACGGCGTCGACGGCCCCAAGCTCATCGTCGTCGGGCTCGACGGTACGGACTCGTCGTGGCGCGCCGCCGCCTACGCAGCGGGGTCCGCACGACGGCAGAACTCGAAACTCGTTCTCGTCTACGTGCAGACTCTCGCCGCCGGCGCATTCGCGCAGGCGAGCGGCGTCGTCTACGACTCGGGTACCCAGGTCGCCGACCAGTTGCTCGGAGAGATCCGGGACCACGTCGTGCGGTTCGGCGAGCACCAGCACGTCGACTGGGAGTTCCGCACGTTCCGCGGTGATCCTGCGATGGGACTGGCGGCCGTGGGCGACGAACTGCGTGCCGACGCCATCGTGGTGGGAACCTCGGAGTCGGCGGGTCACCGCATCTTCGGGTCCGTCGCCGTGCGCCTGGTCAAATTGGGTCGGTGGCCGGTGACCGTGGTGCCCTAGGTGCCGGCACGTGTTCCGGAACAGGCACCGCGACGGGACGTGGACGCAGAGAGGCGGGGACCCATGCCGGGTAGCTGTCGGGCGCTCCGTCCAGGACGCCGCCGGCCGGGTCGTCGTCGCCACTACTGCGGACCAGGTCGTCCACCGGACGGTAGATCTGCCGGACGATCAGGACACAGAGCGCGACGACCGCCAGGTCGCGGAACACCACCGTGGTGGTGAAGTACTGCTCGGGCAGTCCCTTGTTCGACACTCCGAGGTAGTACATCATCCGCGGAACCCAGACCAGCGCGTCGATCGTCATCCACGCCAACAGGATTCGACGATGCGGGAGTGCGAGCACCGCGAGCGGGACGAGCCACAGCGAGTACTGGGGACTCCACACCTTGTTCGTCAGCAGGAAGCCCGCGACGACGAGGAATCCGAGTTGCGCCAGGCGCGGGCGCCTCGGCGCCGTCATCCCCACGTAGGCGACGGCAGCGCACGCGGCGATGAAGAGCACCGCGGTGACCAGATTGAGGAGTACCGGCTTCTCACCGGGCGCGAGCGGACCGTCGAAACCCGACCAGCCGGTGAAGGATCGGACGACGTTGTAGATCGAGTCCGGATCGGCACCACGGTCGGAGTTCAGGCGGAAGAACTCCGACCACCCCCGCGGAAAGAGCAGTGCGATCGGAAGATTGATCAGAACCCACGCCGAAACGGCCGCGGCCGCGGTACGAGTCCAGTCACGCAGGTTGCCGGTACGCAGACACAGCACCAGGAGCGGACCCAGCAGGAACAGCGGGTACAGCTTGGTGGCGCCGCCGATGCCGAGCAGGATGCCCGCCAGCACCGGGCGGCGGCGCGCCCATGCGAGCATGCCTCCCGCCGCGAATGCTGTTGCGAGAGCGTCGAAATTGGTGAAGACGTGCACGATGACGAGCGGCGAGCACGCGGCCAGAGCAGAGTCCCACACTCGGCGTCCCGCCAGCATCGTCGTCGCCCAGATCGTCACGATCCACGCGAGTGCGGACCCGAACGCCACCACGTTGAAGTACAGCGCCACCGTCAGCGCCTGCGGGAGCCACGGAACCGCCGACCACGCGTGCGCGATCTGCATCGACACGTACTGGTACATGCCGGCCACCACCGGATACTCCATGTACCGCGTGATGATCGAGCCGTCGGAACCCGTGTCCTCCCACGACTTCTTGTACGGGAAGGCGCCTTGATCGAGGCGTTCCGCGCCGTACAGCGGCACCACGTCCGAGTAACACATCGCGACGTACTGCCGGCTGCCACTCCAGTCCAGACCCAGCTCCCCGCCGGGACCGATGGGGGCCTGCTGGATGCACGCCGCCTTGCCGAACCATCCGAGAGCCAGGAACACCACCGTGAACGCGAAGATCACGCGCAGCGGCGTGATGTGACGTTGGCGCCCCACCAGCGCGTGCTTGCCGATGGGACCGCCGACCACCGAGGACAGTTCCCCGACCATCGGATCCGTCAGACTCGGGCGGTCCCGTCTCCGAGCGGACCGGCGATCCTGCGCCAGCTCACCCGGACTGGCCAAGAGCTCCTCGTCCTCCGGACTGCCCGGCACCCCTATCGGCCCGGCGGTGCGGCCGGCTGAGGCGTAGCCCCGTCATCCGGCGCCGTCTCGGGCGTCGGCTGGGTCGTCGCCGCGGGCGCGAGCCCCGGCACGGGGATCGTGATGCCGGGCAGGATCTCGACCTGCGACGGTACGACGACCGGCGGCGCCACAGGCTCGGGAGCCTCCGACGTCGGTGTCTCCACCGTCGTCACCGGTGCGGCGGTCCGAGTCGGCGCGGCGGGTGCCGAGTACTGCGGCACACCGGCCTGTCCTGCGATGGCGCCCGGTGCCGGGAAGGTCTCGACGGGAGTGCCCTCCAGAGACGCGTCGAGGGTGTCCTTCCAGATGTCGGACGGGAGCCCCGAGCCGTAGATGGGGCCGCCGTAGCTGTTCTGCAACGGGAGTCCCTGCTCGGTACCCACCCAGACGGCGGTCGCGAGTGACGGGGTGTACCCGACCATCCAGGCGTCCTTGTTCTCGCCCGTGTCGCCGAGCTGCGCCGTTCCGGTCTTCGCTGCCGACTGTCGACCCTCGGCCAGGTTGTGGCCGTTGGAGTAGCCGGCGATGGGACGCATGGCGGCGGTGACGTTGTCGGCGACATTCGGATCGACGCGCTGCTCGCCGGGCTCGGCGCCGCGATCGAGGAGCACCGTGCCGTCTGCCGTGACGACCTTCTGCACGAAGTGCGGAGCGTGATAGGTGCCCGACGCGGCGAGCGTCGCGTACGCGCTGGCCATGTCGATGACGCGGGATTGGTACTGACCCAGCACGATGCCGTTGTTCGGGCCTGCATCGTTCGGCTCGGTGAGGGTCTCACCGATGCCCTCCACCTCGGTGGGGATGCCGAGGCGATGCGCCATGTCCGCGACGGCCTGCGGGCCGCCGTCGAGACTGAGCTGCAAGCGGTAGAAGCTGGTGTTCAGTGATCGCTTCAGTGCCTCGGCGATGGTGCACGTGCCGCACGATTCGCCTTCGACGTTGCCGATCGAGATGCCGTTGACCGTCAGCGGGGAGCTGTCGTACATCTGTGACAGCGGGATTCCCTGGTCGAGCGCGGCCGCCAGTCCGAACACCTTGAACGACGATCCGGTCTGCAGGCCGGACTGCGCGAAGTCGAAGCCTCGACCGTCCGCTCCGCCGTAGTACGAACGGACCGCACCGGTGCGCGGGTCGATCGAGACCGACGCCGTCCGCAGCTCCGGTGACTCGCCCTCCATGTTCGAGTTCACGGCATCGATGGCTGCCTGCTGATCCCTCGGGTCGATCGTGGTGGTGACCTGCAGGCCGGCGGTGTTCAGATCCTGCTCGCTGATGCCGGACGCGGTCAGTTCCTTGAGGACCTGGTTCTTGATCAGGCCGTTGGGACCGGCGTCGGCGGCGTCACCGCTGTCCACGGAGGCGAGCGGTCGCCACTGCGGGTACTGCATGGCCTGACGCTGCGTCTGGTCGAGCGCACCCATGGTGACCATGCCGTCCAGGACGTAGTTCCACCGGGACTGCGCACCCGTGAGATTGTTCTCCGGATCCAGACCCGACGGCTGCTGGATGGTCGCGGCCAGGACCGCGCCCTCCTCGACGCTGAGCTGCTCGACGGGCTTGTCGAAGTAGGCCTTCGACGCCGCGGCGATGCCGTAGGCACCTCGGCCGAAGTAGATGGTGTTGAGGTAGGCGGCGAGGATGTCGTCCTTGGTCCACTGACGAGCCATCTTCGAGGAGATGACCAACTCGCGCATCTTGCGGGTCAGGGTCCGCTCGGACCCGACCAGGGCGTTCTTCACGTACTGCTGCGTGATGGTCGATCCGCCGCCGGCGCTGTCACGTCCGAGGACGTTGTCGCGTGCCGCGCGGGCGAAACCGGTGACGGAGAAGCCCGGATTCGAATAGAAGTCGCGGTCCTCCGCGGACAGCACCGCGTTACGGACGTGCTCGGGAATCTGCCCGATCTCGACGTCGGTGCGGTTGCCCTCGGGAGGGACCACCGTGCCGAGGACGGACGTGCCGTCCGAGGCGAGGATCGTGGCGACCTGGTTGGTCTTGATGTCACCGGGACGAGGGACGTCCTCGATGACGTACGCGACCATGAACACGAGGATGGGAACGACCATGCCGAGTGCGATCAAGCCGTACAGCGAGCGCCGGACGACCTTCCACTTCGACTTCTTCTTCGTCTTCGTCGCACTACCTCCTGATGGCGGTTCGGTGGGTCCTCCACCGAACCGATCCGGACCCGTGTCCGCGTCGTCGCGTGAATGCGACGCGAAGGGTCGGGATCGCGGTGAGTCGCTCGACTCGTAACTGTCCGTGTACGGCCGGGGCTGCGAGAAAGCTCGGGAGCCCGGCGGCGGCGCGGTCGGCGGGATCTGCGTCGTGTCCGGGCCGCGATCGTCGTACGAGGGCCTGTTGCCCGTTCCGTACGCGGGGCCTGCGGGCCGGCCGCGCTCCGGGGGCGGCCAGCTGGGCGGATCCATCCTCGGAGCGCGCGGGGGAGGCGGCCCGGAGGGTCGCTGCTGCGGAGGTCGAGGCGGCTCGATGTTCGGCCGCCCGCGCTGTGGTGGCTCTCCCGGACCGTCGGGGCGACCGTGCCGGGCCGAGGGTCGCTCGGGACGGTCGTCTCGGGAATTGCCGTAGGGGGAACTCACTGACGTACTCCACTGTCGGGACGCACAGGACCGTTCGGCGTGAACGGCGCTTGCGCGTCGGGGTTCGAAGACCACATCGAGAGGGTCGGGCGGCAGTCCTGTCCGGATCGTGGCGATGCCACCGACGGACGGTACCGCCGACTACCGACCCGCGTCACTCACTGGCCGTGCGTCGGCGACTCGTCGAACGTGTTCGGGGGCGCCCCGGAGCCGGCACGACACCCAGCACGTACGACTGGACGAGGTGATTCCAGCTGCAGGTGCGGCAGACCTCGACGTCGTGAACGGTGAATTCTTCCTCGCTCGCACCGAGCCGGAGAAGTTCCTCCGCGGTACGTGCAGAACCGTTCATCGTGCCGAGCTTGTCTCCGAACACCCAGGAGACCAGCGTGAGCTGCTCCTTGCGGCAGATGGGGCACGCCACCGTCGACGGGCGACCGTGGAACTTGGCCGCCCTGAGCAGGTAGGGGTCCGCGTCGCAGACCTGAGCCATCGCCGTTCGTCCCGAGTAGACCTCGGCGAGCAGCGACTTGCGCTGCAACGCGTAGTCCACCACCTGCCGTTGTGATCGCACGGTGACCAGAGTACGTGCGCCCGCGGACAGGGGTGGGGGCCAACCCCGCACCGGCCATCTGTGAGGAGTGCGCCGAGCCACCTCTGTCGGAAACCCGTGAACGCACCTATCATCTGCCGATGCCGCTGAAGGGTTCCCTGGCGATCCGCGCCCGTGACCAGGACAGAGTCGCTGCGTGCGCCGCGTTGGACCTCGCGCTCGCGGAGGGTCAGATCGACGCCGAGGAGCACTCCTCACGCATCGCTCTCGCCACCGATGCGGCGACACTGGCGGACCTGCACTATCTGATCGACGACCTTCAGGGTGAGACGGATCTCGCGCCGATCGCATCACCCGGTGCTGCCGTGGCCTCGCTCTCGCGACGAGGTCGACCCAGCGTGGTCGGAGCGCTCGTCCGATGGGGCGTGCTCGTCGCCGTCGGAGCAGTGATCTTCGTCGGTGTCCGTGCCTGTGCGTCCGACGAGAGCGCCACCGGCACCTACGGCCCGGCCGGCTACCTCGAACCCCGCGCGATGGACGAGATCGTGGCGTCGACGGAAGCGTTGCTCGGAACCACCGTCGTCGACGAGCTGATGTTCTATCCCGAGTACGCGCTGCTGAGCGCGCCGAGTCCCGACAATCCGGGTCGGGAACAGCGTTATCAGTACCGCGACGGTGAGTGGAGGCAGTCCGACGACGCGGACAGGGATCGGGACGCGGCGACCGTCGACCTCGCCGACCTGGGCCCCGGCGTGCTCGGCGGGCTGGTTCTGGGCGCCGGCGAAAGCCTGAACATCGATCACATCGATTCGATGTACCTCTTCCTTCGCGCCGACGAGAGCGGTCCGTCCATCAGTCTCTACGCGAGCGACGAGGGCGCGAACGAAGACGGTCGATTCGACGCCACACTGTCGGGCGACTTCCTCCGCGTCTACCCGTTCGATCCGGCGAAGTAGGAAGGTCGCAGTGAGTCGAGTTCACCGGGCCACTCGAGCACGCGACATCGATCGCGCCCTCGTCGCGACAGCGCTGGACAACGCCTACGCCGACGGTCAAGTGACGTACGACGAGCACCGGCTGCGAACCGATGCTGCGCGGACAGCAGTCACTCTGGGAGATCTTCAGCTCCTGGCGGGTGACCTGCAGGCCGACGTTCCGCTGCCGGAGCCGAAGCCTGCGCCCGTCCGAGAAGAACCCACGGGACGTCGCCCCTTGATGCTCGGGGCCGTCGTCGTCCTGGCGGTCGTGACGACGGCGGTGGTGCTCGGGATCCGTGATTCCGGCCCGACCGCGCCGTCGCCCGGCATGATCGCTGCGGAGCAGGTCGAGCCCATCGTGGCGGTGCCGTTCGACTTCACGACGGCGGGCGGGCTGGCCGACTTCCGTGACCGCTACCTCGCGCGCTTCGCCGACCCGATGATCACCGATCTGACCATGTTCCCGGCGGAGGGACGTGCGAGCCTGACCCGCGTCGAGGACGGCCGTACCCGCGATGTGAGCGTCGACGGCGGATTCGCGGTGTCGGCGGACACCGATCTGCTGGAGGCCGGGTACCTGCCGTTCGACTTCTCCCTCATCGATACCGCGCGACTCGCCGAGTCCATGGCCACCGCCGCGGCGGCGGTCGAGCGACCGGGCGCCTCGGTGACACACGTCCTCGCGCGTAACACGGGGACCCCGGAGGTGCTCGTCTACGCCGCCGACGCCGACGGCCGCGGCGGATATCTGCAGACCGGTCTGGAGGGCGACGTGATCCGGACCGTGCCCTACCGCCCCTGAACCGTCGCGGAGCCCTGTGAGTGTGCGCGGGGGTTACGTGTACCCCCATATATCGCGCCGATACATGTGGCGGTTATAGTCGAGGAGCGTCATCGTGACGCGGACCAGGGACGGACAGGTAAGGAGGACGCACATGCTCGAACTCGCGATCCTCGGCCTGCTCTTGGAAACACCCATGCACGGCTACGAGCTCCGTAAACGCCTCACCGGCCTTCTCGGTGCCTTCCGGGCCTTCTCGTACGGTTCGCTCTACCCCACCTTGCGTCGTATGCAGGCGGACGGGCTGATCGTGGAGAACCCCGGTGACCAGGGCACCGTCAAACGTCGGGCGCGTCGCGTCTACGAACTCACGCCTGCCGGCCGGACTCGGTTCTCCGAGCTCGTGGTCGACACCGGTCCGCAGAACTACACAGATGATGGATTCGGCGTACACCTGGCCTTTTTCGGGCGCACCCCCGCTGAGGCGCGGATGCGGATTCTCGAAGGCAGGCGACGTCAAGTCGAGGAGCGCCGTGAAGGGCTCCGAGACGCCATCGGCCGAGCAAGTGGGTCGCTGGACAGGTACACGCGCGGATTGCATCAGCTCGGCCTCGAGTCGAGCGAGCGCGAAGTGCGGTGGCTCAACGAACTGATCGCTGCCGAGGCAATGGCGGTCACTTCGGAGAGTCCTCCGCCCGCAACCACGACCGACCCCTCGGTCGTGGATCGCCCGGACAGCACGACTGCTCGGGCCACCCGATACGGAAAAGAAGGAGAACCCGACCATGAGTGACAACAGCACTGCGGTGCGCGTGGCCATTGTGGGCGTGGGTAACTGCGCATCGTCCCTGGTTCAGGGCGTGCAGTACTACAAGGACGCCGACGAGAACGTGTCCGTTCCCGGCCTCATGCACGTGAAGTTCGGCAAGTACCACGTCCGCGACGTCGAGTTCGTCGCCGCGTTCGACGTGGACGCCAAGAAGGTCGGCTTCGACCTGTCGGAGGCCATCTTCGCCAGCGAGAACAACACCATCAAGATCGCCGACGTCCCCCCGAGCACCGTCAGCGTGCAGCGCGGACCGACCCTCGACGGCATCGGCAAGTACTACTCGGAGACCATCGAGATCTCCGACGCCGAGCCGGTCGACGTGGCCCAGGCCCTGCGCGACGCGAAGGTCGACGTCCTGGTCTCGTACCTCCCCGTCGGATCGGAAGAAGCCGACAAGTTCTACGCCCAGGCATGCCTCGACGCGAAGGTCGCGTTCGTCAACGCGCTTCCCGTCTTCATCGCCTCGGACCCCGTGTGGGCGAAGAAGTTCACCGATGCCGGTGTCCCGATCGTCGGCGACGACATCAAGAGCCAGGTCGGCGCCACCATCACGCACCGCGTGATGGCGAAGCTGTTCGAGGACCGCGGCGTGCAGCTCGACCGCACGATGCAGCTCAACGTCGGCGGCAACATGGACTTCCTCAACATGCTCGAGCGCACCCGGCTCGAGTCGAAGAAGATCTCCAAGACCCAGGCCGTCACGTCGAACCTGCAGCGCGAGTTCAACGCGAAGGACGTCCACATCGGACCGTCGGACCACGTCGGCTGGCTGGACGACCGCAAGTGGGCGTACGTCCGACTCGAGGGCCGCGCCTTCGGTGACGTGCCGCTGAACCTCGAGTACAAGCTCGAGGTCTGGGACTCGCCCAACTCGGCCGGAGTCATCATCGACGCCGTCCGCGCCGCCAAGATCGCACAGGATCGCGGAATCGGTGGACCCGTGGTCCCCGCGTCGGCGTACCTGATGAAGAGCCCGCCGAAGCAGCTCCCGGACGATGTCGCCCGTCAGCAGCTCGAGGCGTTCATCGTCGGAGCCGACGAGAACTAGCAGGTCTGCACTACTGCCGAAGGGCACCGATCCGGTCGACGGACGGTGCCCTTCGGCATGTGCGGAGCGCGTCGATCACCAGATCAGCGGCGCATCGGACACCCCCAGGACGTACGACGTCCGTTCGCTCACTCCGTCGGAGACGAAGACCTCGAAGGTCTCGTTACTCGGGTCGGCACCGAACCGGGCGGTGACCCGGTGTCGGCCGTTCAGCGAGCGCAGGTTCCCTGACGGCGGCCGCCGACGCGGAGCCGATGCAGCCACGCGGTCATAGACGTCGGCGGCCCCACCGACGACCATGACGCGCACCGAGGTGATGGGCATCCTGGCGCTCGTCGACAGGAGTGGCCGCACCACGATCTCGGCGAGATCGCGACCGTCGGCCCGGACGACGACGCTGAACTCGTCGGACCCGAAGGATGCCGGGTCATCGGCCCACCGGTCGGTCGTCGCGGTGCGCGAATAGGTGAACATGCCGTCGAAGGCGACGTCCACCGAACCGTGCGCGGGGGAGGTCCCCACACGGTAGGTCGATCCCACGAAGGTCCGGGACGCGACGGAACCGGCCAGGAGACAGACGGTGGTGGAGGTGAATGCCATATGCGAACTCCCGAGCTCTCGCCGCCGACCGGTCGGTCGGTTGTCGTCTACTCGCTCGAGTGTGCTCGAGGCGTGCACAGGAAGTGCAAAAGTCGCTGACCCGGGCCGTGCGAATAGACTCGAACGGTGACGAACGACCTCCCTGCGACCATTCGCCTGGTCGGGCAGATCAGCGTCGCACGAGGTACCCGCGTGGTGGATCCGCGTATCGTCGGCGGCCCTCGATGCGTCGAGGTCCTCGCATACCTGACAGTCAATCGACACCGGGACGTTCCGCTCGACGAACTCGCACTTCTCCTGTGGCCGGACGCTCGTCCCCGCACGTGGAAATCCGTCCTCCGCGGCGTCATCTCCAAGGTGCGCGACGTTCTCGACGCGGCGGATATCGCCGGAAGCTCCGTCACCTCCCGGTCGGGCATGGTGCGTCTCGTCCTCCCCCCCGACACCGACGTGGACCTGGAGACGGCCCGCGCCGCCTGCCACCGCAACGACGCGTCGCCGTCACAGCAGGCTCACGACGCACGTCGCGCCCTGCACATACTCAACGAGCCCGTCCTGGTGGGAGCGACCGGCAACTGGGCCGACGGCATCCGCACCGAATTCGACATCCTTCGCCTCACCGCGCTCGAACTCGACGCGTCGGCCTCCCTCGAACTCGGCGAGTTCGACAACGCCGTCTCGTCCGCGGAGTCGCTTCTGGCCGCGGATCCGCTGCGCGAGAGTGCGTACCGGGTGGCGATGCGCGGCTACATGGGGCTCGGTGATCGCGCCCAGGCACTCGGCGCGGCCTCCCGGTGTCGCACGGTGTTGGCCGAGCAACTGGGAGTCGATCCGTCCCCCGCCACCCGAGAGCTGTTCCTCGAGGCACTCGACGACGAGGCGGCGACCGCTCGGCCCGTCGAGCAGCGCGCTGTCGGTCGGGAATTCGTCGGTCGTGAGCGTGAGATGACCGAGATCGGCTCTGCGTTGGAGTCGGCGGCAGCGGGTCACGGGCGGTTCGTCGTCGTGTCCGGGCCGGCCGGCGTCGGAAAGACGTCCCTGATGCGCGCGGCGAGAGACCTCGGCCGTCGACGCGGGATGGACGTGGTCGCGGGCCGCTGCGGTGAGCATGCCGTCATCCCGTACGAGCCGTTGGTCGACGCCGTGAGCCGGGATCTCGATGCGCGAGGCGTCGCCGGAGCGCGAGAGTGGTTGCGGGAGAACGGAACGAATATTCTCAGCATCGTCCCCGGTGCCGCCCGGCGCTTCGGCGATCTCATTCCCGCTCACGGGCACGACGACCGGGCCGGCGCCGCGGAGGCCGTGACGGAATGGCTCGTCGGACCGGCTCGCCGCGGCTCCACCCTGCTCGTGATCGACGATGTCCAGTGGGCCTCGGGCGCCACCTCCACACTGATCCGACACCTGGCTCGCGAGACCCCGGGCAGGCGGCTATGCATCATGGTGGGGGTCCGCGACGAGAACCACAGATCCCCCGAACTGCAGTCGACCCTCGCCGCCGCGCGCCGCACCGAGGGCTACCGCGAGATCAGGCTGGGCGGTCTCTCCGTCGCAGCCGTGCGGGACCTCGTACGAGGGCGACAGTCTCCGTTCGACGCCGATGCCCTGGTGGAGCGCACCGGCGGGTCCGCCCTTCTCATCGCCGCCGTGCTGGCGGCGCACGAACGGGAGCCGGGCGGATCGATACCCGACACCGTCGCCGACGCGGTCCGGATCGCCAGAAGCACGCTCAGCTGCGACGCGGTGACACTGCTGGAACTGTGCTCCGTCCTCGGCTCGACCATTCCGCGGCCGGTCCTGCGCGCCGCATCGACGATCCCCGACGACATCCGATTCGCCGAGACCCTGGACGAACTGGCGCGAGTCAACTTCGTCATCGCCGGCGAGACGGACGACGACCTGACGATGCGGCATGCATTGGTACAGAAGGACATTCACGATTCCATTCCGGGCGCACGCCGCGCACAGCTGCACTCCGACGTGGCGCGCGCGCTGATCGCGCTCGGCGCCGACACCACCGCCGACGAGCTGGGACGCATCGCGTATCACTTCGGCCGGTCCCTCGATTCCGACCGATCCGAGGCAGCGCACTATGCACGGCGCGCAGGGGACAGCGCCTACGCGGTCTCCGCCTACGAGGACGCCGTGTCGGGCTACCGGATCGCGCTGCGCAGGATGGTCCCACGCGGGGATTCTGAGGAGCGTTGTCGGTTGCTCGTCGATCTCGTTCGGGCACAACGCAAATGCCTCGATCGCTCGTATCGTTCGACCCTGTTCGACGCCATCGCCATGGCGCGCCGTCTGGGCCTGCACGATCTCCAGATCAGCGCGACCCTCGCCGACACCATGGACGGCGCGACGCTGTTCCAGATCTTCGAGCCGCTTCCCGAGCGAGTGCACAGCCTGCAGGAGGCGTTGCACATTCTCGAGGACACCGGCCGTCAGGACGGTCCCGAGGCCTCGAGGCTGTTGACGCAGTTGGCGACGGAGCTGAGTTGGAACGACGACTGGAAGGAGCGGCGGCGTCTCCTCGAGCGTTCCGCGGCGATCGCGCACTCGGTCGGCGACGGTGCGGCCCTCGAAGGTGCACTCGTCGCGATGCTGCGGTCCCTGCTCGTGCCGCAGTGTTGGGACCTCCGACACGAAGCACTGACACGGCTCGACGACCTACGCGCGACGTCACCCCTGCGTCGTCGGGACCCGTCCGTGGCCGCGGTCCAGGCTCGCTCCCAGGTGGACTTCGGGTACCTGGACCGTGCGGCGTCGACACTCGCGGCGGTCACGTCGGCGGACATCGCTGCCGACGACGAGATGTCCTGGGTCATGGCGTGTTCGCGCTTCGGGCTCGACGTCACGGCAGGGCGTCTGGTGCGGGCGGAAGCCGTGCTGGACCGTATCCGGACACCACCCGATGCGCCCGTCGGCAGCCACACGTACGGCCGCGACCACACGTCGATCCTCGCGCTGCGCATGTTCCGCGGCGATCTGTCCTACTTCGTCGGAATAAGCGACGAGATGGCCACCATGTTCGATTTGATCGCAGCGTTCCGCCCGGCGGTGGCGATCGCCCACCTCGACGTGGGCGAGGTGGAGGAGGCCCGGCGGTTGATGGACTGGTACGACGCTCAGCGCATCGCCGCCGTGCCCGCAGGCCTTCTCTGGTTGATGACCATGGCCTTCATCGGGCGCGCGGCGGCCGGTGTCGGCAACGTCGCGGTGTGCGAGGACATCCACTCCCGGCTGCTCCCGTTCGCCCAGCTGTCGGTGTCGATGTCTCCCGCCACGTTCGGCGTCGTCCACCACCACCTCGCCGACATGTCCCTCACTGCCGGCCATCTCGAGCGCGCAGGACGCCACCTCCACGCGGCGCGGCGCCTCCACCTCCAGCGGGGCTACGCAGCCTGGAGTGCGGAGGACGCCTACCTCGGGCTTCGTATCGACCATGCCCGCACCGGCAGGGTGTCCGACCGGGCCGTGCGCTCGGCGCGCGAGCGTGCGGATGCGATCGGCGCGACATCGGTGCGCCGACGGATCGACGCGTTCTGCGGATCGGTGGAGGGGCACCGGTGAGTTCGGACAAGATGGTGGCCCGCATCGGAGGGCTTCTGCGACAGGCGGAGTCGACGGACAACCCCCACGAGGCCGAAGCGTTCATGGAGGCGGCGCAGCGGCTGGCCACCGCCGCGTCGATTGATCTCGCCGTCGCACGCTCGCACACCGCGTCCCGGGAGAAGCGTGCGACGCCGGTGCAGCGGATCGTTCCCATCGGTGAGCCCGGTAAGAAGGGACTGCGCACCTACGTTCTGCTGTTCGTGGCCATCGCCCGCGCCAACGACGTCCAGTGCGATGTCGCCCAGTCGTCCACGCAGGTGTTCGCGTACGGCTTCGACACCGACATCGATACCTGCCAGGCTCTGTACGCCAGCCTCCTCGTGCAGATGGTGCGAGCGAGCGACGCCTACATCTCGTCGGGTGCGCATCGCGACGCCACCGTCGACCGAGAAGTGATCGTGGTGCGAGGGCGTCGCCGGTATCGCACCGTCGAGCGCAAGCCCCTGGCCGGTGTCACGGCGCGACTCGAGTTCCAGACAGCGTTCGCGCACCGCGTCGGAGAACGCCTGGCCGCGGTGCGGAAGGAAGCCGAGGCCGAGGTGGTGGCTCTCGAGGCACCGCAGGCCGGTACCGCGATGGTACTGCGCGACAAGGAGATCGAGCTACGCGACTTCTACGCCGCGGAATCCACCGCCAGGGGAACCTGGCGGGGGAGCGCGAGCAACTCGTACTCCGCCGAAGCACGCCGAGCGGGCGATCACGCCGGGCGACGTGCCCGGTTGGGGAATCAGCCCGAGATCGGCGGCGCCCGAGGGCGTTTGGAGCGATGACCCGGGACGCCCAACGTTCTCGCGTCTACGACGCCGAGCAGCAGGTGCGGACCATGTTCGACCGAGCGGACGAGCGTGGACTGCGGACGATCGAGATCCACGGTTCGACGGTCACGCTTCCCGTCGAACGACGGTTCGCCTCGCTCGACTCCGTCCAGGCGTACGTCGACGCCGTATGCGAGTTGTCATGGATCCGGCGCGAATGGCCGCGGGCGTCGATTCCCGTGCGCGTTCGGGCTCGTTCCGGAGCGGGAGCCGCTCACTACGAGGCCGACTCCGCCACCATCGCCGTCCCGCTGCACGTGCGCGGTCGAGCGTGGGCACTCCGCGAGATGGTGCTGCTGCACGAGATCGCGCACCACCTCGAACCCGGCGATCCCGACGATCGACGCGAACCCGCGCACGGCGGTGCCTTCGTCGAGCGCTACCTGACCCTCGTCGCCGAGATCATCGGCGCCGAAGCAGCATTCGTGCTCCGCACGACGATGTATGCGTGCGGCGTACAGGTCGGATGACCCTGCCTGCCACGTCGCAGAGCTCCCGCGTCACATAGCCTCTGCTGGTGCCGACCTTGCGAGCCCTGGAATGCTTCGTCGCCGTGGCCGACGCCGGGTCGATCACGGCCGGTGCCGCCCGGTTACATCTGTCGCAACCCGCCTTGTCCCACCAGCTGGCGTCATTGGAGGCGGAGATCGGAACGCCCCTGCTGGAGCGCCTACCGCGAGGGGTGCGCCCGACGCCCACCGGCCGCGCCGTCCTGGCCGATGCGAGGGCAACCCTCGCAGCGGCAGATCGCGTTCTCACGACGGGGAGAGCGCTGGCCGCCGGCACCGAGGGCAGACTCCGGCTGGCCTGCGCGGAGAGTCTGACCGTTCCGCTGCTCGCGCCGACCCTGCGAGCCTGGACCAGGAAGTACCGCACTGTCTCTCTGGACCTGACCGAGTTCGCCAGTGCCGATGCGATGGCGGATGCGGTGACGAACGGTGACGTCGACCTGGCAGTCGGTCCGGCATCCGAACGCTACGCGGGCACCGTCGTCGACCTCGGTACCGAGGACGTCGTCGCCGTCGTACCGGAAGGCCTCGACCTCGCCGATTCCGATGCCGTCTCGTGGCACGAGCTGGCCGGGAGGCCCGTTGTGCACTATCACCCCTCCAACGGTCTACGAGCGTGGTTCGATGCCGTCGCCGCGTCTCACGGCGTTGTCCTCGAGGCGGTCACCCACACTCGGAACTCCACTACCGCAGCTCAACTCGCGCACGCAGGGCTCGGCATCGCGCTCGTTCCGGTGACCGCACTGCCGCCCCGGTTCCCCGGAATTGTCAGGCCGTTGACACCGCCCCTGCAGCGCACCGTCGTCGTGATGGTCGGCGCACCGGCCGACACGCTGGTGCAACGGTTCGTCGAGGATCTGCGCAGTCGCGGCATGCCCACACCTCGCCCGTGAGGGCAGACGGTTGACATGACGGGCACGATGGAGTCGACACTCAGCAGCCTCACCGAAGGATCACACATGTCCGTTCGTATCGGAGTTCAACTCCAGCCTCAGCACGCCCCCGACTACGGCCTGATCCGCGACGCGGTTCTGCGGTCCGAGGACGCGGGTGTGGACATCGTCTTCAACTGGGATCACTTCTACCCGTTGTACGGCGACCTCGACGGCGCACACTTCGAGTGCTGGACGATGCTCGGCGCCTGGGCGGAGCAGACGTCGAACGTCGAGATCGGCGCCCTGGTGACCGGCGGCGGATACCGCAATCCCGACCTGCTGGCAGACATGGCTCGCACCGTGGACCACATCAGTGGTGGCCGGTTGATCCTCGGCATCGGCGCCGGCTGGAACCAGAAGGACTACGACAACTTCGGCTACGACTTCGGCACGGCCGGTTCGCGTCTGAAGCTTCTCGACGAGAGCCTGGCACGCATCACCACTCGTCTCGCCGTCGGCAATCCTGCGCCCACTCGCCACATCCCGATCCTCATCGGCGGTGGTGGTGAAAAGAAGACGCTCAGGATGGTGGCGCAGTATGCGGACGTGTGGCACAGCTTCGCCGACCTGGATGCGCTGAAGCACAAGTCCGAAGTGCTCGCCGGACACGGTGAGACCGTCGGCCGCGACGTGTCGCAGATCGAGCGGTCGGTGTCGTGGCCGGGTGCCGACGACGCCCAGTCGTTCGTCGACGCCGGAGCCACCCTCTTCACCGTCGGCGTCAACGGCCCCGACTACGACCTCACCGAGCTGACCGGTGCGATCTCCTGGGCGCGGTCCCACCAGGGCTGACGGTCAGCCGGACTGTTTCCCGAACAGGCCCGAGCTGCCGTGTCCGCCGTGCGAGGAGGCGAACTCGTACGCGGACTCGGCATGCTCGTGCTCGTCGATGCCGTCCGTCTCGTGCTGCGGATCCGCTCTGATCCCGATGGTCAGCTTCAGCACCGTGGCGATGGCCGCGGTGACCAGGAACGCGTACGCGAGAACGACGACCACGGCGACGGCCTGTCGACCGAGCTGCGTGACGCCACCGCCGTAGAACAGGCCGTCGACACCGGGCGGCATGTCGCTGCTCGCGAGGAGGCCGATCATCAGCGTGCCGACGATGCCGCCGACCAGGTGCACTCCGACCACGTCGAGCGAGTCGTCGTACCGGAAGCGGTACTTGAGGCCGATGGCCAGGGCGCAGGCGACACCGGCGGCAGCGCCGACGCCCAGAGCGCCGATCGGGGTGACGGCGGTGCACGACGGCGTGATCGCCACCAGGCCCGCGACGACGCCCGACGCCGCGCCGAACGACGTGGCCTTCCCGTCGCGGATCTTCTCGACCACCAGCCACGCGACCATCGACATCGCGCCGGCGCCCATCGTGTTGACCAGCGCGACCGCGGCGATTCCGTCGGCAGCCAGCGACGACCCGGCGTTGAATCCGAACCAGCCGAACCACAGCAGTCCGGCACCCACCATGACGGCGGGCAGGTTGTGCGGCCGCATCGCCTCGCGGGGCCACCCACGACGCTTGCCGACGACGAGGGCGAGCGCCAGTCCCGCCGCGCCGGCATTGATCTCCACCGCGGTGCCGCCGGCGAAGTCGATGGCCTTCAGCTGATTGGCGATCCAGCCTCCGGTCTCCGCGGTGACACCGTCGAACGCGAACACCCAGTGCGCGACGGGAAAGTAGACGAGTGTCGCCCAGAGGCCGGCGAAGATCACCCACGGCATGAAGCGCATCCGGTCGGCGACGGCGCCGGACACGAGCGCCACGGTGACCATCGCGAAGCCTGCCTGGAAGGCGACGAAGGCGAGCGCCGGGACGGTACCCACCAGCGGGATCTCGACCAGGCCGCCGCCGGCTCCGAAGCTGCCGCCGATCAACGAGGTGAGGCCGGCGAACTGCGTCGGGTCCCCGATCCACCCACCGACGCTGTCGTCGCCGAACACCATCGAGTATCCGAACAGGACCCACAGCACCCAGACGACCCCGATGGCCGAGAGGCTCATCATCATCATGTTCAGCACGCTCTTCACGCGCACCATGCCGCCGTAGAAGAACGCGAGGCCCGGGGTCATCAGCAGCACCATGGCGGCGCTGGCCAACACCCAGGCCGTGTTGCCCGCGTCCGGAACACCCATCGTCGGATACGCAAGAGTGGAGTACACGTAGAACCTTCCGTCCCCCGGCGTACACCCTCCAGATCTCCTGGATGCTCGGTGACGTACGCCCCGACGGAGAGTAGACCCTGCTCGGAGCGTCGCGAACACAGATCACTGAGCACAACCATTGCGTGTTCGACGTTTCGGTGCTGCTCGCGGTCGAGCCCTAGTGTTTGTCACATGCTTGCGCACCGCTCGGGACGATCCCTGATCGCCCTGGTTCTGACACTTCTTCTCGCCGCCCTTCTCGCCGGATGCGGCTCGTCCTCGGACGACGGCGGATCCTCCGCAGCCGCGGCACCGACGGAGCTGTGCGCACCTCCCGGTGTCGACAGCGCCTCGTCGACGCCTACCAACTTCGACGCCGCAGCGGCCGCCGCCACGGAAGATCGCTACACGACTCCGTCGGTCACGCCGCTCGATCGCATCGACACCTCACAGCTGGGCCTGATCACGCCCGGCCAACTCACTGTCGGCACGCTCTCCGACGCGCCGCCGAGCATCTGCGTCGACGGTGCGGGCGACTACACCGGATACGACAACGAGCTGTTGAAGGCCGTCGCGGCCAAGCTCGGTCTGCAGATCAACTTCTCGGGCACCGAATTCTCGGGTCTGCTCGCGCAGGTCGCCGGCCGACGCTTCGACGTCGGCTCGTCGTCCATCACCACCACCGACGAGCGCCGCAACACCGTCGGGTTCACCAACGGCTACGACTTCGGATACTTCTCCCTGGTCGCCAAGGCCGGCGGCCCGATCACCGCCTTCGAGAACCTCGGACCGGACACGCGCATCGGAGTCGTGCAGGGCACCGTGCAGGACGACTACGTCGTGAACACCCTGGGCCTCGACCCCGTGAAGTTCCCCGACTACAACACGGCCTACGCGAACCTGCGGACCGGGCAGATCGACGCCTGGGTCGCACCGTCGCAGCAGGCCGAGGGTCTGGTGAAGCCGGAGGACGGCACGGCGATCACGCAGAACACGTTCAGCCTCAACAACTTCGTCGGCTGGGCCGTCGCCCGTGACAACCAGCCGCTGATCGACGCGTTGAACTCCGGCCTCGACGCGATCATCGAGGACGGGACCTGGGCGCAGCTGTACTCCGACTGGGTGCCGCGCGAACTCCCGGAGGGCTTCAAGCCCGGCAGCAAGGCCGCACCGCAGCCGGAGCTCCCCGACTTCGCCGCCATCGCCGCGCAGAACGACGCGAATGCTCCCGCCGCGCAGGCCGTCGCACCCAAGTCGACGTTCCAGCAGCTCGGGGACACGTTCTTCGACTGGGAGCTCTACAAGAAGGCGCTGCCGGACCTGCTGAGGACCGGCCTGCCGAACACCCTGATCCTGGCGTTGGCGTCGGGCATCATCGGCACCGTCCTCGGCATGCTGCTCGCCCTCGCGGGACTCTCGCGCACTCGGTGGCTGCGCTGGCCCGCCCGCGTGTACACCGACATCTTCCGCGGACTGCCCGCCGTCGTGATCATCCTGGTCATCGGTCTGGGCATCGGCCCGGTGGTCAGCGGCATCACCGGCAACAACCCGTACTGGCTCGGCGCAGTGGCGCTGTCGCTGCTCGCGGCCGCGTACATCGGCGAGATCTTCCGCTCCGGCATCCAGAGCGTCGAGAAGGGGCAGATCGAGGCCGCACGTGCCCTCGGCTTCAGCTACCGCCGCTCGATGCGCCTGGTCGTGGTGCCGCAGGGTGTCCGACGCGTGCTGCCGGCCCTGGTCAACCAGTTCATCTCGTTGATCAAGGACTCGTCGCTGATCTACTTCCTGGGTCTGCTGGCCACGCAGCGCGAGCTGTTCGCCGTCGGTCGCGACCTCAACGCCCAGACCGGCAACCTGTCCCCCCTGGTCGCCGCCGGCCTGGTGTATCTCGCCATGACCGTGCCGCTGACCCACCTCGTCAACTACATCGACAAGCGTCTGCGCGTCGGCAAGGCCGAGCAGACTCTCGACCCGGTCGAACAGGCCATCGTCGTGGAAAGAGGCTGACACATGACTACTACTCCCCAGACGGATTCGTTGACCGGCGTCTCGCTCACCGGGCGAGATCTGCACCTGTCGTTCGGCACCAACAAGGTCCTGCGCGGCGTCGACATCGACGTCGCCGCGGGCGGCACCACGACCGTCATCGGACCGTCGGGCTCCGGCAAGTCCACTCTGCTGCGCGTGCTGAACCGTCTGCACGAGCCGGAACAGGGCGACATCCTTCTCGACGGCCGATCGGTGCTGAAGGACGATCCCGACGCACTGCGCCAGCGCATCGGCATGGTGTTCCAGCAGTTCAACCTGTTCCCGCATCGCACTGTGCTGGACAACGTCGCTCTCGGACCGTGGAAACTCAAGGGACGCAGCAAAGACGAGGCTCACGCCGTCGCCCTCGATCAGTTGGACAAGGTCGGACTGAAGGAGAAGGCGGGCTCGCGACCGGGCAACCTGTCCGGTGGTCAGCAGCAGCGCGTCGCCATCGCTCGTGCGCTCGCGATGACTCCGCAGGTCATGTTCTTCGACGAGGCGACCTCCGCGCTCGACCCCGAGCTGGTCAAGGGCGTGCTCGCCCTCATGGCGGACCTCGCGACCGGCGGCATGACGATGGTCGTCGTCACGCACGAGATGGGCTTCGCCCGTTCGGTGTCCGACCGCGTCCTGTTCATGGACCACGGCAGCGCCGTCGAGGTGGGCCCGCCCGCCGCACTGTTCGACGATCCGCAGACCGATCGACTGCAGCGGTTCCTGTCCGAAGTGCTCTGATCTCCGAGCCGCGAATGTGACGCGGCGCACAGCATCCCGCGTACGGTCGAGAGAGATGCCGACATTCGCACTCGAGAATGTCGGCGCTCTACCTCGAACGGGAGCTGAACACATGACCGACAACAGAGCCGTCGCCTACGCCGGAGCCGGGAAGGTCGAGGTCGTCGACATCGACTTCCCCAGCTTCACCCTGCAGGACGGGCCCGGCGTGAATCCGGCGAGTGTGGGCCGCGAGTGTCCGCACGGCGTGATTCTCAAGGTCGTCTCCACCAACATCTGCGGCAGCGACCAGCACATGGTGCGAGGCCGTACGACAGCCCCCGAGGGCCTGGTCCTCGGCCACGAGATCACCGGCGAGGTCATCGAAGTCGGCCGCGACGTGGAGTTCATCAAGCAAGGCGATCTGTGCTCGGTGCCGTTCAACATCGCGTGCGGCCGCTGCAAGAACTGCAAGGAACGCAAGACCGGCATCTGCCTGAACGTCAATCCCGATCGTCCCGGCGCCGCCTACGGCTACGTCGACATGGGCGGCTGGGTCGGCGGCCAGGCCGAGTACGTCATGGTGCCGTACGCGGACTGGAACCTGCTGAAGTTCCCCGACCGCGACCAGGCCATGGAGAAGATCCTCGACCTGACGATGCTGTCGGACATCTTCCCCACCGGCTTCCACGGCTGCGTGACCGCCGGAGTGGGAGTCGGATCCACGGTCTACATCGCCGGCGCCGGTCCGGTCGGGCTCGCCGCGGCGGCCAGCGCGCAACTGCTCGGCGCCGCCGTCGTCATCGTCGGCGACCTCAACGAGAGTCGGCTCGCGCAGGCCCGCAGTTTCGGCTGCGAGACGGTCGATGTGAGCAAGGGCGATCCGAAGGATCAGATCGAACAGTTGCTCGGGGTGCCGGAGGTGGACTGCGGCGTCGACGCCGTCGGGTTCGAGGCTCGTGGCCACGGTGACGGCTCTGCCACGGAAGCGCCTGCGACAGTACTGAACTCGCTCATGGACATCACCACGGCGGGCGGTTCGCTCGGCATTCCGGGGCTGTACGTCACCGGTGACCCCGGAGCATCCGACGAGGCCGCCAAGGTCGGTGCGTTGTCGCTGAGCCTCGGCACCGGCTGGGCGAAGTCGTTGTCGTTCGCCACCGGACAGTGCCCGACGATGCAGTATCACCGCGGACTGATGATGGCGATCCTGCACGATCGGGTGCAGATCGCGAAGGCCGTCAACGCACGCGCCATCTCGCTCGAGCAGGCACCGCAGGGCTACGCCGACTTCGACTCCGGTGAGGCCACGAAGTTCGTCCTCGATCCGCACGGATTGCTCGGCGCCGCCTAGTCAGGGTCGGTGCGGGGAACCGCGGTATCCGCGGTTCTCCGCACCGTTCGTCCGCCGTTCATCTCGCAGTACCCGGGGAGTTGCTTACCTTCTCTTTGCCTTTTGCTCGGCACTCCTACGGTCGTGCGGTGACCACGATTCCGCTGCCCCTGATCGTCTCCCATCAGCACGACGGTTCGTCCTCCCGATCGTCGCTGACGTGTAAGTACAAGTGCGGTGACGCCTGCTTCCACGAGGTGCCGAACACGTCGAGCAGCGAATACTTCGGCGACATCGTCAAGACCGCGATGACGCGTCGCGGCATCCTACGCGGCGGAGCGATGGCCGTGCTGGCTGTCGGGGCCACCAGCGCGCTCGCCGCGTGCGGGACGGGCGATGAGGGAACAGCCACCACGGCGTCGGCCACCCCCACTCCGGAACCGCGCGGCCTCGACTTCACCGCCGTCGCACCGAACACCGAGGACGCGGTCGTCGTGCCGGAGGGCTACGAGCAGGCCATCGTGATCCGCTGGGGCGATCCCGTGATCGACGGCGCGCCGGCATTCGACTTCGACAACCAGACCTCGGCGGCGCAGGAGAAGCAGTTCGGGTTCAACAACGACTTCGCCGGTCTGCTGCCTGTCGACGGGTCCTCGACCGAGTACCTCCTGGTGGTCAATCACGAGTACACCACGGAGCCGTTCCTCTTCAAGGGTTACGACGCCGAGAACCCCACCGCCGAGCAGGTCGCCATCGGCATTGCCGCCCATGGCCTTTCGGTCGTACAGGTCGCCGGAGAGAACGGCTCCGGCAAGCTCACTCCGCAGATGGGCCGCTACAACCGTCGCATCACCGGGTCCACCGAGTTCGTCGTCACCGGTCCGGCGGCAGGAAGCAACTTCCTCAAGACGTCGGCGGATCCGACGGGCACCAAGGTCTTCGGCACGTTCAACAACTGCTCGGGTGGTGTGACTCCCTGGGGCACAGTGTTGTCCGGCGAGGAGAACATCAACCAGTACTTCGCCAACGCCGAGAGCGTCACTGATCCGGTGGCCGCCGCCCGCCTGGCGCGTTACGGCGTCGAAGGTGCTGCGTCCGAGCGCAAGTGGGAGCGGTTCGACAAGCGTTTCGATCTGGCGCAGGAGCCGAACGAGGTGAATCGCTTCGGATGGGTCGTCGAGGTCAACCCGTGGGATCCCACCGCCGCGCCGATCAAGCACACCGCACTCGGCCGCTTCAAGCACGAGGCCGCCACCATCCACGTGACCGACGACGGCACCGTCGTGGCCTACAGCGGTGACGACGAGCGGTTCGACTATATGTACAAGTTCGTCTCGTCACGAAAGATGATGCAGGGCAGCGGTGCTGCCGCGCTGCGGTCCAACGTGACACTTCTCGACGCCGGCACCCTGTATGTCGCGAAGCTCTCCGGCGACGCTCCCGACCAGATCGACGGCAGCGGCAAGCTCCCCACCACGGGACAGTTCGCCGGCAAGGGTGAGTGGATCCCCCTTCTGCGCACCGGCGAGGACGGGAAGGGCGAGTCGCTCGTCGACGGCATGTCCGCAGAAGAGGTCGCGGTCTTCACCCGACTCGCGGGTGACAAGGTCGGCGCCACCAAGATGGACCGGCCCGAGGACTTCGAGCCCAACCCGGTCACGGGCAAGGTGTACGTCGCCCTGACGAACAACTCGAACCGCGGTACCGAGGGCAAGGCGGGCGCCGACGAGGCCAACCCGCGCGACAAGAACAAGAACGGGCAGGTGCTCGAACTCGACGACGACCACGCCGGCACCAGTTTCACGTGGAACCTTCTGCTGGTCTGTGGTGACCCGTCAGCCGCCGACACCTACTTCGGCGGCTTCGACAAGACTCAGGTAAGCCCCATCTCGTGCCCCGACAACCTGGCCTTCGATCCCGACGGCAACCTGTGGATCTCGACCGACGGCAATGCCCTCGACTCCAACGACGGACTGTTCTCCGTCGTCCTGGACGGCGAGCGGCGCGGGCAGACCAAGCAGTTCCTCACCGTGCCCAAGGGCGCCGAGACGTGCGGTCCCATCGTGCAGGAGCAGCGCGTCGTCGTCAGCGTCCAGCACCCGGGCGAGGAGGACGACGCCAGCGCCGACGCGCCCGCCTCCCACTGGCCGGACGGTGGATCGTCGCAGCCCAGGCCGTCGGTCGTGGCGGTGTGGAAGGTCTGACGCTCAGCCGAGCCAGTCGAGCACGCTGGCAGCTGTCCACGACTGCTGCATGCTGCCCAGCGGCTCGCCGGTGAACGGTTCGTAGTACTCGGCGAAGCTGCCGTCGCCGGCCTGACGAAGGCCTTCCTCGCGCAGCATCGCCGAGCGCTCGGACCATCCGCGTCGGGCGAAGGCCCAGGAGAACAGCCATGTGATGACGGGCCACACCGGCCCGCGCCAGTACTCCCTGGCCCGGAAGTCGCGGGAGATGGGCGACGTGGACGGGGGCACGGCGTACGCGAAATCGGGGTGGCCGCAGAATCGCGGTCCCTCGAACAGCCGGAGCAGGGCGCGCTCGGTGTCGCGAGGCAGCCCGCCGCACAGCAGTGGCGCGAACATCGCCATCGTGTCGGTCTTGATCCACTCGCCCGAACGCACGTCGCGGTCCCGAGCGGCGCCGGATCGAGGGTCCGTCGTCGCGACGACTCCGGCGCGGAAGTGGTCGGCCCACCCACGCAACTCCCGGACGTCGGCATGCGGTCGGGAGTGGTCCTCGCCGATGGTGGCGAGAACATCGCACGCGACGGCGAAGATCGCGCTGACGAAGACGTCCTCCACGGCGAAACTCATACCGGCGTGCATGGCGACGTCGTCGTAGTTCGCCAACTTCATCTCTTCGAGCAACCACAGGTAGCGGTCGTACTCGACGTCGCTGGGGCGTTGCGAGGAGTCGGTGACGATGGAGGTGTCCTCCCGCAGGTACGGGGGCACGACACCCGGGATGACCTTGGAGTACGCCTTGTCCCATCGAGGTGAGTTGTCCATGCCGGACTCCCACCCGTGGTGCAGCGTGATGCGGCCGGTGCCGTCCTGGTCCCGCGCGTGCGCGAGCCACCGGTGCCAGCGCACCAGGTCCGGCCAGCGGCGATCGAGGAACTCGCCGGCGACCTGCCGCGTGGTCCGTCCACGGCGTCGAGCGTGGTCGAGGACTCGTTGCACGGCGATCGCATGCACGGGCGGTTGCGTGATGCCCGACGTGTGGACACCGATCGGGGCGTGTGCGGCCAGGTCGCTGACCTGCCAGCGCGCGGGCCCGGGGAAGTACCCGTCGACACCGCTGGCGAACACGATGTGCGGAATCATCCCGTTCGACCACTGCGCGGACAGCAACGTGTCCAGTTCGACCACTGCACGCTCGACGCTCAACGGAGCCAGGCCGACGGACACGAACGCCGCATCCCAGCTCCACATGTGCGGGTACAGCCGGGGCGCGGCGCTGGTCATGGTGCCCAGATCGTTGCCGCGCAGGAGGTAGGCGGCCCGGGCTGCGAGCTGGGTGGGTGTGAATCCGGGGGCGGCCATGTGAGACATCATCCGTCGGGGGTCGACATCCTGCAGGGTGCGGGTCGGATCGGGCGGTTCGTCCGCCTTACCTCCGCGCGCGCTCCACCACCGACACGACGACCGCGGTCAGTTCGTCGTAGGCGTCCGCGATGTCGACACTGCCGTCCGCGGCGGCCGCCGAGACCGCGTCGGCGGCACCCAGCATGGCGATGATCGCAGCAGTCGAGATCGCGCCGCCGGTGACGTGGGGTGCCAGGATCCGTTCACATCGTTCGGCGTACGCGCGGTCCGCGCGCCTCTTGTAGTCCGCCATCTCCGCGGAACCCTCGAGGGCCGCGGCGACGCCCGCAAGTTCTCGGCCGTGCTGGGTGACGCACTCGATGTGTGAGACGGCGAGCGCACGCGCGCACCCGTCCACCGAGTCGGCGGGCACGGCGGCGACCGCGGCGTCGAGGGCGACGCTCTGGCGCGCGTCGTACTCCTCGAACAACGCCACCAGCAGTGCTGACCGTGATGGGAAGTGAGCGTAGACAACAGGTTTGGTCACCCCCGCGGCCTCGGCGAGGTGACCCAGCGTCAAGGCGTCGGCACCTTGTTCGCGCACGATCGCCCAGGCGAGGTCCACCAGCTGGTGCCGCCTGTCCTCCCGAGCCATTCGTGCTCGTGCCATTCCTGTACCCCCGAATTCCTTGCCGACGTGACCTACCGACAGTAATCTACTGTTAGTAACCTACTGTTGGTAACCTACTGATGGTTACCAATGCACCTTCATGAAGGGATCTTCCCGTGCGCACTCTCGTCGTCGTCGCCCACCCGGACGAACACTCACTGACCCGAGGGGTCGCGGACCGTCTCGTCGACGCGCTGTCGGAGGACGGTCACGACGTGGACGTCGCCGATCTGCACGCGGAGGGATTCGATCCGCGATTCACGCTCGCCGACCGGCAACGCTATCGCGCAGAAGGACCACTACCGGACGACCTCGCGGCCGAGCAGCGACGTATCGATCGCGCGGACCACCTCGTCCTGCTGTTCCCCGTCTACTGGTGGTCGATGCCGGCAATGCTCAAAGGGTGGGTGGATCGGGTGTTCGTCAACGGCTGGGCGTTCGACGACACGACGACGCCGATGACACGCAAGTTGGGAGGCTTGACGGTCCACCTCCTGATGGTGGGCGGCGAGGATACCGCCGGATACCGCAAGCGTGGGTACGACTCTGCGATCGACACTCAGATGCGTGTCGGCATCATCGGGTACTGCGGTGCCCGCGCCGGGGCCAGTGAATACGTGTTCGACGCCGAGAGCCGCCCCCGTGCGGAGGTTGCCCGGGATGTCACTGCGGCAGTCGAGGCCGTGTCGACCGCTGTCCGGACGGCACGTCGCGACACCGCGAGTCAGCCGGTGTAGCCGCGTCGGGCTGCGGGAAGTACTGCGACGGTCTCATACTGAGCCCGAGTGTCTTTCCGCGAACGGTCGGGGGTGGTGGTGTGACAACCGCTTTGTCCGCATTGGTCGGGTGGCTACCGGACGACTCCGGTCACGACGCGTTGGCGCTCACCGCTCGAATGGCAGCCACGGTGCGTGCCGCCGGCGCCTCGATGACCGTGCGCGCGTGCACCGTGTTGCCGCGTACCTGGCCGTTTCCGTCGATGGCCCCGGTCGATGCCGAGTATCGACGCTGGCTGGTGGAGCAGGGCAACAACTCGGCCCGCAGCGCGAACGCCGCGATGGCCGACGTTCTCACTCCCGCCGACCTGGGATCACCGGCCGCCTTCTTCACCGAGAACGCCGCCGAATCCACCGCGCTCACCGATGCCGCGGCCAAGTACCACGCGGACCTCGTCGCACTGGGGTCGTCGAACGGGCCTGACGGCCGCTTCACCCCGGGCAGTACGAGCGAGGCGCTTCTGCATTCCTCGAACGTCCCGCTCGCCCTCGCGCCGTCAGGGGCCCGTGCGGTGTCCGAGCCGTTCTCGCGCCTGTCGTGCGCCTACACCGGCACCGCCGAGTCCAAAGATGCGCTGTACTCGGCGGCAGCGCTGGCCGTCCGATGGAATGTCGACCTGCACCTGGTCGCCTTCGCGCCCCGCCGGTCGACCACGTACCCGCCGTTCGGCGGCTACGACGCCGAGGACATGGTGACGTCCCAGTGGCGCGAGCAGGCGAGTGGACTGCTCGAGTCCGCTGCCTCCGATGTCACTGCCGCCTACCCGTCCCTGCGACCCACGTGCGCCGTGGGCTCGGGCGGCGACTGGCGGCACGTCATCGACTCGGTCTCACTGGGGTCGGGCGATCTCCTGGTGTTGGGCTCGTCGCGCCTCGGACCTCTCGCGCGTGTCTTCCTGGGGTCTACGGCGTCGAAAATCGTGCGACACAGTCCCGTTCCGGTGCTTGTCGTTCCCCGAGGAAGCCGGCTGGCTCGGTGACCCTGTCTGCGTTGGAGGAAACATGAGCGATTCCGGTACCGGCTCGGGCCTGTTGCGGCGCAAATCGATCAGCGACATCACGGCGTTGGAGTCGTCGGGTGAAGGACGTCTGAAGAGGTCGATCACCACGTTCCAGCTGACCTGCATCGGTGTCGGGTCGACGGTCGGTACCGGCATCTTCTTCATCTTCTCGTCCGCTGTCCCGGTGGCGGGGCCGGCCGTGATCTTCTCGTTCGTCATCGCCGCGATCACCGCCGGTCTGACGGCGTTGTGTTACGCCGAGCTGGCGTCGTCCATTCCTGCCTCGGGATCGACGTACACCTACACCTACACCACCATCGGTGAGTTCGTCGCGATCCTCGTCGGCGCCTGCCTTGTTCTGGAATACGGCGTGTCGACGGCGGCCGTCTCGGTTCTGTGGTCGCAGTATCTCAACGATCTGCTCGATCGCACTGTGGGAGTGCGTATTCCGGACGTGTTGTCGCATGCGCCCGGCGGCGGCGAGGGCTTCGGGGTGAACCTGCCGGCAATCGTGCTGGTCGGACTGTGCGCCGTTCTGCTCATTCGCGGAACCAGTGAGTCCGCGCGGGCCAACGCGGTCATGGTCGTCATCAAGATCGGCATCCTCGCGATGTTCGCCATTGTCGGCTTCACCGGTTTCAGTGCCGAGAATCTCGCCCCGTTCGCCCCGTTCGGGGTTGCCGGCGTCGGCGCCGCGTCGGGCCTGATCTTCTTCTCGTTCATCGGCCTCGACGCCGTATCCACCGCCGGTGAGGAAGTGAAGAATCCGAGGCGGACGCTGCCGATCGCACTGATCAGCGCGCTCGTCGTGGTCACGGTGATCTACCTGCTGGTGACGATGTCGGCGATCGGGGCACAGAAGTACACCGAGTTCGAAGGCCAGGAAGCAGGACTGGCGGAAATCCTGCAGTACGTCACCGGTTCCAGCTGGCCGTCCATCGTGCTGTCGGCGGGCGCCGTCGTGTCCATCTTCTCGGTCACCCTGGTCACGCTGTACGGGCAGACGCGCATCCTGTTCGCGATGAGTCGGGACGGATTGATCCCCGGGGTCTTCTCACAGGTGAGCCCGCGCAGCCTGGCGCCGGTGAAGAACACGATCATCGTGGCCTTCTTCGTCGCCCTGCTGGCGGGCTTCCTTCCCCTGGACTTCCTGGCGGACCTGGTGTCGATGGGAACGCTCGTGGCCTTCATCGTCGTGTCCGCCGGCGTGATCATCCTGCGTCGACGCGAACCGGACATCGAGCGGGGTTTCACCGTCCCGCTCTATCCGGTACTGCCCATCCTGTCCATCTGCGCGTGCCTCTACCTGATCAGCACACTGCACATCCAGACGTGGATCCTCTTCGCGGTGTGGCTGTCCGCGACGTCGCTTCTCTACTTCACGTACTCGCGGAAGCGATCGGCGCTGCAGACCTGATCAGCGGCCGATGGTCGCGTGCATCTCCCACACGATGACCTCGGCGGCGGACGTCGTCGACAAGCTCTGTCCGCCCCCGCCCTTGATGCGCACGGCGTCTCCCTCGGAGAGCAGCCCGACGCCCTCGAGCGATGCTTCACCGCGCGCGACGAACACGTGCAGGAAGGGAGCGTCGGGCAGCTTCTGCGCGGGCGTGTCCGCACGCAGTCGCGCGACGTGCATCGCGGCGTACTTGTTCTTGATGCGGATCGCCGAGTGGTCCTTGTAGGCATCCATGCCCGACGCAACCGGAACCAGTCCACCGGAGAGCAATTCGTCGTCGATCTCGAGCTGCTCGTACCCGGGGGTGATCCCGGCCTCGTCCGGAACGACCCACATCTGGACGAAGTGGACCGGTTCCCGATGCTTCGCCGACGGGGTCTCCGTCGACGCCAGCCGCCACGAGTCGTTCTTCTCCGAGTGCAGGATTCCGGTGCCGGCACTCATACGCTGGGCCAGACCCGGGTAGATCAGGCCGTTGTGGCCGATCGAATCCTGGTGCACGAGAGAGCCTTGCAGGACCCACGTGACGATCTCCATGTCACGGTGCGGATGCGTGTCGAATCCTGTTCCCGCATCGACGATGTCGTCGTTGTTCACCATCAACACGCCGTGGTGGGTATTGGTGGGATCGTAGTGCTGACCGAACGAGAACGAATGGTGCGAATCGAGCCAGCCGATGTTCGTGGCGTCCCGATCCTCCGAGCGACGGACGTCGAGTTCGGGAGCTGTGGAAGTCGTCATGGGAAACGGTCCCTTCGAGCGAGTGGGGGTGTTACTGCGCGAGTTTGCCCGCGACGGTGACGACGCGAGTGGCGAGATGACCGAGTGCGGCGCGGGTCGCGTCGTCGAGCTCGTTCTGGTTGTCGGGGCCCGTGACATGGCTGACGCCGTACGGGTTGCCGTCGGCGAACTTCAGGCCGTCGGTGTAGCCGGGGGGAACGAGGACGCCGCCGAAGTGCATCAGCGAGGTGTACAGGTTGACGATCGTCGTCTCCTGGCCGCCGTGTGCGGTCTGGCTCGACGTGAACGCCGCGTACGCCTTGTCGGCGAGCTTGCCCTGCGCCCACAGGCCACCGAGGGTGTCGAAGAACGTCTGGAACGGAGCGGCGACGCTGCCGAAGCGCGTCGGGGATCCGAAGATCACGCCGTCGGCCCACACGATGTCGTCACCGGTCGCGGCCGGAAGATCCTTGGTTGCTTCGTAGTTGGCGCTCCACGCCGGGTTCTCGGCGAACGTGGCCGGATCGCGGGTCTCGGCGATGTGGCGCACGCGGACCTCGGCGCCGGCGGCCTGAGCGGCCTTCTCGAGTTCGGCCGCCATGGTCGTGCCGTGACCGGTGGAGGAGTAGTAGAGGATCGCAAGCTTGGTCATGAGAGTGCCTTTCGTCGTCGGAGAATTTCTTCGATCGTGCTCAGAGAACGTGATGTCCGTACATCTCGCCGAGCGGGTCGGCGATCAATTCGAGGCGAGCACCGTCGGGATCGCGGAAGTAGATGGAGACCCCGCTGTGCTCGGTGAGCTCGACGCCGGCGTCGGTGAGTTTGGCGCGCAGGTGGTCCCACCGCTCGGGGTCGACACTGATAGCCACGTGGTGCAGCCCGCCCAGGACCTCCTGGTACGGACCCACGTCGAGTCCGGGGAAGTCGAAGAACGCGAGCAGGTTGCTGTTGCCGATGTCGAAGAAGAAGTGCGACGACCCGGGGTAGTCGCGGTTCTCGATCAGCTCGGTCAGCGGGAACTCCAGGACGCCCTGGTAGAACAGAATGGTCTGCTCGACGTCGCTGCTGATCAACGCTGTGTGGTGCAGTCCGCGGGCCGAGGAGGTCGGCCGGGACTCGGCGGGCTGTAGGTGCAGGCCGCGCAGGCGCTCACGCTGGGCCTCGAACTCGTCGGATCGCTTCTGCTCGTCCGCTGTGATGCTCATCGTCTCCGCCTTCGATCGGTTGTTCGTTGCGTCGTCAACTACCGAAAACACTAGCGCAGATAATTGCGCTGTCAACCAGTTGGAGTAAACTCGTCCCATGACTCGATGGCTTGCGGACGACGAACAGCGCGCATGGCGTTCGTACCTCGATGCGACACGGCTGCTCATGCAGACCCTCGACCGACAGCTCACGCGCGACTCCGGCATTTCGTTCACCGACTTCGAGCTGCTGGTGGTGCTGTCCGAGGCACCCGATCGCCAGATGCGCATGCGCGCGCTCGCCGACGCCGTGACCACGACCCGCAGCGGGGTCACCCGTGCCATCACCCGTCTTGTCGACGCCGGGTGGGTCGTCCGTGTGGAATGTGAGGACGATCGCCGAGGAATGTTGGCAGAACTCACAGATGCCGGCATGAGGAAGCTCGAAGAGTCCAGCCCGGGACACGTGGAAGCGGTCCGGACCTCGATGTTCGACGTTCTCACCGATGACGACGTCGACACATTCGTCCGGGTCTACTCCGCCATGCGCACCCACATCCAGCGCGGTGCCGACGCCTAGTCTGGGCTCATGGCACGTACTGCACTCGTCACCGGAGCAAGTCGCGGACTCGGCGCGGGCATCGCCCGACTGCTGTCCACCGATCACGACGTCCTGGTCGGAGGATCGACGCCGGACTCGGTCGCGGGGATCGCGGACGAACTCATCAGCGCCACCGCGTGGCCGGTGGACCTGACCGACGCGGATGCCCTCGCGGCAGCCACCGCCGGCATCACCTCGCTCGACGTCCTCGTCCACAATGCCGGGGTAGCCGACCTGGGCACCGTCGAATCATTGACCGGGAGCGCATGGCGGCACACCTTCGAGGCCAATGTCTTTGCCGTCGCCGAGTTGACCCGCCTCCTGCTACCGGCGTTGCGCGCGGCGGGCGGTCACGTCGTTCTGATCAACTCGGGCGCCGGCATCAAGGCCAATGCCGGATGGGGCGCCTATGCCGCGAGCAAGTTCGCGTTGCGCGCCTTCGGTGACGCGCTGCGCCTCGAGGAACCGTCCCTGCGCGTCACGTCCGTGCACCCCGGTCGCATCGATACCGACATGCAGCGCGCGATCGTCGAGACCGAGGGTGGGGAGTACGACGGCTCGAAGTTCCTGGCCGTCGACACGGTCGCCCGGGCGGTACGCCAGGCCGTCGACACCCCCCGCGACGCGCACCCGACGGAGATCGTTCTCCGCCCCTGGTGATCCGAGATCCGGCTTACTCGTGACTCAGTGCTCGGTCGCTTTCACCACCAGCACGGGGACCGGGCTGTCGAGGAGCACCCGCTGAACGGTACTGCCGGTCAAGAACTTCCCGACTGCGCTTCGACGCCGTGATCCGATGATCACCAGCGTGGCACCGACATCCGAGACCAGATCGACCAGAGCACCCGCCGGATCGCCGCCGTCGGGTTCGACGCGCACCGTGAACGAGTTCTCTCCCAGCACCTGACGTGCCTGCGCCTCGGCTGCGTCGCGGTGGGCGGTGGTGACCGAGTCGGCATCGATCACCGACAGGACGACGAGATCGGTGCCCCTCAGCGTCGCCTCCGCCTGTCCCTGAGCAAGAGCCTCACGGCCTTCGGGTGTCGAATTCATCGCTACTGCAACGGTCATGACGGTGCCTTTCACCTCGGGAGACTCCAGGTTCACCGAAGTTCCGCCGTCGCGAGGTACGTTTCGCGGTTTATGTCTGTGCACACTATGGCCACAATTCGGATTCCCTGGACTATTCGGACACGGGGACCCTAGCCTCCTGCTGTGACCGAAACCACTCCCAAGTTATTGCGCCCATGCAGATCACAGTGAAACGCGCGGTCGGCGTCGTCGCTGTCGTCGCCGTCGTCGCGCTCGCCGGTATCGACGCGGCCGGCAGCGCCAGTGGATCCGACGCCCGCGCCAAGTTGACCTTGATCGCTCCCGCCGCAGCGGGAGGCGGGTGGGACCTGGTGGCACGTGAGTCGCAGCAAGCACTGCGTTCCGACGGCATCGTGAACAACGCCCAGGTGGTCAATGTCCCCGGAGCCGGCGGGACCATCGGGCTCAGCCAGCTCGAGAACCTCACGGGCCAGTCGACCACGGTCATGGTGACCGGCACGGTCATGCTCGGTGGTATCGCGATCAACGACTCGGACATCACGCTGCAGGACACCGTGCCCATCGCCAAGATGGCCGAGGACTTCGAGGTCTTCGTCGTGCCGCGAGACTCGCCGTACCAGGACCTCGAGGACTTCATCACCGCCTGGCGAGCCAACCCCGGTGGTCTCCCCATCGGCGGCGGGTCTCTCGGCGGTATCGATCACATCGTCTCCGGCCAGTTGGCGCAACAGGTCGACATCGATCCGGCAGCGATCAACTACATCGCATTCTCGGGCGGTGGTGAGGTGCTGACCTCGCTGTTGTCCAACACCGTCGGCATCGCCGTCAGCGGATACAACGACTTCCGTGACCAGATCGAATCCGGGAACGTCCGTGCCCTCGCGGTGGCGGCACCCGAGCCGGTCGAGGGGATCGACACCCCGACCTTCAAGGAACTCGGGTACGACGTCGACCTCGTCAACTGGCGTGGATTCGTCGCACCTCCCGGGATCTCGGACACCGACAGGCAGACGCTGATCGAGATCGTCACCGAGATGCAGGAGACCGCACAGTGGGATACAGCCATCGAGCGCAACCGATGGAAGCCTTCGTTCGTCACCGGGGACGACTTCGGTGAGTTCCTCGAGGTCGAACAGACCCGCATCACCGACATCCTCCGAGAGTTAGGGCTGGTATGAGCGAGAGCGTTTCGACCACCCGGGTGGAGTCGCCACCCGATGTCGATCGTGGTTTTCTCCACGGTCGAAGCGGACTGGTGGTGTCGGGGCTTCTCGTCGCCCTCGGCCTGTTCCTGGTCTACGGCACCGTCACCATGGACGTGCCCGACACCGCGACATCGCCCGGCCCACAGGTGTTCCCGGCCATCATTGCGGGACTGTGCTTCGTGATCGCCGTGCTCGTCGCGGTCCAGCTGCTGCGTACTCCGGACGAGGTCGACCTCGGGGTCGACGAGACCGGTGCGCCCAACACCGGCACCTTGTCGAACTGGCGCTCCGTCGGCATCACGGTCGGTTCGATCGTCCTGTTCATCGCCCTGCTGAATCCGCTCGGGTGGGTTCTTGCCGGCGCTCTCCTGTTCTGGGGCGTTTCGATCGGACTCGGCGGCACCCGGTATGTCTTCGACGCCGGCGTGGCGCTCGTCATGTCGTCCGTCGTCCAGTTGGTCTTCTCCGGCGGACTGGGGCTCACACTGCCCGGCGGCATCCTCGCGGCGGTGTTCTGATGGACGCGTTCTCGAATCTCCTCGACGGCTTCGGCACCGCCCTGACGCCCATGAACATCGTGTGGGTCGTCGTCGGCGCCCTGCTCGGCACAGCGGTGGGTGTCCTCCCGGGACTCGGATCGGCCATGGCCGTCGCGCTGCTCCTGCCCGTGACGTTCACCCTCGAGCCCACCTCCGCGTTGATCATGTTCGCCGGCGTCTACTTCGGCGGCCTGTTCGGTGACTCGATCTCCGGCATCCTCATGAACACCCCCGGCAACAGCACCGCGATCGCAGGGACGTTCGAGGGGCACCGCATGGCGAAGAACGGCCGTGCCCCACAAGCGTTGGCCACCTCCGCCATCGGCGCCTTCATCGGCGGCATCATCGCCACCACCCTCGTGGTGTTCTTCGCCCCGACGCTCGCCGACCTGGCCACGAACTTCGGACCCGCGGAGTACTTCGCCCTGGCGGTGTTCGCGTTCATCGCGACGTCGGCGGTGGTGTCCGACTCCGTCCTCAAGGGTCTGAGCGCACTGCTGATCGGCTTGACGCTCGCCGTCATCGGCATCGACGGGCCCTCCGGCGCATCGCGTTTCACCTTCGAGGTGCCGGCATTGTTCGACGGCATCTCCGTGGTGGTCATCACGGTCGCGATGCTCGCCCTCGGTGAGGTCATCTTCATCGCCTCCAAGATCGGCAAGCCCGACGACACCACGTTGATCCCGTCCAAGGGTCGACCCTTCCTGAGCAAGGCAGAGTTCCGCGAAGCGATGCCGGCGTGGTTGCGCGGCACCGCATTCGGTGTCCCCTTCGGCATCATCCCCGCCGGCGGCGCCGAGGTGCCGAGCTTCCTGGCCTACGGCACCGAGCGTCGGTTGGACCGTCGTAGCAAGAACCCGATGTTCGGTAAGGGCGCGATCCGCGGTGTGGCCGGGCCGGAAGCCGCCGGCAACTCCACGGCCGGCACGGCGATGGGTGCGCTTCTCGCTCTCGGACTCCCCACATCGGCAACGGCAGCGATCCTCCTCGCAGCGTTCCAGCAGTACGGGATCCAACCGGGACCGTTGCTGTTCGAGCGCAACGGTGAGGTCGTCTGGGCACTGCTCGCCAGCCTCTTCGTCGGCATGGTCGTCCTGTTGATCCTGAATCTGCCGTTCGCCCCGCTGTGGGCGCAGCTGCTCAAGATTCCCAAGAACTACCTGTACGCCGGCATCACCGTGTTCGCCTCGCTCGGTGTCTACGCGGTGAGCGCCTCGATCGTGGATCTGATCGCCATGCTCGGACTCGGCATCATCGGATTCATGTTGCGCCGCTTCGGAATCCCACTGGCGCCGGTCCTCATCGCCGTCATCCTCGGGCCACTCGCCGAGGATTCGCTGCGACGAGCCCTGGCCGTCAGCGAAGGCGACGTCTCGATCCTCGTCGGCAGTGGCATCACCGTCGTCCTGTACACGCTGATGGTGATCGCGGTGGTCTTCTCCATCGTGACGAAGGTGCGGTCGCGCGCGAAGGTGGACTTCTAGAGCACTCTGCTTCACCCATGACCCCCCCGGCGAGTACGTCGACAATGTCGTGATGAAGGTGTCGATCACGACAGTTCGGACGTACTCGCGGGGGGTTTGTAGCTGTTCACCCCCGTGTCACACAGCCGTGGCTGAATGACGGCATGGGTTACGACGAGGTCTTCCTGTCCGCCACGGCACTACCGATCCCGACGAGGCCGGCGCTGACCACGCTCACGTACACGCACTTCTCGGTATCGATGGATACCTCGCGGCGCCTCGCCGCGGTCACCGCGGTGAACATCGACGGCGCAGCCCTGCAGGACGTCGAGCGCGGGGATGACTGGCGGCTCGATCCCCGCCTCCCGGCGACGCAGCAGGCGGGACCGGAGCTGTACGCGAACAACGACATCGACCGCGGGCACCTCGTACGACGACGCGATCCCGTATGGGGCACGCGCGACGTCGCGGAGCAGGCCAACGAGGACACATTCCACTACACCGTGTGCGGACCGCAGACGGCGACGTTGAACCAGTCGAAGGAACTGTGGTTGGGCCTCGAGGATTACGTCCTCGAGCACGCGAGGGAGTACGGACAGAAGATCTCGGTGTTCAGCGGCTGCATCTTCGCCGACGACGATCCGGTGTACCGCGGCATCGCCATCCCTCGGCGCTTCTTCAAGATCGCGGCGTGGTGGCAGGACGACATGCTCGCTGCGACCGGCTACGTACTGGATCAGTCGGAGTCGCTGGCACCCATCCTCGAACGCGGCGTCCTGGCCCGCGACATCCCTCCGCTCGGGGCGTACCGCACGTATCAGGTGCCCGTCGCCGACATCGCCGCCGCGACCGGTCTGGCGATGGCGGATCTGACGGCGGCGGATCGCCTCGCGTCGGTTCCCGGCGTCCGGCCCGTGGAGTGGCGCGAGGTCGAGAGGGCCGACGACCTGGTGTGGTGATCCTGTCAGCCCTCGTTCGACGGGAGCTGCCCGAAAGTCACTGCCAGGTCCCACGGGTGAACGTTCCAGGTCGACGCCGCGGCTACCGCGAAGATGGACGCCGACCTCACGGAGTCCTCCGTGGCCGGACCCGACACCGACGTGCCTGCCTGGTTCTCGTCGACGTCGTCGGCCCAGACGCCGGTTCCACGTGGGACAGGGGACGTCTCGATCACCGACACTGCGGACCCACCACCGGTCATCACCGCACCGAAGCAGTACGGAGTCTGCGGCGCGTCCCACCCACCGAGTTCCACCACCCAGAACTCACCGCGCTGCGCCGCGGAAACCGACACATCGGCGAGGAAGCCCTGCAACGATTCCCAGGGATTCGTCGTGGGAGCAACAGGATCGGTCAGCCTGAACGCGTGTGTGTTCACACCGTCGCCCGATCGGAACCGCTCCTGGACGATCAGGGTCCGACCCGCGTCGTCGAGCAGTGCTGCTTCGCGGAAGCGATCGTCCGGCATAGGGGTACGCGCGACGAGGCCACGACCGAGTAGTGCCGCGAGGCCGTCGGGATCCTCGACCGTCCACAACGACGACCCCGCGTCGGACCACAACCGGACGACGCCGCTCACGACGGGCCCGAGCATGACGGTGGTCAGGGTCGAGCCCGGTCTCATCGAATCTTCCGCTCGCGTTTCGCCTTCGCCCGTCACAGAACGACGTTCACCATCCGGCCGGGTACGACGATGACCTTCTTCGGGGCCTTGCCGTCGAGAAGCGCCACGATCTTCTCGTCCGCCAGTGCCACGGCCTGCACGTCCTCCCGCGACGCGTCGGCAGCGACGGTGATGCGCGAGCGCACCTTGCCGTTGACCTGGATCGGGTAGTCGACCGTGTCGTCCACGAGCCACTTCTCGTCGACGGTCGGGAACGGGCCGTGCGCCAGCGACTCGTTGTGGCCCAACATGTTCCACAGCTCCTCCGCGATGTGCGGCGCGAGCGGTGCCAGCATCAGAACCAGCGGCTCGACGGCCGAACGGGGAGCGCCGGCGGGGTACTCCTTGGTCAGATGGTTGGTGAACTCGATGAGCTTGGCACCGGCCGTATTGTCCCGCAGCGCAGCGTAATCCGCGTCGACACCCTCGACGGTACGATTCAGCGCCTTGAGAGTCGCATCGCTGGGCGCCCCGTCGGTGACACGGACCGCGCCGGTCTCCTCGTCGACCACCAGACGCCACACGCGCTGCAGGAATCGCTGCGCGCCGACGACGTCCTTCGTCGCCCAGGGGCGCGAGGTGTCCAGCGGCCCCATCGACATCTCGTACATGCGCAGGGTGTCGGCGCCGTACTCGGCGAAGATCTCGTCGGGTGAGACCGAGTTCTTGAGCGACTTGCCCATCTTGCCGTACTCGCGGTTCACCTCGGCGCCCTGGAAGAAGTACTTCCCGCCCTCTTCCGTCACCTCGTCCGCCGGGACGTAGACGCCGCGCGCGTCGGTGAAGGCATACGCCTGGATGTACCCCTGGTTGTACAGGCGGCGGTACGGCTCCTTCGAGCTGACGTGTCCCAGATCGAAGAGCACCTTGTGCCAGAACCTCGCGTACAGCAGGTGCAGCACAGCATGTTCCACACCGCCGACGTACAGGTCGAGGCCGCCCGGATCGTTCTCGCCGTGGATGTCCGGACGCGGGCCCATCCAGTACGCCTCGTTCTCCGGCGCGCACATCTGCTCGGAGTTGGTGGGGTCGATGTAGCGCAGCTGGTACCACGAGCTTCCGGCCCACTGCGGCATGACATTGGTGTCACGCGTGTAGGTCTGCAGACCGTCACCGAGGTCGAGCTCGACATTCACCCAGTCGGTCGCCTTCGCCAGCGGGGGAGACGGTTCACTGTTCGCGTCGTCGGGGTCGAACGAGACGGGAGCGTAGTCCTCGACCTCCGGGAGTTCGACGGGCAGAATCGATTCCGGCAACGGGTGCGCCTTACCGTTCGCGTCGTACACGATCGGGAACGGCTCACCCCAGTAGCGCTGACGCGCGAACAGCCAGTCACGCAACTTGTACTGGATGGTGCCCTTGCCGTGGCCGTCCTTCTCCAGGTGCTCGATGACCCGCGTCTTCGCGGCGTCCACGTCGAGTCCGTCGAGGAAGCCGGAGTTCACCAGCTCACCGTCGCCGGTCCACGCGGACTCGTCCACGTCCCCACCCGAGATGACCTGCACGACAGGCAGTCCGAACTTGGTGGCGAACTCCCAGTCGCGCTGGTCGTGACCCGGAACGGCCATGATCGCGCCGGTTCCGTAGCCCGTCAGCACGTAGTCCGCGATGAAGACCGGCACCGACGCGCCGTTCACCGGGTTCACGGCGAAAGCCCCGGTGAACACACCGGTCTTCTCCTTGTTCTCCTGGCGCTCGAGGTCCGACTTGGCTGCGATCGCACGACGGTATGCACCGACTGCGAGGACGGGAGTTCCCTCACCGTGCGTCCACCGCTCGTCCGTGTCCACCGGCCAGGCGGCAGCCGTGATGTCGTCGACCAAGGGGTGTTCCGGGGCCAGCACGACGTAGGTCGCACCGAACAGGGTGTCGGGCCGTGTGGTGAACACGTCGATGTTCGCGGTACCCGACCCGTGGGGCAGACCCGCTTCGAAGGTGACCTCGGCGCCGCGGGACCGTCCGATCCAGTTGCGCTGCATCGTCTTGACCTTGTCCGGCCAGTCGAGCAGATCCAGATCGTCGATCAGACGATCGGAGTAGGCGGTGATGCGCATCATCCACTGGCGCAGGTTCTTCCGGAACACGGGGAAATTTCCACGGTCACTGCGACCGTCGGCCGTGACCTCCTCGTTGGCCAGCACGGTTCCGAGGCCCGGGCACCAGTTGACCAGCGAGTTGGACTCGTAGACCAGCCGATGACCGTCCAGGACGTCGCGGCGCTCGGACACCGACAGGGACTCCCACGACCGCCCGTCGTCGAGAACCCGCTCGCCGGACGCGAATTCGGCCTCGAGCTCGGCGATCGGACGTGCCGTGCCTGCCTCGGTGTCGTACCAGGAGTCGAAGATCTGCAGGAAGATCCACTGCGTCCAGTGGTAGAAGTCGACGTCCGTCGTCGCGAGCGAGCGACGCGTGTCGTGACCGAGGCCCAGCCGCCCGAGCTGTCGGCGCATGTTCGCGATGTTCGCCTCGGTGGTGGTGCGAGGATGTGTGCCCGTCTGCACGGCGTACTGCTCGGCGGGTAGACCGAACGCGTCGTACCCGAGGGTGTGCAGCACATTGCGGCCCTGCATGCGGTGGTAGCGCGCGAACACGTCCGTCGCGATGTAGCCGAGCGGGTGGCCGACGTGCAGACCGCTGCCCGAGGGATACGGGAACATGTCCTGGACGAACAGCTTGTCCGACGGCACCTCGCCGGCCAGGTCGCCCACCGGATTGGGCGCGTCGAACGTGCCCTCGGCGGCCCACCGCTCCTGCCACCGCGACTCGAGGGAACCCGCCAGGTCCGCGGTGTAGCGGTATCCGGGGGTCGTGTCGGGGGAGGCGTCGCCGTGTTCACTCACCCGACCAGCGTAAAGCGTGACCATGCGCACGCGAACGCCCGGCCACGAGGCCGTAAAGTGGTGTACGTGATTGTCGTGTCCGTGATCCTTCTGCTCGTACTCCTCGTGGGCGCTGTCGCGCTGGGCACGGTGGCGTTCCTCGGCCTGGGTGGCCGGCTGAAGCGCAACTCCGTCGCCGGAGTGCGCACCGAAGCCAGCATGCGGTCCGACGAGACGTTCTCCGTCGCCAACAAGGTGGCAGGCCCGACGACCGCTGCTGCAGCCGTCCTGCTGCTGATCGGAGCGGTGGCGACCATGGCCCCCGGTGGCGTGTTCGGTGTCGTGGCCGCCGTCCTGACCACCGTCGCCGCCCTGGTGACCGCTGCCTACGGCGGCGCCATGGGCACCCGTGCTGCTGCGGCCGTCCCCGTCGAGGAGACCGGCGGATGCGGACACAGCTGCATCTCGTGCAGTCTCAAGGACGCGTGCCAGCCGTCCTGACGTGGCGTTCTCCCTGACCGGCACCGTCAAGGCGCTCGACGGCTTCGTCCTCGCGATCTTCGCTGCTGCCATCGCGGCGACCGTGTTCCCGGTCTCGGGCACCGCAGCCGACGTGCTGTCGTGGGTCACCACTGTCGGTATCGCGCTGCTGTTCTTCCTCTACGGAGTTCGACTGTCCCCCCGCGACGCCATGGACGGCGTTCGGCACTGGCGGCTGCACGGAGTGGTTCTCGCCTGCACGTACCTGCTGTTCCCGCTCCTCGGGCTCGGCCTGCGGGTGCTCGCGCCGGGACTGCTGACCGACGATCTGTACACCGGGATGCTGTACCTCTGCCTTGTGCCGTCCACGATCCAGTCGTCGATCGCCTTCACTTCGATCGCCCGCGGCAACGTCGCCGGTGCCGTCGTCAGCGCGTCGCTGTCCAACATCGTCGGAGTGTTCGCGACGCCGCTGCTGGTGGTCCTTCTGATGAGCACGACGGGCGGAGCGAGCATCGACGCCGGGTCGATCGTCGACATCATGCTGCAGCTCCTGCTGCCCTTCGTGGCCGGACAGTTCGCCAGGCGATGGCTTGTCGGATGGGTGGCCCGGCATCGGTCCACCACCCTGCTCGTCGACCGCGGATCGATCCTCCTGATCGTCTACGCCGCGTTCAGCGCGTCGCGCGTCGACGGAGTCTGGGCTGCCACCACGCCGTGGCAGATCGTGGCGGTGGTGCTCCTGTGCAGTGCCCTGCTCGCTGTCGTCCCCGCCGCGACTGCCGGGATCGCGCGCGCGGCGCGTATGTCCCGCGCCGACCGCATCGTCGTGGTGTTCTGCGGGTCGAAGAAGAGCCTGGCCAGCGGCATCGCGATCGCGTCGGTGCTCTTCGTCGGGCAACCCGTCGGAGTGATCGTTCTACCCCTGCTGGTCTTCCACCAGATCCAATTGGTGGTGTGCGCTGTCCTCGCCGGTCGCTACGAACGCCAGGCGATCACGGACGCTGCTGCATCGACTTCCTGATCTCGTCGAGGCGAGCCTTACCGGCGCGCTCCCGCTCGGCGAACTTCTCCGCCTCGGTTCGACCGATCGCGCTCTCGGCATCCAGCTCGGTAGACCCCACCGCGCGCCCCGAACGCCCGTCGATTCGCTCTCGCACCGCGTCGAACGTGGGGACACCGGCGTCGGTGAAGCCCGGGTCTGTCGGAACCTGCGGGATGTCCGTCACCGACGGCGTGCGCGGCACGATGTCGGGGTCGACCGACGCCTCGGGAGTCAGAGCCACGGCAGCGTCGTGCACCGCGCGCAGCGCCGGTCGAGCACTCGTGAGGGCGACCACGAGGTCCAGGACCTCGGCATCCGGCAACGACGCGGCCTGGTCTGACGAGAAGTCGGTCATGTCATCAGGGTAGGCCGGGGCGCCACGGTGATCGTGGACTTCCGACCCCGGAAAGCGGGGCGAGGAGTCCACGATCCCGCCGTCACGGCGTCGGCATGCCGCCGTTGACGTTCAGCGTGTCGCCGGTGACGTACCCCGACTCGGCCGACGAGAGGTACACGTAGGCACCGGCCAGCTCGGCGGGCTGACCCGCGCGACCGAGGGGTGTCTCCTGCCCGAATTCCGGCAGAGCCGAGGTGGGCTGGCCTCCGGACGCCTGCAACGGTGTCCAGAACGGTCCGGGCGCAACGACGTTGACCCGAATTCCGCGGGGAGCCAGCTGCTGAGCCAACGCCTTGCTCATCGTGTTGATCGCCATCTTCGTCGTCGCGTAGTCGACGAGTCCCGGCGACGGCGTGTACGCCTGGATCGAACTGGTGTTGACGATGGTCGATCCTGCCGGCATGTGCGGAACCGCTTCCTGGATGATCCAGAACAGCGCGTACACGTTGGTCTTGAACGTGGCGTCGAACTGCTCCGGGCTCAGATCCTCGAGCTTCTCGACGAACTGCTGCTTGCCGGCGACGTTGACCAGCAGATCGATACCACCGAACTTCTCGACGGTGGTCCGCACGATGCCACGCGCCGCCTGCTCGTCGGTCAGGTCCGCAGGAGCCAGCACTGCGGTCCTCCCGGCGGTACGCACGAGTTCGGCGACCTCCTGCGCGTCCTTCTCCTCCGACGGCAGGTAGTTGAGCACCACGTCCGCGCCCTCGCGGGCAAGTGCGATCGCAACCGCACGACCGATGCCGCTGTCCGCTCCCGTGACCAGCGCCTTGCGACCTGTGAGGCGCCCTGTTCCCCGGTACGTGCGCTCACCGTGGTCGGCCTTCGGTTCCAGATCGGAGGCCAGGCCCGGCGGATCCTGATGCTGCTCGGGGTATCCGTCCTGGCGGTACTGGCTGACGGGATCTGTGAACGTGTACTGGTCTGTCATGGCTGCCGAGTGCCCGCGCACGACGGGGTGCCAAACCGCGTAGCCGGGTGTCGTCCGAGACATCGGCGGGTAGTCGATGTGCATGGCACCGAAGTTTCCCGGCGCAGGAACGTTCGTCCCGCCCTCGACCGACCTCTCGGCACTGGCGCTTGCCGCGCGAGGTTGTCGCGGATGCGATCTGTGGGAGCCCGCCGAGCAGACCGTGTTCGGGGCCGGCACAGCGTCGGCACGCATGATGTTGATCGGCGAACAGCCCGGTGATCAGGAGGATCGACGCGGACAGCCGTTCGTCGGGCCGGCCGGCGCGTTGCTGAACCGGGCGCTCGACGAGGCCGACATCGATCGCGAGCTGACGTACGTGACCAACGCTGTCAAGCATTTCAAGTTCGTCCGAGCGGACAGGGGTCCGCGGCGCATCCACAAGAAGCCGCTCAGGTCCGAGGTGGTGGCGTGCCATCCATGGTTGGAAGCGGAGATCCGAGCCGTCGATCCGTCGGTCGTCGTCCTGCTCGGCGCCACCGCCGCACAGGCCATGATGGGCACTGCCTTCCGCATCGGCACGGATCGGGGCCGTGTCCTCGAGCTCGGTGACGCGAAAGCCGTTGCGACGGCTCACCCGTCCGCCGTTCTCCGGACACCTGACGACGAGCGCGAGGCGGCGTTCGCGGCGCTGGTCGACGACCTCCGGGTGGCCGCTCGGCTGCTGGCCTGACCAGCCGATCCGAGTCGCTGCTCGCCACTGCCGCGTAGCGTGACTGCGTGACGACTTTCGAGAACGACGGAACGATCGCGCCTGCGTACACCGGCCGAATCGCGAACGACCCTGTTCCCGCGCTCCGACTTCCCGACGACCGCATGGACCCCGCCGCGGCGTACCGATTCATCCACGACGAGCTGATGCTCGACGGGAGTTCACGACTCAACCTGGCCACGTTCGTCACCACGTGGATGGAACCCGAAGCCGAGAGGCTGATGGCCGAGACGTTCGACAAGAACATGATCGACAAGGACGAGTACCCCGCCACCGCGGCCATCGAGGAGCGATGCGTCAACATGGTGGCCGACCTGTGGAACGCCCCGTCCCTCGTGCACACCGATCCGGCGTCCGCCACGGGCGTATCGACCGTCGGCTCGTCCGAGGCGGTCATGCTGGCCGGTCTCGCGTTGAAATGGCGGTGGCGTGCACGACGCTCCGCGGCGGGCGCAGACACCTCGACGCCCAATCTCGTTCTGGGAACCAATGTCCAGGTGGTCTGGGAGAAGTTCTGCCGGTACTTCGACGTCGAGCCGAAGTATCTCGACATGGAGCCCGGCAGGTACGTCATCACAGCGGAGCAGGTGCGTGGTGCCGTCGACGAGAACACCATCGGCGTCCTCGCCGTCCTGGGCACCACGTTCACCGGTGAACTCGAGCCGGTGGAGGAGATCGCCGCCGTTCTCGACCGGGTAGCGGCCGACGGCGGCCCGGACGTTCCCCTCCACGTCGATGCGGCCAGTGGTGGATTCGTCGTCCCGTTCCTCGACCCCGACCTGCTGTGGGACTTCCGGATCCCGCGGGTGAAGTCGATCAACGCGAGCGGCCACAAGTACGGCCTCACCTACCCCGGCCTGGGCTTCGTCGTGTGGCGGGAGAAGGAGGATCTGCCGGACGATCTGGTCTTCCGCGTCAACTACCTGGGCGGCGACATGCCTACCTTCACTCTCAACTTCTCCCGGCCCGGCAACCAGGTCATCGGCCAGTACTACAACTTTCTACGCCTGGGCCGCTCCGGTTACACGGACGTGATGGCCTCGTTGCGCAGCACCGCGACCCGCGTCGCCGATCATCTCGGTACCCATGACGTGGTGGAGGTCATCTCCGACGGATCCGACATTCCGGTGATCGCGTTCGCACTTCGGGAAGACTGCGAGTTCACGGTCTTCGACGTCTCTCACGAACTCCGGGCGCGTGGTTGGCAGGTGCCGGCCTACACGATGCCGGCACGGGCGGAGACCGTCGCCGTCCTCAGAGTCGTTGTGCGTGAGGGGTTCTCGGCAGATCTCGGCAGGATGTTCTGTGACGCCGTCGACGCCGTTCTGTCCGAACTGTCGTCGAAGGGCGACGGGCATTCGCACGCCCGCCACTTCGCACACTGACTCCCGTCATCAGTTGGTGTCGACGTCGAGCGGATGCGTCGCCAGCATGGCCAGCGGTAGCGGTTGCCGACGCAGGACCTGCGCCCACATGTCGACCCCGGGTGGCCCGACCACATCGGATGGCAACGCGGACACCACCATCCAGTCGTCGCGCTCCAGCTCGCCGTCCAGCTGACCCAGGCTCCATCCCGAGTATCCGGCGAACACCCGCATACCTTCCACGAGCGGCGCGACGGTCGCCGGATCCGAGTCCAGATCGATCATGACGACGCGGCCGTCGACGCGTCGGATACCGCGAATGTCGTCGATGACGACGCCTCGCCGCAGAGTCGCGAGGCACAACGCGGAGTCGCGCTTGACCGGGCCACCGACATACAGCGCCTTGGGCGTCGTCGTGAGATCGGACCACTGCGGCAACACCGTGTGCACGGCCGTGTCGCTGGGGCGGTTGATCACCACACCGAGGCTGCCGGCGTCGTTGTGCTCGATGATGTACACGACGGTGCGGCGGAAGGTGGGTTCGACCAGCTCCGTCGACGAGACCAGCAAACTGCCCGGCCGCACCACCTGATCGGCCGACGCGGTCCGGTCCTCCGGTTCTTCTGCGTGTGCCACCTCCTCATCATCGCACCGGCACGGGCACACGTGCGAGAGATGGCGCGGGAGAGTTGCGGCCGGGCAGGGATAGTGTCGGGTCGTGAGTCGAACCGAACGGCCCGGTGCGGTCCACGCGCTGAGAGCGGTCGCTCATTCCCCGGGTGCGCTGAGACTGGTGCTCCTCCGGTTCGCGTCGCAGTTCGGCGACGGGATGTTCCAGGCAGCACTCGGCGGCGCCATCCTCTTCGACCCGCAACGCGGCGCGGATCCGGCGGCTGTCGCAGCCGGTTTCGCGGTGCTGCTCCTGCCGTACTCCCTGCTCGGACCGTTCGCCGCGCGAATCCTCGACCGAGTGGACCGTGCCGTCGTCCTCGGCGTGGCGAGCACGCTGAAGGTCTTGCTCATCGCCGGTGCCACCTGGCTGCTCCTGGCGGGGGCATCCAACACGGTCGTGCTGACGACTGCGCTCGCGACGGTGGGGGCGAGCCGGTTCGTTCTCGCCGGGCTGTCCGCGTCGCTTCCGCACGTGGTGCCGACGTCGGCGCTGGTCACGACGAACGCCGCACTGGTCACCCTGGGATCCGTCGTCTCGGCGGTCGGCGCGCTCGCGGCGGTCACCGTCCTGGGACTCGTCGGCCCGTCCGATCGGTCCACGGCCATCGCGACGGGCATCTCCGCGATCGGCGCACTTCTCGCCGCCATCGCCGCACGAGGATTCGTACGGGGGCGCCTCGGACCCGACGGAACTGCCGCGCGTCGTGAGGACGACGGTGGCTGGACGTCCGGCTTCGCCGCGGTTCGCCGAACACGTTCTGTCGCTGCGCCTCTGATGGGCGTTGGTGCCCACAGAATCGCGTTCGGCGTGGACACGCTCGTCATGATCCTGCTGTTGCGTGACAACGCTCGGTCGTCGATCCTCCCCGGAGGGGTGGCGGGTTTCGGCCTCACGATCGGGGCGGCTGCCGCCGGGATGTTCGTCGCTGCGATCGCGACCCCCGTGCTGCTTCCTCGGCTCGGATCGACGCGCACCGTCGTGGCCGCGCTAGCCCTCGCGGCGCTGGCGCAGACCGCGCTGGTGGCGACGTTGATTCCGGACCTGCTGATCCTCGGCGCCTTCCTGCTCGGCGCGGCCGGTCAGACGGTCAAGCTGACAGCCGATGCCGCGATGCAGACCGACATCGCCGACGATCGGCGCGGTCGAGTCTTCGCGATACAGGACACCACGTTCAACGTGGCATTCGTCGGTGCCATCGCCGTCGCAGCACTCGTCATCGGCCCGCAGTCCACAGGCGTCGACTCCACCCTCGCGACCACCTGCGTCCTCGTCGGAGCCGGCTTCTACGCGCTGGCAGCCGTCGTGGCCGTGCGCCTGGTCAGCGAGCGGACCACCACGCCAGAAGTTCCTTCTCCGCGTCCTCCCGACTGAGGGGACCCCGGTCGAGTCGCAACTCCTTCAGATACGCCCAGGCCTGGCCCACCTGAGGACCCGCCGGGATCCCGAGCAACTCCATGATGGCGTTGCCGTCGAGGTCCGGCCGAACGCGTGCGAGGTCTTCCTGTTCTGCCAGGCGCGCGATGCGGTTCTCGAGGTCGTCGTACGTGGCCTGCAGCGACGCTGCCCGACGCTTGTTGCGCGTCGTGCAATCCGCCCGCACCAACTTGTGCAGACGGGGAAGCAGATCGCCGGCGTCCGTCACATAGCGTCGAACGGCCGAATCGGTCCACTGACCTTTCCCGTACCCGTGGAATCGCAGGTGGAGGAACACCAGCTGAGCGATGTCGTCGGTCATCTTCTTGGGGAACTTCAGCGCTCGCAGTCGACGTCGAGTCATCTTCGCGCCGACGACCTCGTGGTGGTGGAAGCTCACCCCGCCGGCAGGCTCGTTGCGCTTGGTGTCGGGCTTACCGATGTCGTGGAGCAGAGCCGCCCAACGAAGCACCAGGTCGGGGTCGCCGTCCTCCAGATCGATCGCCTGCTGCAGCACCGTCAACGAATGCTGGTAGACGTCCTTGTGCTGGTGGTGCTCGTCGATCTCGAGCTTCATCGCAGGGACCTCGGGCAGTATCCGAGCAGCGATGCCCGTCTCGCACAGCGCGTCGATCCCGTCGACCGCATGCTCGCCGAGGATCAGCTTGTCCAACTCCGCCGTCACGCGCTCGACGGTGATCCGGTCGATGCGATCCGTCATGTTCTCGATGGCGGTACGCACGCGCGGAAGCATCGTGAAGCCCAGCTGCGCGACGAATCGTGCAGCCCGCAGCATCCGCAGCGGGTCGTCGTCGAACGACTCCTCGGGCAGGCTCGGCGTGTCCAGAACACCCTCGAGCAGCGCGTCGAGTCCGCCGAGGGGGTCGATGAAGTCCCCCGCGCCGTCGGCGCCGATCCGCACCGCCATCGCGTTGATCGTGAAATCGCGTCGGACGAGGTCGTCCTGCAGCGTCGAGCCGTACTGCACCACCGGATTGCGGGTCACGCGGTCGTACTTGTCGCTGCGGAACGTCGTGATCTCGATCTGTCGACCGTTCTTCACGGCGCTGACCGTTCCGAATTCGATTCCGGTGTCCCACTGATGGTCGACCCAACCGGCCAGGATCGCCTGCACCTGGTCGGGAAGAGCATTCGTCGTGAAGTCCAGGTCACTGCTCAAACGACCCAGCAGCGCATCGCGAACACTGCCGCCGACCAGATACAGCTCCGAGCCCGTCGCCGCGAACAACGACCCCAGCGGCGCCAGGATGTCGTCGTGAACGCGCAGGGCCACGGCGCCGGACGCGAGCAGACGTGCGCGTCGGTCCGGTTCGGTGACAGGCGGGGGAGGCACGACGCCATACCCTACCGAGGCGACTCCCTCGTGGTGCGTCCCACCGGGAGCAGGCCCTACGACAACTAGTATCGGTCGGGTGTCCGGTCCCGAGCGAGCCAAGAGAACCCGTCGCGGTGTGCGACGGCGTCCTCGTGCCGCCGCCGACCCCGCCGGCAAGCCGACCGAGAAACCGGCACTCCGCACCGTTCGGGAGACATCGGCGGGCGGATTGGTCGTCGACGGACTCGATGGACCCCGGGACAAGCTCTGCGCCGCCCTGATCGGACGGACCGACCGGCGCGGGCGCCTCCTGTGGTCGCTGCCGAAGGGTCACATCGAGCGCGGCGAGACACCCGAGCAGACCGCCGAACGCGAAGTCCACGAGGAGACCGGCATCTCCGGAACCGTCCTCGCACCGCTCGGCAGCATCGACTACTGGTTCGTCACCGAGGGCCGACGCGTCCACAAGACCGTGCACCACTACCTCCTTCGATCCCTCGGCGGCGAACTGTCGGACGAGGACGTCGAGGTCACCGAGGTCGCCTGGGTGCCGCTCACGGAGCTCCGAACGCGCCTGGCCTACGCCGACGAGCGCAAACTCGCCGAGCGCGCCGGGGAAATGATCGACCAGATGGCGCACGACGCCGCTTCACCCGACGCCCCACTTCGACCGGTCTCCGACCTCCCCGCCGAATGACCCGCTCTGCTCCGCCGACCCGGCGTCTCGCCGCGGTCCTGGCCACTGTCGGCATGTTCGCCTTCTCGACAGTTCCCGCCGCGGCGCAGCCCGTCGCGACCGATCCGGACTCGGCCGACACGACACAGACGGAACTGCCCCCCGCCGACACGTCGGTGGACGGAACGTTCCTGGCCCTGTCGGTGGACGAGGTCACGCCGACCACCGTCTCGACCAGCAGTCCGCCCGTCCTGACGGTCCGCGGGACCGTCGAGAACGTGGGCGACCGCGCGGTGTCCGACATCTCGGTGCGCCTGCAGCGCGCTCCCGAAGTCCGCACGTCGGCCGAACTCAGAACGTCGCTGACCGAGGATCAGGACCGATACGACACGGTCGGACCGTTCGAGTCGCTGACCGACGACCTGCCGGAGATGTCCCTCGGCCGCGGTGATTCGCTGCCGTTCGAGTTGTCCTTGCCCCTCCGGTCCACCACCGGCGCGTCGCTCGGTCTCACCGAGCCGGGTGTCTATCCGGTGATGGTCAACGTCAACGGCAGCCCGGCCTACGGGCAGGAAGCTCGACTCGACGACGCGTCGTTCCTCCTTCCCGTGTCGGGCCTGCCGCGGGACATCAGCGTCGCCGACCCGGCAGCACCCCCAGCGGCGCCTCTTCCGCCCGACATTTCCCGTCCGGTGGCGACGACGGTGCTCTGGCCGTTGGCGGATCGACCGCACCTCGCCGCCGGTCTTCCGGGGACGGTCGGCGAGGAGGTGCGTCTGGAAGACGACCAGCTCGCGGGGTCGTTGTCCGCAGGCGGCCGCCTCGAGGGGCTCGTCTCGGCACTCGAATTCGCGACCGGACCCACCGTCGACACGGAGGGGGCGTTGTCGTCGTCGACGTGCCTCGCCATCGACCCCGATCTGCTCGTCACCGTCTCGAGCATGACGCGTGGCTACCTGGTCGTGGACGACCCGGCCGATCCGACCGGACCCGCGAGCGAGGGCAGCGGTGCGGCCGCTGCAGCATCGTGGCTCGAGCGCGTCCGCGCCCTCGCATCGAGCATGTGTGTCACCGCGGTGCCCTTCGCTCAGACGGATCTGGCCGCCGTGTCCGCCATCGCGGACCCCACCTTGACGACGGCTGCGCTGACAACGCCCTCCGACGTCGTCGACACGCTCCTGGGTGTGACATCGCGACGTGACGTGGTGTGGCCGGATTCCGGCGCCGTCGACGACGCCACCGCCGCCACGATCGCGTCGGCAGGTCGCACCACGACTCTGATCGCGCAGGATGCGGTCGACGTAGCGGGAGAGCCCGACACCGTCACGCTGACCGGCGGCGACTCCGCGACCCCTCTCCGGGCAGCCCTGTACGACACCTCCGTGTCCACATCCCTGGCAGCGGTGGGCGAGATTCCGAGCACGCCGTCGACCACGCCACGTGACCAGGTGTTCGACGTCGCGGCCGATTCGCGGATCGCACGGTTGCAGGACGCGCTCGGTGCGCTGCACTTCGAAGCCCTGCAGGCCGCATCCGCTCCGGGCGCACCCGCGCTTCCGAGGTCCCTCACCATCGCGCCGCCCCAGACCTGGACGCCGGACCGCGACGAGGCCTCCGCGGTGCTCGGGACGATCGCGGGACTCATGCGCAGCGGCCTGGCCACCCCCCGGACCTTGTCGGACCTGCTGTCCGTGCCGCCGCCCCTCGAGCCGGCCACGCTCGCCTATCCCGAGGCCGCGATCGACGACGGCGCCCCGTCCGATGTCCGGGATGCTGCCGGCACCCAGAACGCCCGCGTCGCCGAACTGACATCGGCCCTGATCGACGACTCCCGGGCAGCCATCTCTCCGGCCCTGTTCATGGCACCGCTTCGCGAGGACCTGCTGCGAGCGATGACGACGTCGGATCGCCGAGGGGAGCTGCACCAGGAGTCCGACGGCGCCGCCCGCCGACGCGCCGCGAACGTCACGGCCGGGCTCGACCGACTGTTCGGATCGGTCACCATCCTCGCGCCGGGCGGTGTGTTCACGCTCGCCTCGGAGGCCAGCCCCCTGCTCCTGGTGGCGCGGAACGATCTTCCGATCGGCATCACCGTCGACCTGTCCGTCGACGCGCCGGACGCGATGCAGATCGAGAACATCGGCCCGCAGCAACTCCCACCGCGCGGCAGCAGGTCCTTGCAGATTCCGGCGAGGGTCAGCGATTCCCGCAAGATGGTGGTGGAGTTCTCCCTGAGTACCGGCGACGGGGCGCTGCTCGGGCAGGCGGCGACAGTCAACGTGCGGTCCAATGCGTACGGTCGTGCTTTGGCGATCATCACAGCGGGTGCAGGCGCGCTGCTCCTTCTCCTCGCGGGCCGACGGTTGTGGCACCGCTTCCGTGGGCAGCCCGATCCAGCCGACGAGCAGTAAGGACCTTCGATGACGGGGAGCATTCCTCACGGGCACCGGGACGGTGCGCCGCAGGCACCGCGTGCGCCCTGGGAGCGGGACCCCACCATGGTGGTTCCGACCAGCACTGCGCCTCCGGTCCGACGTCCGGCGGGCCCGACCCGCATACCGCCCACTCGCGGTGCCGAGGCTGCTACGCCCTCGCCGAAGTCGAGTTCGTCCCGTTTGCTGTCCGCCACGGGCGCCATCGCCTTCGCAACGCTGATCAGCCGCATCACGGGCTTCGTCAAGCAGTTGCTGCTGGTGACGGTCCTGGGTACGACAGTCGCCGCGTCGTACACGGTGGCCAGCCTGATCCCCAACATGATCGCGGAGCTGGTGCTCGGCGCTGTCCTGACCGCCATCGTCGTTCCGGTGCTGGTGCGCGCCGAGAGCGAGGATGCCGACGGCGGACGTGCCTTCGTCCGGCGTCTCTTCACCGCAGCGCTGACCATGCTGATCGTCGCGGCAGTTCTCGCGACGGCGGCGGCGCCCATCCTGACGCGGTACGTCTTCCTGTCCGACGACGGTCAGGTGAACACCGGCCTGACCACGGCATTGCTGTTCCTTCTGCTTCCGGCAATCCTGTTCTACGGACTGTCGGCGCTGTTCACCGCGGTGTTGAACACCCGCCAGAACTTCAAGCCCGGCGCGTGGGCGCCGGTGCTCAACAACCTCGTCGTGCTGACGGTGCTGGTCCTGTACATGGTGGTCCCGGGTGAGATCTCGCTGGATCCGGTCCGGATCAGCGATCCGAAGCTGCTGGTGCTCGGAATCGGCATCACGCTCGGCGTCGTGGTCCAGGCGGTGAGCCTCGTTCCCGCTCTGCGGCGCAACAACATCGATCTCCGACCTCTGTGGGGTCTGGACGATCGTCTGCGGCAGTTCGGCGGCATGGCCGTCGCGATCGTGCTGTACGTCGTGATCAGCCAGGCCGGCATGGTCTTCGCGACGCGTATCTCCTCGCACGTCGACCCGGCCGGCCCCCTGATCTACAACCAGGCATGGATCCTTCTGCAGCTGCCGTACGGCGTCCTGGGTGTCACGGTCCTGACGGCGATCATGCCCAGGCTCAGCCGCAACGCGGCGATGAAGGACACCCCGGCCGTCGTCGACGACCTCTCGGTCGCCACGCGGTTGACGATGCTGGCGCTGATCCCGGTAATCGGCTTCCTGACCGTCGCCGGCCCGCAGGTGGGCGAGGCGCTCTACGGCTACGGCAACTTCGGCTCGGCCGATGCTGCCCGACTGGGCGAGGCCGTCAGCTGGTCCGCCTTCACCCTGGTTCCGTACTCGCTCGTTCTGATCCACCTCCGCGTGTTCTACGCCCGCGAACAGGCGTGGACACCGACCTGGATCGTCCTCGGCATCACCGGCGTCAAGATCGCGCTGTCCGCGTTGACCCCGCTGATCGCCACCTCCGACCGCGAAGTGGTGTTGCTGCTCGGGGCAGCGAACGGCCTCGGCTACATCACCGGCGCCATCATCGGCTGGATGCTCCTGCGTCGGACGCTCGGCGATCTCCGTCTCGCCGGGGTGCGCAGAACCGTCGCGCTGACACTCGCCGCGACAGCCGTCGGAATGGCGGCGGTCTTCGCCGCGGATCGCCTCCTCGGGCTCGACCGCCTGACCGGCCCCAGCGCCCTGCTCCGCGTCGCCTTCGACGGTTCCGTCATGCTTCTGGTCACCGGGCTCTGCCTGTACCGAGCCAGGATCCCGGAAATACAGTCCATATCGGTCGCAGTGGCCAGACGCCTCGGCCGTAAGTCCCCGGACCTGCCCGGACCTGTAACGATCGAGCCCTCCGCCACCGATCCGATGTACGCGGAGACCGAGATGATTCCGGCCGTCACCGGTTCGGACATGCCCCCGATGGGCCCGTCGACCGGGGAATTCGGTCGCGCCACCGGCACGGGACGGCTCCCGTACCCTGACAGGCGAGTGGACCCGCGGGCGCGGATCGTTCCCCGATCGTCGAGGTACGACGGGGACGAGTCGGAAACGACGATCATCCCCACCTACACGGATCCGTTCACGACGAGAAGTGATGAAGGAGTGGCAGTGACCGACGACGAGGGTGCACGGGGGCGTACGCCGTCCGAGGCCGACGACGCCACCGGGACCGGTGGCGTCTCCACCGAGAACCGCGGCACTCCTACAGCCGACACGTCCACTGCCGCCGAGTCGACGAGCGAGGCTCCCGAGTCGGCCGAGGAACGCGTCGAGGACGCCGAATCAGGCGTGCTCGACACCGGCGTCGTTCCTGTCGGATCACCTACTCTTCCGCCCGCCGTCCCGGCCACCGAGTCGCCTCGGACGCCGGTACGTGGCCCCAAGTTGATCCCCGGTGCCTCCGTAGCCGGCGGTCGGTACCGGCTGCTGGCTCCGCACGGCGGCGCCCGCGGTCTGAAGTTCTGGCAGGCACACGACGTCAAGCTCGACCGTGAGGTGGCACTGACGTTCGTCGACGCCGATCAGCAGGCGACCGCTGAGGGAGACGAGCGGACCGACGGTCCCCAGGCCGTGCTGTCCCGCACCCTGCGTCTCGGTCGGATCAACTCTCCGGGTCTGGCCCGTGTCCTCGATGTCGTGCGCGGCAGCTCGGGCGGCATCGTGGTCGCCGAATGGACCCGTGGCCGCTCGCTCCGAGAAATGGCCGAGACGGAACCGTCTCCGTTCGGTGCCGCCAACGCCATCAAGTCGCTCGCCGCCGCAGCCGAAGCCGCTCATCGGGGTGGTGGGGCACTGTCGATCGATCACCCCGACCGCGTCCGCATCAGCATCAAGGGCGACGCCGTCCTCGCCTTCCCGGCCACGTTCGGCGACGCCGATCCCGGCTCCGACGTCCGCGGCCTGGGCGCCATGCTCTACGCCCTGATCACCGCGCGCTGGCCCCTGGGCGACTCGTCCGGCCCGGCCACCGTAGGCGGGATGCGGATCGCCGACCGCACCGCGTCCGGTGCCGCAGTCGAGCCACGGGAGTTGCGTCCGGACGTACCGTTCGAGATCTCCGCGGTCGCCGTCCGGGCTCTCGAACAGAACAGTGGCATCCGCACCGCGGCCACCGTTCAGCACATCCTCGGTCAAGCAGCCGTCGTCAACGAGAAGACGGAAATGATTCCGGCGTTGCGACTCGGTCAGAGGCCTCCGGGCGCGAGCGGTCACGCGTTGGCGGACCCGGACGATCAGCAGCCGGCCCAGCGATCGAATCTGATGGTCGGTGCGCTCGTCGGACTGGCCGTGCTCACGGTCGTCGTCCTCGGACTCGTCGGGTGGTGGCTCGCGAACCTGCTCTCGGGTGGTGGCACGGACGAGCCGCTCACGGAGCAGAACTTCGGTCTGACCACGTCGGCGTCCGCCCCTGCGGCACCGGGTGAGCCGGCGCCCGCTCCGACCACCGTGCCCGCGGCGATCTCGTCGGTCGACGTCTTCTCGCCCCAGGGCACTGCCGACAATCCGGGTCAGGTCGACAACGTGCTCGACAACGATCCGGCGACCGTCTGGGACACGGACTCGTACTTCAACCCGTTCCCCTCCCTCAAGCCCGGCGTCGGCATCATGGCGACGCTGGTACAGCCGACCACGCTGTCGAGCGTCTACGTCAACTCGCCGTCACCGGGAACGGTCATCGAGATCCGTTCTGCGACAAGCGCATCGCCGGACATCGACGACACGCAGCTCATCGGGTCGGCGACACTGGGCAACGGTCTGACGGACATCACCGTCACGCCCGACGGTCCTACCGAGTACCTGCTGTTCTGGATCACGGACCTCAGCAACACCGGTGGTGGGAACCAGAGCACCATCGCCGACATCGGAGCATCGACAGCCTCCTGACCGACACCATTGGTGCACGGTCACAACAGAATCCGCTGCCGGCTCGGACGGTCCGTTTCTGAGTTAGCATCCGCGCGTGCGACTAATCGGGGGAGTCGCGAGCAGTGACGCCACGGACGGCGAACTGCTCTCGGCGCACATAGCGGGGGACACAGCGGCTTTCGCCGTGCTCTTCCGGCGCCACCAGGACCATCTGTGGCTCACCGCCAGGCGAGCCAGTTACTCCGCCGAGGACGCCGCGGACTCGCTTCAGGAAGCCATGCTGTCGGCACATCGGACCGCCGGCGCGTTCCGCGCCGACGCGGCCGTCCGCAGCTGGCTCCACCGCATCGTCGTCAATGCCTGCCTCGACCGGATCCGGCGGAACAAGGTGCGTCCCACCGTTCCTCTCGGTGAAGAAGCTCGTGAACCACGGGATCCCACCGACAGATACGCCGACATCGATTTGTCCATCGTCGTCGAGAAGGCACTGTTCTCCCTGCCTCCGGAGCAGCGCGCTGCGATCGTCGCCGTCGACATGGAGGGATACTCGGTCGCCGACGCCGCGGCGGCTCTCGGGGTTCCCACCGGCACGATCAAGAGTCGATGCGCGCGTGGTCGTCAGAAGCTCGCCCTCGTCCTGCAGTCGGTCCGTGCGGACGACACAGATCTCTGACGCGGTGTGGCGTTCTTTATGGAACCGAGCGCACGTCGTCCGCGTCTTATCAGTCGTAGCAACCATTCGCGCTCGAGCATCCGTGGGAGGTGACCGTGAACGACCCTGCCGACGTCGATGACCTCGCCGACCCCGATGACCTTGCCGACCCCAATGCGTCCATGTATCCGGCCCACCTGGACGCCACTGTCCAGGCTCTGCGAGCCCACGGTGCCGACCACGACGCCCGCGCGGACATTCCGCTCGATGTCAGCGACCGCATCGTCGCTGCGCTGAACGCAGCACCGCTCGTCGCGACGGATCAGCTCGCGGCCCGCCGATCGCCGTCACGGCGTCACGTCACGGCGTTCGCCGCCGCTGTCGCCGTCGTGGCCCTGGGCAGTGGTGTCGGCCTCGCCGTGGCAGCACAGTCGAACCCCGGATCGAACGACACCGTCGTCTCGGTCGCGCCACCGCTCGACGAGGGTACGGTCTTCTCCCTGGTCGGCTCCACGGACCGAGGACGCCTGTCGGATCCCGAACTCCTCGCCGGGTGCCTCGAAGCCAACGACCTGCCGGCAACCACGTCGCTCGTGGGATCGGGAACGGTCTCCGTGGACGGCACCGACGCGACGCTGCTGATCGTGGGGGGCGGCAGACCCGGGTCCTTGATCGCCCTGGCCGTCGGCCCGTCCTGCGGGCCGGGTAATGCCGACACCGTCTCACGTGCGCGGATCGGGTAGATCACGTCGGACGTCGTCAGGGAACAACGCTTCCTGACCTAGTGTTGTGCGCACTGTAGGGCTCAGGCCCGCCAGATCCAGAGAATCACAGACGCACATACCTCGGAAGGCGAAGATGACTACTTCGGACATCCACGACCTGATCATCGTCGGGTCCGGCCCCGCCGGCTACACCGCTGCGGTGTACGCCGCGCGAGCAGAACTGAAGCCACTCGTGTTCGAGGGCACCCAGTTCGGCGGCGCCCTGATGACCACGACCGAGGTGGAGAACTTCCCCGGCTTCCGCGACGGCATCATGGGCCCCGACCTCATGGAGCAGATGCGCGAGCAGGCCATGCGGTTCGGCGCCGACATCCGCACGGAGGACGTCGAGGAGATGTCGCTGATCGGTGACGTCAAGACCGTCACTGTCGACGGCACCGTATACCGCGGCCGCGCCGTCATCCTCGCCATGGGCGCTGCAGCCCGGTACCTCGGCGTTCCCGGTGAGCAGACCCTGCTCGGCCGTGGCGTGTCCGCCTGCGCCACCTGTGACGGCTTCTTCTTCCGCGACCAGGACATCGCCGTGATCGGCGGCGGCGACTCGGCCATGGAGGAAGCCACCTTCCTCACCCGTTTCGCGCGATCGGTGACCATCGTTCACCGCCGCGAGGAGTTCCGGGCGTCGCGCATCATGCTCGAGCGCGCCAAGGAGAACGAGAAGATCACGTTCGTCACCAACGCCGATGTCGTCGAGGTGCAGGGCGAGTCCGGTGTGACGGGTCTGAAGATCCGCGACACCCGCTCCGGTGAGGAACGCGTCCTCGATGTCACCGGCGTGTTCGTCGCCATCGGCCACGATCCCCGCTCCGAGCTGGTCCGCGGACAGGTGGACCTCGACGAGGGCGGCTACGTCCGCGTGCAGAACCCCACCACGTCGACCTCCATCGACGGTGTCTTCGCCGCCGGTGACCTGGTGGACCACGTCTACCAGCAGGCCATCACGGCTGCCGGTACCGGATGTTCGGCCTCGATCGACGCGGAGCGCTGGCTCGCCGATCAGGGCGACATCACCGAGAACACCCTCGAGAACGCCGATCGAGACGTGGACGCCGTCAGCGTCTGATTCGCATCCGAAGTCCGTACCACCGAAGGAGCATCACATGTCCGACAAGAACACCGTCACCATCAGCGACGACACGTTCGCGGCCGAGGTCCTGCAGAGTGAGAAGCCCGTTCTCGTGGACTTCTGGGCCACCTGGTGCGGCCCGTGCAAGATGGTCGCCCCCGTACTCGAAGAAATCGCCGGGGAACATGCCGACAAGCTCACCATCGCCAAGCTGGACATCGACGCGAACCCGCAGGCCGCTCGTGACTTCAAGGTGATGTCCATCCCGACCATGATCCTGTTCCAGAACGGTGAACCGGTGAAGACCATCGTCGGCGCCAAGGGCAAGGCTGCCCTGCTCCGCGATCTCGACGGCGTCATCGCCTGACCTGCACCCGAGCACATCAGCCGCGCCCGGCCTGTCCATGACACGCCGGGCGCGGCTGCGTTCGGACCCGGGCTCGATTGTCGGAGGAGCATGATCTTCTGAAACAATCCTCTACTGAACTACCACCGAGACGCGTTCACGAAAGGTCGACGAGAGAATGAAACCACTCCGCCACGGCGATCGCGGTCCAGCCGTCGCGGAGATCCGGGACATCCTCTCGGGCCTCGGATACCTCACACCCACCGACGGCTCCGACCAGCGCCCGTCGTCCACATGGACGGACACGGACGTCCTGTTCGACCTCCCGCTCGGCGACGCCGTACGTGCGTTCCAGCAGCATCGAGGCCTCCTCGTCACCGGTGAGGTCGATTCGGCGACGTACCGGTCGGTGAAAGAGGCGTCGTTCCGACTCGGTACACGGACGCTCATCTACCAGCTGTCCGCTCCGCTGTACGGCGACGACGTGGCGACGCTCCAGCGGCGCCTGCAGGAACTCGGCTTCTACAACGAGCGTGTCGACGGCTTCTTCGGCGGACGTACCCACGAGGGCTTGTCCTCGTTCCAGAGCGAAATCGGCCTGTCTCCGGACGGCATCTGCGGTCCGGCCACGCTCCGCGCTCTCGATCTGCTGGGTACGCGCGTCACCGGCGGTTCGCCCCATGCCATCTCCGAGGAAGAACTCGTGCGCCGCTCCGGCCCACAACTGACCGGTAAGCGGATCGTCATCGATCCGGGCCTCGGCGGTGACCACACCGGCGCGACCGTCGACACTCCTCACGGACCGATCACCGAGGAGTCCATACTCTGGGACCTGGCCGGCCGTCTCGAGGGCCGTATGGCCGCCACGGGCATGGAGACCTACTTCTCACGGTCCCGCTCCGTCGATCCGACGACTGCCGAGCGAGCCGACACGGCGAACGGTATCGGCGCCGACCTGATGATCTCACTGCGCTGCAGCACACACAGCAGCCCGGAGGCCCACGGTGTGGCCAGCTTCCACTTCGGCAACTCGCACGGATCGGCGTCGCTGATCGGGCAGGTGCTCACCAGCTACATCCAGCGGGAGATCGTCGCGCGGACCCCCCTGCAGGACTGCAGGAGCCACGGCAGAACGTGGGACATTCTCCGACTGACCAACATGCCCACCGTCCAGTTGGATCTGGGCTACCTCACCAACTCCGAGGACGTCGCCGTGCTGGCAGATCCTCGGATGCGCGACATCCTCGCGGAAGCAATCCTTGTCGCGGTGAAGCGGCTGTACCTTCTGGGCCAGGACGATCAGCCCACCGGAACCTTCACGTTCGCCGAACTTCTGGCGTACGAGTTGTCGGTCGCCGAGCGCGCGTAGGCCGCTCTCGCCTCAGCGCGCTCCCACGGGGACGCGTGCGTCTGCTTCGACCACCGTCAGCGCAGCTGCTTCCAGAAGGCGCTCGAGGGCTGCCTCGACGTCTTCCTTCCACCCGTGGTCTCGATCGAGCTCGAGGCGCAGGCGCGGGAATCGATGGTGCGGTGCGATGACCTCGAATCCGTACTTCTCCAGGAAGTCCGCATCGATCATGCATGTGAGTTCGCCGCAGGGGCGCTCACCGATGCCGAGGTAGCGGCTCTCCTTCTCGTCGTCGTCGAGACGGATTCCGAAGACCTCGAGGGCGCGCACTCCACGGTTGATCAGATCGCGCACTGTCGCGTGCATGAGTGCTTCACGGATGTCGTCCCCGTCTTCTGCCGCCAACGGTGAGTACAGCGACGTCAGCAGAACCGCGTCGGGACTGACGGGCGCGGTAGGGAAGTGTGCAGCGCGGGGTACCGCTCGTGGAGGGGCGTACAGAGCGCACCCGACAGCATCTGCCGCGACCGGCACATCCGAGCGTGCGGCTCCGGTGGCCACCTGACCACACGGACCCCATTCGAGCATGACCATCGACAGCCATGCTTCTTTCTCGAATTCGGAATCCACCAGAGCGGCGGTCGACGCGGCCGCGGGATCCATCGTCCAGAAGACGCAACTGCGGTCATGTGCCGGCAGCGAATCGAACCCGCCGAGCGTGAGTGTGGAGACGACGATGGACACGCGTGTTCTCAGCCTCCGTACCCCGACTCACAGCAACCTTCGGCCGCCGCGACTGTGTAGATCTCTCCCAGGATAAGCGATGGAGCCGATGCGAGCGACGCCCCGACAGCGGAATTCGTAATCACTTGCCGCACAGCATAATTCGGCCCGACAGTCGTATTAACGTCACAGTGACAAATTGTCCCGGTGTGGTCGTACAGGCGAACGACGACGTCAGGACGACTTCTGGCGTTCCATCATCTCGACGATCCGTTCCAGGTCGTCCACCGACCCGAATTCGACCACGATCTTCCCTTTTCGCTTACCCAGACTCACGGTCACGCGGGTATCGAACGACTCCGACAGACGCTCGGCGACGTCTTGCAGCCCGGGCATCTGGATCGGCTTGCGCCGCGGTGCCGGACCGGGAGCGCTCGGCTCCTGGCGGTTGGCCAGGGTCACCGCTTCTTCGGTCGCCCGTACCGACAGACCCTCGGCCACGATGCGCTTGGCCAGTTCCTCCTGCGCGTCGGCGCCTGCGTCGAGGGACAGCAGTGCTCGGGCATGTCCCGCCGACAACACACCGGCAGCGACCCGTCGTTGGACCGGAATCGGCAGTCGGAGGAGTCGGATCATGTTGGTGATGACGGGCCTCGAGCGACCCAATCGAGTGGCCAACTGCTCGTGGGTGACGTCGAATTCTTCGAGCAACTGCTGATACGCCGCGGCCTCTTCGAGAGGATTGAGTTGCACACGATGGATGTTCTCCAGCAGCGCGTCGCGAAGAAGGGTGTCGTCCGCCGTCTCGCGAACGATGGCAGGGATTGCCTCGAGGCCGGCCTCCTGGCTCGCTCGCCATCGGCGCTCACCCATGACCAACTGATAGCGATCGGGCCCGACTTCCCGCACCACGATGGGTTGCATGAGTCCGAACTCGCGAATCGAGTGAACGAGTTCGTCGAGAGCTTCCTGCTCGAAGACCGTCCGAGGTTGCTTCGGATTCGGCTCGATCTTGCTGGGTGCGATCTCGCGATACACCGCACCGGCAGGGGTGAGATCGTCCGCGGTCAACTCGGGTGCAGTCGGTGTGGGCGCTGTGGCGACACTCGGATCACCACCGATCACGACGTCAGCAGCCGCCGACCCCAGACCCGATCCCTGTCCGGGGGAGGTGGGTATGAGAGCTGCGAGGCCTCGTCCCAACCCACCCTTGCGTGTCTGGCTCATGCCTGTCCATCCTTCGCGGCGTTCATGTCGGCACTCTGTGCAGCCATCTCACGGCCGGCATCGAGGTACGACATCGCTCCACGTGAGCCCGGGTCGTAGTCGATCACCGTCATTCCGAAGCCGGGTGCTTCCGACACCTTGACGCTGCGAGGAATCACCGACTTCAGCACTGCACCACCGAAGTGGCGCCGAACCTCGTCGGCCACCTGATCCGCGAGCTTCGTACGACCGTCGTACATCGTCAGGATCACCGTGGAGACATGGAGCAGGGGATTGAGATGTGCTTGCACCAGCTCGATGTTCCGTAGCAGTTGGCCCACGCCCTCGAGCGCGTAGTACTCGCACTGGATCGGAATCAGAACTTCCGTTGCCGCGACCATGGCGTTGACGGTCAGCAGGCCGAGGGACGGCGGGCAGTCGATGAGGACGAAGTCGATCTGCAAGTCGTCGAGTGCAGCACTGGACAGCGCTGTCTTCAGCCGTCCTTCCCGAGCCACCATCGACACGAGCTCGATCTCGGCACCCGCAAGGTCGATCGTTGCCGGGATACACATCAAGCGGTCGTTCTTCGGACTGCGTTGGATGGCGTCGACGGCCGTGATCTCGCCCAGGAGCAGTTCGTAACTCGAGGGGGTGCCCGACGTGTGCACCGCACCGAGCGCCGTCGATGCATTGCCCTGAGGATCCAGATCCACGACGAGGACAGACAATCCCTGGATGGCCAGAGCAGCCGCCAGGTTCACCGCGGTGGTCGTCTTGCCGACGCCACCCTTCTGGTTTGCGATGGTGAGTACTCGCCGAACAGGCGGCTTCGGCAGCGCGACCCCTCCCGGGTGCAGAACCTGACTGGCGCGTTGAGCCGCGGCGCCGATCGGTGTGTCATCGGACGTCATGGGGGAGTACCCGTACGAGTCCGATGCGCTCGGTGTTTCACGTGAAACGCCGGCCGATCCTGTTTCACGTGAAACAGAGGATCCGGATTCACCCGACATGTACTACTCCTTCAAGAATGGACGAGCCGCGACGCACGGACGCTCAGCGTGATCCCGCAGCGAACTTGGGGACTCGCGCACCACGCACGGCTCGCTCTGCGCGCACAACGATAGTCGGTGTCGGAACAACGTCCTGACCGCACTGCAGGACCTCGAGATTCTTCGCACCGATGCGCGTCAAGGTTCCCTTGTCTCTGTCGATCTCCTCCTGGGCGGTACTGCCCTTCAGAGCGAGCATCACACCGCGTTCGTGGACGAGGGGCAGGGACCAACGAGCCAACTTCTCCAACGGCGCCACAGCGCGCGAGGTCACCACATCGCAGCCGCCGGCTTCCTTGATCACACCGGGTTGCTCGGCGCGGCCACGAACAACGGTCACGCTCAGACCGAGCGCCTCGACGATCTCTGCCAGGTACACCGTCCGGCGAAGGAGTGGCTCCACCAAGAAGATCGTCAGATCAGGCCGGGCAATCGCGAGCGGGATTCCGGGAAGTCCGGCACCGCTACCGACGTCGACAACACTTGCCCCGTCGGGAATCAACTCACCTACGACGGCACAGTTGAGAAGGTGTCGTTCCCACAGCCGGGGGACCTCGCGCGGCCCGATCAGTCCACGTTCGACGCCGTCCGTGCTCAACGATGCGTGATAGCGCTGTGCCAACTCGACACGGTCGCCGAACACCCGAACAAGGGCACCGTCGATCCACGAGGAGTCCGGCTGGGTTTCGTGTTCCACGTGAAACATCCTCTCGCGACGCCCGAGGACGCCATAAACCACACTGGTGTAATTCACGTGCGGCACCGATACGGTGCGACCAGAAGTCTAGTGATTCGCTCGGACATCGCAGTCCACACATGACAAAGGGACGCGATCATCGAGCGCGTCCCTTGTGTCGTGCGGATGTACGAAGGTCACTCCTTGACGACGACCACGTGTCGGTTCGGCTCGACGCCTTCGCTCTCACTCGTCACGCCGGCCACAGCCGCAACGGCGTCGTGGACGATCTTGCGCTCGAACGGAGTCATCGGGTCGAGCGGCTCACGCTCACCTGTCTCCGCTACCCGAGCGGCGGCCTGGGTACCGAGCCGAGTCAGTTCCTCGCGACGTCCGGCACGCCACCCCGCAACGTCGAGCATCAGCTTGCTGCGCTCACCGGTGGACTGCTGTACGGCCAGCCGAGTCAACTCCTGCAAAGCGTCGAGAACCTCGCCCTGTCGCCCGACGAGCTTGTTGAGATCCTTGCCTCCGTCGATGCTGACGACAGCGCGGTCACCCTCGACGTCCAGATCGATGTCGCCGTCGAAGTCGAGGACGTCGAGAAGCTGCTCCAGGTAGTCCCCGGCGATTTCGCCCTCTTCGACGAGGTAGTCGGTGTCGTCCTCGTCATCGAGAGGAGCAACCGTCTCGGAGTCGACCGAGTCACCGGCATCCGCCGTCGTCACCGCTTCGTCGGATTCCACCGCCGGAACGTCCTTGTCGTCTGTCTTCGAATCGATGGTCACGTTGTCGTCCATTTCCGTCCGCACTTCGGTCGCTTCAGATGTTCGAGAGTATCGCCGAGCGTGATCCGGAGATCACCGGCGTCGCTGCTGCTTGGGTCGGACCTTGCCGGGAGGTGCCTTCTTCTTCCGCGGCTTGGCCACGCCGTTCGACGTGCTGTCCCCGACCGTCGGCTGGGCGTCCGAATCGGCCGTCGACTCCACGGGCGACTCGGCGCCGGCCGTACGCGTCGGCTTGGCTCCGGGCGCCGGCTTCTTCTTCAGCGCGTCCGGACGAGCGCCGGGCTTGGGTGCATTGTCGTTGCGACGCTCGAGGGCAGCTTCCTTCTTCGCCGCCTCTTCCTTGTCGATCTTGCCGAAGACGAGGTGCTGCTGGCCGTACGTCCACATGTTGTTGCTCACCCAGTACAGAAGGATGGCCACGGGGAGGAACGGGCCACCGACGAGCACACCGAGGGGGAAGACGTACAGCGCGAGCTTGTTCATGATCGCGGACTGAGGGTTGGCTGCGGCCGCCTCGCTCTGTCGAGCGACGGATGCACGCGAGTTCAGGTGCGTCGCGATGCTGGCGATGATCATCAGCGGAACGGAGACCGCGATGATGGGCCCGATCGACGGGATGCCACCGAACGGCTCGAACGCGCGCAGCTGTGACTCGGGTGACGTGATGGCCGCCGAGATGGGCGCACCGAACAGTCGCGCCGACAGGAAGGACTGCACGTCCTCGACGCTGAAGAAGTAGTTCGGCGTCTCGGCGTTGACCTCGGGGGTCAGACCCAGCTGACCGATACCGGTACCGGTGCGGTTGAAGGACCGGAGCACATGGAACAGGCCGATGAAGACCGGTGCCTGCGCCAACACGGGGAGGCAACCCATGATCGGATTGAAGCCGTGCTCCTTCTGGAGCTTCTGCATCTCCACGGCAAGCTTCTGACGGTCCTTGCCGTACTTCTTCTGCAGTGCCTTGATCTGCGGCTGCAGCTCCTGCATCTGTCGCGTCGTGCGGACCTGCTTGACGAAGGGCTTGTAGAGAATCAGCCGGAGCGTGAAGACGAGGAACACCACCGACAACGCCCACGCGAAACCGCTGTCCGCGCCGAGAACGGCACCGAACACTTTGTGCCAGACCCAGAGAATTCCGGATACCGGGTAATAGATGAAGTCGAGCACGGCTCTATGTACTCCTCTGTTGGTTCACCCTCACGGGGTCATGAGACTGCGGGGAAGCGTGTTCGGTCACATCGCGGCGACGCGGTGGAACCGGGTCCCATCCTCCAGGGTGCCAGGGCGCGCACTTGAGGAGTCGAACCACGGCGAGAACTGTGCCGACGACCAGGCCGCGTGAGCGCAGCGCATCGACGGCGTACTCGCTGCATGTCGGTGTGAACCGGCAGGTGGGCATCCGCATCGGGGACACATACGTGCGGTAGAGGTCGATCACGAAGATGGCCAGCCGGGCAGGTGACGCGATCACCCGCTTCGCCATGTGCCTCGCCGATCCCGTCATCCCGTCACGGACCTGGCCGAGGCAGCGTTGCTCTCGGAGGGGACCGGGGGAGAGGAATTCATGGCGGGTAGTGCTCCGAGTCGACGCAAGCTCGACACCACCTGGCGCTCGAGATCCGACGACGTTGCGACGGCAGCACCGGGAAGTGCGCGAAGTACGACGTCGACGTCCTTCGACACGACAGGAAGTACAGAGCTGCAGATATGACGAAGCCGGCGTGCGACTCTGTGTCGAGTCACCGCCGGCCCCACTGCTTTACTCACGACCAGTCCGAACCGAGCGCCGATCGGCGACTCCAACGACGTCGCGTCGTCCCGCACGTACAGGTGGACGACGACGTCGTGTCGGCCGGTTCGGCGACCGCGACGGACAGCGTTCTGGAACTCGGACGTGCGGTGCAGCCGATGCTGCTCGGGAAGCACCGCGCGTCCAGGTAGGAAGAACTGTCAGGCAGTCAGCGACGCGCGGCCCTTGCCGCGACGTGCGGACACGATCGCGCGACCGGCACGCGTCCGCATGCGCAGACGGAAGCCGTGCACGCGTGCACGACGACGGTTGTTCGGCTGGAACGTCCGCTTGCCCTTGGCCACGGTGGTACTCCTCGAAGATATCGGCAGTCGTGACGACGTACCGGTGTGTGCTGGTGGTCGCGAGTTCGGCGAACTCGAGTGTGTGGACTCCCGCGCAAGAGGAGGACGGCACAACCGTCCCACGCACATGCTGCAGGTGACCGTTCGAGGGTACTGACGCCGTCGAACGAGGTCAAACTGCGCTACCTCACCGGACGCCGCGGCGCACGCACGACACGCCACGGACGGGGCTCGTTGTCCGGACCACCGACGGAACCGTTCGTCTTGTTACGACTCACTGATACTGCTAGCTTCGCTGCTGACGAGTTCACGGACCCGGGGGTCCGCGCACTCCGCCGCCGGTCACCCTTTCTCCACAGGGACGACTGCCTGCACGCATGTCCGCTCTCCGCCCTCCCGTCGAGGCCGGACAACGTGACGCGCCGAACCTGCAGGTCAGAGCGTCACGCTGTCGGATCGACCGTCGGGAACGCGCCGCGGAGCTACACCGATGTCGTTTGTCCACAGCTGTGGATAATTATGTGGAAACACAGGTCGGGTGGCATATTCGACTCGTCGGACAGGGCCCGTGGGGACTGCCGGCGAACTTCGGCCGAGGCACCGTCCACGGCCCGATCGGAGGCACCGTGGAGGACGATCCGGACGTGTTGGCCGCAGTGTGGCCGACGGTCGTCGCAGAGTTGACTGCCGAATCGAACTCGGGTGCATCTCTGTCCCGCGCACAGAAGGCATGGCTCGCTCTCGTACGTCCCATCACTCTGGCGCAAGGTTTCGCCCTACTGTCGGTCCCGTCCTCGATCGCGCAGGAAGCGGTCGAGCGGGGCCTGCGCGAACCGATTCTGGCGTCGCTCGGACGGCATCTCGATCAACCCGTCGAAGGACTCGGAGTCCGTCTGGCGCCCAACGCCGAGGTTCCGGACGCCGTCGCCGTGGATATCGAGACCGACCGCAAACCCGAGGTGACCCACAGTGCACCCGTCTACCGGCGACGGCTGCTGACGGAGTCGACGGCCGGCGAACCGTCCGACTCGGAAAGCAGCGACTACGGAGACCACGAGGAAGTCGACGACGACCGCGACGCACTGACCAGCGTGCAGAACTCGTGGCCGACGTCCTACACAGTTCCTCCACGGTCCACGTCGATCCCGACGGGCAGCACGAGCCTGAATGCGAAGTACACCTTCGACACGTTCGTCATCGGGGCGTCCAATCGTTTTGCCCATGCCGCCGCCGTCGCCATCGCCGAGGCCCCCGCCCGTGCGTACAACCCGTTGTTCGTCTGGGGAGCATCCGGCCTGGGAAAGACCCACCTGCTGCACGCTGCAGGCCATTACGCCCAGCGTCTCTTCCCGGGGATGCGCGTCAAGTACGTCTCGACCGAGGAATTCACGAACGACTTCATCAACAGCCTCCGAGACGACCGCAAGGTCGCGTTCAAGCGCCGCTACCGCGAGACGGACGTGCTGCTGGTCGACGACATCCAGTTCATCGAGGGCAAGGAAGGCATCCAGGAGGAGTTCTTCCATACCTTCAACACGCTCCACAACGCCAACAAGCAGATCGTGGTCTCCTCGGACCGCCCGCCCAAGCAGCTGGCGACCCTCGAGGAACGTTTGCGTACCCGCTTCGAGTGGGGCCTCATCACCGACGTCCAGCCGCCGGAACTCGAGACGCGCATCGCGATCCTGAGCAAGAAGGCGCAGATGGATCGGCTGGACGTGCCGCACGAGGTGCTCGAGCTGATCGCCAGTCGTATCGAGCGGAACATCCGTGAACTCGAGGGTGCGCTGATCCGTGTGACGGCGTTCGCGTCACTCAACGGCCACACGCTCGACACGGCGCTGGCCGAAGCCGTGCTGCGTGACCTGATGCCCGACTCCTCCGGCCTCGAGATCACCGCTGCCACGATCATGGCCGTCACGGCCGAGTACTTCGACACATCGATAGACGAGCTGTGCGGGCCCGGCAAGGCGCGCGCACTGGCGCAAGCCCGGCAGATCGCGATGTACCTGTGCCGTGAGCTGACCGATCTCTCCCTGCCGAAGATCGGACAGACGTTCGGCCGCGACCACACGACCGTGATGTATGCCGACAAGAAGATCCGCAAGGAGATGGCCGAGCGGCATCGCACGTACAACCAGGTTCAGGAACTGACCGCGAGGGTCAAGCAGCGCTCCAAGCGCTGATCTCGGTCACCGATCACGGCCGTCCGGACGCCCCTCGTGGGCTCCGGGCGGCCGTTCTCGTTCCGGCGGCAGTCGAATTCCCACTCGAAGAACACCTGATTCGGCTCGATACACACCTGTGGACAACTGTGTGAATAACGTGGATACCCCGGGGATGAAACGTGTAGTTCGCGCACAGTCCACCGTTCGTCCACATGCCACCCCGTCGAACCGGTCATCGATGCCCGGGTTCATCCTCGAGCCGCCACGCCGTACCACCAGCACCGGACATACTCGATCCACAGATTCCACAGGACCTATGACTGTTGCTTGTATCTCTATCCAAGAAGATCCTTTTGAAAACAGGGTGGGGACAGATCCATTCACAACCCTCCGCCCCGGTCCCGGATCGAGGGTCGCCCGACTTTTCAGCGCGCCCTCGAGGGCATACGGTGTGGTTTGCCCACCGACTCGTGTGGAGCAGGTCAGCGAGAGGATCAACCGGGCGATGGAGCTTGGCAGTGTGAAGTTTCGAGTTGCTCGAGAAGATTTCTCCGATTCGGTGGCCTGGGTAGCTCGATCGCTCCCGTCCCGGCCCGCGGTTCCTGTTCTCGGTGGCGTGTTGTTGTCCGTCGACGACTCCGGCCTGACGGTCTCCGGCTTCGACTACGAGGTCTCGGCGCAGGTTCGCGTCCCCGTCGAGGTCGCCGGCGGCGGCCAGGTCCTCGTGTCCGGCAAGTTGCTCGCCGACATCACGCGTTCGCTGCCGAACAAGCCGGTCGACGTCTCGGTCGACGGCACCAAAGTTCTCATCACCTGCGGCAGCGCGAAGTTCTCGCTCCCGACGATGCCTGTCGAGGACTACCCGCAGCTCCCGGAGCTCCCCTCGCAGACCGGCACCATCCCGGTCGAGTTGTTCGCCGAGGCCATCGGTCAGGTCGCCATCGCCGCCGGTAAGGACGACACTCTCCCGATGCTGACGGGTATCCGCATGGAGATCGACGGTGACTCCGTCGTCCTCGCGGCCACCGATCGCTTCCGCCTCGCCGTGCGCGAGTTGGACTGGACCCCCGCATCCGCAGGCACGGCCGCCGCAGTGCTCATTCCCGCCAAGACACTCTCCGAATCCGCGAAAACCATTGGTGGAGGCGCGGAGTCGGCTGTCGAGCTGGCTCTCGGCTCGGCGTCCCACATCGGCAACGACGGTCTTCTGGGCATCGTGAGCGACGGTCGTCGCACCACGACACGTCTGCTCGATGCCGAGTTCCCCAAGTTCCGACAGTTGCTGCCGTCCGAGCACACCGCGGTGGCGACCGTTCCCATCGCACCGCTGCTCGAGGCCATCAAGCGTGTAGCCCTGCTCGCCGAGCGCGGAGCGCAGGTGCGTCTCGAGTTCGCCGCCGATACCGTCACCCTCTCCGCCGGCGGCGACGACGCCGGTAAGGCCGAGGAGTCCATCGAGGCCAACTTCCAGGGCGAGCCGCTGGTGATCGCGTTCAATCCGGGGTACCTCATCGACGGGTTGAACTCACTGCACACGGAGCGGGTGTCGTTCGGTTTCACCACACCCAGTCGGCCGGCTGTTCTGCGACCGGCGGGCGAGGACGAACTCGAAGCCGACGAGACGGGCACCTTCACCGCTCCCCGCAGTGCGTACACCTACTTGCTGATGCCGGTTCGCCTCCCGGGCTGATTCTTCTCCGTCGGTCCGTTTCGGGGAGCATCCGCGTTCGTCCATCGAAAGGAAGCCACGTATGAACATCGGTCTGATCGGTCTGGGAAAGATGGGCTTCAACATGCGTGAGCGCCTGCGGCGCCACGACATCGAGGTCACCGGATACGACCCCCGTCCCGAGGTCACCGACGTCGAGTCGCTCCAGGCTCTCGCCGAGGCACTCCCCGCTCCGCGCATCGTGTGGGTCATGGTTCCGTCGGGTCCCGTCACGCGCGACACCGTCACCAGTCTCTCGGAGGTCCTCTCGGAAGGTGACCTGGTCATCGACGGAGGAAACTCGCGCTTCACGGACGACGCCGTGCACGCGGAATTGTTGGCGGCCAGGGGAATCGGCTACATCGACGCCGGTGTGTCGGGCGGCGTCTGGGGGCTCGAGAACGGGTACGGCCTCATGGTCGGCGGTGCCGCGGCGGACGTAGAACGCGCGATGCCGCTGTTCGACGCGCTGCGTCCCGAGGGTGAGCGTGCGGACGGCTTCGTCCACGCCGGACCCGTCGGTGCGGGTCACTACGCGAAGATGGTGCACAACGGTATCGAGTACGGGCTCATGCACGCGTACGCCGAAGGATACGAACTGCTCGCCGCCGAGGACCTCATCGAGGACGTCACCGGTGTGGTGCGAGCGTGGACCAAGGGCACCGTCGTCCGCTCGTGGCTGCTCGATCTGCTCGTCAAGGCGCTGCAGGAGGATCCGGGCTTCAGCGACATCTCCGGGTTCACGCAGGACTCGGGCGAGGGTCGGTGGACTGTCGAGGAAGCGATCCGGCATTCCGTTCCCGCGCCGGTCATCTCGGCCGCGCTGTTCGCACGATTCGCCTCGCGTCAGGTGGACTCGCCGGCGATGAAGGCCGTCTCCGCTCTGCGCAACCAGTTCGGCGGTCACGCCGTGCAGCGTGCGCCCAACACGGAGAGCACCGGGGCGTAAGTGTTCGTCCGCTCGGCGACCCTGGTCGATTTCCGTTCCTGGCAGCAACTTTCGGTCGACCTGCGTCCGGGGGCCACGGTGTTCGTGGGCCCCAACGGCCACGGGAAGACCAACATCCTCGAGGCCTTGGGATATATCGCGACGTTGTCGTCGCATCGCGTATCGGGAGATGCGCCGCTGATCAGGACGGGTGCCGAGCGGGCGCTGGTGCGTGCGACGGTCGTGAACGACGGCCGAGAACTCACGGTGGACGTCGAGATCAACGACGGCAGGGCCAACCGCGCACGCATCAACACCTCACCGGCGCGTCGTCCGCGTGACGTTCTGGGCATCCTGAACACCGTGCTGTTCGCGCCCGAGGACTTGTCGATGGTGCGGGGAGATCCCAGCGATCGACGACGCTATCTGGACGAGTTGATCGTCGCCCGATCTCCCCGAATGGCCGCCGTGCGAGCCGATTACGACAGGGTCCTGCGTCAGCGGTCGGCCCTGCTCAAGACCGGTGGCGGGGCGCTGCGACGTGGGTCGTCGTCGACGGACGGGGCCAACGCACTGGCCACCCTCGAGGTCTGGGACGCGCAACTCGCGGCATTCGGTGCGGAGATCATCGGTCATCGCATCAGGGCTGTCCGTGATGTCGGGCCGTACGTGGCCGCGTCGTACGGCAGTATCGCCCCGTCGTCGCGGCCGGCGCGGATCGACTACCGCTGCAGTATCGGCGAGTCGATGCCGCCGGAGATTCTCGACACGACGCGCGCCGAAGAACCCGATGACATCGAGGTGCTGGAAGCTGCTTTCCTCCAACAACTCTCAGTGGTGCGCTCTCGCGAGATCGATCGTGGGGTGACTCTGGTGGGTCCGCATCGCGACGATCTGGATCTGACACTGGGCACCGATCCGGCGAAAGGTTTTGCCAGCCATGGGGAGTCATGGTCGTTCGCGTTGTCGTTGAGGCTCGGGTCCTTCGAGCTTCTGCGTGGCGAGGGGTCGGATCCGGTACTTCTCCTCGACGACGTGTTCGCCGAACTCGATCGAGCTCGGCGAACGGCCCTGGCCGGTGTCGCCGTGACCGCCGAGCAGGTGCTCGTGACCGCGGCCGTGGCGGAGGACGTCCCGCCCGAGCTCGCGGCAAGACGCCTGGATGTGCGCGCACACGACACCGAACAGGCCCGTGCCTCAGAGCTGACGGAGTTCGACGACACCTCGGTGGATGTCGGAGTACCGATCCATACTGGCGACGACACAGCGGAAGGGGGCGAGCGATGAGCGACGACGACACGGCGGTGCCGTCCACCGGGGGTGCGGACGAACCACCTCTGCGGGGAGCAGATATCGCGCGTCGAGCGCTGGAGAACGCGCGCGCCGCCGCGAAGGCCAACGGTAAGGCCGTCGGCCAAGGACGCGCGTCGACGCAGCGCAGGCCGCGCCGGTCCCGCACCTGGTCGGGGTCGCGGCCCGACGACCGTGACCCGCAGGCGCTCGGGTCGTTGGCCAAGTCGTTGGCCAAGTCGCGCGGATGGTCGGCCAAGGTCGACGAGGGAACAGTGCTCGGCACGTGGAGTCAGGTCGTGGGGGAGGACATCGCCGCACATACCAGCGCGGTCTCCGTGCGCGAGGGCGTCCTGTCCGTGTCGGCCGAGTCGACGGCGTGGGCGACGCAACTTCGTCTGCTGCAATCCCAGATCATCGCCAAGATCGCGGCATCGGTAGGGCGCGGTGTCGTGACGTCCCTACGTATCACCGGTCCGGCCGCCCCCAGTTGGCGGAAGGGCGAACGCCACGTGTCCGGTCGAGGACCCAGGGATACGTACGGATGACCTCAACGGGTGTTGATCACATCGGCGTGAGTGCGTAGCGTCGATCTCCGAGGGATCGGTCGGATAAACCGGACGTCGGCGTACCTATGGATTTTTTTGGTGCCAACCCGATCCATCGGAGCGACCGGCGGCGAATGATCGAAGGTTCACCGAACGAGAGGGAGACTGTGACGCACGACGACCCGGGACCTGTAGTTCTGCAAGCACGCGACGTCTCGTTCGACTGGGACTCCATGCGCATGCACTACATGGACGACGATCCGCTGGCCACGCACCTGATGAACGTGATGCACCTTTTCCTCCCCGAGGGCGAGGAATGGTTCGTGCGCGTGTTCAAGGAAGCGTTGCCGCTGATCCACGACGAGAAGCTGCGCGCCGACGTCATCGGTTTCATCGGGCAGGAAGCGATGCACGCCCAGGCCCACACGGGGATCCACACGTTCCTGAAGGACCAGGGCCTCGATCCCTCGCCCTACGTGAAGCAGATGGAGTACGTGTTCCGGATCGCGCTTGACAAGCGCTCGACGGACACGAAGAACAGCTTGGTGGAACGCCTGTCGCTGATCGCCGCCATCGAGCACCTGACGTCCTTTCTCGGCATGTGGGTTCTCACCGAGAAGGGGCTGGACCGCGCCGACGTCGATCCGCGGATGCTCGATCTGGTCCGGTGGCACGGCGCCGAGGAAGTCGAGCATCGCGCCGTCGCGTACGACGTCCTCCAGTACTTCGACACCCGTCGTTTCCGGCGTATCCGCACGTACGTCCTCGTGGCGCCGACCGTGGTCGTCATGTGGGGCCGTGGGCTCAGCTTCCTCATGAAGAACGACCCCACTCTGAGCGACGAGCAGCGCAAGTACACGCTGAAGCAGGTCAGGGCTGTCACCCAGCGCGGATTGTTCCCCACGGCGAAGGCCGTCGGAAAGGCGTCGGTGCGGTATCTGCGGAAGGACTACCACCCGTCCAAGGAGGGGTCGACGTCCTTGGCGGTGGCCTACCTCGCATCGTCCCCGGCGACGAGGGCAGCATCGGTCTGATGGGACAGCGCAGATTCGGACGGGCCATGGAGGCCGTCCGTGAGTACCGCGCATCGCGCACGATCCCCGAGGATCTGCACGGTCGCGGAGGTATGGACGAGATGCTCGCCCAGATCACCGACGGTCTGGACAAGATGTTCGCGATCCTCGACCACTCCGAGTACAAAGCGCGAGCGGCGCCGATGCAGGTGCGCACTCTCGACATGGTCGTGTCGGAGAAGATGGCGATCTGTGTCGACGAGAACGTCGTCGGTCTGACCTTCCGGCGCGCGGACGGTACCGATGTTCCGCCGTGGCGTGCGGGTAGTCACCTCGACGTCGAATTGCCGTCGGGACGGCGTCGTCAATATTCACTCTGCGGCGACCCGCGGGAGACCGACGCGTACTCGATCGCGGTCCGGCTGGTTCCGGACGGCGGCGGTGGATCGGTCGAGATGCACGCGCTCGAGGTGGGTGACCGTGTCTCGATCACCGGTCCCCGCAACGCTTTTCCGTTCGTGGCATCGGGTTCGGCCCTCTTCGTTGCCGGCGGCATCGGCATGACGGCGATCATCCCCATGATCCGCAAGGCGCGCGAGGTCGGCATGGACTGGCGCCTCGTCTACAGCGGCCGCACGACCGAATCGATGCCGTTCCTCGACGAGGTGTCGTCGTGGGAACAGGACCGTGTGACGGTGCGTACCGACGCCGTCGACGGATTGCCGGGCGCTGCCGATCTGCTGAGGGACGCACCCGACGGTGGGTCGGTGTACTGCTGTGGTCCGCCCCCGATGATCGCGGTGGTCCGCGAGGGAATCACCGCGACGTCGGCGACGCGTCTGCACTACGAACGCTTCTCGGCGCCTCCCGTCGTGGCCGGCGAATCGTTCTCCGTGGAGCTCGCGCGCACGGGCACCGTCGTGGACGTCGCATCCGACGAGACGGCCCTCGATGCCGTGCGCCGTGTCCGTCCCGGTGTGCCGTACTCCTGCCGACAGGGTTTCTGCGGAACGTGCAAGGTTCGCGTTCTCGCCGGGGTTCCGGAGCATCGCGACCGTCGACTCAGCGACGACGAGCGGGCCGACCACATGTTGATCTGTGTGTCCCGTTCGGCGGGTGAGCAGCTGACGCTCGATCTCTGATGTGGCCTGTGGCGATTTCACCCACGAATTCTGTCGCGGGAACCGAGAAAAGTCCGTCTCCGACGCAATGAGGGGCCGTTTCGGGCGTGGACATGAGGCCCGAGGTCATCCGTACCGGTAGGATGGGCGGGTAAAGACCGACGATCGCGTGCTGGCACGTGGGTCGAGGTCCTCATCCCGTCTCTCCGGTTCCGGCGAGCGCGGGCGTTCGAGGCGAAAAGGAGCACACCGGAAAAGTGGCTGACCGGAACTCAGGCAAGGGCGACAAGCCCAAGGAGTACGACGCATCGTCCATCACCGTTCTCGAAGGACTCGAGGCGGTACGCAAGCGGCCCGGTATGTACATCGGCTCGACCGGAGAGCGTGGTCTGCACCACCTCATCTGGGAGGTCGTGGACAACTCGGTCGACGAGGCGATGGCCGGCCATGCCACCACCGTCGACGTCACGTTGCTCGCGGACGGTGGCGTCCGGGTGATCGACGACGGTCGCGGTATCCCTGTCGGCATGCACGCCTCGGGTGTCCCCACCATCGAGGTCGTCATGACCCAGCTGCACGCCGGCGGCAAGTTCGACTCGGACTCCTACGCGGTGTCCGGCGGTCTGCACGGCGTCGGTATCTCCGTGGTCAATGCCTTGTCGACGCGCCTGCTCGCCGAGGTCGACAACGACGGATTCCACTGGGAGCAGACGTACACGATGTCCGTCCCCGGTGAGCTGATCAAGGGTCAGCCCACCAAGCGAACCGGCACGTCGATCTCGTTCTGGCCCGACGCGAACATCTTCGAGAAGACAGTGTTCAAGTTCGACACGGTCGCCCGGCGACTGCAGGAGATGGCATTCCTGAACAAGGGACTGACCATCAAGCTCACCGACGAGCGCGCGTCGGACATCGAACGCATCGCGGACGAGGCGTCGGAGAGCGAGCTGGCGGAGGTCCCCAAGAACGAGGACGAGTCCGGCTCGACGCCGAAGGTCAAGACGAAGACCTACCACTACCCCGGTGGCCTCGAGGACTACGTCAAGTACATCAACCGCGCGAAGACGCCGCAGCACCCGTCGGTGATCGGTTTCGCCGCGAAGGGCCCGGGACACGAACTCGAGGTCGCGATGCAGTGGAACTCGACGTACGCGGAGTCGGTCCACACGTTCGCCAACACCATCAACACGCACGAGGGCGGCACCCACGAAGAGGGCTTCCGATCGGCGCTGACCAACGTGGTCAAGAAGTACGCCAAGGAGAAGAAGCTCATCAAGGAGAAGGACGGTGACATGACGGGTGACGACATCCGTGAGGGTCTCGCCGCCATCATCTCCGTCAAGGTCGGTGAGCCGCAGTTCGAGGGTCAGACCAAGACCAAGCTGGGCAACACCGAGGTGAAGTCCTTCGTGCAGAAGGCTGCCGGTGAGCACCTCACACACTGGTTCGAGGCCAATCCCGCCGAAGCCAAGCTGATCATCTCCAAGGCCGTCGCGTCGATGCAGGCACGTACTGCCGCTCGTCGCGCACGAGACCTGGTGCGCCGCAAGAGCGCCACCGATATCGGTGGTCTGCCCGGCAAGCTCGCCGTCTGCCGTTCCAACGATCCGTCGAAGTGCGAGATCTACATCGTGGAGGGCGACTCGGCCGGCGGTTCCGCCAAGTCCGGGCGCGATTCGATGTACCAGGCGATCCTTCCGTTGCGCGGCAAGATCATCAACGTCGAGAAGGCTCGCATCGACCGCGTTCTGAAGAACACGGAAGTCCAGTCGATCATCACCGCGTTCGGTACCGGAATCCACGACGAGTTCGACATCGCGAAGATCCGGTACCACAAGATCGTCCTGATGGCCGACGCCGACGTGGACGGCCAGCACATCTCGACTCTCCTTCTCACCCTGTTGTTCCGGTTCATGCGCCCCTTGGTCGAACACGGATACGTGTACCTGGCCATGCCGCCGCTGTACAAGCTCAAGTGGCAACGCGGATCGGATCCCGAGTTCGCGTACTCCGACCGTGAGCGCGACGGCCTGATCGAAGCCGGTCTCGCGGCCGGCAAGAAGATCAACAAGGACGACGGCATCCAGCGCTACAAAGGCCTCGGCGAGATGAACGCCAAGGAACTGTGGGAGACCACGATGGATCCGAGCGTGCGTGTCCTGCGTCAGGTGACGTTGGACGACGCGGCAGCCGCCGACGAACTCTTCTCCATTCTCATGGGAGAGGACGTCGAGGCGCGTCGTAGCTTCATCACCCGTAATGCCAAGGACGTTCGTTTCCTCGACGTATAGCGAATTCGCCTGCGCGACTCGGTGATCGAGACGCGCAGGTGACGACGCACGAAAGGTTTCTTCTTCGATGACCGACACCACCCTGCCGCCGTCCGGCGGAGACGGACCCACGTCCGATCGCATCGAGCTGGTCGACATCCAGCAGGAGATGCAGAACAGCTACATCGACTACGCGATGAGCGTGATCGTCGGTCGCGCGCTGCCCGAGGTCCGTGACGGCCTCAAGCCCGTGCACCGTCGCGTGCTGTACGCGATGTTCGACAACGGCTACCGCCCCGACCGCGGCTACGTGAAGTCGGCTCGTCCCGTCGCCGAGACCATGGGTAACTACCACCCCCACGGCGACAGCTCGATCTACGACACTCTCGTCCGCATGGCCCAACCCTGGTCTCTCCGTTACCCGTTGGTGGACGGACAGGGCAACTTCGGCTCCCGCGGCAACGACGGCCCGGCCGCCATGCGGTACACCGAGTGCCGTCTGACGCCGCTGGCGATGCAGATGCTGGCGGACATCGAGGAAGAGACCGTCGACTTCGTCGCGAACTACGACGGACGCACGCTCGAACCCACCGTGCTCCCGTCGCGGTTCCCCAACCTGCTCGCGAACGGCAGCGGCGGCATCGCCGTCGGCATGGCGACCAACGTTCCGCCGCACAACCTTCGGGAACTGGCCGAGGGCGTCTACTGGATGCTCGAGAACTACGAGGCGAGCGACGAGGTCGCCCTCGAGGCGATGATCGAGCGCATCAAGGGACCCGACTTCCCCACCCACGGCCTCATCGTCGGATCGCAGGGCATCGAGGACGCGTACCGCACCGGTCGCGGATCGATCCGTATGCGCGGTGTCGTCGACATCGAGGAGGGTGAGCGCGGCGGTACCCAGATCGTGGTCACCGAGCTCCCGTTCCAGGTGAACCCGGACAACATGATCGCCTCGATCGCCGAGCAACTGAAGGACGGCCGCATCGCCGGTATCTCGGACATCGAGGATCAGTCCTCGGACCGAGTCGGCATGCGCATCGTGATCAAGCTGCGCCGCGACGCGGTGGCGAAGGTCGTGCTGAACAACCTGTACAAGCACAGCCAGCTGCAGACCAGCTTCGGTGCGAACATGCTCTCCATCGTCGACGGTGTTCCGCGCACGCTGCGCATCGACCAGATGATCAAGCTGTACGTCACCCATCAGCTCGATGTCATCGTCCGCCGCACCCGGTACCGGCTGCGCAAGGCCGAGGAACGCGCACACATCCTGCGCGGACTGGTCAAGGCACTCGATGCACTCGACGAGGTCATCGCTTTGATCCGTCGGTCCGCCGATGCCGATGTCGCTCGCCAGGGCCTGATGGACCTGCTCGACGTCGACCAGATCCAGGCCGACGCGATCCTCGCGATGCAGCTGCGTCGTCTCGCAGCCCTCGAGCGCCAGAAGATCATCGACGAGTTGGCGTCCATCGAGATCGAGATCGCGGACCTCAAGGACATCCTCGATCGTCCCGAGCGTCAGCGCGAGATCGTCCGGTCCGAGCTGAAGGAGATCGTCGACAAGTTCGGCGACGACCGTCGTACCCGGATCATCGCCGCGGACGGCGACGTCAACGACGAGGACCTGATCGCTCGCGAGAACGTCGTCGTGACCATCACCGAGACCGGGTACGCCAAGCGCACACGCACCGACCTCTACCGTTCGCAGAAGCGTGGCGGTAAGGGTGTGCAGGGCGCGGGTCTCAAGCAGGACGACATCGTCAGCAAGTTCTTCGTCTGCTCCACTCACGACTGGATCCTGTTCTTCACCACGAAGGGCCGTGTCTACCGCGCGAAGGCGTACGAGTTGCCGGAGGCGAACCGCACCGCCCGCGGCCAGCACGTGGCGAATCTCCTCGCGTTCCAGCCGGACGAGCGCATCGCCCAGATCATCCAGATCAAGACCTACGACGACGCGCCGTACCTGGTGCTGGCGACGAAGGCCGGCCTGGTGAAGAAGTCCAAGCTGTCGGACTTCGACTCCAACCGTTCCGGCGGCATCGTCGCGGTCAACCTCCGCGGCGACGACGAGCTGGTCGGAGCCGTGCTGTGCAGCTCGGACGACGATCTGCTGCTCGTGTCCGCCCTGGGCCAGTCGATCCGCTTCTCCGCCACCGACGAGGTACTGCGTCCCATGGGCCGCGCCACGTCGGGTGTGCAGGGCATGCGCTTCAACGGTGAGGACCGGTTGCTCTCGCTGAACGTCGTCAGAGAGGGCACGTTCCTCCTGGTCGCGACGTCGGGCGGCTACGCCAAGCGCACCGCCATGGACGACTACCCGCCGCAGGGCCGCGGGGGCAAGGGCGTGCTGACAATTCAGTACGACCCGCGCCGTGGCACGCTGGTGGGCGCACTCATCGCCGACGACGACGACGAGCTGTACGCCATCACCTCGAGCGGCGGTGTGATCCGCACCGCGGCGCGTCAGGTACGTAAGGCCGGCCGCCAGACCAAGGGCGTTCGCCTCATGAACCTCGGTGAAGGCGATACCCTGCTGGCCATTGCACGCAATGCGGACGAGCCGGAGGACCTCGTGCTCGACGAGGCCGACGGATCCAAGGAGTCATGAGCTGAGTGAGTACTCCCGAACAGCCAGGTTCGGCCGGTAACGGTCGTCCGGCGCAGACCCAGTCCCCTGCCCAGCCTCCGGCCCCTCGGCCGCCGACGGCCGCATGGCCGCCCGTCGAGCAGGACGGGTCGCGGCCGAATCACCAGGACGCGCCCCGCCAGGGTCCCCAGGACGGGCCCCGACCGGCTCCGCAGGACGCGCCTCGTCAGGGTCCGCGTCCGGCTCGAACCGACGGTGCACCTCAGCAGCGTCAGCCCGAGCCGCCTCGTCAGCCGGAGCCGCAGCGGCAACCGCAGACGAACCTGCCCCCGCGGGGCTCGGATCAGTCGCGGCCCGAGCAGACGCGGCAGGAGCCGAGCCGCACCACGGTGCAGCCGGCCGCGCGAGCAGTGGACGGTCAGAAGGCACCCGAGCGTCCTCGTCAGTCCCGGCCTGCCGAAGCCACCGCCAAGGCTGCGGTGATCGACGGTCCGACGCGCAACATTGCGCGCAACGACCTCCCCACCGACATGCCCGACCTGTCGACGGTCCGGCACCCGATGCACGAGGAGCAGCGGTCGGAGCGTCAGGCACCGGTCGCCGTGGCACAGCCGGTCGGGTCCGGTGATCCGCTTAGGGCCACGGTGCAGATCCGCAAGATCGATCCGTGGTCGATGTTGAAGCTGTCCCTGGTGATTTCCGTCTCGTTGTTCTTCGTGTGGATGGTGGCCGTCGGGCTGCTCTACATGGTTCTCGACGGCATGGGCGTGTGGGATCGACTGAACAATGCGTTCTCCGACATCGTCGCCACGTCCGGTGAGTCGGGACTGGTGTCGGCGGGTCAGATCTTCGGATACGCCGCGGTCATCGGTCTCATCAACGTCGTTCTCTTCACGGCGCTGACGACGATCGGCACGTTCATCTACAACCTGTGCTCCGACTTGGTCGGCGGACTGGAAGTGACGCTCGCCGATCGGGATTGATCGTCCGTACACCGGCGTTTTGGTCTTCGGCGCCGGTGTACGGTAATCTCGTTCCTCGGTCCGGCTACCACTGGAAACAGTGAGTTGCAGGGCGAGTGCGGGCCTATAGCTCAGGCGGTTAGAGCGCTTCCCTGATAAGGAAGAGGTCGGAGGTTCAAGTCCTCCTAGGCCCACGAACGAGTGTGATGGAGGAAGATCTGTGAAGTTCGGTCTCCCCGCGCTCGTGGCGTCGGTAGTTCTCGTCGTCGTTCTTCGCGCAGTGCGCGTGGAGAGTCAGCGATGGCACGAGCTTCCCGATTCCGATCCGGGGCCTTAGCTCAGTTGGTAGAGCGCTGCCTTTGCAAGGCAGATGTCAGGAGTTCGAATCTCCTAGGCTCCACACCGGTCACCACAACACCCTGTCTCGCATCGCGAGGCAGGGTGTTGTCGTTTCCTCGGGAGTTCCTGTACATGTCACGACGCCGTCGGAGAACGCTTCGTGCACCCATACGCTCCCTATCGTCGATACTCGACGTGTGAACTCCGGACGACGAACCGACGCGACGACCGCTCTGGTCGTCTATCTGGGGCTCACGTCCATTCTTTTCATCGCCGGCGCGGTGCCGTTCTCGGGAACGACGAGCGGAACCCTCGTCATGGTGCTCGCCGGTATCGCGCAGCTGGGCGGAGCCGCTTTCCTGTACTTCGGCCCGCACCCGACCGATACCGGTCGGCTCGGCATCGTGACCGGCGGTGCAGTCGCTGCGCTGTGTGCCATGTTCCTGACCGCCGACGGTGCGGTCGCCTACCTGTTGCTCAGCCAGTCGGCGATGTTCCTGGGGATGCAGCTGGCGGGCTACTGGAGCGAACGCGGCGGCTGGGTGTGGGTGACGGTGCTGACCGTCGGCTCCATGGTGTCGGCGGCTCTGGCGTCGTCGTCCTCGATGCCCGCGGTCGCCTACGTGCTGACGGCGCTGGGAATCGTGGCGGGGGCCGAGTTCTTCGGCTCGCACGCCCGACGCATGCGGCACTCGGCGTCCCGTGACGCGCTGACGGGTCTGCTGAACCGTCAGGGACTCGAGGGGCGGGTGGAGAAGCTTCTCCCCGGATACGCCTCACGGGGGCTGCCTGTCAGCATGGCCGTACTCGATCTGGACAACTTCAAGACCGTCAACGACGTCTACGGCCACATCGCCGGAGACGTGCTTCTCGAGCGCGTGTCCGCCGCCTGGATGGGACAGCTCCGCAAGGGTGACGTCCTGGGCCGACTGGGCGGCGACGAGTTCGTGTTGTTCATGCCGGGGACCGACGAGGCCGAGGCGACCGAAGTACTGGCCAGGCTCCGACGCGCGCACTCGGCGGAATGGAGCGTCGGGATGGTGTGCATGCCGACGGTGCGGAAGTGGTCGGAGATCTACCGCGCGGCGGATGCAGAGTTGTACAAGGCGAAGAGGAGCCGCGGAGTCGAGCGCACCTCACGCCCGGTACCGCGCGCTGTCGTCGAGGACACCGGAGTGGCAGCCGACCCACGGTGAGCTGTCCACAGCCTGTGGATGAATCTGCACGCGTCGGACCGTCCGTGCTGTGCACTGCTCGTCGACGACGACGCGGTGGGAGACGGTATGGGCGTGCTGTGGCATGCGGACGACATGTGGACCCGACACACGTTCCTGGTGGCATTCGGGGTGCGGCTGGCCGTAGTGGCCGACAGGGTGCGGTCGATCGGCGGACTGTACGGCTGGGACGGTGAGGCTGCCGACGCGGCGCGGTCCGCCGTCACGGCGCTCGCCGACGATCTCGACGACGCAGTGGCGACGCTGCGGCGGACAGCGGCTGTCGCCGCCCGCGCCGGTGACGATCGAGCGTCGCTGTCGCTGTGGGACCCGGACGACCATACGGGTGCCGCGTCGGAACTCGATGCACGCGTCGCACTCGAATTCGCTCGGGCGCAGGCTGACGGTGTCCGTCCCGCCGAGCCGGCGCGATCGGGTCCGGCGGCGATCCTGGACGCGGTGAACAGGGCCCGTATGGAACGAACACGCGCCGGCCTCGTCGAGGTCGAGAGGAGGCTGGCGGCGGAGGTCGACCGTTCGCTTTTCGGTGGCCTCGTCACCGACGCCGACGCCGGTCTCGAGCAGACCCGCGCTCGGCTGGCATCGATCGACGCTCTGACGACCGTGCTCGCACTCCCCGGTCGGCGGTTGGTCCACTTCGAGGAGGGTCCCCGTCGCACGGTGGCTGCCGTGTCGATCGGTGACGTCGACGCCGCCGATCGGCTGGCCGTCTTCGTTCCGGGCGCCGGAACCACGGTCGACGGTGACCTCCTGGCCCACGATGCCGAGGCTGCGGCCGTCGTCGCTGCGGCCGGCACGATGTCGGGCTCGGTAGTCGCCGGCATTTCGTGGTTGGGATATGAAGCACCGCAATGGAACTCGGAGCTGGTGAATCCGGACAGCAGTGTCGCATCGAGAACACCGGCTACCACGGGTGCTCCCGCGTTGGCGCGCGCGCTCGACGGACTGCACGGCCGTCGGCACGGGAGCGAGGCTCCCGTCGTCACCGTCGTCGCCCACTCCTACGGCACGGTGCTGGCGGCGGATGCCTTGGGACGAGGTGCCGCGGTCGACGACGTCGTGCTCATGGGATCACCCGGGTGGCAGGACACGACGCCGGACATCCCCGCGCCGTACGTGGCCGAGGCGCGGTGGGATCCGGTGGCCGACCTCGGCTGGTTCGGGCCCGATCCGAGCGAGCGCAGCGATGCCGTCCTCCTGCCGACGGACGGCACCAGCGGCCACGGCGACTACCTCGTCCCCGGCTCGACGAGTGCACACGGCATCGCCGCCGTCGTCGCCGGTGTACCGGGGACCCCGCAGCCGCGACGGATGGACGTCGCGGACCTCGCGCGCCTACTGGTGAGGTTGCTGTGACCGGTCGACGCTGTGGTGGCCGTTGCTGCTCGCACTGCCGTTGCTACCCGGGGTGCCCAGGCTGGGCGGCTCCGCTGCCGGCGGCGGGAGCTCGGTGCGTCGGGCCCGCGAGAACGCGACAGCTCCGGCGCCCGCGAGAACGAGCAGGCCGACCAGCCCCGCGCGCCGAGCTGCTGCGAAGCGGCGACGGTCCTTCCGAGCGGGAGCGGGCACGGACGGTCGACCGGCGCGTTGCTGGGCGCGTCGGGACCGGAGAATCGAGACGCCCTTCCGGGTGACGACGAATCCTGTTGCTGCGGGCCCCTTCGCCAGCGTCAACGCGGTGTCGCAGGCGATGCCCAGAGCCTTCTTCGCTGTTGCCGTGTCAGGTGTAGACGTCATCCGTTCACTGTTCCATATCGACCGAGTGGCACGATGGAAGACGTGACCTCACCTTTACAGACTCAGACCGCGACCCTGCACACGAACCACGGCGACATCGTCATCGCCCTCTTCGGCAACCATGCGCCGAAGACGGTCGAGAACTTCGTCGGCCTCGCCCAGGGAACGAAGGACTACAGCACCAAGAACGCCGCCGGCACGTCCGAGGGCCCGTTCTACGACGGAGCGATCTTCCACCGCGTCATCTCGGGCTTCATGCTGCAGGGTGGAGACCCCACCGGCACCGGCACCGGCGGCCCCGGATACAAGTTCGGTGACGAGTTCCACCCCGAGCTGTCGTTCGACCGCCCGTACCTGCTGGCCATGGCGAATGCCGGTCCCGGCACCAACGGCTCGCAGTTCTTCATCACCGTCGGCCCGACGCCGCACCTCAACCGTCGCCACACCATCTTCGGTGAGGTCATCGACCCCGCGTCGCAGAAGGTCGTCGACCAGATCGGTTCCGCTCCCACCGGCCGTGGCGATCGCCCGGTCGAGGACGTCGTCATCGAATCGGTCAGCATTGCGTGACCTGAGCACCCGAGCATGACGGGTCCAGGCTGGGGCGGTACTTCGGGACCGCCCCAGCCCACCTGTGTACGGCACCCGGACAGGCCGACCGGATTGTCGTGCACCCGGTGCGATCGCCCGGCGTGCCCCGAATGCCTTCGGCCCGCCTCGGTGGGTCAGCACTGCGTGGACTGTGTGGCCGCTGCCGCGTCGTCGGTCCCACGGGCGCGGACCGTCGCCGGTGGTGTGAGTCGACCGGCCTCCACCCCCGTGGTGACCTACGCGATGATGGCGCTGAACATCCTGATGTTCGCTCTCACCGCAGCGCAGGCGGGTGGTTTGAGCAATCAGACCAGCGCCCTGTTCCGCGAGTGGGCACTGGTTCCGCTGCTGGTGGCCGACGGAGATCTCGTTCGAATTCTCGGCAGCGGCTTCCTGCATTCCGGCATCGTGCATCTCGCCGTCAACATGTTCGCGCTCTACGTCATCGGTCGTGACTGCGAACTCGTTCTCGGCCGCGCGCGATATCTGGCGGTCTACCTCGTCGCCCTCCTCGGCGGCGCTGCTGCCGTCATGTTCCTGTCGAATCCGCTCGTCGCGACCGTGGGTGCCTCGGGCGCCGTCTTCGGCCTGCTCGGAGCGCAGGCCGTGATCCTGGTGCGGCTCCGTCAGAGCCCGACGCCCGTCCTGGTCGTCATCGGCTTGAACGTGGTGCTGAGTATCGCGATCCCCGGTATCTCCCTGTGGGGCCACCTCGGTGGTCTCGCGGCGGGAGCGGCCGCGACCGCGGCGGTGGTCTTCACGACGGGCCCACAGCGGTCCCGCGTGGGCTGGGCGGGGATCGTCGCTCTCGCTCTGATCGCGCTGGCTCTGATCGGTCTGCGCGCAGCGAGTCTGTCCTCCGCGTTCTGACCTCGGTCCGGCCGGTCCCGCGTCAGTCGCGGGACCAGTCGGCCGGCACCCATCCCCTGAGCTCGAGCGTGTCGAACACCGCTCGAGGATCCTCTCCGAGGTCCCACCTGCCGAAGATGAGCAGGCGCTCGTCGTCACCGTCCCGCACGTCCATCTCCAGCATCGGCACTCTGCGTCCGAGTCGCGGGTACGGGACGAGGCGGACCGTGATCACGTCGTCGCGACGATAGGTGCGACGCCCGCGCAGGGTCTTCACCGTCATGACGTCGGCATCGACCGACAACTTCGGCCGCTGGACCGCGGCCAGCAGGGCGAGACTCAGTGCCGCCACGGCGGCGAGCGAGATCAACAGACGGCCCGCGGGATCGCTCGACGTCGCGACTGCCGCAACGCCCAGCGCGACGGCTCCGACACCCAGAGCTGCGACCGCGACACGAGGCGTAGCCCATGCCGCGACCGACCCGTCACCCCCTGTGGATAAGTTATCCACAGAAGTTATCCACAGTGTTAGTGAACGACACGCGTGTAATTCGCGCGCACGTCGACGCGATGCTCCTGGTCAACGCCACTTCATCGTCATGACGAGACCGATGATCCAGAAACCGAAGCCGATGAGCAGGTTGTACGCCCCCAGGCTCGACATCCAGCCGATGTTGTCCTGTGCGAGGTAGTAGACGATGAGATACACCAGACCGAGCACCATGAAACCGAACATGACCGACAGATACAGCGTGCTCGACGGCGCAGCCTTGACCTTGACGGGCGTCCGTGACGCCGGGTCGATGGTGTAATCGGCCTTCTTGCGGACCTTCGACTTGGGCATTGATCTCCTCGAACTCTCCTGCTCGGAATGCGTGTGGGCTGCGAGAACGACGCGCAGTGCCGTGGTCCACGATAACCTGCAGCCGGTCCGGGACAGCGTCGGCATTAGTGTGGTGACATGCGCATCCTCGTCGTCGACAACTACGACAGCTTCGTGTTCAACCTGGTCCAGTACCTCGGACAGCTCGGAACGCGGGCGCAGGTGCTGCGTAACGACGACCCCGCCGTCCTCGACGTGGACGCCGCCGTGAAGGACGTGGACGGGGTTCTGCTGAGCCCGGGACCGGGTACGCCCCAGCGCGCCGGCGTCACGATGGACATGGTGCAGGCGTGCGCCCGCACAGGAACTCCGCTCCTCGGAGTGTGCCTCGGGCACCAGGCGATCGGCGCGTCGTTCGGAGGCGTCGTCGAGCGTGCGCCGGAACTGCTGCACGGGAAGACGAGCGTCGTCCACCACTCCGGAGAAGGCGTGCTCGCCGGTCTGCCGGATCCGTTCACCGCCACCCGATACCACTCGCTGACGGTGCGAGAGAACACGATTCCCGACCAGCTCGAGGTGACTGCTCGGACCGAGAGCGGCATCGTGATGGCCATGCGGCACCGCGAGCTGCCGATCCACGGCGTGCAGTTCCACCCGGAGTCGGTGATGACCGAGGGTGGTCACCGGATGCTGGCCAACTGGCTCGCAGTGTGCGGTGACGCCCCGGAGGAGTCACTGGTGTCCGACCTCGAGAACGCCGCCCGGGTGTGACGTCCGGGCCTGCTAGATCCCGAACTTCCCGACGCTGACGTTCACGCGGTCCGTCTTCGAGATGGCGGTGCCGGGAGCGACGGCCTGCTGCTGGATCCTGTTCACCTGACTTGTGTCGAGCGTCTGGACGTCGACCTGGTCGATCTCGGCCAACGTTCCCTGCCACCCCGCCGCCCGCAGTGTCTCCACTGCCTGGACCGGTGTCTGACCCGTCAGGCTCGGGATCTGGAACTGGCTGCCGTTGGACACACGGAGCACCACGGTGCTGCCGTCGGCCGCGCTGCTGCCACCTGCGGGACTGGTCGAGACCACCTGTCCCTCGGGTAGTGCCGAGTCCACGTTCTGACGATCGACGATGAAGCCGGCACCTGCGACGTTGGGCTGTGCGACCTCGATGTTCTGCCCGGTGACGTCCGGGACGCGGATCTGACGCGGTCCCGACCCGAGGGTGATGCGCACTGCGCCACCCTCGGCCATGGACGAGCCGCGGGCCGGTTCCTGGCCGATCACCTTGTCGACATCGGTGCGGGCGGATGCACCTCGGCCGATCGCGGGATCGAGGGTCAGCCCGGCCTGCTCGAGGGCCTGACGAGCCGCGTCCTGCGTCAAGCCGGTCAGTTGGGGTACCTGGATCTGCTCCGGACCCGTGGACACCTCCAGCACCAACGTGCTGTTCTCGTCGACGGTGGTTCCCGACACGGGCCGGGTGCCTATCACGGCGCCTTCGGGAACCGTGGCGTCCGAACGTTGCTGCACGTCGACGCGGAATCCCGCGTTCTCGAGAGTCGTCCTGGCGATGTCGGCGGTCTGGGCCGTCACGTCGGGAACGGTCACGGATCGCGCGGGCGCGCCCGGTCCGAGATTCCACAGGAAAAGACCGACGACCCCGACGACGACGATGGCAGCGACGGCCATCAGTGCGACACGGACGCCCTTGCGTTTCGGTTCGACGTCGTCGTCGTCGTCGTTGTCGGCATGGGCGTGGCGAGCAATCTTGCGCGACTCGCCGTTGTTCTCGGTGGCGGTCGACGTCGCCGACGCTCGGGGCGCATCCATCGATCCCAGAATGGACGTGCGGTCCTCGTCGTTCATGACCATGGGCGCCACCGGGCGCTGGCCACCGAGTACCCGGATGAGATCCGATCGCATGTCCGCGGCGCTCTGGTAGCGGTTGGCCGGGTTCTTGGCCATGGCCTTGAGGATGATCGAGTCCAGTTCCCGGGGGATGTCCGCGTTCACCGACGACGGGAGCCGGGGATCCTCGCGAACGTGCTGGTAGGCCACCGCGACGGGCGAGTCGCCCGTGAACGGAGGCTCACCGGTGAGAATCTCGAACAACACGCATCCGAGTGAGTAGACGTCGGACCGGGCGTCGACCTGCTCGCCGCGAGCCTGTTCGGGCGAGAGGTACTGAGCGGTCCCGATCACGGCCGCGGTCTGGGTCATCGGGCTCGAGCTGTCGGCGATCGCGCGTGCGATACCGAAGTCCATGACCTTGACCGCGCCGGCCCGGTTGATCATCGCGTTGGCCGGCTTGACGTCGCGGTGCACGATGCCGTTGCGGTGGCTGAAGTCCAGTGCTGCGCAGACGTCGGCGATGACTTCCATGGCACGCTTCGGCGCCATCGGGCCTTCCGCACGGACGATGTCGCGCAGCGTGTCACCGTCGACGTATTCCATGACGATGTACGGCAGCGGTCCCGTGTCCGTCTCTGCCTCGCCCGTGTCGTACACGGCGACGATGGCCGGATGGTTCAACGCGGCAGCGTTCTGAGCCTCCCGTCGGAAGCGGAGGTAGAACGTGGGATCGCGCGCCAGATCCTGCCGCAGGACCTTGATCGCGACGTCCCTGTCGAGCCGGACGTCCTTGGCCAGGTGGACCTCGGACATGCCGCCGAACCCGAGGATCTCACCCAGCTCGTACCGGGACGAGAGCTGGCGTGGAGTGTTCATCGCTGCCCTCCCGGTGCGTAGTTGAACGGATTGCCGTCGTTGCCGTTGCCGTTGCCGTTCCCGTTACCGAGGCCGGGAATGTTGAACAACCCACCGCTGGTGGTGGTTGTCGTCGTCGGCTCCGTGGTCGTCGGTTCCGTCGTGGTGGTGGTCGGCTCGGTGGTGGTCGTGGTGGTTGTCGTCGTGGTGGTGGTCGTGGTCGGTTCCGTCGTGGTGGTCGTCGGACGGGTCGTCGTCGTGGTCGGTTCCGTCGTGGGCGCGGCGGTGCTGGTCGTCGTGACCACCGGTGTCGAACCGTTGCTCTCGGTGAAGACGAACAGCCCGAACGCCACGACGGCCGCCAGGAGGAGAAGACCTCCGGCCGCCCATGCCAACGCCTTCTGACCGGGCGACATGCCGGACTCCGGCTCGGGTTCCGGTCGGCGTGGCGCTGCAGCGGCGGCGGCGTATCCCGTCGCCGGTGCCGTCATCATCCGGGTGTTCGGATTCGCGCCCGTCATGGGAGCCATGACCCGGGACGTCCCCGATGCGGTTCCCGGCTGGGGAGGACGACGCCCCGCCCGCACGGCAGCGACAGCGTCCGCGAACTCGCCGCCGTTCTCGTACCGGGACGCCGGATCCTTCGTCATCGTGATCTCGATGAGTTCACGGACCGGCGCCGGCAGATCCGCGGGAAGAGGCGGCGCCGCGTCGCGGACATGCTTCATCGCGACCGTCAAGGCGCCGTCGCCCACGAAAGGCCGTGTGCCACTGATCGCTTCGTAGCCGACCACACCGAGCGAGTACACGTCCGACGCCGACGTCGCGTCCTGCCCCAACGCCTGTTCGGGTGCGATGTACTGCGCGGTGCCCATGACCATGCCCGTCCGTGTCACGGGCGACGCGTCGACTGCCTTGGCGATACCGAAGTCGGTGATCTTGACCGTGCCGTCCGGCGTGATCATGATGTTGCCGGGCTTGACGTCACGGTGCACGATGCCGGCGCGGTGCGCGGCCTGCAGCGAGCGGCCGGTCTGCTCGAGCATGTCCAAAGCATGCACCAGCGGCAACCGGCCCATACGGGTGAGCACCGTGTTCAGGGGTTCACCGATGACCAGTTCCATGACCAGGTAGGCCAGCGACTGCCCGTTGGCGTCCTGCACCTCGCCGTAGTCGTAGATGTTCGCGATGCCCGGATGGTTCAGCAACGCCGTCGTGCGCGCTTCCACGCGGAAGCGCTCGACGAATTCCGGGTCGTTCGAGAACTCGGGCTTGAGGATCTTGACGGCGACGCGGCGATCGAGCCGGTTGTCGGTCGCTTCCCAGACCTGTCCCATCCCGCCCGTCGCGATCAGACGCAACAGTCGGTAGCGATCGGCCACCAGTGCGCCGTTACCCAGGCCTCCACTCATGCGGGGCTCACCTCCCCTGCAATCCGGCGCCGAGCACAGCTCTCGCCACTGGTGCGGCGACCGATCCGCCCGTCGCGGCGAGCGCACGGTCGCCACCGTTCTCGACGATGACCGCGATGGCGATCTTCGGGTCCTCGGCCGGGGCGAAGGCGATGTACCACGCATGGGGAGGGGTGTTGCGGGGATCGCTTCCGTGCTCCGCGGTACCGGTCTTGGACGCGATCTGAACGCCCGCGATCTTGCCCTGTCCACCGGAATTGTTCTCCGAACCCACCATCAGATCGGTGAGCGTGGAGGCCACCTCCGGGGAGACGGCCTGTCCGAGGGACGTCGGCTCCGTGGTGTCGAGCGTCGACAGGTCGGGGGCCTGCAACTGGGCGACCATGTGGGGTGCCATCCGCACACCACCGTTCGCGATGGTGGCCGCGATCTCCGCATTCTGCAGCGGTGTCAGGGCGACGTCGCGCTGGCCGATGCTGCTCTGGCCGAGGGCCGCGTCGTCGGGGATCTCGCCGACCGTGCTGTCGGCCACCGGGATCGGCACCGACTGGTTCGTTTCGCCGATGCCGAACGCCGACGCCGCATCCTTGACGCCCTGGCTGCCGGTGTCGATGCCGAGCTCGACGAAGGCGGTGTTGCAGGAGCGCGCGAACGCCTCGCGCAGTGACGCGGTCGCGCCGCCACCACACGTGGAGCCGTTGTAGTTCTCGAGCGTCGTGGACGTGTCGGGCAGGGTGATGGTCGGTGCCGCGGTGAGCTGCGTGTCGGGCGTCGACCCGGCGGCCAGTGCCGCTGCCGTCACGACCACCTTGAACGTCGAGCCGGGCGGATAGGTCTGCGAGACAGCACGATTGACCAGTGGCTCACCGGGATCGTTCGCGAGCCGCTCCCATGCCTGCGTGGACTGCTCACCGTCGTGCGAGGCCAGTTCGTTGGGGTCGTAGCTGGGCGTGCTGACCATCGTCAGGATCTTGCCGGTGGACGGCTCGATGGCCACGACCGAACCGGTGTACCCCTTCGAGGTGAGTTGGTCGTACGCGACCTGCTGCATCACCGGGTCGATGGTGGTGACGACGTTGCCACCGCGCGGATCGCGGCCCGAGAGTAGGTCGAAGAACCGCTTGCCGAACAACCGGTTGTCGGATCCGTTGAGGACGGCATCCTCGGATCGTTCGAGGCCGGCGCTCGAGTACAGCATCGAGTAGAACCCGGTGACAGGCGCGTTCGCCGCCGGGCTCGCGGGCGCAGCCGGATTCGACGGGTACGTCCGCAGGTACTTGTACCGGTCCTCGGTCGCGACGGACGAGGCCAACACCTGGCCACCGCTCGAGATCTGTCCGCGCTGACGTGCGTACTCGTCGAGCAGGACACGCGAGTTGCGGGGGTCCGTGCGGAGGTCGTCGGCCTTGATGACCTGGACGTAGGTGGCGTTGGCGAGCAGGACCACGATCATGGCCATGACGCCGATGGCCACGCGGCGAAGGGGAGTGTTCACGGGCGCTTCACCACCTCGGTCATCGCGTCACCGATCGGCGCGGCGGGCGTGCGCTTCTGCGGCACGACAGGTGCGCGGGCGGCATCGGAGATCTTGATGAGCAACGCGACCAGGGCGTAGTTCGCGAGCAGGGAAGAGCCTCCGTAGGACATGAACGGTGTCGTGAGACCGGTGAGGGGAATGAGCTTGGTGACGCCGCCGACCACGACGAACAGCTGGACGGCGATGGTGACGGACAGGCCGGCGGCGAGGAGCTTGCCGAAGCTGTCGCGCACCGCGAGCGCCGTCCGGAGCCCACGCAGCACGAACATCATGTAGAGCATCAGCACTGCTGCCAGGCCGATGAGCCCGAGCTCCTCACCCACGGTGGCGATGATGAAGTCGGTACTCGCGAACGGCACCTGCGACGGACGGCCGCTGCCGAGGCCCGTGCCGCCCATCCCGCCGGTCGCGAGGCCGAAGAGAGACTGTGAGATCTGGTACCCGGTGTCGTTGTAATCGGCGAAGGGGTCGAGCCAGGTGTCGGTACGGATCTTCACGTGCCCGAAGAGCTGGTACGCGAGAAGGAATCCCAGGAGCAGCAGGGCGACCCCGATGACGATCCAGCCGACACGCTCGGTGGCGACGTAGATCATCACCAGCACGGTGCAGTAGATCAGCAGCGACGTGCCGAGGTCCTTCTCGAACACCAGGACGCCGATCGAGACGATCCACGCCACGACGATCGGTCCCAGATCGCGTGCTCGCGGGAAATCCATGCCCAGCACGTGCTTGCCCGCGGTGGTGAACAGCTCACGCTTGGCCACCAGGACCGACGCGAAGAAGATCAGCAGCAGGATCTTGGAGAACTCACCGGGCTGGATGCTGAAGCCCGGCAGTCGGATCCAGATCTTCGATCCGTTGACCTCGGACAGTGACGACGGAAGGATCGCCGGGAGCGCGAGGAACACCAGTCCGCCCAGGCCCAGGGTGTAGCCGTAGCGTGCCAACGTCCGGTAATCGCGGATCAGCACCAACACGGCGACGAAGCCGGCGATGGCGAGCGCGGTCCAGAGAACCTGCTGGTTGGCGTCGGGCGACGGTTCCGTGTCACCGAGATAGGTGGCGGACTGTTGCGCGGCCAGATCGAGGCGGTGGATCAGCACCAGCCCGAGACCGTTCAGCAGCGCCACCAGCGGCAGCAGAAGGGGATCGGCGTGCGTGGCGAAGCGGCGAACCGCGGCATGCGCGACGGCGAACATGGCGAGGTATGCCACTCCGTACTTCGCCAGGTCCCACGTGATGGTCTGTTCCTGGCTCGCCTCGACGAGCACCAGCGACACGGTGGTGATGAGCGCCGCGGCTCCCAGGAGGGCTGCTTCGACCCCACGCTTGGTGGACTGCGGGGGTGCCGGAGCGAATCCGCCCGGAGGACTGGGGAACGACGCCGAAGACTGGTTCGGGGCGGACATCAACTGCCCGTCCTGCAGGTCTGACCTGCCACGAGTGTCGGCGTCGGAGTCGGAGTCGGCTCGGGTGTCGTCGTCACGGGCGGCGCCGCCGGGTCGGCGGGAGGCGGTACAGGTGCTGCCTCGGTCGGCGGAACGGCCGTGGTGGTGGTCGGAGGAGCCGTCGTCGCGGTGACCGGCTTCTCGCACAGCGGCAGCAGGTCACCGGCCACGAGCCGGTTCACCTGCGAGCGTGCATCGTCGAGAGTGCCGGACGGCAGCCCCGAACGCACCTGTTCGCGGGCGGACGGCTGCAGGTCGTCGACACCGAGGACGCGGCACTGAGCGTCGGCGGGGGATCGCAGATCGATCGTGGCGGGGTCCGACGTCTCACGGACGCACCCGACCAGATCCACTTCCTGCAGGGAGAAGCCGAGTACCGAACCGGGGACTCCCCGCATCACCACGACGCGTCCGTCGTCGGAACCGACGTAGTAATTGCGCTGCAGGAGCTGCCATCCGACGATCGAACCGACGACCAGCAGGGCGACGACGGCGAGACCGGTCAGGGACCAGCGGAGCTTGTGCGACTTCTTCTCCGGGGCCGGCGGCGGCGGAGTGACCACCCTCTTGGGCGCGGTCCGGGGAGGGCGCATCGCGGCTGCGCGTCCGGCTGCGGTGTTCGGTGGGGGCGAGTCCTCCTCGTCGTCCATCGATGCGGCGCCGGCGAGGATCGGATGGGACTGGCCGTAGTCGAGATCGATGACGTCGGCCACCACCACGGTCACGTTGTCGGGGCCACCGCTGCGCAGCGCCAGTTCGATCAGGCGATCGGCGCACTGGTCGTTCTCGCCCTCACGCATCGTGTCCGCGATGGTCTCGCTGCTGACGACGTCGGACAATCCGTCCGAGCAGAGCAGATAACGATCCCCCGCCCGAGCCTCACGCACGGTCAGAGTGGGTTCGATCTCGTTGCCGGTGAGAGCCCGCATGATCAGCGACCGTTGCGGGTGCGAGTGCGCCTGCTCGGCGGTGATCCGCCCCTCGTCGACCAAGGACTGGACGAACGTGTCGTCGCGGGTGATCTGCGTCAGTTCGTCGTCCCGGAGCAGATACGCCCGGGAGTCGCCGATGTGAACGAGCCCGATCTTCCTGCCGCCGAACAGGATCGCCGTCAACGTGGTGCCCATGCCGTCGAGTTCGGGGTCGTCCTCGACCTGTTCCGCGATGGTGGCGTTGCCCTCACGGGTAGCTCGCTCGAGCTTGCCCAGGAGATCGTCGCCCGGCTCGTCGTCGTCGAGATGGGCGAGCGCGGCGATCATCAGCTGCGACGCCACTTCTCCGGCGGCGTGGCCACCCATGCCGTCGGCGAGAGCGAGGAGGCGTGCACCCGCGTAGACGGAGTCCTCGTTGTTGGATCGCACGAGACCGCGATCGCTGCGCGCGGCGTAGCGGAGAACCAAGGTCACGGGCGCAACTCGATCACGGTCTTGCCGACGCGGACGGGCGTTCCCAGGGGAACGCGCACCGCCGTCGTCACCTTGGCGCGGTCGAGGTAGGTGCCGTTCGTCGAGCCGAGATCCTCGACGTACCAGTCACCTCCGCGAGGTGACAGACGCGCGTGGCGTGTGGAGGCGTAGTCGTCGGTGAGGACGAGAGTCGAGTCGTCCGCGCGGCCCATGAGGACCGGCTGCGACCCCAGCGTGATGCGTGTCCCGGCGAGCGACCCGTGGGTCACCACCAGGTATTTAGCGACCTTCTGCTTCCGGCCCTGCAGAGAGACCGGCGACTTGCGTGACCGAGGTGCGACACGAAGACCGGACGCCGCGTAGATGTCGGAACGCAGAGTGCGCAGCACTGCCCAGACGAACAACCACAGGATCAGGAGGAAACCAGCTCGCGTGAGCTGCAAGATCAATCCCTGCACAGCGTGTCACCTCCTCGTTCCTCGACAGCTCGGACACCACACGCATGGGGATGCGCGCACGGGGACTCCCCGTCTCGGAGCATCATAAGGGCAGGGACCGACTGCCCCGTGTCGGCCGCCGCGCGACGGCCGCCCTTCTAGTGGTCCGGGGTCTCGTCAGACGATACGGACGAGGATCTCCGAGTGGCCGGCGCGAACGATGTCGCCGTCGGCCAGCTGCCAGTCCTGGACCGGCGCACTGTTGACCGTCGTTCCGTTCGTGGAACCCAGATCCGACAGCATGGCTACGCGGCCGTCCCACCGGATCTCGAAGTGACGACGCGAGACGCCCGTGTCGGGGAGTCGGAACTGCGCATCCTGGCCGCGCCCGACGACGTTCCCACCCTCGCGCAGCTGGTAGTGACGGCCACTGCCGTCCTCGAGCTGGAGCGTCGCGGACAGTCCGCGCTGCGCACTCGGGCGGTCGTAGTCGTCACCGTCGTCGGCGAGCGGCTGCTGGTATCCCTGCGTGGGCGGCTGGTCGTATGCCGGAGCCGCCGCGGCTGCACCGTAGGCACGCGCGTCGGGGGTCGGTCGTCCGTAGCCACCGTCGTCGTAGCTCCGCTGGCCGTACGCCGGCTGGTCGTAGCCGGCCTGGTCACGACCGGACTGGCCGTAGCCGGCCTGCTGTCCGTATCCCTGCTGATCGCGGTACGCCTGCGGCTCGTAGCCACCGGCGCCCTGATCCTGCTCGCGACCACGCTGGTCGTACCCGGCCTGGTTGTACCCGCGCTGGTCGTAGCCGCCCTGGTTGTAGCCGCGCTGGTCGTAACCCTGCTGGTCGTAACCCTGCTGGTCGTACCCCGCCTGGTTGTAGCCGCGCTGGTCGTACCCGCGCTGGTCGTAGCCCTGCTGGTCGTTGTCGGGCTGGTCGTAGCCCTGCTGGCCGTAGCCACGACGGTCGTACCCGCCCTGGTCCTGACCGCGCGGGTCCTGCGCCCGAGGATCGCCGTTCTGCTGGCCGTAGGCCTGACGGTCGTACGGCTGCTGGTCGTACGACTGACGCCCGTACCCACCCTGGTCGTAGCGGACCTGCTCCCGCGGATCCCCGGCCGGCTGTCCGTAGCCGCGGTCCTGCTCGGGGTAGTCCTGGTACGCCCGCGGAGGACGGACTCTGTTCTCGGCCGACGGGTCGACACCGCGAGGTGCCTCCGACGGGTAGGCACTGCCGTTCCGTGGTGCGCGTGACGCGACACCGGACGCGGGCCGCTGGCCTTCGTGGTCGGGCTCGTCGCCCTGGTTCTGAGTCCCTGAGTTCTGGGTCATGGGGCCGGCTCCTGATATCGACGACGGTTGGGCTGTGCCTGAGGTGAGTTTCGATGGGTCTGGCTGATCGACGTCCGGATCGACGGTGGCCGATGTGCGGAACTGCCCGGTGTGCAGCGTCGAGGACGGTGCGAACCGGACGACCACCTTGCCGTAGGTCTGCCATCCCTGTTCGGTGATGAAGTCCTGGAGGTGTCGGGAGAACGCCTTGGTGGTCAGGTCGTGGTCGGACGCCAACTGTTCGTGATCGGAGTCGCTGATGGCGATCACGTACGCGTTGGGAGCCAGTAGGTGCCCGCCGTCCAAGGTGCGGACGGACGCGGTGGCTTCCTGTTGCAGGGCCGCCTCGACCTCCTGCGGGACGACACCGCCGCCGAACACTCTGGCGAAGGCGTCTCCGACAGCGCTCTGCAGCTTTCTCTCGAAACGCTGGACAACTCCCATGACACCCTCCTCGTCTCGCCTCGGTCGATCACGCGTCGTCGCACGACACGGGGCGCGTCACATCATCGGGAGTACCCGATCACGTGACGCTCCGAACGTCCTCCGAACGCCCACGACTGTGTGCGTGGTCGGTGGCGCGTGTCCTACCGCCGTGCGACTGCTGATCCATGCTATACGGCCGGAACCGAGTTTCCGCCCCGGCTCGGGCCCGGAACTCGGTCGGGAGGTATGGATTTCGGTCGGCGAGACAGGTCGTGTTAGCCTCGTTCCCGTCGCTCGGGCGAGTGGCGGAATGGCAGACGCGCTGGCTTCAGGTGCCAGTGTCCTTCGGGACGTGGGGGTTCAAGTCCCCCTTCGCCCACCACACTGGCCGTAGTCGAGATCACTCGCTACGGCCAGTAGTTTCTTTGCCAGGTATTCTGGTAGCGAATTCGAAGTTCACCGCGCAGCGTGGCGCGGACATCACGTGATCTCGTCGACATCGACGACAGTATCTGCAGGTCGGCGCAACATGAGGATGCCCTGATTTGTGGATTTGCCGGGGTGCTGACTTATCGTTCTGCTGAGGGGCCGACCCACAACAGTCGCCCCTGCCCGAAAACACTCGGCTATCGCCTCGGAACAGATCGTCCACCAGGAGTAGCCGGAGCCCCATCGGAGTGCGTGGTTCAACGGCGAACCCGCTCTCGCATCGCCCCGCGGTGGCTCGTTCTCTTCTCGAACGAGGTCGAATCTCCGCGGATCTTGGCTCGACTCGTCAGTTAGGCAAGACACATGCAGCTTCCCGGTCACCGGTACCCATCAGCTCGAGGCCTCTACGACCCGGCGAACGAACACGACTCCTGTGGTGTCGCGTTCGTGGTCGACATGCACGGACGTCGTAGTAGGGACATCGTCGACAAGGCGATCACCGCGCTGATCAACCTCGAACACCGCGGCGCTGCGGGCGCAGAACCCAACACCGGTGACGGTGCCGGCATCCTGATCCAGGTTCCGGACAAGTTCTACCGCGCCGTCGTCGACTTCGAGCTGCCGCCGGAGGGTTTCTACGCCACCGGCATCGCCTTCCTCCCGCAGGCACGTGTCGCGTCCGAGGAAGCCTGCGCAGGAGTCGAGCGCGTCGTCGTCGAAGAAGGCCTCGACGTTCTGGGGTGGCGCGACATCGACACCGACGACGCGTCGCTCGGTGCCCTGGCCCGCGATGCCATGCCGACCTTCCGCCAGCTGTTCGTGGCATCGCCCGACCGTTCCCTCTCGGGAATCGATCTCGAGCGGCGAGCCTTCGTCGTGCGCAAGCGCGTCGAGCACGAGCTCGGCCTCGAGGGCCCGGGCAAGGACGGCCCCGGCCGCGAAAGTGTCTACTTCCCGTCGCTGTCCCCGTCGACCATCGTCTACAAGGGCATGTTGACGACGCCGCAGCTGCGTGGCTTCTACCTCGACCTGCAGGACGACCGGGTCGAGAGCGCGCTGGGCCTGGTGCACTCGCGTTTCTCCACCAACACGTTCCCCTCGTGGCCGCTGGCGCACCCGTTCCGCCGTGTCGCGCACAACGGTGAGATCAACACCGTCACCGGCAACGAGAACTGGATGCACGCCCGCGAGGCGCTCATCGAGTCGGACGTCTTCGGTGGACCCGAGAAGCTCGAGAAGATCTTCCCCGTCAACACGCACGGAGCATCGGACACGGCCCGCTTCGACGAGGTGCTCGAGTTCCTGCACCTCGGCGGACGCAGCCTGCCGCATGCCGTGCTGATGATGATCCCCGAGGCGTGGGAGCACCACGACAAGATGGATCCCGCCCGCCGGGCGTTCTACCAGTACCACTCCACTCTCATGGAGCCGTGGGACGGACCGGCCTCGGTGTGCTTCACCGACGGCACGGTCATCGGTGCGGTCCTCGACCGCAACGGCCTGCGCCCCAGTCGCCTGTGGGTCACCGACGACGGCCTGGTCATCATGGCGTCCGAGGTCGGCGTGCTGGACATCGAGCCGTCGAAGATCGTGCGCAAGGTCCGCCTGCAGCCCGGCCGCATGTTCCTCGTGGACACCGCGCAGGGCCGGATCGTCAGCGACGACGAGATCAAGGACGAGCTGGCTGCGGAACACCCGTACCAGGAGTGGCTCGACGAGGGCCTCATCAGCATCGACGAGCTGCCCGAGCGCCCGCACGTCCACATGACGCACGACCGTGTGCTGATCCGTCAGCAGATCTTCGGATACACCACCGAGGAGCTGAACATGCTCGTCGCGCCGATGGCGAAGGCGGGTGCCGAGGCGATCGGGTCGATGGGAACCGACACGCCCGTAGCTGTGCTGTCGAACCGTCCCCGCATGTTGTTCGACTACTTCTCGCAGCTCTTCGCGCAGGTGACCAACCCGCCGCTCGACGCGATCCGCGAGGAAGTGGTCACCAGCCTGGGCGGAACCATCGGTCCCGAGCGGGATCTGCTGCAGCCCACTGCCGAAGCGTGCCGTCAGATCGTTCTCACGTCACCGATCCTGCACAACGACCAGTTGTCGAAGTTGGTGCACATCAACGACGACGGTCTGCAGGACGGACTCCGCTCCGTCGTCGTCCGCGGCCTCTACCCGGTGGCGGAAGGTGGTGAGGGACTTCGTCGTTCGCTCGAAATCATCCGTTCGCAGGTGTCCGCAGCCATCGCCGGCGGCGCACGCATCGTCATCCTGAGTGACCGTGAGTCGAGCGAGAAGTTGGCGCCGATCCCCTCGCTGCTGCTGACGTCGGCCGTGCACCACCACATGATCCGCGAGAAGACCCGGACCAAGGTCGGTCTCATCGTCGAAGCGGGTGATGCTCGCGAGGTGCACCACATGGCGACGCTCGTCGGATTCGGTGCGGCAGCGGTGAACCCCTACATGGCGTTCGAGTCGATCGAGGACATGATCGACCGCGGCAACCTGCAGGACATCGACTACGACACCGCGGTGAAGAACTACATCAAGGCGGCCGGCAAGGGCGTCCTGAAGGTCATGTCGAAGATGGGTATCTCGACGCTGGCGTCCTACACCGGCGCCCAGCTGTTCCAGGTCATCGGCCTGTCGCAGGAACTCGTCGACGAGTACTTCTACGGCATCGCGTCGCCCCTGGGCGGGATCGACCTCGACCAGATCGCCGCCGATGTATCCGTGCGACACGGAGTCGCCTACCTGGACAACAAGTTCGAGCGCGCGCACCGCGAGCTCGAGACCGGTGGCGAGTACCAGTGGCGTCGCGAAGGCGAGTACCACCTGTTCAACCCGGACACCGTCTTCAAGCTGCAGCACGCCACCCGCACAGGCCAGTACTCCGTGTTCAAGGAGTACACCCGGATGGTCGACGACCAGTCGGAGCGTCTGGCGTCGCTCCGCGGACTGTTCCGCTTCAAGACCGAGGGTCGCACCGCGATCTCGATCGACGAGGTGGAGTCGGCGCGCGAGATCGTCAAGCGTTTCTCCACCGGCGCGATGAGCTACGGCTCGATCTCGGCGGAGGCGCACGAGACTCTGGCCATCGCGATGAACCGTCTCGGTGGACGTTCGAACTCGGGTGAGGGCGGCGAGGACGTCGCGCGCTTCACGCCCGACGAGAACGGCGATTCCCGTCGGTCGGCCGTCAAGCAGGTCGCGTCGGGACGATTCGGTGTCACGTCGAACTACCTGACCAACTGCACGGACATCCAGATCAAGATGGCCCAGGGTGCGAAACCGGGTGAGGGCGGCCAGCTTCCGGCTCACAAGGTGTACCCGTGGGTCGCCGAGGTCCGGCACTCCACGCCGGGTGTCGGGCTCATCTCGCCGCCGCCGCACCACGACATCTACTCGATCGAGGATCTCGCTCAGCTGATCCACGACCTGAAGAACGCCAACCCGCAGGCTCGCATCCACGTGAAGCTGGTCTCCGAGGTCGGCGTCGGAACGGTCGCCGCCGGTGTGTCCAAGGCACACGCGGACGTCGTGCTGATCTCCGGCCACGACGGCGGGACGGGCGCCACGCCGCTGACTTCGGTCAAGCACGCGGGCGCTCCGTGGGAGCTCGGCCTGGCCGAGACCCAGCAGACGCTGCTCCTCAACGGTCTCCGTGACCGCATCGTGGTCCAGGTGGACGGTCAGCTCAAGACCGGCCGCGACGTCATGGTCGCTGCTCTGCTCGGCGGCGAGGAGTTCGGTTTCGCCACCGCCCCGCTGGTGGTCTCGGGCTGCATCATGATGCGCGTGTGCCACCTGGACACCTGCCCCGTGGGTGTCGCGACGCAGAACCCGGTGTTGCGCAAGCGGTTCGCCGGCCAGCCCGAGTTCGTGGAGAACTTCTTCCTCTACATCGCCGAGGAGGTTCGCGAGCTGCTCGCGGAGTTCGGTTTCCGCACGCTCGACGAGGCCATCGGCCAGGTCGCGCTGCTGGACACCACGGCCGCCAAGGAGCACTGGAAGGCGTCGAAGCTCGACCTGTCGCCGATCCTCGACGTCGCCGAGTCCGCGTTCATGAACCAGGACCTGTACTGCACGGGCACCCAGGATCACTCGTTGGACAAGGCGCTGGACCAGCAGCTCATCGTCCAGAGCCGCGACGCTCTGGACAAGGGCGAGAAGGTCGAGTTCGCCACGCGGATCACCAACGTGAACCGCACCGTGGGCACCATGCTCGGTCACGAGGTCACCAAGGCGTACGGCGCCGACGGTCTGCCGCAGAACACGATCGACATCACGTTCACCGGTTCGGCCGGCAACAGCTTCGGTGCGTTCGTGCCGAAGGGAATGACGCTCCGGCTCGAGGGCGACGCCAACGACTTCGTCGGCAAGGGCCTGTCCGGTGGTCGACTGATCGTCCGCCCCTCGCGGGATGCGAACTCCGATTTCGTCGCGGAGAACAACATCATCGCGGGCAACGTGATCCTGTTCGGCGCCACCGAGGGCGAGGCTCTGATCCGCGGCGTCGTCGGTGAGCGTTTCGCCGTCCGCAACTCGGGTGCCGTCGCGGTGGTCGAGGGTGTCGGTGACCACGGGTGCGAGTACATGACCGGTGGCAAGGTCGTGATCCTCGGTGAGACGGGCCGCAACTTCGGCGCCGGCATGTCCGGTGGCGTGGCGTTCGTCTTCGACCCGAACTCGACGTTCGAGGACAACCTCAACACCGAGCTCGTGGACATCGAGGATCTCGAGGGTGACGAATTCGCGTGGCTCAAGGACGCGATCACTCGTCATCGCGACGAGACCGGGTCCGAGGTTGCCGAACGCATCCTCGCGGACTGGTCCCAGCAGGTGAATCACTTCGTGAAGGTGATGCCGCGCGACTACAAGAAGGTACTGCTCGCGATCTCCGAGGCCGAGAAGAACGGCGCGGACGTGGACGAGGCGATCATGGAGGCAGCTCGTGGGTGACCCGCAAGGATTTCTGAAGAACACGTCACGAGAGCTGCCGAAGCGGCGTCCCGTGGACCTGCGCCTGATGGACTGGAAGGAGGTGTACGAGGACTTCTCCGCGGACACCCTCCGCACCCAGGCCAGTCGGTGCATGGACTGCGGCATTCCCTTCTGCCACAACGGTTGTCCCCTGGGGAACCTGATTCCCGAGTGGAACGACCTGGTCTACAAGGACCGGTGGCGCGAGAGCATCGATCGTCTGCACGCGACGAACAACTTCCCCGAGTTCACGGGTCGGCTGTGCCCGGCTCCGTGTGAGGCATCGTGCGTCCTGGGCATCAACCAGGACCCGGTGACCATCAAGCAGGTCGAGGTCGAGATCATCGACCGCGCCTTCGACGAGGGCTGGGTCCAGCCCGTCTACCCGACGTACCTGACCGGCAAGAAGGTCGCCGTCGTCGGCTCGGGTCCCGCGGGACTCGCCGCCGCACAGCAGCTCACGCGCGCCGGTCACACGGTGACCGTGTTCGAGCGGGCGGACCGTATCGGTGGCCTGCTCCGCTACGGCATCCCCGAGTTCAAGATGGAGAAGCGCCACATCGATCGCCGGTTGGCGCAGATGGAAGCCGAAGGCACCATCTTCCGCACAGGCGTCAACGTGGGTGTCGACATCACCGCCGAGGAGTTGCGCGCCGAATTCGACTCGGTCGTTCTCTCCGGTGGAGCTACCAAGGCTCGCGATCTCGAGGTGCCCGGCCGTGAGTACGGCGGCATCCACCAGGCGATGGAATTCCTGCCGTGGGCCAACCGAGTGCAGCTCGGTGACGACGTGGTGGACGACTACGGTCAGCCGCCCATCAGCGCCAAGGGCAAGAAGGTCATCATCATCGGTGGCGGCGACACCGGCGCGGACTGCCTCGGTACGTCGCACCGCCAGGGTGCCGCGAGCGTGCACCAGTTCGAGATCATGCCGCGACCGCCCGAGGAGCGCGCCGGATCCACACCGTGGCCGACGTACCCGTTGGTCTACCGCGTGTCCTCGGCTCACGAGGAGGGCGGCGAACGCGTCTTCTCCGTCAACACCGAGCGCTTCACCGGTGAGAACGGTTACGTCACCGGACTCGACGCGCACGAGGTCGAGTTCAAGGACGGTCGCTTCGCCAAGGTCGAGGGCTCCGACTTCCATCTCGAGGCCGACATCGTCTTCCTCGCCATGGGATTCGTCGGACCCGAGCAGCCGGGACTGCTCACCGATCTCGGTGTCGACCTGAACGAGCGTGGCAACGTCGCCCGCACCGATCAGTGGAACACCAACGTCGAAGGCGTGTTCGTGGCCGGAGACATGGGTCGCGGTCAGTCGCTCATCGTGTGGGCCATCGCCGAGGGCCGTTCCTGCGCCTCGGCGGTCGACACGTTCCTCATGGGCAAGACTGCTCTGCCGGCGCCGATCGTCCCGACGCAGGCGCCCCAGCGCTGACGGAGTTCACACTCCCGAACGACCACGACACCCCCTGCAGCGACGCTGCAGGGGGTGTCATCGTGTGAGCTTCAGCGTGATCGGCGGAACAACGCCGCAGCGGCTGCCCCAGCGATCAGCAGGATGACGACCGTGGCGCCGGAGGCTGCGACGATGCCGTCGACGTACGCCTCGCGTGCGCGACCGGCGAGGTCGGCACCGAGGTCGGGATCGAGTTGCCGTGCGTCCGACAGGGTGGCGGCGAGAGTGCCGTCGCCGGCCGCATCGGCGGGACCCAACACGATGCGGTACGTGGCGACGCTGATGGATCCGAGCACCGCGATGCCCAGTGCGCCACCGAGTTCGGCGCCCGTCTCCGACACCGCGCCGGCCGCGCCCGCCTTCTCCGGGGCCGCGGTGGCCAGCACCCGATCGGACCCGAAGGTGGTTCCGGTACCGACCCCGACCGCGGCGATCACCATGCCGCACAGCAGGATCGCCAGCGTCGCACCCGACCCGACACTCGACGGGACCGCCACGAATCCGATGACGACCGCGCCCAGCACCATCACCGAGATGGCGCCGACCAGGATCACCGACGGTCGGCGGCGCTTCATGATCAGCGGCGCGCTCAGGGACGCGGCGGCCGTCGCTATCGCAGGGATCAGGGACCACAGGCCGGCCTCGAGGGTTCCGAGGCCCATGACGAGCTGAAGATACTGCGACAGCATCAGATTGAAGCCGGTGATGATGAAGACCGAGACCAGGATGACGATCACCGCGACCGAGAAGGCTGGGGTGCGGAACAGGTCGAACTCGATGACCGGGTGCGTGCTCGCGCGTTGACGTCGGACGAACCACCAGCCGACCAGGAGCCCCACCGCGAGCGCGGCGGCCACCTGCCAGTCGAGCCCGCTCTGCGCAGCGTGCTTGAGCGCGTACACGATTCCCAGCATGGCGACGATGGACGCTGCGACGGCGGGGAGATCGAAACGGCCCGGAGCGGGGTTCTTGGCTTCGGGGAGGATCAGCGGCGCCGCGATCAGCAGAACGATCATGATGGGGATGTTGATGAGGAAGACCGAACCCCACCAGAAGTATTCGAGCAGAGTGCCGGCGATGACGGGCCCGAACGATCCGCCTCCGGCGAATCCGGCGGTCCAGATGCCGATGGCGACGCCGCGCTGCACGGGGTCGACGAACAGTTTGCGCAACAACGACAGTGTCGACGGGGCCAGCGTCGCGCCGCCGACGCCCAGCAACACCCGGGACGCGATCAGTGCTTCGGGTGAGTGCGAGAACGCCGCGGCGACGGAGGCGATGCCGAAGACCAGCGAGCCGATCATCAGCAGTCTGCGCGTGCCGATGCGGTCACCGAGCGATCCCATCGTGACCAGCAGGCCGGCCAGCATGAAGCTGTAGATGTCGAGTATCCAGAGCTGCTGCGAACTGCTCGGCTGCAGATCCTCGGTCAGCGAGGGCAGCGCCAGGTAGAGCACGGACATATCCATCGACACCAGGACGATCGGCACGACCAGCACCGCGAGACCCCACCACTCGCGACGCCCTGCCCGCTCGGTCGTGGTGTCGGTGTCGGTGCTGGACATGCGTGGTCCGTTCTTCGGTGCGTGTGGGGTACACCTTGATGGGAACACACGGACGGGGTCGACAGAGAATCGACGTCGTCGACGAGAGGGGTCGGACATGCAGGTCGCAGTACTGGGCATCGGAACGATGGGCGCGGGCATGGCGGGGTCGCTGCTCCGCGGCGGCCACGAGGTGACCGTCTGGAATCGCAACGCCGAGAAGGCGCGGCCCCTCGAGGAGCAGGGTGCGACCGTCGCGTCGGATCCGCAGTCGTGTGTCGAGGGCGCCGACGTGGTCGTCACCATGTTGTTCGACGAAGCGGCCACGGCCGACACCGCGGAGAAGTTTCTCTCCGCCATGCGCCCCGACGCGGTGTGGCTGCAGAGCGCGACCGTCGGTCCGGCCGGGGCACGCCGACTGGCAGACCTGGCTGCGGCGCGCGAGCGGGCTTTCGTCGACTGCCCGATGCTCGGAACCAAGGCGCCCGCGGAGTCGGGCACGCTCACTGCCCTGATCTCGGGATCGGCAGAGACGATCGAGACCGTCCGGCCGGCACTGGAGTCGATGACGGTGAAGACGGTGACGGCGGGCAGTGAGCCGGGTAGCGCCAGCGCCCTGAAGCTGGCCTGCAACGCCATGGTGGCCACACTGACAGCGGCCACCGCACAATCCGTGGCGATGGCCTCCGAGCTGGGCCTCGACCCGGCTCTGGTGCTCGAGGCGCTCGACGGCGGGCCGGTGAACGCGCCGTACACCCAGTCCAAGGGGAAGGCCATGATCGCCGGTGACTTCACACCGTCGTTCGGAGTCGACGGCGTGGTCAAGGACGTGAGTCTGATGATCGACGCCGTTCCTCCGCGAACCGGCCGACTGCTCGAGGCGATCCGTAGCGCGTACGTCGACGCCGGCACCTCCGGGCATGGGGCGGACGACCTGTCGGCCGTCGTCACGGCGTTCGAGGCGGATCGGGAATCTCAGGACTGAATCGGGTACCACTCCGTACGTTGTGACCGATCATGTCCAGCGGTGCGACAAAAACACGATCATTGTCATCGACTCCGACTTGTGTTGTACTTCTGTCCGACAAGGAAGTCACCAGCGCAAGGCGGTTGCAGTCATGAGCGTTCTCGACAGGGTCCTCGACAAAGCTCGGGCGACGGTCCCGATGGACAAGCAGGTCCAGGGCCTGCGTCTGGCGCAGAAAGCCAAGAGGCTCGTGCTGGGGGAGCGCCAACCGACGTTCGTCGAGGACGTGATCCCTGACGTCGACGGGCTGGATCTGACCGAGATCGACGTCAGCAATCCCTTCCTGTACGGCCAGGGGAAGTACGACTCCTACTTCGCCCGCCTGCGGGACGAGGCACCGGTCCACTACCAGGCCCACAGCGCATTCGGGCCGTACTGGTCGGTCACCCGGTACGCCGACATCCTCGCGGTGGACAAGGACTTCGAGACGTTCTCGGCGGAGCCGCAGATCGTCATCGGTACGCCGCCGGAGGGCCTGGACGTCGAGATGTTCATCGCGATGGACCCGCCACGTCACGATCGACAGCGTGACGCGGTGCAGGGTGTCGTGAGCCCGCGGAATCTCGAGGAGATGGAAGGCCTCATCCGCTCACGCGTGCAGGAGGTGCTCGACGAGCTCCCGGTCGACGAGCCTTTCGACTGGGTCGACAAGGTGTCCATCGAACTGACCTCCCGGATGCTCGCGACACTGCTCGACTTTCCGTACGAGCAGCGCCGCAAGCTCGTGTACTGGACCGAACTCGCAGCTGCCAGCGCCTCGGCCACCGGGGGCTCGAACGACATGGACGAGGTCTACCGCGGAGTGGCCGACATGGCGCGCAGCTTCAGTGAGTTGTGGCACGACAAGGCCGCGCGACTCGCGGCGGGCGAGAAGCCGGGGTACGACCTCATCACCTTGATGCAGATGTCCGAGGACACCAAGGACCTGATCGAGCGGCCGATGGAGTTTCTCGGCAACCTGACCCTGCTCATCGTGGGCGGCAACGACACCACGCGGAATTCGATGACGGGCGGCGTGTACGCACTGAATCAGTTCCCGGATCAGTTCGATCGGCTGCGGGCGGACCACGGCCTTGTCCCGAAGCTCGTCAACGAGATCATCAGGTGGCAGACCCCGCTGGCACACATGCGTCGGATCGCGACCAAGGACACCGTGTTGAACGGCCAATTCATCCGCAAGGGCGACAAAGTTGTCATGTGGTACGCGTCGGCCAACCGTGACGAACGGACGTTCGAGAATTCCGACGACTTCGTCATCGACCGCCCGAATGCGCGCCAGCACCTGTCGTTCGGAATCGGTGTCCATCGATGCATGGGAAGCCGGCTGGCAGAGATGCAGCTCCGGATTCTCTGGGAGGAATTGCTCGCGCGGTTCGAGGACATCGAGGTGCTCGGTGAACCCGGATACCTGCAGTCGAACTTCGTCAGGGGCTACACCGAGATGATGGTGACCCTCACACCGATCGGTCGTCCGCCCCGGTCCGGTGCCCGTCGCCGCGACCGATCCGCCGCGCCGCGCCGCGCCCCCGCCGTCACCTCCGTCGGTGAGTTCACGGCCCGAGTCGCCGAGCGCCGTGAGGTGGCCGACGGGATCGTGGAACTCACGCTCACCGACCCGGCGGGCGCGACGTTGCCGTCCTGGACCGCCGGCGCCCATGTCGACCTCGTCCTCGACAACGGACTGGAACGGCAGTACTCGCTCTGCGGACGCGCCGCCGACACGTCGTCGTGGACAGTCGCGGTTCTCCGCGAACCGAACGGCCGCGGCGGATCGGCGTACGTCCACGACACTCTCGTGGACGGTGCCACCGTGCGAGTGCGCGGCCCACGCAACAACTTCCGACTCCTTCCGTCGCCGCGGTACCTGTTCATCGCCGGCGGAATCGGGATCACCCCGATCCTCCCGATGATCGACGCGGCCGAGGCGGTCGGCGCGGAATGGTCGTTGCTGTACGGCGGCAGATCCCGTGAGTCCATGGCGTTCCTCGACCGGCTCGAGGGTGATCCGCGGGTCACGGTCTGGCCGCAGGACGACAAGGGCCTGCTCGATCTGGCGTCCGCGCTCGGCACGCCGCTGCCGGACACCCTGGTCTACGCCTGCGGTCCCGGCGCGCTGCTCGACGCCGTGGAGGAGAGGTGCGCGGCGTGGCCTGACGGCAGCCTCCACATCGAGCGTTTCGCAGCGAAGAAAGTCGAGCCGGCCGAGGGTGCACTCGACTCGTTCGAGGTGGAGTGTTCGCGATCGGGCGTGACGGTGTCGGTACCTGCGGGTGTGTCCGTGTTCGACGCGGTCGAGAGAGCAGGCGTCGACGTGCTCGGGTCGTGCATGGAAGGTGTCTGCGGAACCTGCGAGGTCGACGTCCTCGGAGGCACGCCCGACCACCGGGACTCGATCCTGACTGCGTCGGAGCACGAGCGAGGCACCACGATGATGCCGTGCGTCTCAAGGTCGCTGTCCGCGAAGCTGATCCTCGATATGTGAGGCTGCGTCGTCACACCAGGGCGGAGACGACGCGGCGGATGCGGGTGACCGCCTCGTCGATCGAGACGGTCGGCTGCAGAAGGTGACTGAGCGTGAGTCGGACCACTGTGTCCACCGTCGCCTCGGCAAGACCGCGGCTCTCGGTGATCACCTGCACCGCCTGTTCGAGCACGGCGTCGCTGCGCACGGTGAGCAGTCGGAGCAGCTCCGGGTCGTGACCCGGGGTCAGGACCGCCTTCAGCACGGTGTTGTCCTGGCCGTGTTCGAGGACGTACCGGACGCCGGCCGACAGACCGTCGACCACCGAGTCCGGCTGGGCGTCGAAGCTGTCGAGTACCCCGGCCATGAAACGCTCGACCTCGCGAGCGACGATCGACTCGCCCAGTTCGGTCTTGGTACCGACCTCCTTGTAGAGGCTCTGGCGGGGGATGCCCGACCGTGTGGCTACCCGCGTCATCGACAGTCGATCCCACCCCTCCTCGACGATGATGGCGACACCGGCGTCGAGCAGGCGCTCCCTGCGGAGGGCGCGGAGTTCGTCGTAGAAGGCGGGTGCGTTCACCGTCTCAGCCTACGACACATCGCTTCTTACTGTTCTTCCCGAATACAGAACCGCCGTGGTTGTCCAGCTCCGTGACACCGGACGGGGCGAATCCCGACCGCCGCGTCTCCGGTCGCCGTACGTTCGGGTGGACCGATGAGGACTAGCGGAACGAGGAACGACATGAGCGATCTACACGTGGTGGCGACTATCCCGGTGACCGAGGGATTCGACGAGGTGCTGCAGGCGATGCGTGAGTTCGCCGTCCTCACGCGCGACGAGGACGGGTGCCTGGAGTACGACGTCTACACCTCGAACGCTGCGGCCGACACGATCGTGACCGTCGAGTTGTGGCGAGATCAGGCCGCGCTGGACGGGCACATGGCGTCGCCGCACATGGCCGACGTCATGGGTAAGCACGGCGCCAAGCTGGGGGCCCTCGCGATCCATCCGCTGACCCCCGCCTGACTCAGGCGTAGCGCGGTTCGTCCCGGTACGTCGATGCGTCGTCACCCGGTTCGGACCGCGCGACCACGGAGTACACCACTCCAGCGACCGCGAGCAGCGCGACCATGACCAGCACGGCGAGCCAGCCCGTGGAGTCCATGGAGTCGGCAGCGATGCGCTCCAGACCGGCGGCCAGCCAGCCCACGGGCGTGAACGCCGCGGCCTTGCCGAAGATCGAACTGTCGGGCGAGGACACCAGTGCCCCACCGGCCAGAACCAGCTGGACCAGCAACAGAACGAAGTTGATCGACTGTCCGACGACGCGTCCGAAGGCCATCTGGACGGCTCCGGCCGCGGCGAGGAACGCCGCCGAGGACAGCAGCAGGAAGACGATGCCGCCGAGCAGCGAGCCGAAGCTCGGGCCGTCTCCGACGAACCAGTAGACGACACCGGCTGCGGCCGTGACGGCAACCGCACCGATCACGGGCGCGAGACGCGCGATCCGGTCACGGCGGGTGAGCAGACGCATGAGGCTGACCGCAGCCGCGGCAGCGACCGCCACCAGCGCGGCGATCAGGTAGTAGCTGGACGTCGAGCTGCTCGAGACGACCATCGTCGTCTGCGTCCCGCCGTTGTCGTCCGTCGTCGTCGTGGTGGCCACGGCGTTCGCTGCGGGCAGCGAGGTCGTGGCCGTCTTCACGTTGGTCTGCAGGCTGGTGACGACACCCTGGATCGGCGCGATGCCGGTCGTGAGCTGGTCCGTGCCCGCCTTCAGCTGCTTGCCGCCGTCGTCGAGCTGGACGATGCCGTCGAGGAGCTGGTTCGAGCCGGTCGCCAACTGGTTGCTGCCGTCCACTGCCGTGGCGACGCCGGTGACGAACTCGCTCGACGGATCGTCGAGCTGGAAGGCGAGCAGCGCAGCGCCGTCACGCAGTTGGTTGATCTGGGAGATCGCGTCGGGACCGATGCCCTGGCGGTTCAGCTCGGCGATCAGGTCGCGCAGTTGCCGTGCGGCATCGGTGGTGATCGGGTTGTTCAGTGTCTCGATCGTGTTGGCCACATCGGCGATCGACGAGGTGACCTTTGCCTGCTTCTCACCCAGCGCGAGCAACGGCGTCGTCAACTGGTTCACGCCGCCGCTGATCTGCGACGCACCGTCACCGAGCTGCCCCACGCCGCCCTGGAGCTGCACCAGACCTGCTGCCAGCTGGGTGTTGCCGTCGGCGAGCTGGACGGTGCCGGTCCGCGCCTGGCCGAGCCCGTCGGACAGCTGCGTCACGCCGTCGGTCAGCAGCGGCGCCGAGTCGGTGAGCTGCGTCAGGCCACCGCTGAGGAGACTGAGCGGGAGCTGCGTCTGCGACAGCGCCGAGCGCGTCTTGGCCAGCGGATCCGCTGCAGCGGCGGTGCCACCGGTCTGATCACCCGAGTCGGTTCCTGCGTCGCTCGAGCTGGTGGACGACGACACCGGTCGGACGTCGCGTCCGCTGAGGGAGGCGAAGAGGCCGGCGAGGATCAACGGGAGCGCGATCACCAGGATGACGATCACGGGCCGCGACAAGGTCGAGGCGAGACCGGATCGCTGAGCGCCGTGTGCAGTGGGAGAAGTCATGATGAGCCTCAGGCTAACGGGTGAACGACGGTGGTCGACACCGTGTGCGAGGCGATCGACGTATCCGTACTACCCGTGACCTGGCCGATTAAGAAGTCGGTGAGGATTTGCCGCGGTGCCGGGGGAGCAGATCCCACACGTGCGCCGTTTCGTTGATCGACGCTACCGTACGCCTTCCGCTGCGGGAGAACAGGATTCGGGTCACCGAGCAGTAGTCGATCGGGAAGGTCAACGGCATCTGCGTGCCCAGCAGGTGGTGCAGGTAGATGTTGATCACACCGCCGTGGGCGAACGCGGCGACCGTGTCGTCGTGATCGGCGTCGTCCGCGACGGTGGCGATGTCGGCCAGCACCCTCTCGGCGAAGGCGTCCGCGTCGACCGCGCTGGGGAGGTGTCCGGCCTTGATGCGCGCGAACTCGTCGGGGAACGCTTCACGTGCCTCCTCGATGGGGAGGTAGCCGGGGAAGTCGCGGTCGTACTCCGCGAGCCCGTCGAACACGTCCACGGGCAGGCCGGTGTGCGCAGCCAGTGGTTCGGCGGTCTGCCGCGCCCGCAGCTGCGGGCTGCTGACGATGCGGGCTACCGGATAGTGCAGCAACCCCTGCGGCACCGCGGCCGCCTGCTCCCGGCCGAGGGGTGCGAGCGACGGGTCGGCATCGGCGTCGGAACGCACGGGGAGAGCATGGCGGATCAGCAGCAGTTGCACACCGGACACTGTCGCACGAGTTCAGTCACGACTGTCCAGTTCTGCCACCAGGCGCTTCGGCGCTGTCCTCCGATACGACATGTCCAGCAGCTCGGCGACCTCGTCCCAGTCCGGTCGGCCGATCGTGAGGTCGAGGCCCACCCACCCGCCGGTAGCGGTGTAGGCCGGCTCGAAGAATCGCTCGTCCCCGAGGAGGGCGGCTCGCTCGTCGGCGTCGGGAAGGATCTGCAGCGACCGGTCCCAGCGAGTGGACCGGTGCTCGCCCTTCACGGTGGCCCCGTAGATCGCGAAGACCTTGACGGTGTGGAAGTTCGGGCGTCCGTGAGACACCTTCTCGCCGGCACCCGGTAGCCGGAGGGCCAGCTCGCGCACTCGACTCAGCAGGGGATCACCGTCGTCGAATCGCACCGGATGCGCCATGACCGAGAAGACTAGGCGCTCGGGCGGTCGATCGACATCACGACGTGGTCGGTGGGGTCGATCGGGTTGTCCGGGGTCAGGTGGGCGTCGGCGACGCGTCGGAAACCGGCCTTCTCCAGCGCCCGCCACGAGGCGACGTTTCCGGCCGCCACCGGAACGACGATGCACGTCGCGGCCGGGTACCGCCGCCACGTGTCGGCGGTGAACGCCGCGAGCATGCGAGTTCCGAGACCGTGCCCGACCATCTGCGGCTCGCCGATCAAGTAGTCGACGGTGACGGCCTCCACGGGCACGGGCCAGTAGGGCGCCAGTTCGGTGACGTACTCGGGGTAGTCGTGCCAGCGAGCGCGCTGCAGCAGGCCGAACGCGGCGCCGTCCTCGAGGGCGAGGAAGTCCTCGGACGGTTCCTCACCCCGCGCCGACGCCCCGAAGTCGCGGGCGACCGCCTCGGCGGTGAACTCGTGGTTCCACCAGCGCGCCACGTGGGGACGGGACAGCCACTGCGCGAGCAGCGGAAAGTCGTCCTCGGTGACTCGCCGGAACGTCGGCATGTCAGCGCATGGACACGAGTTCGGTCACGTCGTCGTACGGCAGCTTCCCGTCGACCGTGGCCATGACCTGCATCCGGTTCAACAGGATGTAGCCGTCGTGGTTGTCGAGGAAGGCCGTGTCGGCGGCGTCGCGGCCGGTCGCGATGCGGACCAGGCTCTGGCGGGGAGCCAACCGGGTGGCGTCGACCACGCGCCACGCCCCGTCGACGTACGCCTCGGCGACGGCGTGGAAGTCCATCGGATCGCATCCGGGCGCGTACACCGCGACGAGCCTGGCGGGCACGGTCATCGCACGAAGCAGAGCCACGACGAGGTGTGTGTAGTCGCGGCAGACACCACTTCCGGCGAGGAGGGTGTCGGTGGCGCCGTCGATGGGGTCGCTGCTGCCGGGGACATAGCTCAGACGACGACCGACCCACGCGGACACGCGTTCGAGTACGTCCGCGTCGGAGGTGTACTTACCGAATTCGGTGGCCGCGAATCCCAGGAACTTGTCCGACTCGCTGTAGCGACTGGGACGCAGGTACATCGACAGGTCCCGTTCGACGACCGGTACAGGATCGGCGTCACCCTCGATCCTGGCGCGGTAGTCGACAATGAGAGTTCCACGGTCGCAATCGAATCGGTGGATGCGCCCGCCGGTCTCGGTGCGGATCACCGTCGGTGCGATGTCACGTCCGTCGAGTCGGAACGACAGTGATTCGGTGACCGTCGCGCCCGGAAGTTCGGCCACGGCGATCTGGAACTCGAGGTTGCTGGGGTCGACGATCTGTACGTCGAGAAATGCCGATACGTCGCGCGTCACGATCGAATGATGCCATTGATCACGGGCGGAAGATCGCGCGGACGCAGTTGTCCTTCTTCTCCTTGAAAATCGCGTACCCGGCGGGCGATTCCTCCAGGGACATATCGTGCGTGATCAGGAACGTCGGGTCCAGTTCGCCGGACTGCATGTGATCGAGCAGGGTAGGAACGTATCGCTGTCCGTGCTGCTGAGCGGAGCGCAGCGTGAGGCCTTTGTTCATGACCAGACCCATCGGGAACTTGTCGGTGACGCCGTAGACGCCGAGCACCGAGACGATGCCGCCTTTCCGCACTGTTCGGATGGCCTCACGGAGGGCGGTCGCTCGGTCCGACTCGAGCCGCAACGCCTGCTTGGCCTTGTCGTACACCTGCCCGACGCCCGTGCCGTGGCCTTCCATCCCGACCGCCTCGATCACTGCGTCGGGTCCGCGACCGCCGGTCATCTCCCGGATCTCGTCGGTGACGCTGTCCGTAGCGGAGTAGTCGACGGTGTCGGCACCGAACTCCTCACGCGCCATGGCGAGGCGTTCCGGGATCCGGTCGACGACGATGACGCGGCCCGCACCCATCAACTGGGCGCTGCGCGCAGCCATGAGTCCGACCCCGCCCGCACCCCACACGGCGACGGTCTCGCCGCCCGTGATCGAGCAGAAGTCCGCACCCATGTAGCCGGTCGGGATGGCGTCGGAGGCGAACAGTGCCTGCTCGTCGGTCACCCCGTCGGGAACCGTGAAGCAGTTCTGGTCGGCGAACGGCACGCGGATGTACTGCGCGTGCGACCCCTGATAGCCACCGAACGGATGCGTGTAGCCGTAGATGCCGCCGGTGGGATACCCCAGCAGCGGTCTCTGCAGATCGGCATTCGGGTTGGTGGTGTCGCAGAGCGAGTACTGCTCGTGGTCGCAGTACCAGCAGTTGTTGCACGCGATGAAGGACGGCACCACCACCCGCGTGCCGACGCTCGTGGCCGACACCTCGGCCCCGACCTCGACGACCCGGCCCATGAACTCGTGGCCGATGACGTCACCCTCCCGCATGCCGGGCAGGTAGCCGCTGAGGAAATGCAGGTCCGACCCGCAGGTCGTGGTGACCGACACCTCGATGATGGCGTCGTGCGGATTGACGATCACAGGATCGTCGACCGTCTCGACGGACAGTTGGTTCACACCGGTCCAGCAGAGTGCGCGCACGTCGGTCTCCTACTTCTCGCCCGGTCGGGCGGCCGGGGTGGGAACCAGCGTGGGTATCTCGCCGGTCTGCAGCAGGGCTCGGGCTCGATAGAGCACCTTGAAGGCCGCGACCCGTGCAGCGACGTCGGGAACTACGGGGAGGGCCAGATCCAGCGTCACCTCGGTGCCCAGGTCGAGGGGGGCTTCGGCGAACCGAACGACGGCGAGGTCGGTGCCTCCGTCTGCTCGGGCGAAGCGCACGGTGTTCCCGTCCTCGGAGCGGGTGGTGTCGACGCTCGGGTCGTTACCGGACCCACCGTCGTCCGACGCACCGTCGAGTGTCCACACCACGACGTCGCCCTCACCAGGAGAGACCGTGGCGACGTCACCGAGCACGGACGACAACCGCTCGGTGTCCAGCCACAACCCGCGAGCCGTAGGGATGTCGACCGCGATCGTCAGCGTCACCGGCCCTGCGGGCTCCGTCTGGCCGCGACCGGTGACCTTCTGGACGGCCTGGCTGCTCAGGGCGGTCTCGGCCGCCGCCTTCACTGCGTTCCGCGCTGTATCGACGATGCTCACGTGCACTCCTCGGGTCTGCGTGAGCCCCGCATACCCGGCGATCGTCCCCGGAAACAGCCGCCGGGCGATCGGGTTCAGCTCGCCTGTCGAGCACCCTCGTCGTGCTGGGGCGGCGGTACGGATCCGAGTGCCCACCGGATCGCCGTCGTGACGGCCATTCCGCTGGCACGCACTGCCGTCGCCTCGGTGAGCGGCAGGTAGGGGAGCCGGAGAGGAAGTCGCGTCCACCAGGGCATCATCGACACCGCCACCGTGGACAGGAGCCCGTAGGCCGGCCGTACCGCGAGCGGAATCGGCGGGTTGAGCAGGATGAAGCGAGCGGTGCTGCGTGCCGCGGCGGTGCCCTTCAGTTCCGGCCGGTAGAGGGCCAGCATCTCTTCCAGTTCGGCCACCGTCTCCGGAACGTCGACCGCTCCGAGCCCCCTCGCGACCCAGGCGGTCTCTCGCACGTACGCATCACGGCCGGCAGCGTCGAGTGGGTGCGCGCCGTAGCGGTCGTGCGCACGGAGGAAGCTGTCGATCTCGGCGACGTGGACCCAGCGGATCAGGTGGGGATCCGACGCCGCGTAGGGACGACCGTCCGGCGCGGTGCCGGTTATGCGTTTGTGCACCGCGTTGACGATGCGGATGGCTCGGTCGGCGTCCTCGATGGTGCCGAACGTGGTTTCGGCGAGGAAGGTGCTGGTGCGCTGCAGCCGTCCCCAGGGGTCGCCGCGGTACCCCGAGTGTTGGTCGACCGCCGCCATCGCGAGAGGGTGCAATGACTGCAGCAGGAGAGCGCGCATGCCGCCGACGAACATCGACGCGTCGCTGTGCACGTGATGCACCGCGGAGTCCGGGCCGTAGCGCCGGGGCCCGGTGGAGAGGTGGATGCGGTCGCGTCGTGCCGGGCCCTCGTCGCCCGCGATGCGAGCGAAGATGGTCTCGCCGACGCGCTGCTGGACGGAACTGAGAGGGTTCATCTCCCCAGTGTGCGCTCGCGCGGCGATCAGCCGACGGAGACAGTTCTCACCAGCGCCGCGACTCGCCGAGGCTGATCGATCATGGCGTGGTGGTGCGACGGCGACACCACGGCGAAGCGGCCGCCGAGGTAGCGGGCCAGTCGCTGCTGGCGGCGGAGCCACTGCGCTCCCCACGGCGTCCGGCGTCCGGTGTGCGCCGCGGCGACGACGACAGGAACTGCCGGCATCGGCGTCCGACGGCGAAGACGATTCAGCTCGATCGCCAGGTCGACGTAGACGGCGTACTCGACGGTCGCCGCTGTCAGGTAGGACGGTCGGCGATAGATGCGACGCAGGTCGTCGATCCTCTCGGGCGCATAGCCGTCGGGCGGGATCGCCTGCGTCAGCACGTGCCTGACCGCGTCGGCCAACAGCCACTGCACGCCGATCGCCGAGGCCACCCGCGCCAGCGCACGAGCGATCGGGATCCGGACAGCAGGAGGAACGAGAGCCCCCGGCCGCTTCTCGACGCTGGCATCGAGGAGCACCAAGCCTGCCGTCCGCTCAGGGCACAGGCGGGCGAATGCTTCGACGTAGAACCCGGCCATCGAGTGGCCGACCAGGACGACCGGATCGTCGATGCCGAGCGCGTCGAGCACCGCCTCGATGCGTCGGGCTTCCTCGTCGACGGTGGGTACGCGACCGGCGGGAAGGGGCTCGCTCTCACCGAACCCGGGTCGGTCGATGACGATGCTTCGACGGCCGGCGTCGGTCAGCAGAGCGGAGACGTCGATCCAGTCGTGCCACGTGGACGCCAGGCCGCCGCACAGGATCACGGGCGGGTGATCGGACTCCTCCGGCCCCGCCAGGACTACGTGTACCGACGTCCCGAGGACGTCGACGAACCGTCGATGGCTCGGTTTCATGTGAAACATTCCAGCGTTCACGTACGGGGTTTGGCGAGCGGAAACGCCAACGTCTCCCGGATGCTGCCGCCGGTGATGAGCATGACGACGCGGTCCACACCCATTCCCAGACCGCCCGTCGGCGGCATCCCGTGTTCGAGAGCCTGGAGGAAATCTTCGTCGAGTTCCATGGCTTCGGGGTCACCGCCCGATGCGAGCATCGACTGCTCGGTCAACCGGGCTCGCTGATCGACGGGGTCGGTCAGCTCGCTGTACGCGGTTCCGAGCTCGACACCCCACGCTACGAGATCCCACTTCTCGGCGACACCGTCGATGCTGCGGTGCGGACGGGTGAGGGGCGACATCGACGTGGGGAAGTTGGTGTAGAACGTCGGGAACTCGGTGAAGTCCTCGACGAGGTGTTCGTACATCTCCTGGGCGACCGCCCCCTTGTCCCACGTCGACTGATACGGAACGTCGTGGAGGTCGCAGAGCCGCTGGAGCTCCTCGAGGGACGTCTCGGGTCCGACGTCTTCTCCGATCTTCTCGGCCACCGCGCCGTGCATGGTCTTCACCGGCCACTCGCCCGAGATGTCGATCTCGGTCATCGTTCCGTCCTCGGCCGGGCGATAGATGACCTCGCGGCCGTAGGCCGCGGTAGCAGCTCGCTGAATGAGCTGACGGCACAACACCATTGCTTCTTCGTAATCGCTGTGCGCCTCGTAGGCCTCGAGGATCGTGAACTCGGGATTGTGCTTGAAGTCCGCGCCCTCGTTGCGGAACACCCGACCGATCTCGAACACCTTCTCCATACCGCCCACACACAGTCGCTTGAGATACAGCTCGGGCGCGATGCGGAGATACAGGTCGAGGTTGTAGGCATTGATGTGGGTGAGGAACGGAGCAGCATTCGCCCCGCCGTGGATCTGTTGCAGCACAGGTGTTTCCACCTCCATGAAGCCGCGCTCGCCGAGGGTGTCACGAAGCGACTTCACGACGGCACTGCGGGCGCGCATCAACTCGCGCGCGCGAGGGTTGATCTCCATGTCGACGTACCGCTGGCGGACCCGCGATTCGGGATCGGTCAGGCCGCGGTACTTGTCGGGCAACGGATGCAGCGACTTCGCGTTCATCCGCCAGTCGGCGACCAGCAGAGCCAAGGCGCCGTTGCGGCTGCGTCCGACCACGCCGGTGCAGGAGATCAGGTCACCCAGATCGAAGTCGGAGGCGAACTGCGTCAGGCGATCTCGCCCGACACGCTCGCGGTCGAGCAAGATCTGCAGGTCACCGCTCCAGTCGCGGACCAGGCCGAACACGACGCCGCCGTAGTCCCGCACCCGCAGCAATCTTCCCGCGATCCGCACCGTCGTCCCCTCGGGTGACCGGGACGCGTCGACGATCGTGTGGGTCGGTGGGTGTGCGGTGGGATACGCGTCGACACCGCTGCGGGAGAGCCGGTCCAGCTTGGCCAACCTGACGCGCACCTGCTCGGGACGTCGGGGTCCGGCGCGATCGACGGTGGCGACGTCGTCGGGCTCACTTCCGTCCGCGTGCAGCGAGCCCGCCTCGAGCAGTGCGGCCGGAACTGCCTCGCGGGTTCCGGTGTGTGCCTTCGCACCCAGGCCCGGCAGAGTCAGGAATCCTTCCGCGATGGCCGACGCCGTGCCCACCTTGGGCAGGTCGCGGTTGTCCTCGAAGCAGAGGTACCGGGGCACCCACTCGGGCTGGTACTTCAGGTTCGATCGGTAGAGGGCCTCGAGCTGCCACCATCGGGAGAAGAACACCAACGTCGAACGCCACAGGCGCAGAACGGGTCCCGCGCCGATCCTGCCACCGGCCTCGAAGACGGACCGGAAGACCGCGAAGTTCAGCGAGACCTTGGTGATCCCCACCGTGTCGGAGCGCGCCGCCAGTTCGGACACCATCAGCTCGACGGTGCCGTTCGGCGAGTGCGGATCTCGGCGCATCAGATCCAACGATGCTCCGTTGCTCCCCCAGGGCACCAGGGACAGGGTGCCGACGACCCGGTTCTCGTCCAGCACCGCTTCGACGAGGAGGCAGTCACCGTCGAGCGGATCGCCCAGGCGACCGAGAGCCATCGAAAACCCGCGCTCGGTCTCGGTGTCGCGCCACTCGTCGGCCCGCTCGACGATGGCCGGCCACTCCTCGTCGGGGATGTCCCGGTGCCGTCGGATCCGTACCGTGACGCCTTTGCCTTTCGCGCGATTGACCGCCTGGCGGACGGGCCGCATCTCCGGCCCGTTCAGGGCGAAGGACCGCGTCTGGAGAATCGCTTCGTCACCGAGCTCGAGGACGGTCAGACCGGCTCTCCGGAACGCCGCGGCACCGGTCTCGCTCGCCCCCATCACCGCCGGGGCCCATCCGTACTGCGACGACATCTCGAGCCATGCCTCGATCGCGTGCGGCCATGCTTCCTGGTGCCCGATGGGGTCACCACTGGCCAGGCAGACGCCCACTTCGACGCGGTAGGTGATCGCCGCTCGTCCGTTGGGGGCGAACACGACCGCCTTGTCACGACGCGTCGCGAAGTAGGCCAACGAGTCGTCGTTCGCCGATCGAGCGATGAGCCCGCGCAATGCGGACTCGTCGGTGCCTGTCAGCGCGTTGGTTGCCCGCTGCGACCTGAACAGCGTCACCACGGCCGCTGCGAGAGCGAGGAAGGCGAAGAGGCCGAGGAGGAAGTTCAGGAAACCGTGAGGCCGCCCGCTGAACTGCTCGTTGTCCACCAGAGCGAGGCCGGCCACTCTGTTCAGTGACCAGAGGAACGTCTCTCCGCGGGGGAGGCTGCCGGGAAAGGCTTCGAGCAGCGCCCATCCGATGAGGATTCCGATCACCAGACCCACGGCGAGCACGCCGATCGCCTTCCAGCCGGCACCCCGTCGAACCTTGGTGTCGAACTCCGGGCGTGCTGCGATCAGCAACGCGACGACCGCCACCTGCAGGGCCAGCCCGATCCACGACCCTGCGCTGCGGACGTCGTCGACGAGGGTCAGGACGTTGACGACCGCGGACGCCGTTCCGTACAGCACCGCGATCCACCAGGCGATCCGCTTGCGCGTGGAGAGGGCGGCGGCGACCAGTGCCAGCACCAGTCCGAACGACAGGCTCGTGTCCGGCGCATCGATGACGTAGGCGTCGATCCACTCCCGCGGCACACGCACGAGGGCGCGTAGTGCCGGCGACAGACTCCACAGCAGGACGATCGTCGCGTAGATGCCCAGTGCCAGACCCACGTGGTGCGGAACGTTGCGGAACCGGCCCTTGTGGCGAGAGCGTCGGTCCGCCTTGGCGACCCGCGTCGCGTCGGACAGCGGGGATGCCGTCTGGGTCGTGGACATGTGAGCTCCTCCTACAGCGCGGCGTGCGAAGACAACTATGCAACGACTTGCCCCACGGCGCGTGCTTGTTCCGGTGACGTCGCCCGGGGGAACCGGATCGCCGTCGGGTTCGTTGGCGGGACAGCACCGGTCCAACAGGACTTATCGGTCGAAAACGACGAAGGGATTCATCACCATGGGCGTCAGCTTGACCAAGGGCGGCAATGTCTCACTCACCAAGGCAGCACCGAACCTGACGGCCGTGTCCGTCGGTCTGGGGTGGGATCTGCGGACCACCACGGGAACCGACTTCGACCTCGACGCCAGTGCGATCGCCCTGGGACCGGACAAGAAGGCTCCGGGTAACGAGTACTTCGTCTTCTTCAACAACCTGAAGACGCCCGACGGCTCCATCCAGCACACCGGTGACAACAAGACCGGTGAGGGCGACGGCGACGACGAGGTCATCGACGTCGACCTGGCCGCCGTGCCGTCCACCGTGGACATCGTGACGTTCCCCGTCTCCATCTACGAGGCGGATGCGCGCTCGCAGTCCTTCGGCCAGGTGCGCGGCGCGTACATCCGCGTCATCGACAAGTCGAACGGCACCGAGTTGGCCCGCTACGACCTCACCGAGGACGCCTCGACCGAGACCGCGATGGTCTTCGGCGAGCTGTACCGCAACGGCGCCGAGTGGAAGTTCCGCGCAGTCGGCCAGGGTTACGCCTCGGGTCTCGCGGGAATCGCACGGGACTTCGGCATCACCGTCTGACCTTCTCGCGGTCGGCCCTTCGCTTCATGCGGACGAGGCCGGCCGCGGCGATGGCCACACCGACGACCGCCAGCAGGTCGGACTCGGTGATGCCGTGGTAGCGGGTGAACACGACCAATACCCGCCCCTCGAGCGGGCCGTTCAAGAACACCTCGGCCACCGACGCGGTGAGCAGTGCGACGACCGACAGCGCGTTGGGGCGCGCAAGGCACCACGCGGACGCGGCGAACAGCGCGTTCAGCACCACGAGCGAGTGGAAGATCTGGTTCATGCGGAGCGTCGGCCCTTCATCACAAATACGTGGACAGCAGGCGGTGGCCACCTGCTGCTTTGGCTCGGTACATCATCGAGTCGGCACCACGGGTGGCGCGTTCGATGGCCGAGGGACCGCTCTGCCACAACGGTGAGTCCGGGGTCAGGACGGCGACGCCCACACTGGCCGTCACCGGAATCGGATCCTCCCGATCGTGCACGGCGTCGTTGATCCGGGCGACTACGGACTCGAGGTTGCCCGCGGCGTCGGTCATCACCGCCACGAATTCCTCACCGCCGGTCCGGGCGACGACCCCGTGGTCGGAGAACAGGTCGGCGAGACGCGCGGCGAACAGCACGATGACGGAATCACCCTGCTCGTGCCCGAATCTGTCGTTGACGCTCTTGAAACGGTCGATGTCGACCATGACGACGACGAGCGGAACGGATCGATCGATCGCGGAGAGCCACAGGTCCTCCACGGAGTTCTGCAGCCCTCGACGGTTCGCCACTCCGGTCAGCGAATCGATGTCCGACGCCTTCGCATCGGTGGAGACCAACGACCACGCGATGGACGCGAAGATCGAGACGCCGCTCGACGCGCCGGCCGCCACCAGAACGGCGGCGATGGCGTCGTACGGCCCCCACAGACCCTGGTAGTACGCCATCGCGCCGATCAGGATGATCACCGAGTTGGTGAAGGCGATGTGGGCGACCAGGACTCGCGGACTGAGGAAGAACGTGCACAGCGCGCCGTTGATCGCGAACAGGAACGAGCCGATCAGGGCCGATGTCGGGGTGTCGAGAAGGATGACCGACGTGATGCCCACGTCTCCGAAGACGAGGAATGCCAAGAACTGCAGTTTCGTGTCCGGAACGGGTCCCGTCAGAGCCCAGACGATCACGGCGATCTGCAGCACCAGCACGAAGAGAACCCAGGCAACCTGCCACGTGCCGGACGGACCGTTCGGGGAGAACAGCATCAGCATGGACACGGTGATGTTCAGGACCACTGCCGCGGCGAACACGCCGCGAATCATTCCGTGAATCGGCCGGGTCGAGTGGTGCGTGAAGATCCAGTCGAAATCGTGCGGGGTGGTCAACCAGCGGTGGACGACCCGGAGGGCACTGTCCCTCGGACGGTGCGTGAGAGTCGATCGCGTCGATGTCCGTCGCCCGCGGGAGCCACTGTGACGACCCTGCACTCGCTGCTCCCGGTACGCCCGAGGAAGGGGCGTCCGAGGACGGTGGGTCGGATGAGGCATGAAGCTGGACTCCTTCGAGTCTCTCGTGCGGCCCCCGACGCGGTGTGTGCACACTTTCGACGCCGTGATGACGGTACGGGCAGTGTTATGTGCGACTCCAGTGTACGTGCAGTTTGTTTGTGTGGGCGTTAACCGGTACATGCTCGGATTCGCACCCTGGAATCCCGCGTGGTCCGGCCACTACGATCGGCGGGTGACCGCGTCGTTTCCCGCACGCCTGCCCGTCGTCCTCGCGCCCATGGCGGGTGGTCCGTCGACTCCGGCTCTCGCCGCTGCCGTCAGCAACGCCGGCGGACTGGGGTTCCTCGCCGGCGCTCTGCTGACCCCCGAGCAGCTCGACGAGCGGCTCACCGAGCTCGAGACCCTGACGTCCGCGCCGTACGGAATCAACCTGTTTCTTCCGTCAGCGCACATCGCCGTGGCGGACGAGATGGAGGCGTACCGCCAGTCCTTGACCGCGCTTGCCGCCGAACTGGGTGTCGAGCCAGGCCCGGCCACGCCCGGCGCCGACGACATCGACGATGTCGTGGACGTCGTCTGCGCGCACCGGCCGGCGGCCGTGTCCGTCACCTTCGGTCGTCCCGGGACAGAGCTGACCCGACGAGTTCACGACATCGGCGCCCTGATGGTCGGCACTGTCACCTCGGTGGCCGAGGCGCAGATGGCCGTCGAGGACGGCGCCGACATGCTCGTCGTTCAGGGCAGCGAGGCGGGAGGTCACCGCGGAGTGTTCACCGACGACACCTCGTCGATGCGCGGCGGACCCGCCATGTCGCTGGCGTCGTTGCTCGTCGCCGTCGGGCTGTCGGTGGAGGTCCCGTTGATCGCCGCCGGCGGCATCATGGACGGGTCCGCCGTGGTCGCCGCCCTCGGACTGGGGGCGGTCGCGGCACAGATGGGCACCGCGTTCCTGTGCTCGGACGAAGCCGGGACCACCGACGTCCACCGTGCCGCGCTGCTCGACGGGCGCTATCGACGCACCGTCGTCACGCGGGCATTCTCGGGTCGGCCTGCCCGCGGGCTGGAGAACGAGTTCGCACAGACGCACACCGACACCGCACCCGCCGGGTATCCCGACGTCAACGCCATCACCGGTCCCATCAGGAAGGCCGCGACGGCCGCCGGCCGCGCGGACGTTCCGAACCTGTGGGCCGGAACCGGCTGGCGCGCCGTCACCGCCGCGCCCGCCGCCGAGATCGTGGCACGCGTCGTCGCGGAGATGGAGTCGGCCTAGTTCCGCCGTCTCACTATCGCAGCGGCGGAAATACGCGAGAATGTAATGGTGCTCGACGACATCACGACCGGCGCGACCGCCTCTCGACCCGGGCGTGCCGGCAACGCCGGGGTTGCCACGGTGCAGAAGACGCTCGCAGTGCTCGAAGTGGTCGCAGACCGCGGCGGCGCCAGCGCCAGGGAAGTATCCGAAGCTCTCGGATTCCCCATCCCGACGACGTACCGGCTGCTCCAGGTTCTGGTCGGGTGCGAGTACCTCGTACATCTCAAGGCAGCGAAGCGGTTCGAGCTGGGGTACAAGCTCGATCGACTGGGTGTGAGTCTGCACCGACAGGTCGGCGTACCGGCGTCGGTTCGCCGGCGCATCGCGAAGTTGCACGAGTTGGTCGGCGCTGCGAGCTATTACGCCGTGTATCGCGGTGTCGACGTCGTCGTGGCGCATGTGGTGGACTGCCCCGCGCACCCCCGGATCACCCCGATGAACTTCGGTTTCCACGAGGCGGGTCACGCCACGGCGTTCGGGAAGATCCTGCTGGCGGCGATGAGCCTCGAGGACGCTACCGAATACCTCGACAGCCACGGAACCGAGCGGCTCACCCCCACCACGATCACCGATCGCACCGAACTCGCACGCCATCTCGCCGAGGTGTCGCGTCGCGGAGTTGCCTGGGAGCGGCAGGAATTCGTGCCGTCGACGGCATGTGCGGCGGTGGCCGTGCACGACGCGTCCGGGGCGGTCACCGGTGCCGTGGCGATCAGTACACCCGACCGGGAAGTGGACCGTAGGCGTGCGGCGGAGGTCGAGCGCGCACTACGGTCCACCGCGAACGAGATCAGCCGGTGGCTGCGTACCGGCTGATCCTGCGCATCAGGAGAACTGGATACCGCCGTCGACGAGCATCGTCTGACCCGTCACGTAGTCGGAATCCGGGGAGGCCATGAAACTGACGAGCTTGGCCACGTCGTCGGGTACGGACACCCGGCCCAGCAGGATCGACTGGGCATTCTCTGCCAATGCTTCGCCTTTCTGCTGCCCGTGCTTCGCTGCGAGCTTCTCGTCGATCAAGTCCCACATCGCGGTGCCGACGATGCCGGGTCCGTATGCGTTGACGGTGATCCCGTGCTCGGCCCATTCCATGGCCGCGGCCTGAGTCAGACCGCGAACGGCCCATTTCGTCGCCGAGTAAGGACCGAGAAGCGCGAAGGGGCGGAACGCGACGATCGACGCGGCGCCGATGATCTTGCCCCCTCCGCCCTGTGCGATGAACTGGTTGGCGGCGGCGCGGTACGAGTTGAAGACGCCCTTGACGTTGACGTCGAAGATCTTGTCGAAGTCCGCGCTGTCGTACTTCAAGAGTTCTTCGACCTGTGCGATGCCGGCGTTGGCGACGAAGACGTCCAGCTTTCCACCCGCGTCGACCGCGGTGCGCACCAGAGCGTCGACCGACGACTCGTCCACGACGTCGACCTCTGCGCCGGTCGCGATACCTCCGGCCGCAGTGATCGTCTCGACTGTGTCGTCGATACCGGCCTTCGACCCGGACAGGTCCGCCACGACGACGTGAAGGCCGTCTCGGCCGAGGCGTTCGGCGATGCTCTTGCCGATTCCGCGGGCAGCTCCGGTGACGACGGCAACGCGTGGGTTCTCGCTCATGGAGTCCTCCTTGACTCGGTGAATGATTCCCACCCAGATCACACCTGCTCCGTGATCGTCGTCCAGGGTCGTTCTCGCAGTCTGAGAACGGTCAGGACCGCGAGAAGAGATGGAGTCGGCCTAGATCGCTCCGGCGTTCGACTCGGCAGCGTTCTCGCTCCCCGCGAGCAGGATCGAGGCGATCAGTTCGGGATTGTCCGTCATCGGCACATGGCCGACGCCGGGCACCGAGATCATGCGCGCGTGCGGGAAGACGCGTCGGACGTTGCGGCTCTGGTAGCGCGGGAGGATCAGATCGCGCGTACCCCAGGCGACCGTGACCGGCACCAAAGGCTCTGTCAGAGTCGGGAATTCGAAAGGCGCGTCGATTCCGGCGTCGATCATGGCGTTGGTGGTCAGGGAGTCGACGTCGGCGACGGCGGCCTCGTACGGGACCCGGCTGGGGCGAGCGAAGAACGGCAGCAACGACGGGTAGCGCACCGCACGGGACTTCAGCGCGGTGGGCGCCGAACCACCGAGAGTGCGGGCGATGGCGCGCATTCCGCGGAAGGTCGCCATCGTCCGTGCCTGATCGGCGGTGTTCAGGAAGAAGCCGGCGGGGGACAGCGCCGTCGCGGACGCCACCTCTCCCTGCGCCGCGAGGCACAGTGCCACGAAACCGCCGAGGGAGTTACCGGCGATGTGCACCTGCTGATCCGGTTCCTCGACCTCCCGGACGAATTCGGTGAGTTCGATCTGCAGTCTCACCAGAACGTTCTCACCGGACTCACGCAGTGGTGCCGACTCGCCGTGGCCCGGCAGGTCCACGGTGACGACGCGTCGATACGGAGTCAGCAGAGGCAGAACGGCATCCCATGCTTGGCGGCGATGTACGACGCCGTGGACCAGGACAAGGGTGGGGCCGGTGCCCGCGACGTCGTACTTCAGAGTCATGCGGCGGATACTACGTCAGTGCCTGTCACCGGCGTGCACACACAGTTATGTCCCGAGCACCGCGTCCAGCGCATCCACGGCCGCCGCGAGCGCCTCCTCGGTGACGGTCAGCGCGGGACGGAACCGCACACTGCGGGATCCGCACCCGAGCATGATGACGTGCTCGTCGACGAGCAGCCGTTCGATCACGCGGTCGCGGGTGGCGCCGTCGGGTAGGGAGAACGCGCGGAACAGCCCACGGCCGCGGACATCGGATACCGCGGGATGCCGTGCGGCGAGATCGTCGAGTCGAGTTCGCAGGACCTCGCCCATCTGCGCCGCGCGAGCGATCAACCCGTCACGTTCGACGACCTCGAGGATGCGGCGAGCCCGCACCATGTCCGTCAGGCTGCCGCCCCAGGTCGAGTTGATGCGCGATCCGACCCGGAACACGTTGTCCCGCACGTCATCCACTCGGCGCCCGGCCATGATCCCGCACACCTGAGTCTTCTTGCCGAAGGCCAGGACGTCCGGCTCGATGCCCAGTTGCTGGTGAGCCCAGGGTGTTCCGGTGATACCCGCGCCGGTCTGCACCTCGTCGACGACGAAGAGCGCGTCGAACTCGTGGCACAGATCCTGCAGTGCGCGGAGGTAGCGGGGCCGGAAGTGGTGATCGCCGCCTTCTCCCTGGATCGGTTCGACGATGATCGCCGCGATGTCGTGCGGGTAGGCCTCGAAGGCAGTGCGAGCGGCGGCGAGGGACAGTGACTCGAGGGCATCCATGTCGGTACCGTCGCGCACGTACGGAGACGGAATGCGCGGCCAGTCGAACTTGGGGAACCGCGCCACCTTGACGGGGTCGGTGTTGGTCAGGGACATCGTGTACCCGGAGCGGCCGTGGAACGCGTGCTCCAGATGCATGATCCGGCTGCCGAGTGCGGGGTCGAGTCCGCGTGACTCGTTGAGGCGGCTCTTCCAGTCGAACGCGACCTTGAGTGCGTTCTCCACCGCGAGGGCCCCGCCCTCGACGAAGAACAGGTGTGGCATCTCCGCGATGCCCAGGACGCGCGCGAACGTATCGACGAACCGGGCCATCGGCTCGGTGTAGATGTCGGAGTTGCTCGGCTTGTGGAGCGCAGCCGTCAGGAGATCGGCCCGGAACTCGGCGTCGTCGACGAGGGCAGGGTGGTTCATGCCGAGGGCATTACTGGCGAAGAAGGTGAACATGTCCAGGTAGTGCTCGCCGGTGCGTTCGTCGACGAGAGTCGATCCCTGCGAGCGAGCCAGATCCAGCACCATGTCGAACCCGTCCGCGAGGATGTGACGGGACAGAACGTCGTGGACGGAGTCGGGGCGAGTTGGCAGTACCTGCGTCATGAATGGCAAACTACGCGATAAATTATCGTCCAACAACAGTAACGCCGGAAAATATCCGGTAACGACCATCGGAGACAATGGAGCCATGACATCGACCGCCGATCTGTCCACGCGCACGTCCGAGCTGCTCGCCGCGATGGGTGCCGCGCCGCTCGCACAGGACGGCGGCCTGCCGGCGACCAGTCCGATCACCGGTGACGTCCTCGGCCACGTCCCTGTCACCGAGGACATCGGAGCGGTCGTCGACGCAGCGTCCGACGCGTACTCGCAGTGGTCGTCGGTTCCTGCGCCGGTACGAGGTGGGCTCGTACGGGAGATCGGCGAACTGCTCCGCGAACACAAGGCCGCGCTGGGCGAGCTGGTCTCCATCGAGGCGGGCAAGATCGTCAGCGAGGGACTCGGCGAAGTGCAGGAGATGATCGACATCTGCGACTTCGGCGTCGGATTGTCCCGCCAGCTGTACGGCAACACCATCGCCACCGAACGGCCCGGCCACCGCATGATGGAACAGTGGCATCCGCTGGGAGTGGTCGCCGTCGTCACGGCCTTCAACTTCCCGGTGGCCGTCTGGTCCTGGAACACCGTCCTCGCCCTGGTCACCGGCAACTCCGTGGTGTGGAAGCCGTCGGAGAAGACGCCCGTCACCGCCCTCGCCGTGCAGGCGATCTTCGAAGAGGCCGCCCGCCGAGCAGGTGTGTCGCCCCTGCTCGCACAACTCGTGATCGGTGAGCGCGCCGCCGGCGAAGCGCTCGTCGACGACGCCAGGGTCGCCCTGGTCTCCGCCACCGGGTCGACGCGGATGGGCCGCGAGGTGGCGCCCCGCGTCGCGGCCCGGTTCGGGCGCGTCCTGTTGGAACTGGGCGGCAACAACGCCGCCATCGTCTGCCCGAGCGCAGATCTCGATCTGACGGTGCGCGGTCTGGTGTTCTCCGCAGCCGGAACCGCCGGTCAGCGGTGCACCTCGTTGCGACGCGTCATCGTCCACGAGTCGATCGCGGACGTCCTGGTCGAGCGGTTGTCCGCCGCCTATGCCTCGCTGCCCATCGGGTCACCTCTGGAGGCGTCGACGTTGGTGGGTCCGCTCATCGACGAGGCTGCCTACGACGGGTACGCGGCGGCGCTGAAGCAGGCGGTCGCCGAGGGCGGGACCGTCGTGGTCGGAGGCGAGCGGGTAGGCGCGCAGGCCGGTGTCTATGTGCAGCCGACGATCGTCCGGATGCCGTCGCAGACCGAGGTGGTGCGTCGAGAGACGTTCGCCCCCATCATGTACGTCATGACGTACTCCGATCTGGACGAGGCGATAGCCGTCCACAACGACGTTCCGCAGGGGTTGTCGTCGTCGATCTTCACGACGGATCTCCGGGAGGCCGAGCGTTTCCTGTCCGCGTCGGGATCCGATTGCGGTATCGCGAACGTGAACATCGGCCCGTCGGGCGCGGAGATCGGTGGCGCGTTCGGTGGGGAGAAGGAGACGGGCGGCGGCCGGGAAAGCGGCAGCGATTCCTGGAAGTCGTACATGCGGCGCGCCACGAACACCGTCAACTACAGCTCGGAGCTGCCGCTGGCACAAGGGGTGACGTTCCTGTGACCGACAACATCGACGTCGTTCCTATCCGCGACGAGGTGATCAGGTTGGGTCAGTTCCTGAAGCTGGCCAACCTGATCGACTCGGGAGCCGAAGCCAAGGCCGTCATCGCCGACGGCCTGGTCGAGGTGAACGGCGAGACCGAACTACGGCGAGGCCGCCAACTCCGCGCCGACGATGTGGTCACCGTCGGCGGAGTGTCCGCGCGGGTGGGCGCTCAGGACTGATCGGGAAGCGGTTCGGAGACGACGACCACTCCGTCGTCATCGCTGTAGACGAACTCGCCGGGCACGAAGGTGATGCCGCCGAATTCGACGGTGACGTTCTTCTCCCCGGACCCGGTCTGCGTGCTCTTGCGGGGGTTGGTGCCCAGCGCCTTGATGCCGATCGCGAGAGTCCGGAGGATCGCCGAATCGCGGACCGCGCCGTTGACGATGACGCCGGCCCAGCCGTTGTCGACGCCGCGACCGGCGATGATGTCGCCCACCAGAGCCGTATGGACGCCGGCGTCACCGTCGACGACGAGGACGCCGCCGTTGCCCGGCTCGGACAATGTCTGCTTGACCAGCAAGTTGTCCTGGAAGCACCGGATGGTGGTGATGGGTCCGCAGAACTCGGACACCGCGCCCAGCTGACGGAACTGCGTATCGCAGCTGCGAATGTCGGGTCCGATGGAGTCGGCGAGGTCCGCTGTCGCGATGAAGGTGCTCATGGCTGGACAGGCTAGCGGGGGTTCCGCCGTCAGGCGCGGCCGTGCCGACGTTCGTAGTCGTCCCGCACGTCGTCGACACGTTGCTGCGCCTTCGCGCCGATCAGTGCCGGGTCCAGACCGTGGCTGAGCAGACGATGCCGTCGGTAGACGTTCATCAGCGCGAACGCGAAGTAGACGAACGGGAGCAGAAGCAACGCGATCATCGCGAGCCGGATCCACAGTGGACCGGGTATCAGCAGGAACAGGGCGAGCAGCGGCACGGCCGGCACGAGGAACCGCACCATGTAGCGCGTCGTGGATCCCGGCCCGACCAGATCGCGCCTCACCCAGTCCTGCATGGACGGGGGAAGTGTGCGTCCGAACTGATAACCGACGTACTCGAGGCCGGTTGGACGTGTCGTGTCGGGGGAACCCATGAGCTATGAGTACCAGTCAGGGCGGCACCGCAGGTCGCAGAAGTGACGAATCCCCGAGCGAGACCACCCCGAAGAACGATGCTTCCGACAACAACTCTCCCGTTCCCGGCTACGACGACGGGCAGAACCCCGACCCGGCGGAGACCGCGGGCCTCGAGCCCGGCGGCGGAGTGCAGCCGGGCGACACGCCTCCCATGTCGACGTCCGCAGCCGGTCCCAACCACGAGCCGCCGCAGCGCACCAGGGCGCCCGCCATCGTGTTCCTGGTCGCTATCGGCGTGATCGTCGTCCTCATCGCTCTCGGGCTGGTGGCGCGGATCGCGGGACTTTTCTAGCGTTCGCCTCCACCACATCCACGAGCCACCGGGCCAGCCCGGTGGCTCGTTTCTCGTAGTGGCTACGGAACCGGTCGTCCGAGACGTACATGGATGCGACGCAGACGTGCATGTCGTGGTCGCAGTCGTAGAAGCGCTGGATGGACGCGCGGTGCCGTTCGGCGAGCGCGTCGGCCTCGGGGCTGCCCGACAGCACTCCGCGGCTCATGGCCGCGGCGAGGTCGGCTTCGAGGGCGTCGGTGTCGCTCTTGATCGACCGCCAGTCGGTCTCGGTCATGGCTGACGTGCGTTCCTTGCTCTGCGCCCAGGCGTCGGTGTCGCCCCAGCGTTCCTGCGCCTCGTCCTCGTACTTCTCTCCGACCCAGTCGTCGCCCCAGATGGCGCGCTGCTGTTCCGGCGTCAAGTCTCGTCCCATCGTCTTCTCCTCGATCACGGTGTCCACGGCGCGAGCCATGGCTGTCAGGTGAGCGATGCGGTGGCCCAGGACGGCGCGCTGGCGCCGCAAGTGATGGACGGCGTCGGCGTCGGGTGCGTCGAGAAGCGTCCGGATCTCGTCGAGCGGGAAGCCGAGTTCGCGGTAGGCGAGCACGGCGTAGAGCCGTTCGACGTCGGCGGACGAGTAGACGCGGTACTGCGCCTCGGTCCGGCCGCCGGGAACCACCAGGCCCAGGGCGTCGTAGTGGTGCAGAGTGCGCACGCTGACGTTCGCCAACCGTGCGACCTGTCCGACCGTGAGTGCATCGTTCACACCGGACACTGTGATGCCTCCCGTTGCGTGAGGGTCAAGTCTCCATTCTCCGCGACGGGGTGTGAGCTCGCGCACGACTGGCGTACCGTGTCGATATCGACGGCACTACCCGTCAATCATCGTCACACTCATTTCGCGCCAGGGGGCCCAGAATGTCAGCGCCGACTGCAGACACCTTCACTCGTTTAGCAGCACTCGCGTCGGTGGCCCCTGGCCGCGACACCAAGCCGGTCATCGAAGTCTTCACCGGACGCGAAATGGCCACCATTCCCGTGGGCACCCGCGACGACGTCCTGGCCGCCAACGAGAAGGTCCGCGCCGCGCAGAAGAAGTGGGCCGCCACGTCGGCCGGCGAGCGCGCCCGGATCTTCCACAAGTACCGCGACCTGATCCTGAAGCACCGCGCCTCCTTGATCGACCTCGCCCAGGCCGAGACGGGCAAGTCCCGTTCCGCGGCTCAGGAGGAAGTGCTCGACATCGCCATGACGGCACGGCACTACGCCCGGGTCGCCGAGGGTCTGCTGAAGAGCAAGCGCGTCAAGGGCATGCTGCCGGTGCTCACCAAGACGCAGGTCAACTACCAGCCCAAGGGCATCATCGGCATCATCTCGCCGTGGAACTACCCGATGACCCTGGCCGTGTCCGACGCCATTCCCGCACTGCTCGCCGGCAACGGCGTCGTCCTCAAGCCGGACAGCCAGACCCCCTACTGCGCTCTGGCGTGCGTCGAACTGCTCTACCGCGCCGGTCTTCCCCGCGACCTGTTCGCCGTCGTGCCGGGCCCGGGCTCCGTCGTCGGCACCGCGATCGTCGACACCGCGGACTACTTGATGTTCACCGGATCCACGGCCACGGGGCAGCTGCTCGCGGAGCAGTCCGGACGCCGTCTCATCGGGTTCTCGGCCGAGCTCGGCGGCAAGAACGCCATGATCGTCGCCGCCGGCGCCAAGATCCCCGAGGTGGTCGACGCCGCGGTGCGTGCCTGCTTCTCCAACTCCGGCCAGCTCTGCATCTCGATCGAGCGCATCTACGTCGAGAAGTCGATCGCCGACAAGTTCACGGCCGCGTTCGGTGAGCGCGTCCGCCGCATGAGCCTTGCCGCCACCTACGAGTTCGGTGTCGAGATGGGCAGCCTCATCTCCGAGGACCAGGTCAAGGCCATCTCCAACCACGTCGACGACGCCAAGGTGAAGGGCGCCACCGTCGTGGCGGGTGGCAAGGCTCGACCCGACATCGGCCCGCTCTTCTACGAGCCGACCGTCCTGACGGGGGTCACCGACGACATGGAGTGCTACGGCACCGAGACCTTCGGTCCGCTGGTGTCCATCTACCCCGTCGCGAACGTCGACGAGGCCGTGTCCCGCGCGAACGCGACGGACTACGGCCTGAACGCCAGCGTGTGGGCCAAGACCAAGTCGCAGGGCGAGGCCATCGCCGCGCGTCTGCATGCGGGAACCGTCAACGTCGACGAGGGATACGCCCCGACCTGGGGAAGCACCGGCGCACCGATGGGCGGAATGGGTGTCTCCGGCGTCGGCCGTCGTCACGGACCGGACGGCATCCTGAAGTACACCGAGTCCCAGACCGTCTCGACCACGCGGCTCATCAACCTCGGTGGTCGACGTCTGCCGCCGAAGCTCTGGGCCAAGACGCTCCCGATCTTCATCCGCGCGCTGAAGTACGTCCCCGGACGCTAGTGACGTTCCTGTCGCTGCGGGTGCCGTAGAATCGGGCGAAACACCCGCAGCGACAGAGGACGAATGGACAGCGACAGACCCGGGCCGGTCATGGCTCCCCACGTAGTGTTCGACACGACACGGGCGGTGACCGGCACGTGAGCGCAGTGCTGACACTTCTGCTCGGCCTCGTCGTGGTTATCGGCATCACTGCTGCGACAGGCTATTTCGTCGCTCAAGAGTTCGCCTACATGACGGTGGACCGCTCCCGCCTGGAAGCTCGGGCCAAGGACGGTGACACTGTCGCCGAGCGCACTCTCGCGGTGACCCGGCGGACGTCGTTCATGCTGTCCGGTGCCCAGCTCGGCATCACCGTCACCGGGCTGCTCGTCGGTAACTTCGCCGAGCCGCTGATCGGGCAGTCACTCGGCACGATTCTGGGCGGCGTCGGTATCCCCAGCGGAATCGGCCTCGCCGTCGGAGCGATCACGGCGCTGGTCGTGTCGACGTTCGTGCAGATGCTCTTCGGTGAGCTGTTCCCCAAGAACTTCGCCATCGCTCGGCCGGAACCCGTCGCACGATGGCTCTCCTTGTCGACGACGATCTACCTCAAGCTGTTCGGATGGCTCATCCGTATCTTCGATGCGTCGTCGAATCTGCTGTTGAAGGCACTGAAGATCGAACCGGTGCACGACGTGGAGCATTCGGCCACCCCGCGCGACCTCGAGCACATCGTCGCCGAGAGCCGCGGCAGCGGTGACCTCCCCGAGGAACTGTCGACGCTCCTCGACCGCATCCTCGACTTCCCCACCCGCACAGCGGGACACGCCATGATTCCGCGGTCGAAGGTGGCCGTCGTACGCGTCGACTCCACCATCGCCGAAGTTCGTGCGCTGATGAGCGTCGAGCACTCGCGGTACCCGGTGCTGACCGTCGACGACGACATCGAGGGCGTGGTCCACCTTCGCGACATCCTCGCCACGGACCTGCCGGGCCACACCGCGGTATCGGTGCTGTCCCGTGACGCGCTGATCGTGCCGGAGAGTCAGATGCTTCCCGACGCGATGGACGAGCTGCGCGCCTCGAAGAACCAATTGGCCTGTGTGATCGACGAATACGGCTCGTTCGCCGGAGTCGTCACCCTCGAGGATCTCGCGGAGGAACTGATCGGCGAGATCACCGACGAGCACGACGACATGGACGGCTCCGAGCCCGTGCAGGGCGACGACGGTGTCTGGACCGTGGCCGGCGACGTCCATCTCGACGAGATCGAGCGTGCGTTGGGGCGCGACCTGCCCGAAGGAGATTTCGAGACCATCGCCGGTCTCGCGATCAGCACGCACGGCTCACTGCCCGAGGTCGGCGACATCATCGAGCTCGACCTGCCGCTCGACCACGGCGATCTCGCCGCGGACGCCGAACCGCCGCGCCGGTTCCTGACCATCGAGGTACGCGAGATCGACAATCACGTTCCGTCAGAACTCACCCTCGAGGTGGGCGAGCGCGACAGTGGCGACGCTGCGACGACGTCCGAGACGGAGGCCGCACGATGAGCAACATCTGGGTGTTCCTGGTGGTCACCGTCGGACTGATCGCCGCCAGCGCGTTCTTCGTCGCCGTGGAGTTCGCACTTCTGGCCGCGAAGCGTCACCGGCTCGAAGATGCTGCGGCGACGTCGCGTTCGGCTCGCGCGGCCTTGCGAAGCTCGACCGAGCTGACCGTCCTTCTCGCCGGGTCCCAACTCGGAATCACGCTGTGCACATTGGCTCTCGGTGCCTTCACCAAGCCGGCCGTCCACTACTGGCTGCGGCCGCTGTTCGAGTCGATCGGGTTGCCCTACTGGGCATCCGACGTCCTGGGCTTCGTGCTGGCCCTCATCGTCGTGACGTTCCTGCACCTCGTCGTCGGCGAGATGGCTCCGAAGTCGTGGGCCATCGCCCATCCCGAGAAGTCGGCGACGCTGCTGGCACTGCCGATGCGCGCGTTCATGTGGTTCACGCGGCCGATCCTTATCTCGTTGAACGGAATGGCCAACTGGTGCCTGCGCAAGGCGGGCGTCGAGCCGGCCGACCAGGTGGTGTCGGGTCAGGATCCGGACGGGCTCGAGCAACTCGTCGCGCACTCGGTCAGCGTCGGATCGCTGGACAAGGGGTACTCCGACCAGATCGTCGGGGCACTCGAACTGCAGAAGTTGACCGTCGCCGACCTCGTCGACGACACCTCCGTACCCACGGTGGTGAACGACACGGCGTCGGTGTCCGACGTGCGCGACGCGTCGTTGCGGACCGGCCACCTCCGCATTCTCGTCGGCCGACAGGGCGACTCCGGTCGCGACGTGGCCGGCGTGGTGCACGTTCGGGACACGCTGCAAGCGGACCCGGCACGGTCGATCGCCGAGTTCGTACGACCTGCGTTCGAGCTCGCGGCAGAGACTCCGGTGTACGTGGCGTTGGCCGAGATGCGTGAGACCCGTAACCATCTGGCCGTGGTGCGTGACGGATCGCGCGTCCTCGGTGTGATCACGATGTCGGACGTCCTGGTCAGACTGCTTCCGAGCGCGGACCCGCAACCCGCGTGATCACGCGGTCGTCGCGAGTGCGGCGGCTACTCCGAAAGCGACTGCCATGGCGGCGGTCTCGGTCACGGCTCGCCTGATCGAGACCGCCGCATCGGTTCGGTGTGAACCGATCTCTCGCACCCATGTCCGTCGTTGCCACCCACCGGCAGCGACGAGCAGGACCACCAGCGCAGTCTTCGCGAGAACCAGTCGGCCGTAATCGGTTCCGGTCAGTGCGTCGAGGGATCCCAGGCGCACCGCCGCGTCGACGGCACCCGTGATCGTCACCACGACGACGCACCACAGCGCGATCGTCGAATAGCGCGGCAGGAGTTCGGCCCACGCCGTTCGCGTGCGGAGGGCGACGGCCATCGCCAGCAGAAGCCCCAGCCAGATCGACGCGGCGAGAACGTGGAGAGCCACGAGTAGCGCTCCGGCGGGCTGTTGGGACATGTGTCCCGTCATCGGTCGGACGATGAGGGCTATCGAGGTCGGGACGACGACCACGATGCCGGAGATGTCGAGATCGAGTCGGACGGTCGTGATGGCCAGGATCGTCATCGCCACGGACACCACCACGACAGCGGTGCCGATCCGTCCCCCGGCGATGTTCTGCAGATAGTCGGCGAACATCGCGAGCGAAAGATCGGTGGCAGCAACCGCTCCCGACCGTGCGGCGCCGAAGACCAGTAACGCTGCCTCGCACACCGCCCAGCATCCCGCTGTGACAGCGGCGATACGCCAGACTCTCGAGGTGTCGACGTGGCGTGAATGCTGCGCGAGCAGTGTCAGCAGCCCGATGCCCAGCAGCACCGCACCCGCGACATCGGCGACACTCCGGATGCCGGTGTCGATCAGGACCGGGTCGACGGCGAGCACCCATGCCAGAAGGACCCCACCGAGAGCGGCCGGAACGACCACGGCCGGCCACCAGGGCCGCGCAGTCGTCCCGGCCATCCGTCAGTCCTTCTTCCGCAGTGCGAACGCCAGTCCGCCGAGGAACACCACCGCTGCCGCGACGAGGAACGGCCACAGTGGAACGCCGCCTCCCGATGCACCGGACGCATCGGAATCGGCTGCTGCGCCCGGTGTTCCGTTACCGGCCGTCGTCAGCTCGAAGGTGCGGGTACCGCTGACCGGGTGCCCGTCCGCCGAGGTGACGCGATACGCGATCGTGTACGTCCCGGTCGGCCCGAGCTCGCGGACATCGATGGCGACCGTGGAACCGGACACCCGAGGGTCACCTTCCGACCACAGGTTGCCGTCCGGCCCGACCACTGTCAGCGAGGCGAAATCCGACTGCACCGCCTCGTTGAACGTGACGGTCGCTTCCGCGGGGCCCGCATCCACCGACGACTCGTTCTCCGGTGAACTGCCGACCACGACCGAGTGCGCGGACGCCGATGACGTTCCGAGGATCAACGCGACGAACATCGTGAGCAACACTGCGACACAACGTCTCACGAGCGTCGACTCCGAACGGTCGCTCCGATTCCCAGAGCCGCACCGAGGGCACCGAGGACCAGGCCGACGCCGCCCAACCACCGCGCGGTGGTGTCCGACGATGCCGCCGTCGCCGTCGAGGTCTCGGAGGACGCGGCGGTCACCGACGGGGCTCCGTGGTGATCGTCGGATCCCTCGGCGAGAGTCAGTGTGGGCGCGGGCAGCTCGGGCTCGGTGCCGTCCTCGGGAGTGGGCTGGTCCCAGCGGACCACCTCACCGTCGCTGTAGGTCTGGGCTGCCGGGAAGGACACGCTCTCCTCCTCGGGCAGGGGCCCCGCCGAGAGCAGGAACTGCTGGAACTGTCCGGGCCCGACTCCCGGATTCCCGGGATCGGCGGTCCAGGTGACCGAGGTGGCCTTCTCGTCGACGCCCTTCTGGACGACGGACGTCCAGCCGGGCATGGGCTGCGTCCGGGCGGACGTCAGGGCGGGAAGCTCGACCGTGACCGCGGTGGTCGACGCCGTGTCGGACTCGGTGGGAACGCGGAAGGACAGGACGGTGTACCCGCCCTGCGCTGCGTCGGGTGCGGAGACGACGACGTGCGCCGACGCGATGCCGGCCGTTGCCATCAGGGTTGCCGCGGTGAGGGCGCCCGTTCCGAGGGCGCGCGTGGAGAAACTACTCATGTGGTTGTGTCCTAGAGAAGAGAGGTGAACCGGCGCCGAGCACCGGCTGAATCGACGTCAGGGTGTGGACACCGACGGCGGGCCTCGTCTCGATACGGCAGTCAGGGCGGGGACGGGTGTGGGCATCCCCAGCGGCGCGGTGGCGGAGATCGTCGCCCGACGCGGTGGGGGAGTGACGGACCGGGTGGGTGTGCGGAGGACCGATGTGATGGCTCGCAGCAGCCGTTCGGCCGCGCCCAGCAGCAGAGCGCACACACCGACCGCGACGGCGTGGGCAGTCAGCATCGACGGGCCCACCGGGTGCGAGTGGTCGGCAGCCAGTGCGAGTGCCTGGTGCGCGACGACTTGTCCTCCGGCGAGCCAGGGCAGTAGCGCGAGACGGCCGGAGCGTCCCGTGCCGACACTGCCGGCGAGAACGCCGACCCCGAGGGACGCGACGACAAGGAACGTCAGTGAGTCGGATCCCGGAATCTCACCGCCGCCGGCCCCGTGAGCAGCGACAGCGAGGGCCGCGGTGAGTGCGCCCACAGCTCCGCCGCGGAAACCACTCCCGCGGCCGGTGCTCATTCCTTCGACGCCGGTCGGGTCAGCGGACGCCGAGGCGCGCGAGGATGTCGGCCTCGATGCCGTCCAGCTCGTCCGCGATCGCACCGTGAGCGAGCTTGCGACGCGACGGCGGCATCTGCTCGGCCGCATGAACCGCCGTGGTGAGCTGCGTCAGACGTCCACGGATCGCGTCGGCGAACGCCGCGGTCTCGCTGTCCTTGTTCGCCGCCGACACCTCGGCCACGGACTTCTCCGCGCCGACGATCCGGGCGCTGAGCTTCGCACCGTGCCCGGTGTACTGGCCCAGTTCCTGGACCGGCACGCCGATACGACCGGCGCGGTACTGATCCAGCTGCCCACGCAGGAGCGTGGCCGCGCGGTAGGCGATCGGAACCAGAACCGGCGCCAGAACGCGGCCGATACCGATGTACTTGCGCACCTTCGCCGCGTTGACCTTGCCCTCGCGCGCCGCCTTCTCGCGAGCCGCGAGAGTCTTGATGTGGGCCTGATCGACCTTCTGCTGGCTGGCGAGCGCCTTCGCGTCGTTCTTCGCCAGCTTCTTCAGGTGCTTACGGTCGTTGCGAGCGCCGTACTTCGCCTCGAGACCCGCCTTGTGGCGGAGTGCCTTGGCCTCGGCCTTCCGGGTCGCACGGCGAGAACGCTTCTTGCGCAGAGCCATGGTGAACGTGCCCCTTCGTGTCCGAGAAGGACGCCCCGTTCGATCGAACAACAGGCGTCGCGATACTTGCCGCCAGCCTATCGGTCCCACTCGGGATGTCTGCATCCGCGTGAGGTGTCACCCCCTGGATCTACGCTGCAGATATGTCCACGCCTGGCTCACCCGGTCCCTCTCGACCGGCCTCCGGCCTTCCCGGTGAATCCCGACCGGCCCTCGGCCGCTCGATGGTCGACGCGTCGTCTCTCACGCGGTGCCGCCATCGGGTGTACCTGGACACGGCCTACCGGTCGCTGCTCACGGGCACCGCGGAGAACGCGGGGGTGCAGATGCGTCGGGAAGCGGCCACTGTCTACCGAGCCGCAGTTCGCGAGTCCCTGGTCTCCGCCGACCCCGACGCATGGGTCGTGGTGTCGCCGTCCATGCCGCGCCACCTGCAGGTCCGTGCGACTCGGCGCGCGTGCGACGAGGGAGCCGAGCGCATCTGGAACGCGGTGTTCGCGGACGACGAGGACGCAGGACGTCGTGGTCGCTGCGACATGCTCGTCAAAGACCCGGCCGGTGGATACATCCCGGTCCTCGTCGTCAACCACAAGGTGACGGATCCGGGTAGCGGGGCCGTGACCACGCCGTTCGACACGTGGGCTCCCGCCGTCGACGCCACTCGGAAGGTCCGTGCCCAGCTGCGTGACCAGCTCGGCGGCGTGCACATCCACCGGCTGCTCGCACGTATCGGGCACGCGGGCGCGTCCGCCACGGCAGGGGTCATCGGCTTCGGCGCCGAGGTCGTGCTGGTGCACGATCTGGCGGCCGTGTCGCGCGAGTACGACACTCGTTTCGCCGATCGCGCCGCCATCGCCGCGGGCGAGGCGGTGACGGTGCCGTCCAAGGTGTCCGAGTGCCGCTCCTGTCCCTGGTGGGACGAGTGCGGGGAGGCACTCCGCCAGAGCCACGACGTCAGTCTGGTGGCGACCGGGTCTCGAGCCGACGCCCTGCGCTCGGCCGGGATCCGAACCATCGACGACCTCGCGACCTGGACCGCCGGACCGCCGGAGGAGTGGCCGCACGGGGAATTCGCCGACACCGTCGTCATCGCGGAGGCGTGGCTCTCGGATCTCCCGTTGGTCCGGCGCCATGACGAGGTCACCGTCCATCGCGCCGACGTCGAGGTCGATGTCGACATGGAGAGTTACCAGGAACACGGTGCCTACATGTGGGGCACGCTGCTGGACAGGCGGGACGGCACCGACCCGGAGTATCGGGCCTTCGTCACCTGGGAGCCCGTGCCGACCATGGACGAGGGTCGCTCGTTCGCCGAGTTCTGGACATGGCTGCAGTCCGTGCGTGACGACGCCCATGCCCGAGGCCTGACATTTGCCGCGTACTGCTACTCGCGTGCGGCCGAGGACAAGTGGCTGCTGAACTCGGCACGCAGGTTCGTCGGCATGCCGGGTGTACCCACGGAAGCGGAGGTCCGGGCGTTCATCGACGGCCCGGACTGGGTGGACATGTACATCGCGGTGTCCGACAACTTCGTGTGTCCGTCGGGCAAGGGGCTCAAGAAGGTTGCTCCGGTGGCCGGCTTCTCCTGGCGAGACGACGAGGCCGGCGGCGAAGCGTCGATGGTCTGGTACCGGCAAGCGGTCGGGTACGAGGGACCTGTGGACGACACGCAGCGCACCCGATTGCTCGAGTACAACGAGGACGACGTCCAGGCGACGCGCGCCTTGCGGGTGTGGATGGAGAACGGCGCGGCGGGTGACATTCCGACGGTCGATGCCCTGCGTCGGTCCCGTGAGGCGGCGACCTCCGTATAGTGAAACGCTCGCCATCGCTACCAGTCGGGGGTTGGCAGCGACGACGAGCGTCTCGAGATGTGATTCGTCCCAGTACCGGTGACGGATGGGTCGAGTCGGAAAAGATTTTCTCCGCGGTTGTCGCGGAGGTCAGCGCGGCGCCATCCGGAGCGCGCCGTCCATGCGGATGGTCTCGCCGTTGAGGTAGTCGTGCTCGACGATCATCTGTGCGAGCTGCGCGTATTCGGTGGGCTGAGCCAGGCGCGACGGGAACGGGACGCCCGCCTCGAGGCCGGCGCGGTACTCCGGGGTGACGCCGGCGAGCATCGGGGTGTCGACGATGCCGGGGGCGATGGTGTTGACGCGGATGCCGAACTGCGCGAGGTCGCGCGCCGCGGGAACCGTCATGCCGTGCACGCCACCCTTGGATGCCGAGTACGCGATCTGACCGATCTGTCCTTCGAAGGCCGCGACGGAGGCGGTGTTGATGATGACGCCGCGCTGGCCGGCCTCGTCGACGGTGGGTAGCGACTGCATGTGGTCCGCTGCCAGACGCATGACGTTGAAGGTGCCGAGCAGGTTGATGGTGATGACGGTGCGGAAGAGCTCGAGGTCGTGGACGCCCTTCTTCGACAGGATGCGACCCGCCCAGCCGACACCGGCGCAGTTGACCACGATGCGCAGGGGAACGCCTGCCTCACCGATCTGGGTCAGTGCTGCGCGGACTTCCTCGTCGCTGGTGACGTCGGCGGCGATCAACGTGACGCCATCGGGAACGGAGTCGCCGGCCTTGTCGATGGATTGCTGCAGGTCGAGGCCGAATACGGTGACGCCGTTGTCGGCGAGGCGCTTCGCTGTCGCTGCGCCGAGGCCCGAGGCGCCTCCGGTGACCAATGCTGCTGTTCCTGCGATCTCCACTGCCGTGTCCTCTCGTTCGACGACCATGTCGGTTACCGGCCGCTCACTGAAAAGGAACCCTAGTCGGTGGTCCACACTGGACTAATGTCGTCTCTCGGTTCGATCGATCTGCACCATGTCCGCCGCTGCGTCGAACTCGCGCGCGAAGCCCTCGAGGCCGGTGACGAGCCGTTCGGGTCGGTGCTGGTCGACTCGGACGGTCGTGTGTTGTTCGAGGACCGCAACCGGACGGGTGGTGGCGACGCGACCCGGCATCCGGAGTTCACCATCGTGGAGTGGGCCGTCCGCAACCTCGATGCGCAGGCTCGATCGTCGGCGACGGTCTACACGTCGGGGGAGCACTGCCCGATGTGCTCGGCGGCGCACGCGTGGGTGGGGCTCGGCGACATCGTCGTCGCGGTGACCGGCGCACAGTTGACGGCGTGGCGGGAGGAATGGTCGTTAGACGCGGGCCCGGTGGCGGCGCTACCGATCCAGCAGGTCGCGCCGTCGATCCGAGTCCACGGCCCGGTGGACGAGGTCAGCGCGGAGATGCGATCGCTTCATCGTCGGAACGCCGGTCTTCCTGCGGAGAGCGCCTGAGCCGCCAGGTCGTCAATGCGATGCCGGCGACGAGCACGACGGCCGCAGCGATCAGGCCGACCGGTGAGCCGGGGAAGACGCCTTCGAGGATCAGCCAGACACCGAACACGAAGAACAGAGTCGCCGCGCCCAGGGTGATGAGGCGCTCGGGGAGGTGCTTGCCCAGCGTCGCGCCGACGATGATGGCCAGGGCGTCCGCGGCGACCATTCCCAGCGTCGATCCGATCCAGACGCCCACCCAGTCGTTGTCCGACGCCAGCGTCACGGTCGCGAGCATCGTCTTGTCGCCCAGTTCGGCGAGGAAGAACGCGGAGGCGACGGCGATGAAGGCGGACTTGGTGACGCGGTCGGCCTTGGAGGCCTCGTCGTCGTCGAGGCTGTCGCCGCGCAGCGTCCACAGTCCGAAGACGAGGAACGCGATGCCGCCGACGATGCCGATCAGATGCGTGGGCAGGGCGACACCGAGGTAGTGACCGACGGCGACGGACACCAGGTGCACCAGCGTCGTGGCGACGGTGATGCCGCCGATAACGACCCACCAGCGGTATTTCAAGGCGAACGTCATGGCCATCAGCTGTGACTTGTCACCGAGCTCGGCGACGAAGATGACACCGAAGCTGAGCAGCAGCGCGGCGAACACGGGAAACCTCCAGGGCAGGGCGCGCAGACCGTTGCGAGGGGAGTTCACGGCCGGCGCTCGGCGCACTCGGAAGTACGCCGTGCGGTCATCGGACCGAAGGTCTCGCCCACCGATTCGCGGTCTCACTCGAGACGGCTGTCGGTTCACCGGGCCGGGAACGGATGGACGTGCGATCCGCGCCAGTATGTCGACTCGGCGATTGGGGGCTACTCCCCTTCGCTGTTCTCCACGCTAAACCGCAGGTCAGGCTTCTGCAACTTCGACTTTCCTGTTAGGTCGACCGAACTTTCGACTTCCGCGTCCCGTCCACGGTCATGCGGCGAGCAGCATCGCCAGCACCGCGGTGTCGGGGTCGCTGATGGGGTCGAGACCCACACGACTGACCATCGACGTCACAGTCCCGTCTGCTTCGGCTTCGACCCATGCCGCGCGGTGATCGAGTCCGAGATGGGGCAGGCCGGGAAGCAGGACGCAGCCGGACGCGGCGCCCGCGCACTCCGGCAAGGTCGGCATGGTTTCCGACGGTGGGTGCAGCATCATCAGCGCAGCGGGCTGATGCAGGGCGAACCGTTCCGGGGTCACCGCGTGGTCACCGATCACGGGACCCTCGGACAACACGATCCCGACGGTGCCTTCGTGCGGATCGTCCGGAAGTTCCTCCCGCACACCGAAGACGGTGGAGGTGACCAACAGGCCGGGTGTCGACGCGACGTGGACGGTGAAGGCCAGGAGCTGGGCCCACTCCTTCGTCGTGTCGGGCCAACGGCCGGAGATGACGAAGCCGCGCAGCGTGCCTCCGGAGTGGAACGGGGCGACTCCGATGACACGACGATCGGGATGGAAGGTCACGGCGTTCTCCTCGCACTGGCCGGCAGATGCATTCCCCTGTAGGGGAGACGGCCGCGCGGAACGTGCGCGGACCATCGGCACACATCGTCGGGTGAATGAAGGAAACACCAGCGCCCACCTGGCACACAAGTGGTTGCGAGTGCCAGGTGTTGCCTGCCGTGACAGTCGAGGTGCCGCACGGCGGGCCGAGGAAGCGCACACCCCTGGTGGTGACCGCACCCCCTTTTTAGCCTGCTGTTGGGGGTGTGCGGTTCGCAGAAGGGGTGTGCGCACCCGTCGCAGGCCAGGCCAGCGCGCACCGACCCACCTACCGCACACGAAAGCGGGCGCACCCGCTGGGGTGCGCCCGCTGTCCGGCGGCGCTCGACGTGTTGGCGAGAACTACGGGAAGATCAGACCCGAGGTCTGCGACGTGGCGGCGGCGAAGCGCTGCTGCACGTCGGCCCAGTTGACGACATTCCAGAATGCCTTGACGTAGTCGGCCTTGACGTTCTTGTACTGCAGGTAGAAGGCGTGCTCCCACATGTCGACCTGCAGCAGCGGGATGATGCCGAGGGGCACGTTCGCCTGCTGGTCGTACAGCTGGAAGGTGAGCAGCTTCTTGCCCAGCGTGTCGTAGCCGAGGACGGCCCAGCCGGATCCCTGCAGGCCGTTGGCCGCGGCGGTGAACTGCGCGCGGAACTTGTCGAACGATCCGAACTGATCGTCCAGAGCTGCGGCAAGCTCGCCTTCGGGCTTGTCGCCACCGTTGGGGGAGAGGTTCTTCCACCAGATGGAGTGGTTCACGTGGCCACCGAGGTGGAACGCGAGGTTCTTCTCCTGCAGGAAGATCGAGCCGTGATCGTCCTTGTCACGGGCGTCGGCCAGCTTCTCCAGCGCGGTGTTCACGCCGGCCACGTAGGTGGCGTGGTGCTTGGAATGGTGCAGCTCGTTGATCTCACCGGAGATGTGGGGCTCGAGAGCTGCGTAATCGTAGTCGAGGTCGGGCAGTGTGTACTCGGACACGTGTTTCCCTTCTCTTGCGTCAGTGTTGTCTGACGTGTCATAGCTGACGGCTGGCTCTACCCAGCCAATATCATTCGTACACCTCGCGCAACAGTTCGGCGCACGCGGAGTGCAGTGGTGGAGGCGCTTCCGGACTGCGGTCCTCTTGGCGACGATTGTTGTTTACACCGGCGAACTCGACCTCCGGGTGAACGGAACCTTAAGATCTGGGGTGATGACACACCCGACGCCGAACCCGGACAACGGGGTGGTCTCGGTCGCGGCGCCGTCCGAACCGCCGCGAATCAGGTTCGGTGGCGTCGACATTCTCCGCGCGCTGGCCGTGCTCACCGTCGTGTACTCGCACATCTCGTACTTCCTCGTCGACGACCTCGGCACCTCGTGGTGGTTGATCGACGTGGTCACGGTGGTCATGGTCGAGCACGGTGGACTCAACCACCACCTGTCCTTCGTGGGCGTCGCCTTCTTCATGATGCTGACCGGGTTGGTCGCGACGGCGTCGGTCGTCCGGCATTCACCCCGGAAGTTCCTGGTGGGGCGGGCCGCGCGACTCCTCCCCGTCTTCTGGCTGTCCGTGCTCGCGGCGATCGTCCTGGTGCGCCTGGGCGTGAACGGGATGTTCTCGCAGACGGTCGGTATCAGCAACGCCGAGGCTGCCATGAGCTTCGTGCTGGGCGGATTCTTCGTCCGTCCCGAAGTGGTCGTGCTCGGCGTCACGTGGACCCTCATCGTCCAGGGCGTCTTCTACGTCTATGCCGTGTCCATGCGCCGTGTCCTCGCGTCCCGTCCGGTGCTGGTCCCGGTGATCGGTGCTGCGCTCTGTTGGGCAGTGCTTCTCTACACCGACCTGGTCCCGTACTCCTGGACCGTGCCGATGGTGGACAAGGTCGCGGCGACCCTCCCGACGGTATTCCTGGGGCAACTGGCCTACATGGGCTTCGCGCGGCTGGCGTCGTGGCGTGCACTCACCGCTGCCGCCCTGGCGCAGTTCGCGGTGATCCAGTACGCGATCACCGTCGACGCCTTCCACGTCGGCCAGCAGGGGCATCTGTGGACGGTGCTGGTGTTGATCGTGGCGGTGGTCCTGGTTGCACCGACGGACACAGCCTTCGGTCGTTCACGCGTCGTCCACTGGTTGGCGACTCGGAGTTACACCATCTACCTGGTGCACACGTTGGTGCTCTACCGCATCTACTCGCTCGTCGAACCGCATCTCGGGCCGACGATGGCCGTGCTGGTGTTCGCACTCGCCACCGGAGCGCTGTCCGACGTCGTCTATCGCTACGTGGAGACACCGGCGGCGCGGTGGATCGCGCGCCACTGGTCGGGGCGCGCGACACCCGCTACCGACTCAACTGCCGCATGACCTCGCTCGCGACCAACTCGAGGTGGTCGATATCCGTCAGGTCGAGGGTCTGCAGGTAGAACCGGGTCGCTCCCAGCTCGGCGTACGTTCCCAGCTTGTCGACGATCTCGGCGGGCGTACCCGCGGCTCCGTTTGCGCGCAGTTCGTCCACCTCGCGTCCGATGACGCCGGCACGGCGGGCCAGTTCCGCGTCGTCACGCCCGCAGCAGAGCACCAGTGCGTTGGAGAAGATCATCGAGTCGGCGTCGCGCCCGGCGTCCGCGCACGCACTGCGAACGCGCTCGAATTGTGTTGCGGTGGAATCGGTGTCGGCAAAGGGGAGGTTGAATTCCTGCGCGTATCGCGCCGCCAGTTCGGGGGTCCGCTTCTTGCCCATTCCGCCGATGATGATCGGAGGCGGGCTCTGCACCGGCTTCGGCAGAGCCGGTGAATCGGTCACGCTGAAATGCCGACCCTCGTAGGAGAAGGACTCGCCTTCCGGCGTGCCCCACATGCCGGTCACGATGGCGAGGGTGTCCTCGAACCGGTCGAATCGTTCGCCCACCGGCGGGAACGGAATGGCATTGGCGGCGTGCTCCTCCGCGTACCACCCCGCACCCAGACCCAGTTCGACTCTGCCGGAACTCATCGCGTCGACCTGCGCGACGGAGATGGCGAGCGGCCCGGGGTACCGGAAGGTGGCGGAGGTGACCAGCGTGCCGAGCCGGATGGTCGACGTCTCCCGCGCCAGTCCGGCGAGGGTGATCCACGCATCCGTCGGTCCGGGTGACCCGTCGACGTTCATCGCCAGGTAGTGGTCCGAGCGGAAGAACGCGTCGTAACCGAAGTCCTCGGCGGCACGAGCCACGCGAAGCAGGTCGTCGTAGGTGGCACCCTGCTGCGGTTCGGTGAAGATTCTGAGATCCATGACTCGACCTTAGAGCGCACCGGCCCGCTCACGCCGGAAACGGGATCGAGTTCGGTTTCTGTGGATGTTTCTGTGGATGGTGGGGAGTAAACTTGCTGATCGACAAGTAATAGGCGCAAAGAAGTTGTCGATCAGCAATACTCGGCGCATGGAATTCACGGCCGAGGCCGAGATCGACCGCCGCGTCGACCAGCTCACGGAGGACGAGTTGGACGACATGTCCGACGCCGTCACCCCCTACCGCGGGCGCGTGACCCGCAGCCTGCTCGGCCGCGCCAGGTTGGTGGTGACGGTGCAGGCCGACGACCTGACGCAGGCGACGGCGGTCGCCGGTGCGGTGTTGCGGTCGTCTGCACTCGGTCGAGAACTGGTGTCTCTGGCGATCCATCGCTCCCGCGACTTCGTCCTGGTGTCCGGTCTGCCGCCGACGGAGGGCTGGGCGTCGGTGTCCGAGGTCGCGGCCGGTACCTCTGTCTCGCGTCAAGCTGTGCTGCAACAGATCGCATCGGGCTCGTTGGCGGCGACGAAGGTCGGGTCGACATGGATCGTGGCGCGAGCGCCCCGGCGGCCATCGGCGAAATGGCGGAACGACGACGAACCGGTCGACGGAGAGCGGATGGTGGCACCGTCCCGCACGCCGTGACAGGATCGAGCCGTGACTTCCGGATCCGTCCCGTCCGTGTCCGTGGCCGACGTGCCCGCACAGAGTTCGGAGGCCGTCCTCCTCGACGTTCGTGAGCAGGACGAGTGGGAGCAGGGCCATGCTCCCGGCGCGATCCACATTCCGATGGGTGATGTGCCCGCCCGGATCGGTGAGGTCGAGGTTTCGGGACCCCTGTACGTCGTCTGCCGGGTGGGGGGACGTTCGGCGCGTGTCGTCGAATACCTGCAGCACGCGGGCGTCGAAGCGGTCAATGTCGACGGCGGAATGGTCGCGTGGCAACAAGCAGGCCTCCCCGTCGTCGACGACGCCGGCAGACCCGCCACCGTCTACTGAGCCGGCAGCGCGAATGAACTATTTCCAGATCTGTGCGCGCTGCGCGACGCGGATCGACGTCGGACCGCGTCCGCAACAGTGGTGTCCGGTCTGCCGAGGGGTGTTGCTCTCGCCCGTGCCCGTGGGCCAGGTTCCTACCGGGGTGCGTCGCAACTTCCGCTGGGTCGCCTCGAGTCCCGTGCGCGCACGCCGCACGCGGGTCGTCCGGGCACCGTCGCCCACACCCCGCTACGACACGATGCCGACGTGGGGCCTGCCGGTCGTCGGCCGAGCGACGGTCGAACCTACCGAGAGCGCTGGGGACCGACTCGCGGGCCGCGTCACGTCGATGGTGAGCGTGGCGTTCTTCCTGTTCGTGGCCGCGGCGCTCGCGGAGTTCGCCCGGTACGCCGTGTTGTTGGTCAGCCGTGACTCGCTGATTCCGGCCGCCGTCCTCGCTCTGTCGGACGCCGCTGTCTGGTGCCTGTCCTTCCTGTCCGTGGGCGTGGGTCTGGTGGCCGCCGTCGCAAGCGTGGCGTGGCTCGTCCGTGCCCGGCGCAGCGCGTACGCAGATCGGGGCGAGGTGGATCCTCGACGACCACGCACCCTGTTCGCCGGATCGCTGATACCGCTGGTCAATCTCGTCGCCCCCGGTGTCTTCCTCACCGAACTGGCACGCGTGAGCTCGCAGCGATGGTCGCTCGAACGGGTGCTTCCCTGGTGGTGGACCGCGTGGATCGTCAACTGGCTCATGCTGGCGGCGACGCTCGCCTTCCGCGTCGCGGACGGTATCCAGGCCCGTGCCAACGGTGTGCTGGCAACTGCGCTCACCGACCTGGTCGCCGCCGGACTCGCGGCTCTGACACTGGTGCTGATCCGCCGATCCGACGGCCGCACCGTGCGCGGTGACGACAGAACGCTCACACGGTGGACGATCGCACCGGATCCGGTGGAGCTCACGCGATGAGCGTCCTGCCGCTCGTCGTCGCACACCGGGGAGCGTCGGGTGCACGGCCGGAGCACACCCTGGTCGCGTACGAGCAAGCTCTGCGGGAGGGTGCCGACGGCGTCGAGTGCGACGTGCGGTTGACCCGCGACGGCCGAGTCGTCTGCGTGCACGACCGGCGGATCGACCGGACGTCGTCGGGGTCGGGGATCGTCAGCACGCTGACCTACGACGCCCTGGCCGGGCACGACTACGGAACGGCCGACGACCCGGCGCAGGTGCTGCTGCTGTCGGATCTCATCGACGTCGTCATGTCGTGGAAGGCCAAACCCGCCAAGATCTTCATCGAGACCAAACACCCCGTCCGCTACGGCGGGTTGATCGAGAACGCCGTGCTGGCGGAACTCCACAGGTTCGGAATCGGGCGTCCGGGCTCGGCCTCGATGTCGCGAGCCGTCGTCATGTCCTTCGCTCCGACGGCGGTGTGGCGTGTCCGGCGCTCGGCCCCGATGTTGCCGACCGTGCTGTTGGGCACTGCGTCCCGCTACATCGGCGGCGGAGCCGCGACGACGGTCGGAGCCACCGCGGTGGGGCCGTCCATCAAGACTCTGCGCGAGCGACCGGCGATGGTCGATCACGCTGCAGCAGCCGGTCGCGCGACGTACTGCTGGACGGTGAACACCGAGGAGGACGTGCATCTGTGCCACGACCTCGGGGTCCGGTGGATCGCCACGGACCACCCCGGTCAGGCTCTTGCATGGTTGGACGACAGCCTCACCCGGTAGGTTCGACCATCGTGGGTAAGAAGAGCAAGAGAAACAGTGGTCCGAAGCCCGACAGCCGACGCGCCGAGCTGCTCGAACAGCGCCGCGTCGAGCGTGAGGCGTTGTCCTCCGCTCCCGTTCGGCCGTTCGAAGGCCTGGCGTTCGAATGCGACATGGTCGCCATGCGGGAGTTCGTAGCCTCCGCGACGGCAACGCTGCCCGTGACGGGGAGCGAGCGGCCGGTCACCCTGGCCACCGTTCTCCCGGGTGCCGTGGCCGCCTTGGTGCGTGACGACGAGAAGCAGGATGCCTTCGTCGCGATGCAGGTGCAGACGTTCTCCGAGGACCTGTCGGCCGATCTCGCCGCGGCCGTCGAATGGACCGCCGGTGCGACACCGGGAACGTCGTTGGCAGCGTCCGCGCCGTCGGAGACCACCGCGCGCCTGGTCGACCTGGTCGATGCCGGGTCGCCGCTGGAGATCACGGTGCACAAGGACTTCTCGTGGTGGATCCCCGAGGGGGCGAGCCCCGATCCCGAGGTCGACGCGACCATCGAGCGCGCGAACGGTGCGATTCTCCCGTCGGCACGGATCACCGCGGACGGTGTGTCCGCAGCATGGTGGGTCGACGCCGGGGACAAGGCGCACATCCGCTGGGTCCGTCCCGAGGACGAGGACCAGCTGATGATCGCCCTCGCACGCCTGCAGTCCGAGGGCGCGCTCCACGTGGGCGAGGGCTCGCGCTTCGCCGGGTCGTTCCGCACCCACGGGCTGCTGGTTCCGGTGTTCGACCTCGACCCGGAGGTCCACCCGGACGAATGGGCAACGGGCACAGCAGAACTGGGTAAGCGACTGGACGAGACACTGGCCGACACGTCGGAGCTCTCCTCCGAGCAGCGACGCGCCCGGGACGGCTTGCGCAGCCGTCAGGTCACTCTGCGCTGACCGTCAGGCGAGTCCCCCGGCGATCTTCGGCGCGTTGCCGCCGCCGCGGGACTCGCTGGTCATCTCTCTGGCGACGAAGTCCTCGATGTGGAAGAGGTTCTGCGCCGCGCGATCGACGATGGTCAGCAGTGTCGTCATCGACGCCACTTCTTCGATCTGTTCGCCGAGGAACCACTGCATGAACTGCTCGCCGAGGTAGTCCCCGGTGTCGCGGGCGGTGCGGGCCAGCGTCGTGATCTGGTCGGTGACCTTCTTCTCCTGCTGCAAGGCGAGTTCCACCGGTTCGCGCACCGTGGCGAAGGTCGTGACGACGTCGTCCACTCCGGGAACCTGGACCTCGAGGTCGTTGTCGAGCAGGTACTGGATCATCATCATCGCGTGGCCGCGCTCTTCGTCCGCCTGCGCGTAGAACCTGGCGGCGAGCTGCGGTAGATCAGCACCGTCGAAGTACACCGCGATCGCGATGTACTGCTGCGACGCCGTGAACTCGTGGCGCACCTGTCGGCGCAGGAGTTCGTGGAATTCGCTGGTCCCTCGGTCGCGGCTCATGACGACACACGGTACTGGGTCGGGTGCCGGACGTGGGTCGCGTGTCGTGCGGCACCCTCGGCCCCGGTCCGCGATCTGCTCTCATCCAGCCCCGGCGGGTGGACAACTTACCGGTGAGTAAGAAAGTCTCTCCCCGACCCCGCTGCCCGACGCGAATGCCGCGTGACCTGCGCCGGGGCGGGGAGAGACGTCATGGAGCTGGACCGCAGGCAGTTTCTCCGCGCGATGGGTGTGGCGGGTCTCGTGGGAGCCGCCGGGACGGCGGCGCAGGGTTCGTCCGCGGCTGCGCCCGCACTCGACGGTGTCTACCGCACGTTCGTTCCCGAGCTCTTCGCGCCGGTCGATCCCGCTCCTGAACATTCCGAGGCGCTGGTGGTGGGGTCCGGATTCGGCGCCGCCATCACCGCCGCACGTCTCGCGCGCGCCGGGGTGCAGGTGACCGTTCTCGAGCGGGGATCCCAGTGGCCGACCGACCCACGGCGGCAGATCTTCGCCAACGACGTCGCTCCGGACGGCCGAGCGTTCTGGCGGCGCGGCGGTCTCGCGCCAATGACCGGCCTGCCCATGGTGCCGACGGATCAGTTCGGTGGAGTCTTCGACGTCACCGAACACGGCACGATCGACGTCTGGTGCGGGGCCGTCGTCGGCGGCGGGTCGATGGTGTTCACCGGGGTGATGATCGAACCGGAGCGACGGTTCTTCGAGGCGATCTTCGGTGGCACGGTGTCGTACGACGAGATGAACTCGGTGTACTACCCGCGCGTCCGATCGGAACTGCGACTGTCCTCCATGCCGGACGACATCTACGAGTCGACACCGTTCACGCATTCGAGAGTGTGGGACCGCCAGGTGCGGCGCGCCGGCTACACCCCGGAGCGCATCGACGGCATCTGGGACTGGGACGTCGTCCGAGCCGAACTGTCCGGGCGCTCGCGGCCGTCCGCGGTGATCGGGGAATCCAACCTCGGTAATTCCAACGGTGCCAAGTTCGACCTGAACCGCAACTATCTGGCCGCGGCGCGGGCCACGGGCCGCTGCACCGTCCACCCCCGCCACGAGGTGACCGCGATCGAGCGCGACTCCGGGGGGCGGTACGTGCTGACCGTGGACGTGCTGGATCCGTCGGCGCAGGTGATGTCGACGAGGACCCTCACGTGTGACGACCTCTTCCTCGGTGCCGGGTCCATGGGCACATCCAGGCTTCTGGTCCACGCACGGGACACCGGCCGCCTGCCCGATCTCAACGAACATGTCGGACAAGGATGGGGGACCAACGGTGACGCCGCGTTGGTGCGCGGCATGTCCCCGGACGGGATCGGCATCGTGCAGGCTTCACCGTCCGCATCGCGCATCTCCGACGATTCCGGCGCGCCCGTGACCCTGGAGAACTGGTACGTGCCCGGCTCGCCCGTGGACCTGACGCTGATCGGGTCGCTGGGCATGGTCATGGACTCGACGCGCGGATCGTTCGCCTGGGACGAGGCGACCCGTTCGGTGCGGCTCGACTGGCCCGAGAGCGGCAATCGAGCCGTCGAGGACGCACTGCGCCCGGTGCACGACAGGATCGCGCAGACTTCGGGTATCGGTGTCGGCTATCCGCTGTTGCGGGTACCGGACGTGAACACCTCGTTCACCGCACACCCGCTGGGCGGCGCGGTCATCGGACGTGCAACCGACGATCACGGGCGCGTCGTCGGCTACGACCGTCTCCACGTCGTCGACGGTGCGTTGGTCCCGGGCAGCACCGGCCGCGTGAATCCGTCGTTGACCATCAGCGCGCTCGCCGAGCGCAACATCGAGAGGATCATCTCCGATCGGTGACCTGCGGTCAGCCGCCGCCGATCAGATCCGGAGGCAACTGCTGATCGTTCGCCAGGAGGTCGAAGAACCGCGACGCCTTCTCGCGATCGGACAGCAGGACGTTGCCGGAGCCGTCGACGTCCTCGAAACCCGAGACCGGGATGGTCGTGGTCACCATCTCTCCGCGCAGAGCCCAGCCGAGGGACGCGAGATTCCAGATGTGGTCGCCGTCGTCGACCTGCAGGGACCGCACCACACCGCGAACCAGGGGCACGGCGCGGAACGGGTTCAGGAACGTCGACGGGCCGGTCGCCTTCGACAGCAGCGACGACAGGAACAGTCGCTGGTTGTTCATCCGGTCGATGTCGGCGAGCGCCGTGGCCCGGCTCCGGACGAATCCGAGAGCCTGCGGTCCCGACAATTCCTGGCACCCCGGCCGGAGATCGATTCCCGCCAGCGGGTCGACGATGTCGTACGGGACGCAGATGTCGACGCCGCCGATCGCATCGACCATGTCCGCGAATCCGCCGAACCCGACCTCGGCGTAGTGGTCGATGTGCAGCCCGGTGACACCTTCCACCGTCTGCACCAGTAGTGGCGCCCCGCCGAGGGAGAACGACGCGTTCAGCTTGTCCTCGCCGTTCCCGGGAATGGGTACGTACCAGTCACGCGGAAGGCTGACCATCGTCGTGGGCCCGCTGGACGGGATGTGGATGAGCAGGATCGTGTCCGTGCGGCCGGCGCCGATGTCGCCGCCGGTAGCGAGGGCCGCTTCCTGTTCCGGCGTCAGGCCCGTACGGCTGTCCGATCCGACGAGAAGCCAGTTTGTCCCTGGTGTGTCGCCGGGTCGGCCGTCGTAGTTCGCCAACGCGTCGACACGTGAGAGGGATGTGTCCGCCCACACGGCTCCGCCCACGAGGAGAAGAAGGACGACCAGGAGCCCGATACCGATGCGTCGACCCCACCGTGGACGACGTCTGCGCTGCTGCGGTGGAGTGGGTGGAGGCGCGGGTGGACCGGTCCGCCGGGGCGGCGGCGGTGCGTATGCCCGCGGGTCCTGGCGGGGAGCGTCAGTCCGTCCCTGCTGCGGGACGGCCGACCAGGCGCGCGGATCCTGCTGGGGCGGATGGTGCCGGTCCGGTCGTTGCTGGCGGGTGTTGTCCGCCCAGGAAGGGGGCGTGCCGGCACGACGTCGGACGACGGGAGGCTGTTCCGGGCCCGGACGTCCCTGCCCCGTACGACTCGGTGGCGGCCGCCGCCGGGGGTCGTACGGAGGTTGCTGGCTCATCCGGCGACTCTAACCGGCCGGTCCGTCATCCCGGCAGCCATGAAACGTGGTCGCGCAGCGCGGCGAACCCCACGAAGGCGACGACATCGATCAGTGCGTGCGCGACGACGAGCGGCCACAGTCGGCCCGTGCGCTGGAAGTACTTGCCGAAGATCAGTCCCATGACGAGGTTGCCGACGCCGGCGCCGAAGCCCTGGTACAGGTGATAACTGCCCCGCAGCAGAGCCGATGCGATGAGCGACCTGTTCTCTCCCCAGCCCAGCGCGCGGAGCCGTGAGATGAGCCAGGCGACGACCAGGACCTCCTCGGCGACGGAATTCGCCACCGCCGACAGCGTCAGGGTGATCGGACGCCACCAGACGTCGTCGATGGTGCTGGGCAGGACGGTCACGTTCAGGTTCAGTGCGACGGCGGCGAGGTAGAACAGCAGTCCGGGGATGCCGATCAGGGCGGCGAGTCCGACGCCGTGCAGGATGTGGGGCCGTAGCCGCGGTCGAGCGAATCCGATGGCCCGCGGCCCGATTCCGCTGCGCCACAACAGGTACAGGCCCAACGCGCCCCACGCGAACAGCCGGACGGCGCCGAGGATCTGCCGGAGGAAGTCGATCGGCCCCAGTGTCGACTGTGGAACGTTGATCGCCACGGTCTGCTGGGACAGAGCGCCCTGTTCCATCGCGCTCTCGATCAGCGACAGGATGCTGGACAGGCCGCTGAGTCCGAACGTGAACAGCAGGACGACGACGATCTCGATCCGGATCGACCGGGGCGACTCGGTGACAGGTGGCTTCTCCGGATTCACTCCGTCGATTGTGCCCGTCGGTGGGTCAGTGGTGATCGCGCGCGCGGAGCCCGTTCATGAACGGGCAGCCTGCGAGCACGCGGAGCGCCTTGCTCAACTCGGTGACGTCGTCGACGGGGGAGGCGAAGGGGATGCGGACGTCGTGGTCGTCGGACGGACCTTCGACTCGGATGCCGACGCCGTAGCGGTCGATGCTGAGGGGGCGGGGCCGGCCCGTGCGCAGTGACGGCGGGAGGCGTCGCGCGATCTGGTGCACCATGTCGGAGTGGTCGCTGTCCAGATGCTGCAGCCATCCGCCTTCCACCTCCCAGAACGGGTCGGGCTCGGCTGCCATCAGGTCTCGGACGGACAGCGGTTCGGCGCCCGTGGCGTCGGCGACGACGACCGATTCCAGGATCAGGCGCAGCAGGACTCCGCTGTGTCCGACGTCGAGAAGCCCCGCGTGCGGGTACTGCGAGGCGACGGCTGCTGCCACGGCGCGCTCGGCGTTGTCGGGAACCCGGCGGAGCTCGCCACTCAGCCAGACCAGCGAACGCACGGGTTCCCGCAGGTCGAGGGGCGCGTGGTCGGTGAGTTCGAGGACGGCCGGAACGCCGGCCGAACCCGCCTGGAACGTCACGGCGCCGACGGTGCTGTCCGCGGGCACGACCATGACGATCTCGCCGGGCGAGCGCAGGAAGTGCATCGTGGTGGCGACCGGGGCGCTTCCCTCCACTGCGAGCACCGTGTGTTCGGCGCGCAGGCACACGCTTCGGACGCGCTCGGCAGTGGACGGGACGGTGGTGACGACACCGTTCATGACGGCCCCCTCGGTCTGTGCGGTCGAACTCGGATGTACTTAGGTAAGGGTTAGCTAAGCAGCCACGGCGCGAGTGCGCAAGACGAAGAAACTAGACTGACTGCGTGCCCACGATGCTGACCCTGGGTGTCCGCCCACGCCGAGACCCCGAGGCTCTGTTCGCAGGGCTCCTCGTCGCCAACGCCCCGAACGTCCCGGCCGAGCCGCATTCCATGATCGGGTCGACCTGCATCGCGGCCAGTGCGGTCGGCGCATCGGACGACGTCTCGGACAAGGTCGTCACTCTCGACATCGCTCCGTCGCTCTCACCCCCGCCCGCCCGTGCGTACCTGGTGCATGCGACCGGTGAGCAACTCGACGATGCGATCGCGCTCGACACCGGATCACCCCTCGTCGTGTTCTGCTCGGGCGGTGACGTCGTGGAGACGACGGCGACGATCGATCGCGCGGGTCATCACACGGGCATCGACTTCGGCGCCGACGAGGACGTCGTCGCAGATTCGCTGGCCGTGGTCGCCCATGCCGAGCACGGGTTCTTCGCCGCAGCATCCGACGCGGCCGGAGTGCTCGCTGTTCTCGCAGGCACGGTCGCCGCTCTGCGCGGCGACGACGTCCGCGCCGCGTTGCGCGCACCGGACCTGCAGAAACTCGTCTCGCTCCATCCCGATGCCGCCGCAGCGACCCGCGGTGTCCTGCTCGGCATCCTGGTCCCCGACGCACCGGGTATCGCCGCCACTCTCACCGAGCGCGTCGCCGGCGCCCGGCACGAAGGCTAGACACGTGCGGAGTGTCGAGAACGGGCCTCCCACCACACGGAACGCGTAGCGTGGCGCACGTGCGTATCGCCTATTTCGGACCGTCGGGAACGTTCACGGAGATGGCTCTGGCCAAGCTCGAGGGGGACGGCGTGTTGGGCGACGACGTCGAACGCGTCAGTGCGTCCAGTCCGCCCGCGACCCTGGACCTCGTGCGGTCGGGCGATGTCGACGGTGCCGTCGTGCCCATCGAGAACTCGGTACAGGGGTCCGTTCCGCCCACCCTCGACGCGCTGGCGACGGGTGACCGCCTGCAGATCATGGCGGAGACCGAGCTCGACGTGTCCTTCACCATCGTCGCTCGCGCGGGAACGTCGCTGGCCGACGTGCGGACCGTCCGGGCCTACCCGCACGCGGCCGCCCAGGTGCAGCACTGGATCGCCTCGGCGATGCCCGACGCACAGGTCGAGTTCGCCTCGTCGAATGCCGCTGCTGCCGAGGATGTCTCACTGGGATTGGCGGACGCCGCCGTGTCCACCGGTCTGGCAGGCAAACGCTTCGGCCTCGAGGTGCTGGCCGCCGACGTCGCCGATGTGCAGAACGCGCGCACGCGCTTCGTCTACGTCACTCGTCCCTGCCCGCCGCCGGCGCCGACGGGCGCCGACCGCACCGCCGTCGTGCTCACTCCGCCGGACCGGCCGGGCACCCTGGTGTCGGCGCTCGCCGAGTTCAGCACCCGTGACATCGACCTGACGTTCATCGAATCACGGCCGCTACGAACACATCTGGGTACCTACCGCTTCTACATCGACTGTGTCGGACACATCGACGATGTGGCGGTCGCGGACGCCCTGCGCGTACTCCACACCAAGGCCGATGCGCGCTTCCTGGGATCGTGGCCGAGCGCACACGTCGCTGCTGCCGCGAACCGTCAGACCGACGACGTGGGTGGTCACGACTGGGTCGACGCGCTGCGACGGGGAGACCGGTGAGCGGGCGACTCGTCCTCGTTCGGCACGGCCAGACGCACTCGAACGTCGCGCGTAGGCTCGACACACGCCCGCCCGGTGCGGATCTGACGGAACTGGGTCACCGGCAAGCCCGCGAGTTCGCGAGCACTCTCGACGTGGAGCCCGCAGCCGTCGTCTCCTCCATCGCACTCCGAGCGCGACAGACCGCGCAGTACATCGCCGATGCGGCAGGTGTGGCGCTGACGGTGCGCGACGGTCTGCAGGAAACGTTCGTCGGCGAGCTCGAGGACCGGAGCGCCGAGGAAGACCACGCGCGCTTCACCGAGGTCTACCGTTCCTGGTTGGACGGGGACCTCGACTCCCGGATCCCCGGTGGGGAGTCCGGTGCCGAGGTGCTCGCGCGGTACGTTCCGGTGCTCGACGAACTTCGGGCGACTCATCTGACGTCGGACTCGTCGACCGTGTTCGTGGTCAGCCACGGCGCGGCCATCCGGCTCGTCGCGGCGGTTCTCGCCGACATCGATCGCGATTTCGCGTCGGACAATCATCTGGACAACACGGGAACCGTCGAACTGGTTCCTGTCGAAGGTGATTCGCGCTGGGAGTGCGTTCGCTGGGGTACCTACACCCCGCCGTTCGAGACGAAGGGCAGCCGGACCCCCGACGACCCCATGGGCTGATGCCTCGGTGCGACCAGGTGATCCGGGGGAGACGACTCAGCTGTCGCAGCGCTGATCACTCCCCGCACTGCACTGGTCAACCGTGGCAGCGTGCCCGACGACAGCGTGGTCCAGGAGTGTCCGTCCGCGTCGGACGACGTGCTCGCCAGGATGCGGCCGGAGGGGCTGTCGTACACCGCCACGACAGGTCCCACTCGGACGGCCGGTCCCGAACCGTGCATGAGTCCCACGATCTCGACATGGCGGGTGCACTGCGGAACGAGCGTCGAAAGCCGTTCCACGACAACAGCGGTCGCGTCGTGCACCGTGTCGAGCAGTTCGCCCTGCAGCGTGCCTAGCGCGGAGACGAGCGTCCTCGCCGAGTCGCCGTGCCCGGCATCGAAGGTCATCGAACCGCCGGATCTGGTTGCCCACACGGACACGCCGGTGTGGTTGCCGCACAGGCTGTATCGCGGCTCCGCACCGTTGCCGGGATGCGAGACGACGCGAACCTCGACCGACCATGAGGGCGACGTCACGGTCGTGAGCACGCCGAGCAGGCGACGCTGCACTGCACCGGTCGGTGTCAGCAGTCCGCGCACAGCGAGGCCGGCTCCGTCCCCGACGCCCGGAGGGGTCGGGCCGAGAACGGTAGGAAGCGGGCCCAGACGGGCGTGGCCGAGGACGTAGCCCAGCTCGGCGATATCGAGGGTGATCGGTCCGTCGACGTCGGGCGGACCACCGAGAACAGGTGCAGTCACGACCGCGCTCCGATGACCGCCGGGACGACCGGTACGCCGTCGTCGATCTCGACCACCGACGGGGCGGTCCGGCGGCCGGTCACGGTGTCCTCCTCGTGTCGGACACCACCCGTCGGCAGTCCTGCGCCGAAACCCGCGCGGGACGACGATTCGCCGAGCACCGTGGTCGAGCCGGCGTCGCCGATGACCTCGTTCCCGATGACGCTCGACGTCGCGAACGCTGTGCGGCCGGGGGACGCAGCTCCCGACGACACACCGGACATTCCCCCGGCGGACGACCACCCGGCCGGGCCGGTCGGTGCCGCGTTCGGCGCGGGAATCGGCGAGATACAGGATCCCGTCGTCGTCGACGGGCCGGGTGACGAACCCGAGGTCACCGCGGATACGACGTGCGACGGAATCTGCTGAGCGATCGACGCCGCATGGGTCGTGGCGGGCTCCCGCAGACCCTCGACTGTCTTCGTGAACACGCCGGGAGTTCGCTCCGACATCACCGGGTCGGACCCGCGAGGCGCGAGGGAGTCGTCCCGTTCGCGTTCTTCCGGCTGTGCCGAGACGTCCTTGTCGACGTGTGCGAGGACCGGCGTCACGGTCGGGCCGGCGGGTGCTGTCACGGCTGTGACGATCTGCGGTGGAGCGTCGAACGCGGCGGGAAGTGCGAGGTGGGCCGAGGCCGCTTCGTACGACTCCATGACGAGTGCCGCTCGCACATCGAGGGCGGCATCGGCGGCGTCCGCGGCCTGCGCTGCACCAATGAGCGCGCCGCCGACGGCGTAGGCGGTGGTACGGCCGGCTTTCACGGCGGCGATTTCCGGAATCGACGGCATGACCGCGAGCGCGGTGGCGACGGCAGCGGCCTGCGCTGTGGCCCGCGCCGAGACAGATGCGGCGTGCTCCGCCGCTGCCGTGCTCCATGCGGCGAAGGAGGTGAGTCCGGCCGATGCCGCGCCGGCCGCATCCCCGCTCCAGGTGACGGTGAGTTCGGCGGTGACACGGGCGACCGTCGCGGCGGCATCGGCCACCGCGGCGGCGACGCCGCCCCAGGCAGTACCGGCCGCCAGCAGCGGCACCGGACCGGCGCCGAGGGACAACGCGGCGGAGTTGACGGTGGCAGTCCTGGGCAGCCAGAACACGCCGGTGGGTCCGGCGGTCATGCCGTGCCGCCGGCCGACAGTGCGGACGAGAAGGTGGAATCCACGATGTCGTATCCGGCCGCTTGAGCCCGCAACGCGGCGGCGGCCTCGTGCAGTTCTGCGACGGACGCCGCGACGGCGGTGTCGAAGGACTGCGCCGACGACAGGAAATATCGGGCGGCGAGCAGTGACACCTCGTCACTTCCCGACGGTGGGGGCCGCATCCCCACAGCCGCAGCGGTGACCGACGCCGCCAGGCGCGCCGCCGCCGCATCGAGTTCGGCAGCGCCCGACAGCAGCGCCTCGGGATCGACGAACACATGGCCCGGCATGGAGGTCTCCGTTCACATCGCTTCTGATCTCGATGCTTGGACGCACGGACCGCCGGTTCGGTTCCGGGCCCGCCGAACGGTCTAGCCGAACCCCAGTTCGTGGAGCCGGTCGTCGTCGATACCGAAGTGGTGGCCGATCTCGTGCGCCACCGTCACGGCGATCTCCCGGCGGGCATCGTCCTCGTCGGCGGCGATGTCGAGTATGGGGAGCCGGTAGATGGTGATGACGTCGGGAAGGTCACCGCTGTAGTCGAACCGCTCGGTCAACGCGACACCCTCGTACAGGCCCAGCAGGTCTTCCGTCGGATGCTCGTCCTCGACGAGAACCACGACATTGGACATGAACGACGCCAGCTCGTCGGGAAGGGAGTCCAACGCGTCGCCGACAGCGTTGTCGAATTCGGCCTCGGTCATGGTGACGGGCACGTCACGCTCCGGGCAGAGGCGATGCTCCGGGCAGGGGAACGGGGAGGCTGCGGCCGTCGGGAACTGCAGGCGGAGGAACCGGAGCGGCACCGTCGATGGTGATGTCGCCCTTGGCCGACCCGACGATCGACGCGAAGCCGCCCGACTCGACCTCCTTGCCGATGGAGCAGCTGACCTTCTTGCTGCCCGCGAGCCAGCTCGATGCGTCGACGTTGTCCCAGAACAGGGTCAACGTCTTGTTGCGCAGCGCATCGGGGCTGCCGAGATAGGCATCGGAGGCCTGCGTACAGGTGGGTTCGAGGTACTTGTCCTGCTCTTCCACCGAGGGAAGCCCACCGGGGAACTGCGCGGCGAGGTCCACGACGGACACCACCTCGAAGGCGTGCGGCGCACTGCAGTCGATCGGATCGGTCGGAACACCGGCCTCGACCCCGACGCAGCTGCCGGTCTCCCAGACCATCGACTGGTCCTGGTCGGCGACACTCCCGGTCATGACCTGCAGGGCGCTGGTCGCGCCCGTCTGCTGGATGCCGCAGCGGATCGCACGCTCGCCGGCCGCCCAACCGGCCTGACTCGGGAACATCAGGCCCACCGAGTATTTGCCGGTGGGGTCGAAGCGACCGCCGGTGTAGTCCTGCACGGCGGTCTCGCAGTGCTCGTCGCGCAACGACGCGAACCTGGCGGCATCCGGGTAGGGCGCCCCCGTCGCGAACTCCGCGACCGGATAGACGCCGAGGTCGATCGTCTCCGCGACTTCGAAGCGGTGCGGTTGCGCGCACGTCACCTCGGCCAGATCCTGTCGGTCGGTGTCCGGGTCGTCCGTCGGGGTCCACTGCAGGCAATCTCCGGCGTCGGACGAGCCGAACGACGTCGTCGACGCCGTGCCGACCGTGCCCTGCGCGGACGGCGTCACCAGCTTCTCGCTGCGATCGAAGCCTCCCGAGACGCCGATCGTGATGGCTGCTGCTCCGATGGCGCCGATGGCGACCAGCGCGAGCAGGCGTCGAGCTTTGGATGCCTGGACGGTGCGCGGCTGGTCGGAAGTGTCGCCCGACGGCTCGGAAGTGTCGCCCGACGGCTCGGGGGCGGTCGCATCGGTCGTCGCCGGGACCGGGGTGGTCTCGGCGTCGTCCGTATCGGACGCGCTCACGGTGGGGTCATCGGGCGTGGAAGACATCGACTCCATCATGCCTGCCGGTAGGTTCGGACGGTATGAGTGGTGCGATTCCCGACGACGCCGGCCTCGAAGCAGGCATCGAAGACCTCGCGACGCGCGTCTTCGACATGGCCCGCGGTGGTGACGCCGCGGCGCTGGCCGCCTACGTCGACGCCGGCGTTCCGGTGAACCTCGCGAACGATTCCGGCGACACGCTGGTCATGTTGTCGGCCTATCACGGGCACGCCGATGCGGTGATCGCTCTGGCCCACCGCGGCGCCGACGTGAACCGACCCAACGACAAGGGCCAGACACCGATCGCGGGGGCCGTCTTCAAGGGCGAGGACGACGTCGTCCGTGCGCTCGTCGACGCCGGCGCCAATCCACACGCGGGCCACCCGACCGCAGTCGATGCCGCCCGGATGTTCGGTCGCGAGGACTACCTGGTCATCCTCGGAGTCGGCTGAGCGTCCGACCCCAGTAGGCTCACTCCCCGTGATCGACCTCAGAGTTGTCCGCGAGGACCCCGACGCCGTCCGCCAGTCGCAGCGCACCCGGGGCGAAGACCCGTCCCTGGTCGACGCGCTTCTCGACGCCGACGCCTCACGCCGCGCCGCGGTGCTGGCCGCGGACAACCTGCGTGCCGAGCAGAAGGCGCTGGGCAAGAAGGTGGGCAAGGCCTCGCCCGAGGAGCGGCAGGAACTGCTGAAGGGCGCATCGGAGCTGTCGGCGCGAGTCAAGGACGCCGAAGCCGCGCAGAACGCTGCCGACGCCGACCTCGACGCCGCGCACCGCGCGATCTCGAACATCGTGCAGGACGGAGCTCCCGCCGGCGGCGAGGACGACTTCGTGACCCTCGAGACAATCGGGGAACTCCCCACCATCGAGAACCCGAAGGACCACCTCGAGCTCGGTGAGTCGCTCGGCATCATCGACATGGAGCGCGGCGCGAAGGTGTCCGGCGCACGGTTCTACTTCCTCACCGGGTACGGCGCGCTTCTGCAGCTCGGACTGTTGCAGTTGGCCGCGCAGCGGGCCGTCGCCAACGGTTTCACCATGGTCATCCCGCCTGTCCTGGTCCGTCCGGAGATCATGGCCGGAACCGGTTTCCTGGGCGCGCACTCGTCGGAGATCTATCACTTGGACGACGACGACCTCTACCTCGTCGGTACCTCGGAAGTACCGCTGGCCGGCTACCACTCGGGCGAGATCATCGACCTGAACTCGGGACCCAAGCGCTACGCGGGATGGTCGTCCTGCTTCCGTCGTGAAGCGGGGAGCTACGGCAAGGACACCCGCGGCATCATCCGCGTCCACCAGTTCGACAAGGTCGAGATGTTCGTCTACACCCGTCCCGAGGACGCGGATGCCGAGCACCAGCGACTGCTCGGCTGGGAGAAGGAAATGCTCGCCGCGGTGGAGCTTCCGTACCGCGTGATCGACACTGCCGGCGGTGACCTCGGTTCGTCGGCCGCGCGCAAGTTCGACTGCGAGGCATGGCTTCCCACCCAGAACACCTACCGCGAGCTCACGTCCACCTCGAACTGCACCACGTTCCAGGCGCGTCGACTCGGTGTGCGGTACCGGGACGAGAACGGCAAGCCGCAGACGGCCGCGACGCTCAACGGCACCTTGGCGACGACTCGGTGGATCTCCGCGATCCTCGAGAACCACCAGCAGCCCGACGGCAGCGTCAAGATCCCGGCTGCGCTCGTACCGTTCGTCGGCACCGACGTCCTGCGTCCGCCGAACTCTTAGCCGTACTGCACGTGAACGCACCCGATCGTGACTGGATCCGCCATTTCGCAGGTTTCCGATCGATCGGGTGCGCTGACGTGCATCGTGAGGCCGAGAATCAGCAGTGCGGGTTCGCTACTCGTCGCGTGTCGGCGGTTCGGTGACGAGGACGTCGTCCGCCGGCAGCGGGACGGCGAGTTCCACCATCCGCTCCGGATACGACGGGTAGGCGGGACGGATCCAGACCTTGGTGTCGTCCAATTGCGTCATGACCATCCGGCGCCACTGCCATTCCGGTGTCGCACGCCGGAGATCCAGCTCGCTGACCAGCGGTAACGGCGCACGCGCCCAGTAGGGAACGGACAGCGAACTCAGCCCGCGCGCTTCGAGAACGTCGATCGCCGCCTCGAGCTGCACGTCCTCGGCGATCACGTGGCCGACAGGGTTGACGGCGTCCACGAGTTCGCCGTCGTCGCGAGCCATGTCGGAGACGGTCCACCCCACGAGCTCCCCGTCCGATGCTCTGGTCACGGGGAGTCGGCTACGCCACCGGTCGATATCCACTTCCTCGACGGTACCGATGTCCGCGTCGGCTCACGATTCCCAGGACCGCGCCAACTTCCGTGCCGAGGCGATGATCGCGCGTGCCTCGTTCCGGTCGACGCGTGCCTGCAGAAGTGCGCCCGAGCTCATCGTCACCAGGATGCGAGCCCGATTCTCGGGATCGTCGTCACCGCGGTTCACCAGGGCGTCGGTGACGGCATCGGTCAGTCGCCGACGGTAGGCGTCGACGACGGCGGCGAGGGTGTCGTCGTGCGCGGCGGATCCCGCCGCGGTGTTGACCAGAAGGCAGCCGCGACGTGGTGAGTCGGCATCGAGGGCGTCGAGTTCCGAGTCCATCGACGCGAAGTAGGCGTCCAGACCGTCGTCGGTCCGCAACAGGTCGAGTCGCGGCGCCACCACCGTGTCCAGATAATCCTGCACCGCAGCGTCGAACAGGCCGCGCTTGCTGGTGAACGCGTGATAGATGCTGGATCGGGACAGGCCGGTCGCCGCCTCGAGTTCGGGTAGGGACGCGCCATCGAAGCCGTTGAACCAGAACACGTCTCGCGCAGCAGTGATGACTCGCGCGGCGTCGAACGTCGCTCTCCTACCCATCTGTCACCCTTCGTCGGTGAGGCGTACGGTATTTAGTGTACCGAACGATCCACAAAAGGAGCATCGACGTGAAAAGCACCCAGATCCAGCTCGTGTCCCGCCCCATCGGGTGGCCTACTGCCGACAACTTCCGGTCGGTCACAGTCGACCTTCCCGACCTCGAGCCGGGCCAGGTGCGGGTCGCGAACGACTTCATGTCGGTCGATCCGTACATGCGCGGTCGCATGAACGACGTCAAGTCGTACGTACCGCCCTTCGCTCTCCACGAGACGATGACCGGTGGCGCCGTCGGCCGAGTCCTCGAGAGCCGGTCGGACGACGTCGCTGTGGGGAGTGTCGTGGTGCATCAGCTGGGGTGGCGTGACATCGCGCAGGGAGAAGCCTCGAATTTCCGTACGGTCCGTGAGATCGACGGCGTTCCGACCTCGGCCTACCTGGGAATCCTCGGTATGACGGCCCTGACCGCGTACGTCGGATTGCAGGACGTCGCCCAGATGAAGCAGGGCGACACGGTGTTCGTGTCGGGCGCTGCCGGAGCAGTGGGAAGCGCGGTGGGCCAGATCGCCCGCATTCTCGGCGCCGGACGGGTCATCGGCTCTGCGGGCTCGGCGGAGAAGGTCGACCTCCTGACCGGCAAGTACGGCTTCGACGCGGCGTTCGACTACAAGCAGGCCCCGGTTCGCGACCAGCTGCGCACAGCGGCTCCGGCCGGCATCGACGTCTACTTCGACAACGTCGGCGGCGACCACCTCGAGGCCGCCCTGGATTCGTTCAAGGACGGCGGACGCGCTGCACTGTGCGGCGCGATTTCTGCCTACAACTCCGTGGGGGCCACTCCAGGACCGGACAACATGTCGAACATCGTGACCCGAGGCCTCACGCTGCGCGGCTTCACGGTGGGCAACTTCTTCGACAGGTTCCCCGCCTTCGCCGAGGACATGACCGCATGGCTCACCGACGGCAGGATCAGTTACGACGAGACGGTCGTCGACGGGATCGACCGTTCGGTCGACGCGTTCCTCGGCATGCTCCGAGGAGAGAACACCGGGAAGATGGTCGTACGGATCTCCGCTGCGCGGTAGTGCTACCGCTACGCTGCTGTTTGTGGAACCTGTCTATCGCACCATCATCGGCATCGCCCGCACGGTCTTCGCTGCTCAGGGCCTGAAGTTCGACGTGACCGGCGCGGAGAACATTCCCGCGCAGGGCGGTGCGGTGATAGCGGTGAACCACACCGGATATCTGGACTTCACCTACGCCGGCCTCCCCGCACGTAAGCACAAGCGGTACATCCGGTTCATGGCGAAGAAAGAGGTCTTCGACAACTCGAAGTCGGGCCCGATCATGCGGGCGCTCAAGCACATTCCCGTGGATCGCGGCGCCGGCGCCGAGTCGTACAGGTCTGCAGTGGACGCACTCGCGCGCGGTGAATTGGTCGGCGTGTACCCGGAGGCGACCATCAGTCGAAGCTTCGAGATCAAGGACTTCAAGTCCGGAGCAGCTCGGATGGCGATCGAAGCCGGGGTCCCGATCATCCCCATGGTCATCTGGGGAGCTCAGCGTGTGTGGACCAAGGGGTTCCCGAAGCGTCTCGGCCGCACGAACACCCCGATCACTATCAGGGTGGGTGAGCCGATCGCAGCAGATACGTCCGCCGGCGAGCTGACCACACACCTGCGCACGACGATGCAGTCGATGCTCGCCGAGATCCAGAACAACTACGAGCACCCCGCCGGTGAGTACTGGGTACCTGCCCGTCTCGGGGGGACAGCCCCGACCCTCGAGGAAGCCGACAAGTTGGATGCCGTCGACCTCGAGGCTCGGATGGCAGCGCGAGACGAGCGCAAGCGCGCCTCGGACTGACTAGCTGTTGGGGCCGGCGATCTCGAGCGCGATGTTGTCGGGATCCCGGAATTCGAGGATCGCCATGCCGGCGTCACCGAGATCCTTGACCGGCTCGTGGGCGATGCCGAGCTGGTCCAGGAGCGCAGCGGAGTCGTGCAGATCCTGCATGGAGGCGACGCTGAAGCTCAGATGATCGAGCCCGGCGCGATCCTCGCCGAAGGTGTCGTCGCTCGGCGCGGTGGGACGAAGTCCGAGTAGACCGCCGGCGAACTTGTAGATGACACCGCCGAAGAGGAAGCCGAGGGCTTCCTTCGTCTCCGCGTCCGGGTTCGGCGGCAGCTCGAACGCCACCTCGAAGCCGAAGACATCGTCGTAGAACTTCTTCGATACCGCGATGTCACTGACCGTCAGGCGTACGTGGTTGTAGTCGACTGCTGCGATAGGCATGTGTTGCTCCGATTCCGGTGCACCTGTCGACGCGACCGTCGAGCCGACGTGGGCGCACACACGGGGTATTCGTGGCCATGCATGAAAGCGATGTCCGGAGGATGTCGCAGAAGAATCGCCGTTGACCTGGCGATTTGCATCTCACGAATCACTCGCGTAACTTTCTTCGAGTCAGAGCGACACGGACACCGACCGAAGGCCTTCAGGGGCTGGGCGAACGAGGTGGGACGGAGTCGCATGGCCGATCGGACAGAAAAGGTTCGTCTGCACGTGGTGTAGGCTGAGCGTACAGTCCAACTTCCTGATCCATGTGGTGCCTGGTGTTTGACTCGGGTGTTGCGGTGTGGTTAGGCTGGAACGGTTGCCCCGGATCCTCCTGCTGTGTGTGGGTGGTGGTGGTGTGTGCGTGTTCTTTGAGAACTCAACAGTGTGTCGATGAATGTCAGTGCCAATAT
>NZ_CEEDMW010000003.1:0-815262 GCF_979256035.1 Rhodococcus sp. AC861
GACGTCGATCATGATCACTCATCTCCCCGCACCCGCGCCGACATGTCTCACAACGATGCTGGCAAAGAGCGTGCAGAGTGCGCTGACCGCCGCGCGCAGCGCCCGGCGCAACAAGCAACCGGGCGCAGCGCCGCGGGCAGCGTCAGAACACCTGCCGGTACAGCTCCTCGATCTGCTGGGCGGTGGGGACGACCGGGTTGTTGTTCGGCGAACCCGAGGCCAAGGCCTGCTCGGCCATCAGCGGTACCAACGATTCCCACTTCTCGGCGTCGATGCCGTGCGAGCTGGGGGACGGCACTTCGACCGTCGCGCAGAGCTTCTCGATGTAGCTGACCAGCGCTGCCGAGGCCACGTCGTCGCTGTCGCCTTCATGCGCGGCACCGAGTTGCCGACCGCACTCGGCGTACCGCTCGGGGGCGCCGGGGATGGAGAACGCGGTGATCGCGGGGAGCAGCATCGCATTCGACAAGCCGTGTGCGACATGGAAATGCCCGCCGATGGGGCGGCTCATGCCATGCACCAGGCAGACGCTGGCGTTGGAGAACGCCATGCCGGCCTGGGTGGATGCGGCCATCATCGCGGCGCGAGCCTCGGCGTCGTCCCCGTCGGTGTACGCGCGAACGAGGAACTTCCCGATGGTGCGCATCGCGTTCAGGGCCAGGGCGTCGGAAATCGGGTTGGCCTTCTTGCTGACGTACGCCTCGATCGCGTGGGTCAACGCGTCGACACCGGTGTCCGCGGTGAGGCGGGGAGGCATCGACATCGTCAGCTCGGGGTCGACGACGGAGGCTATGGGGAGGAACGACAGGCCGGGGCACAGCATCTTCTCATCCGACTCGCTGTCGGTGATGACCGTGAACTGCGTTGCCTCCGAACCGCTTCCGGCGGTGGTCGGGATGGCGATGATGGGCAGCGCAGGTCCGGTGTAGGGGCCGGGTGCCTTGTAGTCGCGCATGACGCCGCCACCCTTGCTGAGCACCGACAGTGCCTTCGCGGTGTCCATGGGGCTGCCGCCGCCGAAGCCGATGACGGCGTCCGCGTCGTGCGCTGCGACCGCGGCGACGCCGGCGGTGAGGGAGTCGGTGGTGGGGTCGGGAACCGTCTCGGCGAACAGCGCGCCGGTCTTGCCGGCGGCCGCGATGATGCCCATGACGCGGTCCGCTGCACCCGTGCTGACCATGAACTTGTCGGTCACGAGAAGGGGGCGCTCGACGCCGAGGTCGGTGAGCACCTGCCCGAGGTCCTCGACGGCACCGGGTCCCATGCGCAGGAAGCGGGGAAAGGAAATGGATGTCGACATCGTCGTCGTGCTCCTTCTCGTGGTCGGTCGTGCGTGATGCGGAAATGCCGATGCCGCACCGACCCCCATACTGCGGGACGTCGGTGCGGCTCGGGTGGAGAGGTGGTCAGTCGTTCTCGGGGAACCCGAGGTTGATGCCGCCGTGGCTCGGGTCGAGCCAGCGGGAGGTGACGGCCTTGGCGCGGGTGAAGAAGTGCACGCCCTCGGTGCCGTGGGCGTGGGTGTCGCCGAAGAGGCTGTTCTTCCAGCCACCGAAGCTGTAGTACGCCATGGGAACCGGGATCGGCACGTTGATGCCGATCATGCCGACCTCGACCTCGTTCTGGAAGCGTCGAGCGGCGCCACCGTCGTTGGTGAAGATGGCGGTGCCGTTGCCGTAGGGGTTGTCGTTGATGAGCTGCAGGGCCTCGTCGTAGGTGTCGACGCGGACCACGGAGAGGACGGGTCCGAAGATCTCGTCGGTGTAGATGCTCATCTCGGGGGTGACGTGGTCGATGAGCGTCGGTCCGAGCCAGAAGCCCTCGTCTCCGCCGTCGGCCTTCACGGTGCGGCCGTCGACGACGATGGTGGCGCCGGATTCCTCGCCGGCGTCGACGTAGGAGGCGACCTTGTCGCGGTGCGCCTTGGTCACCAGCGGGCCCATGTCTGCGCCGCGGGTGCCGTCGCCGGTCTTGAGCGGGGTGGTGCGCTCGGCGATCTTGGCGACCAGCTCGTCCGCGATGTCGCCGACCGCGACGAGGGCGGAGATGGCCATGCAACGCTCACCGGCGGAGCCGAAGCCGGCGTTCACCATGGCGTCGGCGGCGAGGTCGAGATCGGCATCGGGAAGCACGATGGCGTGGTTCTTGGCGCCGCCGAGTGCCTGGACGCGCTTGCCGTGCGAGGTGCCGGTCGCGTAGACGTACTGCGCGATGGGGGTGGAGCCGACGAAGCTGATGGACTTGATGTTGCGGTTCTCGAGCAGCTCGTCGACGGCGGTCTTGTCGCCCTGGAGGACGTTGAAGACGCCGTCGGGCAAGCCCGCTTCCTTCCACAGCTCGGCGATCCAGATGCTCGCGGTGGGGTCCTTCTCGGACGGCTTGAGCACGACGGTGTTGCCGGCGGCGATGGCGATGGGGAAGAACCACATCGGGACCATGGCCGGGAAGTTGAAGGGGCTGATGATGCCGACGGGTCCGAGCGGCTGGCGCAGGGAGAAGACGTCGACTCCGGTCGAGGCGTTCTCGGTGAAGCCGCCCTTGAGCAGGTGCGGAATGCCGCAGGCGAATTCGACGACTTCCTGGCCGCGGCTGATCTCACCGAGCGCGTCGGAGAGGACCTTGCCGTGCTCGGCGGTGATGATCTCGGCGAGTTCGCCCTTCTTCGCGTTGAGCAGCTCGCGGAAGTTGAAGAGGATCGCGGTGCGCTTGGACAGCGAGGTGTCGCGCCAGGCGGGGAAGGCGGCGGTGGCCGAGTCGATGACGACGCGGGCATCCTCGACGGTGGCGAGGGCGAGCTCGCCGGTGACCTGACCGGTGGCCGGGTTGGTGACGGGGGAGGTCTTGTCCGAGGTGCCGGCGAACGGCTTGCCGTCCACCCAGTGCGTGATCGTGTTCACGTGAAAGTCCTTCGGTCGGTGCTGGCGTGTGACATGAGTCTCTATCGCATAATTGCCTCTGTCAAAGGCCAATGCCGCACTCTCGCGTGCAGAACTGCACGCGCTCGCCTACGCTCCGATCATGTTCTCCGCCGACCACCTGCGCTTCTTCCTCGAGGTCTCGCGTCACGGCCGCCTCAACGACGCCTCCCGCGTGCTCGGTGTCGATCACACGACCGTCGGCCGCCGCATCACCAGTCTCGAGAAGGCGGCCGGTCACCGCCTGTTCGACCGGACCCCGTCCGGGTGGCGGCTGACCGAGGCGGGTCGCCGACTCGTCGCCTATGCGGAGACCGTCGAGTCGACTCTCATCGCCGCGTTCGAGGACCAGACGACGTCCGTCGGGTCGTTGACCGGTTCGGTACGCATCGCGGCGCCCGACGGGTTCGGCGCCTTCGTCCTGACACCACGGTTGACCAGACTCCGACGCGACCATCCGCACCTCGACGTCGAACTGGTCACCGCCACCGAGCACGACGCGTTGTCGACACGCGGCTTCGACGTGGCCGTCACCCTCGAGAAGCCGTCACCACGCTTCGTGTCGTCGCGGAAGCTCGCGTCCTACGACCTGCGGCTCTATGCCTCGCGGTCCTACCTGGCGGACGCGCTGCCGCTGACAGAGCTCGCAGACCTGCGTCGTCACGTGGTGATCTGGTACGTCGACGCGCTGCTGGACGTGGTGCCCCTGCGCATTCTCGACGCGATGAACCTGGACGGGCGGCCGCAGTTCCAGACCAACAACATCACCGGTCAGTGGCTGGCGGCACGCAACGGTCTCGGAGTCGCACCGTTGCCCAACTACATCGGTGAGCCCGACGACGATCTGGTCTGTGTCCTGGAGAACGACTTCTCCGTCCGCCGTGACTACTGGACGGCGGTGCCGCGGGACCTCTCACGTCTGGCGCGGGTGAAAGCCGTCGACGACCTGCTGACGTGGATCGCCGACGACGTCCCGCACCTCTTCGCGCCCGGTCCCGAGGACTAGTGCGCGCGCTTCGGCAGCGCGAACACCAGCAGGAATGCCAGCACCGCGAACGCGGCGCTGACACCCATCGCATGGGCGGCGCTATCGGTGAACGCGGTACCGAGCGCCTCTTCGCCCGGGCCCATGACGTTCAGTGACCCGAACAGCACGCTGCCGATGATGGCGATGCCGACGGCGCTACCGACACGTTGCATCGTCGAGATGACACCACTCGCCGCGCCCGCGTCCTGCCTCTCCACGGTCGCGACGATGAACTGCGCGTTCGGTGCGATGAAGGCGCCGTTGCCCAGGCCCGCGATGAACAGGGGGAGCAGCAGCTTCCAGTTGGTCAACGCCGACGCATCGGTGAACAGCAGGACGAGCCATGCCCACACCAGGCCGATCGTGACCAGGGCGGTGCCGAGAACCAGCACGTTGCGGCCCAGCCGCTCGCTGAGCTTGTTCGACTGCGACGAGGAGATGATGCTGCCGATCGCGAACGGGATGGACACGACGCCCGACGCCAGCGCGGAGTTGCCCAGGCCGGTCTGCCACAGGATCGAGATGGTGAAGAAGATGGAGGTGAACGCCGCGAAGTAGACCAGCGCGAGGATGACACCACCGGTGAACGCCGGCCGGGTGAACAGGCGCGGCGGAACCAGTGGCGTGTGACCGGCCCGGGAGTATCGAACCTCCCAGGCTCCGAACAACCCGATCAGCACGATGCCGGCGACGAGGGTGACGTACGTCCATACCGGCCATCCGGTGTCCTGGCCCTCGATCAGCGGGACCAGCACGGCGACGAGACCGGCGGTGATCAAGGCCAGTCCGACCCAGTCGATGCCGCGAGAGGGCGCCTCCGGCGAGTCGATCTGGTCCTGGCGAGGCAGGATCTTCGCGGCGAGGATCAGGCCGATGATGCCGAACGGCAGATTGACCCAGAAGACCAGGCGCCATCCGGTCTCGCTGCCCGCAGCTTCGATGATGAGACCGCCGATGATCGGTCCGAGCGCAGAGGACACACCGATGACCGCACCCATGATGGCGAAGGCCTTGCCGCGCATCTGCGGCGGGAACAGCAACTGGATGTAGGCGGTGACGGCGGGGACGAAGATGCCGCCGGCCAGACCCTGCACGATGCGCGCCGCGACCAGCTGCAGATCGTTCTGAGCAAGACCACAGGCGAGGCTCGACACGGTGAACAGCGCCAAGCCGGCGAAGAACACCCACTTGTGCCCGATGCGGTCGCCGACGCGGCCCGCGGGAATCAGCGCCAGTCCGAACGCAAGAGCGTATCCCGAGATGATCCAGGACAGCGTCGCCTCGGAGGCGCCGAGGCTGGTCCTGATGGTGGGGAGTGCGACGTTGACGATGGTCGTATCGAGCAGGGCGATGAACATGCCCATGAGCAGCACGATCAGCGACTGCCATGCGCGACGGCTGACCGCGGGGGCCGAACTCTCGGCCGATGTGGAGGTGGACACCCGGTGGAACCTTTCGCACAGGAAATGAACGGACGACCGTATTCGGTGGAGACCCGACTCTCGGACCGGTGAGAGGCGAAGTTCCCTACAGTTGTCGACACCGCGATTGCGCGGCACGCAGGGATACGTTCCCCAGCGCTGCCGTGCGCAATCACGGAACGCAGCTTCTTCGGCAGGGGGACACCATGGCTCTACACGCTTTCGGGGACGACGCACTGGGCATGCACGACGCGGTGGGGCTGGCGCGTGCGCTCCGCCGCGGGGAGGTGTCGCGGGGCGAGGTGACGGCCGCTGCGCTCTCGCGCATCGAGAAAGTGTCCGAGTTGGACGCACTGGTGGGACCCGTCCTGGCCTCGCCGATGCACGGTGACGCGAGCGGACCCTTCGCCGGTGTCCCCACCGTGATCAAGGACAACAGCGACGTCCGCGGCCTGGCGACCGGACAGGGATCCGAGATCATCCGTGCACGCCCCGCCGCGAAGCACGGACCGGTGGCGCGCGAGATGCAGTCGATGGGCTTCGGCATCCTGGCCAAGACCACGCTGCCCGAGTTCGGGCTCAGCGCCTCCACCGAATTCCCGACGCGTCCGCCGACCCGCAACCCGTGGAATACCGACTACTCGACGGGGGCGTCGTCCGGTGGATCGGCGGCGTTGGTCGCCGCGGGCGCGGTGCCGCTCGCGCACGGCAACGACGGGGGAGGGTCGATCCGCATCCCGGCGGCGTGCGCAGGTCTGGTCGGGCTGAAGCCGTCGAGGGGACGCTTCGTGTTGCCGGCCCTCGAGAAGCTGCTGCCAGTAGCCATCGTGTCGGAAGGTGTCCTGACGCGCAGTGTCCGCGACACCGCCGCATTCTGGGCGCACGCGGATCGCTCGAGCTCACGGTCGCTGCGTCCCATCGGCACCGTGACCGGCCCGTCGGCGCGGCGGCTTCGCATCGGCGTCGTCAGGCAGTCGCCGGCGGGTGGGAGTACGGACGCGGACACTCTGGCTGCCGTCGACGGAGCCGTCGCTCTGCTCGAACGGCTCGGGCACGGCGTGGACGCCATCGACGTGGTGCCGATCGATCAGCGGTTCCCGGAGGACTTCGTCGAGTACTGGTCGTTCCTCGCCTACGTCCTGCAGAAGTCGACCCCGCGTATCGACGGTCGGACGGAACGCGACTTCGACTCGCTGACAGTCGGTTTGGCCGATCGCTTCCGCGCGACGCGGCTACCGGGTGTCGTGCGCAGGCTGCGGGCGGCCGCGGCCGACTACGCGTCGATGTTCGAGAGAGTCGACGTGGTGATGTCCCCGGTACTGGGCCATGCGACTCCGGAGCTCGGATTCCTCTCTCCCCATGTGCCGTTCGACGAGTACCTCTCCCGGTTGACCAGCTACGCGGCGTTCACGCCACTGCACAATGTGACGGGAGCACCGGCGATCTCGCTGCCACTCGCCCAGTCCTCGGTGGGCACACCGCTCGGTGTCATGTTCTCCGGACCGCGTGGAGACGAGCGCACGTTGCTGCAGCTGGCGTTCGAACTGGAAGATGCTGCGCCGTGGCGGTCGATCGTCTCCTGATCGAGGTGTTCGCCCGATTCCGTTGTTCCCGTTACCTATAGGGGCCCGGATGCATAGTGTTCGGTCCGGAGCCACCAGGGCTCCGGTTCGCCCATCGAAGGAGCAGACATGTCGGTTGGACTCACGGTCGTGGATGTCTTGACCCGCATCTCGTACCTGTTCCGCGGCTGGGGTTTCTGACCCCCCCACCCCGTACGCGCGCGTCAGGCGTTCGGGTTCGGGATGTTCTGCAGTCGCACCTGACCGCGGGCGATGTCCTTGCCCGACTCGGTCGAGGTGATGACCACCTGCCACAGCTGCTGAACTCGGCCCTGCTGCAACGGGATCGCGACGACGTCGACGCGTCCCTCGGTCATCGATCGCAGGAAGTCGGTGGCGTTGTGCACGCCGACGGCGAACTGGCCGCGATCCGCGACGGCCACACTGGCGCCGATGCTGGCGGCAGATTCCACCGCGGAGGCGTAGACACCGCCGTGCACGACGCCCCAGGGTGTGTGGTGATCCGCGGTCAGGTCGATGTGCCCGCGCACCTCCGTGCCCGTCGCCACCGTCACCTGCAGACCCGCCGCAGCGGTGAACACGGTGTCGGCGAAGTTCTGCAGATCGGTCATGGCGAATGCTCCGTACGGCTGGGCGAGGGGAAACCTGTCGGCCTCACTGTAGAGAAGATCAGGACCGGGTGACGTGCGCTCCGAACACGATCGACGCATCGCCGAGTGCGACGCTGACCGTGGGTGTGCGGCCGTCGAGGTAGCCGAGCGGGCCGTCCGGAGCGAACGTCCACGAGGTCTTCAGTGATCGCACTGTCGGGTAGATGTTGTTGCGGGAGATGACTGTTCGGCCGTCGAGGTGCTGCGCGGTGGTCAGCGGGATGCGCGGCGTTCCGGGGAGCCTCAGTCTGCCGACGTGTGCGTCCAGCGAGGCGACGGGTGCACCGTCCGAGGTCATCGACGCCGTGACGCGGTCACCGCTGGTGGTGCGTCGGAAAGCGCCGAGGTGTTTGGGGATGGACCAGAGTTCGCGGCCGCCCGTGCGCGACTGCGGGCTGTCGACCCAGATGTGGGGGATGGTGGCCATCACCGCGGCGCCGCGGCGCACGAGCACCGACCCGATCAGTTCGTCGTAGCTGAGCACACCGCCGGAGGTGTACCGAACGAAGGCAGCCGACGCGATGGCCTGCCCGCCGACGGTCACGAGCGTCGCCCCGGTCTCGGCGACCGCGGAGACGACGTCCTGAGGCAGGTCGCGGACGGGGACCCGGTACGCCGACACCAGCAGCGTCCCGCCGAGGTACCAGGGCTCGGGCGGGTAGAGCTCGCCGTCCTGGCCGGTGTGCCAATCCTGCCTCTGTATCGCCTCGGTCATGCGGACAGGGTAGCGGATACGTGGACGTCCGAGTATCTGTCGTGCGATCCCGCGTTACGATCGCCCGTGATGACTACCCCTCTGCTCGGCCTCGTCGGCGGCTACGTCGCCGACATCGCTCTCGGTGACCCGTCCCGACGTCACCCCGTCGCCGGTTTCGGCACCGTTGCCCTCGCCCTGGAGCGTCGGACGTACCGGGACAGCCGTCTCGCCGGCGCCCTGCACACCGGCATCCTGGTCGGGGGAGTCGTCGGCGCGTCCGTCGCGGTCGAGTCGCTTCTGCGGCCGTATCCGACCGCACGTGCCGCGGCCACCGCCGTCGTCGTGTGGTCGTGTCTCGGCGGAACCACCCTCGTGCGAACGGGTCACGCGATGGCCGACGCTCTCGATGCCAACGATCTTCCGGCCGCGCGCGCGATCATCCCGTCGTTGTGCGGCCGCGACCCCGCGTCGCTGGACGACGCCGGGGCCGCCCGCGCAGCGCTCGAATCCGTCGCGGAGAACACCTCCGACGCCACGACCGGCGTGCTGTTCTGGACCGCCGTGGCCGGTATTCCGGGCGCTGTCGCCTACCGGGCCGTCAACACGCTCGACGCGATGATCGGCTACCACTCACCGCGCTACGAGCGGTTCGGCTGGTTCGCCGCTCGTCTCGACGACGTCGTCAATCTGATTCCGGCCCGTCTCACCGGTGCGCTGACGGTGGCCGCGGCACCGACCGTCGGCGGATCGGTCACCGACGCCCTGACCGCGTGGCGTTCCGACGCGTCGAGCCACCCGAGCCCCAACGCCGGTGTCGCCGAATCGACGGCCGCGGGGGCGTTGGGGGTCCGCCTGGGCGGCGAGACCGCGTATCCGCACGGTGTCGAGCAGCGTCCGACTCTCGGAACCGGCCGCGAGCCGACCGTCGACGATCTGCGGCGCGCGGTGCGGCTGTCCGCGGTGGTTCAGGCGGGCGCGACGGCGGTGTCAGCGCTTGTCGCCGTAGCGATCCGTCATCACCGAGTCCGGCGTGGTCTGCGTCTTCTTCGATCGTCGTAGTCCGCGGCGCGACTGCAGCAGCGCGTCCAGTCCGTCGTCGTACTCGTCGGGATCCGTGGAGGGAGCGGTGACGGGCGTGTCCTCGACGGTGCCGGCCTTGTCGCGTCGACGCTCACGGAGTTCGGCGCGCACGAAGTAGGCGAGACCCAGAGGCGCCATCAGGCCGAACGCCAGCCACTGCAATCCGTACGACAGGTACGGGCCGGCGTCGAGCTGGGGGAGCGCGATGACCCCGAGGCCGCCCGGCTGATCCTCGGCGAGCTGGACGTAGCCGTCGATGAGATCGGTGCCGGTCAATTGACCGACCTGCGCGGGAGTGATCGTGTAGACCTGCGGTAGGCCGGGCCCCGACACCGCCGGCTTGTCCGGGACGGACGGCTCGGACGCCCGCAGGCGACCTTCGAGGGTGGACTGCCCCGCGGGTGCCGGAGCGAAGGACGGGACGTCGATACCGGTGGTCGGCAGGACATATCCGCGGTTGACGAGGATCGTGGGTCCGACGTCGGTGACGAACGGGGTCAGCACCTCGAAGGCCGGCGTGTCGTCCACGCTGCGCAGCCGGACCACGACGTCCTTGCCGGACTCGTAGGTGCCGGTGAGTCGGACCCGTCGCCAGTCCTCGTCGGGTGCCACCGTGCGGTCGGCCACCAGGTCACCCGCGGCGACGGGGTCGGCGTCGAAGGACCGGCTGATCTGATCGTTGCGTGCCGACGTCGTGGTGTTCTTGCCCAGCTGCCACGGCGCGAGAACCGTGAAGCAGAGGTAGGCGAACAGGATGACGACCGCCGCGAGTGCCAACCACCCGGGGCGAACGAGGAACGACAATCGGCGCACGACTACACAGCGTAGTCGTCAGCGGCGGGAGATGTCCTCGAGCAGACCGGGCAGAGCCGCCTCGATCTGCTCCCGCACGGTCCCGAAGTCCGCCTCGGTGCCGTAGTACGGGTCGGCGACCGAGTCGGAATCGGCGTCGGGGTCGAAGGACCGCAACAGCGCCAGGCGATCCGACGTGACCCCGAGCCTCCGCAGTTCGCGCTCGTGGGAGCGGTCCAGCGCGACCACCAGATCGGCTCCCAGGATCTCCTCGTCGACGGTGCGTGCGCGGTGCGCGGACGGGTAGCCGTGGGCTTCGAGTTCGGCCACGGCACGCGGGTCTGCGGGGTCGCCGACGTGCCAGTCTCCGGTGCCGGCACTGGTCACCCGGACACGTCCGTCCAAGCCCGCGGCGACCAACGACTCGGCGACGATCTTCTCGGCCATCGGCGACCGGCAGATATTGCCTGTGCAGACGAAGGTGACGTGCACGGGGGTCATGCGGCACTCGAGGTCAACGACGCCAGCAGGGCGGTGAGATCCGCTGCCGACTCCACCGACCAGGTCGCGGCGGCGTGCTCCCCGGCCTGCCCGTATCCCCATGCGACGAGAACGACGGGGATGCCCCAGTGGCCCGCACCGAACACGTCGTGATCGCGATCTCCGACCATGACCACCGAGCCGGTGCCGCCGGCCGCGGTCTCACGGGCAGTGCGGCCCACCTGCTCGAGTGCCCTGGCCACGACGTCGGACTTGGCGCGCCGCGACCCGTCGTCACTGGCGCCGGCGATGAACTCGAAGTATTTCGCGAGGTCGAAGTGCTCGAGGATGCGTCGCGCGAACCTCTCGTTCTTCGACGTCGCGACGGCCATGGGGACGCCGGCGGCGCGCAGCGCCTCCAGCACCTCGACCACACCCTCGTACACGCTGTTCTCGGCCCAGCCCTGCCGGTCGTAGTACTCGGTGTACGCCTCGCGCGCCCGCTCGACCTGATCCTCGGACAGGCCCAACGACCGGAACGTGTCGATCATCGGAGGCCCGACGACGTGCGCGTGGACATCCGCCCCCACCGGTGGGGTTCCGACGGTGGCCAGCGCGTGATCGAAACCGGCGAGGATGCCGGGCGCCGAGTCGGTCAGAGTTCCGTCCAGATCGAACAGGACGAGGTCGACTGCGGTGGCGGACATGGGCTCAGTATAGGAGCGCCTACAGTCGCCACCATGACCGACGACACCGGGCCTCACGATCTCCGGCATCACGGTGACGCCGAGGTCGGCGCGGGAATGGACGACTTCGCCGTCAACGTCCGCGGGAACCGTCCGCCGGAGTGGTTGCGTCACAGACTCGTCGACGCCGTCGACCGCCTCGCGTCGTATCCGTCGGCTGCCGAGGACCTCGAGGTACGCCAGCGAGTGGCGCAGCGCCACAACAGAACTCCCGACGAAGTCCTGCTCCTCGCCGGAGCGGCAGAAGGTTTCGCGATGCTGCCGCGTCTGCGGTCCCGTCTGGCCGCGGTCGTCCACCCGTCGTTCACCGAGCCGGAGTTCGCGTTGCGCAGCGCCGACGTCCCCGTACACCGCGTCGTGCTCCCCGCGCCCTACCGCCTGGCCGACGCGGACGTTCCCGGGGAGGCGGACCTGGTGGTGCTGGGCAACCCCACCAATCCCACCTCGGTCGCCCACCCCCGAGCCGACGTGCTGGCGTTGCGTCGCCCCGGCCGGATCGTCGTCGTCGACGAAGCGTTCGCCGACACGATGCCGGGTGAGCCCGAGTCGGTCGCCTCGATCACCGCACCGGACGTCGTCGTGCTGCGCAGCCTGACCAAGTCGTTCGCCCTCGCCGGGCTGCGGTGCGGGTACGTCCTCGCGAGCCCGGAGATCCTGGCGACGCTGAGTCACGGACGGGCGCACTGGCCGCTGGGCACTCTGCAGCTCGCCGCCATCGCCGCGTGCTGCGAACCCGCTGCCGTCGCGGCTGTCGAGGCCGACGCGTCGGTGCTCGCATCGGAACGCGACCACATGATCGACCGATTGCGGGGCCTCGGCGTCGAGGTTCTGACACCGGCGTCCGCGTCGTTCCTCCTGGTGCGTGTCGACGGGGGAGCTGCCGTGCGGGAGCGGCTGCGCCGACTCGGTATCGCGGTGCGGCGGTGTGACACCTTTCCCGGCCTGACGTCGGACCATCTGCGCCTCGCCGTGCGCGGCAAGGATGCGGTGGATCGACTGGTCGCCGCGTGGCGCGAGGTCGCCTGACGGCCGTCTCCTTCCGGCCACCTAGAGTCGAGGAATGTCCGACCTCCGCGCCGCTGAAGTCCCGACGCTGTCCGACGTCATCGCGGCGCTCGATGCCGCGTATCCGCCGCGGCTCGCGGAAGGGTGGGACTCCGTGGGGCTGGTGTGCGGCGATCCCGCGGACCCCGTCAGGGCCGTGTTCTTCGCCGTGGACGCCACCGAATCCGTGATCGACGAGGCTCTCGAGGCCGGTGCCGATCTGCTGGTCGTGCATCACCCGCTGCTGCTGCGCGGGGTCGACACGGTCGGTGCTCACACGCCGAAGGGCGCGCTGATACACCGCCTCATCAAGGCCGGGTGCGCGCTGTTCACCGCGCACACCAATGCGGACTCCGCTCAGCCCGGTGTGTCCGACGCTCTGGCAACACTGCTGGGTCTCGAGAATTTGACGCCGCTCGAGGAGAAGACGGCCGGCGGCGTCGACAAGTGGGGTGTGCACGTTCCCGTCGGCGACGCCTCCACCGTGCGTGAGGCCATGTTCGCCGCCGGGGCAGGAGCGATCGGGGACTACCGCGAGTGCAGTTGGAGCACCGAGGGAGTCGGCCAGTTCCGGCCGGTGGACGGTGCGCAGCCCGCGATCGGGACTGTCGGCACCGTCGAGTTCGTCGAGGAGTCGCGCCTCGAGATGGTGGCACCGCGCAGTGCGCGCGCCCGGGTCCTGGCCGCACTGCGAGCGGCCCACCCGTACGAGGAGCCGGCATTCGACGTCGTGGAGTCGGTCGACCTTCCCACCGGCTGCGGCCTGGGGCGCGTCGGCACGCTCGCGGATCCGATCACCCTGCGCGAGTTCACCTCACGCGTCGCCGACAGGTTGCCGGCCACCGCCTGGGGCATCCGTGCGGCCGGTGACCCCGACTCCACGGTCCGCACCGTGGCGGTGTGCGGAGGATCAGGCGATTCGATGCTCGACGCGGTCACCCGTGCCGGTGCCGATGTGTACGTGACCTCCGACCTCCGACATCACGTCGCCGACGAGCACCTGCGGGCCGGTGGACCCGCGCTGATCGACGTCGCGCACTGGGCGGGGGAGTTCCCGTGGTGTGCGCAGGCGCAGTCACTGCTGGACGAGAGGTTCGGCTCGGCCGCGGGCTGGCGCACGACCGTCGCGACGACGCGGACCGACCCGTGGACCATCGGGGCAGGTGCGGAGGCGCGCGCACACCCGTCCGGCGCATAGTCGCCGTCGATACCGGGACGGGCCGGTGCTGGCGGTAGCGTGACACGCGTGAACGTCGACCCGAAGATCCAGCTGAAGCTTCTCGACCTGGCAGCCATGGACACCGAACTGGCCCAGCTCGCACATCGTCGACGCACCTTGCCCGAGCAGATCGAGCTCGATGCACTCGAGCGCGAACGTCTCGACCGCAAGGACGCGGCGGTCGGCGTGCAGATCTCGCTCGACGATCTCGACCGCGACATCCGCAAGCTCGAAGGTGAAGTCGACGCGGTGCGTCGCCGCGAGGAGAAGGACCGCGCCGCGCTCGACTCCGGGTCCGCGCCGGCGAAGCAGCTCAGCGAACTGCAGCACGAACTGGCCAGCCTCGAGCGCCGCCGAGGAATCCTCGAGGACGAGCTGCTCGAGGTCATGGAGCAGCGCGAGGCGTCGCAGGCCGACTACGAGCACGCCGGTGCACGGCTGAGCCAGGCCGAGGATCAGATCATCGACGCGACGCGTCGTCGGGACGATGCACTCGCGGACGTCGACAAGTCGACGGAAACCCGGTCGGCGCAGCGTGCTGAGCTCGCCGCCGGACTCCCGGACGACGTGTCCGCCGCCTACGAGAAGCAGCGCTCCCAGTCGGGGATCGGTGCGGCACTGCTGCGCGGTCGCCGGTGCGGCGCCTGCCGGATCGAACTGGACCGCGGGGAGATCTCCCGCATCGCCTCCACCCCTGCCGATGTGGTCGTGCGGTGCTCCGAGTGCAACACGATCCTGGTGCGCACCAACGAGTCCGGCCTTCCCTCCGGCAAGCCCGCCGGCTCGTGACCTCCGTCGTCGTCGAGGCCGACGGAGGGTCGCGCGGCAATCCGGGCCCCGCGGGGTACGGCGCCGTCGTCTGGGACTCCGCTCGCCGGAACGTGCTCGCGGAACGTCGTGAGCATCTGGGAGTGGCCACCAACAACGTGGCGGAATACCGCGGCCTCATCGCCGGCCTCGATGCCGCGCGGGAGATCGGCGCGACACGGGTGTCGGTGCGGATGGACTCGAAGCTGGTGGTCGAGCAGATGTCCGGACGCTGGAAGGTCAAGCACCCCGACATGATTCCGCTGCGCGCCCGCGCGGCCGACATCGCCGAGACCTTCAAGTACGTCGACTACACCTGGATCCCGCGCGCGGAGAACTCGCACGCGGACCGTCTGGCCAACCAGGCCATGGACGGCGAGGACTCGATGCTGACGGGCGGTGAGTCCGCGCCGGCGCCGGTCGCGGAACGTCCTCCGTGGCAGTCGGTGTCGGGCGCTGCGACGCGCACGGTGTTGCTCCGGCACGGGCAGACCGCACTGTCGGTGGACAAGCGGTACTCGGGCCGCGGCAACCCGGAACTGACCGAGCTGGGGCGCGCCCAGGCGGCGTCGGCGGCAGGTCGTATCGCTGTCCTGGGCGGCATCGACGCCATCGTGTCGTCTCCGCTGGGGCGGGCACGCGAGACTGCCGAGGCGGTGTCGCGGAGCACCGGCGTCGCGGTGACCACGCTGGACTCGCTGACGGAGACGGACTTCGGCTCGTGGGAGGGCCTGACGTTCCGTGAGGTGTCCGAGCGAGACCCGGACCTGCACGGCGAGTGGATGAGCGATACGTCGGTGCGGCCGCCCGGCGGCGAGAGCTTCGACGAGGTGCGCGAGCGCGTCCGCGGAGCGCGCGACAGCATCCTGCGCGACTACGCCGGGAAGACGGTCGTCGTCGTCTCGCACGTGACACCCATCAAGACGCTGCTCCAGTTCGGCCTCGATGTCGGGCCGTCGATCCTCTACCGCCTGCATCTCGACCTGGCGTCGATCAGCATCGTCGACTGGTTCGACGACGACGCCGCGTCCGTGCGCCTGGTCAACGACACGTCGTACCTGTGGGCGTGAGGAACGACAAGGGCCTGATCAGACCTGCAGTCCCACCCACAGTGCGACGGTGGCCGCGACGACGGTGATCGGTGTGGTCACCATGCCCACGATCGTGAAGGTGCGCAGGCTGGGCGGTTCGTTCTCCGCGCGAGCCACCCTGCGCCACAACATGATCGCGAGCGACCCCACGTAGGTGAGATTCGGTCCCAGGTTGACGCCGATGAGCATCGCGAGCAGTGCCGGAACCGGGACCGCGCCGGGCACGGAGGTGAGGGCGGCCAGCAGCAGCAGCGTCGCGGGCAGGTTGTTGAGGATGTTCGACGCAACCGCGGCGATGCCCGCGACGGCCAGGAGGGCGAGCAGGGTCGACGACGTCGGGAGGATGTCGGCCACCGCATCGCCCACAGGTCCCTGAGCGAGACCCGCGACGACGACTCCCAGAGCGAACACGAAGACGCAGAACCAGACGTCCAGGGCGCGGAGAATCGACACGGTGGTCGTGCGGCCGCGTCGTAGAGCCGGCACGGCCAGTACCAGCGCCGCCGCAGCCGCGACCCAGACGGGTTCGATGCCCAGTGACCCGCTCACGGCGAAACCGATCAGAGCGCACGCGATCACGCCGAGCGCGAACGTCGGGGTGGCGACGGTCGTCTCGGTGTCGTCGGCGACGTCCTCGAGTTCTTGCCGCAGATCACGGCGGAACAGCCACCGGAACGCCAGGTACTCGAGTCCGATCGCGACGATCCAGGGCGCCGCCATCAGGGCGGTGAAGTGCAGGAACGACAGGCCTGTCGCCGAGAACACCAGCAGGTTGGTCAGATTCGACACCGGCAGCAGCGTGGACGCCGAGTTCGACAGGTGAGCGACCGCGTACGACGACGGTCGCGCCGACATGCCGGCCCGCCGGGCCGCCGCCACGACCACCGGTGTCAGCAGGACCACGGTGGCGTCGAGGCTCAGGACCGCCGTCGTGAGCGACGCGGTGACGAAGACGAGCCCCAGCAGCCGGACCGGGGACGACCGCGCCCGGCGGTGGAGAACCGACGCGATCCAGGTGAACACACCATGGGCGTCGGCGAGATGGGCGAGAGCGAGGATCGCGGCCAGGAACGCGACTGTCGGTGCCAGCTCGGCGGTCTCGTGCAGCGCATCGGTGGTGGACACGACGCCGAGCGCGATGGCGAGGACGGCTGCGGGCACGGCCACGGCGGCCTCGGGCAGCCCGCGAGGCCGGACGATGGCGAAGATCAACACCGCAGCGACCAGCAGCGCGGCCACGACGGTCCGCGCGGTGGAATCGGTGATCACGCGAGGATCTTGCGCAGCGTACGGAGGTTGCGGGTGGTGGTGGTCGACTTGTACGACGGTCGGGCACTGGCCTTGCCGAGGACGCTGCCGAGCGTGTCGCCCTTGACCACTTCCCAGTACAGAACGTGGTGCGGACCGAGGGCGCACCGTTCGACCGTCGCGTCGAGGGAGTTGCCGAGCGCCGCCAACTCGGCGGTGGATGCACCGTCCGTGGAGAACACGACGTAGGGGTGCCGCACCGACTCGTCGGTCTGCCACGGGTAGTTCTCGACGACCTCGGTGAGCTGGTCGACGGTGACGACCACGACCCATGCGTTGTATCCGAACGATGAGCGCAGCACGCCCTCGACGTCGGCGCGGACCACGGCGGGATCGGTGGTCGTCGCGGTGAGCCGGACGTTGCCCGACGCGAGCACCGTGCGGACGTCGGTGTATCCGGCGCCGCCCAGTGCCGTCCTCAGATCGGCCATCCGGATCCGGATCCCTCCGACGTTGATGCCCCGCAGGAGGACGACGAATTCCATGGACGTGACTCTATGTCCACCCCCGCGAGCACGGCGAAAGTGTCGTGATCAGTGGCCGTTTCGCGGCATTTCCGGCGTACTCGCCGAGGTGTGGGGGCGAGGGTGGAGGTGTCGGAGCAAGGGTGGAGATAGGATGACCGCGCGGACGAGTTGGCCGGGCGGCCGCGGCACGGAGAACTGTCGACCCTGTGCGTCGTCAAGCTCCGAGCCGAGGAAAGTCCGGACTCCACAGAGCAGGGCGGTTGCCAACAGCAACCCGAGGTGACTCGCGGGACAGTGCCACAGAAAAGAGACCGCCGGTCCGTCCTCGGACGGGTCGGTCAGGGTGAAACGGTGCGGTAAGAGCGCACCAGCACCCCGGGTGACCGGGGTGGCTCGGTAAACCCCGCCCGGAGCAAGATCGAAGGTCGCACCACCGTTCGCGGAGGTGCGGCTGCGCAGGTGCTCGAGGGCTGCTCGCCCGAGCCTGCGGGTTGATCGCTCGAGGTACCCGGCGACGGTGTGCCCAGATGGATGGTCGCCACTCGGGACATGTTCCGAGTACAGGATCCGGCTTACACGCCGACTCGTCCGCACCCTCGACGGCCGATCGGACCCGGACTAGAACATATGTTCGAAGTCCTCTACAGTGGTTCACGGCGGGTCGGCGGTAGGAAACTACGGGAAGCGTCGACCCGCCGCCACGACAATGGCATCCGGCCCATGAGCGACGAATGGCCTCTCCCGCGTGCGGGAAAGGCCATGACGTCGAGCTGGAGAATCAGATGGGGTTGATCACCAGAAGGGTGGCCCAGTAGTTCGCTGCGTCGGCTCCTACCAGGGGCAGGAGTTGATCGAACAGGATGGTCGACATGTCGTTCTCCAATCTGAGTGCATCTACAGGTGCACGTCCCCGTGCGTGTCGAGAGATATCGGAAATCATAGCGTTCGGATGGTCGCCGTCGGATATTCGGTCGGCGCGCCGAGTCGGAACGCGAAGTCTGTTCCGAGACGATCGATCTGGGGCACACTGTCGATCATGAGTGACGACGAGCAGTGGTACTTCCGCGTCAGTGACAAGGCAGTGGTGCAGGGCAAGGACGCCGGGGCCATGGACCGTATGGGTCCGTATCCGGATCGCGCGACCGCGGAGCGCGCCCTCGAGATCGCGGCCGAGCGGAACAAGGCGGCGGACGACGCGGACGACTCCTGGTCTTCGTGAGTCCCTCCGTCTCCCGGAGGCTCCCGACCGTTCGTGCCGCAGGAGTCGACTTCTCGGCCGTCCGTGCAGAGTTCGACCTCCCGACCGACTATCCGTCCGACGCTGTGGCCGGAACGGACTCTCGGCCGAATCGTCGAGATGCCACGGACCTCGAGTTCGTCACCATCGACCCGCAGGGATCCATGGATCTCGACCAGGCGCTGGTGGTCGAACGGACCGCGTCGGGTTTCCGCCTGCTCTACGCCATCGCGGACGTCGCCGCCGTCGTGGTTCCGGGCAGCGCACTCGACGAGGAAGTGCGCCGGCGAGGCCAGACTCTGTATCTGCCCGACGACACGGTGCCGCTGCATCCTCGGTCGATGTCGGAGGACGCATCGTCGCTGCTCCCGGATCGTGTCCGGCCCGCCGCGCTGTGGACGATCGACACCGACGCGAACGGTGTCGCCACGTCGTGGACCGTCGAGGCAGCCACCGTCCGTTCGCGGCAACGCTTCACCTACGCCGAGGTCCAGCAGGCCGCCGACGCCGGGACTCTGCACCCGTCGTTGACGGCGTTGCCGGATCTGGGGCGTGCCCGGCGCGCACTGGCGGTCTCGCGTGGAGCGATCGAGCTGGCTCTACCGGAACAGGAAGTCGTGGCCGACGGCGACGGCTGGCGTGTGGACATCGCGCCGCGTGTCGACGCGGATGCGTGGAACGCCGAGATGTCGTTGCTGACGGGAATGTGCGCCGCGGCCATCATGATCGAGGCGCGGACGGGCATCCTGCGCACACTTCCGCCCCCCGCTCGGTCGGATATCGACGCGCTCCGAGCGGTCGTCCTGGCCCTCGGGCTGCCGTGGCCGGACGGGACGACCCCGGGGCAGGTCCTGGCATCACTGGATCCGGCGGCTCCGTCCACCCTGGCGATCATGAGCGAAGCGACGACACTGCTCCGCGGCGCGGCCTACGTCGCGTTCGAGGGCGAGGTTCCGTCGCAGCCGAACCACTCGGGAATCGGCGGGCCGTACGCGCACGTGACGGCGCCGCTGCGTCGCCGCGTCGATCGCTACGGAACCGAGGTGTGCCTGTCGCATTGCGCAGGGGTACCGGTTCCGGAGTGGGTGCGTGCCGAGTTCGCGGACCTGCCCGAGGCGATGAGACGCAGCGACTCGGTGGCGTCCAAGGTGGACCGGGCGTGCATCGACCAGGTCGAGGCGCAGGTGTTGATCGGGCACGTCGGACAGTCGACCACCGCGGTGGTCCTGCGCGGGCGAACCGATAAGCGCCCCGCAGAGGTCTTCGTGCCGGAGTACACGGTGATCGGTCCGTGCGACGGTGATCCGGCGGAGGGCACCACCGTCACGGTCCGTATCGGCCCCGTCGACGTTGCATCCCGGACCGTGAAGTTCGCGCTAGTTCGATAGAGCGGATGCGGTGCGCCGCAACTTCTTCCACGCGCGGGGGAGAGGTGCGAGCGCATCGCGGCCCGCGGCCGTCTCGTTCGCGTAGAGGACGCCGAAGGTGAACGTGTCCTCGCCGCGCTCCGCGGCGGACGCCGCCTCGAGCAGCAGGGTGTCGCGCGAGACGGCGCTGTCCTGGTGATCGCCCAGCACGGACTGCACCTTCTTGGCCGACGACGCCACTGCCGACGCTGTGCGATGGACGCGGCCCGACGGGATCGCGGTGGAGGCAGCCTCCGCGGCGTACCGGAGCTTCTTCGCCGCCTTGCGGATGTCGTGGACGGCCTCCTCGCGCTCGGCGCCGCTCAGCGACGACGCGTGTTCTTCGGCCTTCTCGACGGTGCGGAACTGCTGACGGAGAACCTTGCGGAACACCGTGGTGGCCTTGATGTCCGACGGGCCGACCGTGGGTGCGGTGAGGACGGCATCGAGGCCGTCCAGCAGCGCGAAGTAGCGATGGCCGTCCAGTTCGCGCACGATCTCCTCGTGAGCGAGCGTGTACAGCCGCTCCTGTGTGCCCACCAGGGACTCGACGATCGGCCCGCGCACGGCGCGGTCCTCGAGCGCGTCGAGCGCCGACCGGTACCGCGCCGCCAGCACTTCGGCATCGCGTGCGGTGCCCAGGATGTCGGCAAGCCAGGACAACTCGGACCGAAGTGTGTCCACGGCCTCGCGGTCGAGGAGTTTCCGGTACGACCGCAGCACGCTGCGCAGCCGCCGCGTGGCGACGCGCATGGCGTGAACGGCGTCGTCGGCGTTCTGCCGTACCCGAGGATCGGCGGCGAGGAGGGCGGAGATGTCGTCGGACAACGCTGCCAGCACCGCCGCACCCGCGGTGCCGTCCCGGGCGGGGACCGCGTCCGTGTCGGTGAGCCGGGGGCCGAGTGCGCGAGCGAGCTTCGAGGTCGACGAGGCAGGGTGCGCGCCGTGGGAGAGGAGGTGCTTGCTCACCTTCCGCAGAACCTTGCGATCACCGTCGAGAAGCTCCACCTCCCACTCGCGCCAGGTGACCGTGACGTCGTCGAGAAGGTTGTGGGCGGTGACGGTGTCGTCGCACAGCTCGGCGGCGTTGTCGTGGTGCTTCGTGGACAGGATCGTCACGATCCGGCGTGTCTCGATGGTGGCCACCGGAACGAGCGCCTTCCCGCGCACGTGCGCACTCACCCGCTCGGCCACCTCGGACGGAACACGAGAGTTGTTGCCGCCGGCGGACAACGGGCTCCGCAGTTCGAGGCGCTCGTCCGTGGACACCGGCATCTTCACGTGCCACCCCGCGTCCGAGCTCCCCGTGCGCCGGCGGACCGTGATGCGTCGACGGGCGAGATCGAGGTCGGCGGTATCGAAGTACGTCGACGACGGATGGGTCGGGTCCGGAGCGGACGACGCGACAATCGACGCACTGCCCGTGAGTTCCGGAACCGGCGTGTCCGTTCCGACGTCGAACTTGGCCTCGATCTCGGTGTGTGCACCGGCGTCACCTGAACTCATGGTGACATCTTTACCACCGAGAGATGAACGATCGGCTCAGCGCAGCGAGTCGGTCGCTTCGACGAGGTGGTGCACGATCCCCGGTTCGGACGCCGAATGCCCCGCGTCGTCGACGATGTGCAGCGTGGACGACGGCCAAGCCCGGTGCAGATCCCAGGCGCTCGTGGCCGGACACACCACGTCGTAGCGGCCCTGGACGATTACCCCCGGGATGTCGGAGATCAGAGTCATGTCGCGGAGCACCTGGTTCTCGTCGAGAAATCCGTGGTGGACGAAGTAGTGATTCTCGATGCGGGAGAACGCGAGTGCGAACCGAGCCTCCGAGGTTTCCTGCACGCGTTCGGGTTTGGGCAACAGTGTGCTGGTGGCGCCCTCCCACGTGGACCACGCGACGGCCGCGTCGAGGGCGACGTCGGGGTCGCTCGAGTGCAGCAGCCGGTGATAGACCTCGACCGGATCGGCGTCGCGTTCCGCGGCGGGAATCGGCGCGAGGAACTTCTCCCACAGCTCGGGGAAGAGGTGCCCGGCTCCGCCTCGGTAGTACCAGTCGATCTCCTTCTCCCGCAGGAGGAAGATGCCGCGCAGCACCAGCGCCGTCACGCGCACCGGGTGTGCCTGGGCGTACGCGAGCGACAGTGTGGAGCCCCACGATCCGCCGAAGACGACCCACGTGTCGATGCCGAGGTGCTCGCGGAGAGCTTCCATGTCGGCGATGGAGTGGCCGGTGGTGTTGACGGAGAGATCCGCGCCGTCGGCCACGTGGGGTGTGGACTTTCCGCAGCCACGCTGGTCGAACAGCACGATCAGGTACGCGGCCGGGTCGAAGTACCGTCGCTGATCGGCGTTGGTTCCGCCGCCGGGGCCGCCGTGCACGAACACGACGGGCTTGCCGTCCGGGTTGCCGCTGACTTCCCAGTGGAGGCTCTGCCCGTCACCGACGTCGAGCATGCCGGTGTCGTGGGCGTCGAGTGCCGGATACAGGGTGCGCAGGGTGTCCGGTGCCGGGAGGTGCACGGTCTACAGCCCGACGAGTCCGGACGCCATGTCCGGGATGTCGAGGATGTCGATGACCTGTGTGCGCACGTCGGAGCAGGAGTCCGTGGTCGCTGTGTCGACGATCGCGCGATTCTGGACGACGGCAGCGTTCAACCCGTAGCGCGCCGCCCACGTCTGGACCAGGATGTTCAGTCCACCGCGGCCCACCGTCGGGCCCTGGACACGCCAGTTGGACAGCTGCGCCTCGAGATCGGTGCACAGTGACTGCGCCTGATCGTCGGACACCGTCGGAGCCGAGGGGGCTGCCGACGATGCCGTCGTCTCCGCAGAGGGGGTCGTCGTCGTGGTCGTGGTGGTGCCGCCGCTGCTGCAGGCCGCCAGGGTCAGGCCGGCTGCTGCCAGGGCACACGCAGCGGTGAGTGGAGTTCGCATCGTTGCCATGGCCAAGAGTGTGCCAGCTGCCCGGACCGGCGTCAGAAGCTGTGTTCCTGCGCGGGGAAGGTGCCGGACCGCACCTCGGCCGCGTAGGTGGACGCTGCCGACCGGAGCTGATCGCCGATGTCGCCGAACCGCTTGACGAACTTCGCGGTGCGGCCGCTGGTCATTCCCGCCATGTCCTGCCAGACGAGCACCTGGGCGTCGCACTCCGGCCCGGCGCCGATTCCGACGGTGGGGATGGACAGCTTGCGGGTGACCTGACCGGCGAGGTCGGCGGGCACCATCTCCATGACGACGGCGAAGGCGCCGGCTTCCTGGACTGCGATGGCGTCGGCGACGAGCTGCTCGGACGCGTCGCCGCGGCCCTGCACGCGGAAGCCGCCGAGGCCGTTGACGCTCTGCGGGGTGAAGCCGATGTGGGCCATGACCGGGATGCCGGCGGCGGTGATCGCGGCGATCTGCGGGGCGACACGCTCGCCGCCTTCGAGCTTGACCGCGTTGGCCTGGCCCTCGCGCATGAAGCGGATCGCGGTCTCGACGGCCTGCTGGGGCGAGACCTCGTAGGTGCCGAAGGGGAGGTCGGCGACGACCAGCGCGTTCGGCGCGCCGCGAACCACACCGCGTACGAGAGGAATGAGCTCGTCGATGCCGACATGGACCGTGGTGTCGTAGCCGTACACGACGTTGGCCGCGGAGTCGCCGACCAGCAGGACGGGAATTCCGGCCTCCTCGAAGATGCGCGCGCTCGAGTAGTCGTACGCCGTGAGCATCGCCCAGCGATCACCCGAGGCCTTCATGGCCTGGAGGTGATGGGTGCGGGTCTTACGACCGGTGGGCGCAGCACCGTAGAGAGTGGTTTCCGCAGCAGACATTGGTGTCCCTTTCGTCCTCGAGGCCCGCCGTGCGGGTCCCCGGGTTGAGGTGATGACGTAGACGAGTCTGCCACCGACCGGGGCAGACAGTGTGCGTGGTCTTGGTCACAGTTCACGGGAGGCCGTATCCGGTGGTCGTGCCACCATCGAGTGGTGACCCGTCGCCTCGTTCTGACCCTGTCGATCCTCGCCCTGGTGTCGGCTGCCTGCGGCGCCGATGTGGACGGCGTCCCCACGGCGCCGAGCGGGTCGTCGGCGCCGACGACTCAGGACCGCGACGGGCAGCCGCGAACCCTCGATGAATTCCGGGCGCAGCGGATCGAGTGGGGTTCCTGCGACGGGTTCTCCACCGACGGCTCCGAGCTCGATTCCTCTCTCGAGTGCGGCCGCGTCACGGTGCCCCTCGACTACGACGACCCCGCGGGTCCCACCGCGTCGCTGGCGCTGTCCCGGTCGGCGGCGACGGGGGAGCGGATCGGCTCGATGCTGGTGAACCCGGGCGGCCCCGGGGCATCGGGCTTGTCGACGGCCGGCGTGGCGCAGGGCACCGACGTGGCGTCGTCCTTCGACGTCGTCGGGTTCGACCCCCGCGGTATCGGGGCGTCCACCCCGGCCGTGCGGTGCGACACGCCTGCGGAGTTCGACGCCGAGCGTTCGGATCTCGATGTGGATACCTCGCCCGCCGGAATCGCCGAGACCGAACGCGAGAACCAGGACTACGCGACACGGTGCGCCGATCGTAACGATCCGGAGTTGTTGGCGCACATGACGTCCGCCGACGTGGCTCGGGACATGGACGTCATCCGCGCCGCTCTGGGCGACGCGAGGTTGACGTATCTCGGGTTCTCGTACGGCACCCGACTCGGGTACACCTACGCCGAGTTGTTCCCGCAGAACGTCAGAGCGATGGTGCTCGACGGCGCTCTCGATCCGGCGGCGAACGCAGCCGACGAGGTGGTGGCCCAGGGCGCCGGTTTCCAGTCGGTGTTCGACGCGTTCGCCGCCGACTGTGCGCGGCGGTCGGACTGTCCGCTGGGTACCGATCCGGCCGCTGCGGTGCGGGCGTTCCGTGCCCTCGTCGATCCCGTCGTGACGTCCCCCGTGGGCACCGAACTCACCGGGAGCGACGGCGAGAGACAGCTCGGCTACGAGGATGCGATCACCGGTGTGCAGCAGGCGCTCTACAGCACCGAGCTGTGGGGTCCCCTGCGCCGCGGGCTCACACAACTCGCCGCCGGGCGCGGCGACATCCTGCTCTCGCTCGCGGACCTCTACAACGGCCGGCTCAGCGACGGCACGTACAGCAACACCAACGACGCGTTCACGGCGGTGCGATGCGTCGACGACCCCCGTGTGACCGACCGTGCGGAGGAGGGCTCGCTGGACGCACGCTTCCGGGCTGCCGCGCCATTCCTCGACGACGGCCGAGGCAACGGCACGGCCGCACTCGAGCCCTGCGCATTCTGGCCCGTTCCGTCGCAGGCGGATCCGGGCCCGGTGTCGGTACCGGGACTGGTCCCGACGGTCGTCGTCTCGACGACGGACGATCCCGCCACCCCGTACGAGGCCGGTGTCGCACTGGCGGCACAACTGAAGTCCTCGCTGATCACCTACGAGGGAAATCAGCACACGGCGTCCTTCGCCGGAGTGCCCTGCGTGGACGATGCCGTCAGCCGGTACCTCGTCGACCTGACACCTCCACCTGCAGGTCTTCGGTGTTGACGGCGGACCTCACAGTCGACGCCCGGTGACTGTGAGGTCAAAGGAGTGCGACCGATTTCACGATGTAACACGGATTTAATGCAACGTGCCTAGCCTGACGGTCATGGATCGCCAAAAGGAATTCGTGCTTCGCACTCTCGAGGAGCGCGACATCCGATTCGTCCGTCTGTGGTTCACGGACGTCCTCGGCTACCTCAAGTCCGTGGCCATCGCGCCGGCGGAACTCGAGGGTGCGTTCGAAGAAGGTATCGGCTTCGACGGATCGGCGATCGAAGGGTTCTCGCGCGTCTCCGAGGCGGACACCGTCGCGAAGCCGGATCCCACCACGTTCCAGATCCTGCCGTGGACCACCAGCAAGGGTGAGCAGCACTCCGCGCGCATGTTCTGCGACATCGCGATGCCCGACGGGTCGCCTTCCTGGGCCGACTCGCGCCACGTGCTGCGTCGTCAGCTCTCCAAGGCCGGTGACCTGGGCTTCAGCTGCTACGTCCACCCCGAGATCGAATTCTTCCTGTGCAGCGAGCTTCCGGAGGACGGGCGCCCGCCGACGCCCGCCGACAACGGCGGCTACTTCGACCAGGCCGTGCACGACGCCGCCCCCAACTTCCGACGCCACGCCATCGACGCACTCGAGTCGATGGGTATCTCCGTCGAGTTCAGCCACCACGAGGCGGCGCCCGGCCAGCAGGAGATCGACCTGCGGTACGCCGACGCCCTGTCCATGGCCGACAACGTCATGACCTTCCGCTACGTCGTGAAGGAGGTCGCGATCGACGAGGGCGTCCGCGCGACGTTCATGCCGAAGCCGTTCAGCGACCAGGCCGGCTCGGCCATGCACACGCACATGTCGCTGTTCGAGGGCGAGACCAACGCCTTCCACAACCCCGACGACCCGATGCAGCTCTCCGACACCGGTAAAGCGTTCATCGCCGGCATCCTCGAGCACGCCAACGAGATCAGCGCCGTCACCAACCAGTGGGTCAACTCGTACAAGCGACTCATCCACGGCGGCGAGGCACCCACGGCGGCCTCGTGGGGACCGTCCAACCGTTCCGCTCTGATCCGTGTGCCGATGTACACGCCCAACAAGGCGTCGTCACGCCGTGTGGAGATCCGCTCTCCCGACTCCGCTTGCAACCCGTATCTCACGTTCGCCGTCCTGCTCGCCGCCGGCCTACGCGGCATCGAGAAGGGCTACACGTTGCCGCCCGAGGCGGAGGAGGACGTGTGGTCGCTGACGCCTGCCGAGCGTCGCGCGATGGGCTACAAGGAGCTTCCCACCAGTCTCAACGAGGCCCTCGCGGCGATGGAGGGGTCGGAGCTGGTGGCCGAGGCTCTGGGCGAGCACGTCTTCGACTACTTCCTGCGCAACAAGCGTCGTGAGTGGGAGTCGTACCGCTCCCACGTGACCCCGTTCGAACTCAAGGCGTACCTGGGTCTGTAGTCGCAGGGGGCCGTGCTTGCACGGGCCGGGCTTACACGGACTGTGGTCGCAATGTCTTCGCCCTGTAACGTCGACACGTCATGACTATGTCGGAAAGCACCGCGTGATCCCGCCCAGCGCTCGGCCCACGGTTCCGAGTCCCGGCCGGCTCGGTCTGGTTGAGAAATCGGCACCGGCCAACCTGTCCCGTCTGGGATGGACCGACGAGGACAGCACGGAACTCCTCTGGTCTCTCTCGCGTGCGCCCGACGCCGACCTCGCCTTGAAGACCCTCGCTCGCCTGGCCGACGAGCAGGGTGAGACGTGGTCCAGCCTCGACGCGCGTCTGCGCACCGACCGCAGTCTGCGGGGTCGACTCTTCGCTCTCGCGGGGTCCTCCAGCGCACTCGGCGACCACCTGGTGTCGGAGCCGGACAAGTGGCAGATCCTCACCACCTACACCGACTCGCTTCCCACGTTCGACGACCTCCGTACCGCGTTGCTCGACAGTGTCGGCGCGACGCCGGAGACGGGGGACTGTGCCGCACCCGATCTCTACCGCGCGGAGCTCACCGGACCCAAGGCCATCATCGCGCTGCGCACCGCGTACCGCGATCAGCTGATGCTCCTCGCCGCCGCCGATCTGGCCGCCACCGTGGAGAACGAACCGGTCGTGCCCTACGAGGTGGTCGGTCGGCACCTCTCCGACCTCGCCGACGCCGCCCTCACCGCGGCACTGTCCGTGGCCGTCACCGTCACGTTCCCCGACGCGCCGTGCTCGGTGCGCCTCGCGGTCATCGCGATGGGCAAATGCGGTGCGCAGGAACTGAACTACGTCAGCGACGTCGACGTGGTCTTCGTCGCCGAACCCGCCAACTCGCTCGCCACCCGCATGGCGGGGGAGATGATGCGCATCGGGTCCTCCGCGTTCTTCGAGGTCGATGCCGCCCTGCGTCCCGAGGGCAAGCAGGGTGAACTGGTCCGCACCCTCGACTCGCACCTGGCGTACTACCAGCGGTGGGCCAAGACGTGGGAATTCCAGGCGCTTCTCAAGGCACGTGCGATGACGGGTGACGCCGATCTCGGCGCGTCCTACGTCGACGCCGTCACCCCGATGGTGTGGGTCGCCAGCGAGCGCGAGAGCTTCGTTCCCGAGGTGCAGGCGATGCGTCGCCGCGTCGAGGAGATGGTTCCCGCCGAACTCCGCGAGCGTGAGATCAAACTGGGCCGCGGCAGCCTGCGCGACGTCGAGTTCGCCGTTCAGCTCCTGCAGTTGGTGCACGGTCGCACCGACGAGTCGCTGCACGTCCGCGGAACGGTGGCCGCCCTGTCGGCGCTGGCTGCCGGGGGATACGTGGGCCGTGACGACGCGGCCAACCTCACCGCGTCGTACGAGTTCCTGCGCCTGATCGAGCACCGGTTGCAGTTGCAGAAACTCCAACGAACGCACCTGTTGCCGCCCGACGACGACGACGAGGCCCTGCGATGGCTCGCTCGCGCCGCGCACATGCGGTCCGACGGCAACAACGATGCCACCGGCGTTCTGCGAGCGGAGATCCGGCGCAACGCCCAACGCATCCGACGATTGCACGCGCGGCTGTTCTACCGCCCGCTGCTGGAGTCGGTCGCGCGTCTGGACAGCGATTCGCTGCGCCTCAGCTCCGACGCCGCGATGCGTCAGCTCTCCGCACTGGGCTACTCGGCGCCGCAGAATGCTCTCGGGCACCTCGGAGCCCTGGTCGGCATGGGTGCGCGCAAGGGCCGGATCCAGTCCCTGCTGTTGCCGACGCTGCTCGAATGGTTGGGCGACACACCGGATCCCGACGCCGGTCTGTTGGCGTACCGACGTCTGTCGGAGGAAGTCGCCGAGCAGTCGTGGTTCCTGCGCCTGGTCCGCGACGAGGGCCCCGTCGCTCAGCGGCTCATGCAGGTTCTCGGATCGTCGGAGTACCTGCGCGGCGTCCTGATGAACGCTCCCGAGGTCATCCGGCTGTTCGCCGACGGGTCCAAGGGCCCCAAGCTTCTCGACGTCGATCCGGCCGAGACCTACGGCGCGATCCTCAAATCCTCGGCGCGCTACGAGGATCCGGTACGCGCGGTCGGGGCGGCCCGGTCACTGCGTCGCTACGAACTCGCGCGAGTCGCCTCGGCGGACATCCTGGGTCTGCTCGACGTGCCCGAGGTCTGTCGTGCGCTGTCGTCCGTGTGGGCGGCCGTCATCAACGCAGCGTTGGACGCGGCCGTTCGCGCGTCCGTCGTGGAGCGCGGCGGTCCGGCACCGGCGACGATCGCCGTCATCGGCATGGGTCGTCTCGGCGGTGGAGAGCTGGGATACGGCTCCGACGCCGACGTGCTGTTCGTCTGCGACCCGGTCGAGGGCGCCGAGGACAGCGACGCGGTCAAGTGGGCCAACACGATCGCCGATCGCGTTCGCAAACTGCTCGGATCACCCAGCCAGGACCCGCCGCTCGAGGTGGACACCGGTCTGCGGCCCGAGGGACGCAACGGGCCCGTCGTCCGCACACTCTCGGCCTACGACGCCTACTACTCGCAGTGGGCGCAGCCGTGGGAGGTGCAGGCGCTCCTGCGCGCGCACCAGGTGGCTGGCGACCAGGAGTTGGGTGTCCGCTTCCTCCTCATGGCCGACGCCATCCGCTATCCCGCGGGCGGTGTGTCCGAGGAAGCCGTCCGCGAGATCCGACGCATCAAGGCGCGGGTCGACGCCGAACGACTCCCCAAGGGCGCCGATCCCAAGACTCACACCAAGCTCGGTCGCGGAGGCCTCGCCGACGTCGAATGGACGGTGCAGCTGCTGCAGCTGCGGCACGCGCATCGCATCCCGGCGCTGCACAACACGTCGACGCTGGAATGCCTCGACGCCATCGGTGCCGCCGAGCTCATGAGTCCCGGCGACGTGGATCTGCTGCGGCAGGCATGGCTCACCGCGACCAAGGCGCGTAATGCTCTGGTTCTGGTGCGCGGCAAGCCCACCGATCAGCTTCCGGCTCCGGGCAAGGTGCTCGCCGCGGTGGCCCAGGTGGCCGGATGGCCCAGCGGAGATGCGGGGGAGTTCCTCGACAACTACCTGCGCGTGACCCGTCGGGCGAAGGCCGTGGTCGAGCGGGCGTTCGGGTCCTGACTCGTACTGGTTCTGCACAGAGAACGACCCCGCACGGCCGGATGTGCCGTGCGGGGTCGTTTTCTGTGCAGATCGGGTAGTGCAGGCGACTAGTCGGCGCCGGCGGTGACGAAGCCTTGCTGCACCATCCAGTCGCGGGCGACCTCGGCGGGCTCGCGACCGTCGACGTCCACCTGCTTGTTCAGTTCCGTGATGGCGTCGATGGTCAGGGCTGCGGACACGGGTGCGGTGATCTCGGCGATCTCCGGGTAGCGGTCGGCGATCTCCTGACGAAGATTGACCGTCGCGTTGTACCGAGGGAAGAACAGCTTGTCGTCCTCGACGACCACCAGGTCGAGACCCTTGATGCGACCGTCCGTGGTGAACACCTCGCCGAACTTGCACTGCGAACCGTCGGCCGTGGCCTGGTAGATGATGCCCGTCTGCAGAATCTGACGGTTCACGGCGTTCGCGTCGAAGCCGTAGGCGGCCGCCATGCCGGGGAAGCCGTCCTGGCGTGAGTTGAACTCCGTCTCGACACAGACTGCCGCCGCTGCCGGATCACGCTGCACCAGTGCCGCGTAGTCGGACAGCGTCTTCACGCCGGTCTCCTCCGCCGTCTGCTGGTTCATCGCGAGTGCGTACGTGTTGTCCATCGGCGCCGGGTTGACCCAGACGATGCCGTTCTCCTTGTCCGCATCGCGCACTGCCTCGTACTGTTCGGTCGCGTCGGGAATCGGAGTCTCGTTGCCGAGGTAGTTGATCCAGCCGGTGCCGGTGTACTCGTAGGCGACATCGACCTGGCCGCTGATCATGGCCTGACGGGTGCTGTTGGACCCCGAGATGTTGGTGAGGTCGCGAACATCGGCCCCGGCGGCTTCGAGCGCGAACTCGAGAATGTAGCCGAGGACGATCTGCTCCGTGAAGTCCTTGGACCCGACGGTCAGTTCGACGCCCTCGAGCCCGGGCTGTTCGGTGATGCTCCCGGGTTCCACGGCAAGCGGCACGGCGCTTCCCGACTGCAGTCCGCAGCTGGTCAGCGCGAGTGTCGACACCGCGCAGAGCGCGATCAGGGTACGGCGCATCAGCGCAGTCCTTTCGGTCCGAGGAAGGCCTCGGCGAGAGCACCCAGCCAGTCCACGAGAAGTGCCAGCGCGACGGCGAGCACGGCGCCGACGACCAGGATGAGCGGCTGATTGAGCTTGTATCCGGTGTCGATGAGGACACCGAGGCCGCCGGCTCCCACCAGGAAGCTCAGCGTCGCGGTGCCGACAGCCAGGACGAGCGACGTGCGCAACCCGGCGAGGATGTAGGGAACAGCGAGGGGGAATTCGATGCGCCACAGGATGCCCCAACTCGACATGCCCTGTCCGCGAGCGGCATCGATGTAGCTCGCCTCCACCTCCTGGAACCCGAGCATCGTGTTCCGCAGCACGGGGAGCAGTGAGTAGAACGCGATAGGCAGGACGCCGATCCAGAAGCCGGTGGTGCCGGTTGCGAGGAACAACAGCACCAGCAGACCGACGGCGGGTGCGGCCTGGCCGATGTTCGCGATGCCGATGAACACCGGCGCCAGACGTCGATACCCGTTGCGGGTGAGCAGGATTCCCAGGGGCACGGCGATGAGAACGACCAGAGCCGTCACGACGAACGTGATCAGGACGTGTTCGAGTACACGCTGGGTGATCGTGGAAACGTTGACCGTGGCGGCCTGTGTCGCGGTCAGATCGCGGGTGAGTGCGTACCCCAGCACGATGACCACCAGTAGGAGAACCAGTGCGGGCTGGACGAACAGACGGATCCGTTCTGCCCGCCGTGCTGCCCTCGCCGCGGACTTCGCATCGCCCTCGGCATCGGCGGGATCGTCGACGACCGACGCCTCGACCGACGCCGTCACGATGACGCGCCCGACGTCGCCGGTACGTCGTCGTGGTCGTGCGCGTGCTGTGACCGGATGGTCTTGATCGTGTCGATCAGCGCCTCGATGGTGATGGTTCCGACGTATTCACCCTTGCTGCCGGTGACCGTCGCGGTCGCATTGCCCTCGGCGAGAAGCGCTTCGAGCGCGTCCTGCAGCGTCGACTGGGTCGAGACCAACTCACCCATGGGCACGCCGACATCGCGAAGGCTGCCGACGCCGGTGAGGTGGCGACGGTCGGTCCACCGGATGGGGCGCTTGCGAGCGTCGAGGATCAGACCCCATGCCTCCGGGTCGTTCCCGAGCGCCCGGTTCATCGTCTCGACCGGCTCGTCCTCGCCGAAGGCGGGAACGTCGCTCAGTTCGATGTCGCGGACACGCATCAGGGTCAGCTGCTTGAGAGCGGCACCGGCGCCGACGAAGCCGGCGACGGTCTCGTCGGCCGGGTTGGCCAACACCGCTTCCGGGGTGTCGTACTGCAGGATGCGGGACTGATTGCCCAGGACGGCGATACGGTCACCGAGCTTGACCGCCTCGTCGAAGTCGTGGGTGACGAAGACGATGGTCTTGCCCAGTTCCGACTGCAGACGCATCAATTCGTCCTGCAGCAGACCGCGGGTGATCGGGTCGACGGCGCCGAAAGGCTCGTCCATCAACAGGACCGGGGGATCGGCCGCCAGAGCGCGAGCGACACCGACACGTTGCTGCTGGCCGCCGGAGAGCTGGCGCGGGTACCGGTCCCGGTACTGGCCGGGATCGAGTCCGACCAGATCGAGCATCTCGTCGGTGCGGTCGGAGATCTTCTTCTTGTTCCAGCCGATGAGGCCGGGAACCATGCCGACGTTCTGCGCGATCGTCATGTGCGGGAAGAGGCCGGCCTGCTGGATCGAGTAGCCGATGGTGCGCCGCAACTCGTTCGGGTCGATCGACAGAGCGTCCTTGCCGCCGATCGTGATGCGGCCCGACGTGGGCTCGATGAGGCGGTTGATCATCCGCATCGTGGTCGTCTTGCCGCAGCCCGACGGGCCGACCAGCACGACGACCTCGCCGGCCGGAATGGTCAGCGACACATGGTCGACGGCCGCGGCCTTCTGGTTGGGATAGGACTTGGTCACGTCCTCGAGGACGATCTCTGCTCCGGTGGTGGTGCGAGTCGTGTCAGTCACGGATACCCCTCGAGGTGGTCAGTTTGCCGATCAGGACGAAGATCCCGTCGAGGATCAACGCCAGGATGACGATCAGAACGGTGCCGGTGAGGGCCTGGGGAACTGCGGTAGGACTGCCGACGCGCGCAAGTCCGGAGAACAGAAGGTTGCCGAGGCCAGGGCCTTTGGCGTACGCCGCGATGGCGAGAATGCCCATCGCCATCTGCGTGCTGACACGCATGCCGGTGAGGATCGACGGCCACGCGAGCGGAATCTCGATGCGCCGCAACACGGTGGCTCGGCTCATGCCGATACCTCGTGCGGCGTCGCTGACCGCCGGATTCACCGCGTCGAGTCCGACCACCGTGTTCCGGATGATCGGGAGCAGCGAGTAGAGCACCAGTGCGGTGACAGTGGGCTTGACGCCGAGGCCGAGAATGGGAATCAGCAGTCCCAACAGTGCGAACGACGGGATGGTGAGCACCGTGCTCGCGAGAGCGGTGGCGACGGCGGAGCCGGCGGGACTGCGGTAGACGAGAATTCCGATGGCCACACCCAGGATCGTCGCGATGACGACACACTGGACGACGGCGGAGACGTGAAGATAGGAATCGATCGCGAGCTGCCTTCGGCGGCCGACGATGAAGTCCCACAGAGCATCCATCAGGTGCAGATCCTTCGTTCGGCAACAGGAAAGACGCGACTGTGGTGGTGCCACGACGTCCGGCGGCCGGGTGGATCGTCACCCGGAACACAGCGGACAACCGTGTCTACCCCGAAAACGTGGAGTTCAATCCAGGTTTCGGACTTTTCGTTCTCTGTTCGTGTTCGACGAAGCGCCCACGAACGACTCGAGCCCGCCTCGGACATGGTCCGGAGCGGGCTCGAGTGCGCTGGAGCGAGACTCAGCAGTCGTAGTACAGCTGGAACTCGTACGGGTGCGGACGCAGGTTCACGGGCGCGATCTCGTTCTCACGCTTGAGCGAGATCCAGGTCTCGATCAGGTCGGTGGTGAAGACGCCACCGGCGGTGAGGTACTCGTGGTCGGCCTCGAGTCGGTCGATCACGGCAGGCAGCGAGGTAGGTGCCTGCGGGATGTTCTTCGCTTCCTCCGGCGGGAGCTCGTAGAGGTCCTTGTCGACGGGAGCGAGCGGCTCGATCTTGTTCTTGATGCCGTCCAGGCCGGCCATCATCTGCGCGGCGAACGACAGGTACGGGTTACCGGACGCGTCGGGTGCGCGGAACTCGAGGCGCTTGGCCTTCGGGTTGTTGCCCGTGGTGGGGATACGGACGGCGGCGGAACGGTTACGGCCCGAGTACACCAGGTTGATGGGCGCCTCGTAGCCCGGCACCAGGCGGTGGTACGAGTTGATGGTCGGGTTCGTGAACGCCAGCAGCGACGGCGCGTGGTGCAGGATGCCGCCGATGTAGTGACGTGCGAGGTCCGACAGACCCGCGTAGCCCTTCTCGTCGTAGAAGAGCGGCTTGCCGTCCTTCCACAGCGACTGGTGCACGTGCATGCCCGAGCCGTTGTCACCGAAGAGCGGCTTCGGCATGAAGGTGGCGGACTTGCCGTGCTGCCAGCAGGTGTTCTTGACGATGTACTTGAACAGCTGCAGGTCGTCGGCCGCGCGCAGCATGGTGTTGAACTTATAGTTGATCTCCTGCTGGCCGCCGGTGCCGACCTCGTGGTGTCCACGCTCGAGCTCGAAGCCCGCGTTCTGCAGGTTGGTGGAGATGGCGTCGCGGATGTCGACGTAGTGGTCGTACGGCGCGACGGGGAAGTAGCCACCCTTGGGGCGGACCTTGTAGCCGAGGTTCGGCGAGCCGTCGGCCTCGGTCTCGGCGCCGGTGTTCCAGGCGCCGGAGCTCGAGTCGAGCTCGTAGAACGCGCCGTTCATCTGCGAGTCGTAGCGGACCGAGTCGAAGATGTAGAACTCGGCCTCGGGGCCGAAGAACGCGGTGTCGGCGATGCCGGTGCTGGCCAAGTACTCCTCGGCCTTGCGGGCGACGTTGCGGGGATCGCGGCTGTAGGACTCACGCGTGTACGGATCGTGGACGAAAAAGTCCATGTTCAGCGTCTTGGCGTGGCGGAACGGGTCGACCTGAGCGGTGCCGTAGTCGGGCAGCAGCATCATGTCCGACTCGTGGATCGACTGGAAGCCGCGCACGGACGAACCGTCGAATGCCAGACCGTCTTCGAGGGTGTCCTTTGTGAACGCCTTCGCCGCGATCGAGAAGTGCTGCTGGATACCCGGGAGATCGGTGAAGCGGATGTCGACGTACTCGATGTTCTCGTCCGCGATGTACTTGATGACCTCTTCGGCCGTGGTGAAATCCACGCTTGAACTCCTTCTTGTCGTGTGCTGGTCCGCGACTTCTCTGGGAACGACGGTCGAGTGCGGCAGCGGCGCCCCGCCGACGGTAGGGAAGCGGTGTTGCCTCACCGTCGCGTTCGTGTTTCGTCGGTGTTACGCGTCCCGTCGTCGCAGCTGGTGACCGGTGGAGAATCCCCTCGTCACGGGACGCCACCTATCCTGGAGGAATGGGTACAGACTTTCACGCGTATGGAGATCCTTCATGGCACGGATGACCGGATCCTGGCTCTCGGGCCCCACGGCCGCGCTGCCGGACGGTGACCACGACAAGCAGGCCTACCAGGGTGAATACCTCGGACTCCCGAAGGCGGGGCCCGGTTCGCTGGCGCCGACCCCGCGCCGGGTCGCGGCGTTGGCCATCGACTGGTTGATGTCGATGGGCGTGTCCGCCCTGTTCCTCGGCGGCGGCCTCGAAGGCGGTTACCTGTCGACGGTGACCCTGGGCGTCTGGTTCCTGCTCGGCCTGGTGTCGGTGAGCCTGTTCTCGTTCACGCCCGGCCAGTTGTGCATGGGCCTTCAGGTCGCGCGTATCGACGCACCCGGGCGCGTCGGCTTCGTCCGCGCCCTGGTGCGTCAGGTACTGATCGCCGTGGTGGTTCCGGCCGTGGTCACCGACATCGACAGTCGTGGCATGCACGACCGCGCGACCGGAACGGCCCTGCTCCGCTCGCGTTAGCGACGCTTGATGGTGCGCTGCATGCCCTTCATCTTCGCGCCGCCGGGGATGGGTCCCTTGGGCAGCGCGGGTCCGCCGCGTGTTCCGAGAGCGGCCAACCGTGACTCGATGGTCTCCATGCGCTTGCTGTCGATGTTCTTCGGAAGCTTGTTGAGGAACTTCTGCAGCTGGGACAGCGGCACCTGGCCCTCGTCGTTGCCGACGACGATGTCGTAGATCGGGGTGTCACCGACGAGGCGCGCGGTCTTCTTCTTCTCCTGTGCGAGAAGGGATTTGACTCGCTGGGGCGCACCCTCGGCGACCAGGATGACGCCGGGGCGGCCGATGACGCGGTGTACGGCGTCGAGCTGCGTCGTGCCGGCGATGGCGGTCTTCACTCGCCACCCGCCCTGCAGGTTGTCCAGCGCCCAGGCGGCCGCGCCGGCCTGGCCCTCGGCCTTGCCGTACACCGACTTCTGCACGCGACGACCGAAGATCACGAAGGCGATCAGAACGCCGATCAGCAGACCGAAGGGCAGCAGCAACCACTCGATGCCGAAGATCAGGCCGATGAGGAAGAACAGCACGGTCATTCCCACGACGGAGCCGATCATCAGCGGGAGGAGGAGCTTGTCCTCCTTGCGCTGCATCTGGAACGCCTGCCACAGCTGAGCGCGCCGCTCCTTGGACGCCTGCTTCCGTGCCGCTTTCGCAGCGGCCTTCGCCTCCTTGGAAGCGGCACCGCCCTTACCTGTTCCCTTGCCGTTCGCCATGCCACCCAGGATAGGCCCAGACGCGACACGGCCCGCCATCTGGTGGACCGTGGTCGGTCGTGATGGCGGGCCGTGCGGCGATCAGGTCAGCGAGGAGCGAGGCGAGCCATCAACGAGCTGGCTTCCTGCGATGCCTCTCCGCCGTGCTCGAGGTGCGACATGTTCTCGGAGATCTCGCGGCCGTGGTGCGCCATCGCCTGCGCGTACAGGCGGCCGGCGCGGTACGACGAGCGAACCAGGGGACCCGCGAGGACACCGGCGTAGCCCATGGCCTCGGCTGCCTTGGAGTGCTCGACGAACTCCTCCGGCTTGGCCCACCGGTCCACCGGATGGTGCCGGGGAGACGGGCGCAGGTACTGGGTGATGGTGAGGATGTCGCAGCCGGCGTCGTGCAGATCCTGCATCGCCTGCGTGACCTCGTCGTACGTCTCGCCCATACCGAGGATGAGGTTCGACTTGGTGACCAACCCGGCGTCGCGCGCCGCGGTGATGACGTCGAGGCTGCGCTGGTACCGGAACGCCGGGCGGATGCGCTTGAAGATGCGCGGGACCGTCTCGACGTTGTGCGCGAGCACCTCGGGACGCGAGGAGAAGACCTCGGCGAGCTGGTCGGGGTCGGCGTTGAAGTCGGGGATCAGCAGCTCGACGCCCGTGTTGGGGTTGAGGCGCTTGATCTCACGGACCGTCTCGGCGTAGAGCCAGGCTCCGCCGTCCTCGAGGTCGTCGCGGGCGACGCCGGTGATCGTGGAGTAGCGCAGGCCCATGGCCTGCACCGACTCGGCGACACGACGCGGCTCGTCGCGGTCCAGATCGGCCGGCTTCCCGGTGTCGATCTGGCAGAAGTCGCAGCGGCGCGTGCACTGCTCCCCGCCGATGAGGAACGTGGCTTCGCGGTCTTCCCAGCATTCGTAGATGTTGGGACATCCGGCCTCTTCGCAGACCGTGTGGAGTCCCTCGCGTTTGACCAGGCTCTTGAGTTCTGTGTACTCGGGGCCCATCTTCGCGCGGGTCTTGATCCATGACGGTTTGCGTTCGATCGGGGTCTCCGCGTTTCGGATCTCGAGGCGGAGAAGTTTGCGCCCGTTCGGAGCGTGAGCAGGTGTGTTCTCGGGTGCGACGGTCACCGCACCGATGCTACTCCCGAGACGACGGCCACTCGCGAGTGCTAGGGGCCGAGCGTGACGGTCGTGAACGTGGGCCGAGACGCCGACGGCGCGGGCACTCGGTCGACGTCGTGCACCGTGAGGGGCATCCGCCCGTCGAGTGCGTCGACGACGGCGCGCGTGACGGCCGGAACGACCTCGTCGACGGTCACGTCCCGGTCCAGTTCGTCGGACAGCGTCGTCACGCCGGCGTCGGCGATACCGCACGGCACGATGGTTCCGAAGCCTGCCAGCGAGGCGTTGCAGTTCAGGGAGAATCCGTGCAGCGCGACTCCGCGCTGGACGCGGACACCGATGGCGGCGACCTTGCGTTCGGGCTGCCATCGGCCTCGGACGTCCCCGGCGGCGAGCCACACGCCGGAGCGCCCGTCGATACGGCCGACCGTCAGACCCATGTCGGTGCAGACCGCGATGAGGGCCTGCTCGATCAACCGCACGTACCGGACCACGTCGACGGGCTCCGCGAGGCGGACGATCGGGTAACCCACCAGCTGGCCGGGGCCGTGCCAGGTGATCTTGCCGCCGCGATCGACGTCGATGACCGGCGTGCCGTCGGTGGGTCGGTCCTCCGGTGACGTGCGCCGACCGGCCGTGAAGACGGCCGGGTGTTCGAGCAGCAACAACTCGTCGTCTCCGACGCCCTCGGCGCGTCGAGCTGCCACAGCACGCTGGATCTCCAGCGCCTCGAGGTAGTCGACGGAGCCGAGGCGCCGGACCTGCAGGGAATCGGTCGACAACCGTGCTGAGCGGGTGTTCATGAGCCCGAGATTACGCCGACCCGACTAGCCGACGGTATCGGCGAGGGCTTCACCGATCGTCTTGTGCTCGAACTCGAAACCGTTCTTCTCGAGCACCGCGGGGATAGCTCGCGGATTGCTCAGGATCGCCTCGTTCGCGAACTCGCCGATGATCGCGGAGATGGCGAAGCCCGGCACCATCCACGGCGCCGGTCGATGAACCGCACGGCCCATCGCACTGTTGAACTGTGCGTTGGTCACCGGCGCCGGGCCCTGCAGGTTCACCGGTCCGCTGATGTCGGAGTTCTCGATGGTGAAGACGATGGCGTGCACCTCGTCCGTCAACGAGATCCACGGGAAGTACTGGCGGCCACTTCCGAGGCGTCCGCCGAGACCGAAGGTGTAGAGCGGGCGGAGCTTGCCCATCATGCCGCCGTGCCGGGACAGCACTGCCGCGCTGCGCAACAGGACTACGCGCACGCCGTGATCGGAGGCGTACGAGGTGGCGTCCTCCCAGTCGCGACAGACCTCGGCGAGGAAGCCTTCGCCCACCGGTGAGGTCTCGTCGACCACCGTGTCGCCGGTGTCGCCGTAGAAGTTGATGCCGCTGGCATTGATCAGCGCCGGCACGCCGGCGTCGACGACGGCGCGGGCCAGCAACTCGGTGGGCGCGATCCGGCTGTCCCGGACGGCCTGCTTGTACGCGCCGCTCCAGCGCTTGTCGCCGATACCGACGCCGCACAGATTGACCACCGCGTCGGCGCCGTCGAGGGCGGTCGATTCCAGTTTCCCGTTCGCCGGGTCCCACCCGATCTCGTCGGGTCCTGCGGGGGTGCGCCGCACGAGGCGGAAGACGTCGTGGCCTGCGCTGCGGAGCGCGGCGACGAGCGACGTGCCGATGAGTCCTGACGAACCTGCGATGACGACGCGCACGATCTATGAGCCTCCTTCGACGGCGACGGGGGCACCTCACGCACTGTCCGTGCGCGAAGTGCCCCCGTCGTGACGACAGTTCGCCGATGCGAACCGTCGGGGACTTCCGAGATTACCGAAGAACCGTCAGAGGCCGAGATCAGCCTCGAACGCGCCCTCCTCCAAGCGGTGCTTGATGGTGGTGAGGAAACGTCCGGCATCCGCACCGTCGACCAGGCGGTGGTCGTACGTCAGCGGCAGGTACGCCATGGAGCGGACACCGATCGACTCGCTGCCCGAGGCGTCGGTGACGACGACGGGGCGCTTGACGATCGCACCGGTACCGAGCATGGCTGCCTGCGGCGGAACCAGGATCGGGGTGTCGAACAACGCGCCCTGGCTGCCGATGTTGGTGATGGTGAACGTTCCACCCGACAGCTCGTCCGGCTTGAGGCCGTTCGAGCGTGCACGCGAGGCGATGTCGGCGATCGCACGAGCGATACCAGCCAGCGACAGGTCACCGGCGTTGTGGATGACGGGGGAGAGGAGGCCCTGCTCCGTGTCCACCGCGATGCCCAGGTGCTCGGCGTCGTAGTAGGTGATCTCCTTCTTCGCCTCGTCGATGCTCGCGTTCACGTTGGGGTGGACCTTGAGCGCCTCGACGACGGCCTTCGCGAAGAACGGCAGGAACGTCAGGTTGACGCCCTCGCGCTCCTTGAAGGTGGCCTTGGCTCTGGTGCGCAGAGCCGCGACCTTGGTCATGTCGACCTCGAACACCTGCGTGAGCTGCGCGGAGGACTGCAGCGACTCGCGGGTCTTCTTGGCCGTGATCTGACGGATGCGGTTGATCTTCTGCGTCGATCCGCGCAGGTGCGCCAGTTCCGGACGCACACCCGCGGTGGACGGGGTGGACGGCGTGGACGATGCGGCGGCCGGCGCGGCAGCGGGAGCGGACTCCTGCTTCGCCGGGGCCTTCTTCGCCTCGGCTGCGGCGAGGACGTCCTGCTTGCGGATGCGTCCACCGACGCCCGTGCCCTTGACGGAGTTCAGATCGACGTCGTTCTCCGTGGCGAGCTTGCGCACCAGGGGAGTGACGTACGGGCTGGAACCGCTCGCGTTCGAGTCACCCGCAGGCGCCTCGGACTCGGACTTCGAGGAATTCTCCGACTTCGATTCCGACTTCGGCTCCGGCGTGTAGACCTCGCCGGCGGGCTCGGGATCGGCCTGCTTCGCGGGCTCGTCCGCAGGCTTTGCTTCTGCCTTGGGTTCCGGCTTCTTCTCCGGTTCGGGCTTCTTCTCGGGCTCGGGAGCGGGAGCCGATTCCTTCTTCGCGGGCGCGCCGGAACCGATGACGGCGAGCTGTCCACCGACCTCGACCGTGTCGTCCTCCTCGGCGCTGATCTCGAGCAGGGTGCCGGCGACGGGAGACGGGATCTCGGTGTCGACCTTGTCGGTGGAGACCTCGAGGAGCGGCTCGTCCACGGCGACCTCGTCGCCGACGGCCTTGAGCCAGCGGGTGACGGTGCCCTCGGTGACGGACTCGCCCAGCTCGGGCATCGTGACGGACGTGCCCTCGGCGGAGCCGGAGCTCGCATCGGAGGAGTCGTCGGAGCCGGATGCGGGCTCTTCCGCTTCGCTCTCGCCCTCGACGGATGCCTGCTCGGCTGCGTCGGACGGGCCTGCGTCGGCCTCGTCGTCGCTGCCTGCATCGTCGCTGTCGGCGGCGGCGGTGTCGCTTCCCGAGTCGTCGCTACCGGAGTCGTCGCCGGCATCGCCGATGATGCCCAGCTCGCCGCCGATCTCGACGGTGTCGTCTTCCTGGGCGGTGATCTTGGTCAGGACACCCGCAGCCGGTGACGGGATCTCCGTATCCACCTTGTCGGTGGAGACTTCGAGCAAGGGTTCGTCGACTTCGACCGTGTCCCCCTCCTGTTTCAGCCACCGTGTGACAGTTCCCTCGGTGACGCTTTCACCGAGAGCTGGCATCTGGACGGAGAAGGTCATCTCTGTTGACTCCTCGACATTGTTGTGCGGGTGTAGCGGCTCGTGGTCGCTAGCGGGCGTGGTCTAGCCGGAGGCGATGCGTGCACCATTGTGGCCGCGTCACTGCGATTGCGAGGCGAGTTGTGCCTCTCATGAGTGGCGCACACCGTGAGATGGTTCACGCGATGCTCCGAACATCCTGTCACTTCGGCGCGAGGTTCGCGCCCGCCGGGGTCGGCGTGCCGCCGGGATGTCGGGGTGGATCGGATTGAGTGCTTTGTGTTCGCGGACCGACCGTGCATCGCGTAGGTCTCGACGACAGATGGAGGAGAACGTGGGACTGTTCGACAGGTTCAGGAGATCGCGCCGCTCGGGAGGCGCTGCGTCACCGACCGACCGTTCGCATCTCGCGGACTGGGCGTCGAGTCGAATCGGCGTCGAGGCGTATGTCGAGCCGCAGACGACGGTCACTCCGGTGACGGTGGTTCTGGTGGCGAACGACGGGGAATGGACACGTCGGGCGGTCGGTGGGGACAAGGGCGCACGCAAACTCGGCGAGGACCTGAAGATCCCGGTCTACGACGTGCGTAAGACGGGCTACCCGCAGCGCATGCGCGATCACGACGCCCGCCAGAAGATCATCCGCAAACGCGAGCAGGGGCTCTGACACCCCTGCTCGCGTAGGTCGGGCTGTCAGCCGTTCTCGGCGATGTCCTCGAGCACGGAGATCATGGTCCGGACCGGGACACCGGTGCCGCCCTTGGTCGTGTAGCCGTGGGGACCGGCCGTGTTGAACGCGGGACCCGCCACGTCGATGTGCGCCCACTGCACATTCTCGGCGACGAACTCTTTCAGGTACAGCCCGGCAGCGAGCATCCCGCCCCATCGGTGGTTGGTGACGTTGGCCAGGTCCGCGACCCGTGAGTCGAGGTCGGGTCGCAGTTCGGCGGGAAGCGGCATCGGCCACCCGTTCTCCCCGATCCGCTGAGAGATCGCGGCGACTCGGTCACGGAACGCCTCGGTGCCCATGACGCCGGGAGTCCGGTTACCCAGAGCGACCATCTGCGCGCCGGTGAGCGTGGCGGTGTCGATCAGGTAGTCCGGCTCGTCCTCGCAGGCGCGGACGATGGCGTCGGCAAGGATGAGTCGACCCTCGGCGTCGGTGTTGATGACCTCGACCGTGGTGCCGCCGTACTGGGTCAGGACGTCTCCCGGCCGCTGCGCCGTCGAGGACGGCATGTTCTCCGCCATCGGCACCGTCGCGGTGACGTTGATGGGCAGTTCCAACGTCGCGGCGAGGACGACCGTCGCGACGACCGCTGCCGCACCCGCCATGTCGGAGGTCATGTTCTCCATGCCGGCCGCCGGCTTGATCGAGATGCCGCCGGTGTCGAAGGTGACTCCCTTGCCGACCAGGGCGACGGACGGAGACTTCTTCTTGCCGCCGAGGTAGGTCATCCGGACCAGGCGGGGAGGACGCGACGACCCCTTGCCGACGCCGATGATGCCGCCGTAACCGCCGCGCTCGAGTGCCCTCTCGTCCAGCACCTGGACGGTCAGTCCGGCGTCGGTCCCCAGGACGCGGGCGCGCTCGGCGAACTCGGCGGGGTAGAGGTGGCTGGGCGGGGTGTTCACCAGATCGCGGGCGGTAGCGACCGCCACCGCGATGGCAGTGGACCGCGCGAGCTCGGCTTTGAGCGCCTTGTCCCGGGGCGATCCGACGAGCAGGTCGACGCGCGAGATCGGCGTCGCGTCGTCGGTCGGCGCGGACTTCTGCTTGAACTCGCTGAACTGGTAGGCGCCGAGGAAGAGCCCTTCGGCGACGGCGCCGAGTCCGGCGGGGGACAGTGTCGTCGCCACGTGGCCGACACCGGTCAGCGCGCGTGCCGCGGAACCGGCAGCTCGTCGCACCGTGTCGTCGGTCCGGTCGGCGGCGGATCCGAGACCCACGGCGAGAACGCTGGTGGCGGACAGTGACGCGGGGGAGGGCACCCGGGTGATCTGGTCGGCCTTGCCGGTGGCTCCCAGCGCCGTGACGGCGGTCAGGACCTCCGCGGCGGCGTCGCCGAGGAAGTCGTCGCCGACGATCCGCGGGCCGCCGTCGGTCTTCTCCAGCCCGATGATCACGACCTCGACGGACTTGTCGATGGTTCCCGCGAGGACGAGTTCCGGTCCGAGTGTGCGCTGCAGCTGACTGCTCACGTGTGAAGGCTCCTGATGTCGTTGTGGTTGTCGTGCGAATCGAGCGCTCCGACGATCGTAGGCCGGGTGTGTTCTGCGTTAGCGTTCCCACCATGAGCGAAGAACTGCTGCACGGACCCATCCACGACACGCACGTGGCTCTCGGCGCGACGTTCGCCCCGTTCGGCGGGTGGACCATGCCGGTCTCGTACGCCGGCACGGTGTCCGAGCACACCTCCACCCGCACCACCGCGGGGCTGTTCGACGTGAGCCACCTCGGCAAAGCCGTCGTGACGGGTCCGGGCGCCGCCGCGTACGTCGACTCGGTGCTGACCAATTCCCTCGACCGCATCGGACCCGGCCAGGCGCAGTACACGCTGTGCTGCACCGAATCCGGGGGCGTCGTCGACGACCTGATCGCCTACCTCGTCTCCGACGACGAGGTGTTCCTGGTGCCGAACGCGGCCAATACCGCTGCCGTCGTCGAGGTTCTCGCCGCGGGAGCGCCCGACGGCGTCACGGTGCGATCCGCTCACCGCGAGTACGGCGTCTTCGCCGTGCAGGGTCCGCGGTCGGCCGAGGTGCTCGCCGCCGTGGGTCTGCCGTCCTCGTTGGAGTACATGGCGTTCGAGGACGTCGACTTCGAGCACGGATCCGTGCGCGTGTGTCGCACCGGCTACACGGGCGAGCACGGCTACGAACTCCTCCCGCAGTGGGACACCGCCACCCCGTTGTTCGACGCGTTGCTCGCCGCCGTGCGCGCCGTCGGCGGCGAGCCGGCCGGTCTGGGTGCCCGCGACACTCTGCGCACCGAGATGGGCTACCCGCTGCACGGACACGAACTCTCGGTGGACATCACGCCACTGGAGGCTCGATGCGGATGGGCGGTGGGCTGGAAGAAGGAGGCGTTCCGCGGCCGCGACGCCCTCCTCGCCCAGAAGGAGGCCGGCGCTCCCCGGACCCTCGTCGGGCTTCGCGCTGTCGGACGTGGAGTGCTGCGACCGGAACTGTCGGTCCTGCGCTCCGGCGAGACCGTCGGTGTCACGACGTCGGGGACCTTCTCTCCGAGTACCAAGGTGGGGATCGCCCTGGCGTTGCTCGACACGTCGGCAGGTGTCGCCGTCGGCGATTCGGTCGACGTCGACGTGCGTGGTCGAGCCCTCGCGTGCGAGGTGGTCAGGCCACCGTTCGTGGAGCCGAACGTGCGGTGAACGACGTCGGAGGGCTGGCCTAGGATGTTGCGCATGAGTGGTCTGGAGTTCACCCGTGTCACGCATCCGGCGCCCGTCACCGATGAGGCGCGCGCGCAGATTCTGGCGGCTCCCGGTTTCGGTGTGCACTTCACCGACCACATGGTGTCCATCGACTACGACACTGCCGTCGGCTGGCACGACGCCGTCGTGACGCCGTACGCGCCGTTCCTGTTGGACCCGGCCGCGATGGTGCTGCACTACGGGCAGGCAATCTTCGAGGGACTCAAGGTCTACCGTCAGCCCGACGGCAGCCTCGCATCGTTCCGCCCCGGTGCGAACGCCGAGCGTCTGCAGTCGTCCGCCGCCCGGATCGCGATGCCCGAGTTGCCGGTCGAGGTCTTCCGCGAGTCGATCGAGCAGCTTCTCGAGGTCGACCACGAGTGGGTGCCCGTCGCGGGCGGCGAGGACGCGCTGTACCTGCGGCCCTTCATGTTCGCGACCGAGGCCGGGCTGGGCGTGCGTCCCGCGTCGTCGTACCGCTACCTGCTCATCGCCTCACCGGCCGGCGCGTACTTCCCGCGCGGGGTCAAGCCGGTCAGCGTGTGGCTGTCCACCGAGTACGTCCGCGCGGCGCCGGGTGGAACGGGTGCCGCGAAGTTCGCCGGCAACTACGCGGCTTCCCTTCTGGCGCAGGCTCAAGCGGCGGATCAAGGCTGCGACCAGGTGGTGTGGCTCGACGCCCTGGAGCGTCGCTACGTCGAGGAGATGGGCGGGATGAACCTGTTCTTCGTCTTCGGCTCCGGCGCGGACGCACGTCTGGTGACACCGTCGCTGTCCGGGTCGCTGCTGCCCGGCATCACGCGGGACTCGTTGTTGGCGTTGGCGACCGACGCCGGTTTCCCCGTCGAGGAACGCAAGATCTCCACCGACGAGTGGCAGAAGAAGGCCGAGTCGGGAGAGATCACCGAGGTGTTCGCGTGCGGCACTGCCGCCGTCATCACCCCGGTGGGCAGCGTGAAGTCCGCGGACGGCGTGTTCACCATCGGCACCGGGGAGCCGGGCGAGGTCACGATGGCGTTGCGCGACACCCTGACCGGCATCCAGCGTGGCACCTTCGCCGATACGCACGGGTGGATGAGCACGCTGCGCCCCGCGACCGCCTGAGTCGGTCAGATCTCGATAAGACACAGGACGAGCACCAGCGTCGTCGTCAGTTCGATGACAGCGCCCAGGACGTCGCCGACCATGCCGCCGAAGCGTCGGACGCAGTGCCGGACCAGCACGGCGCCGACCGCGAGGGCCACGGCCACCGCGGCCACACCCTGGAACCACGTCGGTCCCGCCAGCGCGCCGACGACGAGTGCGACGGCGGACCACGACACCGTCGTCACGGTCGTCTGAGTCCCGGCGACCAGCGACCCGAAGCCGGTGGTGCCGGCCGCTGTGACGGAGCGTCGGCACGCGAGAACGACAGCGCATCGTGCGGCGACGGCTGCCGCGATCACGGCGAACCCAAGGCCTCGATCCACCAGTGTCCCCATCGCCACGCCCTGCAGGCCGAGACACAGCGCGACTGTCGCCACCCCGAACGGACCCGTGGATCCCGACTTCATCACCTCACGAGCGCGGTCCGGTGGTCCGTAGCACCCCAGGCCGTCCGCGGTGTCGGCGAGACCGTCCAGGTGCATTCCGCGGGTCAGCAGAGCGTGCGCCGTGACACCGATCAGACCGGCCGCTGCCGGGGGGAGTCCGCCCGTCACGGCGAGCCACACCAGCGCCGCGACGAGTGCGCCGAGCACCGCCCCGACGACCGGGACCACCGCGATGGCGCGGCGCGCGTCGTCACGATCGACGGTGTCCGGTCCCCGCACCGGGAAGACGGTGAGCCAGGAGAACGCGAGCCGCAACGACCTCATCGGCCGTTGTCGGTGACACCGGCATCGGTGAAGGTCGCCATGTCGGCGAGAGTGGCGACGGCCCCCGACAGGATGGGCAGAGCGACCATCGCTCCCGAACCCTCCCCGAGACGCATGGAGAGGTCCAGCAGTGGATCCATGCGGAGGTGCGCGAGCGCGAGGGCGTGCGCCGGCTCCGTCGACCGGTGACCGGCCAGCCACCAAGCGGAAGCACCGACCGACAGATCGTTCGCCACCAACGCTGCCGCCGTGACGACGACGCCGTCGAGGACGACAGGGGTCCGGCGCACCGCGGCCTGGATCAGGAATCCCGTCATGGCCGCCAGATCAGCGCCGCCGACGGTGCGCAGCAACGCGATCGGATCCTTGACGACGGGGCGGGCGCGTCTCAACGAGTCACGGATGGCCGCCGTCTTGCGGATCCATCCCGCGTCGTCCACTCCGGTGCCCCGCCCCACGGCGGCGACAGGCTCGGTGTTGGTCACTGCAGCGATGAGAACCGTTGCCGGAGTGGTGTTCCCGATGCCCATGTCGCCCGCGATCAGGAGGTCGGCGCCTCCGTCGACCTCCTCGTCGGCGATGTCGCGACCCGCGGCGAGGGCGGCGCGCACCTCGTCGTCCGAGAGCGCGTCCTCACGGTCGATCGACCCGCTCGACCGGCGCACCTTGTACGTCGACACGGACTCGTCGGTCTCGGCGTCCACGGCCATGTCGACCACACGGACGCTCGCGCCGGACACCGTCGCCAAGGCGTTGATGGCGGCGCCGCCGGCGGCGATGTTGGCGACCATCTGAGCCGTCACCTCGGATGGGTAGGCGGACACTCCGTGCTGGGCGATGCCGTGATCTCCGGCGAAGACCACGGCCCGAGCGCGCGCGAAACGATGGGGTGGGCACACCCCCTGACACGACGCGATCCACACGGCCAGATCCTCGAGACGTCCGAGCGACTCGGCAGGCTTGGTCAGAACGGCTTGCCGTGCGCGAGCCTGCCGCGCGATCTCCGCGTCGGGTGGGTCCACCGGGCTGAACAGTGCGGGGCTGTCGGTCACGACGTGCCTCTCGGTCGATCGGTCGACGGTGTGTGCGTCGGGTGTGTGAGGGGTAGCGGAAGTCCGGCGACCAGGAGTGTGACGGCGTCGCACGTCTGTGCCAGTCGTGCGTTCACCGACCCGATCTCGTCGCGGAAGAGTCTGCCCGCCCGCGTCTCGGGGATCACGCCGAGACCGACTTCGGGGGAGACCATCACCAGCGGTCCGGGATGACGGTCGACCGCGTCGACGAGGGCGTCGACGGCCGGCTGGACGGTGCCGCGCGGCGCATCCCACGCCTCGAGGTCGTCCAGCGCGCCGGTGAGCCACGTGCCGAGGTCGTCGACGAGCGTCGGCATGCCATGGTCGGTCAGAGCTGCAGCGAGGTCGCCGTGCGCAGAGACCTCCAGCGTCGACCAGTGGCTCGGTCTGGTGCGGCGATGCCGATCGATGCGGTCGTCCCAGTCCGTGTCGCCGGGGTTGCGTCGTCCCGTCGCGATATAGCGCACGGCGGAACGGCCGGCGAGCAGTGCTTCCGCGTGGCCGGATTTGCCGGAGCGTGCACCACCGAGAACGAGTGTCCGGTGTGTCACCGCGATGTGCGGATCAGACCGCGTCGCCGGGGCCGACGCGCGGCTTGGGTGCGCGCATCTTGCGGACCTGCGACGCGCGGACGAACGTGTACCACCCGAGCTTGAAGCCACCGTCGGGCGTCTCCGGGAAACGATCGCGCACCCGGTTGTTGACCCGTCGGCCGAGGAAGTACCCGTCGATGGCCATGAAGATCATCATGATGAACAGCGCCAGGGTGACGATCGACTGGACCGCGGGGCTCAGGAACAGGGCCACGAGCAGGATCAACGCCATCGGCATGAACAGTCCGACGAAGTTGCGCCGCGAGTCGACGAGGTCGCGGGCGTACGCACGGACGGGTCCCTTGTCGCGAGGCAGAAGGAACTTGTCCTCACCGGCCATCATGCGGGCGCGCTGATCGGCCGACTTGGCACGACGCTCCGCGGAGGCGATCTTGCGCTCTTCCTTCGACCCCCGCGTGGCCTTGCGCCGGGCACGCGCTTCCTTGGCCGTCAGCGGAGCCGGCGCGACAGGACCGCGTCGGCGACCTTCCGCCTCGCGGCGGGACGGTGTCGGACGGCCCTTGCTCACGCTGACCTTGCCGGTAGCAGGCGACGCGGTGGTGGGCTCGGTCCGATCCGCGGCGGTCGACTCGTGGTCGACGGACTTGTCACCGGACTTACCGAAGGGCAGCTTCACATGCACAGGCTATTCGACGGAGACGACAGGGTGAACACCGCAGTCCGTCGATAGAGTGACCCGATGCGCGTTCTCATCGCCCCCGATTCCTTCGGAGACACCCTGACCGCGGCCGACGCCGCCGCCGCCATCGCGGCCGGATGGTCGAGCGAACGCGACGACGACCTGATCCTCGCTCCGCAGTCCGACGGCGGGCCGGGCTTCGTCGACGCTCTCGCCGTGGACGGTGGGCAGGTGATCGACACCGTCGTGGCGGGTCCTCTGGAACACGACGTGACGGCGCGATGGCTTCTCGACGGCACCACCGCCTACATCGAGGTCGCGCAGACCGTCGGGCTGCACCTCCTGGGGCGCGCGCCCGACGTCGAGACGGCAGTCGAGGCGCACAGCAGGGGAGTGGGACAGCTGATCGCCGAGGCGATCGGCCGCGGTGCGCGCACCGTCGTCGTCGGGCTCGGCGGCAGCAGCTCCACGGACGGTGGCTACGGCATGATCCACGCGCTCTGCGGACCCGATGCTGCGTCGGCCGCACTGCGCGACATCGAGCTGGTCGCGGCCAGTGACGTCGACAACCCGCTGCTGGGACCGGCCGGCGCGGCCGCGGTCTTCGGACCGCAGAAGGGTGCCGACGCGACGACCGTCGAGCTGCTCGAGGCGCGCAACGCCGAGTGGTGCAGCGAACTCGACCGTATTGCCGGGCGGAACGTCGCGGATCTCGAGGGCGCCGGCGCCGCGGGCGGACTCGGAGCGGCCCTGCTGGCGTTGGGGGCCACCAGGACGTCGGGCGCGGACGTCGTCGCCCGGCGCACTCGTCGCCACGAGGTGATGCCCACCGTGGACCTCGTTCTGACCGGTGAGGGCAAGTTCGATTCGCAGTCGCTGCGCGGCAAGGTGGTCACGGCGCTGGCGGCGGCCGCATCCGAGCACCGCATCCGCACCATCGTCCTCGCAGGTCAGGTGCACCTCGACGAGGCCGAGATGCGTGGTGCGGGAATCGAGGCTGCACATTCGGTGACCGACTTCGCCGGATCGGTCGAGCTCGCGATGTCGGACGCCCGAGCGCAGCTGACGGCGCTGTCGGCAGAGGTCGCACGTCACCGATTCTCGGTGTGACGCACCCCGGCGATCGTGTGGAATACCGGGGTCGGGAGTACCGTTGATCATGTTCGCTGGCGTTATGCCGAGAGGGCACGAACGATAGGGAGAACCCATGACTGTGCAGAACGACGTCGTTACCAGCGACGTGACCACCACCGGTGCCGACACCGAGACGCATGCCGTCCTGATGACCGAGGCCGCTTCGTCCAAGGCGAAGGCACTCCTCGACCAGGAAGGTCGCGACGATCTGGCTCTGCGCATCGCAGTGCAGCCCGGCGGATGCGCAGGACTGCGCTACCAGCTGTTCTTCGACGACCGCTCGCTCGACGGCGACCTGGTCAAGGACTTCAATGGCGTCACGCTGGCCGTCGACCGGATGAGCGCGCCGTACGTCGAGGGCGCCTCGATCGACTTCGTCGACACCATCGAGAAGCAGGGCTTCACCATCGACAACCCGAACGCCACGGGTTCGTGCGCCTGCGGTGACTCGTTCAACTGAGTCACATGCTCTGACCTGCTCCACCGTCGTCCCCGGCTCCGAACCTGGAGCCGGGGACGACGTGCATGTGGGGTTCACCGCATGCTCACCCGGGTAAGGTTCACAGCAGTTCAGTTCACAAGCACCTGCTGCGAAAGGCCCTCGGACGTGACCATTGCGGTGTCCGGCTCCATAGCTACCGACCATCTGATGCGATTCCCCGGTCGCTTCGCCGACCAGTTCCTCGCCGATCAGCTCGCCCACGTCTCGTTGAGCTTCCTCGTCGACGACCTCGTCATTCGCAAGGGTGGTGTCGGTGGCAACATCGCATACGCCATGGGTGTGCTGGGTGCGGCACCTCTGCTGATCGGTGCTGTCGGTCCCGACTTCGCCGAATACCAGTCCTGGCTGGAGGACAACGGAGTCGACTGCTCCGCGGTCACCCTGTCCGAGACGGCTCACACGGCCCGTTTCGTCTGCACCACGGACGAGGACATGGCACAGATCGCATCGTTCTACCCCGGAGCCATGACCGAGGCCGGGGACATCTCCGTCACGGACATCTCCGAAGGGCGTGACCTCGACCTGGTCCTCGTCGGGGCCAATGATCCGGCCGCGATGATGCGCCACACCGCGGAGTGCCGCGAACTGGGCCTCCCCTTCGCCGCCGATCCGTCCCAGCAGCTCGCCCGGCTCGACGGTGCGCAGGCGACCGAGCTCATCGAAGGCGCCGAGTACTTGTTCACCAACGAGTACGAGTGGGGCCTGCTGCGTCAGAAGACCGGTCTCACCGAGTCTCAGATCCGCGACAAGGTTGGTCTGCGCGTGACGACGCTGGGCAAGAACGGCGTCGAGATCGTCGGCAAGGACGGCACCGACCTCCGTGTCGGCGTGGTCCCGGAGACCAGCAAGGTCGATCCCACCGGAGTCGGCGACGCATTCCGTGCCGGCTTCCTCGTCGGTCGCGCCAAGGGCCTCGGTCTCGAGCGGGCCGCACAGCTCGGATCGTTCATCGCCGTTCTGGTCCTCGAGACCACCGGCACCCAGGAATGGACACTGGTACGTGACGACGCGATCAAGCGTCTGACCGAGGCGTACGGCGACGACGCCGCGAACGAGATCGCCGCCGTACTTCCTCGCTAGATCCTCGCGGCCGACCTACCTGCTAGAGCCGGACGGGGTAGGTCGGTTCCGCGATTGCGGGCACGATGCGCTTCTCGACGAAGATGCCGTGCCACACCATGAAGATCAGCACCGTCCACAGTCGACGGCTGTGGTCGCTGCGACCCTCGCGATGGTCGTTCAGCATCCGAGTGATCGCCGCCTTGTCCAGCAGGTGGTCGGTCTGCGAGTCGGCGATCTGCTGGTGAGCCCAGTCGAACAACTCGGTGCCGCGCAACCAATGCCGCAGCGGCACAGGGAAACCCAGCTTCGCGCGGTTCAGCACATGGTCGGGCACGATGCCGTCGAGCGCCTTGCGCAGCGCGTACTTGGTGGTCGACTTCGTGATCTTCTGTTCGAGCGGCAATTGCTCCGCCACCCGGAACACCTCGTTGTCGAGGAACGGCACACGAAGCTCCAGCGAATTGGCCATCGTGATCTTGTCGGCCTTGACCAGAATGTCGCCGCGCAGCCACGTGAACAGGTCGAGGTGCTGCATGCGCGCCACCGGATCCCACCCGACGGACTGCGCGTAGATCGGCGCCGTCACGTCCTGGTGGGTCCACTCGGGCCGGAACTCCCGAAGCACCGAGCGAAGCTGGGCGTCGTTGAAACTGCGGGCGTTGCCGTAGTACCGCTCTTCGAGAGTCATCGATCCGCGGTTCAGCAGGCTCTTGCCGCGGGTGCCTTCCGGGATGCGCTCGCTGAGCCGACCTGCAGCACGGCGCAGGGAGGAGGGGAGCTTGTCGAACGGTGCGAGCGACAGCGGCTCGCGATAGATGGTGTAGCCACCGAACAACTCGTCCGCGCCCTCACCGGACAGCACGACCTTGACGTGCTTGCGAGCTTCCTTGGCGACGAAGTAGAGCGGCACCAGCGCTGGATCCGCCACCGGGTCGTCGAGGTACCAGACGATCTCGGGTATCGCCGCGGCGAACTCCTCCGGTCCGACGACCTTGATGACGTGCTTGGCACCGATGGCTGCAGCCGACTCGGCGGCGACGTCGACCTCCGAGTACCCCTCGCGTTCGAAGCCCGTCGTGAACGTGACCAGGTCGGGGTTGTGGCGCATCGCCAACGCGGCGATCGCCGTCGAGTCGATACCGCCCGACAGGAACGAGCCCACCGTGACGTCGGCACGCATGTGCTTGGCGACGGAGTCCTCGAGCGCCTGAGCGATCTCCCGGTAGCGGGCAGCCTCGGTACCGGACGCGACCGGGCGTACCGGGAACGTCGGCCGGAAATACCGCGTGACGACGGGAGCGGAACCCGGCGTCAGCCGTGCGAAGCAGCCGGACTCCAGGCGGACGATGCCGGCGTGCAACGTCTCCGGTTCGGGCACGTACTGCAGCACTGTGTAGTGCTCCAACGCGCGGGGGTCGAGCTCGTCCGACACACCCAATTTCTCCAGCAGCTCGAGAATGCTCTTCTTCTCGCTCGCGAACGCCGTGCCGCCGGTGCCCGTGGAGTAGAAGAGCGGCTTGATGCCGAACGGATCACGTGCGAGGAACAGTTCACGCTTCTCGGTGTCCCACAGTGCGATGGCGAACATGCCCCGCAGCTTGCGGACGGCGTCGTCACCCCAGAAGTGGAATGCGGCGACGATCGCCTCGCCGTCACCCTCCGTCGCGAAGACGGCGCCGTACTCGGCGGTCAGCGTCGCGCGCAGCTCGAGGTAGTTGTAGATCTCTCCGTTGAAGACGAGCGCGTAGCGGTCCGGGTTGTCCTCGGGGCCCCACCGCAACGGCTGGTGGGAGTGCTCGATGTCGATGATCGAGAGCCGGTTGAAGCCCAGCGCCAGATCGGCGTCGTGCCACGTACCCGGCTCGTCCGGGCCGCGATGCCGCATGCACTGCGACGCGGAGCCGACGGCATCGACGACATCTTCCGCGGATGCGTTCGGTGTCAGCAGTCCCAGCAGTCCACACACGGTCGGCAAGCCTCGTTTCGATCGATGTGACAGCCGATCGCGCAGGCTCGGCCGTCGGGGAACGCCGGACCACGGGCCCGGCGAGTGTCGGTCCGAGTATGCCGCAGTCGCCGCCGTGGCCACAGTTGCGGCGCCGACCAACACGTGGCCCACCCGACACGAGAACCGAGGCCGCTTTGGTCTACGCTGCGTAGTACACGGACACATCGTGCACGCAGGCCGCTCGGCCTGCAGCGCGAGGCGTGTTCGTACTCTCCATCTTGGCAATCAGGAAGGCGTGATCGTGGCGCAGCGTGGTGGTGGATCCGGCCGTCGGATGACACGGCGAGTCGGATTGGTGGCTTCTCTTGCAGTGGCCGCCGTAGTGCTGTCGGGCTGCGGCATCGACAACTCGGTTCTTCGGTTCGGGTGGCCTTCGGGCATCACCCCGCAGGCCGAGCGCATGCGAGAGCTGTGGACCTGGTCGGTCATCGCGGCTCTCATCATGGGCGTCATCGTCTGGGGCCTCACGTTCTGGACCGTCGCGTTCCACCGTAAGAAGAAGGACTCCCCGGAGTTCCCTCGCCAGACGGCCTACAACGTGCCGCTGGAGCTCTTCTACACGGCCGTGCCGTTCGTCATCATCGCCGTGCTCTTCTACTTCACCGTCGTGGTGCAGAACTACGTGCAGGAGAAGCAGGACAACCCGGATGTCGTCGTCGACGTCACCGCGTTCCAGTGGAACTGGAAGTTCGGCTACCGCACCGTCGACCTCAAGGACGGCCGTGCGATCTACGACGGCACCGACGAGGAGCGCGAGCAGGCAGCCGAAGAAGCCGGCACCACCGAGGGTGAAGAGCCGGGCCCGCTGTTCGGTCGCGAGAAGTCCGATCAGTCTTACCTGAACTACAACGACATCGAGACCGTCGGCTCCAGCAACGAGGTGCCCATCCTCGTGCTCCCGACCGGTAAGCGCATCGAGTTCGAGATCGCGTCCTCGGACGTCATCCACTCCTTCTGGGTGCCCGAGTTCCTGTTCAAGCGCGACGTGCTCCCGAACCCGAAAGAGAACCACTCGGACAACGTCTTCCAGATCAGCGAGATCGAGCAGGAAGGCGCGTTCGTCGGGCGCTGCGCCGAGATGTGCGGCACCTACCACGCGATGATGAACTTCGAGGTCCGCGCCGTCAGCCCCGAGGCATTCGAGTCGTACATGGATGCCCGTCGTGACGGACAGACCAACGCTCAGGCACTCGAGTCCATCGGCCAGGAGCCCCTCGCGACCTCCACGTCGCCGTTCAACACAGATCGCACGCTCAAGAGTGCGACCGTGGCAGAAGGAAACTGACACCACATGAAGATCGAAGCGAAGCTCTTCGAGATCCTGACCGGGTTCTTCATCCTCGTCGGAATTCTCTACGGCGTGTTCACCGGCTTCTCACGTACCGGCATCGAATGGGCAGGCCTCACCGCCATCGCCCTCTCCGCCGGTCTGACGCTGATCGTCGGCACGTACTTCCGATTCGTCGCTCGTCGCCTGGACACCCGTCCCGAGGACTACGACGACGCTGAGGTTGCCGACGGTGCAGGCGACCTGGGCTTCTTCAGCCCCGGTAGCTTCTGGCCGATCATCCTCGCCGGATCCGGTGCCTTCATGGCCCTGGCCTTCGCCTTCTACGAGCCGTGGATGCTGGCTCTGGGCGCCCTCGCCATCATCGGTGCGGCTGCCGGCCTGGTCTTCGAGTACCACGTGGGACCCGAGAAGCACTGACACACTCTCCCCAGAACGCCCCCAGCTGATGCTGGGGGCGTTCTGCGTTGTCGGAGTGTGTGCTTGGGGTGTGCGGTCGCGGTTGAATGGCGCGGCGCGGCGGGGTGGTGTGAGCGGTGCGAACGCACACCCTTTCCATGCGTTCGCACCGGGACTCGCCGTGGTGACACGCCGGTGATCCGCTGGAGGGGGTGTGCGGTCGTGCTGAGAGGCGCTGCCTCCGTGGTGCCGCGCACGCCGGCCGGGTTCCCATGTGTCGCGCTGTAGGGGTGCCGAACGGTGCGAGCGCACACCCTTTCCATGTGTTCGCACCGGGACTCGCCGTGGTGACACGCGGGCGTTTCGCTGGAGGGGGTGTGCGGTTGCTCGGAGGCGCTACAGCGGCGCGCACTCTGCAACGTGTGCGGCATTTCTGTGAGCGGTGCGCGCATGTCGACGTAGTGGTGCTGAGCGGTGCGAGCGCACACCCTTTTCAGGTATTCGCACCGGGACTCGCCGTGGTGATACGCCGGCGTTTCGCTGGAGGGGGTGTGCGGTCATGCGGAGGCGCCGCTCGTCCAGATCCGCCGCGCGCACTCTGCAACTGCGTCCACTGCTGTGCGGTGCGAGCGCACACCCCTTCCTTGTACCCGCGCAGGGACTCGCCGTGGTGACACGCCGACGTTTCGCTGGTGGGGGTGTGCGGTCGCGCTGCGTAGCGCGGCTTTTCACGGTGCGGCGCATGGTGGCCCAGCTCAGTTGCCGCGCTCCAGCGGTGCTGAGTGACGAGAGCGCACACCCTTTCCGTGTACCTGCACCGGGACTCGCCGTGGTGGCACGCCGGTGTCCCGCTGGAGGGGGTGTGCGGTCGCGCTGCGTAGCGCGGCTTTTCACGGTGTGGCGCATGGTGGCCCATTCTCAGTTGCCGCGCACCAGCGGTGCTGAGTGACGAGAGCGCACACCATTTCCATGTACCCGCACCGGGACTCGCCGGGGTGACACGCCGACGTTTCGCTGGTGCGGGTGTGCGGTCGTGCTGAGTGGCGTGGCCTGCCCGGTGCTGCGCGTGACGGCCGATTCGCTTGTGTCGCGTCGTAGCGGTGCGAGCGCACACCCTTTCCATGCACCCGCATCGGGACTCGCCGTGGTGACACGCCGACGTTTCGGTGGTGGGGGTGTGCGGTCGTGCTGCGTGGCGCGGCTTTTCACGGTGCGGCGCATGCCGGGCCACTCTCGGTTGCTGCGCTCCAGCGGTGCTGAGTGACGCGAGCGCACACCCCTTGTATGTACCCGCACCGGGACTCGCCGTGGTGACACGCCGACGTTGCGCTGGAGGAGGTGTGCGCTCGCGCCGGAACGGACGTGTCCGCCCCGGCCCGTGGGTGGGGGAGGGGAGTGCTGGAACGAGAAGAGGCGCCACCCGAATCGGGTGGCGCCTCTCATCGATTACTTGGTGGGATCAGTGTCCGTTGGACTCCGGATCGTGACCGTTGCCGTTCGCATGACCGTTGCCGTTGGCGTGACCGTTGCCGTTCGCAAGGCCGTTGCCGTTCGAGCTTCCGTTGCCGTTCGAGTGGCCGTTGCCCTGCGCCAGGACCTTTGCCTGGTACGTGCGGAGCATCGTGAGCTGATCGTGCTCGCCCTCGTGCGACAGACGCTCGTGCAACCGGTGCTCTTCGTCCGAGTCCGGAGTGAAGATGCTGCCGGAGCCGGGCTTGCCGGCCGAGCCGAGCTTGTTCATCTTCTTGGGCAGTGCGGCGCCCTGGTACTCGAGGGGGAGCGGGTGTCCGTGCTCGTCCACCGGGCCCAGAGGCTGGTGGATCTCGACGTAGGCACCCTGCGGCAGGCGCTTGATGACGCCGGTCTCGATGCCGTGCTCGAGCACCTGGCGATCGCTGCGCTGCAGACCGATGCAGAAGCGGTAGGTCAGCAGGTAGGCGATCGGAGGCAGGACGACCAGGCCGATGCGGCCGATCCAGGTCATCGCGTTCAGGGAGATGGCGAACTTGTACGCGATGATGTCGTTCACGCAGGAGAGCGTGAGGACCACGTAGAAGGCGATCGCCATGGCGCCGACTGCAGTGCGCACCGGCACGTCGCGGGGACGCTGGAGCAGGTTGTGGTGTGCGTCGTCCTTGGTGAAGCGCTTCTCGATCCAGGGGTACGCGATCATGATCGCGAACACCGCACCCATGATGACGGCCACCCAGAACACGGCCGGGATCATGTAGTTGCCGAGGTAGAGCTCCCACGCGGGCCACAGTCGAGCGAGGCCGTCGGTCCACATCATGTAGAAGTCGGGCTGCGAGCCTGCGGACACCTGCGACGGGTTGTACGGGCCGAGGGCCCACACCGGGTTGATCTGCAGAACGCCGCCCATGACCGCGAGGACACCGAACGTCATTGCGAAGAACGCGCCCGACTTCACTGCGAAGACCGGGAGGATGCGAACGCCGACGACGTTGGTCTCGGTGCGGCCGGGGCCGGGGAACTGCGTGTGCTTCTGGTACCAGACCAACGCGAGGTGAGCCGCGATGAGCGCCAGGATGATGGCCGGCAACAGGAGGACGTGAGCGACGTAGAGGCGCGGGATGATGATCGTGCCCGGGAAGTCGCCGTTGAAGATCAACCAGTGCATCCACGTACCGACCACCGGGATGGAGATGGTGATGCCGGAGAACGCGGCGCGGAGGCCGGTGCCGGAGAGCAGGTCGTCGGGAAGCGAGTAACCGAAGAAGCCCTCGAACATGGCCAGGATGAGCAGCAGCGAGCCGATGACCCAGTTGGCCTCACGCGGGCGTCGGAACGCACCGGTGAAGAAGATGCGGGCCATGTGCACGATGATCGAGCACGCGAACAGCAGCGCTGCCCAGTGGTGGATCTGGCGGATGAACAGACCGCCGCGGACCTCGAAGGACAAGTCCAGCGTGGTCGCGTAGGCCCTGGTCATCTCGACGCCGCGGAGTGGTGCGTACGCGCCGTCGTAGATCGTCTCGGACATGGAGGGGTCGTAGAACAACGTGAGGTACGTGCCGGACAGCAGCAGGATGATGAAGCTGTACAGCGCGATCTCACCGAGCAGGAACGACCAGTGCGTCGGGAAAACCTTGTTGATCTGTCGACGCATGCCCGCAGAGAGGTGATAGCGGGAGTCGACGCCCTCGGCCTGCTTCGCAGCGAGAGTGGCGATGGTTGGACTCATCGTGAACCTTCCGATGACGACGCAGCAGAAGCGTTCTCCTGCTCGTGTACTCCGGCCGGACGTTCCCAGTAGGCGGGTCCGAGCGGCTCGATGAAATCGCCCGCGGCAACGAGGAAACCGTCTTCGTTCACCGTGATGGGCAGCTGCGGAAGAGCACGTGCGGCCGGTCCGAAGATCGGCTTGGCGTATTCCAACGCGTTGAATTGCGACTGGTGGCACGGGCAGAGGATCCGGTTGGTCTGCTGCTCGTACAACGATGTGGGGCAACCGAGGTGGGTGCAGATCTTCGAGTAGGCGAAGTAGTCGCCGTAGTTGAAGCTCTCCTGGCCCTTGCGCTTGACCGTGCGGTCGGCGTCCTCGGTGCGGAGACGGATGAGCATGACGGCGTTACGGATTCCCTTGAGAGCGTGTGACAGCTCTTCTTCGTTGCCGCGTTCGGACTCGCGGAACGGGAACACGGTTTCCATGGCGCCTGCATCGAGATCTTCGGGACGTACCAGCACCACGTCGTCGACGCGGCCGGTGTAACGCCGCAGGTAGATCGTCTCTCCAGGGTAGCTCGGGGTCCATCCCGAGACCCAGAGCGACGACTCGTCGCCCTCGGCCCACGGGTTCTTGATCAGGCCACCGAGCGGAAGGATCGACATGATGCCGAGTGCGCCGCCGCCGAAGACGAGGCTGCGCTTGATCATCTTGCGACGACCCAGCGTGGACGTGTCGAAGGAGTCGCTGAGTTCGGCGACGACCGTCCTCTTGTCCACCTCGCTCGAACCACCGTCGTGGCGATCCTGGATGGACACCTCTTCGGGGATGAACTTCTTGGTGAACTGCACGGCGCCCACGCCGACGCCGAGGATGGCCAGACCCATGGTCAGACCGATCAGCGGTGTGTAGAGGCTGTACAAGCCGTACTGGTCCTCGCCCATGCCGGCGTACTGCCACGGCCAGAAGAGGTAGATGGCGATGAAGGCGATCGCGGAGACACCGGCGAGGAAGAACCACAGGCTGACGCTGCGCTCGGCGCGCTTCTCGGCCTTGGTTCCGGGGACGGGCCAGCGTGCACGACGGAACGCCACATCGACGTGGTCGAGGTTGGTGCCGAGTGCGACGAGTTCGTCGCGGCTCATGGCGGACAGTTCCTCGTCCGTGTACTTACGGTCCGGATCGAATGCCCTGCGGTCGTCGGCAGTGCCGTCTTCCGGGAAGTTGTCGCCGCTCATGACCTCACTCCGATCCACAGTGCTGCTCCGACGATCAGACCGATGCCGACCACCCAGATGGCGATGGCTTCCGTGCCGGGGCCGAATCCGCCGAGTCCGTAACCACCGGGAGGCTGAGTCTCGGAGGACGACTTGACGTACGCGATGATGTCTTTCTTCTCTTCGGGCGAGAGCTGGCGGTCCGAGAACTTGGGCATGTTCTGCGGTCCGGTGACCATCGCCTGGTAGATCTGCTGCTCGTTGGCCGGGTCGAGCGTCGGGGCGTACTTGCCCGAGGACAGTGCGCCACCTCGCCCGGTGAAGTTGTGGCACGACGCGCAGTTGAGACGGAACAGCTCACTGCCGCGGGCGACATCGCCGCCGCGGAGCGATTCCTGCTCGATCTCGCCGCTGTCGCTGCGCACGACCGTGGGCCCGCCGCCGTTCGCCTGGATGTACGCACCCAGAGCGTCGACCTGTGCCTGGTTGTACTTGGGCTGCTTGCGCTCGGCTTGTGCCTCGTTACGTGCCATCGGCATACGTCCGGAGGAGACCTGGAAGTAGACAGCAGCTTCGCCGACGCCGATCAACGACGGTCCGCGATCCTTGACGCCCTGGAGGTTGGCGCCGTGGCACGTCACGCAGGACGTGTCGTAGATCTGCTGGCCTTCGCGCACCATGGCTGCGCTGTCTTCCTGGGCGGTGGCGACCTGCGCATCGGGCGTGAGAGCCGCCGCGAGGAAACCCGCGCCGACGAGGCCCATGAACAGCACCATCGCGCCACTGACCCGGCGACGTGTGCGACGACGGCGGTTGGCCTTCTTCGCGGAGGCAGTCGGGGTGCCGCTCTGGACGACGACTCCGTCGTCGTCGGGTGTGCCGGGGGGTGAAGAACTCATCTGTATCCCTTGTCGTGTCGGGACGGCTTGTCGGATGTCACCGATGAGGCTGTCATCGGGTATTCGACGCCTGCTCGGTCAGCGGATGAAGTAGATCGTCGCGAACAGCGCGATCCAGACGATGTCGACGAAGTGCCAGTAGTAGGACACGACGATGGCGGCGGTTGCCTGGGCCGGCGTGAACTTGCTGACCAGGGTCCTGGTAATCAGGAAGACGAACGCGATCAGTCCGCCGATGACGTGCAGGCCGTGGAAGCCGGTGGTGATGTAGAAGACCGAGCCGTAGACGCTGCTCGAGATCGACGTTCCCTCGTGCACCAGGTGGTAGTACTCGTAGCCCTGGCCGGCGACGAAGAACGCGCCCATGACCAGCGTGAGGGTGTACCAGCGGCGGAGGCCGAAGACGTCACCGCGCTCGGCGGCGAACACACCGAGCTGGCAGGTGAAGGACGATGCGATGAGCACCGCCGTCACGGGTACGGCGAGCGTCAGGTTCAGCTCGGTGGGCTCCGGGGGCCACTGACCCGGCTCGGCCTGGGCCCGCGCGACGAAATACATCGCGAAGAGGCCGGCAAAGAACATCAATTCGCTGGACAGCCACACGATCGTGCCCACGCTGACCATGTTCGGCCGGTTCAGCGAATGGACACGCTGGGTGATGGCGGATCCCGAAGTACCTACTGCGCTCGTCACATCCGCAAGTATGACCCGTCGTAGTACGAAAGGCATAGCCGGGTATCGGTTGGCGCGTCGAGCGTCGTTCGCGCGCGCGTAGCAAGAAGGCGCAATCTCGGACGGTACGGCCCCTCTTCCTGGACTTTTAGTTCAATAGGGCCGGTCTGCCCACGTCGGAGCGGGTCGGAGTCGACGGACAGTGGTGTTCGCGACACCACCGGTGGAGTCTCGACTCGAACTCTAGAGTCGGTGGCGCGAAGGTCTCCTCCACCGCCGTCTGGCACTGTCGAGGTATGACTTCGGGCACCGGTCGTGGGCGGACTCCATGGTGGCGGCGGCTGTTCGGCAAGACGCCTCCGCCGCCGCTCGACGCCACGCGGGAGGATCTCGTCGTGGTCGCGTCGTGCTTCGACGACGTGGAGGCGTGCTCGGCAACGTTGGAGCGTGCAGCGAGCGAGGAGCCGGCCTGGTCCGCGGACGACGACTGCGTCCTGCGTCACCATCTGTTGCTTCCTGCCGACCAGGTGGCCGACGCGGTATCGGTCGCCGCCCAGGACGGCTACGCCGAGGCGACGACGGGCCCGATGGCGCAGACGCCGGGACACCTGCCCGCCGACGTGCCGACGGGAACACTCCTGGTTCTGCAGCGAGTGCAGATGCTCGACGCTCTGCACTGTTCGCAGGAACGGTCGAGGATGGCGGGCCTCGCTCAGCGACGCGACGGTGTGGTGCTGGGCTGGGATGCGCTTCAACCGGCTGCGGAACCGCCGTCCGGCGAGCACTAAGCTTCCCGCTCATGAGCGCAGGGGACAGTACGCGGACATGGGCGAAGGTCCTCGGGACCTTGACGTCGCGCCACGACCTGACGGGCGCGGACACGGCGTGGGTGATGGACGAGATCATGTCCGACAACGCCACGTCCGCCCAGATCGCGGCGTTCGGTGTCGCTCTCAAGATGAAGGGTCCCACCTCCGACGAGTTGCGCGGACTGGCCGACTCGATGCTCGGCCATGCCAAGCGCGTGCCCGTGGACGACGACGTGGTCGACATCGTCGGTACGGGCGGCGATCGCTCGAACACCGTCAACATCTCCACCATGGCCTCGGTCGTCGTGGCCGCTGCGGGTATCCGCGTGGTCAAGCACGGTAACCGCGCCGCGTCGTCGAAGAGCGGCGGTGCCGACGTGCTGCAGGCGCTCGGGGTCCGCATCGACCAGGGCCCGGACCAGGTGGCGGCGAGCGTCGCCGAGCTGGGCATCGGATTCTGCTTCGCGCCCGTGTTCCACCCTGCGTTGCGCTTCGCCATCGCCCCTCGCAAGGAGATCGGTATCCCCACGGCGTTCAACGTCCTGGGCCCGTTGACCAACCCTGCGAGTCCGCGTGCCGGGCTGGTGGGATGCGCGTTCGACGACTTGATAGACGTCGTGGCCAGCGTCTTCGCGGCCCGCGGGAACTCGGTGCTGGTGGTGCGGGGAGACGACGGGCTCGACGAGATCACGACGTCGACGACCACGTCGGTACGGATCGTCCGGGACGGGAGCATCGTGCACACCGTGCTCGATCCGCGCGATCTCGGCATCGAACGAGTGCCGCTCGACGCTCTTCGCGGCGGAGACGCCGAGGACAACGCGGCAGCGGCGCGGCGCGTGTTCGCCGGTGAGACGGGTCCGGTGCGGGACGCGGTGCTGCTGAACGCGGCCGGCGCGATCGCCGCGTTCCGGGGTATCGGCGACTCCCTGGAGGACGCGCTGGCCGACGGGCTTACCGCGGCTGCGACAGCGATCGACACCGGAGCAGCGCAGACGTTGCTCGGCCGGTGGGCCGAGTTCACCTCGGCCTGACGGCCTTACTCGCCGATGGAGAAGCCCGCGTCGATGTCCGCGCTCGAGTAGGACTTGAACGCGATGTGGGTGTCTGTGCGTACGACGCCGTCGATGCGGTTGACGCGCTCGGTGATGACCTCGGCGATCTCCTCGTGGCTGCGGACCTTCACGACGGCGATCAGGTCGACGTCACCGGCACAGGAGAACACCTCGGACACACCGGGGACGTCGGCGACGGCCCGAGCGGTCTCCGGGATCGTGTGCACCTCTGCGTGAATCATGACGATGGCGGTGATCATGGCAATACCTTCCGAGAGATGAACTGCGGCCGAGCCTAGTTCGGCGGACGCCCCCGCCGCGTCACCCCCACGCCATCGTTCTCTCCCGTTCGCGACGGCTCGCATCCCGTACGGCGGCGCACCACGGTGCCCATCGGCCGGCGCCGTGAGCGGGTTCGGACCAACCGTCCGTGGTGTCGACGATGCGGACTCCGCCCGAGTCGAGCCAGCGTGCCAGGAGCGCGACCTCCTCCGGCGTGGCTCCGCGCAGGGGAGTCTCGTCCGGGATGACGGTGTCCGCCGCGGAGATCAACGCGTCGACGACGGGCATCGGCGGGACTCCGCGGCGAGACACTCCGGCGCTGGCGAGTCGGCCGTACCGGATGACGACGAACTCCCAGCCGCCGTCGTCGGCGCGCCGGGCCGCGACCAGTTGCTCGATGCGTGCGAGGGCGTGCAGTCGCTGGACGGCGCGGAGCGCGGTCATCAGTGCCGCGGCGCGATCGCGCAGACGTGCCGCGGATTCGAAGAGGAGATCGGTGGACAACGCGTCGATCCGTGCGGCGACTGCCTCGAGCACGGACGGGTCGGCTCCCTCTCCGAGACGCCGGAACGCCTCCGGGGCATGGGCGTACGCCTCGGCGTCCATGGACCCGGAACCGGCCGCGGTGCACCCCCCGACCGCCTCGACGGCGCACTTCTCGTGTCGAGCGGAGGCGGGAATGCGGTGGGTGCACGAGCGGAGCCGGGTGTATTCGGCGATGACCGCGGCAGCGTCGGCGGCGGCGCTCCGTACCGCGAAGGGGCCCACCGCGCCGGGGGAGGGCGTGCGGACGATGGAGAGGCGCGGGAACGCCTCGGAGGTGAGCGTCAACCACCAGCCCTTGCGGGGGTACTTCGATCGACGGTTGTACGGCGGGGTGTGTGCGCTGATGAGTCGCAGCTCGTGGACACCCGCCTCGATGGCGTGAGCGCACTCGACATGGTCCACCCGCGTCGCGAGCGCCACCATCTCTCTCATGCGGCCGCGGGTTTCCGAGCCGGTGAAGTAGTTGCGCACGCGGCGATGGAGGTTCCTCGACGTACCGACGTAGAGCACCTCGTCCGAGGGGCCGCGGAAGAGATAGACACCGGGAGCGTGAGGGAGCCCGGCCGCCAGTGTCCGTTTGGCGCGATGGGCAGCGGTGACCGTCGGCAGATAGTCGACCAGCTCGGCGTAGCTGTGCACACCTTGATTGCCGACGCGTTCGATCAACGCGTGCAGGACGTCGACGGTCGCGCGCGCATCGTCGAGCGCTCGGTGGGTGGGCCTGGTGGAGACCTCGAAGAGCGTCGCGAGTGACGACAGCTTGACCGACGGTGCCTCGTCCCTGGAGAGGACACGTCGGGCCAGCTTCACGGTGCACAGGACCCGGAACGACGGCCATGCCAGATCCATACGGGTGGCGGCGGCACGAAGGAAGCCGGTGTCGAACCGGGCGTTGTGCGCCACCAGGACGCTTCCGCGAGCGAATTCGACGAAGGTGGGGAGCACTCGTTCGATACGGGGAGCGTCGATCAACATCGCGCTGCTGATGCCGGTGAGCTGGACGATGCCGGGCGGGATGGACCGACCGGGGTCGACGAGGGTGGCCATCTCTCCGATGACCCGCCCGCCACGGACCTTGACGGCCCCGATCTCGGTGATCGCGTCCTCGCCGGGACGCCCGCCCGTGGTCTCGAGGTCGACGACGACGAAGGTCGTCTCCCGCAGCGACATGTCCATCTCGTCGAAGGCGAGTTGCAGGCCCGTCGGCGCGGCGCCCGATGTCGCCGACGCAGCTGCCACGTACGCCCCGTCGGGACGCCGGGCCGGTCCGGTCTCGCTTCGCACATCCGGGACCGTAGGGGGTGCCACCGACAAGAACGACGGGGCGTTCTCGCCGGCCTGCCGTGTCGGTGGGCGCCGTTAGCGTCGGCGTCGATTCGCGTGATGATCGGCCCCGGCCTCCTTGTGATCCGGTACGAACATCACGGCCGACAGCACGAAACTTGAATGAGACGAGGATCACATGATTGTCGATTGTGGCGAGTGCGTGGTGCGGGGCGACGCGTGTTCGGACTGTGTCGTGTCGGTGCTGCTGGGCGTTCCGGGCATGCCGTCGGCACCCTCGGACGGCCCCTCCGATGCACCGTTCGCGGCACGCCGATTGAGGCTCGAGCAGGACGAACGTGCCGCCATGGACGTCCTCGCGGAGAGTGGGTTGGTACCCCGACTGCGTCTGGTCGGCAAGGTCGTCCCGTCCCCCGAGGAGTCGGCACGCGACCGGCGTGACTCGGGCCCGGAACACGTCGCGGGCTAGTGCTTCCCGTGATCGAACCGCGACACGGAGACGGTGGGCTCGACATCTTGGATGCCATTTCGTAATCTTTCCGAGACATTGCGGAGTCGTGCAGCGCCACCAGGGACTGCGTCGCAAGGTCACCGCCTAATCGGCCACCTCTTCCGGGTGGTCGTACCGGGAACCCACCGTTACACCGGGGTGAATCCCATCGAGTCGCCTGGCGGCTCGATGAGTAGGGCTGATCTTCCCAGCCCGAACCCGTCAGCTAACTCGGTCGGCGGATATCAGGAAGAAACGGAGCACCTCTTTCTCGTGGCGAAACACCGTAAGCCCAGCACCACCTCGCGGCCTGTCCGCAACGTTCTCGTCGCCGGAGCCATCACGGCCGGCGCAGTCGTCGTCCCGGCCGCGCCCGCCTTCGCGGCCCCCGTCGAGATCCCCGGTATCGGAACGTTCGAGGTTCCGGACCAGATCCTGAGCCAGCTCCCCCCGCTTCCGCAGGTCCCGGCACTTCCCGGTCCTGCCGCACCGACGTCGAGCGCAGCGCAGATCGCCGTCCAGGCTGCCGAGAGCAAGGTCGGCGCGCCGTACGTGTACGGAGCAGCCGGCCCCAACGCTTTCGATTGCTCGGGACTGATGAAGTGGGCGTACCAGCAGGCCGGCATCAACCTGCCGCGTACCAGCTACGACCAGGCTGCCGCCGGCGTCCCCGTCTCGCAGTCGGACCTGCAGCCCGGTGACATCGTGTCCTTCTACGGTGGATCGCACTCGGGTATGTACGTCGGCAACGGAAACGTCGTCCACGCATCCACCGAGAGCCAGCCCGTCAAGGTCGCTCCGCTGTCCTCCATGCCGTTCGACGGTGCGCGCCGCTACGCCTGATCGATCGCTGTAGCTCCGTCGCAGGAGTACTCGTCCGACACCGGCAGTAACTGATCACGCGGTCGGTTACTGCCGGTGTCGACGACTTTCGGGAATGTTTCGCGTCGAAAAGCGGGGTTCGTGGACAGAATCCACGGTGTCGTCGTAATCTTTCCGTGACGTCCCCGCGATTCGGCAACGGATCGCATCATGTTTCGGATCAGTTCCAGATCGGAGAACCACTCACGTGCCGTCTTCGGTATCCACGCGGTCGAGTGTGCGCGGGGCGATCCTCGCCGGCGTTCTGACCGCCGCTCTCGCGTTCGTCCCGGTCGGCGCAGCGTCGGCCGATCCTGTTCCCGGCGAATCCGCCTCGGATGCGGTCACGCGCCTGGCGGACCTGTCCCGCGAGTCGGAACAGACGACCGAGGCCATGCACAACGCCCAGATCGACCTCGATGCCAAGCTTGCAGCTCAGTCCGACGCGGACGGGCGCCTCGACGCCGATCGGCGTGCCCTCGCCGATGCCCGCGCGCAGATCGACTCGGTCCGCCCGGCAGTCGACAAGATCGCTCGGGCCAACTACCAGGGAGCGCGCACCAACCGCCTGTTCGCGGTGATGGTGAGCGACTCTCCGCAGCAGCTGCTCGACCAGATGTCCGCCCTCGACATCATCTCCACCGATGCCGCGGCAACCGTCGGCACGTTCAACGAGGCAACCGCTGCGGCGGCCGCGGCCGAGGCTGCATCGCAGCAGTCGGCGGACGCCGCTCGCACCGCGACGGAGCAGGCCAAGGCGGTCAGCGACGACCTCCAGGGCAAGCAGAGCCGACTCCAGAGCGAGATCGCCGATGTCATGGCCGCGTTCGGAGCGCTGTCCGAGCCGGAGAAGGCAGGCCTCGCGGGTGCGGCATTCCCCCCCGGATTCGATCCCGCCACCATTCTGGGAGCCCTGACACCGGGGTCGCAGACGGGAGCGCTCCAGGCTGCGTTCACGCAGATCGGAAAGCCGTACGTCTGGGGTGCGACCGGACCCGACGGGTACGACTGCTCCGGTCTGGTCGTGTGGGCGTACAAGCAGGTCGGCAAGACGCTGCCGCGGTCCAGCCAGGCGCAAGCCGCAGGTGGAACGCCGGTGGCCAAGGAAGACCTGCAGCCGGGTGACGTGGTCCTGTTCTACAACGACGCTTCCCACGTAGGCCTGTACGCAGGCAACGGGAACGTCGTCCACGCGTCGACGTTCGGGGTGCCGGTCCGAGTGGAGTCGATGGCGTCGTGGCCGTTCTACGGCGCTCGCCGATACTGATCCTTCGCGCCACGGCCGCACTGTTCGTCGTCGCGGCCGTACTCGCCGGATGCTCGTCCGGTGCTGTGGACGACAGAGGTGGCTCGGTTCCGGTCACCGCGGTCGCGGACGACGCTCGCACAGCAGGAGTGACCGCACTACTCGACAGATGGACGTCGGCGTTGCGCGACAACGACGACGCGGCCTTGCGTAGCTTGTTCGATCCGTCAGCCGACCCTGCCTTCGTCGATCGCGAAGTCGCGCGTGCAGCATCCCTGCAGGACGTTCCGCTGTCGGACTTCGGGTACGAGATCACGCCGGGGCCCGAGGTACCGGTGGAACCCACCCTGGCCGATTCGCTGGACGCCACCGAGGTGTGGGCTCCGAACGTGGTTCTGCGGTACGCCTACCAGGACTCCGACATCGGTCCCACCCGGCGCGATGTCGCTTTGGTCGTCGCGCGCCGCGGAGACACGTGGGCGCTGGTGTCCGACGCCGATGTGCCCCAGTACGCCCGCACGACGTGGCGCGGACCGTGGGACTTCGGCCCCGTCGTCGTACGCCGAGTTCCCACCGGCTCGACGACGTCGCTGGTGATCGGGCACGAGGGCCAGCGTGACTTCATCGACGCGCTGGCGGCCGATCTACCGGCCGCTGTCGACGCCGTGACCGGCTTCGTCGGCATCGGGTGGTCGCGGCGAGCTGTGCTTGTCGTGGCGGGATCCGACGCCGAATTCACCAGCAATGCCAACGGCTCGGTCCTCACCGACGTGGCCGCCTCCACCATTGCCGATCCCGTCGAGAACGGCCTGGTCACCGGACAGCGTGTCGTCTTCGGCCCGACCGCCTCGGACCGCCTGACGGACAGTACCCGGCGGACAGTGCTGCAGCACGAACTCACCCACGTGGCGACGCGGTCGATCACCGGGGAGGGCGCACCGCTGTGGATGCTCGAGGGCTACGCCGATTACTCGGGATACCGCGGGTCCGGTCTGACGTTCGAGCAGATCGCGCCGACTCTGGCTGCAGTGGTCCGGGCAGCGGGGCCGCCCAGGGTGCTGGCCGAGGACTCGGATTTCGCGGCGGGTGGGTCGCGGGGAGCGATCGCCTACGAGTCCGCCTGGTCGGCTTGTGCATTCGTCGCCGACCGTTACGGCGAACCCGTTCTGCAGAACCTCTATCGCCGGTTCGCGGCGGGTCCCGTCGATCCGACGGTGCGTGACCGCGCGTTCTCCGCGACCCTCGGCATCGGGACCGCGGAATTCCTCGAGCAGTGGGGCGCGTGGGTCGCCGAGCAGGCGGGCGCGCCGGCCTGAGCCGTCTACGGTGGTCGCATGCGCCGAACGCTGCTGGTGACCAACGACTTTCCACCTCGACGGGGTGGGATCCAGTCCTACCTGCACACGTTCGCGCAGTTGCTCCCGCCGGACGAGTTGGTCGTGTATGCGCCGCGCTGGCGGGGTGACTCCCACGTGCGTTTCGACGCGGAGCAGCCCTTCGAGGTCGTCCGACACCCCACCACGCTGATGCTTCCCAGCCCCGCCGTCGCGCGCCGTGCCGCCGGGCTGGTGTCGGACCGTGAGTGCGACACGGTCTGGTTCGGCGCCGCCGCGCCGCTGGCGGTGCTCGGACCACATCTGCGACGGGCAGGAGCCGAGCGCATCGTGGCCTCCACCCATGGCCACGAGGTCGGATGGTCGATGCTGCCGGCGGCGCGCCAGGTCCTGACCCGCATCGGATCGACGACCGATGTGATCACGTTCGTCAGCCGCTACACCCGCGGTCGGTTCGCGTCGGCATTCGGAGCGGACGCTTCCCTCGAACACCTACCGCCCGGCGTCGACTCGACCGTCTTCGCCCCTGATCCCGCAGCGCGTACGGACCTCCGTGCGCGGTACGGGCTGGGGGAGCGACCGACGATCCTGTGTCTGTCCCGTCTGGTGCCGCGCAAGGGACAGGACATGCTGATCCGGGCGCTCCCGTCGATTCGCGCGCGGATCGACGGTGCCGTACTCGTCATCGTCGGAGGTGGGCCGTACGCCGACACGCTGCGCCGACTCGCGCAGACGTGCGGGGTCGCCGACCACGTCGTGTTCACCGGATCCGTCCCGGCCGAGGAACTCGCCGCGCACCACACGATCGCCGATGTCTTCGCCATGCCGTGCCGCACGCGGGGTGCCGGGCTGGACGTCGAGGGACTCGGGATCGTCTTCCTCGAAGCGTCGGCAAGCGGGGTTCCGGTGGTGGCCGGTCGTTCGGGGGGCGCGCCGGAAACCGTCGTCGAGGGGGAGACGGGACTGACCGTTGACGGCAGAGACGTCGACGACATCGCGTCGGCGATCGTCACCGTGCTGTCCGACCGCGACAGGGCCGCGGCAATGGGAGCAGCGGGCCGCGAGTTCGTGTCCACGCAGTGGCGGTGGGACGTTCTCGCGGCCCGCTTGGCCGGGCTTCTGTGACGGGCTACTTCGAGTAGATCGCCTCGATGTCGCTCGCGTACGACTTCTGCACGACGTTGCGCTTGAGCTTCATCGTCGGGGTCAGTTCGCCGCCCTCCTCGGTGAAGTCACCGGGCAGGATGCGGTATTTCTTGATGCCTTCGGCATGCGAGACCGACTTGTTCGCCTCGGCGACGGCCGCGTCGATCTCCGCGATCAGGTCGGGGTCCGACGTCAGATCCGCGACGGTTGCGGACTCGTCCTTGCCGTTGCGCTGCTTCCACCCGGGGAACGCTTCGGCGTCGACTGTGATCAGAGCGCCGATGTACGGCTTCTGATCACCCACCACCATCGCCTGGCTGATGAGAGTGCTGGCGCGCAGCGAATCCTCGAGACCGGCGGGGGAGACGTTCTTGCCTCCGGCGGTCACGATGATCTCCTTCTTGCGGCCGGTCATGGAGATGAAGCCGTCCTCGTCGACGGCGCCGAGGTCACCGGTGTGGAACCAGCCGTCGGTGAGCGCCTCGGCGGTGGCGTCGTCGTTCTTCCAGTATCCGTCGAAGACCACGCCGCCCTTCAGCAGAATCTCGCCGTCCTGCGCGATGCGGACAGCGTTGCCCGGCAACGGCTTTCCGACGGTGCCGATCTTCTGCTCGTCCGGGGTGTTCACGGCGGCGGCAGCGGTGGTCTCGGTGAGTCCGTAGCCCTCGTAGATGGTCACGCCGATACCGCGGTAGAAGTGCGCCAGACGCTCACCCAGGGGTGCGCCACCGGAGATCGCCAGTTCGCAGCGTCCACCCAGGGCGGTGCGGAGCTTGACGTAGACGAGACGGTCGAACAGAGCGTGCTTGGCGCGCAGCACGATCGACGCTCCGCCGGTGTCGCGTGCCTTGCTGAACGCGACCGCGGTGTCGGCAGCAGCGTCGAAGATCTTGCCCTTGCCGTCCGAGTGCGCTTTCTGACGGGCCGTGTTGTAGACCTTCTCGAAGACGCGCGGCACGCTGAGGATGAAGTGCGGCTGGAACGAGCCGAAGTTGTCCACCAGGTGCGGGATGTCGTGGGTGTGCCCCAGGGTGGCGCCGCGATCGAACGCGGCGATGGACACGGCGCGCGCGAGCACGTGCGCCATCGGGAGGAACATCAGTGTCGACCGCCCCTCGACCAGCATCGTGCCGATCGCGCTCGCGGCGATCCCACGCGATTCCGCGACCAGATTGGCGTGACTGAGGACGCAGCCCTTGGGGCGGCCCGTGGTGCCCGATGTGAACACCAGGGTTGCGGGGTCGGAGGCGCGCAGCGCTGCGATCCGGTCGGTCACCTCGGAGTCGGCGATGTCGCGGCCGGCATCGACCAGCACGTCGACGGCACCGACCTTCTCCGGCGACGCGTCGATCTGGAGAACCGTGGTAACGCCGGGGAGGTCGGGAAGGATGTCCGCGAGGATGTTCGAGTGCGCGACCGTCTCGACGACGGCGGCCACGGCTCCGGAGTTCTCGAGGATCCACCGGACCTGGTCCGCGGACGACGTCTCGTAGACGGGGACGGTGACGGCGCCGGCAGACCAGATGGCGTAGTCCATCAGGGGCCACTCGAACCGCGTCGCGGACATCAGCGCGACGCGGTCACCCTGTGTCACGCCCGAGGCGATGAGGCCCTTCGCGACAGCCCGCACCTGTGCGGCGAAGTCGCCCGCGCGGACGTCCTCCCACCCGTCGCGGGTGGCGCGCCGGTAGACCACCAGGTCGGGCCGTGATCTCTCGTGGGCGAACACCGAGTCGACGACGGACGCGTCGTCCTCGATCGAGAACGGTGCCGGGACGGTGAATTCGCGCACGGATTCCTCCGATAATGGGAACGGGTCGGACGGGTGTTCACACTAAACCTGCTGCGTCGGGTGTCGTCACGGGCAGTCGTGTCCGCGGTTGTGACGTCGCAGACCGACGCGGCGCACCGACGGGGATCGACGGTGCCCGTGGTTCCCCGGCATGCGACGCTGAGCGTATGAGCAGCGTGCAGATCGCCGATCAGACTTTCCTCGCCGCCCCTGCGTCGGACGTGGCGGAGTTGGTGGGCGACACCCGTCGGCAGCGGTCGTGGTTCCCTGGTCTCACCCTGACGGTGCAGGAGGACCGCGGCGAGAAGGGCATCAGGTGGACGGTGGCGGGTGAGCTGACCGGAACCATGGAGGTGTGGCTCGAGCCGATGCTCGACGGGGTGGTGCTCCACTACTTCCTGCATGCCGAACCCGTCGGGGTGTCGACGCCGGATGCGCACCGTCGGCGGGTGGCGGGAAAGACCATGTCCTTCGAGATCAAGGCCCTCCTCGAACGCGGCCGCGCTGCCGGGGAACCCCCCGTGCGCGCGGTCCGATAGTGACGAATCGACCCCACTGTCCGTGCCCCTGCGGTGCGCGGTCGATCATAGGTACAACTAGCGGCAGTACGGGCCCGGAGGGATATCAGTTCCATGGCAGACAAGACCACTAAATCGATCGTCGTCGACGCAACCCCCGACGAGGTGATGGCGGTCATCGCCGACTTCCCCAAGTACCCGGAGTGGGTCACCGCCGTGAAGTCGGTCGAGGTGCTCGAGTCGGCATCGGACGATCGCGCCCGACGCGTCAAGTTCGTCCTCGACGCCGGGATGGTGAAGGACACCTACGAGCTGCAGTACGAGTGGAAGGCGGACGGATCCGCCGTGTCGTGGCACCTCGTGGCCGGTGAGATGCAGAAGTCCCAGGTGGGGTCGTATGCGTTGTCGGACAAGGGGAACGGTGTGACCGAGGTGGTCTACGAGCTCACCGTGGACCTGGCCATCCCGATGATCGGTCTGTTCAAGCGCAAGGCGGAGAAGGTCATCACCGACACCGCTCTGAAGGAATTGAAGAAGCGGGTCGAAGCCTGACCGGTCGCGCCCCCGGCACCACCGCACGCATCACGTTCGTCATCGGAGCAGGTGGAACCGGGAAGTCCACCATCGCCGCTGCGTCGGCCGTCGGCTTCCATCGCGAGGGTCGACGCGCCGTGCTGATGTCCGTCGACGGGTCCGACCCGGCGAGCCTTCTCGGCGGCACCGAGGTGCCGGTGCACCGCGTGGATCCGCTCGGGGTTCTCGAGTCGCGGTACCGATCGATGTCCGAGGCACTCGCACTGGCCGGCCGCCACGACCACGGCGCGGGCCCGAGTCTCCCGGACCCCGAGGAACTCACCGCGCTGCCCGGTGCCGAACCGCTGATCGCCTTGCTCGAGGTCGCCCGCCTTGCCGACAGCGGGGAGTGGGACGACGTCGTCGTCGACTGCCCGGGCGCCGCGGGATGGCGAGAGATGGTGGCCACCCCGTCGTCGATCGTCGGGTATCTGGAGCGCATCTGGCCGCGTCACGCTCGCGTCGTGGCGTCCACGGGCGCGGACATGCGTGCGGCGGTGCTCGTCGCCGTCGTCGATCGCATCGTCGACGCGGCGTCGTCCGTGGAAGCGATGCTCGGCGACGGCTCGAGAACGTCGGCCGTGGTGGTGACGACTCCCACCCCGAGGGTGCTCGACGCTACCCGAGACCTGTTGGCGGTCACAAGTTTTCACGGGGTCGCGGTCGCCCGTGTCATCGCGAACTCGGTCCTGCCCGACCTTGGCGGGGCCGTGCCGACGTCCGTGCTGGGCACCCACCCGGCGGTGTACTGGACGGCCCGCATCCGCGCCGAGCACGTCTCCGCTCTGGACGCCTTCGCGGCGACCACGGGCGACCTCCGCATCGACGTCGTCTCGACCCACCCCACCGAGCCGGTAGGCTTCGATGCTCTGGGTGCTGTGTCCGATCAGATGAACGGGCAGGTGGGGGACGGGTACGGATCGGCGATCCTGCCCGCACTGGTCACCCGGGTGCGGCGGGAGTCCGGCAGTGGGCTCGACACCGTGTACCAGATGGAAGTGCCGCTTCCGTTCGTCGAGGCGGACACGGTGGCGGTGGGGCGTGTGGAGGACGACGTGATCGTGAGTGCGCAGGGCAGTCGTCGTCGGCTCAGGCTGGCGTCGGTGCTGCGTCGATGCGTCGTCACGGGCGCGGGGTTCGACGACGGTGTGCTCACCGTGTCGTTCGCGCCCGACCCGGCTCTGTGGCCCGAGAACCTCCAGGGGTCGACCGATGGATGACGGCCGCCGCGACCTCGCGGCCGAGTTCCGGGTTCTCGCAGAACTGCTCATCGACCGTGTCGAGCCCGTCCTGCGCAGACTCGACTCGGACGACGCGCCGGCGTGGCAGGGCTGCTCCTGGTGCCCGTTCTGCGCGCTGGCCGCGGCGCTGCGCGGGGAGCGCCACGACCTGTTGACCCTGGTGTCCGGAGAGATGGACGGACTGATCGACGTGCTGCGCGACTTCCTGCAGTCGCACGGCACCGCGCGGCACGACTCCGCGCCCGGCGACGCTCCCGGAGCGAGTGCACCGCCTGTCGTTCGCCCAGCGACCTACCAGCCGATTACGGTGACCAGGACACGTGAGCCCCACCGCTCACGGCCGACACCGCATCAGCCCGACCCCGATCAGTAGAGGAAGCCGCAGACGTGAGCGCTCAGTCCCGGTCCAACCGGTCTCTGACCATCGGCATCGACGTGGGTGGCACCAGCATTCGCGCATCCGTCGTGGACGTCGAGGGTCAGGTCCTCGACTCCACGCAGGCGCCCACCCCGCAGTCGTCGCGTGCGCTCGAGAACGGCATCGACCGCGCGGTCCGCGAGCTGGCCGGTCGGCACGACATCGCTGCCGTCGGCCTCGCCGTCGCGGGCTTCATCAACTCCGATCGCACCGTGGTGCGGTTCGCTCCGCACCTCCCGTGGGTCAACCGGCCGGTGGCCCGCGAGATGACGGAACGGCTCGGTATCCCGGTCATCCTCGAGCACGACGCCAACGCCGCCGCGTGGGCCGAGCACCGGTTCGGGGCTGCGGCAGGTGGTGGCAACGTCGTCATGATCGCGATCGGCACCGGCATCGGCGCTGCCCTGTTGATCGACGGCAAGCTCTACCGCGGCAGCTACGGCATCGCGCCCGAACTCGGCCACCTCCAGGTCGTCCCGGACGGACGCCAGTGCGCCTGCGGCAAGCGCGGTTGCTGGGAGAGATATTGCAGCGGAACGGCTCTCGTCGACACGGCGATCGAGCTCCTCGCAGCGAACCCGCGGGGATCCACGGTGCTGGCGCGCGAGGCGTTCCTCGACCCCGGGTCGCTGACCGGCCGCCGGATCGCGAATGCCGCGCAGGACGGCGACCTGGTCGCCATCGAGACGATGTCCGAGTTCGCACGCTGGTTGGGGATCGGTCTGGCGCTGGTCTCCGATGTGTACGACCCGGACCGCATGGTCATCGCGGGCGGCGTCGCCACGTCGTCGGCACTGTTCCTCGACACGGCACGCGAGCACTACGCGGCACAGATCACCGGCGCCGGCCATCGACCGCTCGCGCGCATCCGCGGTACTCAGCTCGGTGAGGCCGCCGGCATGATCGGTGCGGCCGAGTTGGCCCGCGTCGAGGTGGGCGCAGCACGCGCCTGACCACCCGTTCGAGCACGCCCGAGGAGCCGGAACGGGCACCGTTCATGTCCACGTGATGGCCGGACGATGTCGGCGGTGTGAGATGTGTCCGACCCGACGCTCGAACTGTGGCTGGTGTCATAAACCCCCGGTACAGTTACGCCCACGAGATGTCCGAGCGGGCCGCGGGCATCGCGGTGCGGGTCGCGGGTACTTCGAGAAAGGCATGTCGGGCATGTGGTACTGGATATTCAAGTACGTCCTTCTCGGGCCGGTGTTGCAGGTGATGGGCCGTCCTCGCGTGGAGGGTCTGGAGAACATCCCCGACGACGGGCCGGTGATTCTCGCGAGCAACCACCAGGCGGTGTTCGATTCGTTCTACGCGTGCCTGGTCGTACCGCGTCGCATCACATTCCTCGCGAAGAGCGAGTACTTCACCGGCAAGGGCCTCAAGGGTCGCTTCCAGAAGTGGTTCTTCTCGTCCGCGGGACAGGTCCCGATCGATCGCACCGGTGCCTCCGCCGCGCAGGACGCGCTCGACGCGGGCCTGCGCGTGCTGGCGAAGAACAAGGTGCTGGGTATCTACCCGGAGGGCACGCGCTCGCCGGACGATCGGCTCTACAAGGGCAAGACGGGCATGGCGCGTCTGGCTCTCGAGAGCGGCGTACCGGTGATTCCGGTCGCGATGATCGGCACCGCGAAGATGAACCCCATCGGCTCACGGATTCCGCGCCCCACCAAGCTCGGCGTGAAGTTCGGTAAGCCACTGGACTTCTCGCGGTACGAAGGCATGGCGGGCAACCGCTTCGTCGAGCGCGCCGTCACCGACGAGGTCATGTACGAGCTGATGAAGCTCAGTGGTCAGCAGTACGTCGACGTGTACGCGGCGAGCATGAAGAAGACGCCCACCCCCGCGGTGGATCCGGCTCCGTCGACCGAGGCCGCTCGCATCCCCGACACCCGCGCGGGCTAGCTCAGACCGCGTCGGCGACCGGGCGCGTGTCGGTCACGGACTGCGCACGCAGCGGAACAACGGCTACCGCGATGACGAACGCCAGTCCCCACCAGACGTACGACGACGCCTGGATCTGATCCCACAGCGGCCAGCCCAGGCCGTTCCAGCGGCCCGGTGCCAGTCGCCAGTGCGACGGGTAGTGCAGCAGCACGACGCCGATCACCGCGAGCGCGACCATCGCGGGTGCGCGGCGGGTGACTCCGACGTGGACCAGGACCATCAGCATCGGCACGGTCCACACCCAGTGGTGCGACCACGACACGGGCGAGACCAGCAGTCCCAGAGCGGCATTGACACACAGAGCCAACAGGTATTCCTTCGCGGCGAGGGCGCGTCGGATCGCCAGCACGGCCAGCACCCCGACGACCGCACTGCAGGCGATCCAGACGAGTGACCTGGTGCCCTCGTCCAGGCCCAGACGGGCAAGCATGCCGGTGATGGACTGGTTGGAGATGTACCCCGGACCGCCGATGCGGCTGGAGTCGAACAGCACCTCCGTCCAGTACTGCACCGAGTCGCTGAACGTCGCGAGGAATCCGAGTGCCGTGAACGCGAGGAACGACAGTCCGGTCACCACCGCGGCGCGGTACTGGCGACGGAGGAGGAAGTACAGGACGAACACTGCCGGGGTGAGCTTCACCGCGGTCACGAAGCCGATCAGCATTCCGCGCGGCCAGGGAGTCTTCTTCAGCAGCACATCGAGCACGACCAGACACATCAGGACGACGTTGATCTGTCCGTAGTCCAGGGTCGACCAGACGGGTTCCAGTGCGAATGCCGCGGCGGTGATCCCGCCGGTGACCCATGCCGTCGTGGACGTCGAGAGCGAGACCAGCGAGCGCAGGCACACCGCGACGGTCACGGCGAGGAGCACCATCGTCATCGCCGTCATGATCGACGACGCGACCTCGAGCGGCAGGATCGCCATCGGCGCGAACGACACAGCGGCCATCGGGGGATAGGTGAAGGGCAGCGGGATGTCCACCGACGTCGCCGGCAGCACCCCGTAGAGGTTCACGCCGTCGAGCAGCGCCCGGCCGCCGATGCGGTACACGTCGAGATCGAGTCGGTAGATCGCGCCCCACTCCCGCAGCGGAGGCAGCCCGATGACGTTGAACGCGATCCCCGCCACCAGTCCGACACAGACCGCGACCTTCGCGATCACGGTCACCGGACGCGGCAACGACGCACCCGGCCCGGTGTAGGGCGGTGCGGTCGGCAGAGTCCACGTCATGGTCGGGGGCTGTCCCTTTCTGGTGCTGTGCGCGCGTGACCTAGGGTCGGTAACCGTGCGCTACTTCTACGACTGCGAGTTCATCGAGGATGGTCGCACGATCGATCTGGTGTCCATCGGCATCGTCGCGGAGGACGGGCGTGAATATTACGCGGTCTCGACCGAGTTCGATCCGGAGCGTGCGGGCACCTGGGTACGCCGGAACGTCCTACCGAAACTGCCCCCGTTCTCCTCGCCGCTGTGGCGATCCCGCTCACGCATCCGCGAGGACATCCTCGACTTCGTCTCCGCCCCGCACGGCTCGATAGGCCCGACGGTCGAGATGTGGGCCTGGGTCGCGGCGTACGACCACGTGGCGCTGTGCCAGCTCTGGGGCTCGATGACGGCGCTGCCTCGTGTCATGCCGCGATACACGCGCGAGTTGAAGCAGTACTGGGAGGAGCACGGGTCGCCCGCGCTACCCCCGGTTCCCGACGACTCGCACGACGCGCTCGCCGACGCGCGTCACAACCTGGCCAAGTTCCGGGCGATCGAGGCGGCCAGGGCCTGGTCCGACAGGACCTGATTCCGAGGTCCTGCATGACCGCGCTGTGGGGTCCTACGGAAGCGGACGTGGCCCGATGGTGAGAGACGACACGCGAGCGGATTACTCTGTACGCGTGAACTGGACTGTCGACGTTCCGATCGAACGCTTGCCCGAGCTCCCTCCGCTGCCCGAGTCGATGCGCGCTCAGCTCGATGTCGCATTGTCCAAGCCCGCCGCTCAGCAGCCGTCGTGGCCGGCCGACCAGGCCGAGGCGATGCGCAAGGTGCTCGAGAGCGTTCCGCCCATCACGGTGGCCAGCGAAGTCGAGGCTCTGTCCGACAAGCTCGCCGCCGTCGCCCGTGGCGAGGCGTTCCTGCTGCAGGGCGGTGACTGCGCCGAGACCTTCGTCGACAACACCGAGCCGCACATCAAGGGCAACATCCGCACACTGCTGCAGATGGCCGTCGTCCTCACGTACGGCGCCTCGATGCCCGTCGTCAAGGTTGCCCGTATCGCCGGCCAGTACGCGAAGCCCCGGTCGTCCGACGTCGACGCCCTCGGCCTGAAGTCGTACCGCGGCGACATGATCAATTCCCTCGTCGCCGACGATGCCGTGCGTCAGCACGACCCGTCGCGACTGGTGCGCGCCTACGCCAACGCCAGCGCCGCGATGAACCTCGTCCGCGCGCTCACCGGCGCGGGCATGGCGGACTTGCACCGCGTGCACGACTGGAACCGCGAATTCGTCACCAACTCGCCCGCCGGAGCCCGGTACGAGCAGTTGGCCTCCGAGATCGACAACGGTCTGAAGTTCATGGACGCCTGCGGGGTCACGGATCCGAACCTGCACCAGGCCACCATCTTCGCCAGCCACGAGGCATTGGTGCTCGATTACGAGCGCGCCATGCTCCGGCTGGACAACGACGACGAGCACGCCAAGCTGTACGACCTGTCGGCGCACTTCCTGTGGATCGGTGACCGCACCCGCCAGCTGGACGGTGCCCACATCGCCTTCGCCGAACTGGTCTCCAACCCCATCGGACTCAAGATCGGTCCGAGCACGACGCCGGAGATGGCCGTCGAGTACGTCGAGCGCCTCGACCCCACGAACAAGCCGGGTCGACTCACCCTCATCTCGCGTATGGGCAACGGCAAGGTGCGCGACATGCTCCCCGCCATCATCGAAAAGGTGCAGGCGACCGGGCATCAGGTCATCTGGCAGTGCGACCCGATGCACGGCAACACCCACGAGGCGTCCACCGGCTACAAGACTCGTCACTTCGATCGCATCGTCGACGAGGTCCAGGGGTTCTTCGAGGTGCACAACGAGTTGGGCACCCACCCGGGCGGCATCCACGTCGAGCTCACCGGCGAGAACGTCACCGAATGCCTCGGCGGCGCGCAGGACATCTCGGACCTGGACCTCAGCGGCCGGTACGAGACTGCCTGCGACCCGCGCCTGAACACGCAGCAGTCGTTGGAACTGGCATTCCTGGTCGCGGAGATGCTGCGAGGCTGACTCTGTTTCCAGCCCGTCACCCCCCCGCGAGTACGTCGATAGTGTCGTGAAAAGCCCCTCGGGCACGACAGTTCGGACGTACTCGCGGGGGGTTCTCCGTATCTCAGGGGAGTGAGACGAGGGTGACCGTGCTGTTCGGTTCGACGCGATCGCCCTGGCCCGGGTTCTGGGTGATGACGAGGGACCGATCCGTCGTCGCCAGCTGACGGACGACGACGGTCAGTCCCAGACGCTCGAGCTCCGCTCTGGCCGATCCCACGGTCCGCCCCAGCAGCGACGGCAGCGTCACGGCCGTCGACACCTGCAGTGCCACGCTGGAGCCGGCGGTGACGGTGTCGCCGCCCCCCGGGTTCGTGCCGATGACCTTGCCGCCGTCGACCTCGGCGTCGAAGACCTTCTCGACGGAGCCGACGACGATGCCTACCCGGTCGAGTTCGGCGCGTGCCTCTGCCTCGGTGCGGCCCGCGACATCGGGGATGTCGACCGGCGGAGCGCCCTTGCTGGTGAGGACACGGACCTCGCTACCGACGGGAAGCACAGTGCCGGGCGCCGGGTCGAGTGCGGCGATGTCCCCCACAGGAGCGGTGCTGCTGAACGCCTCTCCACCGTCGACGGGAACGAAGGTCCGCTCACGCAGAGCTGCATCGACGGCGGCCGCGGCGCTGCTGCCGGCGAGGGTGGGGACGGACGGGCGCCCCTGAGAAACGAGAAGGGTCACGGTCTCGCCCTTGGCGATCCGTGACCCGGGCGCAGGCTCGGTTCCGAGTAATCGATCCACCGGATCGGAATCGGTGTACCTGCCTTCCGTCGTGACGGACAGGTCGGCCGACTCGATGGCGGAGATCGCGGCGGATCGGTCGAGGCCCTCGATCGACGGGACTGCCGTGAACCTGCCGGAGCCTGCCCACCATCCGACGGTGCCCAGGAGGACGGCGACCACGACGACGATGGCCAGCCACACCAGGGCCAGGCGACGGGAGCGGCGCTTGTCCGCGTCGAAGTCGGGGAAGGCGAAGGCGCGCTTGTCCACCGGTTCGGCGGCGGTGGCCCGCCGCTCGTCCTCGCCGCCGCGGGCAGTGGCCGTCGTGACCATTCTGGTGTGCTGCACGCCCGACGACGGCGGCGCGTGACCCATGGACTCGGCGGGGACGGACACGATCTCCGTCTCCGGGGTTCGCGGAGCCTGCGGGGCGTAGGGCCGGGGAGCGTCGACGGTCTCCGCGCTCAGGTGTTCGGCGGAGCGGGAGGGAGACGGCACGCGGTACTGGGGGAGCCCCAACATCCGGGTGACCGACCGCATCGCGTCGCCCATGACCGCGGCGTCCCGGAATCTGTCGTCCGGACGGCGCTGTGTCGCGTCGCGCACGAGGGCGTCCAGGTGGGGCGGAATCCCCGAGATGACCGAGCTCGGGGCCGGAACGTCGTTCTCGATGCGTTGGTACGCGATGGAGAGGGAGGTGTCGCCCTGGAACGGCGTGCGTCCGGTCAACACCTCGAACAGGAGGATCCCTGCGGAGTAGACGTCGCTGCGCGCGTCCCCTGCACCGACCGTCACCTGTTCCGGCGACAGGTACGCCGCGGTGCCCAGAATGACGCTGTTGGACGTCGTGGTCGCCGCGGCGACTGCCCGCACCAATCCGAAGTCGGCGATCTTGACCTCGCCGGAATCGGAGATCAGGACATTCTCGGGTTTGACGTCGCGGTGCACCAAGCCGCCGCGGTGCGCGACGGCGAGGCCGTCGAGAACGGGTTGGAGAACGGCGACCGCGGCGTGGGGAGGCATCGGTCCACGCTCGCGGAGGAGTTCGCGCAGGGTTCCGCCCTCGACCAGTTCCATGACGAGGAAGGCGTGCTCTCCGTCGCGGCCGTGGTCGTACACGGCAACCAGTCCCGGGTGGCTGAGACGTGCCACGGCACGCGCTTCGAACTCGAACCGTCGGACGAACTCCGGATCGGCGGCGAACTGCGGGTCCATGATCTTGATGGCCACGGGGCGGTCGAGGCGCAGGTCGAGACCGCGGTACACCGTCGACATCCCGCCTCGTGCGATCGGGGCGTCGACGCGGTAGCGCCGATCGAGCAGCGCACCGAGCAGCGACCGACCTGACGTTGTCACCTGCGCCTACTTTCCTTCTCGATCGGAGAGACCACGGTCGATGGTAGCCAGTGTGACGCGTGGGGTCTGCGCCCGATGCGTCACACCGGGCTCGGAATTGTTCTTGTCGGGCGCCGTGACTACGTTTGTCGCGTGAGTGCGCTTCCCTACTGTGACGATGTTCTTCCCCCCGACGAGGTGCTGGTGCCGCTTGCCGACGCCGCCGACCTGCTGGGCATCACCGTCACGCGACTGCATCAGCTGATCCGCGAGCACAAGTTGATCGCCGTCCGCAGAGACCGCGTGGTGTGTGTCCCCGCGAAGTTCCTCGGCACGGACGGCCAACCGCTCAAGCACCTCGCCGGCGCCATTGCCGTGCTGCTCGACGGTGGCTACAACCACCCGGCGATCCTCCGATGGCTGTTCACCCCGGACGACACGCTGCCCGGCACCCCGGTCGACGTGCTCCGCGGCGATCATGCCCGCGAGATCATCCGGCGCGCACAAGCGATGGCTTTCTGACCGGAGGATCGGCTCATCCTGCGGAGCGCAGTGACACCGTGCTGCCGGCCCGCACCAGCAGACCTCGGCCCGCAGCGGTGGCTGCCACCCGCGCGCGTCGGGAATTGCCCACGCTCGCTCGCGTCGACAGGCACCGGTAGCCGTCACTCTCGACGGCTTCGAGAATGTCGCGATACAGAGCGAAGGCGACGGCGATGCCGTCCCGTGCACGCGGCTCGAGAAGTTGGATGCCGGATTCGGCTGTGCGGTACAGCGCGCGAGTGGTGGCGATGATGTCCGCCAACGCACGGACGACGCGTGGGTCGACGTTTCCCGTCCGGCGGCACCACCACAGCAGGTCCTCGTCCACACCGAAGGCGCTCAACACGTCGCCGGGGAGGTAGATGCGGTCGCGAGCGAGGTCCTCGCCGGCGTCGCGGACGAAGTTCGTCACCTGGAAGGCCTCGCCCAGGGCCGACGCGGTGGGGCGCGCCTCCTCGACCGGGCACACGGTCCCGAGGATCGGAAGCATCTGCAGCCCGATGACGGCCGCCGACCCGTACATGTAGGTCTTCAACTCGTCCATGGTCGCGTAGCGATCCTTGTAGATCGACGAGTGCGGCACGTCCATGCGCATCGACGTCATGAAGGCCGTGAAGTACTCGGCGGGAATGTCGAACCGTCGAGCGGTGTCGAACAGGGCGGCGAGGATCAGCTCGTTGCGTCGGTCGGGTCCGTTGGACGCGACGCTCACGGGCGCGTCCGGTGACGCGAGTCCGGCGTCGAGGCGCTCCTCGATGCGGGTGAGGAGTGCGAGGTCGTCGGCTACTGCGTCGGCGTCGTCACGCTCGGCGATCATGTCGACGTCGATGATGTCGTCGACCATGCGGGCGAAGGCGTAGAGAGCATGCACGGCCGGGCGTCGATCCGCGGGCAGCAACCGCGTCGCCAGGAAGTACGTCTTGCCGTGTTCGCGCGCAACGTCGCGGCACAGCGCATAGGCCTCGGCGAGGTCTGAGTCGGTCACGCTCGGTTCTGCTCCTCGGTGTGGTCCGGAGCCTCGTCGCGAGTGTCGGTCCGAGTGCTCGGGGGAGTCGTCGTGGGGACGAACGTGTTCTCGTGCTCGGGATGGGTGACCGACCGCAGACGCAAAGGGTCGACGGTGCGGAGGGACAGGGCTGCGACGACGCCCGCGAAGGTCGCGAGGACGACGTGCGGGAACGTGTAGAGCCCGATGGATCCGTCGGGCTGGAACACGAGCATGAGCCACGCCGACAGTCCCACCAGCACCGTGAGCGTGGTCGTGCTCATGGTGAGCCCGGCAGCCACGGCCAACGGCCACGAGTAGTACCAGGGCAGCGCGGCAGGCGACAGGATCACGATGGCCACGAGTGAGACCAGGATGCCGAGCAGGGCGCCGCGCTCGGAGTGCCGGGAGCGCCACCAGGCCGCGGCCAGGATCACGGCCAAGGCGACTGCACACAGCATGCGCGTCACTTCGAGGACAGGACCGAGGCGCGCCCCGGTGAACCAGCCGGTCCCGACGGTGACGAGATGCGCCAGGATCGTGGGCAGGGAAAGCCAGTTGATGATCTTCGCCGAGCCGGAGAGCGCCGTCAGCCAGCCCAGGCCGACCCCGGCTGCGACCGAGGCGACGACGAACACGCCGAGGAACACGGCGAAGCCGGTGCCGGCGGTTCTGGCGAACACCAGGAGGACATGCTGGCGGCGAGGTGGGTCTCCGCGTTCGGCGCGAGCCTCGTTGTCGATGCGCAGTCGCTCGCGTTCGTGCAGCATCCACATCCACACCAGGAAGGGAAGCGCGATGCCGGCAGTGGCCTTGATGGCGACCGCCACGGCGACCAGTCCCATTCCGGCGACGTGACGACGGTCCAGCACCGCGGCGATGCCGGCGGTCATCAATCCGACCATCAGCATCTCGTTGTGGACGCCGCCGATGAGGTGGATGAGCACGAGGGGATTGAGGACGGCCAGCCACAGTGCGACGGACGGGTCGGCGCCGAAGTGCCGGGCGATCCGAGGTACCGCCCACATGGTCAGCGCGAGGCCGGGGAGCATGGTCAACCGCAACAACATCGTGCCTGCGATGACGTTGTCGCCCGTCAGGGAGGTGATTCCCTCGCCCAGCAGCAGGAAGAGCGGGCCGTACGGCGCGGTGGTGGTGGTCCAGACGTTGCTGACGTTGTCCAGCAGCACACCGGGGTTGGCGACGGGACCGACGGCATAGGGGTCGAAGCCGTCGCGGAGCAGCGCGCCCTGCGCGAGGTAGGAGTACGCGTCGCGGCTGAACATGGGGACCGACAGCAGCAGGGGCGCCGTCCAGATGGGGACGACCCATCGCAGCTGATGCACGGTGGTGCGGTGGCCGAGCGTCGAGCGGCCCAAGCGCACCCAGGCCGCGATCATGAGCAGGACGCCGATCCACACCATGACGGTCGACAGCACCAGGCCGTGCCCGAATCTGAGCCACGACAGATGCATGGCCTCGAGAAGCGGATCCCGGCGGCGCACCGCGCCCGACCCGAAACCACCGAACGTGATCAGTGCCGAACCGGCGAGCCCGACGAGCGTCGCTCGTCCGGCGCGTCCCCCGAAGAACTGTCGAATCGAGCGCCAGCGCGCCGATTCCTCGGTGCCGTCCGTGGCCCGGATAGGGGAGGACGTCGTCATGTTCCTCCCCGGAAGACGTGACATGGCCGGCCGCCGAACAGGCGACCGAGCGCGGACGCATGTGAGTTTAGAGGCATCCGCCGGGAAGACGTACCGGCCCGCCGTCAGAGTGCGACGCGAGCCGACCGCTTGACCGACGGGTCGATGCGTTCGGCCGCCAATCTTCCCGAGATCAACACCGTCGGAACGCCCACTCCGGGTGTGGTTCCGCATCCCGCCAGAACGATGTTGTCGGCACCTTTCACCAGGTTGCGACGACGGAACGGTCCGGTCTGCCGGAAGATGTGCGATGCGGAGAACGGCGTGCCGGCGACCATTCCCTGATCGAGCCACGTCTGCGGGGTGTCGATGTGGTCGATCTCGAGGTGCTCGGACACACCGGTGTATCCACGCTTCTCCATCTCGAGGAGAAGCTCGCGAACGTACGCATCGGTGATGGCAGGCCAGTCCAGCGGCGCGCTGTCGAGGTTGGGGCACGGCGCGAGGATGGAGATCGGCTCCTGCACCACGCCGTCGTGAGTGACACGCAGGCCGGGATCGGTGACCGACGTACGCGTGATCAGCAGGGACGGATCCGACATCAGGCGACCGCGGCCTCGGGACGCGGTCAGTTCACGGAACGTCTCGGCCCAGTTGTGGCCGAAGTCGATGACGTGGTGCGACCGCGACGACCACCCGGCGGTGACGTCGACGGGAACGCGTCCGTGGAACACGACGGCAGACGGTGACGCCCTGATCTTGCGGCGGAAGGTGATGCCCGCGGTGGCGAGCAGCCGGTCGGTGATCAGCAGGTCGGGCGTGAGGATCAGCGAGTCGCAGGTGATCCTGCCGCCGTCCTCGGTGACGACGGCCCTGGCGCGCGAGCCGCCCATCTCAACGCTGCGGACACCGGTGTTCAGCTCCAGTCGTCCACCCGCGCCGACGAATGCATCCGCCATGGCCTGCGCGATGGTCTGCATGCCGCCCTCGGGGAACGTCACACCCAGCGAGGTGTCCATGTGCGCGATCGCGGAGTAGACACCCAGAGCTTTCTCGGGTGCGACACCGGCGTACAGAGCCTGGAAGGTGAAGATCCGACGCAAGCGGGGATCCGAGATCAACGCGTCGATACGCTTGCCCAACTTGGCGAATCCGCCGAGGCGCAGCAACGTCAGAGTGTTCGCACGGGCCTTCTTCTCCGCGACCAGGTCGAGCGGTGAGTCGAAGTTGTCGTCGATGTACCGATCGAATTCTGCGTCGAACATCGACCCCAGCCAGGCGCGCAGCGTCCGGTACCGCTGCGCTTCGTCGGGGCCGCACTTCTCCTCGACCTCGGCGATCATCCGTTCGGGGTTCGAGTGCACGTCGATCGTGGTGCCGTCGGCGAAACGCGTGTGATAGGCCGGGTGAAGCGCGTGCAGACGCAGTTGCGGCGTCGTCGATTCCCGGGTCGCGCCGACCGCGGCGAGCGCCTGATCGATGAGGTGCGGCATCGTCAGCACGCTGGCGCCCGTATCGATCCGGTACCCGGGTGCCGCGACGGATCCCACCCGGCCGCCGACGGAGTCCGACTTCTCGAGCAGGGTGACCTCGCGGCCGGTTCCGCGCAGGTGCAGTGCGGCGGCCAGGCCGGACAACCCCGCCCCGACGACGACCACGTGATCGGTGGGTCCGGACACTGTCGCACGGGTCATGAACTTCTCCTGGTTGCTGTGTACGCCATGGCGGTGAGGCGGGCCTTGGCGTCCGCGGTGACGTTCGACGCGTCGAGGGCGGCGAGTGCGCTCTCCGTCAGTGCTGTGATGCGTCGTTCGACGTCCTCGACCGCGCCGAGGTCGACGATGTGGGCGCGAAGGACGTCGACCTCCTCGTCGGAGATATCGGTGCCGAGTCCTGCGCGGAGCCGGGCGGCGGCTGCCGGTGCGCTGCGATCGGCCTCGTCCAGTGCGGCGGCCATGAGCACCGTCCGCTTGCCCTCACGGAGGTCGTCTCCCGACGGCTTCCCGGTGACGGCGGGATCACCGAACACACCCAGAAGGTCGTCCCGAAGCTGGAAGGCGACGCCGATATCGGCGCCGAACGTGCTGTAGACCGACTGCAGATCCTCGCCCGCTCCGGCGAGCGCGGCGCCGATCAGCAGCGGCCGCTCCACCGTGTAGGCGGCCGTCTTGTAGCGATCGATCTGCAGGGCGGCCTCGAGGGAATCGTCCCCACTCGCCTCGACGGCGATGTCGAGCAGTTGCCCGCCCAGCACCTCGGTGCGCATCGCCGACCACACCGGAGTAAGGCGTTTCGCGGCGTCGGCGTCGAGGGCCGCGAAGCGGACCAGATCGTCGGCCCAGGTCAGCGCGAGGTCGCCGAGAATGATGGCCACCGACTCGCCGTACTTGTCGGAGTCTCCACTCCACCCGGCGGCGCGATGCCGCTCGGCGAAGGTGACGTGAACGGTGGGAAATCCGCGACGTGTCGACGAGCAGTCGATGATGTCGTCGTGCACCAGCGCGCAGCCCTGGACGAATTCGAGCGCCGCGAACACGTCGAGTGCGGCATCCGCCTCGACACTGTGCGGGTCTCCTCCCGCGCCGATCCACCCCGTCCAGGCGAACGCGGGACGGATGCGCTTACCGCCGCGCAGAACGAAGGCCGCCAGTTCTTCCGCGGCCTCCGCGTAGATCGGGCCGACAGCGTCGATCGTGCTCTGCTGCGAGGCGATGAACGTACGCAACGATCGTTCGACCGACGTCACGAACGATCCCTGAGGCCACTCGGAGCGGTCCGCGCCGACGGACGTGCTGGTGGACGTGTCGGACATGACCGGCGAGTGCGAGGCGGTGGACAGGATTTCCTCCGGTGATAGCTGCTGTGACGTAGGACGAGCGCATCTCGAGGTGATACGCAGAATCTTATCCGTCTATTCGGACACGACGGCTCGGGCGACGACTCGGCTCCCTGTGATCCAGGGAACGCTGCGCCGCGGCCGGCGGGGAAGAGGCCCCGTCGGATGAATCTATGATGTGTGTGTGACAGACGAGCTGCGCACTGCGCGCGTGAGCCGCACACCCTCGGTGGTGGATCGGTTGAATTCGGCCGCGCACGGGAGCGTTCCGTTCTCCGTCGAGTTCTCGCCGCCGCGCGACGAGGCAGCGGAGGACCGCCTGTGGCGGACCGTTCGATCCTTCGAGCAGATGCATCCGGCCTTCGTGTCCATGACGTACGGGGCCGGCGGATCCACCCGCGACCGGACCGTGCGCGTCACCGGCGAGCTCGCGGAACTGACGACACTTCTGCCCGTGGCTCATCTGACGGCGGTGTCGCACAGTCGCACGGAGTTGCGGTCGATGGTCGGTGCCTACGCCGATCGCGGTATCTCCAACATCCTCGTTCTCCGCGGTGATCCACCCGGTGATCCGCTCGGACCGTGGGAGAAGCATCCCGAGGGCGTCGAATACGCGGAGGAACTCGTTCGACTGGTCTGCGAGTTGGGCGACTTCCATGTCGGCGTCGCGTCGTTCCCGGAGGGCCATCACCGAGCTCCCGACCTGGACCACGACACGAAGCACCTGGTGGCGAAGCTGCGCGCCGGTGCGGAGTACTCGATCACCCAGATGTTCTTCGACGTCGAGGACTACTTGCGGCTGCGGGACCGCGTCGAGGCCTTCGATCCCGAGCAGGGACTCAAGCCCATCATCCCCGAGATCATGCCCATCACGTCGCTGCGGACCATCCGCCGAGCCATGGAGCTCTCCGGGTCCTCGGTTCCACCCGCCGTGGAGAAGCGCCTCACCGCCGCCGCGGGTACGGGCAGCGAGGAGGACCGCGCCGCCGTTCGGGCCGTCGGCATCGAACTGGCCACGGAGATGGGGGAGCGCCTGATCTCCGAGGGCGCGCCGGGTCTGCACTTCATCACGTTGAACTTTGCCAAGGCCACCACCGAGGTCGTCGAGAACCTCGGCTTGGCCAGGCCCGTTCCGGAGTCCTCGGGTGGGACCGGTGTTCCGTCAGCGCCGAGTGTCGAGAACTCGGGACTTCCATACGAGGGTTCCCTGGCGGCGACCCCGGTCCGATGAGGCGAGCAACGCCGTGCCCGCAGCGATCGACAGCGGGTGCAGTGCCGAGGTGACGACGTCCCGCGCGAACGTGTCGCCACTGCCCTCGGCTCGTCTCGCGGCCAGTCGCGACACCACTCCGGCCGCGTAGCCGACGGCGCCCCACCGGCGCATCGGTCCACCGACGACCAGTGCTGCCGGCGGTATGACCCAGATCGCGGTAGCGACCGCCGATACCGCGAGAGTGCCTGCAGCACCGCCGAACTGGGACCACAACCATTTCGCGTGGCCGGCACGAACCTGGGCGGCGTCCGTGTACATCCGGCAGCTCGCGACCCGTCCGCCGTACGCCACCGCGGTCGAGAAACCGTGTCGTCGAACATGCCGCACCAACGCGAGGTCGTCCGCGACCGCGAACCGTGTGCATGCGTGACCCCCGACATCGCGGTAGGCCGCGGCGTCGACGACGAGGAACTGTCCGTTGGCGACGCCCATCGACGGGCGCCGCCCGCTGTTCGCGGCGCGCACCAGCAACGTGACGGACCACGACCACGACAGCAGGGGTTGGACGAGACGCTCGACCGCGGTGACGGCGACCTCGCCGGGCCACGGACTGAGGAAGGCCGCGCCGAGATCACGCATCGACGCGGCGGCGGCGTCCAGGGCGTCGGGGTGCAGGCGGACGTCCGCGTCGAGGAACACGACGACGGTGGGGTCCGTCGTGGCCAGGGCGCGGGTCCCCAGGTCGATGCACGCGAGGGACTTGCCCATCCCGGCGTCGTCGAGGCCCGCCCTGGTGCGTCCGTGCAGCACGTCGAAGCGCGGGTCGTCACCGACGACGGCCAGAGCAGCCTCGGCGGTATCGTCCGACGACTCGTCGTCGAGGATCAACACGGTCAGCTGTGAGCGGGTCCGCTGGGCCATCAGGTCGCGCAGAAGATGCGGCAGCTGCGCCGCTTCGTCGCGGGCCGGGATGCAGACGGTGATCCGCTCTCCGTCGCGTACCGCATCGGCATCCCGTGGGCGGACGACGGGCGCGGAGAGGGCATTCGCCGACGCCACCGCCGCGGCAGCGACGGAGGTGAGCGTTCCCGCGATCACCGTCCGGCGACCGACCGAGGCCATGGAGCAACGGCCGATCGTCACGTCCTGTCGGCCGGCTGACGACGCCCGGGCCGGGAGGCCCCACGAGCGACGTACGCCATGCCGCCCACGATCGCGGCGACGCCGACGGTCACACCGAAGACGATTCCGGCCCAGCCTGCGAAGCTGCGGGTGTTCGGATCCGAGTAGCGAACCTCCGCCCGTAGCGTGCTCCGCTCGCCGGCGGGCAACTTCCAGGACACGACGTTGTCGCCTTCCCGTGCACCGTTCGTGGTGGCGACCCGCGCAGGGAACGCGATGGTGAACTGCACGTCGCTGCCCTGTGCGGGAATGTTGGACAGATCCACCTGTCCGGACAGCGTCACCAGATCCCCGGAACGGACCAGGGAGAGCTGGAACAGGCCGACCGACTGCTCGGACAACGCGGCAAGTTGCTGCACGTCTCCGAACGTCAGGTCGTTGAACAGCGCCTCGCTGCCCACGTAGCCGTCGGAGTTGTACGACTGCACGCGGATCTTGCTTCCGAGGGACTGCGGTACTTCCAGCCCGGGGCCCGTGTCACCGTCGGCGGTGGGCACGGTCGCCGCCACGATGCGACCGGACACCCGGTCGTTGGACGACACTCCCATCGACACCTGCGCGCGCAGGCAGCCCGCCAGCAGGGGGACCGTCATCAGCGCGAGGACGAGGACGGACAGAACTCGACGCGACGGGCGGAGGCGTCTGGTGGAGGACACGGCAGCGGGCTGGGACACAGCGGTCATCGTGCCAGGGTGCCCTGCCGATGTCAGTGAACGGGTCTGTCGAGCGCGCGCGTCGTGTCGACACGGACGAGACCGCGCCGCCGGGCGGTGACGGCGAACAGGAACGGAACGCCCACGACACCCATGGCGACGAGGCCGTACAGCGCCGACCATCCGAGGTTCGGCAGGAAGACCGCATGCGCCAGTGACGATCCCAGCCATGTCCAGACGAACAGCCCCCACGGGACGACGTACGAGACGTCTCGGATTCTCGATCGTCCGACGCGTCCCAGCAGTTCCATGGCGCAGGCCATGAGCGTCGCGACGAGCAGCCAGCCGACGTAGTTGGTCCACGGGATGCCGGGCAGCCCGGGTAGAGCCGCGAAGGTGCTGCACCATGCCCACTGGCCGTCCGCCACCATCTGCGGGTCGAGATACAGGTCCCATCCGACGACGCCCACGGTGGTCAGCGCGATGCGGGGGAGCACGGGGGCGTGAAGTTTCCCGGTCACGACCCGTGCCGCGCACCAGACGGGGTACAGCCCGGCGGTCCAGGCGAACGGAACGACCACCGGCACATGCGCGATCGACGGTCCGATCCGATCCTGCGCGTAGGCGTAACAGCCGAACGGCATGCCCGTCCGGGTCCCGATGATCTCGGCCGTCAGCCCGATGCCGGCGGTGACGACGACCATGGCCGTCGCCCAGCCGACACCGCGCGCCGACGCAGCATGCGTGATGCACGCTGCGGCGAGCAGCGCGACCACGCAGAACGTCACCGCGTCCTTGGTGCCGCCCGAGACGAGCGGGTAGCTGATCTGTGCGAGCACCGCCGCCAGTGCGAACGCGAGTGCCACCGGCGTGGGCGCCGCGTTCCGGGCGGACGGCCGGGTCATCGGCGCGAAGGCAGCGCCGACCCGACCCGCGACACGGCGCGGCGAAGGGGGCTGCCCGCACGCTCGGCCATCGCCAGTCGTGCCGCGCTGCGCCCACTCGATCCGGACACCCCGCCGCCGGGATGCATGGAGGCTCCGGTGAGGAAGAAGGACGGCGCTCCCGGAACGGTCATCCCGGCGAGCGCGGGCATGGGTCGCCACATCATCATCTGGTGCAGCGACATCTCCACGTGCATGACGTTGCCGCCGATGAGCCCGAGTTCCTGCTCGAGGTCCCACGGTGACTGGGTATGGCGCTCGAGGATGCTGTCCGCGAAACCGGGGGCGTACTTGTCGACCTCGGCGACGATCCGGTCGCCTTCGAGCTCGGCGACGTCCGGGCTGCCGCCTCGCCAGGTCCGTCCGTCGGCGAGCGTGTACGGATGCCACTGCGACCACAGCGACACCTGATGCTCGCCCGGCTTGGCGATCGACGGATCGACCGCGCTGAAGCTCATGGCGAGCACGACGGGCGCCGGGGGTAGGTCTCCGGCAGATGCGGCACCGTGCGCACGACGTAGCTGTGCTCGGTCGTGTACCAGCAGTTGCAGTCCCCGCGTGGACGATTCGAGGCTGGGAGCGCCCGGGTACTGCGGGAGCTCGGACGTCGACGCACGCACGACCATGCCGATGCCGGGGCCGACGTCGATCTGTCGACGCCAGGATTCGGTCGTGGCGGTGTCGAATCCACCCGCGTCGAGAAGGTCGAGCGTGGTCAGGATGTGACACCCGGCGATGACGGTCCGGGCGCGAACCTCCTCGCCGCCGGCGGTGCGGACGGCCCACCCGTCACCGTGTCGCGTCACCGACGTCACGGCGTCGCCGAGTGACACCGTTCCGCCGTCCGCCTCGATCTTCGTCTGGAGGGCCACGCTCAGTGCCCCGCTACCGCCGACCGCCCGGCCCGGCGGAGTGGTGTGCATGAGCGCGTTGAACGCGACCATGGGCGCGGTTCCCGGCTCGGACATCGGGGGACCGGACTGCGCGCCGAACCATGCGAGAGCCGCCTTGAGCCGCTCGCTGTCGAACCACCGGTTCAACAGGGAATCTCCCGAGGCGAGGAACTCGCGCGACAGAGCCGCCGCGCCATCACTCGCGTCCATTCCCCAGAACGACGACAGCAGGGCACGACCGGTCGGGGGACTGCCGAAGGACTTCATCACCCGCGCGCTGCGGGGACCCCACAGCGCGACGAACGCCCGGTAGGCATCCGCATCCTTGCGGCCACACGCGGCTTCGATCGACGCGCACGTCGCGTCGAGATCGACGGAGAAGACGATTCCGGGCTGATCCGTTCCGGGGGGCGGGGGAGCGAAAGCCCACGGATCGCAGTCGAGATAGCGAAGGCCGTGGTCGCCGAGGCGGAGTTCCTCGATGATGCCGGTCTGCCGGATCATGATGTGGGCGGACGATCCGCGGTCCACCTTGTGGCCGGGGAAGCGCTCCACCGTGGAGGCGGCCCCACCGACGACGGTGTCGCGTTCGAGCACCCGTACCGACCATCCTGCGTCGGTGAGGTAGGCGGCGGAGACCAGTGCGTTGTGGCCGGATCCGATGACGGCGGCATCGATCACGTGATCGGCCTCATTTCTGTGGTGGTGGTGAACGGTGACGCGGTTCCCTCTGTCGACGGTAGGCCGCGTTCTGTCAGAGGTAATTCGCGGCCGAGGACGGCGAAGGGTCGGGAATCACCGGCGAAGTGGAAACGTCGCACGACGTCGACGAAACCCATTCTGCGGTAGAGCCTCCATGCTCGGTTGTCCTCGCCCGCCACTTCGGGTGTCGAAAGCAGCACCGCGCTCTCTCGGCGTCCGTCGAGCAGCGCGAGCAGGAGGCGTTCTCCCAGACGGTGCCCCTGCGCCTCCGGAGAGACGTGGAGTTCGGTGAGTTCCACGTAGTCGGCCAGCATCGCTTCGGAGCGCTCGTGTGACCACCCGGCTCGCCGCATTCCGTCACGAACCTGTTGGTGCCACCACTGGTGGGGTGCGCCTCGGTAGCAGTACGCGATGGCGACGAGCGGGCGGTGACCTTCGTCTCCCTCCGGTGCCAGCGCGCCGACGGCGTGCCAGCCGGGACGCAGGATGTGTTCCGCCCACATCGGCGCACGGTGGAGTTCGGTGCCGCGTGGATAGCCCATCGCCGCGACGTAGACCGAGAGCGCCTCGGTGAGCCGTCGCCGCATCTCCTGTGGAGACAGCTCGATCAGCACCGGACCGTGGTCCGAGACCTGTTCGGCGGCGTCCGACACGGTGTTCACCTCGATTCCTCGCCTCGATCCCTGGCTTCCTGTCGGTGGCCCGCGCTATGGTGAATCCATCGAACACGCGTTCGAATGGATCGTGCCTCGGCGCCGAACGGTTCCGGCAGGTCGATTCTGCAACGATGTCCGACCTCCATGCTTACATCGCCCTCGTTCGGGCCGCTCGGCGGACTGTTCGAAGGGTCCGCGGTGTTGTACGGAGAGAACACCGACACGAGGGATGGGTCAGACAGGGAGGTCCGGCAATGATGGCAAACCCGACAGTCCACAGCTCGACGGTTCGCGGTTCTGCGGCGCGCGGTCCGGCAGAGGCAGACGCGGCACACCGCGCCCCGGTCGGCGGTAGTGCGGAGCGCTCCACTGTCGTGTCCATCCGTGCGAAGACGTCGGCACCGCGTCCCTATGCGCGGGCTCGGATGCTGCTCCGTCGTGCCGACGCCATCCTGGGGGATGCTGCCGGTGCGCCGTCGGCGGCGGACCGTTTCCTGGAGTCCTACGTAGCGGCTCTGCGCGGCGCGGGCGCGTTGCTCGACGCGGTCGATCCGGTCCCCAAGCGCGGCGCGTCACGCAGCGCGTGGGTGCGCATGCAGGTGGCTGCTCCGGACTTCACCGAGTGGGCTGCGTACTTCTCCGCGTACTCCGCGCTCCGCGCCTCCATCGAGGCCGGATCCGCGGACCGTCTCGACGAGGCGGAGGCCGACGAGTTCTTCCTGCAGGTCGGGCGCTTTCTGCACCGTGTGGAAGACCGCGTGAACGTCCGTTCCGACGACGTCGCGGTGCCCGCCTAGGGCCGGTCGCCACCACGGCGGCGATTTTTCTCGCATACTGGTGGTGCAGGTAGGTGGTACGCCGCCGATTCTGCTCGTATCATCGTCAACAGGTAGCCGGGACCGATCGGCTACCTCTCGCTTCTGGCAAAGAAGCGAGAGCCATCATCCAGTGCCGGGGGAGGTACCGTGCCACTCTCCGAGCACGAGCAGCGCATGCTCGATCAAATCGAGAGCGCTCTCTATGCCGAGGACCCCAAGTTCGCGTCTACCGTGCGCGGCGGACGGATTCGGGCCGCGTCCACGCGGCGTCGTTTCCAGGCCGTCGCCCTGTTCGTGATCGGCCTCATTCTGCTCATCGCAGGTGTGGCTCTCCCGATCAAGCCCGGTGGATTCCCGATCATCAGCCTCGTCGGCTTCGTGTTCATGTTCGGGTCGGGCGTGCTTCTCCTGTTGCGCAAGCCCGCCACGTCACAGTCCGATCGATCCGGCGGCGCCGACACCGCGTCGCCAGGGGAGACACGTCGTCCGGGATCCGCGCCGCGCCGCGGCCCCCGCCGGGGCTTCTCCTCACGTATGGAAGACCGCTTCAAACGCCGTTTCGACCAGGAGTAGCGCGCACAGAACCGACGCGCGCGGATCCTGGTCCGCATCGACCGCCACAGCGCGGCACCCCCGACGGGGTGCCGCGCTGTTGTCGTCTGTGTGGGTCCGGTGGCGTCGCATAGCGGTCTCGGGCAACTCGCGCCCCACCTCGCCCCACGATCGGCTCCGCGATCCCGCGAATCCCCACCGCGCCCCACAGCAACTCACCAATCGCTGATCGCGGACACCACCGATTACAGGGCCCCCTCTCACCTGGCCTTATTCGTTGCGGTGAGCCCCACTCGGCCATCTGTTGCCGTGGGCCTGCCGCGGCCACTGTCCGGGCGAAATAATTTCTCCCACCACCCCCCACCGCTGTCACCTGCATCTTTCGTGATCCCTCACTAATTCGATGCTCCACATCGATTGAATGTGGGGGAAAGTGGGGTAATGTGGTGGACAGCGGAGATCAGGAACGCCCCGCGACATGCACGATGCGGGTCCGAGCAGGAGGTGCCGAGTGTTTCTCGGTACCTACACGCCCAGACTCGACGACAAGTACCGGCTGACGCTGCCGGCGAAGTTTCGCGAAGACCTGGCGGGAGGAGTGATGGTGAGCAAAGGGCAGGACTACAGCTTGGCCATCTATCCCCGTGACGTATTCGCGGAGCGGGTGGAGAAGCTGTCGAAGGCTTCTCGTTCCAACCCCCAGGCTCGCGCGTACATCCGCAACCTGGCGGCCGGAACCGACGAGCAGCGGCCGGACACGCAGGGTCGCATCACCATCGGGTCCTCGCATCGCGAGTACGCGAAGCTGTCCAAGGACTGCGTCGTCATCGGCTCGATGGATCACCTCGAACTCTGGGATGCCGCGGCATGGGAGCGGTACTCGCAGGAGCATGAAGAAGATTTCTCGCAAGCTGTCGATGAATCATTGATGGGAATGTTGTAAACCCGTATGTCGTAACAGATTTCGGGCCGGCGGCGAGTGCCGCGTGGCCTCTGCCCGAAACCGGGCCTTGACGTACTTCCCCAACGCCAAGTACCGGTCGGACCCTGACGTACTTCCCCAACGCCAGGTTCCACTGTCGGACAGAGACCTCGACGCACTCCCCGCCACCTCCGGCACAGTCACACAGCACGACATGCGAACCAGGCGGGAGATCACCACGATGGCGGAGGACGAACCCCGATCCGCTTCCCGCTTCTCTCACGTACCGGTCCGACTGCACCGCGCCGACGAACTTCTCGGTCCCGCGTTCGGTGCAGCCGTCGACACCGATCGAGATCCCGTCTACATCGACGCCACTCTCGGACTCGGCGGACATGCCGAACATTTCCTCGACACGTACCCGCGCCTTCGCCTGATCGGTCTCGATCGCGATCCCGATGCACTGGCCATGGCAGCGGAGCGTCTCTCACGATTCGGTGACCGCGTCACTCTGATCGCCACCACGTACGACGGCATCGAGGACGCCCTGGACACCGCCGGCCTCGCAGCGAAGGACAGTGTCGACGGGATCCTGTTCGACCTCGGAGTGTCGTCCATGCAGCTCGACTCGGCCGAGCGCGGATTCGCCTACTCCGTCGATGCCCCGCTCGACATGCGGATGGATCCCACCACCGGCCGGACCGCCGCGGACATCCTCAACACCGCGACACACGGTGAGATCGCCCGCATCCTCAGCACGTACGGCGAAGAGCGGTTCGCCGGCAGGATCGCCTCGGCCATCGTGCGCCGCCGCGAGACCGAGCCGTTCGTCACCAGTGGCCCACTGGTGGAACTCCTTTACGCCAGCATTCCCGCCGCCACCCGCCGTACCGGGGGACACCCGGCCAAGAGGACGTTCCAGGCACTCCGGGTCGCCGTCAACGAAGAGCTGGACTCGCTTCGCGACGCCATCACGCCGGCACTCGAGTCGCTGGTGATCGGCGGCCGCATCGTCTTCATGTCCTACCAGTCGCTCGAGGACCGCGTCGTCAAGCAGGAACTGACGCCGCTCACTCGGTCGACCACCCCGGACGGTCTGCCGATGGAGCTGCCCGGCAGCGGACCGGAATTCCGCGTACTCACCCGCGGGGCCGAGAAGGCCCCGCAAGACGAGATCGACGACAACCCCCGTGCTGCACCGGTGAGACTCCGTGCAGCCGAACGCATTTCCAGGAGGTCGTCATGAGTGTTCCGGTGGATACACCCGGAACGGGCGGTCGCCGCGACGTCGGCTCTTCGCTCGAGACCGTTCGTACACCCCGCCCACCGGCTCGCACCGGCGCGGCACGACGCGCGTACGACAAGCGCCGACAGCGTGCGATGTCCCACGAGTCGGATCCGCGCGCTGCTCGGACGCAGCGATCCCTCGCCGGACGGGTGCCGTTCGTGGCCACGATCATGGGGCTGCTCGCGATCGGGTTGGCCTCGACCCTTCTGCTCAGTACGCGGGCGGCCGAGGACTCGTATCTGCTCAGTGCCGGGCGCGCGGAGAACCAGTCGCTGACCGAACAGGCAGCGGCACTGCAGCGCGATCTGGAAATCGCGCAGTCGGCACCGGAGCTGGCTCGTCGTGCGACGGCGCAGGGCATGATCCCGACGAAAGACGTTCCCCGACTGGTCGTCCAGCCCGACGGGATGGTCCAGGTGATCGGAACCCCGGCGCCGGCATCGGGTCCTCCCGCTCCCGACTTCGCGTCGGCGACCCCGAGCGGTCCGGGTGTGCCGATGGCGTCCCGCCCGGGTGCCCCCGCTGCGACCGGTGGGGAAGCGCTGACACCGGTCACTCGCGGCACGTCCGCGTCGGCGACTCCGACTCCGTCGTCGACCCCGGCCACCAGCACGCCCCCGGCCACGAGCACGCCGACGACCACCACGCCCCCGCCCGCAGCGACGACGACTGCGGCGCAACCCGTTCCGACACCTGCGCCCGCCAACGGCGAGCAGCAGGTCCCCATCGCAGGAGGCGCCCGGTGACGACGCGGCAACCGTATCGCCCCGCTGATCGCGGAATGCGTTCCCCACAGCACGATCCGCGTCGACGCAGCGATCCCGGGTCGGGCGGACCGCGCCCCCCGGGTCCTCCTCGTCGTCGTGGGCCGAAGAAGAGCGAGACGTTCGACTTCAGGTTCCGCTACGGACGCTTCGCGATGTTCGCGGTGCTCGGTGTCGCCACGTTGCAGCTGCTGTGGATCCAGGGCATCGACGCACCCACGTTGTCGGCGCAGTCGGCCAGCCAGCGGACGACGACGGTCGTGGACCCGGCGGTGCGCGGGTCGATCACCGACCGTCAGGGCAATCCCATCTCCTTCACGATGGAGGCGAAGGCGCTGACGTTCCAGCCCCAGCGCGTCCGCGTGCAGCTCGAAGAGGCTCGCGCGAAGGACGACACGGCTCCCGATCCGGACGTCCGGATCCGCGAGATCGCGGCAGGTGTCCACGGCATCCTCGGTGATCTGGTCTCCGAGTCCGATCTGATCTCGAAGATGACCAGCTCCGCGTCCTTCGAGTATCTGGTGCGCAGCATCGATCCCGCCGTTGCCGCGGAGATCACCGAGAAGTTCCCCGAGGTAGGCCTCGAACGGCAGGACATCCGCGAATACCCGGGTGGCGCCCTGGCCGCGAACATCGTCGGCGCGACCGGATGGGACGGACACGGCCTGCTCGGTCTCGAGGACTCGATGGATCCGGTCCTGGCCGGAACCGACGGTTCCCGCACCTACGACCGAGGGAGCGACGGCGCCGTCATCCCCGGCAGTTGGCGCGACCAGCAGCCGGCCATCGACGGGTCGACAGTCGAGCTGACGCTGGACAGCGACATCCAGTACTACGTGCAGCAGCAGGTCCAGCAGGCCAAGGACCTCTCCGGAGCGAAGAACGCGTCCGCCGTCGTTCTCGACTCCCACACCGGGCAGGTCCTGGCGATGGCCAACGACGGCACGTTCGATCCGTCGATCGGCGTCGGCAACAACTCCGCGTCCGCCCAGATGGGCAATCTGTCCGTGTCGAGCCCGTTCGAACCGGGCTCGGTCAACAAGATCATCACCGCCGCAGCAGCCGTCGACGAAGGACTGACGAACCCGGACGAGGTGCTGCAGGTACCGGGCAGCATCACGATGTCCGGCGCCACCGTCAAGGACGCGTGGGATCACGGGGTCGCGCCGTACACGACCACCGGCGTCTTCGGTAAGTCGTCCAACGTCGGAACCCTGATGCTCGCGCAACGTGTCGGCGAGGATCGGTACGCCGACATGCTGGACAAGTTCGGTCTGGGCCGGCGCACCGACGTCGGCCTTCCCGGCGAGAGTGCCGGCAGCGTTCCGGCCCGCGACCAGTGGTCGGGCGGAACGTTCGCCAACCTCCCCATCGGCCAGGGTCTGTCCATGACCCTCCTGCAGATGACCGGGATGTACCAGGCCATCGCCAACGACGGACTCCGCATCCCGCCGCGCATCGTCTCGGCGACCGTGGGAACCGACGGGCAGCGCACCGAGGAGCCGCGGCCCGACGGCGTCCAGGTGGTCAGCCCGGAGACGGCGAAGACCGTGCGTGACATGTTCCGCGCCGTCACCCAGAGCGACACCGGCAACCAACGCGGCACGGGTGTCGCGGCAGGTATCGAGGGATACCAGGTCAGCGGTAAGACCGGTACCGCGCAGCAGGTGGATCCGGAGTGCAAGTGCTACTCCAACTCGAGCTACTGGATCACCTTCGCCGGTATCGCTCCGGCCGACAACCCTCGCTACGTGATAGGCATCATGCTCGACGCGCCGACCCGGAGTTCCGACGGTTCGGGCGGACAGTCCGCTGCACCGCTCTTCCACACGATCGCGTCCTGGATGCTCCAGCGAGATGCGGTTCCGCTGTCCGCAGAGGGACGACGGCTGGTTCTCCAGGCCGACCAGTAGGCCGCGCAACAGCGCGGCGACACGGCGCTCACCTGCCGCGACACCCGCTTGCCGACGGCACGTCCGCCGCGGGGTCGGCTCGCCGGTAATCTGATGCGTCGGCTGTCGGCATGTCCGTCGTCTACTCGACCGTGTCACAGCCGCATGTCCGAATTTCCTGCCCGACCGGACACCGGGTCCCGATCCACACGAGGAGCGTCATCGAAGTGCCCAGCACGTCCCTCCGCCCGCAGCGGCCTCCGGTCACGTCGGCGAGCGATCTGGCACGCGCCGTAGGTCTTCGCCGGGGCATCCTCCGCGGAGGCGCGCTCGAGGAGTCGTCGGACGACGTGCGGGTGACGGGCATCGAGCTCCGTGCGCAGAACATCGTGGCCGGAGACGTGTTCGCGGCCCTGCCGGGTGCGCGCTCGCACGGGGCCACCTTCGCCGCCGACGCCCTCTCCCGCGGTGCAGTCGCTGTCGTGACGGACGACGAGGGTCTGGCTCTGATGAGTACCGACGGCGTGCCCGACGGAGTCGCCGTCCTCGTGCACCCACGTCCCCGCGACGTTCTCGGCGCACTGTCGGCGGCCGTCTACGATTCGCCGTCGTCGAAGATGACGGTCATCGGGATCACCGGCACCTCGGGCAAGACCACCACCTCCTATCTGGTGGAGGCTGCGCTACGGGCCGGCGGGCGCACTCCCGGATTGATCGGAACCATCGAGACCCGCATCGGCACCGAGCCCGTTCCGTCCGCGTTGACGACGCCCGAGGCTCCGAATCTGCACGCGATGTTCGCCGCGATGTACGAGCAGGGTGTGGACACCGTGGTCATGGAGGTGTCGTCGCACGCGTTGTCGTTGGGACGTGTCGACGGCACGAGCTTCGCGGTGGGCGCGTTCACCAACCTGTCGCAGGATCATCTCGACTTCCACCACACCTTCGAGGACTACTTCGCGGCGAAGGCTCGACTGTTTGCCCCGGACTCAGCGGTCCGCGCGGCGCGGGCGGTCGTGTGTATCGACGATCAGTGGGGCCGGCGGATGGCGGACATCGCGTCCGCGACCGCCGCACCCGTGACGGTCTCGACGGACGGGAGCGGCGCCGCGGGGTCGTGGACGGTCGGCGCGTGGGCTCCCGGATCGGACGGAACGCAGACTTTCGAGGTGTCCCACGGAGACGAGGTGCTGTCCGCGCGCTTGCGCATCCCCGGCCGGTACAACGTCGCCAATGCCGTACTCGCCGCGGCCGTCTGCGCCGAGGTGGGTGTCGATCCCGCGACCGCGTTCGACGCGATGGCCACTGTCGACGTGCCGGGACGGATGCAGCGGGTCGAGCGCGGTCAGTCGTTCCTCGCCGTCGTCGACTATGCACACAAGCCGGCCGCCCTGGATGCAGTCCTCTCCACGTTGCGGGCCTCGACGGACGGCCGGATCGCCGTGGTCGTCGGCGCGGGCGGCGATCGTGATGCGGAGAAGCGACCGATCATGGGCAGGTCCGCGGCAACTGCCGCCGACCTGGTGATCATCACGGACGACAATCCCCGCTCCGAGGATCCCGCCGCCATCCGCACCGCCATCCGGCGCGGGGCCGACGAGGTGCCCGGCGATCGGAGCGGAGAGGTCCGCGAGATCTCCCCGCGTGACGACGCGATCGATGCCGCTGTTCGGTGGGCACGCCCCGGTGACGTGGTGCTCGTGGCCGGCAAGGGTCACGAGGTGGGCCAGGACGTGGGCGGAACCAAGCACCCGTTCGACGATCGACTGGTGCTAGCCGAGGCCATAGAACGACTGAGAGGCTCGATGTGATCCGACTGTCCTTGGCCGCCATCGCGGAGATCGTGGGCGGAACGCTGCACGACGTACCCGATCCCACCGCCGAGGTGACGGCGGGAGTCGAGTTCGACTCCCGCACGATCACCCCGGGTGGGCTGTTCCTCGCATTGCCGGGGGAGCGCGTGGACGGACACGAGCACGCGGCCGGAGCGATCGCAGCCGGAGCCGTCGCGGTCCTCGCGGGGCGTCCGGTCGGAGTGCCGGCCATCGTGGTCGAGCACGCCGACGGTCCGGGACCGGCCGTTCTCGCGGCCTTGGCGACGCTCGCGCGAGCGTCCGTCGCCGACCTGGTGGCCGGCGGACTCACGGTCGTGGGGGTGACCGGTTCGTCGGGCAAGACCTCGACGAAGGACCTGATCCGCGCGGTACTCGAGCGCGCAGGATCGGTGGTCGCTCCTCCTGGATCGTTCAACAACGAGCTGGGCCATCCGTGGACCGCGCTGCGTGCCGACGCGTCGACGAAGTTCCTCGTTCTCGAACTGTCCGCGCGCGGCCGGGGGCACATCGCGGAGCTCGCCGCGATCGCGCCGCCCCGTATCGGCGTCGAGCTGAACGTCGGCACGGCACATCTGGGTGAATTCGGCTCGCGTGAGATCATCGCCGAAGCGAAAGCCGAACTGGTGCAAGCACTTCCGGCCGACGAAGCCGGTGGCGTCGCCGTCCTGAACCTGGACGACCCTCTGGTCGCGGCGATGGCGTCGAAGACGACGGCACGGGTGGTGACGTACGGCCAGAACGAGGGTGCCGACGTCCATGCGCGGGACATCGTTCTCGACGACACCGCTCGCGCGTCCTTCACGATGGTCACGCCGTCGGGATCGGCGCCGGTGTCCCTGCTGGTGCACGGGGAACATCAGGTGGGGAACGCGCTCGCGGCCGCCGCGGTGGGACTCGAGTGCGGCATGGACGTCGAGACGATCGCCGCGGCGCTGTCCGGTGCCGAGGCCGCGTCCGCACGGCGGATGGATGTCCGTACCCGGGCCGACGGAGTCACCGTCGTCAACGACTCGTACAACGCCAATCCCGACTCCGTCCGCGCTGCGCTGAAGGCTCTGGTCACCATGGCGCGCAGTGGCCGAGACGGTGGTCGGCGGTCGTGGGCCGTGCTGGGAGAGATGGGGGAGTTGGGCGACGATTCCGTCATCGAGCACGATCGCATCGGCCGGCTCGCCGTCCGACTGGCCGTCAGCAAGATCATCGTCGTCGGGACCGGCCGACCCTCCCACGGGATGTATCAGGGGGCGGTGATGGAAGGGTCCTGGGGCGACGAGGCCTACCTCGTCGACGATCCGGCCGCGGCGATCGAGCTGCTGCGGGAAGAGATTCTCCCGGGCGATCTGGTGTTGGTGAAGGCGTCCCGGTCGATCGGCCTGTGGACCGTCGCGGAAGCGTTGCTCGACGAGCAGGGGGAGACTCGGTGAGACAGATTCTGTTCGCGGGAGGGATCGCGCTCGCGGTCGCCATCCTGCTGACACCCGTCCTGATCAAGGCGTTCTCCAAGCAAGGATTCGGCCAGGAGATCCGCGTCGAGGGGCCGGCGAGCCACCAGTCGAAGCGGGGCACGCCCACCATGGGCGGTGTGGCGATCCTCGCCGGTCTGTGGGCAGGCTACTGGGGGTCGCACCTCATCGGCGTCGGGTACGACGCGGACGGCCCGTCCGTCTCCGCGCTCCTGGTCCTCGGCTTGACGACGGTTCTGGGCGTGGTCGGGTTCCTCGACGACTTCATCAAGATCCGCAAGCAGCGCAACCTGGGGCTGAACAAGACGGCGAAGCTGGTGGGCCAGCTGATCGCGGCCGTCATCTTCGGTGTGCTGGCCTTGCAGTTCAACGGCGCGGGCGGTCTGACGCCGGGCAGCGTCCAGCTGAGCTACGTGCGTGACATCGCGACGGTGTCCATGGGCGGAGTCGTCTTCATCCTGTTCTGCTACCTGCTGGTCAGCGCCTGGTCCAACGCCGTCAACCTGACGGACGGCCTCGACGGCCTCGCAGCAGGATCGATGACCCTGGTGCTCGGCGCGTACACGGTCATCACGTTCTGGCAGTACCGCCAGTCGTGCACCACCGAGCCGGGCCCCGGTTGCTACGACGTGCGCGATCCGCTCGACCTGGCCCTGATCTGTGCGGCCGCGGCCGGAGCGTGCATCGGATTCCTCTGGTGGAACGCCGCCCCCGCGAAGATCTTCATGGGGGACACCGGGTCGCTGGCACTCGGCGGTCTGCTGGCCGGGCTGTCGATCGTGACGCGCACCGAGTTGCTGATGGTCGTCATCGGCGCGCTGTTCGTGGCCGAGGCCGCGTCCGTCGTCATCCAGGTGGCGGTGTTCCGGTCGAGCCGTCGACGGGTGTTCCGGATGGCCCCGTTCCACCACCACTTCGAACTCGGAGGGTGGGCCGAGACGACGGTCATCATCCGGTTCTGGTTGCTGGCGGCCATCTCGTCCGCGGTGGGCCTGGCGCTCTTCTACAGCGAATACCTCTCGGCGATCGGTGACTGACGTGGTCACGGAGGAACCTCGCGCCCCGCTCGGATCTCCGCTCGACCTGCAGGGGCGACGCGTGCTCGTCGCCGGCGGCCGGGTGTCCGGTCGAGCGGTCGTTCCGGCCCTGCACGACGTGGGCGCCCTGGTCACGGTCACCGATTCCGACGTGTCGTCGTTGGAGACGTGTGCCGCGCTCGGTGTGGACACGGTGCACATGGATTCCGTGGCGACGGATCGCGACGCCGTCGCCGAGTACGCCCTGGTCGTCACCAGCCCCGGCTTCCGGCCCGACTCGCCGCTGCTCACCACTGCGCTGACCGTCGGCGTGCCGGTCTGGGGCGACATCGAGTTCTCGTGGCGGATCGATCGCGCCGAGGTCTACGGACCGGCTCGGCAATGGTTGGTGGTGACCGGCACCAACGGCAAGACGACCACCACGTCGATGGTGGAGTCGGTCCTCGAGGCCGCCAACCTTCCGTCCGCCGCGTGCGGGAACATCGGCGTCCCGGTGATGGACGCGCTCCGCCGCGAACCACGCGCGGATGTGCTCGCGGTCGAACTGTCGTCGTTCCAACTCTTCTGGGCGCCGTCGGTGCAGCCTGCGGCCGGCGTGGTGCTCAACATCGCCGAGGATCACCTCGACTGGCACGGCGGTATGGACGCCTACGTCCAGGCGAAGCTGCAGGCGCTGCGTGGAGACATCGCCGTGGTCGGTCTCGACGACGCGGTAGCGGCGTCTCTGCGCGATCGTTCGACCGCGGAGACGACGGTCGGTTTCACGGCCGGTGAGCCGGACGCCGGCGATGTCGGGGTGATCGACGGCGCGATCGTCGATCGTGCGTTCGGTGACTGCGTCTCGCTGGTGGACATCTCGATCATCGAGCCGTCCGGTCCCGCCGGGTTGCAGGACGCGTTGGCCGCGTCGGCTCTGACTCGAGCGATCGGTGTCTCTCCGGCTGCGGTCGACGCCGGCCTGCGAGCCTTCCGCGTCGGTCCGCACCGTGCCGCCACGGTGCGAACGCTGGCCGGCGTGCGATTCGTCGACGATTCGAAGGCCACCAATCCGCACGCGGCCCGGTCGTCGATCCTGGCGCACGATCGCGTCGTGTGGCTCGCGGGCGGGATGCTCAAGGGCGCCGAGGTAGACGATCTGATCTCGGAGATCCGGTCCCGACTGGTCGCCGCCGTGGTGTTCGGCCAGGACGGGGACCGGATCGCGTCAGCACTCGCGCGACACGCCCCGGATGTGCCCGTCGTTCGGGTGCCGCCGGGAGACGATGCTGAAGTGGCCGATGCGACTGATGTGACTGACGGTGACGAAGTGATGACGAAGGCGGTCCGTGCGGCCGCTGGCCGAGCCGAGTCCGGCACGACCGTGCTGCTGGCTCCGTCCACCGCCTCCTTCGACCAGTTCCGCGACTACGGGCACCGCGGGGACAGCTTCGCGGCGGCCGCGCTCGCTCTCACCGAGAGCGACCTCGGGGGTCGACCGGCATGACGCAGGCTCGCGGCACCGCCACGACACCACCGTCGCGCGCGGGTGGTCCCATCGCGCCCGGACCTCTCGGCGCGACACGTCCCGAGCGGACGACCGGTCGTCGCCCGGTTCGAGCGAAGTTCGAGACGTGGATCGATCGTCCTCTCGCCTCGTTCCACCTGATCATCACCGTTGCCGCGCTGCTCACCACGCTCGGACTGGTCATGGTGCTCTCCGCGTCGTCCGTCGAGGCGTACGCCGAGGACGGATCGGCGTACACGATGTTCACGCGCCAGGCGATCTTCACCGTGGTCGGGCTCGTGATGTTCGTGTTCGCGCTGCGGGTCCCGATCCGCCTGGTGCGCAAGCTGTCACTGCCGCTGTTCGTGATCTCGATCGTGATGTTGGTCCTGGTGCTCATCCCCGGTATCGGCACGGTCGCCCAGGGAACTCGCGGGTGGTTCACCATCGGCGGGGTCGGCCTGCAGCCGTCCGAGATCGCCAAGGTGACGTTCGCGGTGTGGGGTGCGCACCTGCTCGCATCGAGAAGAGCCGAACGAGCGGGGCTCAAGGAACTTCTGATTCCGCTGGTTCCTGCCGCGATGGTCGTGTTCGGACTCATCGTGCTGCAACCGGACCTCGGAACCACGGTTGCGCTCGGCATCATCCTGATGGCGCTGCTGTGGTTCGCCGGCCTGCCGGTCAAGGTGTTCGGCTCCGTCGTCGGTGGGCTCTTCCTCGCCGCCGCCACCCTCGCCATGACCGCCGGATACCGATCGGCTCGCATCCAGAACTGGCTGAACCCTGGCAGTGATCCCCAGGGCATCGGCTACCAGTCGCGTCAGGCTCTCTACTCGCTCGCGGACGGCGGGATGTTCGGACTCGGCCTCGGTCAGAGTCGGGCCAAGTGGAGCTACCTTCCCAACGCGCACAACGACTTCATCTTCGCCATCATCGGTGAGGAACTCGGTCTGGTGGGCTGCGTCGCCGTCATCGGACTTTTCGGCATCCTGGTCTTCACGGGCTTGCGTATCGCCGCACGGGTTCCCGATCCGTTCATGAAGATCCTCGTCGCGACCTTCACCGTGTGGATCCTGGCGCAGGCCGCGATCAACATCGGCTACGTCGTCGGACTGCTTCCCGTCACCGGCCTCCAGTTGCCCCTGGTGTCGGCAGGTGGAACGTCCACGGCCATCACACTTCTGGTGCTCGGACTTCTCGCGAACATCTCTCGGCACGAACCCGAAGCGGTGGCGGCCCTGGCATCCGGTCGCGACGGAAGGTTCGGGCGGTTGCTGAGACTGCCGGTGCCAGAGGTGTATTCGCCGGCCCGGTCGTCGCAGGCTCGCGGGCGGGGCGCTGTCGCCGCGCCGCCGCGTCGCCGGGCGATTCCCCCGCAGGACGCGCGTCGCGCAGCGCCACAACGGATGTCGGGACGCGCCGAGCACCAGCAGCCGCGGCGCGGCGCACCACATCAGGACCCGAGGGCGGAGCGAGGCCGGCAGAGTCCTCGCCGCACCCCACCCCGAGAACGGAGATACGACCGGTGACAAGTTCTTCCGGCGTGTCCGTCGTCGTCGCCGGCGGCGGCACGGCCGGACACATCGAACCAGCTCTCGCGGTGGCGGATGCCCTGCGGGAGCTGGACCCGTCGGTGCGGGTGACGGCCCTGGGTACCGAGCGTGGACTCGAGACCACTCTCGTTCCCGCACGCGGTTACCCGCTCGCGCTGATCCCGCCGGTTCCGTTGCCGCGCAAGCTGACCGGCGCATTGCTGGGTCTGCCCGCGAAAGTCGTGCGCTCGGTGCGCGAGACACGCAAGGTCTTGCGCGAGGTCGACGCGGATGTCGTGGTCGGGTTCGGTGGGTACGTCGCGCTTCCGGCCTATCTCGCCGCGCGAGGCTCGGTGCCGATCGTCGTGCACGAGGCCAATGCGCGCGCCGGTATCGCCAACAAGGTCGGAGCGCGTCTCGCGACGCGCGTCCTGGCCGCCGTCGACGGGTCGGGAATCCATGGGCGTGGGCGCAGCGATGCGGAGGTCGTCGGCATCCCGGTCCGGCCCACGATCACCGATCTCGACCGCGCCGGCCTGCGCGCGGAGGCCCGCGAGCATTTCGGTCTTCCCCAGGACGGCCCCGTTCTTCTGGTGTTCGGCGGATCCCAGGGCGCGCGATCGCTGAACGTCGCGGTGTCCGGAGCCGCGGCCGCTCTGCGCGCGGCAGGTGTGTCCGTGCTGCATGCACACGGACCGAAGAACACGCTCGACCTGCCTACACCGTCGGACGACGGCTCGGTGACACCTGCGCCGTACGTGGCCGTCCCGTACCTGACGCGGATGGATCTGGCGTACGCCGCGGCGGACGCCGTCGTGTGCCGCTCGGGCGCCATGACCGTCGCGGAGGTCTCGGCAGTCGGTCTGCCCGCCTTCTACGTACCCTTGCCTCATGGCAACGGGGAACAAGAGCTCAACGCGGGCCCGGTCGTCGCGGCCGGGGGCGGCGTCGTGATCGCCGACGCCGATCTCACACCGGACTTCGTGTCGTCCGATGTGGTGGCATTGCTGACCGATCCCGCACGGTTGGGATCGATGAGCGCGGCTGCCGCCGGTGCGGGGCATCGCGGCGCGGCGGCACACGTCGCGCGCATCGTCCTGGACATCGCACGGGGCGGAGGCGACCGATGAGTACCTCCTCGGTCGATCCGACCCTTCCTCCCGAACTGCAGCGCGTCCACATGGTGGGCATCGGCGGAGCGGGAATGTCCGGGATCGCCCGCATCCTGCTGTCCCGCGGGGGTCAGGTGTCCGGTTCCGATGCGAAGGAGAGCCGCGGCGTCAAGGCTCTGCGCGCTCGCGGTGCGCTGATCCGCATCGGTCACGACGCGTCGGCTCTCGACATGCTCGACGGCGGCCCCACAGCACTCGTCACCACGCATGCCGCCATCCCCAAGACCAACCCGGAACTAGTCGAGGCGGCGGATCGCGGCGTGCCCGTTCTGCTCAGGCCTGCTGTGCTCGCGTCCTTGATGCGCGGATTCCGCACCGTGCTCGTCTCGGGCACGCACGGGAAGACCTCGACGACGTCGATGCTCGTCGTCGCTCTGCAGCACTGTGGAGCGGACCCGTCGTTCGCCGTCGGCGGCGAACTCAACGAGGCCGGCACCAACTCGCACCACGGCACCGGCGAGGTCTTCGTGGCCGAGGCGGACGAGAGCGATGGGTCACTCCTGCAGTACGACCCCGATCTGATCGTCGTGACCAACGTGGAGGCGGATCATCTCGACTACTTCGGTAGCGAGGACGCGTACGTGCAGGTCTTCGACGACTTCGCGGCGCGATTGTCTCCCGGCGGCGCCCTGGTGGTGTGCACGGACGATCCCGGATCGCGTGAACTCGCCCGCCGCGTCGCCCAGCGTGCGCCCGAGGGTGTCCGCGTCCTGGGGTACGGCTCGGACGACGCCGGTATCGAGGGCGTCGAGACGGCGGCCGAGCTGCTGGGGTGGTCCCCGGAGGACACGGGCGGTGTCGTGCAGTTCCGCTTGGCGGGGGAGGAGCGGGCGCGCACGGTCCGTCTCGGTGTCCCCGGGCGGCACATGGCCCTCAACGCGATGGCGGCTGTCGTCGCAGCTCGCGAGACGGGCGCCGGTGTCGACGAGATCGTCGAGGGTCTCGCCGGATTCGCGGGCGTTCACCGACGCTTCCAGCTGCAGGGACGCGAACGCGGCGTCCGGGTGTTCGACGACTACGCCCACCACCCGACGGAGGTTCGTGCCGTTCTCGGTGCTGCCGCCGATCTGGTCCGCACCGCCGATACGGCGACGCCGGGCCGCGTGATCGTCGTGTTCCAGCCGCATCTGTACTCCCGCACCGCGACGTTCGCGGATCAGTTCGCCGCGGCACTCGATCTCGCGGACGAGGTCGTCGTCCTCGACGTGTACGGCGCCCGCGAGGATCCGGTACCGGGGATCAGCGGCGCCACCGTCGCCCGGTCGGTCACCAAACCCGTTCACTACCAACCGGATCTGTCCGCAGCGTCTCGTCAGGTGGCGGGGCTGTGCGTCTCCGGCGACATCGTGGTGACGATGGGCGCGGGCGACGTGACGATGCTCGGGAGCCAGATCCTGGACGCCCTCCGCTCGACGCCGGCGCGGCGCTGAGCGGGTCGAGAGAGATGACTTCACGCGGAAGCGGTCGTACTCGCCCCGCGGCGACACCGAGACGTGTGGGCGCGCAGCGCTCGACGCGAACTCGCACGTCGGGTAGTCGGGGTGCGTCCGGCACTCGGGGATCGAGCAGGTCGACAGCGCGCGAGCCCCGCATCGGTCGCAAGGGAAAGTTCGCGATCCTCGCCGCCCTGGTGGCGTCGATCGCGTTCGTCGTCGTGTCGTACTTCGGTCCGCTGTGGGCGGTGGACACCATCGACGTCACGGGCAATGCCGCGGTGACGCGGGAGCAGGTTGTCGAGGCTCTGCAGGTGGTCGAGGGAACTCCGCTGCCCAGGGTCGACACCGACGGGGCGGCGTCCCGTGTCGCCGCCATTCCGAAGGTCGCCACGGTGCGGGTCCAACGCGTCTATCCGGCAACCGTCCGTGTCACCGTCGAGGAACGCATTCCCGTCGTGTTCTTCGATGCCCCCGACGGCACTCATCTGATGGATGTCGACGCGGTCGACTTCGCCGTCGAGCCGCCGCCTCCGGGGGTCGTGCGGTTGGTGGCGGCCAGTCCGTCGTTCGGGAACCTGGAGACGAGATCCGCTCTGGCGGTGCTGACTTCGCTTCCGGCCCCCCTGCGCTCGCAGGTCGCGCAGATCGACGCGCCGACCATCTCGGCGGTATCGCTGACGCTCTACGACGGACGCGTCGTGGTGTGGGGGAGCAACGACGACAACGAGTACAAGGCGTCGGTCGCGCTGCCGCTGCTCACGCAGCCGGGACAGACGTACGACGTGTCCAGCCCCGATCTCCCGACCATTCGATAGAAAAGCCGTTCACAAGTTTTCTCGGCGTGTGTCGGCGCGCCTAATGGAACCCACGAGACGGTGTCTCTAGCGTTCCACCCAGTCGATCACTTGACATAACTATGAACCTATGGTTCAGGTTGAGGGTTTGGCAGCATCTTGATCACCAACCACGGAAGGCGAGAGCCCATGACGCCCCCGCACAACTACCTCGCCGTAATCAAGGTCGTCGGCATCGGCGGCGGCGGCGTCAACGCGGTCAACCGCATGATCGAACAGGGACTCAAGGGAGTCGAGTTCATCGCGGTCAACACCGACGCGCAGGCGCTGCTCATGTCGGACGCCGACGTCAAGCTCGACGTCGGCCGCGAACTCACTCGCGGTCTCGGCGCCGGCGCAGATCCCGAGGTCGGCCGCAAGGCCGCCGAGGACCACAAGGACGAGATCGAAGAGGTGCTCAAGGGCGCCGACATGGTCTTCGTCACCGCCGGCGAAGGTGGCGGCACCGGTACCGGCGGCGCACCCGTCGTCGCCAGCATCGCCCGCAAGCTCGGCGCCCTCACCGTCGGCGTCGTCACGCGCCCCTTCTCGTTCGAGGGCAAGCGTCGCGGCGGCCAGGCCGACGTCGGTATCCAGGGTCTGCGCGAATCGTGCGACACGCTCATCGTGATCCCGAACGACCGGCTGCTCCAGCTCGGCGACGCAGCCGTCAGCCTCATGGACGCGTTCCGGTCCGCCGACGAGGTCCTTCTCAACGGAGTGCAGGGCATCACCGATCTGATCACTACTCCCGGTCTGATCAACGTCGACTTCGCCGACGTCAAGGGCGTCATGTCCGGAGCGGGCAGCGCCCTGATGGGTATCGGCTCCTCCCGCGGGGAAGGTCGCGCCATCAAGGCGGCCGAGTCGGCGATCAACTCGCCGCTGCTCGAAGCGTCGATGGAAGGCGCCCGCGGCGTTCTGCTGTCCATTGCCGGTGGCTCTGATCTGGGACTCTTCGAGATCAACGAGGCAGCATCGCTGGTCCAGGAAGCTGCGCACATCGACGCCAACATCATCTTCGGCACCGTGATCGACGACTCCCTGGGCGACGAGGTGCGCGTCACCGTCATCGCTGCCGGATTCGACGGCAGCGGACCCGCTCGCCGTCCCGTCGAGGCACCGCAGAGCCAGTCACGCGCCGCCACCGTCGGCACCGCTCGCGCGGGTGAGACGCGCACCGAGGACGACGGCCCCGCCGTCTTCCGCGACGCGCCCTCCTCGTCGTCGTCTCTCCCGCCGATCGGCGAGCGCGCCGCGCGTGCCACCGGACATCCCGTCCGGGTGGACGACGACGGTGACGACGACGTGGACGTGCCCTCCTTCATGCGTCGGTGAGCATCACCGACCGCGGCTACCGCGTCCGGCGCGTGACCACGTCACGCGCCGGAGGCGTGTCCAAGCCCCCCTACGATTCGTTCAATCTCGGTGACCACGTCGGTGACAGCCCTGCCGACGTCGCCGCCAATCGTCGTCGTCTCGCCGAGAAGATCGGCCTCGATCCCGGCCGTCTCGTGTGGATGGATCAGATCCACGGACGTTCGGTGGCGACGATCGACGGTCCGCAGAGCGCTCCGCTCGACGCGACGGACGCGGTGGTGACGACGCAGCGTGACCTCGCGCTGGTCGTGCTGGCGGCGGACTGCGTTCCCCTGCTGCTGTCCGACGACGCGGCCGGTGTCATCGCTGCAGTCCACGCGGGACGCGTCGGTGCACGCATCGGCATCGTCCCGCGTGTTCTCGACGCCATGGTTGCCGTCGGTGCTCGGATCTCGCGTATCGAAGCCTTCATGGGTCCCGCGGCCGGGGGAGAGGACTACGAAGTTCCCCGCACGATGCAGATCGACGTGGAGACTCATCTACCCGGCAGCGCTACTCGGACACGGAAGGGCACTCCGGGGCTCGATATTCGTGCGGGTCTGCGGAGGCAACTCCTCGAGTCCGGCATCGCGGGTGTAGCCCTCGATCCGCGCGAGACGATCACCGATCGCTCACTGTTCAGTCATCGCCGCGGCGCGCCGACCGGTCGGCATGCGGGTGTCATCTGGATGGACACAAGCTCGTGAACGTTCACGACGAACGCCGGTCGTACCTCGCCGAGCACCTCGATCAGGTGCGCACCCGTCTCCGCGCGGCGTGCGTCGCTGCGGATCGGTCACCGGAGGACGTGACACTGCTTCCCGTCACCAAGTTCTTCCCCGCGTCGGACATCGCGATCCTGCGCGATCTGGGGTGCACGGAATTCGGTGAATCCCGCGAGCAGGACGCGTCGCCGAAGGTCGCCGAGATCGGTACCGACGGCGTCCGCTGGCACATGATCGGACGTCTGCAACGCAACAAGGCCAAAGCTGTTGCTGCGTGGGCCTATTCGATCCACTCGGTCGATACGGACAGGTTGGTCGCCGCGCTGGGGAAGGCCGTCGCCGGGGCGATGGACGACGGTGCCCGCACCCGTGATCTGGAGGTGTTCGTGCAGGTGAGCCTCGACGGCGACACCCACCGGGGAGGCGTCGACCGTGAGGATCTTCCCGCACTGGTCGACGACGTCGCCGCGACGGAGGGACTTCGCCTCGCCGGGTTGATGGCGGTGCCTCCGATGGACGCCGATCCGGACGCTGCGTTCGAGGATCTGCAGGCTCTGCACGCGCAGGTCCTGCGCTCGCATCCGGGTGCGGTCGAGCTTTCCGCGGGCATGACCGGTGACCTGGAAGAGGCTGTCCGACATGGGTCGACGTGTGTGCGTGTCGGAACCGCGATCCTCGGTCCGCGGCCGATAACCTCGCCTTGACGGCATGAACACCATCGTCACCATTGATCTCGTTCAGTCACATGAGTACCAGTAACGCAGAGCTTCACCGCCACGCCAGGAAGGTCCACCGATGAGCACGTTGCACAAGTTCAAGGCTTACTTCGGCATGGTCCCACTCGACGATTTCGAGGACGACTACCTCGACGACACGGATGCGCCCGTCGCATCCCGGTCGTCGCGTGGCGGATACGGAAAATCGATGGACGACCATGACGACTACGCCGACCGCGAATTCGCCGAGCCGGCCTACGTCGGAGGACGTCGCGACGACGACGATTACGACCGTATGGAGCCGCGTCACAGCGCGCGTGTCTCCCCGATGTCGTCACGGTCGAGTGGCGGACCTCGGTCGGCCGGATCGATGCGTACCTCCACGCGCGGCGCACTCGCCATGGACACCCGGAACGCTCCGGAATCCCGCCACGCAGAACCCCGACATGCAGAGCCCCGCCGGCAGGTGTCGCTCGACGACGGAGGCCCCATGTCGACCATCACCACGCTGCGTCCCCGCGACTACAGCGAGGCACGCACCATCGGTGAGCGGTTCCGTGACGGCACCCCGGTCATCATGGATCTGGTCGAGATGAGCAATGCCGACGCCAAGCGTCTGGTCGACTTCGCGGCAGGCCTCGCTTTCGCCCTCCGTGGTTCGTTCGACAAAGTCGCCACGAAGGTGTTCCTGCTCTCACCCGCGGACGTCGATGTGTCCGCCGAGGAGCGCCGCCGAATCGCCGAGACGGGCTTCTACAACCAGCAGTGACGCCGACCTCCCCGCGGTGAGAGTGTCGTCGGCACCTCCGGGTGCCGCGAGATGGCATTGTGGTGGAGTGCGTGATCAGAGAATGTCGTCGTTGTCGCCGTGTGCCGAGTTCCGCCGGGCGGTGAACTGAGTGTTCGCCGTTCTGTACTTCATCCTGTTCGTCTTCTGGCTGCTGCTCATCGGTCGGATCATCGTCGAATTCATCCGGTCGTTCGCACGTGACTGGCGTCCGACCGGTGTGGTCGTGATCGTCCTGGAGGCGATCTTCACGGTGACCGACCCGCCCGTGAAGCTGCTCCGGCGCATCATTCCGCCGCTCAACCTGGGTGGGGTCCGCCTCGACCTGTCGATCATGGTTCTGCTGTTCATCGTGTTCATTCTGATGCGTGTCGTCCAGGGCGTCGGCTGAGCGCACCGCCCTGGCGCGTTCCGTGGACGGCGGCAGTGCCGCATGTGACAGAATGTTCCTCGAAGGTGCACGATGAGTACCCGTCGCTCTTTGTGCGATATAACTGAATGTCCTGGTTGTCGGCAGCATCGTGACCGCCGCTGCGATCAGGAATCCACTGCCACCTGTTGATCGAACGAATGCTCGCGTACATCGCTTGTCGATGCTCCACCGCTCTCGAGACGCGTGAAGGGACCCTTCCATGCCGCTGACTCCCGCCGATGTGCACAACGTCGCGTTCAGCAAGCCGCCCATCGGTAAGCGCGGATACAACGAGGACGAGGTCGATGCATTCCTCGATCTCGTCGAACAGGAGCTGTCGCGCCTGATCGAGGAGAACGCCGACCTGCGTCAGCGGGTCGGGGAACTCGACCAGGACTTGGCCGAGGCCAAGAGCTCGGCGTCCTCGCGCCAGAACACCCCTGCGCCCGCGCCTGCTCCCACACCTCCGCCCGCGCCCCGCCCGGAGCCCCCGAAGCCCGCCCCCGTGGTGCAGGCTCCGGCGCCCGCACCGGCTCCCGCCGCGCAGTCGGCCGGCGACTCCAACATGCAGGCAGCCAAGATCCTCGGCCTCGCCCAGGAGATGGCCGATCGTCTGACCGGCGACGCGAAGACCGAGTCCGAGCAGCTGCTCGGAAGCGCCCGCGCCAACTCGGACCGTCTGGTGAGCGAGGCTCAGTCTCGCGCGGAGTCGCTCGTGTCCGAGGCTCGTCAGAAGGCCGACGCACTTCTCACGGATGCGCAGACCCGCTCGGAGACGCAGCTTCGCCAGGCCAAGGAGAAGGCTGACGCTCTCGAGAACGACGCCGAGCGCAAGCACACCGAGATCATGGCGACCATCAACCAGCAGCGTTCGGTTCTCGAGGAGCGCATCGAGCGCCTCAAGACCTTCGAGCGCGAGTACCGGGTCCGCCTCAAGTCCTACCTGGAGTCCCAGCTGCAGGAACTCGACCAGCGTTCGTCGGCACTGCCCGTCGACAGTGGTCAGGATCCCTTCGGCAAGGACAACGGACAGTCGTCCAACTTCGGGCAATACGCCAAGGGCAACAACTGATCCTCTCGACTTCCGCCGAGAATGATCGGGTGAGTGCGTGCTTGTTCTGACGCTCGTACTGGCAGGCGTCGGCTTCGCATTGCTCATCACGTCGTTGATCACCGGTTCGGTGATCTGGGCGTGGGCATGTATCGGCGTCTGCCTCATCGGAGCGATCCTGCTGCTGGTCGGTGCCCTCGCGGCCCGACGGCGGTAGACTCGCCCGCAGAGTGGCTGCACATCAGCGATGATCCGGCTATCACCGGGGAGTTGTCCGGAAGAACGGCGTGTCCTCCTCGACGAGGAGTGGGCGCTCAGTAGAACCGGACGGGTCGAGCCCGTCACAGCTCGAACGACGAGAGGGTCGCCGCATCGCCGGTGGCCAAGCGGGGTGGTACCGCGGCTCCGACGCACGATGCGTCGGATGTCGTCCCCGTGCCGCATCTTCTCGGGCACAGGAGTATCACCGCCATGACTGATCAACCGTCGAAGCCGGCCGACACGTCGTCGGGTTACCCGATCGTCTCGTACGGTGCGGGATCGAACGGCGTCGACTTCCCCGCCCTCGAGAAACGGGTGCTCGCCGGGTGGGACGCCGACGGAACCTTCCGCGCCAGCGTCGACGCCCGCGCCGACGCCGACGAGTTCGTCTTCTACGACGGGCCCCCGTTCGCCAACGGACTGCCGCACTACGGCCATCTCCTGACGGGATACGTCAAGGATCTGATCCCCCGGTTCCAGACCATGCGGGGCAAGAAGGTCGAGCGACGCTTCGGGTGGGACTGCCACGGACTTCCCGCCGAGCTCGAGGCCGAGAAGCAACTCGGCATCACCGACAAGAGTCAGATCGACTCGATGGGGCTGGCCGAGTTCAACGCGTACTGCAAGCAGTCCGTCCTGCGCTACACGGGTGAGTGGCGCGACTACGTCACGCGCCAGGCGCGGTGGGTCGACTTCGACAACGACTACAAGACGCTGGACCTCGACTTCATGGAGTCGGTCATGTGGGCGTTCAAGGAGTTGCACGACAAGGGCCTGGTCTACCAGGGCTTCCGTGTGCTGCCGTACTCCTGGTACGAGCAGACGCCCCTGTCGAACCAGGAGACGCGCCTCGACGACGCCTACAAGATGCGTCAGGACCCCGCTGTCACCGTGCGGATGACACTGACCGCTCCCGGCTCACCGTTGGACGGCGCCGATGCGTTGATCTGGACCACCACACCGTGGACCGTGCCGTCCAACCTGGCGATGGCGGTACGCCCCGACATCGACTACGTCCAGATCGAGGACGGCGAGGGTGGCCGCGTCGTGCTCGCTCGCGATCGCGTCTCCCACTACGCACGGGAGTTCGGCGACGAGCCGGTCGTGGTCTCCGAGCACACCGGTGCCGACCTGATCGGCCTCGCCTACACGCCACCGTTCGATTTCTTCCTCGGACACGAGAACAGTCACCGTGTGCTGTCGGCCGACTACGTGACCACCGACTCCGGCACCGGGATCGTCCACCTCGCACCGGCTTTCGGTGAAGAGGACATGGACGTCGCCACGGCAAACGGCATCGAGGTCGTGCAGCCCCTCGACGCCGGCGGCAAGTTCACCTCGATGGTGCCGCCGTACGAGGGTCTGATGATCTTCGATGCGAACCCGGTGATCATCAAGGATCTCAAGGCGTCGGGGAAGCTCGTGCGTCACGAGACGATCGAGCACTCCTACCCGCACAGCTGGCGCTCCGGTCAGCCGCTGATCTACATGGCGGTGCCGTCATGGTTCGTCTCCGTGACCAGCTTCCGCGACCGGATGGTCGAGCTGAACCAGGACATCACGTGGGTTCCCGAGCACATCCGCGACGGCCAGTTCGGCAAATGGCTCGAAGGTGCCCGCGACTGGAACATCAGCCGTAATCGCTACTGGGGCAGCCCCATCCCGGTGTGGGTGTCCGACGATCCCGCCTACCCGCGTACCGACGTGTACGGCAGCCTCGACCAGATCGAGGCCGACTTCGGCGTCCGTCCGACCGACCTGCACCGGCCCTTCATCGACGAGCTGACCCGTCCCAACCCGGACGACCCCACGGGCAAGTCCGTCATGCGCCGGGTCCCCGAGGTGCTGGACTGCTGGTTCGAATCGGGATCGATGCCCTTCGCCCAGGTGCACTACCCGTTCGAGAACGCCGAGTGGTTCTCCACGCACAACCCGGGCGATTTCATCGTGGAGTACAACGGCCAGACGCGCGGGTGGTTCTACACCCTGCACGTCCTGGCGACGGCGCTGTTCGACCGGCCGGCGTTCCGGACTGTCGCCGCACACGGCATCGTGCTGGGTGAGGACGGGCTCAAGATGAGCAAGTCCAAGGGCAACTACCCGGACGTCAACGAGGTGTTCGACCGCGACGGCTCCGACGCCATGCGGTGGTTCCTCATGTCGTCGCCGATCCTGCGCGGCGGCAATCTGATCGTCACCGAGCAGGGCATCCGCGAAGGGGTGCGCCAGGCGCTGCTGCCGATGTGGAACGCGTGGAGTTTCCTGCAGCTGTACGCGTCGAAGCCGGGGACGTGGCGGACCGATTCCACCAATGTGCTCGATCGCTACATCCTGGCCAAGTTGGCCGAGACCGTGCGCGTCATCACCGAGGCGTTGGAGGAGGTCGACATCGCCGGGGCGTGCGACGAGCTCCGACAGTTCTGCGACGCGCTGACCAACTGGTACGTGCGCCGCTCCCGTCAGCGTTTCTGGAACGAGGACGCCGACGCGATCGACACACTGCACACGGTTCTCGAGGTGCTCACACGGATCGCCGCACCGCTGCTGCCGTTGATGAGCGAGGTCATCTGGCGTGGACTGACCGGCGGACGTTCCGTGCATCTGGCGGAATGGCCGGTGGTCGGTACAGAGTTGCCGGCCGATCCCGAGTTGGTGGCGTCGATGGACGAGGTTCGCACGGTGTGCGGTGCGGCGCTGTCGCTGCGCAAGGCGAAGAACCTACGGGTGCGTCTGCCGCTGCAGGAGCTGACCGTCGCTGCCGACGATGCGGAACGTCTGCGGCCCTTCGCCGATCTCATCGCGGACGAGGTGAACGTCAAGCGGGTCGATCTGACGACGGACGTCGACGCTCACGGACGCTTCGAGCTCGTCGTGAACGCCCGCGCGGCCGGGCCGCGCATCGGGAAGCAGGTCCAGGCAGTCATCAAGGCCGTGAAGGCGGGGGAGTGGACCGAGACCGACGGCGTCGTGCAGGCGGCCGGACTCGACCTGCTTCCCACGGAGTACACGCGCAGACTCGTTGCCACGGAACCGGATTCGACGACGGCGCTGCCGGGTAACGCCGGCCTCGTCGTATTGGACTCGGTGGTGACGGAGGAGCTCGAAGCGGAGGGCTGGGCCAAGGACCGCGTCCGGGAGTTCCAGGACGCCCGTCGGTCCGGTGGCTTCGACGTCTCCGATCGTCTCGTCGTGCGCGTCGAGGTTCCCGCCGAGCGGAGGGCATGGTTCGACACTCACCGCGATCTCATCGCCGGTGAGATCCTGGCGACGGACCTTCAGGTGGGCGACCCGGGAGACGCCGCCGTCGATCTGGGTGACGGAGTGCGGGCATCGTTGGTGAAGGCCTGACGGTGTGACGGGTACTGCGGGGTGACCGGAAGTTCGGCCGATCGCAGCAGACGCTGGGTGCTGCATCTCGACATGGACGCGTTCTTCGCATCCGTCGAGCAGCTCACCCGGCCGACGCTGCGCGGTCGGCCCGTTCTGGTCGGCGGGTCCAGCGGCCGGGGCGTCGTGGCCGGGTGCAGCTACGAGGCTCGGGTGTTCGGCGCTCGGTCCGCGATGCCGATGCACCAGGCGCGGCGGCTGATCGGGTCGAACGCGGTGGTCGTCCCGCCACGCGGGAAGGTCTACTCCGCGCTGAGCACCGTCGTCTTCGACACGGTCCGCCGCATCGTGCCCGTGATCGAGCAGCTCTCGCTGGACGAGGCCTTCGGCGAGCCCACCGAACTGGTGGGAGCGACCCCCGCGGAGGTCGAGGAGTTCTGCGAGGGACTGCGGGCCGCTGTGCTGGACGCGTCGGGACTGGTGGCGTCGATCGGCGCGGGCGCCGGCAAACAGATCGCGAAGATCGCTTCGGGACTGGCCAAACCCGACGGCATCACGGTGGTGCCGCCGTCGGAACAGGCGACGCTTCTCGAGACTCTCCCGGTCCGGAAGCTGTGGGGTATCGGCCCCGTCGCGGAGGACAAGCTCCGCCGCCTGGGAGTGCTCACCGTCGGAGCATTCGCGGCGCTGCCCGAGGCGGAAGCAGCGTCCGTCCTGGGCTCCGCGGTCGGCCCCAGCCTGCACCGCCTCGCACGCGGTGTCGACGACCGACCAGTCGTCGAGCGTGCCGAATCCAAGCAGGTGAGCGCCGAGACGACGTTCGCCACCGACATCGTCGACATGAGCGGCTTGCGGTCGGCCATCGTGGCCAGCGCGGAGGCGGCGCACGCTCGGTTGATGAAGGACGGACGGGCTGCGCGGACCGTCGTCCTGAAGCTGCGGAAATCGGATATGAGCATCGTCACCCGGTCGGCGACGCTTCCCTACGCCACCGTCGATCTGTCGATCATCATCGCGACCGCTCAACGGCAGGCGCTGGATCCGCAGGAGCTGGGCAGCATCCGCCTCGTCGGAGTCGGACTGGCGGGCTTGTCGACGGTCCGGCAGGAGTCGTTGTTCCCCGAACTCGACCAGGAGAGTGTCGACCTCGGGAGCGCGGTGACGACGTCGCAACCCTCCGCTGCGGTGGTCACCGAGGACGTATTGCTGTGGAGGCCGGGGCTCGATGTCCGACACGACGAGTACGGGCACGGGTGGGTTCAGGGCGCAGGGCATGATGTCGTGACGGTCAGGTTCGAGACCCGCAGCACCGGTCCCGGTGTTGCGCGGACCTTCGCCGGCGACGACGCACACCTGGCCGTCGCCGATCCCATGGACAGTCTTTCCTGAAGGAGCATCGAACATGGCACTTCCCGGCGATCCGGCCGAGCGTCACCGCGTCGTCGCGGCGGGCTTCACCGCGCGCGTGGAAGGCACCACCGACTGGGATGCCCCGGCTCCCGTTCCGGGCTGGCGTGCGCGAGATGTCGTGGGACACCTGGTCGAGTGGTTCCCCGCATTCCTGTCGAGCGCTACAGGTTTGGAGCTCGAGCGCGGACCGGCGGTCACCGACGATCCCGTCGCAGCGTGGACCGTGCACACCGAGGCTGTGCAGAGGGTGCTCGACGGACCCGACGCGGCCACGCCGTTCGAGCACCCGATGGTCGGGACGATGCCGTTGCCGGTCGCGGTGAGCCAGTTCTACGTCTCGGACATCTTCATGCACACCTGGGACCTCGCCCGAGCGACCGGTCAGGACGAGCATCTCGACGAGGACACCTGCGCCGAGATGCTCGCGGGCATGGAACCGATCGACGACCTGCTCCGCTCGTCCGGGCAATACGGACCACGCGTCGCGGTTCCCGACGGCGCCGACGTTCAGACTCGTCTGCTGGGCTTCATCGGTCGGGATCCGTTACGTCGCTGACGTGGCGGGTGCTGGAGGGGGTGTGCGCACCCGTTGTGGTGAGCGTGCACCCTTTCCTGCCGGCTGTAGGGGGTGTGCGGTTCATGGAGGGGGTGTGTGCACGGGCTGTGGCTGAGCGCCGGACTGTCGCCGTGCGCTGGAGAAGGTGTGCGCACCCGTTGTGGTGGGCGTACACGCGTTGCTGCCGGCTGTAGGGGGTGTGCGGTTCACGCTGGGGGTGTGTGCACGGGCTGTGGCTGTGCGCCGGACTGCTGGGGCCGCCGAACTGCTGCGGGTGCCGGGGTGCCGGACTGCTGAGCGCCGCCCGCCGTGGGCTGGAGGGGGTGTGCACACCCGTTGTGGTGAGCGCGCACCTGTTGCTGCCGGCTGTCGAGGGTGTGCGGTTCACGCAGGGGGTGTGCGCACCGGCCGTGACCCATGCGCCACATTCATTCATGGCACACCAACAATGTCACGCGTGCACATTCATGCATTGTTGCCATGACATTCTTTCCATCGAAAGGCTATGCCGGTACCGGCAAGTTGGTTACTGTGACCGTCGACCATGACAGTCGAGGGAATGAGTGACATGAGAATTCGTCTTTTCGCCCAATTCTGCGCAACGGCAGCGGTAGTCGCATCGGCACTGGTGATTCCGGGTGCAGTCGCAACGGCAGCGCCCTGTTCGGATATCGACGTTTCTTTCGCGCGCGGTACGGGTGAAATACCCGGATTCGGCATTACCGGCGGGCCGTTCGTCAGTAGTCTGACGGCGCAAGCGGGAGGTCGATCGGTCAGTACGTATGCGGTGAATTATGCGGCGGATTTCACGCAGGCCAGTGCCGGTCCCGGTTCGCGGGACCTCGTCGCCCACGTCACGTCCGTTGCAGCATCGTGCCCCGGCACGAAGTTCGTGATCGGTGGCTACTCGCAGGGCGCCACGGTCGTGTCCAATGCCGTCGGGCTCAGAACCCCCAGCAGCGTTACCGGCGCGGTGCTTCCTGCTGCCGTCGCCGACCGAGTCCGCGCTGTCGTCGTCTTCGGCAATCCGCTGGGGCTGACAGGTCAGCGCATCGAGACGGCCAGCAGCACCTACGGTCCGAAGGCGCGGAGTTTCTGCAACTTCGGTGACCCGGTCTGCCAGATCGGTGGCTTCAACACTTTCGCGCACCTCACCTACGGGTCGAACGGCAGCGCTGCGCAGGGTGCGACCTTCGCGGTCTCGAAGCTCCAGTAAGCGGCCGATCAGCCATAGAATCGTCGGCATGCACCGCATCTTCGGCACCGCAGTCGCGTCCGTGTATCCGCACTACGTCGCGAAGGTGGAGCGAAAAGGTCGCACGAAGGACGAGCTGGACGAGGTGATCCGGTGGCTCACCGGCTTCGACGACTCCGAGCTCGCACACCATCTGGCATCCGAGACGACGTTCGCCGACTTCTTCGATGCGGCACCGATGAACGAGCATGCTGCGCTCGTCACCGGATCGGTGTGCGGTGTGCGCGTCGATGAGGTCGAGGATCCGCTGATGCAGAACATCCGCCGACTCGACAAGCTTGTCGACGAGCTGGCGAAAGGCCGTCCGATGGTCAAGGTTCTGCGAGCGTGAACCGGCCCGTCCATCCGTGACGTGTCACTATGGTGGGACCGCTCGCGCCTCCGTCGCGTTCCAGGCAGGGGGCACAGATGAGTGTCGACGATGACGAGTTCTTCGGCTCGACATCTCTGGTGACGGAATCGGTCCTGGCGAACATCGACTCGGTCCGCGCGAGCTATCAGCCGGTCGTCGAACTGGGTACCTGCCAGGCGATCGGATACGAGGCGCTCGCGCGGTGGCCCGCGTATCCCGACGTCGACGTGACGGACGTGTTCGGCACGGCATCGGCGCGCGGACTTCTCGGTTCTCTCGACTGGGCGTGCCGCCTCGCGGCAATCGAAGGTGCTGTCGACGCGGGCCTGCGCGCTCCCTATCGCTTGTTCGTCAACATCGAACCGACGTCCGGGGTGAGTACCGAGCACTCCGTCCGCGAGCGACTCCGGGACATCCGCCGCCGAGCGGTCCAGGGGTTCGTCGTGGTCGCCGAATTGACCGAGCGGTCCTTGCTGGCAGATCCGGCGACCCTGCTCTCGGTGGTCGCGGATGCCCGTCGTCTCGGATGCGAGATCGCGTTGGACGACGTCGGCGCCGACCCCGGATCGTTGGCGATGCTCGAGTTCGTGGCACCGGACATCATCAAACTCGACCGTGCGCTGGTCCAGAACACCTTGACGGCTGCCGACGGACGGACGGTCGCGGCAGTGTCCGCCTACATCGAGGCGACGGGAGCGACACTGCTCGCGGAAGGCATCGAGACGCCTGCCCACCTGACGCGGGCTCGCGCGCTCGGCGCCACTCTGGGTCAGGGTTGGATGTTCGGCCGACCCGCGTCGCTCGCGGCAGAGCATCACTCTGCCGAGCTGTCCTGGTCACCGGCCCCGCGGTCACCCCGCGAGATGACGAGCGACGATATCCCGGCGGTGCCGTCCGATCTGTTCGAGCATCGTGCGCCGTCGATAGGCGACAAGGCTCTGTTGCTGACGATGGCACGGGGGATAGAGGACTTCGCTCGCGCCGCGGGTGAGCAACTGACCGTGCAGTCGGCCTTCCAGCGATCGCGGTGGTTCGCACCCAACGTCGTCGAGAGGTATGCCGCGCTGGCGGCGAAGCACCCCTTCGTCGCTGCCGTCGGAGCGGGATTGAGTCCCGAGCCTGCCCCCGGCGTGCGGGGCGCCGGACTGGACCCGTCCGAGCGCTTCGCCCGTGAGTGGACCGTCACGGCGGTCGGCGCGCACTACTTCGCAGCACTGATCGCTCGGGACATCGGCGACACCGACAGGCCCGATGCCGACCGCAGATTCGAGTTCATCCTCACGCATGATCGGCATCTCGTCGTGGCCGCCGCACGGTCGCTGATGGCACGCGTTCTGCCGTTGTCACGCTGAACGCCACCGTGATCGGCAGGCACGTCCCGAGCCGACGGACGCATCACCGCGTGACCGTGTACCTCGTGTAGGCCCACCCGGACGGCTGGTAGGACCGGTGCTCGACGAGGGTCAGGTCGAGTCGCGTGCCCACCGGGTAGAACGGCGTCCCGCCGCCGAGGACGACCGGCAGGATCCACGGGTTCACCTCGTCGATCAGGTCGACCACCGACGCCGCGAGTTCTGCACCGCCGACGCTGAGAATTCCGTCGAGGTCCCGCTTCAGCCGTGTGATTTCGTCGACGGTGTCGGCCCGGCGCACCAGTCGGCACCCTTCGGGGACGGACTCGAGCGAGTCGGAGAAGACGATGCGGGGTGTCTCGGCGTAGATCTCGGCGAACTCGGCCTCCACCGGGTCACCGTCGGCGCGCTCCGGCGATGTCCAGAATTCCTCCATGACGTCGTAGAGCCGCCGCCCGAAGAGGAAGGCGGCCGTGTCGCGGGCCTGCTGGTTGGCCAACGTATGCATCTCCTCGTCCGGAGTCCCGAAACCGATGCTGCCGGCGGAATCCTCGATGTATCCATCGAGCGAGATGTGCATGCCGTACGTCAGAATTGCCATGAATCCTCCCGGGGTGCGTGTGCGACCTGTAGGTGTCGACCCTCGGCAGCGCGGGAACTCATCGAGACCTCGCCAGATCTTCTGGACATCTACCGAAGGAATTCGAGCTTTATCGTTTCCTCAGAACCGATCGGTAAGGTCTGGCCCGACGCTCGATACACCGACACTGGGAAACCAGTTACTCACGAGATGAAGAGGATGTACACGTGAAGCTTCCCCGTACCGGACGTGCACTGGTGGCAGGCATGGCAGTCGCCGCGGCCCTGACGATGACGGCCTGCAGCTCCAGCGAGGAGACCCCGGAGACGACCACGACGGCCGCTTCCTCGTCCAGCGCGATGTCCGAAGCCCCGACCGATCTCCCCCCGGTTCCGACCGCCGAGGAGCTCAACACTCGCCTGCAGCAGAGCCTCGATCCCGCCGTGCCGCTCGACCAGAAGGTCGCCTACGTCCAGGGCGCCGAGCTCGATCCCGAGCTGATCAACAAGGTCGCCGAGGCCGCTCGCGTCAACAATGCGCAGATCCAGGTTCTCGACGTCACCGATCTCGGCGACGGCACCCTGAGCTCGAACGCCACCATCAACCTCGGTGGCCAGGTCAACCCGCTCCAGGTCACCTACGTGGCCGAGGACGGTCAGTGGAAGCTGTCGAAGGACAACGCCTGCGCGATCGTGTCGCTGGCCCAGCTCACCTCGCCGGCCTGCACCGCCTGAGTCACGTCTCCATCGCCGACGCCGGCATCACCCTCTCGGGTGGTGTCGGCGTTCTGCTGTCGTGACCGGCTCGCCGTCAGCGCAGGCGGTCCGCCGAGGTCCGTGCAAGCTGCCTGACCAGGTCCGCATTCACCGGCTCCGTCCCCGTTGCCACCAGCTGACTGACGGTCGACCCCACGAGGGTCAGCACCGCGTCGGTGGTCAGGGACACGCCGTCGCTGGTCACCGCGAGTCGCACGGCCACGGATGCGTCGCCGATCGTGGGCGCGTCGGTCAACAGAGTGGACGCCCCGACGCGGTAGTCGACTCGCACGCCGTCGGCATCGGTGCCGGAGAAGGTCGCGCAACGAGTCAGGGATTCCTGCACCGTCCGGAAGGCTGTCAGCGCTCCGGGCCCGTCGTAGCTGGCGGTGTCCTGGTCGATGGAGGAGAAGTCCGGCCCGCCGTAGGTGACGGAGGCGGAGCTGATGCCGCCGGGAAGCTGGGTTGCGACAGGTGCGAGCACGGCAGCGCACTCGGCCGGGTCGGTGCTCGATCGGTCCTCCGCGGACGCGCCGGGCGACGAGGGGTCCAGCGGCGGCAGGTCGTACCCGGTGTAGCCGGGCGGCAGGTCGGCGATGCTGATCATCCTGCCCGCCAGCAGAGCGTTGTCGGTGATCGGTCCGCTCCCGGTCGTGGCCGCCGGGGTCTCCACGGGGACGAACGCGGACAGTTCCACGGTCGGTGCCTCGGGGGCGGACTCGGAGGACGTGTCCGTCTCCGCCGGACCGCTGCAGGCGGTCAGTGTGATCACGGCGATGGCCGCTGCCGCGACCCGAGCGCTCAACTCCATGTCACCGTGTTCCCGGTGGTCTGCTTCAGCGTCGTCTGACTGTTCGCGTCGCGGTAGATCTGATCACCACCGACGGTGACGGTCCCTCCCAGCGGGAGCGGCTTGGACGGGTCGATCCGCAGTTCACCCTGACCGGTCATCACGAACGACTCGATGTTCAAAGTTCCCTGGTTGTCGGGCAACTGCCACACCGGGTCCTCGGGCGATTGCTCGACAGCGACGTCGACGGTGGCGACTCCGTTGTCCAGAGCTTTCAGGGTGACGGTCGTCGTCTGCTTCAGCGAGATCCCACTGACCACTTCCTGGGTCACCGTCCACGACGCCCCGACCCCGACCGGCTCGGCCGGGAAGGGAACAGCACGGTAGACCGCCTGCGAGAGTGCCTGTTCCACGGCCGAGCGGGCGATGTCGCGTGCGTCGGGAGACGGGTCGATGGTCAGTGCGGTGACCGCGCCGGACGCCGTGGTGGTCAGGCGAGCCGACGACCCCTCGGTGGGCGACAGGCTCGCCTGCAGAGTGGCGTCGGGAGTGGTGGCCGCACCCAACGTCATCGCGATGTCCAGGGTGTCCGCGCCCTCGGTCTCGGACGACGTCGCCGTCATCGGCATCGTGAGCGCGGGGGTCGAGAAGTCCTGCGGCGCGGCCGCATCGATCTGCTGGACGATCGTCGACTCCGTCGTCAGGGTCGCGGACTGCTGGTCCTGCGACGGCGCTGAGGCGATGACGGCCCGAGGCTCGGCTCCCGGGTCGACGAGGGTGGTGGTCACGTCGGAGACGGGCAACGTCACGGCCGTGGTGCTGGGCGTCAGTTCCTCTGTCGCGGGGGTGTCCGAATCGGTCCCGCACGCAGCGACAGCGAGGACGACGGACAGTGCCGCTGCGGCGACGAGGGCACGGCACGGACCGGGGCGCGTGGAGAGGGGTGTCACACGCCCGAGGTTAGCGGTGCAACCTGAGCGCTCGGTGAGCAGTATTCGGGCACGGACGGGAAACGGCGGATCCGATGTAGTGGAGAATGGACCGGTGACCGACGTGGAACCGCCCGATGTTGAACCTCGCAGCCGTCCCGCTGCCCGACGCATGCGACGGCTCGTCACTGTCGCTGCCGTCGTGCTCGCGCTCGACCTCGCCACCAAGATCGCCGCGGTCGCTCTGATCGCGCCGGGCGAGCGCGTCGGCATCGTCGGCGACACCGTCACTCTCCGGTTGGTTCGCAACGCGGGCGCTGCCTTCTCGATGGCGACGGGCATGACCTGGTTGTTGACGCTGGTGGCCGTGGCTGTCGTCATCGGTGTCGTCCGTATCGGCCGGACACTGCGATCCGGATGGTGGGCGTTGGGACTCGGTCTGGTGCTCGGCGGTGCGTTGGGCAATCTGATCGACCGCTTCTTCCGCGCCCCGGGCCCGCTGCAAGGGCACGTGGTGGACTTCGTGTCCATCGGATGGTGGCCGGTGTTCAACGTCGCCGACTCGTCCATCGTCTGCGGGGCGATCCTGCTGGTGGCAATCACGGTGTTCGGTATCGAACCCGACGGACGACGCCGCTCCGATGCCACCGACGACAGTTCCGACGACGCTGTGAACGTGGAGAAGAACGCGTGAGGGAGTCGCGGTCGATGCCCGTTCCGGACGGGCTGGACGGTATGCGTGTCGACGCCGGCCTCGCGCGCCTGCTCGGTGTGTCTCGGACGGTCGCGGCGACACTCGCCGAGGAGGGCTCCGTGCAGGTGGACGGCGCCGACGTCTCGAAGTCCGACCGGCTGGGTGGTGGAACGTGGCTCGAGGTCCAGCTTCCCGAGCCGGCGCGTCCGTTGACCATCGAGGCGCAACCGGTACCCGGGATGGAGATCCTGTACTCCGACGACGACATCGTCGTCGTCGACAAGCCCGTCGGTGTCGCGGCGCACGCCAGTGTGGGATGGACCGGTCCCACGGTCATCGGTGGTCTCGCGGCGGCCGGCTTCCGCATCTCGACGTCGGGCGTGCACGAACGTCAAGGCATCGTCCATCGGCTCGACGTCGGAACGTCCGGTGTCATGGTGGTGGCCACGTCGGAGCGGGCCTACACGCTGCTGAAACGGGCGTTCAAGGAACGCACCATCGACAAGCGGTATCACGCACTGGTGCAGGGCCATCCCGACCCGAGCAGCGGAACCATCGATGCCCCCATCGGGCGTCACCGCAGCAACGACTGGAAGTTCGCGGTGACGGCGGACGGTAAGGCCAGCATCACGCACTACGACACGGTCGAGGCCTTCCAGGCGGCGAGCCTTCTGGACGTCCACTTGGAAACCGGTCGCACGCACCAGATCCGGGTCCATTTCTCGGCGCTCCGGCATCCGTGCTGCGGCGACCTCACGTACGGTGCGGACCCACGTCTGGCCGAGAGGCTGGGCCTCGAGCGGCAGTGGTTGCACGCGAGGGCCCTGGGATTCACGCATCCGGGCGACGGCCGCTATGTCGAGTTCTCCAGCCCGTATCCGACGGATCTGCAGCATGCACTGGACGTGCTGAGGGCGACCTGACCGTGGTGCATCGGGCCGCGCCGGTAGCGGCCGTCGTCGTGCTGGCCGTGCTCGTCCTGGTGCTGGGCGTCGTGAATCCGGTGCGGATGTCCTCTGTTCGCACGGATGCGCTGGGTCCCGACAACGACGAGACCGCCGAGCAGTATCTCGACCGAGTGGGCGCACCCGACCCCGGCGACGACCCGCAGTGGGCTCTCGTGTCGTTCGCGCGGGAACTCACTGCGGACGAGGTGCCGTCGGTCGTGGACGGCGCCCGAGTCTCCGTCGTGTACGTCCATGTCGTCGTCGATCGGGTCCAGACCCCGCTCGTCGAGGTACCGGTCCCGGACACGCGGCAGGTCGTGATCCGGTCGGTGCGCGAGGCCGCGAGTTTGGTCCCGCCCGGTCGCACCTATCGAGGGAGAGCTGTGCAGACCCTGGTCCGGAACCGGCTTCTCGCGGACTGTTCGTGCGTCGCGGGAGTTCTGGTCCGGTCGACCGGGAACCGGTTGGTTGCTCTGGCGGGCAGCGCGGATATCCGTGCGGTGGAAGCACTTCCGACGGACGCAGTGTTCGGACGTTTCGCCGTCGCGCCGCTGTACCCCGAACGTGTCGGCGACGCCGTCCAGCCCGACGACGGGCCGCTCCCGCCCGCGTGAGGTGAGTCAGGGTTCGAGTCGACCGAAGCCCAGGACGGCCGAGTCGTCGTCCACGGCGAGATCGTGCACCCTGATCCCGCCCATCTCGTTACCGCCGACGGTGGTCACGGAATCGCCGTCCACCGCCACCACGATGTTGGTGTGCTGACCCACCAGGACGTTTCCCAGCGGACCGCCCGATTCGTAGAGCACCACATCGCCGACGGCCGGCCGATAGTCGCCGACCGGTTCGAAGCGGCCCTGCTCCTGGTAGTACTCGGTCAGCGTGTAGACACCGGGGATCCGCCAGCTGCCGGAGTTCGGATTCTCCAGCGGCATGCCGCTCTCACGCATGACCCAGCTGACGAAATCGGCGCACCACGCTTCCTCGACGCCCTCGGCGTAGAACGTTCCCGGACGGGGCTCGCCGTGCTCCTGCCCCGCAACGGACAGGACGCGTTGCTGGCCCGGCGTCAGACTCGAGCTCGCCGCGGGGAATTCGGCTGTGTCCCAGGGGAAGTAACGCTCCGGCGCCGACCACACCACCGCGCCGCCGACGATGATGCCGACTGCGGCGACGCCGACGGCACTGCGGCGGACCCGTGTTCGTGTGGTCGTCGTCATGGCCTCGACGCTACCGACGCGCACGGCGATGCGGGCACCGCCGGGTGGATCTTCACCGAACCCTCACATGGTGAACTGGACGCATGACTCCCATAGGTCGCCGACACGTCGCGGTCGCGGTGTCGGTGGCACTCGTCGCCGTCGCTGCGGTCGTCGTCGGGTCGGCATCGTGGGTGGCTCTCGCCTCGCACGGCCGTGTGCACGACGCGGCCGATGCGCCGACCGCCCCTGTCGCGATCGTCCTCGGGGCGCGCGTACAGGACGGTGAGCCGTCGGCGTTCCTGCGCGGGCGACTGGACGCGGCACTCCGGTTGATGGAGGACGGGACGGTCCGTGCTCTGCTGCTCTCCGGCAATGCGAACGGCGCGTCGGGGGACGAGATCGCCGTCATGACCGACTACCTCGTCGATCGGGGTGTCGACCCGTCCAGGATCGTCGCGGACGGCGTAGGTCTGACCACGTACGACACGTGCCTGCGTGCCGTGACCACCTACGGGGTAGGACGAGCGATCGTCGTCAGTCAGGGGACCCACGTGTCCAGAGCGGTGGCGCTCTGTCGCGCGGTGGGACTGGACGCCGACGGTGTGATCGCCGCGTGCGACTGTTCGCGCCGCGCCCTGCTGCGGCAGTTCGTCCGCGAGATGCTGGCGCGACCCAAGGCGGTGCTCGACGTCCTGCGCGGCAGACCTCCAGCAGTCTCGACGCCGGCGACGGACGAGGTGCAGCAAGCGGCGCGCTGAGCACGCTCGGAATCACCTCGAGTCGAACCCTGTCGGGCCGGTCGGCGCCGGGGGAGTGTGAGCGAGAGCATTCATGCACGAGTGCTCATGTCGCCATGTGAACCGACCTCAGGAGTCCGACGTGTCCGTCACCGATCAGTACCTCGCGAACAACAAGAACTACGCAGCCTCGTTCTCGGGACCGCTTCCGCTTCCGCCGAGCAAGGGCGTCGCCGTCGTCGCGTGCATGGACGCGCGGCTCGACGTCTACCGCATCCTGGGGCTGAACGACGGTGAAGCGCATGTGATCCGCAATGCCGGCGGAGTGGTGACGGACGACGAGGTCCGCTCGCTTGCCATCAGCCAGCGGCTGCTCGGCACCACCGAGATCATCCTGATCCATCACACCGACTGCGGCATGCTCACCTTCTCCGACGACGACTTCAAGGCCGGCATCGCGGACGAGGTCGGTGTCGAGCCGACATGGGCAGCCGAGGCGTTCGGAGATCTGGACACCGACGTGCGTCAGCAGCTGAAGCGAATCGAGCTGAGCCCGTTCGTCACGAAGACCACGTCACTGCGCGGGTTCGTCTTCGACGTCGCCAGTGGAGAACTGCGCGAGGTCACCGCAGCCTGATCTCGGCCGGTGAGGCGGGGTCAGTTCGCGCTGCCCCGTCGCGCCTTCTCGAGAGCGGCGAGAGTCGACATGACGGTCGCGCGCTGGCGCTGCAGGTCGCTCAGCCGCGCTCGCGCGGGGAGCCCGGTAGAGGACTCCGCGTCGGTGATTCCCACGTCGATCGCCGAGAGCTGCTCGAGCAGTCCCGCGACGCGGTCGGCCAGGACGGAGACGTCGACATCCGTGACGACGCCCGAGGGCGCCGGCTTCGTCGCAGCGGTGGTCGACCGGGCCGGAGCCGAGCGGACCGACGCCGATGCTCCGGCGCGCGCCGAGGCCTTCCGTACGTCGGCTGCACCCGGTCGCTTGGGCAGGCGCACGCGGTCGAGTGCGGCACGGGAGGCGCGAGCCGCGGTGCGGTGCTCGAGTTCCTCGTCGTCGTCGGACGTGACAGCGCCGCCCAGGGGACGCAGTCCGTACATCCCGATGAACCGGCGGGCAGCGTCGATCGTGTTCTCGTGCTCGCGGCATTCCGCGCACCGCGGCTCGTCCCGGAACGTCTCGATATCGGTACGGCTGCCGCACCAGACGCAGCCGCCGGGGCTCCACCGGCGGGTGGTCGGGGGCACGTCGGCGGTGCTGTCGACGGGCGTGGAGGTCATCGTGGAGGAAGTGCTGGAGCCGAGGGTTCGATCGTCGATCACGTCGAATCAGCGTAGTGCACGGATGCGGTACCGACTCGCGGGACCGTCTGTCGCCTCGGGCTTTTCGCACCGACGGTGATGAACGTCATGACACATCGCGTCGCACCGTCCATACTCGGCACTTGTGAGCAGCCTCGAAGTCACGACCGTCGCAGACGGCGTCCACGTAGCGTACGGTCCCGACGTCAACTGGACGCTCCTCGTGGACGGTGAGGACGTCACCCTCGTCGACTCCGGCTACCCCCGCTACGTCGGTGCCGTCCTGGAATCGCTCGCCCGGGTCGGACGCCGTCCGGAGGATGTCCGTGCGATCCTCCTGACCCACGCCCACATCGATCACATCGGCGGCGCTGCCCACTTCGCGACCACCTACGGGACTCCGGTGCTGACCTCGGACACGGAGGCGCGCCACGCTCGGCGCGAGTACCTCGAGCAGGCGACGCCGCTCGACGTGGCGCGCAATGTCTGGCGACGCGGCGCGCTGCCCTGGACGTTCCGCATCCTCCGGGCGGGCGGGACCGAGTCGGGAGCGGTGCCCGACGCCGACGGTTTCGGGTCCGTCGTGGGGCCGGTTCCCGGCGGTCCGCTCGACCTGCCGGGTGGCCCGGTGCCGGTGGACACGGCCGGGCACACGTCGGGACACACGGCCTATTCCGTCCCGAGCGCCGGCGCCGTCCTCAGTGGCGACGCGGTGATCACCGGTCACGCCCTCAGCGCGCACGAGGGTCCGCAGATGCTTCCACCGCTGTTCGAGCACGATCGGCCGCGCGAGCTGGCCGCCCTGGACGCGTTCGCCGCCCTCGATGCCGACGTGCTGATTCCCGGCCACGGGCCTGTGCACCGCGGTTCCGTCGCCGACGCGGTGCGACGCGTACGTGCCGGCAGCTGAGGGCCGGGCTCAGCGCGTCCATCGAATCCTGATGGGACCCTTGGCCGTCGACGGGTCCACCACGGAACCCTTCTGCGTGATCTGGACTTCGCCGGCGGCCACGAGGCGTCGGGCGGCTCGGCGAACGGGTTCCATCAGGGGACGCCAGTCGTCGGGGGCCACCGCGCGTGCGACGTCGGACGGGCAGATCGAGGAGTCGCGAGCGCGCCCGTCGAGGGCGCGCCGGATGGCGTCCTCGAGACCGTCGTCGGCGCCGTCCGCACCGGTTCGGCGGCAGGAGTCGCTGCAGTACTTCACGGAGTCCCAGTCGCGCTCCCACTTCTTGCGCCACTCGATCCGGCGCCCGCACACCACACACGTCTTGTCCTCGCGTGATGTCGCGGCCTCGGCCGATCGCTTCCTGTGTGCCACGCACTCGATTGTGCCCTTCCCCGTCGTCCTGGGGTCACGCCCCGCGTAGGGCGCGCAGGCAGCGGGGATAGCGTGAGCGGTGTGACGAGTTCCCGGTTCCGAGTCGGCGCACGACAAGACGGCACTCCGCGCTCGGCCGGCAGCGTGGGCCTGCTCAGCGGGGTGGGCGCCTACGGCCTCTGGGGACTGTTCCCGGCGTTCTTCGGCGTGCTGTCGTTCGCAGGGCCGGTCGAGGTCCTCGCTCACCGGATCGTGTGGACACTGGTCCTGATGCTGGTGCTCCTCGCCGCGCTCGGACGACTGTCGACACTGCGAGGTCTGCCGGCGCGCACCTGGGGTGTGGTGGCGTTGTCGTCGGTCTTCATCTCGATCAACTGGGGCGTGTACATCTACGCCGTCTCCCAGGACCGAGTGGTCGAGGCCGCGTTGGGATACTTCATCAACCCTCTGGTCAGCGTCCTGCTCGGAGTCGTCGTGTTCCGGGAACGGCTGGGTCGTGCCCAGATCGCGGCTCTCGCACTGGCATTCGTGGCGGTGGTCGTGCTCACCGTGGACTACGGCCGACCGCCCGTGATCGCGCTGACGCTGGCGTTCTCCTTCGCTCTGTACGGAGTGATGAAGAAGGTGGTCCGGCTCGAACCCACCACGTCGCTGACCGCGGAGGGACTCGTCGGTGCACCGATCGCCCTGGTCTACCTGATCGTCCTGGGGGTCGGAGGGGGAGCGAGCGCGCTGTCCCTCGGGGTGCCGCACGCCCTGCTCCTGGTACTCGCCGGGCCCGTCACCGCACTGCCTCTCCTGCTGTTCGGAATGGCTGCGCAGAAGTTGCCGTTGGTCACCCTCGGCCTCCTGCAGTACCTGACACCGGGCTTGCAGCTCGCGTGGGGAGTGCTGGTGCTGAACGAGGACATGCCGGCGTCCCGGTGGATCGGATTCGCGCTCATCTGGTGCGCGTTGGTGATCTTCACGGTGGACTCCGTACGGCGTCTGCGGGCCCACCGGGTGGCGTCGGTGCCGGTCGAGGCGGCGTCCGCGGACACACCACGCTGAGTCCTCATCCGTCACAGTCGTCACAGGCGCGTGTGACGGCGTTGCGTGTCGGTCCGAAGCCTTAGAGTGGCTCCCGTGTCGGACTTCGTTCATCTCCACAATCACACCGAGTACTCCATGCTGGACGGGGCGGCGAAGATCGCGCCCATGTTCGCCGAGGCCCAGCGCCTCGGGATGAGCGCGGTCGGTATGACGGACCACGGCAACATGTACGGCGCCAGCGAGTTCTACAACGAGGCCAAGAAGGCCGGGGTCAAGCCGATCATCGGCATCGAGGCGTACATCGCTCCGGAGTCCCGCTTCAACAAGAAGCGCGTGCTGTGGGGAGACCGCAGTCAGAAGTCGGACGACGTGTCCGGCAGCGGCGCGTACACCCACATGACGATGGTCGCGGAGAACGCGACCGGTCTGCGCAACCTGTTCAAGCTGTCGTCGCTGGCGTCCACCGAGGGTCAGCTGGGCAAGTGGGCCCGTATGGACGAGGAGATCATCGCCAATCACGCCCAGGGCATCATTGCCACCACGGGGTGCCCGTCCGGCGAGATCCAGACCCGTCTGCGTCTCGGCCACGATCGGGAGGCGCTCGAGGCGGCGGCGAAGTGGCAGGAGATCTGGGGCCCCGAGAACTTCTTCCTCGAATTGATGGACCACGGTCTGTCCATCGAGCGTCGTGTCCGTGAGGGTCTGCTGAACATCGGGCAGCAGCTGTCCATCCCTCCGCTGGCCACCAACGACTGCCACTACGTCACCAAGGACGCGTCGGTCAATCACGAAGCGCTGCTGTGCATCCAGACCGGCAAGACACTCTCGGACCCCACCCGCTTCAAGTTCGACGGCGACGGCTACTACCTCAAGTCGGCCGAGGAGATGCGCGCGCTCTGGGACGACGAGGTGCCCGGCGCGTGCGATTCGTCGCTGCTCATCGCCGAGCGCGTCCAGCCCTACGACGAGGTGTGGGAGCACCGCGACCGGATGCCGGTGTTCCCGGTCCCCGAGGGTTACACCCAGGGCACGTGGCTCCGCAAGGAAGTGATGGACGGTCTGCACCGCCGCTTCCCCGACGGTCCCACCGAGGAGTACCTCTCCCGCGCCGACTACGAGATCAGCGTCATCCTCGAGATGGGGTTCCCGGCCTACTTCCTCGTCGTCGGTGACCTGATCAACCACGCGAAGGACGTCGGTATCCGCGTCGGACCGGGTCGTGGATCCGCCGCCGGCTCGCTCGTGGCGTACGCGATGGGTATCACCAACATCGACCCGTTGCCGCACGGACTGCTCTTCGAGCGCTTCCTCAACCCCGAGCGTGTGTCGATGCCCGACATCGATATCGACTTCGACGATCGCCGCCGCGGCGAGATGGTCCGCTACGCCACCGAGAAGTGGGGCAGTGACCGTGTGGCACAGGTGATCACGTTCGGCACCATCAAGACCAAGGCCGCCATCAAGGACTCGGCGCGCGTGCAGTTCGGCCAGCCCGGCTTCGCCATCGCCGACCAGATCACCAAGGCGTTGCCGCCGCCCATCATGGCCAAGGACATCTCGGTCGCCGGTATCACCGACCCCGCGCACGAGCGGTACAAGGAGGCCACCGAGGTCCGCTCGCTCATCGACTCCAACCCGGATGTGGCGAAGATCTATCAGACGGCCAAGGGCCTCGAGGGTCTGATCCGTAACGCCGGCGTCCACGCCTGTGCCGTCATCATGTCCTCGGAGCCGCTCACCGATGCGATCCCGGTGTGGAAGCGTCCGCAGGACGGCGCCATCATCACCGGCTGGGACTACCCGTCGTGCGAGGCCATCGGCCTGCTGAAGATGGACTTCCTGGGGCTGCGCAACCTCACCGTCATCGGCGACGCCATCGACAACATCAAGGCGAACCGCGGGATCGACATCGATCTGGACGCGCTTCCGCTCGACGACCCCGCGACGTTCGAATTGCTCTCTCGCGGTGACACTCTCGGAGTGTTCCAGCTGGACGGCAGCGCCATGCGCGATCTGCTGCGCAAGATGCAGCCCACCGGCTTCGAGGACATCGTGGCCGTGCTGGCGCTGTATCGGCCCGGTCCGATGGGCATGAACTCGCACAACGACTACGCCGATCGCAAGAACGGCCGTCAAGAGGTCAAGCCCATCCACCCCGAACTCGAGGAGCCGCTGAAGGTCATCCTCGGCGAGACGTACGGCCTGGTGGTCTACCAGGAGCAGATCATGCAGCTCGCACAGAAGGTGGCTGGCTACTCGCTGGGCCAGGCCGACCTCCTGCGCCGCGCCATGGGTAAGAAGAAGCTCTCGGAGCTCGAGAAGGCCTACGCCGGGTTCCGGCAGGGCATGTTGGACAACGACTTCTCCGAAGCGGCCATCAAGGCACTGTGGGACACGGTCCTGCCCTTCGCCGGCTACGCGTTCAACAAGTCGCACTCCGCCGGGTACGGGCTGGTGTCCTACTGGACGGCGTACCTCAAGGCCAACTATCCCGCCGAATACATGGCCGGTCTGCTCACCAGCGTCGGTGACGACAAGGACAAGGCCGCCATCTACCTTGCCGACTGTCGCAGGCTGGGCATCACGGTGCTGCCGCCCGACGTCAACGAGTCCGAGCTCAACTTCGCCTCGGTGGGCACGGACATCCGTTTCGGTATGGGCGCCGTCCGCAACGTCGGCGCGAACGTGGTGGCCTCGATCATCGCGGCGCGCAAGGAGAAGGGGAAGTTCACCGACTTCTCCGACTACCTGGCCAAGATCGACGCCACGGCCTGCAACAAGAAGGTCACCGAGTCGCTGGTCAAGGCAGGCGGATTCGACTCCTTGGACCACCCGCGCAAGGGTCTGATGCTGATCCACGCCGACGCCATCGACGCGGTGCTCGGAACCAAGAAGGCCGAGGCCATCGGACAGTTCGACCTGTTCGGCGGTGTCGACGCCGACGAGTCCATCACGTCCGTGTTCAATGTCAAGATCCCCGCGGAGGAATGGGACAGCAAGCACCGTCTCGCGCTGGAGCGGGAAATGTTGGGCCTGTATGTGTCCGGGCACCCGTTGAACGGCGTCGAACACGTGCTGGCCGCGCAGTCCGACACCGCAATTCCCACGATTCTGGAAGGCAGCCTGAAGGACGGCACGCAGGTCACGGTGGGCGGCATCCTGGCGTCCGTCAACCGGCGCGTCAACAAGAACGGCCTCACCTGGGCCTCCGCTCAACTCGAGGACCTCACGGGCGGTATCGAGGTGCTGTTCTTCCCCCAGGCGTACTCGGTGTTCGGCGCGGACGTGGCCGAGGATGCCGTCGTGCTGGTCAAGGCCAGGGTGTCCGCGCGCGACGACCGGATCTCGTTGATCGCCAACGACATCGCGGTGCCCGACCTGTCGTCCGTCGGAGTTGCCAAACCAGTTGCCGTCAGCTTGCCGACGCGTCAGTGCACCGCGGACAAGGTGGGTGCCCTCAAGCGGGTGCTGGCCAGCCATCCCGGCACCACCGACGTGCACCTGCGACTCATCAGTGGCGACCGCGTCACCATGCTCAAGGTGGACGAGAAGCTGCGCGTCACACCGTCGTCGGCACTGATGGGGGATCTGAAGGCATTGCTCGGACCCGGCTGCCTCGCAGTCTGACGGTGCCTCACTGCCTGACGATGGCTGACCGCTCGACGGCCGCTGCGAGGTAGGCCTCCGGGTCGACGCCGAAAGGGTTGTCCCTCAAGCCCTCCGCGATGATTACGCGGTAGCGGTCGGCCGGCGCTCCGCGTTCTCGCACGTGGCTCGACGTCAGAGTCACGGCCGGGACGCCGTCGATGTCGTCCAGGCGTAGCGCCGCGTCGTACTTTCCGCGGTGGGGCTCGGTCGACGGCTCCACCGGGAGCAGCGCCCACGCCCCCGGCCGTGTCGGCACGACTGCGCGCACGTCGAGTGTCTGCTCCGTCTGTGCGTTCTCCACGGTCGCGATGTGGTCGAGGGCGGACCAGTCAAGCAGGTAGGCGCGGGCGATGCTGTCGGAGTCGGAGTCGGAGTCGGGGGTGGGCGCGAGCGAGAGGAACGCGGACGCTCCGGTCCACCGGGCCGAGACGCCGGCGAAGTACACCGCATGCGGCACGGTGATCCACCGGCGCTCGCGCGGAGGCGACAGGGTCCGCGGGGCGGCGTGCGCACCGAATCTGCTGTCGGCCGCAGAGCCGCCCAGGTAGGCGTCGAGGCGTGCGGGCAGGGTGTTCGAGCCGTAGCCGACGTACCAGACCAGTTCGTGACCGTTCACAGGAACGGACGGTACCGTCGGATCGTCAATCGAACTCGACCGAGAGGGACGATCTCATGATCACGAACTTCATCAACGCCGTGCTCGAACTCGTCGGTGGCATCGCCGCCGGAAGCAGCGGGCTCTACTTGGCCCCCGGTGTCCTGCCGTTCGGTTCCTGACCTACGGCCGGACCACACGAACGCCGACGGGGCGCCCACACGATGTGGGCGCCCCGTCGGCGTTCGTACGTGGTCAGCGTCGGGTGCGGAAGCGCTCGGTCGTTCCGAGTGCCCACCACAGCGTCACGCCGACAGCGGCAGAGGTGAGGACGGCTGTCTGCATGGTGACAGTCAGGGCAAGGGCGGCGAAGACAAGGAGCGCGAGCACCAGGCTTTCGATCTTGTAGAGCGGCCAGTCGGTGCCGGCAACGTCCACCGTACGGACGGGGAAAGCGCGAGTAGTTGTCAGGTCGACCGTGGTCATGCTGCCTCCCGAACGTCGATTTCCGTACACCCTGCGTTGGTTCGAAGGCTACACGTACTTCGAAGTTCGGGCCACCGAAACTCGCCGATCAGGCCCGTTCGGTTGCCGATCGAGGAGGTGCTGTGTGTACTGGTCTCATGCCATTACAAGGGGAGTACGAACCGAGTCCGTCCACCTGGGCAGCCGATCAGGCCGACCTGTACGAGAGCTCCGGTGGAACCGAGGGAACCGAGATGCGGGGGATGCCCGTCATCCTGCTCACGACGATCGGTAACAAGACGGGCAAGCTGCGGCGCACGCCGTTGATGCGAGTCGAGCACGACGGTGCGTACGCAGCCGTGGCCTCGCTCGGCGGCGCACCGAAGCACCCGGTCTGGTACTTCAACGTCCTCGCGAATCCGCATGTCGAGCTGCGCGACAAGACGGAGAAGTGGGACATGGTGGCCCGAGAGGTCCACGGCGAGGAAAAAGCGCTGTGGTGGGAACGCTCCGTGGCCGCGTACCCCGACTACGCCGATTATCAGGAGAAGACGGATCGCGAGATACCGGTCTTCGTCCTCGAGAGGGCCTGACGTCGGTGTCCGGCCGCTGACCGTGGCAGCATGACCGTGTGACCGAGACGACGACCCGTACCGACGCCGCTGCGCCGACCGCAGCCGACATCGACGCTGCGGCCGTCAGGTTGCGGGACATCGCCACTCTCACACCGCTCGAGTACTGCGACAGGCTGTCCGCGGTGACGGGTGCGAACGTCTATCTCAAGCGCGAGGACCTGCAGCGGGTCCGCTCGTACAAGCTGCGTGGCGCGTACAACCTCATGCTCCAGCTCACCGATGCCGAGCGCGCTGTCGGTGTGGTCGCTGCCAGTGCCGGTAACCATGCACAGGGAGTCGCGTTCGCGTGCCGTGCACTCGGCGTCCGCGGCCGCATCTACGTCCCCACCAACACCCCGAAGCAGAAGCGTGATCGCATCGCCTTCCACGGCGGCGACATGGTTCAGGTGATCAGCGTCGGATCGACGTTCGACGCCGCCGCCGCAGCCGCTCTCGAGGACGTCGCACGGTCCGGAGCCACCATCGTCCCGCCGTTCGACGACCCTCGGACGACGGCCGGCCAGGGAACCATCGCCGCCGAGATGCTCTCTCAGCTCGGCACCACCACTCCCGATCTCGTCGTCGTTCCTGTCGGAGGCGGCGGGTGCATGACGGGAGTGGCCGCGTACCTGGCCGAGCGTTCCCCGGGTACGTCGATCGTCGGAGCCGAACCCACCGGTGCAGCGTCGATGGCGGCGGCCCTGATGGCCGGTGGCCCCGTGACGCTTCCCGAGGTCGATCCCTTCGTCGACGGCGCGGCGGTTCGACGCGTCGGGAACCTGCCGTATCGCGTGATGGCAAGCCTCGGCACCACGGTCGCATCGCACTCCGCGCTTCCCATCAGGACCGGAACCGACGACGGCCGCGGCTCGGTGGTCGTGACGCAGGTCGACGAGGGCGCGATCTGCACGGCCATGCTCGACCTCTATCAGAGCGAGGGCATCATCGCCGAGCCGGCGGGAGCACTGTCGGTGGCCGCACTGTCGCACGTCGACATTCCTGCCGGGTCGACCGTGGTGTGCCTGATCTCGGGTGGGAACAACGATGTGTCCCGCTACGGCGAGATCCTCGAACGGTCGTTGGTCCACAAGGGTCTCAAGCATTACTTCCTCGTCGACTTCCCGCAGGAGCCGGGCGCGCTGAGGACGTTCCTCGACGTCGTGCTGGGCCCGGACGACGACGTCACGCTCTTCGAGTACGTCAAGCGGAACAACCGTGAGACCGGTGCCGCGCTCGTCGGCATCGAACTGGGATCCTCCTCGGATCTGTCGGCCCTGCTGGAGCGGATGGAAGACTCGCCGATGCACGTCGAGCACCTCGAACCGGGCTCCCCGGCGTACCGCTACCTGACGTAGTTCGTCCCGAGCAGCCGCTCGACGACGGCGCGGTGCAGGTCGGCATCCGTCTGGGGAAGGCCCAGCAGCGCGGCGAAGTAGATGCCGTCGCCGACCAAGCGGACGATCTCCGCGTGAACCGGATCCTCGATCTCGCGTTGCAAGGCTCGGTCCCACATTCCCATGACTTCGATGACGGCCTGGTGGACCTCGCCGGGCCGCCCGTCCATGCTGCGCAGCGCAGCCAGCGTGGAGCGGTACAGCGCCACTTCCTCGGCCGAGGTCGCGTCGGGTGGTTGGAGGTACCACTGCGCGAGTGAGGAGCCGGCCTTCTCGGCATCGACTCGCTGTGCGTCCGCGCGGTCACCGAGTCGTCGGACCATCGACGCCATCATCGCGTCCTTGCTCGGGAAGTGGTACAGCAAGCCACCTTTGGAGACGCCCGCCCGCGCGGCCACCGCTTCGAGGGTCGTCCTGTCCAGGCCTTCGTCGAGCAGCAGCGCCTCGAGGGCGTCCAGGATTCGGTCGCGCGTATCGGCTGCCATGACAAGGACTGTACCGGCTGGACGGTTGTTGCTACTCTGACGGAGTCCGACTGTACCGTCCGGACGGTAAACGAAAGAGGTGACCTGTGTCCGTGTCCGCGGCTGCGTCCGTGCAGCCGAATCCCGAAGAGTCCGCCGTACCCGCCACGAGGCGTGAATGGATCGGCCTGATGGTGCTCGCCGGAGCGGTGATGCTCATCGCCGTCGACGGCACCGTGCTCGACATCGCGCTCCCGTTCCTGAGTTCCGATCTGCGTCCCAGCAGTACCGAGCTGCTGTGGATCATCGACGTCTATTCCTTCGTGCTCGCGGGACTGCTGGTCACGATGGGCACGGTCGGTGACCGCATCGGCCGACGCAAGCTTCTGCTGATCGGCGCCGTCGGTTTCGGGTTGTCGTCGGTGGTGGCGGCATTCGCGGTCGATCCGGCGATGATGATCACGGCTCGTGTGCTCCAAGGGATCTCGGGCGCAACACTCATGCCGGCGACACTCGGCCTGATCCGGACCATGTTCCAGGTACGCCGCGAGCGCACTCTGGCCATCGGCGTCTGGGGTGCGATGGCGGGCGGCGGCGCTGCCGCCGGACCGCTGGTCGGCGGGTACCTGCTCGAGCACTTCTGGTGGGGATCGGTCTTCCTGATCAACGTGCCGATCATGATCGCGCTCGTCGTGGTCGGGCCCTTCACGATCCCGGAATCCAAGGATCCGACCCCCGGACGATTCGATATTCCGAGCGCGGTCCTGTCGATTCTCGCAATCGTTCCCGTCGTGTACGCCGTCAAGGAGACCGCGGCCCACGGCCCGAACGCCGTGATGGTGCCCATCGCTCTGGTCGGGGTTCTCGCCGGCCTCGTCTTCGTCCGACGCCAACGGACACTGGCGGCACCGATGATCGACCTCACGCTGTTCGCCCAGCGCCGCTTCTCGACGGCCGTCGCCACGAACCTGCTGTCGGTGTTCGCTCTCGCCGGCGTGCTGTTCTTCGGGTCGCAGTACCTGCAGTCGGTTCTCGGGGTGTCACCACTGGAAGCAGGCCTGGTGATGGTGCCGGGAACCGCCACCAGCATCCTGGCATCGCTGGCCGCGGCTCACCTGGTTCGACGGTGGGAGGCGGGCACCGTTCTCGCGGTCGGTCTCGCGACGTCCGCCGTGGGCGCGCTGCTGCTCACCCGACTCGGCCAGACGGACGGGATCGCCGTGTTCATGGCGTCGTTCGTTCTCGTCGGGGTCGGTGCGGGGTTGGCCCTGACGTTGACCTCGGACCTGGTCGTCGCGTCGGTGCCGCCGTCACGCGCCGGGGCTGCGTCGGCCGTGTCCGAGACTGCCTACGAACTGGGTATCGCGCTCGGTGTCGCACTCCTCGGGTCCGTCGTCATGTCGGTGTTCCGCGGAGGCATCGACCTCGCCGCGCTGAACAGCTCGGACGCGGCCGGAGCTCAGGAGACCATCGGCGAGGCGGTGTCGATCGCGTCGACACTGCCCGCCGAGATCGGTGACGCGCTCGCGGCGTCGGCACGCGTGGCCTTCGTCGACGGCATGCACGTCGCGGCCGTTGCGACCGCCGTGGTCCTCGCCGGCAACGCGGTGCTCGTGGCACTCGCGTTGCGCGGCGGTGACGGTCAGGACAGGACGACGAAGGAGTGACCCGGGACCGTGGTCGCCGATCCGGTCGCGTTCGGCGTGGCCTCCTCCCACCACAGGAGCGGGGTGCCGCCGTACGGGACCGTGACCGGCGACTCGGACAGGTTGCACACGATGCGCAGTCCGGGTGACCGCTGGATCGCGATCCACCGCTCGTCCTCGTCGTAGTCGACGTGGAGATCGGTCAGCCACGGATCGGTGATCTCGATGCGGCTCGAGCGGAAGGCCAGCAGTGCCTTGTAGCACTCGAGGACCCGCGCGTGATCACCCTCGGTGATCTCCTCCCACTTCAACTTCGAGTCGGTGAACGTCGTGGGATCCTGCGGGTCGGGGATGTCCTCGCTGTTCCATCCGTGCGAGGCGAACTCCGCCTTGCGACCCTTCGCCGTCGCCTCGCCGAGTTCCGGTTCCGGGTGCGAGGTGAAGAACTGGAACGGTGTCGACGCGTCGAACTCCTCGCCCATGAACAGCATGGGGGTGAAGGGGGACAACAGGATCAGAGCGGCCTTGACCGCCAGCTGGCCCGGCGTCAGGTAGAAGCCCGGCCGGTCGCCGATCGCGCGGTTGCCCACCTGGTCGTGCGTCGTGGTGTACGCGACCAACGAACTCGCCGGCAGCAGACGTCGGTCGATCGGCCGCCCGTGCACCCGTCCGCGGAACGTCGAGTAGGTACCCGCATGGAAGAAGCCCTGCGAGATCGTCGTCGCGAGGCACTGCATCGAACCGAAGTCGCCGAAATAGCCTTGCCGTTCGCCCGAGACGGCGGCGTGGACCGCGTGATGCACGTCGTCGTCCCACTGCGCCGTCAGCCCGTAGCCACCGCCTGCGCGAGCCGTGATCAGCGTGGGGTCGTTCAGATCGCTCTCGGCGATGAGGCTCAGCGGTCGACCGACGTGGGCCGACAGCTTCGCGGTCTCGACGGCCAGCTGTTCGAGAATGTGCGTCGCGGTGGTGTCCGCCAGCGCATGCACCGCGTCGAGACGCAGTGCGTCGACATGGAAGTCGTCGAACCACCGCAGCGCGTTGTCGATGATGTAGCGGCGGACGGTGTCCGATCCGTCGCTCGCGACGTTGACCGTCTGTCCCCACGAGTTGGCGCCGTCGGACATGTACGGGCCGAACTTCTCCAGATAGTTTCCCGACGGTCCGAGATGGTTGTAGACCACGTCGAGCGTGACGGCCAATCCTCGTGCGTGGCACGCGTCGACGAAGCGCTGGAACGCTTCCGGGCCTCCGTACCCCTCGTGCACCGTGTACCAGAGGACACCGTCGTAACCCCAGTTGTGCGTACCGTTGAAACCGTTGACCGGCATGACCTCGACGAAGGTGACGCCCAGATCGACGAGGTAATCCAGTCGCTCGATCGCGGAGTCGAAAGTTCCTGCAGTGGTGAAGGTTCCGATGTGCAGCTCGTACAGGACGCCGCCCGCCAGCGGACGACCCGTCCACGACTGATCGGACCATGCGTAGGACTCGGGGGAGTACAGCGCGGAGGCCTCGTGCACCCCGTCCGGCTGCCGGGGCGAGCGAGGATCGGGAATCACCGACTCGTCGTCGTCGAGGACGAAGCCGTACCGCGCGCCGTCGGCAGCAGCGGCCTCGGCGGTCCACCACCCGTTCGACTCGGTCATCTCGTGCAGTCGACCGTCGAGGTGCAGTCGCACACGGTCCGGCGTGGGCGCCCAGACGGAGAACGTGTGAAGGGTCGACGCATCTGCCGAAGTGGAGGGGCTCATGCACGCATCCTTACCCAGCGGAGGCCGTGTCGACACCGGAGACGGTGAGGCGGTTGCGAGCGTCACTCCCGGCCGTAGGTGCATGCTGGAGTCGTGGACAACGACGACGACACCCTCGACCGGCAACCGGACACCAGGCCGGACGACATGTCGATCCTGCCGATGTTCCCGCTGGGCTCCGTCGTACTACCCGGAGACGACGTCCCGCTGCACGTGTTCGAACCGCGGTACCGCGCCATGGTGCAGCACTGCCTCGACACGGACTCGCACTTCGGGGTCGTCCTGATCGAGCGCGGCCACGAGGTGGGCGGAGGCGACGTCCGCGGCACCGCGGCAGTGTCCACGCGAATCGACCGAGCGCTCCCCACCCAGGACGGACGGTTCGTCCTCGAGTGCCGGGGCGTCGAGCGCATCCGTGTCGTCGAATGGCTGACCGACGATCCCTACCCTCGGGCTCGGGTCACCGCGTGGCCCGATGCGCCGGACACCGCGGAGAACAACGACGAGATCGTCGATCTGGTGCAGGAGCGGACCGAGCGCCTCTTCGACATTCTCACCGACATCGCCCGGGCGCGCGATCTTCCGACACCCGAGGTGCCACGCGTCGACGCCGGCGGGGGACGATCGACGGACGAACTGTGGGCGTTCGCGTCGTCGTTGCCCTTCGGCTCGTCCGATCGTTCGAAGATCCTCACCGCCGACACCGTCGGTCAGCGGCTCCGGGTGGTGGCCACGGCACTCGACGACGTCATCGCGATCGCCGAATTCTCCCGACTCCCGGACCTGTGATCGACGGCGCCCGTTAGGGTCGTTCACGACGGGGGTTCGCGATCTACACAGGAGGACCACAAGTGGCTCACGAGCGAGCGGGACAACGTGCGCAGGCGTCGGATCTGGTCGACCTGCCACATCTGGTGACGTCCTATTACACCGTGACGCCCGACGTCGACGATCCCGATCAGCAGGTGGTGTTCGGAACGTCGGGCCACCGCGGATCCAGCCTCGACGGCGCCTTCAACGAAGACCACATCATCGCCACGACGCAGGCCATCGTCGAGTACCGCGCGTCGCAGGGCACCACCGGCCCCCTGTTCCTGGGCAAGGACACCCACGCCCTGTCGGAGCCCGCATGGGTCACCGCGGTCGAGGTTCTCGCCGCCAACGACATCGTCGTTCTCGTCGACTCCGCCGGTCGCTACACGCCGACACCTGCCGTCAGCCATGCCATTCTGCGGCACAACGCCACCGGGCCGTCGGCGCTCGCGGACGGAATTGTCGTCACGCCGTCGCACAACCCGCCGCGGGACGGCGGTTTCAAGTACAACCCGCCGAACGGCGGGCCCGCCGACACCGACGCCACCTCGGTGATCGCCGCGCGAGCCAACGAGATCCTGCGCTCGGGAGTCGCGTCCGTGAAGCGGGTGTCCCTCGCTGCCGCACTCGCCGGAAGTGTGCAGAAATACGATTACCTGGGCACGTATGTCGACGACCTTCCGTCCGTCCTGGACATCGACGCGATCCGTTCCGCCGGCGTGCGTATCGGCGCCGACCCGTTGGGCGGTGCGAGCGTCGACTACTGGGGTGCGATCGCCGAGCGGCACCGTCTCGATCTGACGGTCGTCAACCCACTGGTCGACGCCACCTGGCGATTCATGACTCTCGACACCGACGGCAAGATCCGCATGGACTGCTCGTCGCCCAACGCGATGGCCTCGCTCATCGAGGCGCGCAACGACTTCGACGTCTCCACCGGAAACGACGCCGACGCCGACCGCCACGGCATCGTCACCCCCGACGGGTTGATGAATCCCAACCACTACCTCGCGGTGGCCATCGAATACCTGTTCTCGCACCGTTCCGGATGGCCGACCGCCGCCGCCGTCGGAAAGACGTTGGTCAGTTCGTCGATGATCGACCGGGTCGTGTCCTCGCTCGACCGCAGACTGCTCGAGGTCCCCGTCGGATTCAAATGGTTCGTGCCCGGTCTGATCTCCGGCGACATCGGGTTCGGCGGCGAGGAAAGTGCCGGCGCGTCCTTCCTGCGGAAGGACGGATCCGTCTGGACGACCGACAAGGACGGCATCATCCTCGCGCTGCTGGCCTCGGAGATCACGGCGGTGACGGGGTCGACGCCGTCGCAGCGGTACTCGTCCCTGACCGACCGCTTCGGCAACCCGGCCTACGCGCGTACCGATGCGCCCGCCGATCGTGAGCAGAAAGCGTTGCTGGCCAAGCTTTCCGCGGATCAGGTGACGGCCACGACGTTGGCGGGGGAGGAGATCACCGCGACCCTGACGTCCGCGCCCGGGAACGACGCCGCCCTCGGTGGGCTGAAGGTGACGACGGAGAACGCGTGGTTCGCCGCGCGCCCGTCGGGCACCGAGAACGTCTACAAGATCTACGCGGAGTCCTTCAAGGGAGCGGACCATCTGGCCGAGGTGCAGAGTGCGGCACGCGATCTCGTCTCGTCCGTCCTGTCCGGGACGTGACGGACTCGTCCGACCTCTCGAACGGCGGCCCTGCCCCGAAGAGTTCGGCGAAGGACGACCCGACGCGTGACATCTGGATTCTCGTCTCCGCCGCGTTCGTCATCGCTCTGGGGTTCGGCATCGTCGCGCCGGCCTTGCCGGGGTTCGCGCTGGACTTCGGCGTCGACGAGTTCGCCGTCACGGTCATCATCTCCGCCTTCGCGGCCACGAGATTGATCTTCGCCCCGGCCAGTGGGTCGCTCGTCCAGCGCATCGGTGAGCGCAGGGTCTACCTGACCGGGCTTGTCGTTGTCGCGGTATCGACGGGCTTGTGTGCGCTCGCTCAGACGTACTGGCAACTGCTGCTGTTCAGATCGCTCGGCGGCATCGGGTCGACCATGTTCACGGTGTCGGCGCTAGGTTTGCTCATCCGCATCGCCCCGCCGGACCGCCGCGGTCGCGTGTCCGGCATGTATGCGTCGAGCTTCCTCGCCGGAACGGTCCTGGGGCCGTTCGTGGGAGGGATCGTGCTCGGGATCGGCGGCCTCCGTGCACCGTTCGTGTTCTATGCGGTCACGCTCGTCGCCGCGGCTGCGGTCGTTGCCGTCGGCCTGCGCTCGCCGGCAGCCACCACGAGAGCCGACGAGGCCGCATCCGTCACGTTGCGCTTCGCCGACGCGCTCCGATCGTCGACGTACAGGTCGGCGCTGCTGTCGAACTTCGCCAACGGGTGGGCGGTCTTCGGCGTGCGGACAGCCATCGTTCCGTTGTTCGTGGTGTCGGCGCTGGGCCGCAGCGCGTCGATGGCCGCCATCGCCCTCGCGGTGTTCGCGGTCGGCAATGCGGTGGCCTTGGTGCCTGCGGGGCGCCTGTCCGATCGGCACGGCCGCAAGCCGTTCCTGGTCGCCGGCCTGCTGCTGTGCGGCGCGTCCACGGCGGCGATGGGTATCTCCGGGTCCACCGAGGTGTTCCTGGTCATCACGTTCGTCGCCGGCATCGGGTCCGGTCTGATCACGCCGACCCAGCAGGCGGCCGTCGCGGACCTCATCGGTAGCCGCGCCCGCGGCGGCCCGGTCCTCGCCGCCTTCCAGATGGCGATGGACGTCGGTTCGGTCATCGGGCCGCTGGTTGCCGGAGTCCTGGTGACGCACCTGTCCTACGGCGTGGCATTCGGCTCGTCCGGCGCGATCCTGCTGATCGCCGCGGTGGGGTGGATGGTCGTTCCGGACACCCGGTCGGGAGGCGGCCTGGCAGCCGTCTCGCGCGGTTCCGACGCGCTACGCGGTACCGACGCCGATGAGGGACCCGACGCCGTAGGTCGCCGCGACGGCGAGTGATCCGAACAGCAGTTGCCTCAACGCACCGATCACCGTCGACCGTGAGGTGAAGTGAGCGGCGAGTGCTCCGGCGACCATCAATCCCACCGCTCCGCAGGCGAGTCCGAACGCGAGGACGTCCGATCCCAGCAGGAACGGGATCAGCGGGATGATCGCGCCGATCGAGAACAGCACGAATGAGGACCCCGCCGCGACCCACGGTGACGGCTTCTCCGTGGGATCGACGCCCAGTTCACGGGAGATGTGTAGATCGACGGCGCGGTCGGGTTCCGTGTGGATCTCACGGGCAGCCGTGGTCGCTGTCTCGGCGGACATGCCCATGTCGGTCAGCATGCCGACCAGCTCCGCCTGCTCCTCCGCCGGATACTTGGAGAACGCGGCACGCTCGGTGTTCACCTCGGCGTCGATCTGTTCGTTCTGGGTCGACACCGACGTGAACTCACCGAGAGCCATCGAGAACGCGCCCGCGACGAGTCCGGCGATGCCGCTCAGGACGAGCGTGTGAGTGGTGACGCCGGCCCCACCGACACCCGCGATGAGTGAGGTGTTGGTGACCAGGCCGTCCATGGCGCCGAACGTCGCGGCGCGCAGCCATCCGCCGGAGACGTCGGCGTGCGTGTGATCGAACTCGTGTGGTGGCAGAGTCGATTCCCCGGCCGGTGAGGTGACGGCTTGCGGGTCGTGGGGGTCGATGTGGGTCACCGGGCGAATGTACGGCGAAGTCGAGTTCTCTACCAGCAAGCATTGGCAAACCTGACCCTGTCGTGGACCGGGTTTCTCAGGCCGTTGTCAGTCGACCGTGACACAGTGTTCTCCGTGAATGCCTCCACGCCGTCGTCACCGAAATCGCCGAAGTCGTCGGGATCCGCGAGAACGACCAAGTCGTCGAAATACACGCCGCAGAAGTCGTCGAGCACGTCGACCTATGTCCTGGGCGGTCTCGCGCTCCTCGTCATCGCGGCCGTCGTCATCGGCGGCGTTCTGTGGCAGAACTCGCGCAGTGCACCTCGGGCCGACGGATACGGTTCCGTGCAGAACACTGCGGTCACCACCTCGGTCGATCCGTCGGGCGTCGTCACCCTGGGTGCGCCCGGTGCGAGCCGCACGGTCGACATCTTCGAGGACGCGATGTGCCCCTATTGCGCGGAACTCGAGAACACCTACGGCCAGGAACTAGCTCAGAAGATCGACGACGGGACAGTGGCCGTCCGGTACCACATGCTCGACTTCCTGAACCGCCTCTCGCCCAGCGGCGACTACAGCACCCGCGCGGTGGCCGCCTCGCAGTGCATCGCGGCCACGGGTGACGGTCCGGCTTTCTCCGCGTTCCACTCCGCCCTGTTCTCACCCGAGTTCCAGCCGGAGGAGAACGGCAGCGCCGACCACACGAACGCCGAGCTGGCGTCTGCGGCGGGAGATGCGGGCGCATCCGACGACGCCGTGCAGTGCATCACCGACGGTGCCGGGGTAGCAACCGCGGCAACGAATGCCGAGGCGGGCAGCGCCGCTCTCGCCGCTGCCGGTGCGCAGGGCACGCCCACGGTCATCGTCGACGGTGCGATCGTCGACACCACCACGGACACAGGGTGGGTGGCCGATCTGGGCTGAACCGGATTTGGACCTCGCAATGGCGATGGTGTAACTTCGGTCGAGCGTTCTTCGGGCGGTACGGAAGCACTTTTCGGACCACACGTAGATGCACGGGGCTATGGCGCAGCTGGTAGCGCACCACACTGGCAGTGTGGGGGTCAGGGGTTCGAGTCCCCTTAGCTCCACCGGAACAACAAGCTCCACCGAATAACGAGATTCACCGACATACGACGAAGCCCCATGATCTTCCGATCATGGGGCTTCGTCGTGTCTCAGTGACTGGCGTCGTACGCCTTCTGCACCTCGGACGGGATGCGTCCGCGCGCTGCGAGGTCGTATCCGGCGCCGAGGGCCCATTCGCGCACGGCCTTGGTCTCCTCGGCGCTGCGACGTCCCACAGCGGTCGACTGTCGTCGAGTCGAGGAGTTGCTGCGAGTCGAACCGCCGGACCGGGTCGAGGAACTCCCCGACACCTTCGCCGCATGGTCCACGTAGTAACCCACCGTGCGGCGGAATTCCGCAGCATTGACCGGCCCGAGATCTATTTCGTACGTCTGTCCGTCGACGGCGAACGTGATGTGTTCGCCGTCCTCGTCGATAGGGGTGCTGTCGATGTCGTCGACCAGGTGAACAACGACCTTCTTTGCCATGTCGTCCGCTTTCGTTGTATTCGTATTCCTGAAACGCGCTGCGACGGACATTACCGTCGGTCAGGGACCGAGTAATAGTCGGGTGCGCTTTGTTGCCGTCATTTTCCGTAACCGGTGGATCCATTGTCGAATTCTGCTGTCACCGTCCGGCCGAGCATGGTAATCGGTCACGATGCGGTCACGGTCGCCTCTCGATGGAAGTACGGACAGTCAATTCTTCCGAGCCATTCTTCATGTTGTGGGAGGTTTTCGTCGGGCGCGTGCGCGCTCGGCGTGGAATGGGGGACGTGTGCGGGTCAGGACAATGTTCGAGCGCAGCTCGCTGACGACGTCGGCGGTCGTTCTCGCATTCGCGGTATCAGGCACCGCTGCAGCCACTCCCATAGCAGCGGAGCCGCTCGCCGGGACAGTGGTCTTCCTGGACCCCGGTCACCAGGGGAGCTCCGCCGGCGAAAACCTCTCACGTCAGGTAGACGACGGGCGGGGAGGAACGAAGGACTGCCAGACCACCGGCATGACGGCTCTGGGCGGCACCCCTGAACACACCATCGTCTGGAACGTCACGCAGCTGGTGAAATCGAGTCTGGAGAGCCTGGGTGCGACCGTCGTCCTCAGCCGTCCCGACGACGACGGGTGGGGTGGCTGCATCACCGACCGGGCGGCCGCTGCCAGTGCGTCCGGGGCAGCCGTCGCCGTGAGTATCCACGCGGACTCGACCTCGACGGCGGGCACGCCCGACTCGGCCGATCACGGTTTCCACATCATCGTTCCGACACTTCCGGTTCCGTCCTCGGAGGTGAACTCGGTGCAGTCCGGTGCGGGGCGGGTCGCGTCGACAGCAATGCGCGATTCTTATCTGCGGGAGGGTTTCACGCCCTCGAACTATGCGGGAGTCGACGGCATCCAGGAACGATCCGATATCGCCGCGCCTGCACTGACCACGGTGCCGGTCGTGTTCGTCGAGATGGGGAACGCCTCCGACCCCGGTGATGCGGCGATTCTGGAAAGCGCGGACGGACAGTTGTCCCACGCCATCGCGATCGGCGCCGGAATCATCGACTTCGTTCTGCACGACGAGTGACGCACAGCGGGCCTCACGTACCCTGTTCGGCGTGCCACGCAACGCAGTTCCGGTCGTCCTGGTGGCCGGGTATCTGGGGTCCGGAAAGACGACCCTGCTCAATCACATCCTGCGGCGCAACGACGGACTCCGCATAGGCGTCGTGGTCAACGATTTCGGTGCGGTGGACATCGACTCGATGTTGGTGGCCGGCCAGGTCGACTCCGTCGTCACGCTGGGAAACGGTTGCCTGTGTTGCGCCGTGGACACCGACGATCTCGACGACATGTTCGGCGCTCTCACCGCCACGAGTGGACTTGTCGACGCCATCGTCGTCGAGGCCAGCGGTATCGCCGAACCACGAGCGTTGATCAAGATGGTGCTGGCCAGTGCGGATGCGCGGATCCGCTACGGCGGACTGGTCATGGTGGTCGACGCGCTGTCCCTGCCCGAGACGGTGGCGGCCAATCCGCACCTCGACCAGCACCTCGCGATGGCCGACCTCGTCGTCGTCAACAAGGCCGACTCGGTCGACAAGTCCACGCTCGACGCGGTTCTGGCCGAGGTGCATCGGGCCGCACCCACGGCGCCGAGGGTGGTGACGTCCAGGGGAGCAGTGGATGTCCGGCTACTCCTGGATCCGCCGGAACGCCAGGACGACGGGCCGCGCCAACTGACGCTCGACGACCTCCTCCGGGAGGACGACGATCACCACGACCACTTGCACACCGAGTATCAGACGGTCAGTGTCGAGACGACCGAAAACCTCGATCCGAGAGCATTGATCGACTTCCTGGAGAATCCGCCACCGGGGCTGTACCGCTGTAAAGGGTTTGCCCGATTCGGTCGAGGTGCTGCTCGGTTCCTGGTGCAGACGGTCGGAGTGCACATCGAGATCGAGACGGCGTCGCCGCGCGGTGGGACGGCGCTGGTGTTCATCGGGTCAGGCTTGGACGTGGAGGACACCAGGCGACGGGTCGGTTCCATGATCCAGACGGAGAGCGCGACGGACGCCGAGTTGCTGGCGGTCCATCGCTTCGTCCGCCGGTCGACGGATGACGTTGCGGCAGAACGGGATTAGAGTCCGACCCACTCGCTGGTGCCTTCCGGGAACTGCTGACGCTTCCAGATCGGTACCTCTGTCTTGATGCGGTCGACGAGGGTCTGCAGGGCGGCGAAGGCCTCGGCGCGATGCGGTGACGCCACGGCGGCGACGAGTGCCGTATCCCCGATCGTCAGATCGCCCACGCGATGAATTGCTGCCGTGGGCAGCCCCGAGGCCGCCGCGGCGTCCTCGCAGCATCGCCGCAGGAACTTCTCGGCATCGGGGTGGGCGCGATATTCCAGGGCGGAGACGGACTTGTCGTGATCGTGATCGCGGACCACACCCCAGAACACCAGCACCGCACCGTGAGTGGGCCCGGCGACGGCGTCGGACACGGTGGCGGGATCGATCGGATCGCTCGAGATGCGAGCAAGGATCTCGGTCATTCGTGTGCTCCTCCGCCTCGGACCTGTGCGACCAGATGGTCGAGGAGCGGATCCAGAACTCCCAGGCCGTCTTTCACCCCTCCCGGCGATCCCGGCAGATTCGCCACGACGCTCCGCCCGGCGACCCCGACCAGGCCGCGGCTCAGTGATGCGTGCACCGTCGCCTCGAGGCCTGCGCGCCGGATCTGCTCCGCGACGCCGGGCAGTTCGCGGTCGAGCACTGCCCTGGTGGCCTCGGGAGTGGCGTCGGTCGGCGAGACGCCGGTGCCGCCCGTGGTGATCACCAGTGCGGGACCGTCCGTCAGCGCGTCCTGCAGCCCGGCGGCGATGTCGGCGTCCGCGACCACCAGAGGTCCACGGACGTCGTATCCACGCTCGTCGAGCCATGCCGCGATACGGGGTCCGGTGGTGTCCTCGCGCGTTCCGGCGGCGCTTCCGGTCGAGGCGACGACGACGACGGCGGTGCGATCTCCGAGGGGAGCTCGAGCAGGCGCGGGCGTCGGTGTCGCCGAGTCCCGTGTCCACACGCCGCGCTTTCCGCCTTCCTTGCGGACCAGCCGGACGGACTCGATCGACGCGGCCGGATCGACGGCCTTGACCATGTCGTGCAGTGTCAGTCCGGCGATCGACACGGCCGTCAACGCTTCCATCTCCACACCCGTGCGTCCGGTCGTGACGGCCGTCGCCTCGATGGAGATGGAGTCCTCACCGAACTCGAACGACACGGCGACCGACGACAGCGGGAGGGGATGGCACAAGGGAATGAGCTCGGATGTCCGCTTCGCTCCCGAGATGGCGGCGATGCGGGCGGTGGCAAGGACGTCGGCCTTGGGCATCCCGTCCGCGCGGACCAGACGGATCACGTCCGCAGTGGTCCGCAGCAGTCCCGCGGCGACCGCGACGCGTCGGGTCTCGGCCTTGTCGCTGACATCGACCATGCGGGCGCGCCCGTCGGAATCGAGGTGCGAGAGGGCGCCGCCGGGCTGTTCCTGGTCAGGACTCGTCTGCGGGGTGGTCTCGTTCACGGAGATCAGCCTGTCACAACGGCAGGACGCGCACGGTGTTGCCGGCGGGGATCCGGACCGTGTCCGCCGGGACGTCGACGAGGACGTCCGCTGCCGCCATCGAGACCACCAGGTGCGAACCGGGCCCGGACGTCACGGCCACGCCGGTGTCGGTCAGGCGGCCGCGGAGAAATTGTCGACGGCCGGGGATGGACACGATCTCGGCATCGGCGACGTGGTCGGACGGCGCCGAGACGGGCAGCCCGGTCAGTCGACGTATCACCGGCCGGGCGAAGACGAGGTACGACACGACAGTGCTGACCGGGTTGCCCGGAAAGCTGATGACCGGTGTGCCGTCCAGGTCGGTCCATCCCTGCGGACCACCCGGCTGCATCGCGACGTGGGTGAACGTGCCGCCGAGCGGCCCCAGCACGTCCCGTACCACCTCGAAGTCGCCCATCGAGACTCCGCCGGACGTGAAGACCACGTCCGCCGAAGCGGCGGCCTCGGTCAGCATCTCGCGGAACTCCTGCGCGTTGTCGGTCGAGCGCCCGCGGAAGGTGACCTCGGCGCCGTCGGCCGCCGCGTAGGCCGCGAGGGTGAGGCCGTTCGAGTCGTACAACTGGCCCGGCGCCAGTTCGCGGCCGGCCTCGACGAGTTCGGCGCCCGTCGCGATGACGGACACACGCAGCCGTGGAGCCACCTCGACGTCGGCCCATCCGACCGCGGTCAGCGCCCCGAGATGTCGGGGCCGCAGGGTCGTCCCCGCCGCGACGACGACGGATCCTTCCCGGATGTCGCTTCCTTGTTCCCGGACGAACTCACCCGCGCTGCGGCCGGCGAGAATGCGCACGCCGTCGTCGTGGATCTCGGTGTCCTCGACGGGAACGACCGCATCGGCCCCGTCCGGGACGGGCGCGCCGGTCATGATCTTGCGGGCGGTGCCGTGTCGATGGGACTGTCCGCCGTCGTCGCCGGCCGCGGTGGTGCCGGTGACGGGGAGGATCACGGGAACGCTCGCGACGGACGCCGCGTCGACGGCGTACCCGTCCATCTGCGAGTTCCGGAAGTTGGGTACGTCGATCCGTGCAGGCACGTCGACGTGGGTGACACGGCCCGACGCGGACTCGAGGGAGATGCGTTCGGGTGACCGCGCCTGGAAGGAACGCGTGATCATCCGGTCGACGTGCTCGGTGTGTTCCTCGACCGAACGGTCGCCCGTTCCGTGCCTGTGCGCCATGGCGACCATCCTAGGGATCTGCGGACAGGCATACTGGACGTACAGGGATCTGCGGAGGTGGTGCGAGTGACGGCGGTAAGTATGGGAATCCCCAGCCTGCCGGGCGTGAGCCGCCCGCCGTCCATGGCCGGGCGTCCGGACGTGCCGCACCTGCTCGACAGCTTCGGCCGTATCGCCCGCGATCTCCGGATCTCCGTCACCGAGAAGTGTTCGCTGCGGTGCACCTACTGCATGCCGGCGGAAGGTTTGCCGAACCTCGAGTTCGAGCAACTCCTCACTGCCGAGGAGATCGCTCGACTCGTCGGTGTCGCCGATCGACTGCTCGGCGTGCGGGAAGTCCGTTTCACCGGGGGAGAACCCCTGGTGCGCAAGGACATCGTCGACATCATCGAACGGACCGCCGCGAGCGCCCCGACCGTGGAGTTGTCGATGACCACCAACGGCATCGGCCTCGATCGACGCGCCGAACGGTTGAAGTCCGCGGGTCTGAGCCGCGTGAACATCTCCCTCGACACCGTCGACCGTGCCCATTTCGCCTCGTTGACACGCCGCGACCGGCTGCCCGCCGTCCTGGCGGGAGTCGACGCCGCGTTGGCAGCCGGCTTCGCCCCGGTCAAGATCAACGCGGTGTTGATGCGCGAGACGTTGCACGGCGCACTGGACCTGGTGCAGTGGTGTCTCGACCGCGGGGTGGATCTCCGGTTCATCGAGCAGATGCCGCTCGACGCGGACCGTGAGTGGGCACGCTCGACGATGGTGTCCGCAGCCGAGCTGCTCGACGTCCTCGGTGAGCGGTTCACGCTCGTCGGTGTCGGGCGTGACGACGCGTCGTCGCCTGCCGAGGAGTGGACGGTCGACGGTGGTCCCGCCACGGTCGGCATCATCGCCTCGGTCACCCGGTCGTTCTGCGCCGACTGCGACCGCACCCGACTCACGGCGGAGGGCACGGTGCGTTCGTGCCTCTTCAGCGACGCCGAGACGGATCTGCGCGTCGCCCTGCGCGGCGGCGCGAGCGACGAGGAGATCGCGCAGCTCTGGCGCGGTGCCATGTGGAACAAGTGGGCCGGTCACGGCATGGAACGTGAGGACTTTGTGCCACCCGAGCGGTCGATGGGAGCCATCGGTGGCTGACGTCGAGACCGTCGAGGTGCGCTACTTCGCGGGTGCCGCCGATGCTGCGGGAACGGACCTCGAGTCCTACCAGCTGCGACCGGGTGCGACGGTGGGCGACGTCAAGGGCGCTCTGCGGGAGCGTCACGGGACCGCCTTGGAACGCGTGCTCTCCGTCGCGGTCTTCCTGATCGGCGACGAGATGGTGCGGGACGACGCGTACCCGGTCGGTCACCGTGTGGACGTGTTGCCGCCCTTCGCCGGTGGATAACGCGTGAGCACGGACGGGCAGACCTTCGTCAAGACGCGTCACGACGCCCATGCCGATTTCTTCGCCGCCGAGGCCGCGGGGCTGCGGTGGCTCGCCGCCGGGGGAGCGCGCACCGTCCGTGTCCTCGACGTGGGCGCCGCGCACATCACTCTGGAGCGTCTGCAGACCTCTCGTCCGTCCGCTGCGGCGGCACGAGAGTTCGGTGGTCGGCTCGCGCGACTGCACGACAGTGGCGCGCGGAGCTTCGGGTGTCCGCCCGACGGATTCGAGGGCACGATCTTCATCGGAGCCCGCGAGATGTCCTCCACCGAGTACGGCGCGTGGGGGCAGTTCTACGCGGACGAGCGAGTGCTGCCGTTCCTGCGGGTGGCGGTCGACGCGGGCACGGTCACGTTTGACGAGTGCGTCGTCGTCGAACGGGCCTGCGAGGTGATCGCGTCGGGAGCCCTTGACGACGGCGACTCCCCGTCACGTCTGCACGGCGATCTGTGGAACGGCAACGTCGTGTGGACCGCGGACGGAGTCGTGCTGATCGATCCCGCCGCGCACGGAGGACACCGTGACACGGATCTCGCGATGCTCGAGTTGTTCGGCTGTCCGTACCTCGACGACGTGATCGCCGGGTACGGCGAGTCACACCCGCTCGTCGACGGATGGCGCGAGCGCGTTCCGGCCCATCAACTCCACCCGTTGGCGGTTCATGCGGCCGGACACGGTCGCGGATACGGCGTGGGCCTCGTCGAGGCGGCGGAGCGCACCCTTCGTCTGGTGTGACCTCAGGTCACGATGCGACGAGCAAGGTCTTCCCAGCCGTCGGCCAGTCGCGCGGCGCTCATGCCGACGTCGCGGATCTGGTGCAGCACGAGCGTCGCCTCGAGCTGAGCGAGAAGTGCATAGGCCAGAAGTGGAATGTCGCCCTCGACCCCGGCCTGGCGGAGCAGCGTCGTCACGTGGGTGAGGCCGACGGCGTGGGCGGGGGCGGCGAACCGGGACACCGCCGAGTTCTCCGCGGCGCGCAGAACCTCGCCCTGTACCTCGACCAGGTCGAGACGGGCTCGTCCGTAGGCGATCAGGCGGTCGATCGGGGGAGCGCCGGGGCCCAGAGGCGGAGGTCCGAACATGAAGGACTGTTGGAGTTCGCGCTCGGTGTGGTCGAGCAGGGCCAGCATCAGACCTGCGCGACTTCCGAAGCGTCGGAACACGGTGCCCTTGCCGACGCCGGCGCGGGTCGCGACGGCGTCCATGGTCAGGGCATCCGCCCCCCGCTCGTCGACAAGCCCTACCGCGGCGTCGAGAAGCAGCCGGCGGTTGCGAGCGGCGTCGCAGCGCTCGGTGTCGTCGGCTGCCAACGGCAGAGGGGCGCGGGTCACACCTCCACGATACCTTCTCTCGGAAGAAACTGGACTACGGTCCGGTTGTACGTCACGAACGTCCGTCATCGAAAGGGATCCACTCATGAGCCGCGTCATCGCACTCGTCGGCAGCCTTCGCGCCGCCTCCATCACTCGCCGACTCGCCGAGACCGCATCGACCGTCGCACCCGAGGGCGTCGAGGTCGTCATCCACGAGGGTCTCGCCGATCTCCCCTTCTACAACGAGGACCTCGACACCCCCGAGAAGCTCGCCGATCTCGGTGCCGTCACCGCACTGCGTGAGGCCGTCGCCGGAGCGGACGCACTGCTGCTGCTGACGCCCGAGTACAACGGCACCATCCCCGCCGTCCTGAAGAACGCGATCGACTGGCTGTCGCGGCCGTACGGCGCCGGCGCCATCTCGGGTAAGCCGACCGCTGTCATCAGCTCGTCGCCGAGTGCCAACGCCGGTCGTTGGGCCAAGGAGGACACCGCCAAGGCTGCCGGTATCGCGGGCGCATCCGTCCTCGACGACGTCGACCTGGCCATCGGTGGAATCGTGGCCGCGATCGACGGCGCACACCCACGTGAGAACTCACAGATCGCCTCGGACATCGCCGATGTGGTGACAGCTCTCACGGGCACGGCTCTGGTCGACGCCTGACTACACCTCGCGACGCGCCCGGGAGGGTGCGACACGCCGTCGATTCTCGGTTGCGACCAGGTAATTCCACGAGTGTCATTACAAAGTGTGGTGTTGCCTTGCGCTGTCGGACACTAGGTGTAGTGTCTTGAACACCGAGAGGCCACAACGGCTCGAGGCCCGCGCCACCCCGATTTTCCATCGTGGAGGCGCGGGTCGAGCCCTGGTTTCCCGGTCAGCTTCCGGGTGGTGTGCACGTCAGGTTCAGCGGGGATCCAGTCCACGTTCCTGCAGTGCGATGTCACCGCGGAGAGGGCGACGTCAGGACGACAGCGAGCGCGCCCGAGTCGTGAGTACTTCTCACGGTCGGGGCACACGACGCACGCGATGTAGGAGAAGAGGGACCATGAGCGCCACCACCGTCACCGTTTACACCAAGCCGGCCTGCGTGCAGTGCAAGGCGACGTACCGCGCACTCGACAAAGAGGGCATCGAGTACGACGTCATCGACATCTCGATGGACCCCGAGGCGCGTGACTACGTCATGGCCCTCGGTTACCTGCAGGCGCCCGTCGTCGTCGCCGGCGACGATCACTGGTCCGGCTTCCGCCCCGACCGCATCAAGACCCTCGTCACCGCTGCTGCCTGAAGCGCTCCGGCCGCCCCGCTCGACGGGGACGGTCACGGTGAGTCCCCGACTCACCTCTGACGCGCGGCGTCGCGCCGCACGAGTCGTCCACAGTCAGTCGTCACCGAAGGTGGAGCAATGTCCGAGTCGCTGGTCTACTTCTCGAGTGTCTCGGAGAACACCCACCGATTCGTCGAGAAGCTCGATCTTCCGGCGACGCGCATCCCCCTTCGATACCCGCGTGACGGCATCACGATCGACCGTCCCTACGTCCTGGTGCTCCCCACGTACGGCGGCGGCGCGACCGCTACCGGCCGGGACACCGGCTACGTACCCAAGCCGGTCGTCAAATTCCTGAACGACGTTCACAACCGATCGCTCATCCGCGCCGTCATCGCGGGAGGGAACACCAACTTCGGTGACACCTACTGCTTCGCCGGTGACGTCGTGTCGAGCAAATGTCACGTCCCGTTTCTCTATCGCTTCGAAGTGATGGGGACGGCGTACGACGTGGAGCGGGTCCGAGAGGGCCTCGCAGAATTCTGGGCGCGTCTCGACGCGCCCTGCACCATCTGAACCCGAACATTCCCGATCTCAGGAGTACGCACATGGCACCGACCATCACCGACTCGTCGCCGGCCGTGTCGCGACACGAGGATGCCGAGCTCGACTACCACGCTCTCAACGCGATGCTCAATCTGTACGGGCCCGACGGTGAGATCCAGTTCGAGAAGGACCGTGAGGCGGCGCGCGCGTACTTCCTGCAGCACGTCAACCAGAACACCGTCTTCTTCCACAACCTGGACGAGAAGTTGGACTACCTGGTCGAGGAGAACTACTACGAGGCAGAGGTTCTCGACCAGTACTCCCGGTCGTTCGTCAAGGGTCTGATCGAGCACGCGTACTCGAAGAAGTTCCGCTTCCCGACGTTTCTGGGAGCGTTCAAGTACTACACCTCCTACACCCTGAAGACGTTCGACGGTAAGCGATACCTCGAGCGCTTCGAGGATCGTGTGTGCATGGTCGCGCTGACGTTGGCAGCCGGCAACGAGGTTCTCGCGACCGATCTGGTCGACGAGATCATCGCCGGTCGCTTCCAGCCCGCCACCCCGACATTCCTGAACTCCGGTAAGAAGCAGCGCGGCGAGCCCGTGTCCTGCTTCCTGCTGCGCATCGAGGACAACATGGAGTCCATCGGTCGCTCCATCAACTCGGCCCTGCAGCTCTCCAAGCGCGGCGGCGGAGTTGCCTTGCTGCTCAGCAACATCCGTGAGTCCGGTGCTCCGATCAAGCGCATCGAGAACCAGTCCTCCGGCGTCATCCCCATCATGAAGCTGCTCGAGGACTCCTTCTCCTACGCCAATCAGCTCGGCGCTCGCCAGGGTGCAGGGGCCGTGTACCTGCACGCCCACCACCCCGACGTCTACAAGTTCCTCGACACCAAGCGCGAGAACGCCGACGAGAAGATCCGCATCAAGACGCTGTCCCTCGGCATCGTGATCCCCGACATCACGTTCGAGCTGGCGAAGAAGAACGAGGACATGTACCTCTTCTCGCCGTACGACGTCGAGCGCATCTACGGCGTGCCCTTCGCCGACATCAACGTCTCCGAGAAGTACCACGAGATGGTCGACGACAAGCGCATCCGCAAGACCAAGATCAAGGCGCGCGAGTTCTTCCAGACACTCGCGGAACTGCAGTTCGAGTCCGGCTACCCGTACATCATGTTCGAGGACACCGTGAATCGCGCCAACCCGGTGGCCGGCAAGATCACGCACTCCAACCTGTGCTCGGAGATCCTGCAGGTGTCCACGCCGTCGACGTTCAACGAAGATCTGTCGTACAGCCATGTGGGCAAGGACATCTCGTGCAACCTGGGCTCGCTGAACATCGCCAAGACGATGGACTCGCCCGACTTCGCCCAGACCATCGAGGTCGCCATCCGCGGATTGACCGCGGTGTCCGATCAGACGCACATCTACTCCGTGCCGTCGATCGAGCAGGGCAACAACACCTCCCACGCCATCGGCCTCGGCCAGATGAATCTGCACGGCTACCTTGCCCGTGAGCGCATCTACTACGGCAGCGACGAGGGCATCGACTTCACCGACATCTACTTCTACACGGTGCTGTTCCACGCTCTGCGTGCGTCGAACCGGCTCGCCATCGAGCGCGGCACCTACTTCGGTGGGTTCCCCGAGTCCAAGTACGCGTCCGGTGAATTCTTCGACAAGTACACCGACCAGGTGTGGGAGCCGAAGAGTGACCGTGTCCGGGAACTGTTCTCCACGAGCGGCATTCACATCCCGACGCAGGAAGACTGGATCGAGTTGAAGGCGTCCGTGCAGAAGCACGGCATCTACAACCAGAACCTCCAGGCCGTCCCGCCGACCGGGTCGATCTCCTACATCAACTACTCCACCAGCTCCATCCACCCGGTGGCGTCGAAGATCGAGATCCGTAAGGAAGGCAAGATCGGCCGCGTCTACTACCCGGCGCCGTACCTGACCAACGACAACCTGGAGTACTACCAGGACGCGTACGAGATCGGGTACGAGAAGATCATCGACACCTACGCCGCGGCGACGCAGCACGTCGATCAGGGCCTGTCCCTCACCCTGTTCTTCAAGGATACTGCCAGCACCCGCGACATCAACAAGGCGCAGATCTACGCATGGCGTAAGGGCATCAAGACGCTGTACTACATCCGTCTGCGTCAGATGGCCCTCGAGGGGACCGAGGTGGAGGGTTGCGTCAGCTGCATGTTGTGACCCCGGGCGACACCGAGGGGCACCTGAAGGGATCCATCAGGCGCCGCGTGTAACGCTGTGCCGGCGGCGACGGAGCGACAGTTCCGTCGCCGCTTTTGTTGTGTCAGAACAGTTTTCGGTTTTTCGGCCGACAGAATTAAGTCGCTTCATTCCGGCGAGCCGGTTCTCATCGATGGGGACTTGGTCTAAACTCGTACTGGTGTGAGGGTGCGATTTACGCTACCCGGGCCATCGTCCGCACATCCGGAGTATTCGTCCGGACGGCAGTGGCAGGCCTACACAGAAACTCGAGAGACGGGACCGCATGACCATTGCGAATGCTGCTAGCAGCCCTGCGGGCGTTGCGCGCCCGAAACTCATCGATCGCGTCTCCGCGATCAACTGGAACCGTGTCGTAGACGACAAGGATTCCGAGGTCTGGGATCGGCTCACCAGCAACTTCTGGCTGCCCGAGAAGGTGCCGATCTCGAACGACATCCCGTCCTGGGAGACGCTGACCGAGGTCGAGAAGCAGCTGACCATGCGGGTCTTCACGGGGTTGACGCTGCTCGACACGATTCAGGGCACCGTCGGCGCCGTGTCACTGATCCCGGACGCCATCACTCCGCACGAGGAGGCGGTGTACACCAACATCTCGTTCATGGAGTCGGTGCACGCCAAGTCCTACTCGTCGATCTTCTCGACGCTGTGCTCCACACGCGACATCGACGACGCGTTCCGCTGGTCCGAGGAGAACGCGAACCTGCAGCGCAAGGCGTCCATCGTCATGGACTACTACAAGGGCGACGACCCGCTCAAGCGCAAGGTGGCCTCCACCCTGCTCGAGTCGTTCCTCTTCTACTCCGGCTTCTACCTGCCGATGTACTGGTCCTCGCGGGCCAAGCTCACCAACACGGCCGACCTCGTTCGTCTGATCATCCGCGACGAAGCCGTGCACGGGTACTACATCGGCTACAAGTACCAGCGCGGACTCGAGACCCGTTCGCCGGCCGAGCGCGAAGAGCTGAAGAACTACACGTTCGACCTGCTCTTCGAGCTGTACGAGAACGAGACCGAGTACACGCAGGACCTTTACGACGAGGTCGGTCTGACCGAGGACGTCAAGAAGTTCCTGCGCTACAACGCCAACAAGGCTCTGATGAACCTCGGTTACGAAGGCTTGTTCCCCAAGGACGAGTGCGACGTCAACCCGGCCATCCTGTCGGCACTCTCACCCAACGCCGACGAGAACCACGACTTCTTCTCGGGCTCGGGCAGCTCCTACGTCATCGGTAAGGCAGTCACCACCGAAGACGACGACTGGGACTTCTGACCCACGTCACCTCGGGGCACCATCCGCATCGCGGGTGGTGCCCTGATTCGTGTTCGCGCATGCACGAGCGGGTGCGGCGCCGCGCCTTCCCGCAACGGTTGTAGCAACCTGCAACGGTTCTAGCCGTTGCAGGTTGCCGGAACCGTTGCGGGAGTCCAGAAGGCCGCACTCCTCCGGGCGCCTGGAGATTCCGAGGTCTCATGCTCCAGCTCCCGCAACCCGCTTCGGTTGTAACAGGAGCGGGTTGCTGAAACCGGAGCGGGTGTGGAGCTGCGCCTTCCCGCAACGGTTGTAGCAACCTGCAGCGGTTGTAGCCGTTGCAGGTTGCCGGAACCGTTGCGGGAATCCCGGTGGCCGCACTCTCCGCGAGGTTTCGGGTGAGGGTGTGCGTCCACGTCGACCGGTGGCCCGGTGTCGCGCAGAAGTGCACACAGAACGCGTCGGCAGGGCCGGATGTGTCCTGGCGGCACAGGTTGTGTGCAGTCCGCGCCACCTACTGCCGGAACCAGGCCTCCGGACCGTGGTCGAGAGCTTTGGCGATGCGGAGAGCCGAGGTGTCGGTGATGTCCGCGGGCAGCGCATCACGGGCGAACCACTGCACGTCGAGGTTCTCGTCGTCGGACACTCGCGCGTCACCACTGACGTACCGGGCGAGGAAGCAGATGTCGACGTACTGGGCGCGGTCACCGTTGGGATAGACGATCGGTTCGGTGACGTCGACACTCGTCAACCGCACGAGCTCGGCGGTGACACCGGTCTCCTCGGCAATCTCGCGGAGCGCGGCAGGTCCGGGTTCCTCGCCGGGTTCGAGCACACCGGACACCACAGCCCAGAGGCCGTTGTCCGTGCGACGGGTCAGCAGCAGCCTGTCGTCGGCGTCGAGGACGACTGCGCTGACACCGGCGAGCCAGAGCGGGTCGTGGCCGATCGTGGTGCGCAGGGTCGTGATGAATTCGGGAATCGGCACCCGGTGGACGCTACCGAGGTGTCAGACGTAGCCGTTGAGCGAGTTCGAGATGTCGGTGAGGACGGCTCCGGCAGCGACGAGACCGTCGCCGGACCACACGGTGTCGTCGACGCTGAACACTCGGCTGTCGGTGACGGCGCCGAGGTCCTTCCAGGCGTCGGACTCCATGACGGACGTGCCGTGTTCCAGGCCGTCCTGTCCGTCGAACAACACGTAGATCAGGTCACCCTCGGCGTCGGACGGGTCGTCCGCGGAGAGTGGCCGCGTCGCACCCTGCTGAGGCCCGGGTCGACGGACGCCGGCCTGCGCCAGCACCTGGCCGGCAAAACTGTCGTCTCCGAGGAGCTGTGCGTCACCGGCGCCGAACCGCACGACCGATGCTTCGGTGATGGACGAGTTCTGCCGACGGCCGACGTCCTCGGCGCGTGCTCGGTACTGCTCGGTCGCCCGGGTTGCGGCATCGCGACGGCCCATCGCTGCGGCGGCCAGGGTCGAACGCTCCAGCCAGGAAGACGATGCACGCGTCAGCACGGTGGGGGCGATGCCGTCGAGCTGCGCGGTCACGGACGGGTCGAGGGAGTCGGCGCCGATGATGACGTCCGGCGAGAGGACACGGATCGCGTCGAGGTCCGGGCTGCCCTCGGGTCCGACGCCGGGAATCTCGGCGATGCCGGTGCCGAGGTAGTCGGGCCGCAGCAGGGCGGACGGGGGAGCGGTGGGCGCGAGGGGGGCGGTCGGTGCGCCGACGACGCGCTCCCACATTCCGACGGCGCACGAGGAGTCGAGAGCGGTCATGGACAGCACCACGATGCGCTGCGGGTCGGCCGGGACCGTGGTGGATCTGCCGCCGGCGACGACCAGGCGCGAATCACCCTGCTGACCGAGAGTGTCCACGGGCTGTTCGGGGGCGCACAGACCCACCGTGTCGCGCTCGATACCCACGACGCCGGCTCCCGCGACGTTGGTGGTGGTGCGCACGATGGTGGACGCATCGTCGCTGGACGTGTCTCCGCAGGCGGCCAGGAAGAGGACTGTGGGAACGGTCGCGAGGGCGACTGCTGTCCGGCTGAGACGACGAGAACGATCCGACATGGCGACGACCCTACGCACCCCCTCGAGCACTGCCGGAACGGACACTCGGGCGGAAGTACGACACAGAGTAGGACCAGTGCCACGGTTGGTCCTGCAGGGGGTTACGATCCTTACAGCGCACTAATTTACTGCGTTCACCTCGGGCACGGGGGGACGCTTTCAGGAGGATCAGTGACTGCCCTAGCGCCCCAGCCAGTCCCCGAGCTGACGGCTACCCGGCCGTACCCGCCCCGTTTGGGGCCCAAGGGATCGTTCATCCACAAGATGGTCACGACGACGGACCCCAAGGTCCTCGGGATCATGTACATGGTCACGTCGTTCGGCTTCTTCTTGTTCGGTGGCGTCCTGGCGCTGCTCATGCGCGCGGAACTCGCCCTTCCGGGCATGCAGTTCCTCTCGAACGAGCAGTACAACCAGCTCTTCACCATGCACGGCACGATCATGCTGCTGCTGTACGCGACGCCCATCGTGTTCGCGTTCGCCAACTACATCCTGCCGCTGCAGATCGGTGCGCCCGACGTGGCGTTCCCGCGTCTGAACGCGTTCAGCTACTGGCTGTACCTGTTCGGCGCACTCATCGCCTCGGCCGGCTTCATCACCCCCGGCGGCGCGGCGGACTTCGGCTGGACGGCATACACGCCGCTGACCGACGCCGTGCACTCCCCGGGCGTGGGCGCCGACTTCTGGATCATGGGCCTCGCGCTCTCGGGCCTCGGCACCATCCTCGGTGGCGTGAACATGATCACGACGGTCATCTGCCTGCGTGCTCCGGGCATGACCATGTTCCGGATGCCGATCTTCACCTGGAACATCTTCGTGACGATGATCCTGGTGCTGCTCGCCTTCCCGCTGCTCACTGCGGCACTGCTGGGACTGGCTGCCGATCGACACCTGGGCGCGCACCTCTTCGACCCTGCAACGGGCGGTGTGTTGCTGTGGCAGCACCTGTTCTGGTTCTTCGGTCACCCCGAGGTCTACATCATCGCGCTGCCGTTCTTCGGCATCGTGTCGGAGATCTTCCCGGTGTTCTCGCGTAAGCCGCTCTTCGGCTACACCGGCCTGATCTACGCCACCATCGCCATCGCAGCCCTGTCGATCGCCGTGTGGGCTCACCACATGTACGCGACCGGCGCGGTGCTGCTGCCGTTCTTCTCCTTCATGACGTTCCTCATCGCGGTTCCGACCGGTGTGAAGTTCTTCAACTGGATCGGCACGATGTGGAAGGGCCAGCTCACCTTCGAGACCCCGATGCTGTTCTCGGTCGGCTTCCTGGTGACGTTCCTCTTCGGTGGTCTGTCCGGCGTGCTGCTCGCCAGCCCGCCCATCGACTTCCACGTCACCGACTCGTACTTCGTGGTGGCGCACTTCCACTACGTGCTCTTCGGCACCATCGTGTTCGCCACCTACGCCGGCATCTACTTCTGGTTCCCGAAGATGACGGGCCGGATGATGGACGAGGCTCTGGGCAAGTGGCACTTCTGGGCGACGTTCGTCGGCTTCCACGCCACGTTCCTCGTGCAGCACTGGCTCGGCGCCGAGGGATTCCCGCGTCGCTACGCGGACTACCTCCCGTCCGACGGCTTCACGGTCCTGAACTCGATCTCCACGGTCGGTGCGTTCGTCCTCGGTGCCTCGACGCTGCCGTTCCTGTGGAACGTCTTCAAGAGCTACCGCTACGGCGAGGTCGTCACGGTCGACGATCCGTGGGGCTACGGCAACTCCCTCGAGTGGGCCACCAGCTGCCCGCCCCCGCGCCACAACTTCGTCGAGTTGCCGCGCATCCGCTCTGAGCGTCCCGCGTTCGAGTTGCACTACCCGCACATGGTCGAGCGCATGCGCGACGAGGCTCACATCGGACCCGGCCACGGCGGCGGCAAGACGACCGAGGTTCTCGAGCAGGCACGACGCTCTCCGATCGCGACCAGCGATCACGAGGGCTCGGGCGACCGCGACAAGTAGTCCGCTCGATCCCGTCCGGTCCTAGTCGACAGAGGCCGGAACAGTCACGGCGATCAGCCCCTCCCTTCACGGTGAGGGGCTTTTCGCATGAAGAGGAGATTCGACCCACTGTGAACGCACCGCAACCGCCCGCGTCCGTCCTGGTGACGGTGACCGGCGCCGACAAGCCCGGTGTCACATCCGTCCTGTTCGCGTCACTGGCGCGACACGATGTCAGCGTCGTCGACGTCGAACAGGTGGTCATCCGGGGACGTCTCACACTCGGCGTCCTGGGCAGCTGCCCCGGCGACGTCGAGAACCTCCAGGAACACCTCGAGGAGGCCATGCGGACTGTGGGCGTGCACGTCGACGTCGAGGTCGGCGGAGAGCACGGCCGGTCGCCGTTGTCGACGCATGTCGTGGTGGTGCTGGGTCGCCCGGTGACCGCGCGGGCCATCAGCGTCCTGTCGCGCGAACTTGCTCGCCTCGGTGCGAACATCGACTCCATCCGTGGGATCGCGGACTACCCGGTCACGGGACTCGAACTGCTGGTGTCCGCCCGCCCCGAGGTCGCCGGCGGTCCGTCCGGTGACGAGGCCGACGCGGACCTGCGACAGTCCCTCGCCACGGTGGCGGCGGGAGTGGGTATCGATGTCGCTGTGGAGCGCTCGGGCCTCGCCCGCCGCGCGAAGCGGCTCATCGTGTTCGACGTCGACTCGACTCTGGTCCAGGGCGAGGTCATCGAGATGCTCGCGGCGCGCGCGGGCGTGGAGGACGAGGTACGCGCCGTCACCGAAGCCGCGATGCGCGGAGAGATCGATTTCGCGGAATCGCTGCATCGCCGCGTGGCGACGCTGGCCGGACTGGACGCGTCGGTGATCGACGACGTGGCCGAGGATCTGGAACTGACGCCGGGCGCCCGCACCACCATCCGCACTCTCCGACGCCTGGGCTACCACTGCGGTGTGGTGTCCGGCGGCTTCCGGCAGGTGATCGAAGGGTTGGCGCACGAGCTCGAACTGGACTTCGTCAAGGCGAACACCCTGGAGATCGTCGACGGCAAACTCACCGGCCGCGTGATCGGTGACGTGGTGGACCGTGCTGCCAAGGCGGTCGCACTGCGGCAGTTCGCATCCCAGGTCGGGGTGCCGATGGAGCAGACAGTCGCGGTGGGCGACGGAGCCAACGACATCGACATGCTCACCGCTGCCGGACTCGGCATCGCCTTCAACGCGAAGCCGGCGTTGCGGGAGGTCGCGGACGCCGCGCTCTCGTACCCGTTCCTCGACGCACTGCTCTTCGTTCTGGGTGTCACCCGCGGCGAGATCGAGGCCGCCGATTCCCTGGACGGCGTCGTCCGACGCATCCCGATCCAGTGACGGAGCCGGTGGCGGAGGCCGTCGAGCCGATAGCCCCGTCGACACTCGAGGAGCGGCACGCGCTGCTGGTGGCGGGCACGAGCGAGGCAGAGTCGTACGGATCACGCGTCGACCCCGACGATCCCGCCGACGTTCGAGCGATGCCGATCGTGCTGCACATCCCCAAGGTCGACCCGCCGGCTCGCTCCGATCTGCTCGAAGCGGCAGCCACGGCGACAATGCGGGTGTGTCTCGACGAGCGCATCGCGCCCGGTGGTCCGTGGCACGAGGAGTACATCGCGTGGCTCGGCGCCCGTATCCGGAAGGTCTCGCGGCGCGCTCGTGGGGCACAGTGGGCGGCCGCTCAGGACGTGGACGGTGTGACCGTCGAGGTGAACGGGGCGCAGGCGCGTGCCTACGTGCCGTGCCGCGTCGGCGCGCTCGATCCGCGCCTGCGCAAGCTGCAGGTGGGCGGGACCGATCTCGAGCGCGACGATCCGGGTCCTCACCGCGACGGTGCGGTCCGGCTCTGGGTGAACGAGGCACTGGAGATGACCGTCGGAAAGACGGCGGCGCAGGTCGGCCACGCCGTCATGCTCGCGGCCGGAGCCATGAGCACGGACGACGTAGCCCGGTGGGGCGAGACCGGGTGGGCCACGTCCGTCCGCGACGCCGATCCGGAGACGTGGGCGCGACTGGTCGCGGATGCCGAGCGGGGAACTGCCGTCGGGGTGCGGGACGCCGGCTACACCGAGGTGGCGCCGGGGTCCATGACGGTGATCGCGGACCTGACGGTGCGCTAGAGCGAGACGTACACCAGGACGATCGGACCCCGAACGCGCACACTGCTTCCCGACGCCACCGGCTCCGTGGACGCCGGTCGGCCGTCGGGCGTCGCGGAGTCGAAGACGGGGACGTACCGCGCTGCCTCGCCGGGGCCGTGGCGTCGGTGATCGGGGACGACGATGTCGGCGTCGCCGCCCGAATGCAGAACCAGCAGAGCCGATTCGAAGGTCGGCGCCCGTGATCCCTCCGTTCGCAGAGCGGGGATGCGGACGTCCGAGCCGTCGACCCACGCCTGCAGGGTACGGGCCGAGTCGTCGTTCCACCTGTCGCCGACGATCTCGGTGCCACCGACGTCGAACCACATGAGATCGGGTTCCCCGCTCGGAGTGTCGCGTCCCGCGAAGAACTCCTGCTGCCGGAGCACGGGCGCATTGCGCCGGAACTTCAGTGCGCGTGCGAGAGTCGAGGTCAGGTCGTCGTCGCGTGTGGACCAGTCGATGGCGTGGGCCTGCGCCGCAGGGGTGTCCTGCGGCACGCAGTACGCGTTGTTGTTGCCGTGCTGGGTGTGTCCCAGTTCGTCGCCGGCGAGGAACATCGGCGTGCCCGTGGACAACGCCAGGGTGGACAGGATCGCCCGGACGTGTCGATCCCGTGCGGACAGCACGTCGGTATCGTCGGTGGGGCCTTCGACGCCATGATCGACCGACAGGTTGTTGTCCGTTCCGTCGCGGTTGTCCTCGCCGTTCGCCTCGTTGTGCTTGTGCTTGTACGACACCAGGTCTCGCGCGGTGAAGCCGTCGTGAGCGGTGACGAAGTTGACGGAGGCCCACGGCCGGCGCCCGGTCGGAGCGTAGAGATCCTCGGACCCGGCGATACGCGACGCGAGTTCTCGCACGCCGCCGTGGCCGGTGAAGAAGCGCCGGACGGTGTCGCGGTAACGATCGTTCCATTCGCTCCAGACGCCCCCGAAGCCGCCGACCTGGTAGCCGGGTCCCGTGGCGTCCCAGGGCTCGGCGATCAGCTTCGTCCGACACAGCACCGGGTCCGCGGCGATGGCGGTGAGCAACGGCGCGCGGGTGTCGAAGCGCCATCCTCCGGGTCGGCCGAGCGTGCTGGCCAGGTCGAAGCGGAAGCCGTCGACACCCAGTTCGGTGACCCAGTAGCGGAGGGAGTCGCACACCATCCTGACGACAGTGGGAGACGCCGCATCGAGAGTGTTGCCGCATCCCGTCAGATCGATGTCGTGTCCGCGCTCGTCGAGGAGGTAGTACCCACGCGCGTCGAAACCCCTCCAGGACAACGACGGTCCGTCGATGCCGCCCTCGCAGGTGTGGTTGTAGACCACGTCGAGGATCACCTCGATTCCCGCGGCGTGGAAGGTGTCGACCATGGTGCGGAACTCGTCGACCTCCGCACCGGGAACGCTGGCGTAGGACGGTTCGACCGCGAAGTACGACCCGGTCGAATATCCCCAGTGGTTCCGCATCCCACGGGCGCGGACACCGGGCTCGGTGAGGCAGGCGTGCACCGGGAGGAGTTCGACCGCGGTGATTCCGAGCGAGACGAGGTGATCGACGACGGCCGGCTCGGCCAGCCCGAGATATGTTCCGCGCAGGGGTTCAGGGACCGACGGGTGCGCCCCGGTGTAGGACCCCACGTGAAGTTCGTAGATCACCGTACGGTCCCAGTCCGTTTCGAGCCGCGAGCGATCGGTGACATCCTGCGGTGCGGTGACTACCGCGAGCGGGACGTGTCCGAGTGAGTCCAGCGTCGACGGGGGGCCGAAGGGATCGTCCCGGTACGGCAGGAGCCGTTGCGCGTCGCCGAGGGCGCCGGTGATGCGACGCGCGTACGGGTCGAGAAGGATCTTGTTCGGGTCGAACCGGTGCCCTGGCTCGGGATTCCACGGTCCCGACACCCGGTAGCCGTACACGGTCCCGGCTCCCGCATCGGAGACGACTCCGTGCCAGATTCCGTACGTACGCTCCGTCAGGCGGTACCGCGTCTCGACGGGGGACTGGTCTCCCAGCGTCACGATGCACAGGTCGACGGTCTCGGCGTCGGGTGCGTGGACGGCGAAGGCGACACCCTCGTCGCACAGGTGCGATCCCAGAGGGAAGGGTCGGCCGGCCCCGGCTCGATGGTTCTGTTCGTGCGACACGCGTGATGATCCTGCCGTGTCTGGGCCCGGCGTGTGGGAGAAGATGGACTCGTGTCCGAACCTGACCCAGACCTGCTCGTCGAACTCACCGATGTTTCCGTCGTCCGTGGAGGTACGACGCTCGTCGGTCCGGTGTCGTGGAACGTCGAACTGGACGAGCGATGGGTCGTGCTGGGCCCGAACGGCGCCGGCAAGACCACGTTGCTGCGAGTCGCGGCCGCGGAGTTGTACCCGACCACGGGTGTCGCCAACGTTCTGGGCGAATCTCTCGGCCACGTCGACATCTCCGAGTTGAAGCCACGTATCGGCTTGTCCTCGTCGTCGCTGGCGGGACGCATTCCCGCCGACGAGGTGGTCGCGGACCTGGTCGTGTCCGCCGGCTACGCCGTGCTCGGCCGGTGGCGGGAGAAGTACGACGCCGTCGACGACGAGCGTGCGGTGAACATGCTCGAGACGGCGGGAATCGAACACCTCGCACGCCGAACGTTCGGCACTCTGTCCGAGGGTGAGCGCAAGCGGGTGCTCATCGCCCGTGCGTTGATGACCGATCCCGAACTGTTGCTCCTCGACGAACCCGCCGCAGGTCTCGACCTGGGTGGCCGCGAGGACCTCGTGGCCATCCTCACGGATCTGGCGATGGACCCGGATGCGCCGGCGACCGTCCTGATCACGCACCACGTCGAGGAGATCCCGCCCGGCTTCACACACGCGATGTTGTTGAAGGAGGGCGGCGTCGTGGCCCAGGGCCTGATCGACGACGTCATCACCGAGGAACATCTGTCGACGGCGTTCAGTCAGGGCATCGCGCTGGACCGGGTCGACGGACGATTCTTCGCCCGCCGCAAGCGGAGTCGGTCCTCGCACCGGCGCGCGAGATGAGCACTCCCGCAGCTCTGCGTGATGCGTCCACCGTCCTTCTCCTGCGCGATGGTTCGGCCGGTCTCGAGGTTTTCCTGCAACGCCGGGTCGGACGGATGGCGTTCGCTGCCGGGATGACGGTCTTCCCCGGAGGCGGGGTCGACCCGTCGGACCGCACACCTGCGGACGGCAAGGATCGATGGGTGGGTCCCGCGCCGTCGTGGTGGGCCGAGAAGTTCGAGACCGACGACGGGACTGCCCGCGCGCTGGTCCTCGCGGCCGTGCGCGAGACGTTCGAGGAATGCGGCGTCCTCTTCGCCGGATCTGATGCGGAGTCGGTGGTCGCGGACACGGCCGAGTACGCGGAGGGTCGACGCGCGGTGGAGCGGCACGATGTGGCGTTCGGCGCTTTCCTTGCCGACGCGTCCCTGGTGGTGCGCGCCGATCTGCTGACGCCGTACGCGCGGTGGATCACCCCGGAGGGGGAGACCACGCGCCGTTACGACACCAGGTTCTTCGCGGCGGCGGTGCCGTCGGGTCAGCGACCGGACGGTGAGACCTCCGAGGCGTCGGACGCGTCGTGGGTCCGCCCGTCCGTCGCGCTGGAGGAGTTGCGGCGCGGCGACCGGGTCATGCTGCCGCCCACCTGGGCCTGCCTGAGGCAGCTCGGTGCGCACGACACGGTCGAGAGCGCCATGTCCGACACGGTGGACCTCGCACCGGTGTGTCCGCGTGTGACGACCACGGACGGTGCCGTGCGAGTCGACTTCGCCGACGCCGGGGCGTACTACGCCGATCTCCCGTGACACCCACCCGGTAGCGTCCACGGGCATGGCTGAATTCGTGACCCTGGACGTCCGCGACGGCATCGGGACCATCCGCTTGTCCCGACCACCGATGAACGCGCTGAACCGACAGGTCCAGGGTGAACTGCTGGAGGTGTCGCGCGCCGCGTCGGAGAATTCCGACGTCCACGCTGTCGTCGTGTACGGCGGTGAGAAGGTGTTCGCGGCGGGTGCGGACATCAAGGAGATGGCGGCGATGTCCTTCGGGCAGATGACCGACGCCATCGGCAGCCTGCAGGCCGGGCTGGGCGCCGTGGCGGCCATTCCGAAGCCGACCGTCGCCGCGATCACGGGGTACGCGCTCGGCGGCGGCCTCGAGGTGGCACTGGCCGCGGATCGACGCATCGTGGGCGACAACGCGAAGCTGGGTGTTCCCGAGGTTCTGCTGGGGGTGATCCCCGGAGGCGGCGGCACGCAGCGGCTGGCTCGGCTCATCGGTCCGAGCAAGGCCAAGGACATGGTGTTCACGGGTCGATTCGTCGGAGCCGAGGAAGCACTGAGCATCGGTCTCGTCGACGAGGTCGTCGCTCCCGACGCCGTCTACGAGGCGGCACTGGCATGGGCTCGGCAGTTCGTGGGTGGCGCGTCCCGCGCACTGGCCGCAGCCAAGGCGGCCGTCGACGAGGGGCTGGACACGGACCTGGCGACCGGCCTCAAGATCGAGGCGCACGTGTTCGCGTCGCTCTTCGCCACCGAGGATCGGGCGATCGGCATGGCGTCGTTCCTCGAGAACGGTCCCGGCAAGGCCACCTTCACCGGCAACTGACGGACTCGCTCCTCACACCAAGTAGGCTCATCGTCCATGACCGCTCGTGAACCGCACCCCGACACCGCCGCGACGACCGACGCCGGGTCCGACCCGGCGCCGCGTCCGCACGCGAGCGCCGAGGAAGTGCAGGCTGCCCGGTCCGACACCAAGCTCGCCCAGGTCCTCTACCACGACTGGGAAGCGGAGACCTACGACGACAAGTGGTCGATCTCCTACGACGAACGTTGCATCGACTACGCCCGCGGACGGTTCGACGCCGTGGCCGGAGATCAGGCACTTCCGTACGGGCGCGCTCTGGAACTGGGCTGCGGCACCGGCTTCTTCCTGCTGAATCTGATGCAGAGCGGCGTCGCTGCCACGGGATCGGTCACCGACCTGTCTCCGGGCATGGTCAAGGTCGCACTGCGCAATGCCGAGCACCTGGGGCTCGACGTCGACGGCCGCGTCGCCGACGCGGAGACCATCCCGTACGAGGACGACACGTTCGACCTCGTCGTCGGTCACGCCGTGCTGCACCACATTCCGGATGTCGAGCAGTCGCTGCGCGAGGTTCTCCGCGTGCTCAAGCCGGGCGGGCGCTTCGTCTTCGCCGGCGAGCCGACGACGGTGGGCAACTTCTACGCCCGCTGGCTGGGACGGCTGACGTGGGAAGCCACTACCCGTACGACCCGCCTGCCGTTCCTCGCCGACTGGCGGCGCCCGCAGCAGGAGCTGGACGAGTCCTCGCGTGCCGCGGCTCTCGAAGCCGTGGTGGACCTGCACACGTTCGATCCGACGGAGCTCGAGAACATCGCTATCGCGGCCGGAGCCGACGAGGTTCACGCCAAGACCGAGGAGTTCGCCGCGGCGCTCCTCGGATGGCCGGTGCGCACCTTCGAGGCAGCCGTCCCGGCCGAGAAGTTGGGCTGGGGCTGGGCCAGGTTCGCGTTCAACGGATGGAAGTCGCTGAGCTGGTTAGACGAGAACGTGCTGCACCACGTCGTTCCGCGCGGCTACTTCTACAACGTGATGATCACCGGCACCAAGCCGGACTCCGCGTCGAGCTGACACTCTCCACACGTGGGATACGCGTTCGACGTCCACGATGTCGCGCACCTGTCGGCCCGCCCCGATGAGCTGACCGAGGTCGACGGCTATTCGCTGACCCCGGCGTCGTTGGTGTCCGACATCGGGCGGATCAGGTCGACGTTCGGCGACCGTACGGCAGCGCTGGTCGAGACCGTCACCCTGCGTCGACGGGCTCGCGTCAAGTTGCCCTCCGCATCGTCCTGGTTGTTCACCGACGATGCCCTGCAGCAGTCCACCACGGAGCTGGTGTCGCGGCACCGGGCCGAGCGGCTACGTGGTCGACGGGTGCACGACGTCACGTGTTCGATCGGGACCGAGCTGCACATCCTCCGTGACACGGCCGAGATGGTCGTGGGCAGTGACCTGGACCCGGTGCGTCTCGCGATGGCGCAGCACAACGTTCCGGGCGTCCCCGTGCTGCGGGCCGACGCTCTCACCCCGACCACGCGCGATACGGTCGTCGTCGCGGATCCGGGTCGACGGGCCGGGGGTCGACGCCGTCACGACCCGGCAGCGTTGGAACCGCCGCTGCCGGCCTTGCTGGACGTCTATGCCGGTCGCGACCTCGTCGTGAAGTGCGCGCCGGGCCTCGATGTCGACTCCCTGGATCTCGACGCTCGCGGGGTGCGGGCCGAGGTGGAAGTGGTGTCGCTGGACGGCGGTGTCCGAGAGGCATGCCTCTGGTTCGGGGGAGTCGCCGACGCATCAGTTCGTCGTCGGGCGACCGTGCTGCGATCGGACGGGACGCACTGGACTGTCACCGACACCGAGCCCGACGACATCGACGAGGACAGGGAACCCGGCCGCTACATCGTCGACCCCGACGGCGCGGTCGTGCGGGCTGGTCTGGTGCGGCACTACGCCGCCCGACACGGCTTGTGGCAGCTCGATCCGCGCATCGCGCATCTCACGGGCGATGCTCTTCCCGCCGACACCACCGGATTCGAGATCGTGGAGCGCCTGCCGTTCACGGAGAAGATCCTGCGGAAGCGGTTGGCGGAGTGGGACTGTGGATCACTGGAAATCCTGGTGCGCGGGATCGACGTCGACCCGGCCGTTCTCCGACCTCGGCTCGACTTGCGCGGCAGTCGGCCCATGAGCCTGGTGATCACGCGGATCGGACGAACCGCCGCAGCCTTCGTCTGTGGGCCACGAACGTCCGGCGCGCAGACGGATCAGCGGAACGAGTAGAGAGCACCCAGTGCAGTCGGAACGACGACCTCGCCCTCCGGGCCGACGACGACACCGGGGCTGTATCCGGTCGAGCCCGGCATCGCATCCGTGTCCACGGTCTCGCCGGTGGTCAGGTCGAACGTCACGAGCGACAGTTCGTCGTTGCCGGTGACGGTGTACCCGGTGGAACCTCCGGCCAGTGCGGGAGATCCTTGCTGCACCAGATCGTCGCGCTTCCACAGGCTTTCGGGCCGATCACCGGCGTCGCGGATGGCCTGCAGGCGACTGCCGGCCCCGCCCGCCGGGACGATGATGCCGTCGGGGGAGACGGCGACGCTGCCGGCCGCGCGATCACCGACGAAGTACGACCAGATGGGGGTGCCGTCCTCGGTGGAGTACGCGCGTACCGTGCCTTCGACGTCGGTGAGGTAGACGCGCGAACCATCGGGCGAGAGAACGGGACTCGACGTGACCGAACTCGGCAGCAGCGGTGAGGACCACGCTTCCTCGAGCGACGGGGTGTCACCGCCGGTGTAGGTCAGGGCGACCAGTTGCGGGGCGATCGCGCCGGCGCGCCACAGCACGACGTACACGGTCGAGGAGCTCGGATCGACCGCGGGCGATGCGGCGACGGCGCAGTCGGGTCCGCCCACGAGGCAGGTCAGCAGACCGTCGTTCGCCGGGCGCAGTTCGGCATTCGGTGAATCGAGGGGGAGCGGCGGTGGGACGAGATCGAGGATCGGCGCCACGGCGACACCGGTCTGGTTGCTCAGGACGTTGGTCTGACCGAACTGGGTCATCACCAGCACGTTGCCGTCGGGAAGGAACTGGGGTGTCCGGGGCACGCCGTACACCGGTGTACGCCAGCGAAGTTGGCCGTTGGGGTTGATCGAGCTCATGCTGCCGTCGTCGCCGGCGTAGAGGTTGGACGCCGTGTCCGCGACGGCGGTCGAGGAGATACCGGACGGTCCGAGGGAATTGCAGAACCGCTTACGGCCCGTCGCTCCCTGGAACGAGCCGAGGGCGCACCCCACATCCCCGGTCGACGTGACCGTCACCTGGCCGTCGGGTCCGATGGACGGCCGAGTGGCCGTGGGCGCACCGAGGGGGCGCATCCAGTCCAAGGAGAGCTCACGCGACCCGTTCGTGGTCACCGAGGCGCTGTTGTGAGCGTCCGCCAGACCTCCCTGCCACCCGGCGTGCCCGAAGATGTCGATGGGATCGGTGTCCGACGCGCAGGCTCCCAGAAGGAGCGCACTCACCGCGGCGACGGACACGGCGGCGGCCCGTACACGGGCGGCGGGCGCCGGCCGACGAGCGCGAACCGAGGCCCGCGTGTTCTCGTCGTGCATGCACTCTCCTGACGGTCTGTCCCTGATCGGCACGCACGAGACTATCGGCTGAAAAGATCCGCCCGGCCCCCGGCCTGCGGATGGTCCTCACGACAGTAAGGTGCCGGTCATGACGAGCATGTGGAACGCGCCGCTGCGGACACGGTGGAAAGGTTCGCGTCGACGGGACGCCGACCAGGCGCGGTTCCTGACGCCCGCGTCGCTGAAGTGGGTGATCGAGCACAAGGCGTACACGCCCTGGTATCTGGTGCGGTACTACCGCCTGGCGAAGTTCAAGGCCGCCAACCCCCATGTGGTGTTGCGCGGCATGGTGTTCCTGGGCAAGAACGTCGAGATCCACGCGACGCCGGAACTGGCGCGGCTCGAGATCGGGCGCTGGGTGCACATCGGTGACGGCAACGCGATCCGGTGCCACGAGGGGTCGTTGCGCATCGGTGACAAAGTGGTCTTCGGCAAGGACAACGTCGTCAACACCTATCTCGACATCGAGATCGGTGCGTCCACGCTGGTGGCCGACTGGTGCTACATCTGCGACTTCGATCACCGCACCGACGACGTCACGGTGCCCATCAAGGATCAGGGCATCGTCAAGTCGCCCGTGCGCATCGGACCCGACACGTGGATCGCGGCGAAGGTGACGGTGCTGCGCGAGACGGTCGTCGGTCGCGGATGCGTCCTGGGTGCGCACGCGGTGGTCAAAGGCCACGTACCCGACTACGGCATCGCGGTCGGTGCGCCCGCTCGCGTCGTGCGCAATCGGAAGGCGGACTGGGAGGCGGGCGCCGAGGATCGGGCGAGATACGTTGCTGCACTGGAGGACATCGCGCGCAAGAAGGCCGCGGGACCCGACCCGACGGTCTGAGACCTCAGTCGCGTTCGGGTAGCGGACGTTCCACGATGTCCGGCCGGCCGGACGGGAACCGCACACGACGTTTCGCGTCGGTGTAGACCGCCTCGGTCTCGGCGGCGACGCTCTTCCAGTCGAAGTCGGACGTCAGCCGAGCCCTGGCGGCCTCACTGCGTCGGCGAGTGCCGACCGGATCGTCCAGGGTGCGTCGCACCGCGGCGGCCAGGGCGGCGGGATCGCCTGGCGGAAAAGACATTCCGGTGACGCCGTCCACCACCGCCTCGCCGAGCCCTCCCGAGGTCGACGCGACGAGAGGGGCCCCCGCCGCGGCACCCTCGAGGGCGATGATGCCGAACGGCTCGTAGCGGCTGGGAAGCACCAGCGCGTCGGCGCGGTGCAGGTGGCCCAGGACGCCCTCGTGTTCCAGCGAGCCGACGAAGGTGACCGAGCGGCGGACGCGGTGGATGCGTGCGAGATCGATCAGCCAATCCACCTGGGTCCCGTCGCCGACGACGGTCAGCGTCGTACCCGGGTGCGTCCGGCGGATACGGGGAAGCGCGGCGATGAGGTCCTGCACGCCCTTCTCGTATTCCAACCGTCCGACGTAGAGGAGTGACGGCGCACCGACCCGCCGAGTCCGCGGCTCGAACGACCATGTGCGCGTGTCGATCCCGTTGCGGATGACGTGCGGCGGCGCGGGGAGTGGACCGAAGAGTCGAGTGACCTCGTCCGCCATCGAGGCGGAACAGGTGATGACGGCGTCGGAGTCGCGCGCGAGCCACCATTCGATCGAATGGACCTGACGGTTCACGCGACCGGATACCCAGCCGCTGTGTCGCCCCGCCTCGGTCGCGTGGATCGTCGACACCAGGGGCACGTCGTAGAACTCGGCCAGCGCGATCGCAGGGTGTGCCACCAGCCAGTCGTGCGCGTGCACGACGTCGGGAACCCAACCGTCGCCGATTCCCGGCTTGGACAGGGCGAGTCCGGCACGGACCATGGCGTGACCCATGGCCAACGTCCACTCGATCATGTCGACGCCGAACGTGAAGTGCGCGGGATCCTCCGCGACCGCGACGACCAGGACACCCTCGGCGACATGCCCGACGGTGGGGTGCGTGGCGGCATCCGTTCCGGTGGGTCGGCGGGAGAGGACCACGACCTCGTGGCCGGCGGCGGCGAGTTCGGTGGCCAGGTGGTGGACGTGCCTGCCCAGTCCGCCCACGACGACGGGTGGGTACTCCCACGACACCATCAGGACCTTCATGCCGATGCCTTCCCGCTGCCGGTATTCGAGGCTCGCAGTCGACGCGCATCGAGGTCAGGAAACAGATCGTCCGCCTGGTTCCACCCCGACGCAAGAGCAGCCGCGCGGTCGTGGTGCCCGCGGATCCTGGCCTCGGCGATCTCCCGGACCGCATGAGCGTGCTTGTGCGCCCGTTCCCGCGCGTAGTGCGCGGCCGAATCCTTGCTCACCATGAATGCCCAGTCGCTCGAGAGCGTCAGCATCGTCTCGCGCAGGATCTGATCGGCGACGCGGTCGCGCAGACCCGTGCCGCCGCCGGCATCCACGGCGGCGAGTGCCGTCGCGGTGACCTCGGCATTGAGGTCGACGAGGTCGTGCACGGGTTCGCCGGCCCAGACGCGCCAGTCCTTCCCGGACCCCCAGGAGGTGTCGGGGAGCTCCACCGGTGTTCCGACGAAGCCGTCCCGGCGTGCCCGATTCAATGTCCCGATGCGGATTCCCGCCTCGGGAAGTGCGCGCAGCACCCCGGCCAGCCACGCGGGACCCTCGTGCCACCAGTGCCCGAACAGTTCCGTGTCGAATGCGGCGACGACGAGCGCCGGTGCACCGGTGCGATCGCGCTCGGAGCGCAGTCGATCACGGACGACGTCGACGAAATCGTCGACGTGTCCGCGCACGGCCGCGGCGGCCAGGGCGGGGTCGTAGGGAGCCTTGTCCGGACCGTCGACGTGGCGTCCCGTGACGCGCGCCGGCTTGAGTCCGGTCGCGTGGTCGTAGGTGTGGAAGTCCCGGTAGGCGGCGTGACCCGGGTAGCCGGACTTCGGCGACCACACCCGGTAGCTGACCGACAGGTCCCGGCCGAAGGCGACGACGTCCGAGGTGCCGACCGGCCGTCCCGCGGACGTATCACCGTGCAGCGCCGGGCCGTCGACCATGAAGTGCCCGACTCCTGCGCGTGCGTAGTCGTTCTCCATACCGGAGGTGAAGGCGCATTCGGGCGCCCAGATGCCGTCGGTTGCCCGGCCCCACCGACGTACCGCGTCCGCCCGTCCCTCGCGCAGGGCGAAGGTGCGCAGACGTGGGTCGAGGAGTGGCTGGAACGGATGCATCGACGGGCCGCCGAGCAGTTCGACCGCGCCGTCGTCGGCGAGTCCGCGCAGCAGTGGTGATCCACCGTGACGCCAGTGGGTCTCGAAGTCGCGGAGTGCGTCCGCGGCGCGCCGGTGCTCTCGGTGCCCCAGCGCGCGGCGGTCGGGGTCACGGGACGCCGCGGCCTCGTCGGCTCTGAGCTGCCAGTTGCCCAGCCAGTGGTGCATTCCGTCGAGGCTGTGCGAGTCGTCGAGCTGTGCGGCGAGTACGGGGGTCACCCCGAGCGTCAGCAACTCGGTCCGTCCCTCGTCGGCCAGGGTCCGGAGTTCGCGGACGACGGGCAGATAGGAGTCGGCCCAGGACTGGTACAGCCATTCCTCGCCGACCGGCCAGCGTCCCTGGTGCGCGAGCCACGGCAGGTGGGAATGCAGCACGAGGGCGAACATGCCCGGTTCGGTCGTGCCTGATCCGGTCACGCAGTCGTGCCTGACGGCTTCCGTGCGACGGCGACGAGATCGAGGCTGTCGTCGATGTCCTCGGCCCGCAGGTCGAAGTCGTCCGAGGTGATCCCGGCGACGTCCCGCACGAGCGCGTCCGGCCAGGGTTCCCCAGCGAGGGCGCGCTCGATCTGCGCGTCGATGAAGGACCCGCCGTGTGCCCGGTCGAGCTCGCGAAGCCGCGCGCCGTGATGCACACCGGTGACCGCGTCGATGTCGAACCCGGCGTCGTGCAACAACTCTCGGAGTTCCCGGTCGTTCAACTCGCGAGTGTGGAACGGGTTGAGCGGCGTGTCGCGGCCGGGGGAGAAGGTGATGCGGTTCGGGGTGGAGATCAGGAGTCGGCCACCCGGTACGAGCACTCGGAAGCACTCGCGGAGGAACTGCGCCTGGTCCCACAGGTGCTCGATCACCTGGAAGTTCACCACGGCGTCGACGCTGCCGGTCCGCAGTGGAAGGGACGCGAGGTTGCCCCGCGTCATGGCGACGGACGGGTAGCGCCGGTCCACGTGCTCGGCCGCGCTGCGGTCGTAGTCGAGTCCGATCACCTGCGTCGCCGACTCCGCGATCATCGCGGCGCCGTAGCCCTCGCCGGAACCGGCCTCGAGCACGACCTCGCCGGAGCAGGACGGGGCGAAGTGCCGGTAGACGACCTCGTGGCGACGGAACCAGTAGTTCTCCTCGTCGATGCCGGGGACCGTGCGTTCACCGGTGAGGGGGAGTGCTGCCCGGGTAGCGTCGCTCATCCGGGCGAGAGTAGTTCCCGCCGGGGGCGGCCGGGAAATCGGTCCGCGGCCGGCGTGCGCGACACCTGATCGGCGAAGGACGTGCTGACGGGGGGGTGCTTTTCCCGCGCGGAAGGAGTAAGTTACCCATCAGTAACCACGAATGGGGTAACGTCCACGACACGACGGACCCGAGGTCCGCTTCGGGTCCGCGCTACGAATTCACGACAAGCACGAACTGCACGACAAGCACGACAGCGCATGACCTGATTCACCGACACCGGTACACAGGAGGAAGACGAAGACCATGACGAACATCGTCGTTCTGATCAAGCAGGTTCCCGACACGTGGTCCGAGCGCAAGCTCTCCGACGGCGACTACACGCTCGACCGCGACGCGGCCGACGCCGTGCTCGACGAGATCAACGAGCGGGCCGTCGAGGAAGCACTCCTCATCAAGGAGCGTGACGGAGGCGAGGTCAAGGTCCTCTCCGCCGGTCCCGACCGCGCCACCGAAGCCATCCGCAAGGCCCTCTCCATGGGTGCGGACAGCGCAGTGCACGTCAACGACCCCGCCATGCACGGTTCCGACGCAATCCAGACCGCGTGGGCTCTCGCAGCCGCACTCGGACAGGTGGAGTTCGAGAACGGCGAAGCGGCCGACCTGGTCATCGCCGGCAACGAGGCGACGGACGGTCGTATCGGCGCCGTTCCCGCGATCATCGCCGAGTACCTGGGCATCCCGCAGCTCACGCAGCTGCGCAAGCTCGTCGTCGCCGACGGCAAGGTCAGCGGAGAGCGCGAGACCGACGAGGGTGTGTTCGGCCTCGAGGCGGAACTCCCGGCCATCGTGAGCGTCACCGAGAAGATCAACGAGCCGCGCTTCCCGTCCTTCAAGGGCATCATGGCCGCCAAGAAGAAGACGGTGCAGGTTCTGACCCTGGCCGACATCGGCGTGGACCCGGAGACGGTCGGCGTCGCCAACGCCGGCACCACGGTCACGACGGTCACCCCCAAGCCCCCGAAGACCGCCGGTGAGCGCGTCAACGACGAGGGAGACGGCGGCACCAAGGTCGCCGAGTACCTGGTCGCGCAGAAGATCATCTAGATCCCCGTCACCGGCATACATCCTTTCCGCACGAAGCATCTCAGGGAGAAGCACCATGGCAGAGGTACTCGTACTCGTCGAGCACGCCGACGGGGCATTGAAGAAGGTCACCAGCGAACTGATCACCGCGGCTCGCGTCCTCGGTGAGCCGTCCGCAGTCGTCACCGGTGCGCCCGGCACCACCGACGCGATCGCCGCCGCACTGACCGAGGCCGGCGCCGCGAAGATCTACGTCGCCGAGTCCGCGGACGTCGACGGCTTCCTGGTCACGCCGAAGGTCGACGTGCTGTCGTCGCTGGCGGAGTCCGTCTCGCCCGCCGCGATCCTCACGTCCGGCGGTATCGAGGGCAAAGAGGTCGCCGGTCGTCTGGCCGCGCGTCTCGGCGCCGGACTGCACCAGGACGTCGTCGCGATCAACGCCGACAAGTCCGCCACCTACTCGATCTTCGGTGGAGCGTTCACCGTCGAGGCGAAGACCAACGGCGACGTTCCGGTCATCTCGCTGCGCCCCGGCGCCATCGAGGCGGAGCCGCAGGCAGGCGCCGGCGAACGTGTCGACGTCGAGGTTCCCGCCCAGGAAGACGCCGTCGTCAAGGTGACGTCGCGTGAGCCGGTCGCCGGTGGCGACCGTCCCGAGCTCACCGAGGCATCGGTCGTCGTGTCCGGTGGACGTGGCGTCGGCAGCGCCGACAAGTTCTCCGTCGTCGAGGATCTGGCCGACTCGCTGGGTGCCGCTGTCGGTGCCTCGCGCGCAGCCGTCGACTCCGGGTACTACCCCGGACAGTTCCAGGTGGGTCAGACGGGCAAGACCGTTTCCCCGCAGCTGTACGTCGCACTCGGTATCTCCGGCGCCATCCAGCACCGCGCCGGCATGCAGACGTCGAAGACCATCGTCGCCGTCAACAAGGACGAGGAAGCGCCGATCTTCGAGATCGCCGACTTCGGCGTCGTCGGTGATCTCTTCGCGGTCACGCCTCAGCTCGCCGAGGCAGTGAAGAAGCGCAAGGGCTGACACCCGGACATCACCGAAAGGTCCCGTTACCCCGACAGTCGTCGGAGTAGCGGGGCCTTTTCCGTTCGTGCACCTTCCGGTCATGTGACGTTGTGGGCGACGTCGTATCGGCTCGCTACACATGTCGCATGACACCTTCGGTCATGACCTCGTACTCCACTCTCGAGCACGAACAGGTGCTCGTCGCCGACAAGCATCACTCCCTGATCCTCGGATCCACACCGCAGCACGTACTCGCGGCACAACGACTGCGCGCGACCGTCTTCCGCGGTGAGGACGGCTTCCGATCCGCCTCCTTCGAGAACGATCTCGACGCGGACCGCTTCGACGCCCACTGCGATCACCTCCTGGTCGTCGACAACCGCAGCGGCGACATCGTCGGTTGCTACCGCATGCTCACTCCCGACGGCGCCGAGCAAGCGGGCGGGTACTACACCGCCACCGAGTTCGACATCAGTGAGCTGCGAGCCCACGAACTGCGCACTGTCGAGATGGGCCGGGCCTGCGTGCTGGACGGCCATCGGTCCGGATCGGTACTCGCCCTCATGTGGTCGGGCATCCTGAAGTACATCGATCTGGGCGGGTACGACCGCGTCATGGGCTGCGTGTCCGTACCCATGAGCATCGGAGACGGCGAACCTGTCGGGGCGCACGTCAAGGGTGTGCACGATCTGGTCGAGAAGCGTCACCGTTCCGACGTCCGCGCCTATCCGCGCACACCCGTCCGAGTCGACGGGGTGGATCTCGCCGACATCGCCGCCCCGTCCAGGACATCGGTTCCGGCGCTGCTGCGCGGATACCTGCGCATGGGCGCGTCCATCTGCGGCGACCCCGCTCACGACGCGGACTTCGGCGTCGCCGATTTCGTCGCACTCCTGCACATGAAGGACGCCAACGTCCGCTACCTCGACCGCCTGCGGTCGGCCGCGGAGACGGCGGAGTCGCGTTCGTGACGACGCACGCCTGGATGCCGCACAGCCCGTGCGGCACGGGGTGTCATCCGGCTCGGTCGGCCACCGTCGGCACCGTCCGGGTCGTAATGCGCTGCGTCCTCGTCGCGGTGATCCTCCTCCTGGTTCCCGTGCTGGCCGCCGGACGACTGCTGCCCACCGCCGGGCGCCGAGCGGTGGCCCGATCCGGGGCACGCGGCCTGCTGGGCGCCCTCGGGATAGGTGTGTCGGTGCACGGCGTACTCGAGCCCGGATCCTCCACGTCGACAGGCACGCTCGTGGTCGCGAACCACATGTCCTGGACCGACGTGCTGGTGCTCGCCGCCTGCTTCCCGTGCCGATTCGTGGCGCGCGCCGACCTGGTCGACTGGCCGGTACTGGGGATCCTGGCGCGCATCGTCCGCGTCGTGCCCATCGCGCGGGAACGACTGCGCACACTTCCCGCAACGGTCGGTGACGTGACCGACGCGCTGCGCGGTGGAGCCACCGTCGTCGTCTTCCCCGAAGGCACGACCTGGTGCGGCACGGCCTACGGCTCGTTCCGTCCCGCTCTCTTCCAGGCGGCTGTCGACGCGGGCGCCGTGGTGCGTCCCGTCGGCATCACCTATCGCGACGGCGACGGTTCGCCGACGACCGCGACGGCTTTCGTCGGAGACGAGGGCATCGGTGACTCGATGGCGCGGATTCTGAGGCTGAAAGGCCTCCGCGCCGAGGTTCGCATCTGCGAGGACATCGCCCCGATGAACGATCGACGTCTGCTGGCCCGCTGCGCCGAGCTGGCGGTCCGTCGACAGGCGGACGTCCTGACCGTCCCGCCGCTGCGCACCGTCGACTCGAATTCTCGGACCATGAGTCGGCGCGAGGCCGCTGTCGCGAGTCCGGTCGGGTGAGCTGACTCTCTGCCGAGGACGCGTTCCCGCGGGGCGCGGTGGACCACCGGCCGGACCGGTTATCCTGGACACCGTCATGCCCCAGCCCATACGCGTGCCGGCGGAGCCGGTGTACCTCGATCATGCTGCGACCACTCCCATGGTGGACGCGGCCGTCGAGGCGATGACCGACGTGTTCCGCACCGTCGGGAACGCGTCGTCCTTGCACGGGTCGGGTCGCCAGGCTCGTCGCCGCATCGAGGAATCGCGCGAGTCCATCGCCGCGGGTCTGGGTGCGCGACCGTCCGAAGTCATCTTCACCTCCGGGGGTACGGAGAGCGACAACCTCGCCGTCAAGGGCATTTTCTGGGCTCGTCGTGCGAACGATCCCCGGCGTGTGCGCGTCATCACCAGCGCGGTCGAGCACCATGCGGTCCTCGACGCGGTGGAGTGGCTCGAACGGCACGAGGGTGCCGTCGTCACGTGGCTGCCCGTCGACTCCGAGGGTCGCGTGGCTCCGTCCACGTTGCGGCGGGAACTCGAACTCCACGCCGACGAGGTCGCGGTGGTGTCGATCATGTGGGCCAACAACGAGGTCGGCACTGTCATGCCGATCGCCGAACTCGCTGCCGTGTCGGCGGAGTTCGGCGTTCCGATGCACAGTGACGCCGTGCAGGTGGTCGGGGTGCGGGACGTCGACTTCGCGGCCAGCGGGCTGTCGGCGTTGTCCATCGCCGCCCACAAGTTCGGTGGACCCCACGGTGTGGGTGTGCTGCTGCTCGGCCGGTCCGTGCCGTGCGAGTCCTTGTTGCACGGTGGGGGACAGGAGCGCGACGTGCGCTCCGGAACGCCGGACACGGCCGGAGCGGTCGGCATGGCCGCCGCGCTCGACGTCGCCGTCTCGTCCCGCGCCGACACCGAGATCCGGCTGGCCGCGCTGCGGGACCGGATGATCGACGGCATCGTCGAGGCCGTCCCCAGCGCGACGGTCAACGGTGCCCGCGGCGCCGACCGTCTTCCGGGCAACGTGCACGTCACCTTCCCCGGGTGCGAGGGTGACTCGTTGCTGATGCTTCTCGACGCGTCGGGCATCGAGTGCTCGACGGGGTCGGCCTGCACGGCAGGCGTCGCGCGTGCGAGTCACGTCCTGCTCGCCATGGGAGTCGATCCGGACGACGCACGGGGATCCCTGCGATTCTCCCTCGGCCACACCAGCACCGACGCCGACGTCGATGCCCTGCTGGAGGCACTGCCGCGCGTCGTCGAACGCGCACACGCCGCCGGCATGGCGTCCACCTCGAGATAGAAGGAAAGAAGACATGCGAGTTCTTGCTGCCATGAGTGGCGGAGTCGATTCTGCCGTCGCGGCGGCGCGAGCCGTGGACGCGGGACACGACGTGGTGGGCGTGCATCTCGCGCTGTCCACCGCCCCCGGCGCACTGCGCACCGGATCACGTGGTTGCTGCTCCAAGGAGGATGCCGGCGATGCGCGGCGTGCCGCCGACGTTCTCGGGATCCCGTTCTACGTCTGGGATTTCGCGGACCGCTTCAAGGAGGACGTGATCGACGACTTCGTCGCGTCCTACGCGGCGGGCGAGACCCCCAACCCGTGCCTGCGGTGCAACGAGAAGATCAAGTTCGCAGCCCTTGCCGACCGTGCGGAAGCGCTCGGTTTCGACGCGGTGGCGACCGGCCACTACGCCCGACTCGAGGACGGCGTGCTGCGTCGCGCGGTCGACGCCGACAAGGACCAGAGTTACGTCCTCGGGGTCCTGACCTCGCGCCAGCTGTCGCGGGCCATGTTCCCCATCGGAGACACCCCGAAGGCCGAGGTGCGCGACGAGGCCGCACGGCGAGGTCTGGCCGTCGCCGACAAGCCCGACAGTCACGATATCTGCTTCATCCCGTCCGGTGACACGCGGGCATTCCTGGGGGCCCGCATCGGTATCCGTCCGGGCGCGGTCGTCGATGCCGACTCCGGCGCCGTCCTGGCCGAGCACGACGGTGTCCACGGTTTCACCGTCGGTCAGCGCAAGGGTCTCGGTGTCGAGGGACCGGCCGCCGACGGCAAGCCGCGGTACGTCACGTCCATCGAACCCGAGACCGGCACGGTGCGTGTGGGTTCGGCCGACCGCCTCGACGTCCATGCGATCGACGCGACTCGTCCGGTCTGGACGTCCGGAACGGTGCCGGACGGATCGTTCGACTGCGTCGTGCAGGTACGGGCGCACGGCGGGATGGCCGACGCCGTGGCACGGGTCGAGGGTGACGTCCTCCACATCGACCTCCGCACCCCGCTGACGGGTGTCGCACGTGGACAGGCCGCGGTGCTGTACCGCCCGGATGCTGCCGGCGACGAGGTCATCGGCAGTGGCACCATCGCCGGTACCTCCGCACGGTCTCCGCAGACCGCGTGAGCCGTTCCGAGGACGGCCCGGGAGCCGATGTCGCTGCTCGGGTCGCCGGACTGGCGACGGGCCTCGGCTCGTGGCCGGGAACGGACATCGCGAATTCGGTGACCACCGTCATCGGTGAGCTGCCCGATCTTCCCCACGTCGTGGAACTGCCTGCGCGCGGACTGGGCGCGGACATGATCGGCCGGACCGGTGTCCTGTTGGTCGACATCGAACTCGACGCCGCCACCAGCGGCTACCGGGTGAGCGCCCGTCCCAGCGGTACCGGTCGGCGTGCACGCGACTTCCTCGCCGAGGACCTCGACGTCCTCGAGGAACAGTGGGAACTCGCCGGTCTTCGCGGCAGCGGGCGCACCGTCAAAGTGCAGGCTGCCGGACCGTTCACGATGGCCGCCGACGTGGAGCTCTCGCACGGGCACAGGGTGCTGACGGACCGGGGAGCGCTCCGGGACATCACGGAGTCCCTGGCCGAGGGTGTGGCGGCACATGCCGCCGAGGTCGAGCGTCGGCTGGGCGTCTCCGTCGTCGTGCAGCTCGACGAGCCCCGCATCGCCGCCGTACTCGGCGGTCGGTTGCAGGGGGTCACCAGCATCGAGCAGATCGCCCCGGTATCGGCTCCCGACGTCGCCACCCTTCTCGGTGCGGTGGTGACCAGGGTGGGTCGCCCCGTGATCGTGCACACCTGCTCAGCCGACGTCCCGTTCGAGGTGTTCACCCGTAGCGGTGTGCACGGCGTCGCCTTCGACCTGTCGCTCCTCGAGTCGTCACGGTACGACGCCGTCGGGGATTTCATCGAGAGCGGTGGCGTCCCCGTTCTCGGTGTCGTGCCGGGGACGGACCCGGTGACATTCCCCGGGTGGCGCGAGAGTGCCGCGCCGGCAGTGGAATTGATCGACCGGCTCGGCTTCCCGCGCCGCTACCTCGCGGAGCGGGTGTCTCTCGCCCCCGCGTGCGGTCTGGCCGGCGCGTCGATGCCGTGGGCCCGCCATGCTCTGACCGTTCTCCGGGACGTCCGAGCCGCCTTCTCGGAGGACCCGGACTCGCTGTAGACGTCGGCGTTGCGTGTCCTGCGGGCACGTTTCGGTGTCGGCACCCTCGGATAGTCTGCGGACGTGGACGACGTCGAGACACCTCAGGAGCTCACCCCCGCGACGGCGGAGCAGAAGCAGCAGTGGGACGAGCTCGCCGAGGAGGTCCGCGGGCACCAGTTCCGGTACTACGTCCGCGATGCGCCGGTCATCTCCGACGGTCAGTTCGACGACCTGTTGAAGCGTCTGCAGGCCATGGAAGAGGAACGCCCCGACCTGCGGACGCCGGATTCGCCGACGCAACTGGTCGGCGGTGGCTTCGAGACCGACTTCACCGCTGTCGACCATCTCGAACGAATGTTGTCTCTGGACAACGTGTTCGACGCGGACGAGCTACGTGCCTGGGTCCGCCGCGTCGAGGTGGAGGCGGGCGAGAACCTGCATTACCTCTGCGAGGTCAAGATCGACGGCGTCGCTCTGAATCTGATCTACGAGAACGGACGCCTCGTCCGTGCCGCGACCCGCGGTGACGGTCGTACCGGTGAGGACGTCACGCTGAACGCCCGCACCATCGACGACATACCTGAGCGCCTCACCGCGACCGAGGAGTTCCCGGTTCCCACACTGCTGGAGGTGAGGGGCGAGGTGTTCTTCCGCCTCGAGGACTTCCAGGCGCTCAACGCGTCCTTGGTGGAACAGGGCAAACCGCCGTTCGCCAATCCGCGCAATTCCGCTGCCGGGTCGCTGCGGCAGAAGAATCCCGCCGTGACCTCGCGCCGGCGCCTGGGCATGATCTGCCACGGCTTCGGCCGGATGGAAGGCTTCGATCCACCGGCCCAGTCGGTGGCGTACGACGCGCTCGCCGCATGGGGACTGCCGGTGTCCACCCACACCGTGCTGGTGCAGGGCGTCGACGCCGTCGTCGAGCGGATGGAGTACTGGGGTGAGCACCGGCACGCGGTGGAACACGAGATCGACGGTCTCGTGGTCAAGGTCGACGAGATGTCGCTCCATCGCCGGCTCGGCGCGACGTCCCGCGCTCCCCGGTGGGCCATCGCGTTCAAGTACCCGCCCGAGGAAGCGACGACCACGCTTCTCGACATCCGGGTCAACGTCGGCCGAACCGGCCGCGTGACTCCGTTCGCCTTCATGGAGCCCGTCCTCGTCGCCGGGTCGACCGTGTCGCTGGCAACTCTGCACAACGCGTCCGAGGTCGTCCGGAAGGGTGTTCTGATCGGGGACACCGTCGTCATTCGTAAAGCCGGAGAAGTGATTCCGGAAGTGCTCGGTCCCGTGGTGGACGCGCGGACCGGTGACGAGCGCGCGTTCGTCATGCCGACACACTGCCCCGAGTGCGGCACCGAGTTGGCTCCGGCCAAGGAGGGTGATGCGGACATCCGCTGCCCCAACTCGCGGTCGTGCCCCGCGCAGTTGCGGGAGCGTGTGTTCCACGTCGCCGGTCGCGGCGCGTTCGACATCGAGGTGCTGGGGTACGAGGCAGCCACGGCGCTGCTGTCGGCGTCGGTGATCGAGGACGAGGGCGACCTGTTCGATCTCACACAGGAGCAGCTCACCCGCACCGAACTCTTCCGCACCAAGGCGGGCGCGCTGTCCGCGAACGGCCGTCGGCTGTTGGACAACCTCGGACGCGCCAAGGACCAGCCGCTCTGGCGCGTCCTGGTGGGCCTGTCGATCCGCCATGTCGGTCCGACGGCCGCCCGCGCGCTGGCGGCGCGGTTCGGCAGCCTCGACGCGATCAGGGCCGCCTCGGAAGAGGAACTGGCTGCGGCGGACGGAGTGGGTCCCACCATCGCTCGCGCCGTCGTCGAGTGGTTCGACGTCGACTGGCACCGCGCGATCGTGGAGAAGTGGTCGGCCGCGGGCGTACGCATGGAGGACGAGCGCGACGAGAGCATCGAGCGGACGTTGGACGGTATGTCCATCGTCGTGACCGGGTCGTTGGCCACCTTCACGCGCGACGACGCGAAGGAGGCCATCCTTGCCCGAGGGGGCAAAGCTGCGTCGTCGGTGTCGAAGAAGACGGCGTTCGTCGTCGTCGGCGAGGCACCCGGTTCGAAGCACGACAAGGCACTCGAGCTGGGGGTCCCCGTTCTCGACGAGGACGGATTCAGGGTGCTGCTGGCCGACGGCCCGGATGCGGCGCGAGCCACGGTCGAGTCCGCCGACGGTGCGTCAGGCGAGGACGGTAGCGACGATTCCGGCTAGGTAGCCCAGTCGAGCGATCTCCGACGGACGGAAGTCGGGACCGCCGGGGCGTCCGAGCACCAGAACGGCGCCCGAACTGCCCAGTGGTGCGGCGGCGAGGGTGGTGTCCATGTCCTTCCAGGACTTCGGCACCCAGTCGCCCTCGGCGTCGAGTACTGCCGGCTTGGTCAGCGGCATCCACGGCATGTCGGCGGGGCGCGACTCCGGCGCCCCGGAACTGCCGACGATGATCGCCGGACCCTGATCCGTCATGCCCACCACCGTGCTCCAGCCGACACGGAGAACACGCGGTGCACCGTCGACCAGGACCTGGAACCTGTCGTCGTGCGCCGTGGCGACTCGATCGATCAGTTCGAGTTCCCGGTGGGTGTCGAGGATGCCGGAGTACGGCCGGATGGAATCGACGCGCACGTCGTCGAGCTTCTCGGCCGCGGTGATGAGGGTGTCCGGAAGAGCGCCCTGCGCCACATCGACGACCAGGTCGTCCACGGCGAATCCTGCCCCACGTTCGATGACGTCGAGCGAGAGAATGTCGGCCCCGACCGATCCCAGCGCGACAGCCAACGCGCCGAGACTGCCCGGTCGATCGGGCAGTTGGACTCTCAACAGATAGGACACGCGGTCATCCTTGCACTGGTCGCCACCACAATCGACTCACACGGGCAGTGCCGACGAGGCCGTCGCTGCCGGTATCGCGCCACGAACTAGGCTTCGTGCCATGCGTTACGAAACTAAGGGGGCCTGACGGACGTGTCTGCCATATCCCGCGACGAGGTCGCTCACCTCGCCCGACTGTCCCGCCTCGCACTCGGTGACGACGAGCTCGATGCCTTCGCCGGCCAGCTCGACGCCATTCTCGACCACGTGAAGGCGGTCTCCGAGGTCGACGTCACGGACGTCGACGCGACGGCCAGCCCGTTGGCTGTGACCAACGTCACCAGACCCGATGTCATCGTCCCCGGCCTGCAGCCGGAGAGCGCGCTCGCCGAGGCACCCGCCTCCGAACAGAGCCGTTTCGCCGTACCGCGCATCCTGGGAGAAGAAGGATGACCGACCTCGTCCGCAGCACGGCCGCAGACCTCGCTGCCAAGATCCGCACCCGTGAGGTGTCCGCCGTCGAGGTCACTCGTGCGCACCTCGATCGCATCGCCGAGGTCGACGGCACGCTGCACGCGTTCCTGCACGTCGCCGGCGACGAGGCGCTCGCCGCGGCCGAGGCCGTGGATGTCAGCCTCGACGCCGGAGACGCTCCCGCGTCTCCTCTCGCCGGTGTGCCGTTGGCGCTCAAGGATGTCTTCACCACGACCGACATGCCGACCACCGCGGGCTCGAAGATGCTCGAAGGCTGGGTCTCGCCGTACGACGCCACGGTGACCGCACGTCTGCGCGCAGCGGGAATTCCGTTGCTGGGCAAGACGAACATGGACGAGTTCGCCATGGGTTCGTCCACCGAGAACAGTGCGTACGGCCCCACGCTGAACCCGTGGGACACCACCCGCGTTCCCGGCGGATCGGGCGGCGGTTCCGCTGCCGCCCTCGCGTCGTTCCAGGCACCGTTGGCCATCGGCACGGACACCGGCGGCTCGATCCGTCAACCTGCCGCCGTGACCGGCACCGTCGGGTGCAAGCCCACGTACGGCGGTGTCTCCCGCTTCGGTCTGATCGCGTGCGCCTCGTCGCTGGACCAGGGCGGCCCGTGCGGCCGTACCGTCCTCGACACGGCGCTCCTGCATCAGGTCATCGCCGGCCACGACCCCCGTGACTCGACGTCGGTCGACGCTGCGGTGCCGGATGTCGTCGAGGCCGCTCTGCGCGGAGCGGGCGGCGATCTGACGGGTGTCCGCGTCGGCGTCGTCAAGGAATTGCACTCCGATGCCTATCAGCCCGGCGTCATCTCGTCGTTCGACGCGGCTGTCGAGGTGCTGACGTCGTTGGGGGCCGAGGTCGTCGAGGTCTCGTGCCCCAGCTTCGAGCACGCGCTCGCGGCCTACTACCTGATCCTCCCGTCGGAGGTGTCGTCCAACCTCGCGCGTTTCGACGCGATGCGGTACGGATTGCGTGTCGGCGACGACGGGACGCGCAGCGCGGACCAGGTGATGGCGATGTCCCGTGCCGCCGGATTCGGTGCGGAAGTCAAGCGCCGCATCATGATCGGCACCTATGCGCTGTCGGCCGGTTACTACGACGCGTATTACGGCCAGGCGCTCAAGATCCGCACGCTCATCGCTCGGGATTTCGACCGGGCCTACGAGAAGGTGGATGTGCTGGTCTCGCCGACCACCCCGTCGACGGCGTTCGCGCTGGGCGAGAAGGTCGACGATCCCATCGCGATGTACCTGTACGACCTGTGCACCCTCCCCACCAACCTCGCGGGGCATCCCGCGATGTCGGTGCCGTCGGGTCTTGCGGACGGTCTGCCCGTCGGATTGCAGATCATGGCTCCGGCCATGGCGGACGACAGGCTCTACCGCGTCGGTGCCGCCTACGAGGCGGCCCGCGGGGAGTTCCCGCACCCGTCCGCCGTCTGATCGACGATCGCCGCTCCCTGCTCGGGCCCGTACCGGTGTCCGTGCCCGGCAGGGGCGTCGGTCGCCAGGATCAGGTCCACAGTCGCGGATGCGAATGACAACACCGGAAACCACGGTGGCACAGGGGAATCGCTGCGTCCGACGCCGAGATCGCCGCGCGACTCGTTCTCGCCGAACAGACCTCGAGACCCACGTCAGCAAGGTTCTGGGCAAACTCGGTCTGCGGGATCGAGCGCAGGCCGTCGTCGTGGCGTACGAGAGCGGCGTCGTCACGCCCGGGTGATCGCTCTCGAATATGTGAGTCCGACCGCACCGATCCGGCCCGGGCGTAGCAAGATGGTCCCCAGCACATAGCGGGCACCGCTCGCGATGAACCGGCACAGTGAGAGGTTTCGGACCATGCGTATCGGAGTACTGACCGGCGGCGGCGACTGCCCGGGACTCAACGCGGTCATCAGGGCCGTCGTACGCACGGCCGACGCCCGATACGGATCCTCCGTGGTCGGCTTCCTCGACGGGTGGCGAGGGCTGCTCGAGGACCGTCGTATCCAGCTCCGCAACGACGACCGCAACGATCGCCTCCTCACCAAGGGCGGCACCATCCTGGGAACCGCTCGCACCAATCCCGACAAGTTGCGCGCCGGGCTGGACCAGATCAAGCAGACGTTGGACGACAACGGAATCGACGCGCTGATCCCCATCGGCGGCGAGGGCACTCTGACCGCGGCGCACTGGTTGTCGCAGGAAGGTGTTCCGGTCATCGGCGTTCCGAAGACCATCGACAACGACATCGACCGCACCGACGTCACGTTCGGTTTCGACACCGCCCTGACCATCGCGACGGACGCCATCGACCGACTCCACAGCACGGCGGAGTCGCACCAGCGCGTCATGCTCGTCGAGGTCATGGGACGCCACGCGGGGTGGATCGCGCTGCATTCGGGTCTGGCGTCGGGCGCGCACATGACGCTGATTCCGGAGCAGCCCTTCGACGTGCAGGAAGTCTGCGATCTGGTGAAGAAGCGTTTCCAGCGCGGCGACTCGCACTTCATCTGCGTCGTCGCCGAGGGTGCCACGCCGAAGGAAGGGTCGATGGAGATCCGTGACGGCGGCATCGACGAGTTCGGTCACATCCGATTCACCGGCGTCGCACAGCAACTGGGTGTCGAGATCGAACGGCGCATCAACAAGGAAGTGCGCACGACGGTCCTCGGCCATGTGCAGCGCGGCGGCAAGCCGACGCCGTACGACAGGGTCCTGGCGACACGCTTCGGCGTCAACGCTGCCGACGCCGTCCACGCGGGGGAGAAAGGCAAGATGGTCTCGCTCCAGGGCGCGGAGATCGGTCTGGTCGAGCTCGAGGATGCCGTGGCTCGGCTCAAGCGTGTACCCGAGAGCCGGTACCGCGACGCCGCCGCATTCTTCGGCTGACTTCGGCCGTAAACTGGGCGCATGACTGCAGCCACCTCTTCCGCGACGAGCCTGATGGACTACGACGAGGTGATCGCCCGGTTCGACCCCGTTCTGGGTATGGAGGTCCACGTCGAGCTGGGCACCGCGACGAAGATGTTCTGCGGGTGCCCTACCGAGTTCGGCGCCGAGCCCAACACGCAGGTGTGCCCGGTGTGCCTCGGACTCCCGGGTGCGCTGCCCGTGGTCAACGCGGCGGCCGTCGAGTCGGCGATCCGCATCGGACTGGCGTTGAACTGCTCGATCACCCCGTGGGGGAGGTTCGCGCGCAAGAACTACTTCTACCCGGATCAGCCCAAGAACTATCAGATCTCGCAGTACGACGAGCCCATCGCCACCGAGGGATACCTCGACGTCGTGCTCGACGACGGATCCACCTGGCGCGTCGACATCGAACGTGCGCACATGGAGGAAGACACCGGTAAGTCGCTGCACGTCGGCGGCGCCACCGGTCGGATCGACGGGGCCAGCCACTCGCTGCTCGACTACAACCGAGCCGGAGTGCCCCTCGTCGAGATCGTCACCAAGACGATCGAGGGCGCCGGAGAGCGTGCCCCCGAGGTCGCTCGCGCCTACGTCACCGCCCTGCGCGAGTTGATCCGCGAACTCGGTGTGTCCGACGTCCGGATGGACCAGGGATCGCTGCGGTGCGATGCGAACGTGTCGTTGATGGAGAAGGGTGCGCCGGAATTCGGGACACGCACCGAGACCAAGAACGTCAACTCCCTCAAGAGCGTCGAGGTCGCGGTGCGCTACGAGATGCGCCGTCAGGCAGCGGTTCTCGCCGACGGCGGGAAGATCACCCAGGAGACGCGCCACTTCCAGGAGGCGGACGGCAGCACGTCACCGGGCCGCAAGAAGGAGACCGCCGAGGACTACCGGTACTTCCCGGAGCCGGACCTCGAGCCCGTCGCACCCGATGCCGCGTGGGTCGAGGAACTGCGCGCCACCATCCCCGAGGCACCCTGGATCACGCGCGCCCGGATCCAGAAGGACTGGGGCTGGTCGGATCTGGTCATGCGTGACGTCGTCAACGCCGATGCGCTCGGTCTCATCACGGCCACCGTCGACGCCGGCGCGACCCCGGACGCCGCCCGCAGCTGGTGGGTCGCCTACCTCTCCCAGCAGGCCAACGCACGCGAGGTCACCCTCGCGGACCTGCCCATCACCCCGGTCCAGGTCGCGCGAGTGGCGGCGCTGGTCGCCGATCGCACGCTGACCAACGCCAACGCGCGCAAGGTCGTCGACGGTGTGCTCGCCGGTGAAGGTGATCCCGACGCGGTCGTCGAAGCACGCGGACTCGCTGTCGTGCAGGACGATTCGGCTCTGGAAGCAGCCGTGACCGAGGCGCTCGCCGCCAACCCGTCGGTGGCGGAGAAGATCCGCGGCGGCAAGGTCCAGGCCGCCGGAGCCATCGTCGGTGCGGTCATGAAAGCCACCAAGGGTCAGGCGGACCCGGCCCGAGTCAAGGAATTGGTCATCGCCGCCTGCAGCTAGTCCGCCGGCCGGTCAGTCGCTACCGCCGCCGCCGGAGGGCACCGGAACAATGACCACCCGGTCGTCGGTCGGAACGGGCTGACCGCCGTCCTTGTTCACGGTGCTGACCCACACCTGCCCTTCGGCGCCGAGCGACGCGCCGCGCAGGCGGCCGTACCGGTCCTGGGCGATCAGGGTCGGCGGGGTGGTGACGGCGCCCGTCTCGGGATCCACCGGAACGAGGCTCACGGCGCGTGCACCGGACATGGACACCGAGACCGATCCGGGCCCGGCGGCGCATCCGCCGACGCCGGGCTTGTCGGGCCACGTCCATACGGGGCTCACCACGGCGCCTTCCGGGGTGATGCGCGACAGACGGTCTTCCGAGGCGGTGGCGTCCGTGACCCAGGTGCTGCCGGTGCCGTCCACGCAGACGTCTCCGGCGCGCCCGATGCCGCTCATGACGATGCGCGGCGTCACCGGCGACGGCGGGTCGACGCGAGGGTTGTCGATGGCCAGAACCTTGCCGGCCAGTGACGAGGGGTCGGACGACGACGCCGGGCTGCCCGCGTCTCCGGTGATGACGCGCAGTTCCGTCGGCGAGGTGAAGTCGAGCGCCCCCGAGTTCTCGGTGCTGCCGCGAGGGATGCCCGTCAGGACAGGCTTCGGCACGTCGCCCGCGGCGATTCGCACGACGCGATTGTCCGACGCGGTGGTGATGTAGGCGTAGAGAAGTCGGTCCTCGTCGTACGTCGGGGACAGCGCGACGTCGAGAAGGCCGCCACCGCCGGATCCGTCGACGGGGACGGAGGCGACGGGTCGCGGGGTCTGTCCCGGTGCCACCTGGAAGATCGTGCCGGTGCGGCGTTCACCGACGAGGGCAGCGGCGCCTCCGGGGAGCACGACCAGGCCGGACAACGTGTCGAGGCACGTCGCGACGACGTTCGGATCCGGGTCGATGCACGGCCCGGTGGCCGGCGACGGCGGGGGAGGAGTGCTGGATCCCGGAGCGCCCGGCTCGACCGGTTCGATGTCGGCAGCCCCGAACGTCGGCTCCGGTGAGAACGGGGTGGACGCCGAGTCGTCGAATCGTGCGCAGCCCGCGGACACGGTGATCACCGCGAGGACCGCGGCCCCGATCGCCGTCGTGCGCCCTGATGCTCCGAACATGTCACGCACCGTCATGAGATCCCACGGTACGGGTCGCGCCTGCGCCGAGAAGCGGGCTGCCGCAACTAGGCTGACGCCCGTGAGTGACAAGCCCGAAGACACAGGCCGATCGACGTCCGGATACGAGCCGGCCGCGAGTCCCTACGACCAGCCGACGGAGCGATTGGGACAGGGCGCCGGCGGGCAGTCCGTCCCGCGCACCGACGACGATCTCGACGCCGGGTCGTCGCGCACCGCGCACCCCACCGAAAAGCTGCCGTCCTACGAGACGGCGCCCGCCTACACCGCACCGGGCTCCACCCGTGAGCCCGCGTACGACGACAGCGCCACCCGCGCGATCCCGGTCGCGGGAGCATCGGCCGCCCCGGTGGATGTCGAGCCCGAGGCCCGCATCGTCCCCGAGAAGCGCGGCACCCTCGACCTGGGCCTGTTGATCCTGCGCGTGAGCGTCGGTGCGATCGTCCTGGTGCACGGCTTGCAGAAGCTGACCGGGTGGTTCGACGGACCGGGTCTCTCGGGCTTCCAGGAGATCGTCGCCGGTGCCGGATACGACCAGGCACGGTTGCTGTCGATCCTGGGCGCGGTCGGTGAGGTCGCCGGCGGAGCGCTGCTGATCCTCGGCCTCGCGACACCTCTGGCCGGCGCTGCCGTGGTCGCGGTCATGATCAACGCGTGGCTGGTCCGTCAGGTCGCGGAACCCGGCCTGCAGTTCTTCGCACCCTCCGGCGTCGAGTACGAGACTCTGCTGGTGCTCGCCGCGGCGGCCATCATCCTCACGGGACCGGGACGCATCGCCGTCGACGGTGGTCGTGGTTGGGCCCGTCGCCCGTTCATCGGATCGTTCCTGGCTCTGGCCATCGGAGTCGGCGGCGCCGCTGCGCTGTGGATCTTCCTGAACGGCGCCGACCCCTTCGCCTGAGCCGTGACCAGTCGTCCACAACTCGGCCGGATCGACGGGATCCCGTCTGTTCACCCGAGTTGTGGACGCTCAGGCACCGGTCTCGGAGTCGGTGTCCTCGGCAGGAGTCTCGACGGGTGAGGGATCGGGGACCGCGCCGCCGCTGGCGACGGACAGCTGCGGAAGCTTGTCCACCGTCACACCGGGCATCCGCACGGCGGAGCCGTCCGCCAACGTCGCCTTGCCCCATCCGAGGCGGGGGAACAGCAGTCCCGTGACCGACGACCATTCGACGGTCGTCGACCCGAAGGCGCGCCGCGAGACGAAGTGCTCGGGCGTGACCGTGGTGCGGACCCGCAGGATCCAGTACGCGAGGAGCAGGGGGAGCGCGAGCATCCACCCGAAAAGCGCGGGCGCTCCGACCACGGGGAACGTCACCCCGAAGAGGAACAGGGCGACTCCGGACAGTGCCAGCGCGGGTACGCGGAACACCGTGGGAGCGACGGGGGACGCGTAGGGAGCGGGGTCGTCGGTATGGGAGACTGTCACCGGTGGTTCGGACTGCTGCGAAGACGTCACCCCTACATCTTCGCACTGCACATACGCCATCCCACATAATGGGATCACGGGTTCGGTAAGTTTGACTGGCACAGCATCACGCGCCTAACGTCACGTGTGTGAAGCATGAAGAGTTCCTCGTAATCGGCAGGCGCGTCGTCGCCTGAGCCGAAACACTTCACGCTCAGCCATGACGCGCCACCCTCGTACAGCATCTGCTGGCGAGGGTTTTTTCTTGCCCGGATGAAGATCTAAGGAAGCACCAGTGAGCGCACCCACCGCCCGGCCCGGCCCGGCAGCACGCAAGGTCACGCCTGCCGCCGATCGCCCCACGCCGTCCGCGACGCCGACGCGTCGTCCCCTGCCCCCCGAGCGCGTGACGGGCGCCAAGTCCGTCGTCCGTGCGCTCGAAGAACTCGATGTAGATGTCGTCTTCGGCATTCCGGGTGGTGCCGTTCTTCCCGTCTACGATCCGCTCCTCGATTCCACGAAGGTGCGGCACGTCCTGGTGCGCCACGAGCAGGGTGCGGGACACGCTGCGACCGGATACGCCCAGGCCACAGGTCGGGTCGGCGTCTGCATCGCCACGTCCGGTCCGGGTGCCACCAACCTGGTCACCCCGCTTGCCGACGCGCAGATGGACTCGGTCCCGATCGTCGCCATCACCGGTCAGGTCGGCCGCGCGCTGATCGGCACCGACGCGTTCCAGGAAGCCGACATCTCCGGCATCACGATGCCGGTCACGAAGCACAACTTCCTGATCACCGATCCGATCGACATCCCGCGCATGATCGCCGAGGCCTTCTACCTCGCGTCGTCCGGTCGACCGGGTGCTGTCCTCGTCGACATCCCCAAGGACGTGCTGCAGGCGCAGACCACGTTCTCGTGGCCGCCGGAGATGAAGCTGCCCGGCTACCGCCCGGTGACCAAGCCGCACGGCAAGCAGGTGCGCGAGGCAGCTCGACTCATTGCGGCTGCGAAGAAGCCGGTGCTGTACTGCGGCGGCGGCATCATCAAGTCGAACTCGTCGCCGGAGCTGCTCGAGCTGGCGGAGCTCACGGGCATCCCCGTCGTGACGACGCTGATGGCACGCGGCGTCTTCCCGGACAGCCACGACCTGAACCTCGGTATGCCCGGCATGCACGGCACCGTGGCCGCGGTGGCCGCACTGCAGAAGAGTGATCTGCTGATCACGCTCGGTGCTCGCTTCGACGACCGCGTGACCGGACAGCTCGATTCCTTCGCCCCCGAGGCGAAGGTCGTCCACGCGGACATCGATCCCGCCGAGATCGGCAAGAACCGGTTCGCCGACGTGCCGATCGTGGGCGACTGCCGCGAGGTCATCGTCGAGCTCATCGAGGCCATCCGTGCCGACCAGGCCACCGGCACGACGCTGGACCTCGCCGACTGGTGGACCTACCTCGACAACGTGCGTCGCACGTACCCGTTGAGCTACGACCGGCCTTCCGACGGTGCGATGTCGCCGGAGTTCGTGATCCAGTCCATCGGCAAGTTCGCCGGACCGGATGCGATCTACTGTGCCGGCGTCGGCCAGCACCAGATGTGGGCTGCGCAGTTCATCAGCTACGAGAAGCCGCGCACGTGGCTCAACTCGGGTGGACTGGGCACGATGGGCTACGCCGTGCCCGCCGCCATGGGCGCCAAGATGGGTCTGCCCGACACCGAGGTGTGGGCCATCGACGGCGACGGCTGCTTCCAGATGACCAACCAGGAACTCGCGACCTGCGCGGTCGAGGGCATCCCGATCAAGGTCGCCGTCATCAACAACGGCAACCTGGGCATGGTCCGCCAGTGGCAGACGCTGTTCTACGAGGAGCGGTACTCCAACACCGAGCTGGGCACGCACGGAACGGTGCGCATCCCGGACTTCCTCAAGCTCGCGGAGGCGCTCGGCTGTGTCGGACTGCGCTGCGAGCGTGAGGAAGACGTGGACGCCGTCATCGCTCAGGCTCGTGCCATCAACGACCGTCCGGTGGTCATCGACTTCATCGTCGGCAAGGATGCCCAGGTGTGGCCCATGGTCGCCGCGGGCACCGGCAACTCCGAGATCATGGCCGCGCGCGGAATCCGCCCGCTGTTCGACAACGACGAGGAAGCCGCGCAGGAGCCCGGTTCGGTCGGCGACGTCACCGAAGCGGCTCAGGGCGCGAACGCGAAAGGTATCGACCTGTGAGCACCAGTCACACCCTGAGTGTCCTCGTGGAGGACAAGCCGGGCGTTCTCGCGCGCGTCGCGTCGTTGTTCTCGCGCCGCGGATTCAACATCGCTTCGTTGGCGGTGGGCGGCACCGAGATTCCCGAGATCTCCCGCATGACCATCGTGGTCACCGTGGACGAGTTCCCCCTCGAGCAGGTGACCAAGCAGCTCAACAAGCTGGTCAACGTCATCAAGATCGTCGAGCAGGAGGCCGACTCGTCGGTCGCTCGCGAGCTGGTGCTGATCAAGGTGCGTGCCGATGCCAGCGTGCGCAGCGAGGTCATCGAGACGGTGAATCTGTTCCGCGCCAAGGTCATCGACGTCTCACCCGAGGCTGTCACGGTCGAGGCGACGGGCACCCGGTCCAAGCTCGAGGCATTGCTGCGGATGCTCGACCCGTACGGAGTGCGAGAGATCGTGCAGTCCGGAGTCGTCGCCGTCGGACGCGGACCCAAGTCCATCACCGCGTCCCGCTAGACACCCAACCCAGTAGTTTCGAGTACCCGGTCACATTCGACCGGGACAGATGTAGGAGGAAACCACAGTGGCAGTCGAGATGTTCTACGACGACGATGCCGATCTCTCGATCATCCAGGGCCGCAAGGTCGCTGTGATCGGGTACGGAAGCCAGGGCCACGCGCACTCGCTGAGCCTGCGCGACTCGGGCGTCGATGTCCGCATCGGCCTCAAGGAAGGCTCCAAGTCGCGTGACAAGGCTGCCGAGCAGGGTCTCGGTGTGGGTACGCCGGCGGAGGTCTCCGAGTGGGCCGACGTCATCATGCTGCTCGCTCCGGACACCGCCCAGGCGCAGATCTTCAAGGACGACATCGAGCCGAACCTCAAGGACGGCGACGCGCTGTTCTTCGGTCACGGCCTCAACATCCACTTCAAGCTGATCGAGGCCCCGGCCAACATCACCGTCGGCATGGTCGCCCCCAAGGGGCCCGGCCACCTCGTGCGCCGTCAGTTCGTCGACGGCAAGGGCGTTCCCGCGCTCATCGCCATCGATCAGGACCCCAAGGGTGAAGGGCAGGCGCTCGCGCTGTCCTACGCCCGCGGCATCGGCGGCACCCGCGCCGGCGTCATCAAGACCACCTTCAAGGAAGAGACCGAGACCGACCTCTTCGGCGAGCAGGCCGTGCTGTGCGGCGGCACCGAGGAACTGGTCAAGACCGGTTTCGAGGTCATGGTCGAGGCCGGCTACGCGCCCGAGATGGCGTACTTCGAGGTTCTGCACGAGCTCAAGCTGATCGTCGACCTGATGTACGAGGGCGGCATCGCTCGCATGAACTACTCGGTGTCCGACACCGCGGAATTCGGTGGCTACCTCTCCGGACCGCGCGTCATCGACGCCGGCACCAAGGAGCGGATGAAGGCCATCCTCGCCGACATCCAGTCCGGTGAGTTCACCCGCCGCCTCGTCGCCAACGTCGAGAACGGCAACACCGAGCTCGAAGGCCTCCGCAAGGAGAACGCCGAGCACCCCATCGAGGTCACCGGCAAGAAGCTGCGCGACCTGATGAGCTGGGTCGACCGTCCCATCACCGAGACGGCCTGACTCTCGCATTTCTGACACGGGGCACCCGCGGTCGAGTTCGTCGACCTCGGGTGCCCTGCGTCGGGTCGCGGCTCGGCCACTAGGCTGACGCCCGCACGAATCCGGAACCACACCTCTTCTCCGTCACCTGATCAGGGAGTTCTTCACGTGAGCCAGCCAGGCCGCCCCATCGTCCTCATCGCCGACAAACTTGCGCAGTCCACCGTCGAGGCACTCGGCGACGGAGTCGAGGTCCGGTGGGTGGACGGTCCGGATCGTCCGGCTCTCCTCGCCGCGGTCCCCGATGCCGACGCCATCCTGGTCCGCTCCGCGACCACGGTCGACGCCGAGGTGCTCGCTGCCGGAACCAAGCTCAAGATCGTCGCCCGCGCCGGCGTCGGCCTGGACAACGTCGACGTCCCCGCAGCGACCGAGCGCGGCGTGCTCGTCGTCAACGCCCCCACGTCCAACATCCACACCGCCGCAGAGCACGCGGTGACGCTGCTGCTCTCGGCTGCTCGCCAGATCCCCGCCGCCGACGCCACGCTGCGTCAGCACGAGTGGAAGCGCAGCAAGTTCAACGGTGTCGAGATCTTCGGCAAGACCGTCGGTGTGGTCGGGCTCGGCCGTATCGGTCAGCTCTTCGCACAGCGTCTCGCCGCGTTCGAGACCCACATCATCGCGTACGACCCCTACGTCTCCCCGGCTCGCGCGGCCCAGCTCGGCATCGAGCTGGTCACCCTGGACGAGCTGCTCGAGCGCGCCGACATGTTCTCGGTGCACCTGCCGAAGACCCCCGAGACGAAGGGTCTGATCGGTAAGGAAGCACTGGCCAAGACCAAGAAGGGCGTCATCGTCGTCAACGCCGCTCGCGGCGGCCTGGTCGACGAGCAGGCGCTCGCCGACGCCATCGTCAGTGGTCACGTGTTCGCCGCCGGCCTCGACGTGTACGCCACCGAGCCGTGCACGGACAGCCCGCTGTTCGAGCTTCCCCAGGTCGTCGTGACGCCCCACCTCGGTGCATCCACCACCGAGGCCCAGGACCGCGCCGGAACCGATGTCGCGAAGTCCGTACTGCTCGCTCTCGCAGGCGAATTCGTCCCGGACGCCGTCAACGTGTCCGGTGGATCCGTCGGCGAGGAAGTCGCTCCCTGGCTCGACATCGTGCGCAAGCAGGGCGTCCTCGTCGGCGCGCTGTCCGACGAGTTGCCGACGTCGCTGTCGGTGGACGTGCGGGGCGAACTGGCGTCCGAGGACGTCGACATTCTGAAGCTGTCGGCGCTGCGCGGATTGTTCTCCGCCGTCATCGAGGACGCCGTCACCTTCGTCAACGCTCCGTCATTGGCGCAGGAACGTGGCGTCACGGCCGAGGTCAGCACGGCCAGCGAGAGCCCGAACCACCGCAGCGTCGTCGACGTGCGTGCCGTCTACGGCGACGGGAGCGTCATCAACGTCGCGGGCACCCTCACGGGCCCGCAGCACGTGGAGAAGATCGTCAACATCAACGGCCGCAATTTCGATCTGCGCGCCGAGGGCAAGAACCTCATCGTCACGTACGGCGATCGTCCGGGCTCGCTCGGACGTATCGGCACCGCACTCGGTGACGCGGGAATCGACATCGCCGCCGCTGCGCTGAGCCAGGATGCCGAGGGTGGCAGCGCGACCATCCTGCTGCGCGTCGATCGCGACGTCTCGCAGGACGTCCGGGACTCGATCGCCGCGTCCGTCGGCGCGACGACCATCGAGCTCGTCGACCTGTCCTGATGTCGACGCCGAACGAGGGGACTTCGATGAAGCTGGGAGTGGTGGCCGGAGACGGCATCGGACCCGAGGTGGTGGCCGAGGCTCTCAAGGTTCTCGACATCGTCGTACCAGGTGCCGAGATCACCGAGTACGACCTGGGCGCTCGCCGGTATCACGCGACGGGGGAGATCCTTCCCCCGTCGGTGCTCGAGGAGTTGCGCGGACACGACGCGATCCTGCTGGGCGCCATCGGCGACCCGTCGGTACCCAGTGGTGTTCTCGAGCGGGGACTGCTGCTGACGGCGCGTTTCGCACTGGATCACCACATCAACCTGCGGCCGTCCAAGTTGTACCCGGGTGTCGTCGGTCCGCTCGCGGGCAACAAACCGGTCGACATCGTGGTCGTGCGTGAGGGCACCGAAGGTCCGTACACCGGCAACGGGGGCGCCATCCGCGTCGGCACGCCGCACGAGGTGGCCACCGAGGTCAGCCTGAACACGCGCTTCGGTGTGGAGCGTGTGGTCCGCGACGGGTTCGCGCGCGCGATGGGTCGCCGTAAGCATCTGACCCTGCTGCACAAGACCAACGTGCTCGGCTTCGCGGGCTCGCTCTGGCAGCGGACCGTCGACGAGGTGGCCGGCGAATTTCCCGAGGTCGAGGTCGCCTACCAGCACATCGACGCGGCGACGATCCACCTGGTGACAGACCCGGGCCGCTTCGACGTCATCGTGACCGACAACCTGTTCGGCGACATCATCACCGACCTCGCCGCTGCGGTCGCCGGTGGTATCGGGCTGGCGGCGAGCGCCAACATCGACGCCACCCGCACCAACCCGAGCATGTTCGAACCGGTCCACGGCAGTGCCCCGGACATCGCGGGCAAGGGCATCGCCGATCCGACGGCCGCAATCCTGTCCGTGTCGTTGTTGCTGGCCCATCTGGGTCAGGACGATGCCGCGGCACGCGTCGAAGCCGCTGTGGCACAGGATCTCTCGACTCGCACCGCGGGCGATCCCGGACGCACGTCGGTCATCGGAGACCGCATCGCCTCACTGGTGTAGCCGGCGGCGGTGCTCACGAGGAATCGTGGGCACCGCGGCGGCCGCCACGATCGCCGACACCGCGAAGGCCACCGGGTACGACGTATGGGTGATCAACGCCCCGAACATTGGTGGCACCGCCGATGCGGCGATGAACTGGCTGGTGTTCTGCGCGCCCAGCGCTCGACCGCTCCAGAACGGTCCGGCGCGTTCGGCGACGGCGGTGAACGCGAGGCCGTTGGGGGAGACGGTGGCGACCGATGCCACGACCAGCACGACGACCGAGACCGACCAGCCCGCGGCATCGGCGACTGCCAGCACAACCATGACGGTCACCACCGCCGCGGCTACCCAGCGCATGGGTCCGAGTCGACTTCCGACCCGATCCGAGACGGCGCCCACCCCGATCCGGCCGAACGCCCCGAGTACCTGGGCGACCGTGATCAGGATGCCGGCGGCAGCGGGGGACCACTCGCGCTGATCCACCAGCCACACCAACGAGAACGTCCACACCACGTACTGGGGCACCACCAGTGCCACCGACGCCGCGTGGATGCGCCACAGGTCGCGACGTCCCCGATAGGGGTTTGCCAGCAACTCCGCACTGGAGGACGCGGTACGCGACGGTCTCGGGGGGTCGAAGACTCCGATCACACAGGCGATCGCCCCCACGGTGGAGGCGACGGCGGGTAGCAGCATGGCGCTGCTGACTCCGTGGTCACGCGCTATTCCGGGAATCAGCAACGCGGACAGAGCAACTCCGAGGGGCAGTGACATCTGCCGGATACCCATGGCGAGGCCACGGCGGTGCGGCGGGAACCACCCCACGACGACCCGGCCGGTGGCGGAGTTGACGCTGGCCGCCGCCATGCCGCCGAGCAGGAGGAAGACGGCGAGCGCGACGGTGGACTCGGTGGCGGCCGCGCAGAACGCGGCTACTGCTGTCAGGGCGGACCCGGTGATCAACGATCGACGCTCGCCGATCCGGTCGACGACCGCGCCCCACGCGAACAGGGTCAGCACGATGCCGGTCGTCGGCATGGCGACGACGATGCCGGCCTCGGTGAGGCTCATGCCCCGTTGATCGCGGAGCGCGGGAATGAGGAAGGCCGCACCGTTCAGGAGCAGCGCGGTCGAGGCGGTCGTGAGCATGCCGATGATCAGCATGGTCCAGCGTCCTGTCGCGGACGCGCTGTAGCGCTGCACGATCGACCGGCTCCCGGTCATAGCTTCTCCGATCTCAGAATGTGAGATTGCCGTCCTGCATGGTGAACATCTCGTGCCGATGCTACAGGCGAGTGCGGGGTCGATAGACTTCGCACATGCGTCTAGGTCGAGTAGCAAGTCCCGACGGTGTCGCCTTCGTCGCCATAGAAGGCAACGGCGACGACCGGACCGCGAGGGAGATCGCCGAACATCCCTTCGGCACACCCACCTTCACCGGACGGAGCTGGTCGCTCGCCGATGTTCGCCTGCTGGCTCCCATCCTGGCGAGCAAGGTGATCTGCATCGGCAAGAACTACGCGGCACACGCCGCCGAGATGGGATCGGAAGCACCGCAGGATCCGGTCATCTTCATCAAGCCCAACACCTCGATCGTCGGGCCCGGCGCCAACATCGTGCGTCCGGCCTCGTCGAACGAGGTGCATTACGAGGGCGAGCTCGCCGTCGTCATCGGTCGGCCCTGCAAGGACGTCCCCGCTGCGCGCGCCGCGGACGTCATCCTGGGGTACACCGTCGCCAACGACGTCACCGCTCGCGATCACCAGCGTCACGACGGTCAGTGGACACGCGCGAAGGGTCACGACACCTTCTGTCCTCTCGGTCCCTGGATCGAGACCTCGCTCGATGCATCGGATCTCGCGATCAGCACCACGGTCGACGGGGAGATCAAGCAGAGCGGTCGCACATCCGACCTCCTCCACACGGTCCCCGAGATCATCGAGTGGATCTCCGCAGTCATGACGCTGCTCCCGGGCGACGTCATCCTGACGGGTACGCCGGAAGGTGTGGGTCCGATCGTCGCGGGCCAGACCGTCTCCGTCGAGATCGAGGGCATCGGCACGCTGAGCAACCCGGTGGTGGACAAGTGAGCATCACGTCGGATGTCCGCGTCCGGTTCTGCCCGTCTCCCACCGGAACTCCGCACGTCGGTCTCGTGCGAACGGCACTCTTCAACTGGGCGTTCGCCCGTCACCACGGCGGTGCATTCGTGTTCCGTATCGAGGACACCGACGCCGCTCGTGACTCCGAGGACTCGTACCGTGCGCTTCTCGACGCGCTGCGGTGGTTGGGTCTGGAGTGGGACGAGGGCCCCGAGGTGGGTGGGCCGTACGAGCCCTACCGTCAGTCCTTGCGACGCGATCAGCATCTCGCCGTCGTGCAGTCGCTTCTCGATGCCGGCGAGGCGTACGAGAGTTTCTCCACCCCCGAGGAGGTGGAGGCTCGACACCTCGCGGCCGGGCGGGATCCGAAGCTGGGCTTCGACAACCACGATCGCACCTTGACCGACGAGCAGCGGGCTGCCTTCCGCGAGGAGGGGCGTGGGCCCGTCGTCCGCCTGCGGATGCCGGATCACGACCTCTCGTGGAACGACCTCGTCCGCGGCGAGACCACATTCCGAGCGGGCACGGTTCCCGACTTCGCGCTGACGCGCGGAAACGGTGTTCCGTTGTACACGTTGGTCAATCCTGTCGACGACGCGCTGATGAAGATCACCCACGTGTTGCGCGGCGAGGATCTGCTGTCGTCGACTCCTCGCCAGATCGCCCTCTACGAGGCACTGGTGCGCATCGGAGTGGCCGATCGCATTCCCGAGTTCGGGCATCTGCCGTTCGTGATGGGGCAGGGCAACAAGAAGCTGTCGAAGCGCGATCCGGAAGCGGATCTCTTCCTGCACCGCGAGCGCGGATTCGTTCCCGAGGGCCTGCTCAACTACCTCGCTCTGCTCGGATGGGGTTTCTCCGACGACCGCGACGTCTTCTCGCTGGAGGAGATGGTGCAGGCGTTCGACATCTCCTCCGTCAACTCCAATCCGGCGCGCTTCGATCAGAAGAAGGCCGACGCGATCAACGCCGAGCACATCCGGATGCTCGAACCGTCCGACTTCGCTGCACGGTTGCGCGGCTACCTCGAGACCCACGGTCATCCGATCGAGGTGACCGACGAGGTGTTCGCCGAGGCGGCAGAACTGGTGCAGACCCGCATCGTCGTCCTGTCGGATGCGTGGGGGTTGCTGAAGTTCCTGCTCGCTCCGGCGGACCAGTTCTCGATCGACCCGGCGTCCGCGTCGAAGAATCTCGGTGCCGATGCAGGGCCGGTCCTCGACGCCACCGTGGCGGCTGCGGAGTCGCTTCCGGAGTGGACCGCCGAGGCGCTCGAGAGTGCACTCAAGACTGCGCTGATCGACGGCATGGAACTCAAGCCACGCAAAGCGTTTGCGCCGGTTCGCGTCGCGGTAACCGGGTCACACATCAGCCCGCCTCTGTACGAGTCGATGGTGTTGCTGGGGCGCGAGACATCGCTGGCCCGGCTGCGGTCGGCACGTACGTCGATCGTCTGACCGCGCCCCGCGGGGCTCGGCTGGTTCGACCGGCTCGAAAGGGATCGGCAATGAGCATCACCGACAGGATCGACCGGTTCCAGCAGCGTCATCCCGCTGTCGGCTTCCCGTTGGCCGTCTTCTACAAGTTCTTCGACGATCAGGGCGGCTACCTCGCCGCCCTGATCGCCTACTTCGGGTTCATCTCGCTGTTCCCCTTGCTCCTGCTCTTCTCCACGGTGCTCGGCATCGTGCTCGTCGGCAATCCCGAGTTGCAGCAGCGGATCATCGACTCGGCGATGAGTCAGATCCCGTTGATCGGTGAGCAACTCGGTCAGCCGGACAAACTCAGCGGTGGCTCGAGCGCCATCGTCATCGGCATCCTGGGGTCGCTGTACGGCGGCCTCGGTGTTGCCGTCGCAGCCCAGAACGCCATGAACGTGGCGTGGTCGGTGCCCAAGAACGAGCGCCCCGACCCGATCAGGGCCCGGGTGCGGGGCCTCGGACTCCTGGTCACCGTGGGAACCGCCGTCATCGGTGTGACAGTGCTCAACGGATTCAACGCCGCGGGCTTCTTCGGAACCATTGCCCAGGTGTTCGTGACCATTGCGGCGATCGTGCTCAACACCGCCACGTTCGTCGTCGCCTTCCGGCTGGGAACACCGCGAGCGGTGACGGTGAAGCAGGTCCTCCCCGGCGCCCTGATCGCTGCGTTGTTGTGGCAGGCACTCCAAACCTTCGGCGGGTACTACGTCCAGAGTGTGGTCGGGGGAGCGGACACGACCAACGGAGTCTTCGCCATCGTGCTCGGCCTCCTGGCGTTCCTGTACGTCGCGTCCATCGTCCTGGTGCTGTGCATCGAGGTGAACGTGGTGCGTGCGGACCGGTTGCACCCTCGGTCGCTGCTGACGCCGTTCACCGACAACGTCGAGCTGACCGACGGTGACCGCGACGCGTACACGGCGGCCGCCGAGGCGCAGAAGAGCAAGGGTTTCGAGGAGATCGACGTGACCTTCGGTGAGCCCGGAGGCGAGCCGGTGGCGGATCCAGCCCGCTGACCAGCCGATTTGGTGATTCGGGCATGGTGTTTGGTAGTGTTCTCCACGGCCCGAAACGGTCCGGAGAAGCATGCCGGAACAGGCCATTGGGGTATGGTGTAATTGGCAACACAGCGGTTTCTGGTACCGCCATTCTAGGTTCGAGTCCTGGTACCCCAGCAGAGAAACACCCGATTTTGTCGGATGCTCTCGGCCGGTTACGCTCTCCCGGTTGCTCCACAGAAATGAATAACACGGCAAGTTCCTGGCCCCGTCGTCTAGCGGCCTAGGACGCCGCCCTCTCAAGGCGGTAGCGCGGGTTCGAATCCCGTCGGGGCTACAGAGTATTCGAGGACCACTGCGATGCGCAGTGGTCCTCGAGTCGTTTCCGGGGTTCCACGTGTGCGGAGTGCACACCCCGTCTGGTGGGCGCACACCCTCCGCCGCACGCCGCAGGGGGTGTGCGGTACGTGGCAGGGGTGTTCGCTCCGGCCTCTACAGGCGCTTGTGCACGGCGTCCGCGGCCTTGAGGAGATCTTCCGCCCATCGGACCCCCGGCCGTCGCCCCATCCGGTCGATCGGCCCCGACACCGAGATCGCTGCCACCACTCGGTCGTCGCGCCCACGGATGGGAGCGGCGACACTCGCGACGCCCGCTTCCCGCTCCGCGGCACTCTGAGCCCACCCCCGTCGGCGGACGTCCGCGAGGACTCGCTCTCCGAACGCGGCGTCGGGAAGGACGGCGCGCTGCAGGGCGGGGTCGGCCCATGCGAGAAGGACTTTGGCGCCGGAGCCCGCGGTGAGCGGAAGTCGGGCACCCACCAGCACTGTGTCGCGCAGACCCGTCGGCGGTTCCATGGCCGCCACACACACCCGGACGGTGCCGTCGATCCGGTACACCTGCACGCTCTCGCCCGTGATCTCGCGCAATCTGGGCAGCACCGTCGACGCGGCCTCGACGACGGGATCGCCCGCGGTGTCGGCAAGTTCCGCCAAGGCGGGTCCGGGTCGCCACAGGCCGTCGCTGTCACGGGCGAGCATCCGGTGGATCTCGAGTCCCACCGCCAGCCGGTGAGCGGTCGCGCGGGGCAGACCGGTGTGCGCGCAGAGGTCGGCGAGGCTGCAGGGCTGCGTCGAGACCGCGTGCAGCACGCTCACTGCTTTGTCCAGAACGCCGATGCCGCTATGCTGTCCCATGTAGCGATACTAGCGTCTCGCATCGTGAGATGGTGAGTGTGGATCGCTGCTCGACGTATCACGGATGCTCGATGTATCGGGAGAGGTAGCAGTCATGGCACCGAAGACGCTCGCAGAGAAGGTCTGGGATCAGCACGTCGTCGTCCGCGGAGGCGGCGAAGGCGATGCGACCAAGCCGGATCTCGTCTACATCGACCTCCACCTCGTGCACGAGGTCACCAGCCCCCAGGCGTTCGACGGACTCCGTCTGGCCGGCCGACCGGTCCGCCGGCCCGATCTGACCATCGCCACGGAGGACCACAACGTCCCGACCGTCGACATCGACCAGCCGATCGCCGATCTCGTGTCTCGCACCCAGGTGGACACGTTGCGACGCAACTGCGAGGAATTCGGTATCCGCCTGCATTCGATGGGTGACATCGATCAGGGCATCGTGCACATCATCGGCCCGCAGCTCGGACTGACCCAGCCGGGCACGACCGTCGTCTGCGGAGACAGCCACACCTCGACCCACGGCGCATTCGGCGCTCTGGCAATGGGAATCGGCACCAGCGAGGTCGAACACGTCCTGGCCACGCAGACCCTGTCGCTGCGCCCGTTCAAGACCATGTCCGTCACCGTCGACGGTGAACTGGGCGACGACGTCGGCAGCAAGGACCTCATCCTGGCCGTCATCGCGCAGATCGGTACCGGCGGAGGCCAGGGCTACGTCATCGAATACCGCGGGGAGGCCGTCGAGAAGCTGTCGATGGAAGCGCGGATGACCATCTGCAACATGTCGATCGAAGCCGGCGCCCGTGCCGGGATGATCGCCCCCGACCAGACCACCTTCGACTACATCCAGGGACGACCGCATGCGCCGACGGGTGACCTGTGGGACCGCGCCGTCGCGGAATGGTCGACGTTGGTGACCGACGAGGGCGCGGTGTTCGACAAGGAAGTTCGTATCGACGGGTCGGCGCTGACACCGTTCGTCACCTGGGGCACCAATCCGGGGCAGGGCGCTCCGCTCAGCGCCTCGGTGCCGGATCCGGCGGACATCGTCGACGAGGGTGAGAGCCAGTCGGCCGAGAAGGCGCTCACCTACATGGGTCTCACCGCCGGAACGCCGTTGCGGGAGATCTCCGTGGACACCGTCTTCCTCGGTTCCTGCACCAACGGCCGGATCGAGGATCTCCGCGTCGCAGCGAAGATCCTGGAGGGTCGCACGGTGGCCGACGGGGTGCGCATGCTCGTCGTTCCGGGATCCATGCGAGTGCGTGCACAGGCCGAGGACGAGGGGCTCGGCGACATCTTCGTCGCGGCAGGCGCGGAATGGCGCCAGGCGGGGTGCTCGATGTGCCTCGGGATGAACCCGGATCAACTGGCCCCCGGTGAGCGGTCGGCGTCGACGTCGAACCGCAATTTCGAAGGGCGACAGGGCAAAGGTGGTCGGACCCACCTCGTCTCTCCCGCGGTCGCCGCGGCGACCGCGGTACGCGGACGTCTGTCCGCTCCCGCGGATCTGACCTGACCCGACCATTCTCGCGTACTGCTGCCGAAAAGGATCGCATCATGGAATCGTTCACCACTCACACCGGAATCGGCGTCCCGTTGCGTCGCAGCAACGTCGATACCGATCAGATCATCCCGGCCGTCTATCTCAAGCGAGTCACCCGAACGGGTTTCGAGGACGGTCTGTTCGCCGGGTGGCGCACCGACCCCGGCTTCATCCTCAACGTCGCTCCGTTCGACCGGGGTTCGGTTCTCGTAGCGGGTCCGGATTTCGGTACCGGGTCCTCGCGCGAGCACGCTGTGTGGGCGCTCTCGGACTTCGGTTTCCGGGTCGTCATCGCCTCCAGATTCGCCGATATCTTCCGCGGAAACGCCGGAAAGGCGGGCCTTCTCGCCGCCGTTGTCGAGCAATCCGATGTGGAACTGCTGTGGAAATTGCTCGACGAGCAGCCCGGTCTCGAACTGACGGTCGACCTGGAAACGAAGACGATCAGCGCCGGAACCCTGGTGGTGCGCTTCGATATTGACGACTACACCCGGTGGCGTCTGCTCGAGGGTCTGGACGACATCGCACTGACGTTGCGCCAGGTAGAGGCCATTTCCGAGTTCGAGAAGTCCCGCCCGGAATGGAAGCCGGTGACGCTTCCGGCCCCCGGTCGTTAGCAATTCTCCGGGTCTCTCCGCGGCCGTTGCGCGACACTCATTGTGTCCGCGACGTTTACGGCTAACACACCGATTTGGCGTGGCTCGTGGACTACTCGGCATTTCCGGTTTACCGTGGTACTCAGTCGGTCCGACGACGGGCCAATCAGTTACCGGAGGAAATACCGATGAACAAGGCCGAACTCATCGATGCGTTGACCGAGAAAACCGGTGCGGATCGTCGCGCCGCCACGGACGCAGTCGAGAACATCGTGGACATCATCGTGCGTGCCGTGCACCGCGGGGAGTCGGTGACCATCACGGGATTCGGCGTCTTCGAACAGCGTCGTCGCGCTGCTCGCGTCGCTCGCAACCCGCGCACGGGTGAGACCGTCAAGGTCAAGCCGACCTCGGTTCCCGCCTTCCGTCCCGGTGCTCAGTTCAAGGCCGTTATCGCCGGTGGACAGAAGCTGTCCGCCACCGGACCCGCCGTGAAGCGTGGCGCATCCGCCGCTCCCGCGAAGAAGACCGCAGCCGCCAAGAAGACGGCCGCCAAGAAGACTCCGGCCAAGGCACCCGCGAAGGCGCCGGCGAAGTCCACTGCCGCAGCGAAGAAGACCACCGCGGCCAAGACTCCCGCCAAGGCCCCTGCCAAGACTGCAGCGAAGAAGACGACGGCAGCCAAGGCGCCCGCCAAGACCGCCGCCAAGAAGACGACGGCAGCCAAGGCGCCCGCCAAGACCGCTGCGAAGAAGACCACCACCGCGGCCGCGAAGAAGACCACGGCAACGAAGGCTCCGGCGAAGACCGCGGCCAAGAAGACCACTCCCGCGAAGAAGGCTGCACCGGCGAAGAAGGCTCCGGCCAAGAAGGCTCCGGCGAAACGTACTGCGCGCAAGTAACCTTCGCTCGACCCCGATACGCCGACGAGCCCCGGTCCTCATGGACCGGGGCTCGTCGCGGTGTGACAGCTAGGAGTCGGTGCGGCGGGGGAGCGGCGAGTCGGTGTAGTCGGCGGCCACCAGAACGCCTCCGACGAAACTCAGGACCCAGACGCTCGCCTTGCGCGAGCGGGTCCGACTGAGTTCGATTCCGTCGCTGTCGGCCCACCACTGCATGAGGTCGGGAATGACCTTGCCCTGACTGCAGATCACCGGAACACCGGCCACGTCGCCCGCGATCTCCCTCGCGCGGCGGCGACCCCTGTCCGGGTCGCGCGCATAGCCTTCCTCGGTCAGCGTCGGTTCGAGGGTCAGGTCCACGCCGACGGACTCCGCCCACGGGGCGATGGTCTGGATACACCGTGTCCGCTCGGCGGTGAATCCGTCCGTGCCACCGAACGCTTGGATCAGCGGCACCAGCGCAGCGGCCTGCCGCACCCCGACGCTGTCGAGCGGCCGCTCGGCGTCGTCACCCTTGTAGCGCGCCTTGCTGCCGGCCCGTGCATGACGCACCAGCACAGCGGTACTGGTGGGTACGGGGTTCTGGGCGAACCGGCCCACGACGTCGCGATCGGCGTCGTAGGTGGCCAACTCCCGCGCCTCGGCCGGGGTGAGCCACTGCAGTTCGTCGACCTCGTCGTTGACGGCGAACTGGCCGTCGGTGACGCGGGCGGCCCAGTAGTCCACGTGCTTCGTCTTCTTCGATCGCGGGATCGCGTAGGTGGTACTTCCGAGGCTGTGCCCGAGAACGCAGCGGAAGCCCGTCTCCTCGTGTACTTCTCGCACCGCGGCGACTGCCGGAACCTCGTCGGCCTCGACCTTGCCCTTCGGCAACGACCAGTCGTCGTAGCGCGGCCGGTGCACGAGCGCGACGACAGGTTCGTCGCCGGAGGCCGACGCCCTCCACAGCACTGCACCGGCCGCCGCGATCGGTTCGATGTCGCGGCGTCCGCGCGACGTGCTCATCGCCCCACCCTCACGAACCGGTGTAGCGGCGCTGCCGCATCAGGGACACCTGGTGGTCGCGAACTTTCTCACCGCCGGCCGGTGACGCTGTCCACGCCCCGTCGGACTGCAACACCCAGCACCGCGTCGTCACGTCCATGGCGGAATCGAGCACCGAGTTCAGTTGATCGGACAGGCGCGGATCCTTCACCTGGGCCATCACTTCCACGCGGCGATCGAGGTTGCGGTGCATCATGTCCGCGCTGCCGATCCAGAATTCGTCGAGAGCCTTGAAATGCAGCACTCGCGAATGCTCGAGGAATCGACCGAGGATGGAGCGGACCTCGATGTTCTCGCTCAGACCCGGCACACCGGGCTTGAGAGCGCAGATGCCGCGCACCATGACCTCGACGCGGACGCCCTGGGTGGAGGCCCAGTACAGCGCGTCGATGACCTGTTCGTCGACGAGAGCGTTCGCCTTCAGGCGGATACGCGCATCCTTGCCTTCCTGGTGGGCTCGAACCTCGGCCTCGATGCGTTCCACGATGCCGGCCCGGACGCCGAAGGGAGCCACCAGCAGGTTGCGGTAGTGCTCCTTGCGCGAGTACCCGGTGAGGGAGTTGAACAGGTCCGTCAGATCGGCGCCGATCTCGTCGGACGCCGTGATCAGACCCACGTCCTCGTACAGGCGCGCAGTCTTGGGGTTGTAGTTGCCGGTGCCTATGTGGCAGTAGCGGCGGATGGTCGACCCTTCACGGCGCACGACGAGGCATGTCTTGCAGTGCGTCTTGAGGCCGACCAGGCCGTAGACGACGTGCACCCCGGCCTGCTCGAGCTTGCGCGCCCAGGCGATGTTGGCCTGCTCGTCGAAGCGCGCCTTGATCTCCACGAGCGTCACCACCTGCTTGCCCGCCTCGGCGGCGGCGATCAGGGCGTTCACGATGGGGGAGTCACCGGACGTCCGGTAGAGGGTCTGCTTGATCGCCAACACATGGGGATCGGCGGCGGCCTGCTCGATGAATCGCTGGACGCTGGTGGAGAACGAGTCGTAGGGATGGTGCAGCAGTACGTCGCCGTCGCGCACCGTGGAGAAGATGCTGCGCGGAGTCTCGCGCTCGCCGAAGGCGGGGTGCGTGGCCGGGACGAACGGTGCGTCCTTCAGTACGGGCTTGTCGACGCCGTAGATCTGCCACAGGCACGACAGGTCCAGCAGTCCCGGCACCTGGATCACGTCACCCGGATCGACGTCGAGTTCGCGGAGCAGGAGATCGAGCATGTGCTCGGTCATGTCGTCGGCGACCTCGAGGCGAACGGGGGAGCCGAAACGGCGTCGGGCGAGCTCGCGCTCGAGTGCCTGAAGCAGGTCCTCGTCGCGGTCCTCCTCCACCTCGAAATCAGCGTTCCTGGTGATGCGGAACGCATGATGCTCCACGATCTGCAGTCCCGGGAACAGCACGTCGAGGTGAGCCGCGATGAGCTCCTCCATGGGGAGGAACGCCGGAATGGCGGGTGCGTCACCGCGTCGCAACTGGACGAAACGGTCGACGTTGTCCGGCACCTTGACACGAGCGAAGTGCTCGCCACCAGTGGTCGAATCCTTGACCGTCACAGCAAGGTTGAGGCTCAGGCCGCTGATGTACGGGAACGGGTGGGCGGGGTCGACGGCGAGCGGTGTCAACACCGGGAACACCTGTTCGGTGAAGTGCTGGGTGAGCCGCGCACGTTCGTCGGTGGTCACTTCCGACCACCGGATGACCGAGATGCCCTCGTTCGCCAGCTCCGGCAGGATGCGGTCGATGAAGGTTCGGGCGTGGCGATCCGCGATCTCCTGGGTGCGCCGGGCGATCAGGGAGAGTTGCTCGCGCGGAGACAGTCCGTCCGCCGAGCGCACGGACAGTCCGGTCTCGTCGCGACGCTTGAGCCCGGCGACACGCACCATGTAGAACTCGTCGAGGTTGCTGGCGAAGATCGCGAGGAACTTCGCGCGCTCGAGAAGAGGAAGCGAGGAATCCTCGGCCAGGGCCAGAACTCGAGAATTGAAGTCCAGCCAACTCAATTCGCGATTGAGGTAACGGTCCTCCGGCAGGAGATCGACGGGGACCGGAGTGTCCGACGTCGCCGCCGGCGGAGCGGTGGGTGCGGACGGGCGACGGCCGTCGTGCGGCACGCTCGACTCGTCGGCGGCGGGCTCGGTGGTCTTCTCCGGCGCGGTGGCCGGGGGGAGTTTCTCGATCGCCTCGTTGTTCACGCGTCGATCATCCCCCACTCGCGGCTCCGGTGAGTAGTCGACCGGACGCGAGTTCCGCCGTCACACTCCCCGCCACCCCAGCTCGGCGAGAACTCGCGTGGTGTGTGGCCCCACGCCGAGTGCGAGCGCCGCGCGGACATCGTCGGCGGTGTCGACGTCGAGTCGCAGTCCGGGCCACTCGCCGGCCAGCGGCAGGGCGCCCGAATCGACGTGGCGGGTAGCGGAATCGGGCCCGAACCGGGGTTCGAGGCGTCGGGGCTGGCCACGCACGATCAGCGCGGACGTTCCTGTTCCCGTGTGGTCGACGACCACCGACCGGGTGTCGGGAGGTGCGGCGGCGTACGCCTGAACCAGTTCGGCCGTGGTGAGGGCGGGAAGATCTGCCTGCAGCGCGATGACGTCACCGCCGTGGGCGTGACGCACGTCGTCGTCCGCGGCCGACAGTGCTCTGTTGAGCCGTTCGACCGTCGTGCGTCCCGCCGACTCCGGTTCGGACACGGTGCGGCCGCCGAGCGATTCCGCGATGCGGGCGACGCGGGCGTCGGGAGTCACCACCGACCAGCCCGTGACCGCCTCCGCGGCCGATGCTGCCTCGAGGGTGTCCCGCAGCATCGCCAGAACCAGCTCGGCGCGCTCCTGTCCGGGAAACGTGGTGGCCAGGCGGCTCTTGGCATCCACCAGGTTCTTGACCGCGAGCACCAGATGGACACCGGGCCGGGGCTCGGTGTCGGTCGGGATCGGACTGGGCGTGCTCATGAGCGTCGATCCTGCCAGTCGGCATTACTGCAGACTTCGTTCGGCGGGCCTCCGACATGGTTACTGTGAGCCGCCAGGGCCCGCGGCGGGACACGTTCCGGGCGGCCCGACAGTGACGACGAACGACGGAAGGCTCGGCCATGGTGAAGGCAGCGGTGCTCGGTTCCGGTTCCTGGGGAACCGCATTCGCCAAGGTTCTGGCCGATGCGGGCACCGAGGTGACCATGTGGGCCAGGCGCGAGGAACTCGCGAGGTCCATCGACAGCAAGCACCGCAACGAGGACTATCTGCCCGGCGTGGACCTGCCGCCGGCCATCCGTGCGACGCACGACGCCGCGGAAGCGTTGGACGGCGCGTGCACGGTGATCCTCGCGGTGCCGTCCCAGGCATTGCGCGCCAACCTCGCCGAGTGGGCGCCGCTGATGGGATCGGACGTCACGTTGCTCTCGCTCGCCAAGGGCATCGAGACCGGGACGTTGATGCGCATGTCGCAGGTGATCTGTCAGGTGACCGGCGCGGATCCCAGCCGCGTCGGCACGTTGTCGGGCCCCAACCTGGCCAAGGAGATCGCGGCCGAGCAGCCGACCGCCACCGTCATCGCGTGCCCCGATTCGAATCGGGCGATCGCGCTCCAGTCGGCCTGTGCCACGAGTTACTTCCGGCCGTACACCAACTCCGACGTCATCGGCTGCGAGATCGGCGGTGCGTGCAAGAACGTGATCGCCCTCGCCTGCGGCATGGCGGCGGGAGTCGGGTTCGGGGAGAACTCGGTCGCGAGCATCATCACCCGCGGGCTCGCCGAGGTCACGCGCCTCGGGGTCGCTCTCGGCGCGAACCCCTCCACGCTGGCCGGGCTCGCGGGCGTGGGGGATCTGGTGGCCACGTGCTCGTCACCGCTCTCGCGTAATCGCACCTTCGGCGAACGTCTCGGATCCGGTGGTTCGCTGGAGAGCGCGCAGGAAGCGGCGCACGGTCAGGTGGCCGAAGGTGTGAAGTCCTGCACATCCATCCGGGCGCTCGCCGAGGCGTACGACGTGGAGATGCCGCTGACCGACGCGGTCCACCGCGTCTGCCACGAGGGGTTGTCCGTGCCCGACGCGGTGCACTCGCTGCTGGGGCGTCGACACAAGCCCGAGTGAGTGTCGGCGATCCGCGTCGTGCCGACCGATCGGGTCGCCGGTACGGTTCTCCCGTGAACGATCGCATCAAGGTGGCCGTGGTGTACGGCGGACGCAGCAACGAGCACTCCGTGTCCTGTGTGTCCGCCGGAAGCGTCATGCACCGACTGGACTCCGACCGCTTCGACGTGATTCCCGTCGGTATCACCCGCGACGGGACGTGGGTGGAGGGCACGTCGGATCTCGCGTCCCTGCGGATCCGGGACCGGGCACTCCCCAGTGTCGCCGACGCCGCACCGCTCGCACTGGGTGTCGACCCTCGCAGTCCCGGTCGGATCACGCGGGTGGAGTCCGGTGAGGTCGTCGCGGACGTCGATGTCGTCTTCCCCGTCCTGCACGGTGCGTACGGCGAGGACGGAACCGTCCAGGGTCTGTTCGAGGTGGCGGGAGTGCCCTACGTGGGACCCGGCGTGCTGGCCAGCGCGGCCGCGATGGACAAGGAATTCACCAAGAAGCTTCTCGCGGCCGAGGGCCTGCCGGTGGGCACCCAGGTCGTTCTGCGCCGGGATCGGTCGACCCTGACCGACGACGAGCGGTCCCTCATCGGACTTCCGGCCTTCGTCAAACCGGCACGCGGCGGGTCGTCGATCGGTATCACCCGCATCACCGACTGGGAGCAACTGGATCACGCCGTAGCCGTTGCGCGGGAGCATGATCCGAAGGTCGTCATCGAGTCCGGCATCGTCGGGCGCGAGGTGGAATGCGGTGTTCTCGAGATGCCGGACGGCACCGTGCGCGCCAGCGCGATCGCCGAGATCCGGATGCCCGAGGACGCCGGTACCGAGGCGGCGTTCTACGACTTCGACAGCAAGTACCTCGACGACGTCTGCGAGTTCGACATTCCCGCGAAGCTGGAGCCCGGTGTGGCCGATCGCATCCGCGACATCGCCGTCCGCGCCTTCGCCGCTCTTGACCTGCAGGGTCTGGCTCGCGTCGACTTCTTCGTGACCGAGGACGGCCCGGTGATCAACGAGATCAACACGATGCCCGGGTTCACCGCCATCTCGATGTACCCGCGCATGTGGGGAGCCACCGGCGTCGAGTACTCCGACCTGGTCGGCACGCTCGTCGACACCGCTCTCGCCCGCGGGACCGGACTGCGCTAGTAAAAGTTAGTTGATCGGCGCTGGATCGAGGGGCGTCTGGGGGAGCGCGGCGGTGACCGCGGCCGACAACGCCTGGATCGGTGTCGGTCCCGTTCCGTCCGGGATCGTGGCTGCCGCGTAGACAGCCCGGTCGACGACGTACCAGGTGCTCGCCGTGAGTCCCTGGTCGGCGCCCGAGATCTGGAACCACTGGACGCCGTCCACGACGTCGAGTCGTGCGGCCTGGTCGAATTCGAGCGGCCTGTCGAGTCCGCACCGGAGCACGATCGGCTCCGTCGTCTCGTCCGACTGCCACGCGGCTGCCCCCGGCGGTGCGGGCTGGACCATCTCGGCCCGCGAGAACGTGTCGAACGAGTCCGGCAACGCGCCCAGCAGATCCGCGCACTGCGTGCTCTCGGACAGCGGAGCGGGAACCGCGCCGACCGCAACCGGCTCACGGACGGGAGTGCGGTTCGCCATCACCGCTGCCACCAGGACGCCGACGACCAGTGCGACCGGGAGTGCGATCGCGGTCGCGACGAGCGCCGGATGCAGGCCCGTCGCCGACTCGTCGGTCACCGACGGTTGGTCCTGCGTCATGCGTCGTTCCTCATCTCGTGGCATCTGTCCGCGAACGGTGGTCTCGGGAAAACGTTACCCGCGCGGTGGCCGTAGGCTTTCCGGCAGCACGCTGCGCTCCGTCGGCGCCGGTGTCCGTTTCCCAGCGAGAGGTGCGAGTTGTCCGACCACGAACCGTCCGTCGCGGCCATCGGAGAGTTCGCCCTGATAGCCCGCGCCACCGCGGGACGCACGTGGCCTGCATCCGTGTCGATCGGTCCGGGTGACGACGCTGCCGTCGTCGACGCTCCGGACGGCAGAGTCGTGGTCACCACCGACATGCTCGTGGAGGGTCGACACTTCCGTTTCGACTGGTCCGATCACCACGACGTGGGACGGAAGGCGATCGCGCAGAACGCAGCCGACATCGCCGCCATGGGGGCTCGGTGCACCGGGTTCCTGGTGTCGATGTCCTGCCCGTCGGCCACGGCAGTGGCGGATCTGGACCGCCTCACCGACGGGCTGTGGCAGGAGGCCGGCCGGGTCGGCGCGTCCATCGTGGGGGGCGACGTGACCGGGGGAGAACGTCTGGTGCTGTCGATCACCGCACTCGGCGATCTCGAAGGCCGCTCGGCGGTCGTTCGGTCCGGCGCACGCGTCGGGGACGTGCTCGCACTGTCGGGAGTCGTCGGGCAGTCGGCCGCGGGCCTGGCGTCGTATCGCGCGGGCAACGACGACTTCCCGGATCTCCGTGCAGCGCATCGGGTTCCGTCCGCCGATCCCGAGGACGGTCCCCTCGCTGCGCGGGCAGGGGCGTCCGCGATGTGCGACGTGTCCGACGGAGTCGTCGGTGATGCCGCGCACCTTGCCTCCGCCTCCGCCGTCCGCCTCGACATCCGGTCCGAGGCGATGCCCGTCACCGACGAGATGTGCCGCGCAGCAACGGTGCTCGGCGAGGACGCCGTCGAGTGGGCACTGTCCGGAGGCGAGGACCACGTCCTCCTGGCGACGTTCGCTCCGGGCGATGTTCCGGCGAGTTGGCACGTCGTCGGATCGGTCCACGCAGGCTCGGGCGTGACAGTCGACGGCGAGACGTGGAAAGGATCGTCCGCGTGGACCAGCTTCTGAGCGTCGTTCCGACACGCCTGGACGACGAGGACGTCGTCGCCATGATCGACGAGGTACAGCAGGAGTACGTGCGTCGGTACGGCGGTCCCGACGAGACGCCTCTCGACGTGGCGGAATTCCTCCCGCCCGCCGGAGTGATCCTGAAAGCCGTCCGGGACGGGGCCGTCGTCGGAATGGGTGGATGGCGAGTGCACGAGGGCGGGGGTCCCGAGGCGGTAGGCCTGCGCCCCGGCGATGCCGAGATCAAGCGCATGTACGTCCGTGCCGACGCGCGAGGGCTCGGCGTCGCGAGGGCAGTCCTCGCTGCCATCGAGCAGACGGCGGCCACCGCGGGACGACGACGGCTCGTCCTGGAAACCGGACTGCGCCAACCGGAAGCCATCGGCCTGTACACCTCCAGCGGATACACGCCGTTGGTACCGAAGTTCGGGTTGTACCGCGACGAGGACCAGTCGGTGTGCATGGCCAAGGAACTCCACCGCTGACGACACCGTCGCCGCGGGTGATGTCATGCTGGCAGTCATGACCGTCTACGCACTCGGTGATCGCGAACCCGACATCCACGAGACCGCCTACGTCCATCCCGACGCCGTCGTGATCGGAGCGGTGACTCTCGCGGCCGGCGTGTCGGTATGGCCCGGTGCCGTGCTGCGAGGGGACTACGGAACCATCTCCGTGGGGGAGAACACGAACATCCAGGACGGCACGGTGGTGCACTGCACGCCGATTCACCCGACCGTCATCGGCGCGGGCTGCGTCGTCGGGCACAACGCACACGTCGAGGGCGCGATCATCGAGGACTCGTGCCTCATCGCGTCCGGCTCGGTCGTGTTGAACGGGGCGACCGTCGGTCGAGGTGCCGTCGTCGGGGCGGGCGCCGTGGTGCCGTTCGACGCCGTGGTGCCCGAACGCGCCATGGCGCTGGGTGTTCCGGCCCGCGTACGGGAGGGACATGTGGTGGCGGAGGGTCATGTCGAGAGGAACGTCGCGATGTACCGCGCCAACGCCGACTACTACCGCGACGCGCTTCGCGAGATTCGATGACGGCGCCCGTCGCAGATCCGGGTTGGGCCACCGCGCTCGCTCCCGTCGCCGACGACATCGCCCGGATGGGCGACTTCCTGCGCGCCGAGAACGCCGCCGGGCGTGGGTATCTCCCGCACGGTGCCGACGTCCTGCGAGCCTTCACCCGGCCGTTCGAGGACGTTCGCGTCCTCGTTCTCGGCCAGGACCCCTACCCGACGCCGGGACACGCGGTCGGACTGAGCTTCTCGGTCGCTCCCGACGTGCGGCCGGTGCCGCGCAGCCTGGTGAACATCTTCACCGAGTACACCGCCGACCTCGGCTTCCCGACGCCGTCCACCGGTGACCTGTCGCCGTGGGCCGATCGGGGAGTGCTGCTCCTGAACAGGGTGCTGACCGTGGAGCCGGGTCAGGCAGGATCACACCGTCGCAAAGGGTGGGAAGCGGTGACCGCGCACGCGATCACGGCACTGGCGAACCGCCCCGGAAAGCCGTTGGTGGCCGTTCTCTGGGGCCGCGACGCAGCTACCGCAAAGCCGCTGCTGGGATCGATCCCCACGGTGGAGTCGGTTCATCCGTCTCCGCTGTCGGCGTCGCGGGGCTTCTTCGGATCGCGCCCGTTCAGCTCGGTGAACGATCACCTCGTCGCACTGGGCGAGGAGCCCGTCGACTGGAGATTGGACTGACGGTCACCGACCGAAGGACGGACGCCGCTTCTCGACGAACGCGTCGACGCCTTCGATGCCGTTCGGCGTCGACGCCATCGCGGAGATGGAGTCGGTCTCGGCGTCGAGCTGATCGGACAGCGTCGCGGAATCCGACGCGAGGAGGAGTCGCTTGGTGGCTCGGGTGACGCTCGTGGGACCGGCGGCCAGCGACCGGGCGAGACGTTCGGCCTCCGAGGCGATCACGTCGTCGCCGACCAGTCGCGTGAGCAGTCCGAGTCGGAAGGCCTCGTCCGATCCCAGGACGGAGTCGTTCAGCAGGATGTCCCGTGCGCGTCGGATACCGACGATGCGGGGCAGAGCCCAGGTGAGGCCGCCGTCGGGTGTGAAGCCGAGGGCGGGGTACGCGGGCCGAAGTCGAGTGGACCGTCCTCCGATGGCGATGTCGACATGGCAGACCAGCGACATGCCGGCTCCTGCGGCCCATCCCGGGACACCCGCGATCACGGGCACGGGGACTGCGGTCAGCGCGCGGACGAAGTCGTGGAAGCTCTCGGCCAGCGACCGGACGAACGCACTGCGGTCGGGTGCGGAATGGAAGGCGCGCACGTCCCCGCCGGCGCAGAAATTGGCCTCGGCTCCCACGAGCAGAACCGCACCGACCGAGTCGTCGAGGTCTGCCAGTGCTGCGGCGCCCTCGCTCATGGCGTTCCCGTCGAGGACGTTGCCTCCGGTCGGGGTCGCTATGCGGATCGACAACACTCCGTCGTCGAGGGAGACGAGTGGGGCCGTGGCGGAAGGATCGGTCATCGTCCGACCATAGAACAGGCCGCTCGGTTCACATGACCTCGACCCGAAGTATCGGAACACGACGATGCCCCGGTACCGAAGTACCGGGGCATCGAGGCAGTGATGAATCGTGCGGGAACGTCAGCCCCGGACCACCTTGCCGGCCTTGAGGCACGAGGTGCACACATTGAGCCGACGAGAGTTACCCGGCGCGACCTGCGCGCGGACGGTCTGGATGTTGGGGTTCCAGCGACGGTTGGTACGGCGGTGCGAGTGCGAAACCGACTTACCGAAGCCGGGTCCCTTGGCGCATACGTCGCAGACGGCAGCCATAGTCGCGAACTCCTTGGTATTCGAGGTGAAACCAGAGCGCGATGGTGACCGCGTCTGGAGCAGGGCAAGATCTTCGTACAACTGCGCCCCTCACCCCCGGACATGCCGGACGCGTCAGACGCAACCCTGCAAGACTAGCGGTCCGAGTGCCGTGAGTCCAAACCGGTCCGGCACGCCATGTCTGTCGCCGGCTGATGGAAAGATCGTAGGCACCCGCACGGCGTGGGGCGCACGGCAGGACGGAGCGATGCAGTGGTCCAACTCGGTGACCGGCTGGACAACGTACTCGGAAGCAAGGTCGCCGGACCGCTCGCCGACTCGTTCTCGCTGCAGACCGTCGAGGATCTCCTGCGCCACTACCCGTTCCGGTACGTCACCCAGGGGCAGGGACTGGCGCGCAAGGACCCGGAGGACGGTGAACGCATCACCGTCGTCGGGACGGTGGCCAAGGCCGATCTCGTTCCGATGCGTCAACGCAAGGGCCACATGCTCAAGGTCGTTCTCGACTGCGACGGCCAGAGTGTGTCGGCCACCTTCTTCAACGGTCACAAGGTGCGCCACAACATCACCACGGGCTCGCGCGCGATGTTCTCCGGCACCGTCAAATGGTTCAGGACGTCCTGGTCGCTGAACCACCCCGGCTACCTCATGCTGACCGACGACGAGGACGACCTCGTCGGCACGACTCACGGCGGTGGGCAACTGGCGGGGATGGCCCGCGGCGCGACGGACAGTTCCGGCGCCGTCAACATGTCCATGCTCGCGTTGCCGTTCCTCCCCATGTACGCGGCGACGCGGGAAGTCGAGAGCTGGACCTTCCTCCGCTGTGCACGGCAGGTGCTCGATCAACTCGACCCTGTCGAGGATCCGCTTCCGGAGTCGGTGCGCACCGAGCACGGCTTGACCGGTCTGGACGAGGCACTGCGGATCGTCCACTTCCCCGAGTCCGAGGACGACATCGAGCGCGCTCGCTACCGGCTGCGTTTCGACGAGGCGACGGCGCTGCAGCTGGTCATGGCGGAACGACGTCACTCGGTGTCCGTCCGCACCGCGCCGGCGTGCCCACCGGTCGCCGACGGAGTGGCGGCCGCGTTCGACTCGATGCTGCCGTTCGAGCTCACCGAGGGCCAGAAGGATGTCGCGCAGGAGATCGGAGAGGATCTCACCCGGTCGCGTCCGATGAGTCGGCTGCTGCAGGGCGAGGTGGGCTCGGGCAAGACGATCGTGGCGCTGCGAGCGATGCTGCAGGTGATCGACGCCGGATTGCAGTGCGCGCTCCTCGCTCCGACCGAAGTGCTTGCCGCACAGCATCACCGGTCCATCAGCACCCAGCTGGGGCCGCTCGCGACGGAAGGTGAGCTGGGTGCGCCGGACAAGGCCACCCGTGTCGTCCTCCTCACCGGGTCGATGTCCACGGCTGCCAAACGTGCCGCACTGTTGGCGATCGTCACCGGGGACGCCGGCATCGTCATCGGCACGCACGCCCTCATCCAGAACACCGTGTCCTTCTTCGATCTGGGCATGGTGGTCGTGGACGAACAGCACCGTTTCGGGGTCGAGCAGCGAGACGCGTTGCGCGCCAAGGCGAGAGACGGCGTGAGTCCCCATCTGCTCGTGATGACGGCCACTCCGATCCCGCGGACCATCGCGATGACGACGCTGGGTGATCTCGAGACGTCCACGCTTCGTGAGCTCCCGCGGGGGCGTGCTCCCATCCGCACCAGCGTCGTGCCGGCCAAGGACAAGCCGGCGTGGGTGGACCGGGCGTGGAGTCGCATCTCCGAGGAGGTCGCCGCGGGGCGTCAGGCGTACGTGGTGTGCTCGAGGATCGGCGACGAGAAGCCCGACGACGCGGGCAAGGACACACCGGACACCGCGTCGGCGGTGGACGTCTACGAGGCGTTGAGCGCCGGGGCGTTGTCCCACGTGCGGGTCGGATTGCTCCACGGCCGCTTGCCGACGGACGAGAAGGACGCCGTCATGTCGGCATTCAACGACGGCGACATCGACGTACTCGTCTGCACGACGGTGGTCGAAGTCGGTGTGGACGTACCCAACGCCACGGTCATGGTGATCGTGGACGCGGACAGGTTCGGCGTCAGCCAGCTGCATCAGCTCCGCGGCCGCATCGGACGAGGCGGGCACCAGGGCCTGTGCATCCTGCTCACCGAACTGAGCCCGGCATCGCCGACCTACGCTCGACTCGACGCCGTCGCTGCGACGACGGACGGTTTCGAGCTCGCCGTGCTCGATCTGCGGCAACGGCGAGAGGGCGATGTGCTCGGCGCCGCGCAGTCCGGAACCACGACGACGCTGAGGCTGCTCTCACTGCTCGACCACCTGGACATCATCACGGCGGCGCAGGACTTCGCTCGCGACATCGTCGAGCGCGATCCCGGACTCGTCGAGCACCCCGGACTCGCCGCGATGATGCGATCCGCGGTGGACGCCACCCGTGTCTCGTTCCTCGACAAGGCGTGATGATCGTCGCCGACTCGCGAACCCGACCCCTGTGCCGGTCCGCGGAGAATCAGGTCCCCGATACATCTGCATGACCGGTACGGGCGCCGCGACCGTGATCGGCGCTACGATCCCGGCGTCTCATATCTGGACAAGTCATGACCCTCTCTCGCACCGTCCTGAAGGTAGGTTTACCGGAATGTTCTCCAAGGTGTTGGTGGCCAACCGCGGCGAGATCGCGATCCGAGCGTTTCGTGCGGCGTACGAACTCGAGGCGCAGACGGTGGCGGTGTTCCCGTTCGAGGACCGCAATTCGGTGCACCGGACCAAGGCCGACGAGGCGTACGAGATCGGCGAGCCGGGCCATCCGGTCCGCAACTACCTGTCGGTGGATCTGATCGTCGATGCGGCGAAGCGGTCGGGTGCCGACGCGATCTACCCGGGGTACGGGTTCTTGTCGGAGAATCCGGAGTTGGCGGCGGCGTGCGCGGAGGCGGGGATCACGTTCGTGGGTCCGTCGGCGCAGGTGCTGGAGCTGACGGGGAACAAGGCGCGGGCGATCGCGGCGGCGAAGGATGCCGGGTTGCCGGTGTTGGCGTCGTCGGAGCCGTCGACGGATGTCGATGCGTTGGTGGCGGCGTCGGAGTCGATGACGTTCCCGGTGTTCGTCAAAGCGGTCGCGGGCGGCGGTGGCCGCGGTATGCGGCGCGTGGCGGAGCCGTCGGGGTTGCGGGAGGCGATCGAGGCGGCGGCGCGCGAGGCGGAGTCGGCGTTCGGTGATGCGACGGTGTTCCTGGAGCAGGCGGTGGTCGAGCCGCGCCACATCGAGGTGCAGATCCTCGCGGACACCCATGGCAATGTGATGCATCTGTTCGAGCGGGACTGCTCGGTGCAGCGTCGTCACCAGAAGGTGGTGGAGCTGGCGCCGGCGCCGAACATCTCGGACGAGCTGCGGGCCCGGTTGTGCAGTGACGCTGTGGCGTTCGCGCGGAAGATCGGGTACTCGTGTGCGGGCACGGTGGAGTTCCTGGTGGACCGGGACGGCAATCATGTGTTCATCGAGATGAATCCGCGGATCCAGGTCGAGCACACGGTGACCGAGGAGATCACCGATGTCGATCTGGTGCAGTCGCAGTTGCGGATCGCCTCGGGGGAGTCGCTCGAGGATCTGGGGTTGCGGCAGGAGGATATCCGGATCCGGGGTGCGGCGATGCAGTGCCGCATCACGACGGAGGATCCGGCGAACGGGTTCCGCCCGGACACCGGCCGCATCACCGCGTACCGGACGCCGGGTGGTGCGGGGATCCGTCTCGACGGCGGGACGACGCTGGGTGCGGAGGTGTCGGCGTACTTCGACTCGATGTTGGTGAAGCTGACCTGTCGTGGACGCACGTTCGAGGATGCGGTGGCGCGGTCGCGGCGGGCGTTGGCGGAGTTCCGCATCCGCGGTGTGTCGACGAATATCGGCTTCCTGCAGGGACTCCTGCAGGACGAGGACTTCCGTGCGGGCAACGTCACGACGTCGTTCATCGAGGAGCGACCCGAGCTGTTGACGGCGCGGTCGTCCGGCGACCGCGGTACCAAGATCCTCACCTACCTCGCGGACGTGACGGTGAACAAGCCGCACGGCGAGCGCCCGAGCACGGTGTATCCGCAGGACAAGCTTCCCGACATCGACCTGTCCGTCGCACCGCGCGACGGATCACGCCAGCGGCTGCTCGAGCTGGGTCCCGAGGGTTTCGCCCGCGATCTGCGTCAGCGAAAGGCGTTGGGTGTCACCGACACCACGTTCCGTGACGCCCACCAGTCGCTGCTGGCAACACGCGTGCGGACGTCCGGGTTGTTGATGGTCGCCCCCTACGTCGCGCGGACCACCCCCGAACTGTTGTCGATCGAGTGCTGGGGCGGTGCGACGTACGACGTGGCGTTGCGGTTCCTGCACGAGGATCCGTGGGAGCGGTTGGCGGCGTTGCGGGAGGCGGTGCCGAACATCGCTCTGCAGATGTTGCTGCGCGGGCGTAACACCGTCGGGTACACCCCGTACCCGGAGCGGGTGACGACAGCGTTCGTGGAGGAGGCGGCGGCGACGGGTGTGGACATCTTCCGCATCTTCGACGCGCTGAACAATGTCGATCAGATGCGCCCGGCGATCGACGCCGTCCGTGAGACGGGCACGACGATCGCCGAGGTGGCGATGTCGTACACCGGTGACCTGTCGAATCCGGACGAGAAGCTCTACACCCTGGACTACTACCTGCGGTTGGCGGAGCAGATCGTCGACGCGGGCGCGCACGTGTTGGCGATCAAGGACATGGCGGGGCTTCTGCGGGCGCCGGCGGCGGCGACGTTGGTGTCGGCGCTGCGGAAGAATTTCGATCTGCCGGTGCACGTGCACACCCACGACACTCCGGGTGGTCAGTTGGCGACGTATCTGGCGGCGTGGGAGGCCGGGGCGGACGCTGTGGACGGGGCGTCGGCGTCGATGGCGGGCACGACCAGTCAGCCGGCGTTGTCGGCGATCGTGGCGGCGGCGGCGCACACCGAGCGGGACACCGGGTTGGATCTGGCGGCGGTGTGCGATCTGGAGCCGTACTGGGAGGCGATCCGAAAGGTGTACGCCCCGTTCGAATCCGGGCTTCCCGCGCCGACCGGGCGTGTCTACACGCACGAGATCCCGGGTGGGCAGCTGTCGAATCTGCGTCAGCAGGCCATCGCGTTGGGTCTGGGGGACCGGTTCGAGGATGTGGAGAAGGCGTACGCGGACGCGGATCGGTTGTTGGGCCGGTTGATCAAGGTGACGCCGTCGTCGAAGGTGGTGGGCGATCTGGCGTTGCACCTGGTGGGGGCGGGGGTGTCGATGGAGGACTTCGCGGCGGATCCGGGGAAGTTCGACATTCCCGATTCGGTGATCGGGTTCCTGCGCGGCGATCTGGGCACTCCGGCCGGTGGATGGCCCGAGCCGTTCCGCACCACCGCATTGGAAGGGCGCGGCGCCGGGCGTGGGGAGGCGACGTTGACGACGCAGGACGAGGTGCTGCTCTCGGGCACGTCGGCGGAGCGGCGTGATCGGCTCAATCATCTGTTGTTCCCGGGGCCGGCGAAGGAGTTGGCGGAGCACCGGGAGAAGTACGGGGACACCTCCGGGTTGTCGGCGAACCAGTTCTTCTACGGGTTGCGTCAGGGCGACGAGCATCGGGTGCGCCTGGAGAAGGGTGTGGATCTGCTGATCGGGCTCGAGGCGATCTCGGAGCCCGATGATGCGGGTATGCGGACGGTGATGTGCATCCTGAACGGTCAGTTGCGGCCGGTGTCGGTGCGCGACCGGTCGATCTCGGCGGATGCGCCGACGACGGAGAAGGCGGATCGGTCCGATCCGTCGCATCTGGCGGCGCCGTTCGCCGGGGTGGTCACCCTCACGGTGACGGAGGGGCAGTCGGTGTCGGCGGGGGAGACCGTCGCGACGATCGAGGCGATGAAGATGGAAGCAGCCGTCACCGCACCGCGGGCGGGCACCGTCACCCGGATCGCACTGTCGGGTGTCGCCCAGGTCGAGGGCGGAGATCTGATCTGCGTCATCGCCGTCGGCGACACCACCGACAGGTCGTGACGCCGAGGTGACCAGGATCGTCGCCGGACGTGCCGGGGGACGCACGATCGTCGTGCCGTCCCGCGGGACGCGTCCCACCGCCGACCGCGTTCGCGAGGCACTCTTCAGCGCACTGGAGAGTCGCATGTACCTCGACGGGGCTGCCGTTCTCGATCTGTACGCCGGCTCCGGCGCACTGGGGCTCGAGGCGCTGTCGCGGGGCGCGGACCACGTGCTGCTCGTGGAGAACGATGCACGTGCAGCTGCTGTCGTCGCCCGGAACATCGAGGCGGTGGGACTGCCGGGAGCCGTGGTGCGAACGGCGCCGGTCGCCGCGGTGGTCGGGGGATCGCCCGAGCGCACCTACGACCTGGTCCTCGCCGACCCGCCCTACTCGGTCGCCGATGCGGCCGTGGCCTCCGTTCTGGACAGACTGGTCGGCAATGCCTGGCTCGCCGAGGACGCACTCGTGGTCGTCGAACGGTCCTCGCGGTCACCGGCCACCGCGTGGCCGGGTTCGCTGACGGAACTCACCTCCAAGCGATACGGAGAAGCGCGGGTGGACATCGCCCGCTTCGAGCAGGCCGACGACGCAGGCACCGACGACGTCGGGAACTGATAGTTTCGGGCACCATGAGCGGCGCACTGGTTCCCGGAAGCTTCGACCCGATCCACAACGGTCATCTCGACGTTATCTCCCGCGTCGCAACGCAATTCGACGAGGTGATCGTCACCGTGGTGGTCAATCCGAACAAGAAGGGCCTCTTCACCGTCGACGAGCGGGTCGAGATGCTGGCGGAGGCCACGTCGCACCTGAGCGGAGTGCGGGTGGCGACGTGGCAGGGATTGCTGGTGGACTTCGCGAGCGAATCCGGAGCGACCGCCATCATCAAGGGCCTGCGCAATGCCGCGGACTTCGACTACGAGGTACAGATGGCGCAGATGAACCGACGCCTGACCGGGGTCGACACCGTCTTCCTCGGGACCGATCCGGTGCACAGCTGCCTGTCGAGTTCCCTGATCAAGGAGATCGCCCGCCTCGGCGGCGACGTGACGTCGATGGTTCCGGGCGCGGTGCACGAACGTCTGCTGGCGCGATTGTCCGAATCTGCCTGACGCCGCGAGACGTGACACACCCGCCGGCGACACACCGGGGTGCAATCGAGCGGTCGGGTGCGAGCACCGGGCACACTTGACCTCGTCAGCTGTACCGATTCGAAGTGAGGTCTGAGCCAAGGTGTATCGGGTATTCGAGGCGCTCGACGAGCTCGTAGCGATCGTCGAGGAGGCGCGCGGCGTCCCGATGACCGCCGGGTGTGTCGTTCCGCGCGGGGACGTACTGGAACTTCTGGACGATGTGCGGGACGCCATTCCCGGTGAACTGGACGACGCCCAGGACGTGCTCGACCACCGCGACAAGCTGGTGTCCGACGCGAGGACGGGAGCCGAGAAGACGATCTCGTCGGCGAACGCCGAGGCGACCAGCACGGTCGAGAACGCGCGCGACGAGGCCGACAGACTTCTCGCCGACGCGAAGGCGCACGCCGACCGCATGGTCGCCGAGGCGACCGCACACGCGGAGAATCTCGTCGCCGACGCCACCGCGCGCGCCGATGCCACCATCGCCGATGCGGAACACGAGTACGAGGAACTGACCGAGCGGGGACGCATGGAGTCGGCTCGCTCGATCGACGCCGGCAAGGCGGCCTACGAGCGCTCCGTCGCCGACGGCATCGCCGAGCAGGAACGTCTGGTCTCGCAGACCGAGGTCGTGCAGGCGGCACATGCCGAGTCCGCACGTGTCATCGACGCTGCCCACGCCGAGTCCGACCGCCTGCGTACCGAGTGCGACCTGTACGTCGACACGAAGTTCTCGGAGTTCGAGGAGATCCTCTCGGGAACGCTGCGCTCCGTCGGTCGGGGACGTCAGCAACTGCGCACCGGTAACGGCGTGCCCAGCTACGACACCGACTTCGCGGATCCCCGCGGCCGCCGCTGAGCTGTCTCCACCCCCGAACCCCGAACCCCCCGCGAGTACGTCCATAGTGTCGTGATCGTGCGCCTCTGAGCGGCACTATCGGCGTACTCGCGGGGGAGTTCGGGAGGGGTGGGAGAAACGGTCACGGCATGATTTGGCGCAGCCCCGAGGTTCCCGTATCGTGGAGTGGTTGCCCATTGCGCTGTGAAAGGAACGTCGTTGTCTCCCGCTGCTCGTCGCCGCACCGAACCCACCTCGGATCTGGTGTTGGACACCCGTCGTCTGGGTCGCCGAGCCGGATCGATGATGCCGGTTTCTCGCACTGTGAAAGCTCCGTCGCGTATCGGCCTCGATCTCATCGCCATTCCCGAGGGCGAGGACATCGTGTTGGATCTGCGGCTCGAATCGGTGTCCGAGGGCGTTCTCGTCAGCGGCACCGTCGACGCGGACACGGTGGGGGAATGCTCACGCTGTCTCGAGCCCTTCACCTCGCACGTCCAGTTGCATCTGACGGAGCTGTTCGCCTACCCGAACAGCGTCACCGAGGCCACGACGGACGCCGAGGATCTGTATCGGGTCGAGGACGACGCGATCGACCTCGAGCCTCTTCTCGTGGATGTGGCGGGCCTCACGTTGCCGCTGCGTCCCCTGTGCACCGAGGACTGCCAGGGCCTGTGTCCCGAGTGCGGTATCCGCCTGTCGATTGCGGAACCAGGGCACAGTCATGAGATACTTGATCCTCGCTGGGCAGGTCTTGCATCGAAGCTGCAGACCGACCCCGACCAGACCTAGTCGGCCGACGCAAACCTGCGCCTGCACGACCTGTGCCCCGAGCACGAACATTGCACCGAACGAGTACGAGGAGAAGTAGAAGTGGCTGTTCCGAAGCGCAAGATGTCGCGGTCCAACACCCGATCGCGACGCAGCCAGTGGAAGACCACTGCACCCACCCTCATCACCTGCCCCAACCGCGGGTGCGGCGAGAAGACGCTGCCCCACACGGTGTGCCCGAACTGCGGCACGTACAAGGGTCGCCAGGTCACTGCGGCCGTCTGATACTCGGGCGACCTACGTGACCTCACAGTCGCCAGCGGCAGACCGGAGCGGCGAGGACGATCATGCATCGCTTCTCGCCGCTCTTGGCGTGTCTCTGGACCATGACCTTCTGATCCATGCGTTGACTCACCGCTCGTACGCGTACGAGAACGGTGGCCTGCCGACCAACGAGCGCCTCGAATTCCTGGGCGACTCGGTGCTCGGCCTCAGCATCACCGAACGTCTCTACACCGAACACCCCGACAAGTCCGAGGGTGAGCTGGCCAAGATCCGCGCGAGCGTCGTCAACATGCATGCTCTGGCCGAGGTCGCCCGCGAACTGGGTGCCGGCGGACTAGGTGCCCATCTTCTGCTCGGTAAAGGCGAGGAGCAGACGGGCGGGCGCGACAAGGCCTCGATTCTTGCCGACGGTATGGAATCGCTCCTCGGTGCGATCCACGTCGAGCACGGCATCGACGTCGCCCGCGAGGTCGTGCTGCGGTTGTTCGCGACGCTGCTGGACCGTGGTCCACGTCTCGGTGCCGGTCTCGACTGGAAGACCAGCCTGCAGGAGCTCACCGCGGAGAGGGGACTCGGCGTTCCCGCGTACGAGATCACCGCGACGGGCCCGGATCACGACAAGGAATTCACGGCCACGGTCCTGGTCGGCGGATCACCGTACGGTCAGGGTGTCGGCCGGTCGAAGAAGGAAGCCGAGCAGCGGGCCGCCAGCGCCGCATGGACGGCCCTGAGCGAGGACGCGACCGCCGCGGCCGTTGCACCACCCGGCCCGGAGCTGTCCGCAGACCGGAATGCCTGAACTTCCCGAAGTCGAGGTCGTACGGCGAGGTCTCGCCGCGCATGTCGTGGGACAGACCTTGACCGACGTGGAGGTACTCCACCCCAGGTCCGCACGGCGACACCTCGAAGGCAGCGTAGATCTGGAGTCGCGTCTGGCGGGGGCGTCGGTCGCCTCCGCGGAGCGTCGAGGCAAGTACCTGTGGTTGACGGTCCGCCACGGTGACGACACCGGTCCGCCGTCCGATGCGATCGTCGTCCACCTCGGCATGAGTGGACAGATGCTCGTCCAGCCTGCCGGAGCCCCGGACGAGAAGCATCTGCGCATCCGTGCGCGGCTGGGGAGCGGCGATACCGAACTGCGCTTCGTCGATCAACGGACGTTCGGCGGGTGGGCCGTGGCGGACCTCGTGGAGAGCGGCGGTTCCCTGCTGCCCGTTACCGTGGCCCATATCGCGCGGGACCCGCTGGATCCACTGTTCGACGCGGAGTCGGTGGTCGGTGCCCTCCGCGCCAAGCACACCGAGATCAAACGGGCGATCCTCGACCAGACTGTGGTGTCCGGCGTCGGCAACATCTATGCCGACGAATCGCTGTGGCGCACCAAGATTCACGGCAACCGTCTGACGGATTCGCTGACTCGACCGAAGCTTCGCGCCTTGCTGAACAACGCGCACGCGGTCATGGGCGAAGCTCTGGCACAGGGCGGAACGTCCTTCGACGCGCTGTACGTCAACGTGAACGGTCAATCGGGATATTTCGATCGGTCCCTCGCCGCGTACGGACAGGAGGGTCTTCCCTGTCCCCGGTGCGGTGCGCCGATCAGGCGTGAGAAGTTCATGAACCGCTCGTCGTTCAGCTGCCCGAAGTGCCAACCTCGTCCCCGCGAGCGCCGGGCGTAAAGATCCCGTAAGTGGAGGGCTCTCCCGGCGTCAAGATCGCGTGAGGGAGGGCTGATCGGCCGGCCGCCGAGCGAAGTCTGAGCACATGGCTGATCTCGCTTTTCTTTCGCTCACGGCCGGAGGCTTCGTCCTCCTGTTCGCCGTGATCCGTGCGCTGTCCAGGTCGGCATCGTGACTCTCGCCGGAACGACGTCGGTCGTCCTCCTCGTCATCGCCGCGGCACTGTGTCTGTACCTGGTGATCGCTCTGCTCGATCCCGACAGGTTCTGAGCGCCGTGTCCACTCTTGCCGCGGGACTTCAGATCGCGACCGTCGTCGCCGTCCTCGCCGCCGCCTACGTACCGCTGGGCGACTACATGGCGCGTGTCTTCACCGCGCCGACGTCGGATTCGCGTATCGAATCCGTGCTCTACCGACTGTGCCGCATCGATTCTCGTGCCGAGCAGGGCTGGGCCGGCTACGCCTCGAGCCTGGTGGGCTTCAGCGCTGCGGGCGTGGTGTTGCTCTACGTGCTCCAGCGGATTCAGGGTGTCCTCCCGCTCAATGGCGGCCTGGGTGCCGTCAGCCCCGCGGTTGCGTTCAACACAGCGGTCTCGTTCGTGACCAACACCAATTGGCAGTCCTACACACCCGAGACGACGATGAGCAACCTCACGCAGCCCCTGGGTCTCGCCGTGCAGAACTTCCTGTCGGCCGCCGTGGGCCTCGCGGTTGCCGTCGCCGTCGTCCGTGCTTTCGTTCGTGTTCGCGCAGGAGGTGAACTGGGGAACTTCTGGGTGGACCTGACCAGGGGAACACTGCGGATCCTGCTGCCGCTCTCGATGATCGTCGCCGTGGTTCTGCTGACGCAGGGCGTGGTGATGTCCTTCCGGAGCGGCTTCGACGGGACCGGCCTGGACGGGACCGCGGTCACGAACGCGCTGGCCCCGGCAGCATCGCAGGAAGCGATCAAGGTGATCGGCACCAACGGCGGTGGAATCTTCGCCGCGAACTCGGCGCACCCGTTCGAGAATCCGACCCCGTTGTCCAACGTCGTCGAGATCATCTCCCTGCTGCTGATCCCGGTATGCCTGACCCGCACCTTCGGAACGATGGTGGGCAGTCGTCGGGAGGGCCTGACCCTGCTGTCCGTCATGGGCGCTCTGTGGGCCGCGATCCTGGCCGTCACTCTGACCGCGGAGGCTCACACCACGGGCGCAGCAGCCACCGCGGCGGGATCGATGATGGAGGGCAAGGAACAACGCTTCGGGATCGCCGGCTCCGCCCTCTTCGCCGTCAGTACGACCGGAACATCCACCGGCGCCGTCAATTCGGCGCACGACAGTATGTCGCCGCTGGGCGGGGGCGCGGTGCTGCTCAACATGGTGTTCGGCGAGATAGCACCGGGCGGCGTGGGAACCGGCCTGTACGGGCTGCTGGTCCTCGCGATCATCGCGGTCTTCGTCGGCGGACTGCTGGTGGGCCGTACACCGGAATACCTGGGCAAGAAACTGGGCCGTCGGGAGATCACGATGGCTGCTCTGTCGGTGCTGATCATGCCCGCTCTCGTTCTGCTCGGTACGGCGATCACGGTCGTCCTGCCGTCCACGACGGGATATCAAGGCAACAGCGGTGATCCCGGTTCACCCGGGTCCGCGCACGGCTTCACCGAAGTCCTCTACGCGTACGCGTCGGCTGCCAACAACAACGGCAGCGCGTTCGGGGGCCTGACCGTCACCAGCGACTGGTTCCAGACGTCGCTCGGCCTGGCGATGCTGTTCGGGCGGTTCCTGCCCATCGTGTTCGTTCTCGCGCTGGCGGGTTCGCTGGCCAGGCAGCGCCGGGTACCGGCCGGCGCGGGCACTCTCCCCACCACCGGGCCTCTGTTCTCCGGGCTGCTGCTGGGCACCGTCGTGCTCGTCGCCGCCCTCACCTTCTTCCCTGCACTATCGCTGGGACCCATCGCGGAAGCCGTCCAATGACGATCACAGAAGCACTCGCCCCATCCACGTCCGAGGACGCCGGTGTCACATCGGGGTACTTCGATGCCCGCCAACTTCTCACCTCGCTTCCGGGTGCGCTGCGCAAGCTGGACCCGCGGCACCAGGCGAAGAACCCCGTCATGTTCGTGGTCTTCACCGGGTCCGTCGTGACGACGGTGCTTGCAGCACTCGATCCGTCCGTGTTCGCGTGGACCATCGCGGGCTGGCTGTGGTTCACCGTGGTCTTCGCCAACCTCGCCGAGTCGGTCGCGGAAGGCCGGGGTCGAGCGCAGGCCGCCAGTCTCCGCGGCGTCGCCCGCGACACGGTCGCTCGCCGACTGGGACCCGGCGGTGACGAATCAAGTTTGCCCGCAACGGAACTCGTGGTCGGTGATCTCGTCGTCGTCGAGGCGGGCGGCGTCGTCCCCGGCGACGGCGACGTGGTCGACGGCATCGCCTCGGTCGACGAATCCGCCATCACCGGCGAATCGGCCCCGGTCGTCCGGGAATCGGGCGGCGATCGGAGTGCTGTCACCGGTGGGACGACCGTGCTCTCGGATCGCATCGTCGTCCGGATCACCGCGGCGCAGGGTCACACGTTCGTCGACCGGATGATCGCCCTGGTGGAAGGTGCTGCGCGACAGAAGACGCCGAACGAGGTCGCTCTGAACATCCTGTTGGCGTCGTTAACCATCGTGTTCCTCCTGGCCGTGGTGGCCGTCGGACCGATGAGCGACTACTCCGGGGGATCGCGCGGGCCCGTCGAACTGATCGCTTTGCTCGTCTGCCTGATCCCCACCACGATCGGGGCGCTGCTGTCCGCCATCGGGATCGCCGGTATGGACCGATTGGTGCAGCGCAACGTCCTGGCGATGTCGGGACGGGCGGTCGAAGCAGCAGGCGACATCGACACCTTGCTGATGGACAAGACCGGCACGATCACGTTCGGTAATCGCAGGGCGACAGCACTGTTCCCGGCGCCGGGTATCTCGCGAGTGCAGCTTGTCCGTGCAGCGCACCTGTCCTCCGCGGCCGACGGAACCCCCGAGGGACGCAGCATCGTCGACCTGTGCACCGCGGACGACGAGGAGCCACCGGCGGTTCCGGATACAGCCGTGTTCGTGCCGTTCAGCGCGCAGACCAGAATGAGCGGACTCGACACCGACGCGCTGTCCATCCGCAAAGGTGCTGCGGACAACGTCTTCGGGTGGGTTCGAGAACACGAGGGAACCGCGGACGGTCACGACTCGGTTCGTGACCGGATCGAGGAGGTCGCACAGGCCGGGGGCACCCCGCTGGTCGTCGCGGAGCATCGAGTCGGCAGCCAGGCGCGTGTCCTCGGAGTGATCCAACTCTCCGATGTGGTCAAGCCGCACATCGCGGAACGGTTCGCGCGCCTGCGCGCCATGGGAATTCGCACGGTGATGGTCACCGGAGACAACCCGCTCACGGCGCGCGCGATCGCCGCGGAGGCCGGCGTCGACGATGTTCTCGCCGAAGCCACCCCGGAGGACAAGCTCGCCCTGATCCGCCGCGAGCAGGAGGGCGGGCGGCTGGTCGCCATGACCGGGGACGGCACCAACGACGCTCCCGCGTTGGCGCAGGCGGACGTCGGTGTCGCCATGAACACCGGAACCTCGGCGGCCAAGGAGGCCGGCAACATGGTCGACCTGGATTCGGATCCGACGAAACTCATCGAGATCGTCGAGGTGGGCAAGCAACTGCTGATCACCCGCGGCGCCCTGACGACGTTCTCGCTGGCGAACGATCTGGCCAAGTACTTCGCCATCCTGCCCGCGATGTTCTCCACGCTGTATCCGCAGCTCGATGTCCTGAACATCATGCGGTTGCACTCTCCGCAATCGGCCATCGTCTCGGCCGTGATCTTCAACGCTCTGGTCATCGTGGCGCTGATTCCGTTGGCGCTGCGCGGAGTTCGCTACACCCCGGCCACCGCGTCCACTTTGCTGCGACGCAATCTCGCGATCTACGGCGTCGGCGGCGTCGTGATGCCGTTCCTCGGCATCTGGCTGATCGACCTCGTCGTACGACACATCCCCGGAATGAGCTGATGATGAGAACTGTCACCTCCGCGCTGCGCCAGGTCCTCGCCGGGTTCGCCGTCCTGCTCGCCTTCACCGTCGTGCTCGGTGTCGCCTATCCCGCTGCGGTATGGGGAATCTCGCGTCTCGGCTCGCACTCCGCGGAGGGGTCGCCGCTGGTCGACGCACAGGGATGCGTCGTCGGGAGTGCTCTCACGGCAGTGGATCCACGGCCGGCGGACGGTGCACCCGATCCGTTCTTCCACCCGCGCGTGACCGGCTCGCTCACAGGTCCCGACGCCTTCGCGCCCGGTGATCCGGCCGCGGCTCTGCCGCTCAACCAGGGGCCGAGCAGCGAAGTCCTCGCCGCCATGGTCGACGCGCGCCGCAGCGCCGTGGCCGAGCGCGAGAACGTCGACCCGGCCGAGGTACCCGTCGATGCGGTCACGGGATCCGGGTCCGGAATCGACCCCGACATCTCACCGGACTACGCCGAGTTGCAGGTGCCGCGCGTGGCGGCGGCGACGGGACTGACGGAGGACGTGGTGCGCTCCCGGGTCGCCGAGAACACGGACGGGCGGCAGTTCGGAGTTCTCGGGGAGCCTGTCGTCCACGTGCCTGCGCTCAACGTGGCTCTGGGTCTGACGGCGCCGACCTGTGCGACTCCCGCGGCCGACGGTGAATGATGGGGACGTGACGACGCCGACGCGGGACACCGACAGGGGAGAGCTGCGCATCTACCTGGGCGCGGCGCCCGGCGTCGGGAAGACATTCGCGATGCTGGGAGAAGCGCACCGTCGACGCGAGCGTGGATGCGATGTCGTCGCCGGGGTGATCGAGACTCACGGCCGCCCCCTGACGGCCGAACGAGCCGACGGACTCGAGGTCGTTCCTCCCTCACTGGTGCCCTACCGCGGTTCGTCGATTCCCGAACTCGATGTCGACGCGGTGATCCGGAGACGTCCCGCCCTGGTGCTGGTGGACGAACTGGCGCACACCAACACTCCGGGCAGCAGGCACGCCAAGCGGTGGCAGGACGTCGAGGAACTACTCGATGCCGGTATCGACGTCGTGTCGACGGTCAACGTCCAGCACCTGGAGAGCCTCAACGACGTGGTCGAGCAGATCACCGGCATCGTTCAGCGCGAGACCGTTCCCGACGCGTTCGTGCGGTCGGCTGCACAGGTCGAACTGGTCGACATCACCCCGGAGGCGTTGCGTCGCAGGATGACTCACGGAAACATCTACGGTGCCGAGAAGGTCGACGCCGCGCTGAGCAACTTCTTCCGCGCCGGCAACCTCACGGCACTGCGTGAGCTGGCACTGTTGTGGCTCGCGGATCAGGTCGACGCGGCACTCGCGCGGTACCGCGCGGACAACGCGATCGCCGCCACGTGGGAAGCGCGTGAGCGTGTCGTCGTGGCGGTCACCGGTGGGCCCGAGTCCGAGACGTTGGTGCGCCGCGCCAGTCGGATCGCCGCGAAGTCCAGCGCCGAGCTGATGGTGCTGCACGTGGTGCGGGGTGACGGTCTGGCGGGAGTGTCGGCGGCCCACATGGGAAGCGCGCGTGCCCTCGCCGCCGCACTCGGCGCATCACTGCACAGTGTCGTCGGGGACGACGTCCCGGTGACTCTCCTCGAATTCGCCAGGGGAGTGAACGCCACCCAGCTGGTCCTCGGCACGTCACGACGAAACCGGTGGGCGCGGGCGGTGGACGAGGGGATCGGCGCTGCCGTCGTCCAGAACTCCGGCGCGATCGACGTCCACATGGTGACTCACGATCACGCGTCGGTCGGCGTGCGACGGTTGTCGGCGCCGACAGTCCGGCGCCCCCTCGCGTGGGCAGCGGCCCTGGTCGTTCCGTCGGTCGCGGCCGCCGCGATCCACCTCGTCGACGACTACCTCGAACTCGGCGGCGAGAGTGCACTGTTCTTCGTCGTCGTGCTCGCGGTGTCCCTGCTCGGCGGAGTCGCGCCTGCGGTGTTGTCGGCGCTGTTCTCGGCGCTGCTGCTCAACTTCTTCTTCACCGAACCGCGATACAGCTTCACCATCGCCGAGCCCGACAACTTCGTCACGACGGTGGTGCTGCTCGTCGTCGCGGTGGCCGTCGCCGTCCTTGTCGACATCGCCGCACGGCGTGCACGCGACGCCCGCCGCGCGTCGCAACAGGCAGAACTGCTGGCCATGTTCGCCGGGTCCATCCTGCGCGGGGCGGACCTCACCGCCCTTCTCGAGCGCGTGCGCGAGACGTACGGTCAGCGCGCGGTCGCCGTCCTGCGCGTCGGACACGGGGTGGTCAGTGCGGTGGGGGAGCAGCCGCCCACCACGGTCGACGACGCCGACACGGCCGTACAGGTTGCCGACGACGAGTACGCACTCGTGCTGGCGGGAGGTCGGACGCGCGCCGCCGACCGCCGTGTTCTCACCGCCGTCGCCAATCAGGCCGTCGGGCTGATCCGCCAGAGCGAACTGGCGGAGGAGGCGCGGACCGCCGCCGCGGCCGTCGAATCCGACAAGCTGCGCCGGGCGTTGCTGTCCGCGGTGGGGCACGATCTGCGCACTCCGCTCGCGGCGGTCAAGGCCGCGGTGTCGAGTCTGCGGAGCGAGGACGTCACCTTCTCCCCGGAGGACACCGCGGAACTGCTCGCGACGGTCGAGGAATCCGCCGACCAGCTGACCGCGCTGGTCGGCAATCTGCTCGACTCGTCGCGACTGGCCGCAGGAGTGGTGCGGCCCATGGCCGTTCCCGTCTTCCTCGACGAGGTGGTCCGCCGCGCCTCGGCGACTCTCGGGACCGGTCGGGGGCAGCGCGAGCGACTCGTCGTCGATGTCGGAGACGTGTCCGTCCTCGCCGATGAAGGGCTTCTCGAGCGAGTCGTCGCGAACCTCGTCGACAACGCGTTCCGCTACGCGCCGACCGGACACGTCACCGTCACGGCCGACGGCGACGACGACCGCGTCAGGCTCGCGGTCGTCGATCACGGTCCCGGCATCGACCCGCAGTCGCAGGAAACCATGTTCGACGCATTCCAGCGTCTGGGCGACCGCGACACCACCACCGGTGTCGGCCTCGGTCTCTCGGTCGTCAGGGGTTTCGTCGACGCCATGAACGGCTCGGTCACCGCCTCGCAGACGCCCGGCGGCGGCCTCACCGTCACGGTGGACCTTCCCGGTGTCCTCCGGCACGCGGTCTCCCGATGACCGACGACACACGCCCAGGACCACCGCCTACCCGCGTGTTGGTGGTCGACGACGAGCCGCAGTTGCTGCGCGCCCTACGCATCAACCTCGGCGTCCGCGGGTACGACGTGACGACGGCATCGACCGGAGCGGGGGCGCTCCGGGCGGCGGCCGATCGCAAACCCGATGTCATCGTGCTCGACCTCGGACTTCCGGACCTCGACGGACTCGAGGTGCTGGCGGGCCTCCGCGGATGGACGTCGGTCCCGGTGATCGTGCTGTCCGCCAGGTCGGATTCCGGCGACAAGGTCGACGCACTCGACGCCGGTGCCGACGACTACGTGACCAAGCCGTTCGGCATGGACGAGTTCCTCGCGCGGCTACGGGTCGCGGTCCGTCGTGCGTCACAGGCCTCGTCCGACGGGGGAGATCCGGTGGTGACCACCTCGTCGTTCACCGTCGACCTGGTTGCGAGGTCGGTCACCCGTGACGGCGCCGCCGTGCACCTGACGCCGACGGAGTGGGGCATGCTCGAGATGCTGGTGCGGCACCGCGGCAAGCTGGTGGGACAGCGCGAACTCCTGCGCGAGGTGTGGGGGCCCGCGTACGAGACCGAGACCCACTATCTCCGGGTGTATCTGGGCCAACTGCGACGCAAACTCGAGCCCGATCCGGCGCACCCGAAGCACCTGCTCACCGAAGCGGGCATGGGCTACCGCTTCCAGGTGTGATGCGCCTGCCCGCCGCACGGTCGTCGCTCCGCTAGGTTGGCCGGTGTGCTTGTCGACGGTAGAGACATCCCGGTCACCGGGAGCGTCCTGCAACCGTTGACTCGACGAACCAGCGATATCCTGCGCGTCGTCACGGCGGCTGTGGTCCTCGGCGTGATCGTCGTGGGCTCGCTGATCACTCGTAACGAGTGGACCGCACTCGAGCGGTCGATCTCCGACATCGTGGGCGTGCTGACACCCAGCCAGTCCAACACGGTCTACCTGGTCTACGGCGTCTCCATCCTGGCGCTCCCGTTCACCGTGCTCGCGGGACTGATCGCCGCCCGGCGGTGGAGGCTTCTCGGCGGATACGCCGCGGCCGCCGTGCTGGCCGCGTTGGCGCTGTCGGTCAGCGGAGGCGGCCTCTCGGCGCCGAAGTGGCACATCGACGAGTCGACCAGGCTGGACACGTTGCTGTCCCAAATTCTCGACGACCCGCGATGGATCGCGATCGTCGCCGCGGTGCTGACCGTGTCCGGTCCGGGGCTGCCACTGCGATGGAAGCGCACGTGGTGGATCCTCCTTCTCGCCTTCGTTCCCATCCACCTGGTCATCAGTACTGTCGTCCCGGCGCGGTCACTCCTCGGTCTGGCGGTGGGATGGCTGGCCGGCTCCCTCGTCGTGTGGGTCGTGGGAACACCGGCGCTCGACGTGCCGCTGGCCGAGGCCGTCCGCGTCCTCGCTCGACGTGGAATCTCCATCGCGGCGTTCGTGGTGCTGCGTCCGTCCGGGTCCGGCCCGCTGGTGCTCTCGGGACGCACCGGACCCGCGGGGCACGACGTGGTGGTCGAACTGTTCGGGCCCAACCAGCGCAGCCGAGGGGCGCTGCGGCTGGTGCGGCGGTTGGTGACGCTGCGGTCGTCGGAGAGTCCACCCCTGCACGCGTCGCAACGCAGGGCGGTAGAGCATCGCGCGCTCATGGGTATCGCGCTGAACGATCTGGGTGTCGCCGCGTGCGTTCCGACGGCCGTGTCCGCACTCGACCGCGGATGGGTCCTGTACGCGCACAGTGCGCCTCGCGGCCGTCCCATCGACGCGGACAGGCCCGACGACGCCATCGCGATGTGGCGCACTCTCGGGGTGCTCAGGTCCCGCCAGATCTCCCACGGTGACCTCCGCGCGGCGGACATGAGAATTGCCGACGACGGCACTGCCCTGCTCGGCGGCTTCGATACCGCGGAACTGGGTGCGTCGCAGCCGCAACTGCATTCCGACGCAGCGCAACTTCTGGTCACCACGTCGTCGATGTTCGGACCCGATGTCGCGGTCGACGCCGCAATCGAGCGGCTCGGTCACGAGGACGTGCTGGTGGCGTCTCGGCGACTGACTCCGTCGGCGATTCCCCCGCGGGTGCGGTCCGCGATTCCGGAGGCCAAGTCCTTGATGAAGGCTGCGCGCGACACCGTTCTGGCCCGTACCGGCACGTCGGCCATCGCGACGGAACAGGTCACCCGGTTCTCCCGCAACCAGATCGTGCAACTGGTGCTGCTGATCGCACTCGTCTACGTCGCGTACCCGTTCATCAGCCAGGTCCCGACGTTCGCCACCGAGCTGTCCTCCATCGACTGGCGGTGGGCGCTGGTGGGGTTGGCGATCTCCGCGGCGACGTACGTCGGTGCGGCAGCGGCACTCTGGGCGTGCGCATCGGGGGCGGTCAGCTTCTGGAACACGACCGTCATGCAGGTCGCCAACACCTTCGCCGCCACGACGACACCGGCCGGTGTCGGTGGTCTGGCGCTCAGCGTGCGGTTCCTCCAGAAGGGCGGACTGACGCTCACCCGGTCGACGGCCGCCGTGGCGTTGCAACAACTGGTGCAGGTGATCTCGCACGTGACGCTGCTCGTGGTGTTCAGCGTCGCTGCCGGGCAATCCGCCGACCTGTCCCGTTTCGTTCCCAGCGCGACGATCCTCTATCTCATCGCCGGTGTGGCATTCGGGGCGCTGGGCGCATTCCTCTTCGTCCCCACGTTGCGACACTTTCTCCGCACGGCCGTGCGGCCGCAACTCGCGGAGGTCTACGCCGACCTGTCCGAGTTGGTGCGTCACCCCGCACGGTTCGCGATCATCGTTCTCGGTTGCGCCGCAACGACTCTGGGGGCAGCGTTCGCTCTGTGGGTCAGCGTCGAGGCGTTCGGCGGAGGCACGACCTTCATCACCGTGACCATCGTGACCATGATCGGCGGCACCCTGGCCTCCGCCGCGCCGACCCCCGGCGGCGTCGGAGCGGTCGAGGCGGCGTTGATCGGTGGACTCGCGGCGTTCGGACTGCCCGCCACCATCGCCGTCCCGTCGGTGCTCCTGTACCGGGTGCTGACCTGCTGGATCCCGGTGTTCTGCGGGTGGCCCATCATGCGGTGGATGGCACGCACGGAGATGATCTGAGTTCGCGCTAGTAGGTTGTAAGCATGGCTGAACTGTGGGTCGAACGCACCGGAACTCGTCGCTACACCGGCAAGAGCTCGCGAGGCGCCGAGGTGCTGATCGGGTCCGAGGACGTCGAGGGTGTCTTCACTCCCGGCGAGCTGCTCAAGATCGCCCTCGCCGCGTGCACCGGCATGAGTTCCGACCGGCCCCTCGCCCGCCGGCTCGGGGACGACTACGACGCGACCGTCCGGGTGTCCGGCACCGCGGATCGCGAGAACGAACGGTACCCGCGACTGGACGAAGTGCTGACCGTCGATCTGAGCGAACTCGACCCCGAGGCGCGGGAGCGGTTGCTGACCGTCGTGACCAAGGCCGTCGACAAGGTCTGCACCGTCGGACGGACGTTGAAGGCCGGCACCGAGGTCGTCCTGACGGTCGACGTCGAGGCATGAGCGACGAGCGTCTGAGCGCGTGGGTCCACGGGACTGTCCAGGGAGTAGGTTTCCGCTGGTGGACCCGTGCCCGGGCGCTGGAGCTCGGTCTGGTCGGATCGGCGACCAACACCTCCGACGGCCGTGTCCATGTCGTCGCGGAAGGCCCCCGCGAGAAGTTGGACGGCTTGCTGTCGGCGCTGCGATCGGGCGACACGCCGGGCTCGGTGACCACCGTGGTCGACAACTGGGAGCAGGCGCGCGGCGGACTCGACGGGTTCGTCGAACGCTGAGAGCCCAGCGCCCAGTAGTCTGAACCGCCATGCACCTCAAGAGTCTGACGCTGAAGGGCTTCAAGTCCTTCGCCTCGGCGACGACTCTGCGTTTCGAGCCCGGCATCACCTGCGTCGTCGGTCCGAACGGGTCCGGCAAGTCGAACGTCGTGGACGCCCTGACGTGGGTCATGGGGGAGCAGGGCGCGAAGGCGCTGCGCGGCGGCAAGATGGAGGACGTCATCTTCGCCGGCACCTCCGGCCGCGCCCCGCTGGGCCGCGCCGAGGTGACGCTGACCATCGACAACTCCGACGGCGCGCTCCCCATCGACTACTCCGAGGTGTCCATCACCCGACGGATGTTCCGGGACGGCGCCGGTGAGTACGAGATCAACGGCAGCTCGTGTCGGCTCATGGATGTCCAGGAACTACTGAGCGACTCGGGTATCGGCCGGGAGATGCATGTCATCGTCGGCCAGGGCAGGCTCGCCGCGATTCTCGAGTCCCGCCCCGAGGATCGACGGGCGTTCATCGAGGAAGCCGCGGGCGTGCTCAAGCACCGCAAGCGCAAAGAGAAGGCAGTCCGCAAGCTCGATTCCATGCAGGCCAATCTGGCTCGGCTGACGGACCTCACGACCGAACTGCGTCGACAGCTGAAACCGTTGAGCCGGCAAGCAGAGGTCGCCCGACGCGCCCAGACGGTGCAGGCGGATCTTCGAGACGCTCGCCTACGGATCGCCGCGGACGACCTGGTGACGCGGCGGACGCAGCTCGCCGAGCAGTCCCACGACGAGACGAAGGCCCGTGATGAATACGCCGCCGTCCAGGACGCGCTGGGGGAGGGCGAGGCAGTTCTGGCCGAGGGCGAGCAGGAACTCGCTCTTCTGACACCGAGTGCGGACGCGGCGGCCCAGACCTGGTTCCAGTTGTCGGCGCTGGCCGAGCGCGTCGGCGCCACCGTGCGCATCGCGACCGAACGGGCCCGCCACCTCGGCGACGAACCGGAGGACCGACGCGGACCCGATCCCGACGAGCTGGAGGAGCGCGCCGAGCGGGTGGCGGAGGAGGAAATGCAGCTGGCGGAAGCCGTGGAGTTCGCGCGCGCGACACTCGATGCCGCCCGCGAGCAGCTCGCCGAACGCGAGGCTGCCGCCGCGGACGCGGAACGCGCCCACGCCGCCGCCGTGCGTGCAGTCGCGGACCGGCGCGAGGGTCTCGCTCGACTGTCCGGCCAGGTGGACGGCCTGCGCGCCCGGTCGGAGTCCTACGACACCGAGGTCGCTCGCCTCACCGTCGCCATCGACGATGCTCGCCGCCGCGGTGACGAGGCGCAGGCCGAGTTCGACATCGTGCAGGACAAGGTGGGTGAACTCGACGCCGGTGAGGCAGGCCTCGACTCCCACCACGAGCACGCCGTCGATGCGCTGGCGATCGCCGAGTCCCGCGTCGCGGAACTGCAGAGCGCCGAGCGGGAGTCCAGCCAGCGGGTCGCATCCCTGACCGCGCGTATCGACGCTCTCACCATGAACCTCGAACGCGGCGACGGGGGAGCATGGTTGGGAGAGAGGGCAACTCACGGAGTGGTCGGTCGGCTCGCGGATCACCTCACCGTGACCGCCGGCTACGAGGCGGCGGTCGCAGTCGCTCTGGGCGCCGCGGCGGACGCCGTCGTGGTGTCGTCGGTGGACGAGGCGCGGGGCGCCGTGGCGTCGCTCAAGAAGGAGGACGCCGGCCGCGCCGCGATCGTGCACCCGACCGGTGATGCGGGCTCGGCGACGGACGGTGTCGGAACGTCGATCATGTCCGTGATCGACGCCGACGATTCCGTGCGCGGAGCCGTGACGTCGCTGCTGGCCGGAATGTCCGTGGCCGACTCGCTCGACGACGCGACGGCGATGGTGCGCGACCATCCGACAGCCCGAGTCGTGACGCGGGAGGGCGACCTGGTCGGTCGCGGCTGGATCACCGGAGGATCGGACCGACGTCCCAGCACCCTCGAGGTCCAGGCATCCATCGACGAGTCCGTCGCGGAACTCGCGTCGACGAGACGTCGGACGGAGGAGCTGGCGGCAGCACTGTCGGGTGCGCTCGAGGAGCAGACCGACCGACGAGAGGCCGCCGACCAGGCACTGGCCGCACTCACCGAGTCCGATGCCGCGATCGCCGCCGTCTACGAACAGTTGGGTCGGTTGGGGCAGGTGGCTCGTGTCGCCCACGCGGAGTCGACGCGTCTGCAGAGTCAACGCGACCGCGTCGAGCGGCAGCGGGACGAGGCCGTGACCGCTCTCGCCGACCTCGAGGACCGGGTCCGGCGCGCCGAGGACGATCAGGACGGCGGGGACGGCGACGGTGCGGCGGAGGAATGGGCCCACGCCCGTGAGGACGCTGCGGCAGCCGTGTCGGAGGTGAGATCGGTCGAGGTCGAGGCTCGCCTGTCGCTGCGCACCGCGGAGGAGCGCGCCGAGTCGGTACGCGGGAAAGCCGACCAGCTCCGGCGAACTGCCCGGATGGAGCGGGACGCACGAGCGCGCGCCGAACGTGTCCGCGCCCATCGCGTGCAGTCCGCCGCGGTGGCCGAGGCGGTCGCGGACGCGGGCACACGCGTCGCGGAGCGCCTGGGCCGACTCGTCGGCGATGCGGCCGTGCGGCGCGACGACCTGGCGCGACGGCGCAGTGATCGCGCCGCCGCCCTCGATCGCACGCGGGAACAGGTCCGCGCACTGTCGGCGCGGGCCGCGCAGTTGACCGACGCCGTGCACCGCGACGAAGTGGCCAAGGCGCAGGCGGTGCTGCGCATCGAGCAACTCGAGCAGACCATCCTGGAGCAGTTCTCCATCGCCCCCGACGACCTGGTCGCCGAGTACGGGCCCGACGTGACGCTCCCGCCGACCGACCTCGAGATGGCGGAGTACGAACAGGCGAAGGAGCGCGGCGAACAGGTGGTCGCGCCGGCGCCGATGCGATTCGACCGCGCGGAGCAGGAACGACGGGTCAAGCGCGCCGAGAAGGATCTGGCGACGCTGGGCAAGGTCAACCCGCTGGCACTCGAGGAGTTCGCGGCACTCGAGGAGCGGTACAACTTCCTCTCGACGCAACTCGAGGACGTGAAGTCGGCGCGCAAGGATCTTCTCGGCGTGGTGGCCGACGTGGACGCCCGCATTCTGCAGGTCTTCACCGAGGCCTACGCCGATGTGGAGCGCGAGTTCGTCGGGGTGTTCGCGAAGCTGTTCCCCGGCGGCGAGGGTCGGCTGGTTCTCACCGACCCCTCGGACATGCTGACCACCGGCATCGAGGTCGAGGCCCGTCCTCCCGGTAAGAAGGTCAAGCGCCTGTCTCTGCTGTCCGGTGGTGAGAAGTCGTTGACCGCCGTCGCGATGCTCGTGGCCATCTTCCGAGCCCGCCCCTCGCCCTTCTACGTCATGGACGAGGTCGAGGCCGCGTTGGACGACACGAACCTCCGGCGCCTCATCGGGTTGTTCGAGCAGTTGCGGGAGAAGTCTCAGCTCATCGTCATCACGCACCAGAAACCGACGATGGAGGTCGCCGACGCCCTGTACGGCGTCAGCATGAGAGGCGACGGCATCACCACGGTGATCTCGCAGCGGCTTCCCAAGCGCCCGGTGGCGGCGGACGGGGTGACCTGACGCCCGACCCCGTAGCGCGGTGCCCGTCCTGACAGGATGGTCGGCGTGACTACCGAACTGTGGATCGTCGTCGCGGCTGTGCTCGCGCTGCTCGTCGTGGTGCTCGTCGTCGGACTGGTGCTGCAGCGTCGCCGCCGCGTGTCGCTGTCCCGCCCGGACTCCGAGGCGGGACCGGTCAAGGAGGTCGACCGTTCGGGCGGCTATACCGCCGGGACCGGCTTCGACTTCTCCCGAGGTACGGCTCCTGCCGAGAAGGCTCCTGCCGAGAAGGCTCCGGCCGAGAAGACACCCGCGGCCCGGCCGCCCCTCGAACGCACCGACGACGACGATCAGCCTCGTGTCGGTGACGACGCGTCCGTTCCCCGTGACGCTCCGAAGCGCGGCATCACCGACATCTCGCTGCCGGATCCGGTCCTGGACGAACCGGCACCGGCGCCTGTCGAACCCGAACCAACGCCTGTCGAACCCGAGCCCGAGCCGGCACCGGCTCCCGTCCTGGACGAGATCGAACCCACGTCGGGCCGCCTGACCAAGCTGCGGGGTCGACTCTCACGGTCGCAGAATGCTGTCGGTCGCTCCCTGCTGGGCCTGTTGGGCGGCGGCGACCTCGACGAGGAGTCGTGGGAAGAGGTCGAGGACACGCTGCTGGTGGCCGACCTGGGTAGTGCGGCCACCGCGGAGATCGTCGCGACGCTGCGCGAGCAGATGGCGGTGCGCAACGTTCGCACCGAAGCGGAGGCGCGAGCCCTTCTGCGAGAAGTGCTGATCGACCAGTTGACGCCGTCGTTCGACCGTTCCATCCGTGCGTTGCCGCACGGTGATCGCCCGTCCGTTCTGCTCGTGGTGGGCGTGAACGGCACCGGCAAGACCACGACCACCGGAAAGCTGGCGCGAGTCCTGGTCGCCGATGGTCGACGCGTGGTGCTGGGCGCTGCCGACACGTTCCGCGCTGCGGCTGCCGATCAACTGCAGACCTGGGCCGAGCGCGTCGGCGCCGAGGTCGTGCGCGGTAAGGAAGGGGCCGATCCGGCCGCTGTGGCCTTCGACGCCGTCACCCGCGGCATCGCCGACGGTGTCGACGCGGTCCTCATCGACACGGCCGGCCGTCTGCACACCAAGACCGGTCTGATGGACGAGCTGGGGAAGGTCAAGAGGGTCATCGAGAAGAAGGCGCCCGTCGACGACGTGCTCCTGGTTCTCGACGCCACGATCGGTCAGAACGGTCTGGCTCAGGCGCGGGTCTTCGCTCAGGTCGTCGACATCACCGGCGTCGTGCTGACCAAGCTGGACGGGACGGCGAAGGGCGGAATCGTCTTCCAGGTCCAACGCGAACTGGGTGTGCCGGTGAAGCTCGTCGGTCTCGGCGAGGGTGCGGACGACCTCGCGCCGTTCGAACCCGGCGCATTCGTCGACGCTCTTCTCGGCTGACCTCGAGGTGCCCTCGCCGGTGTGAAACCGGCAAAAAGACCGAGACGCAACACGTTTGCAACACGATCGGGCTCTGCGTTCACATGTACGAAACGCCGGAGTGTCGTCGCCGAAACTTCGAGTGAGCACCCTTCTCCTCAGGTCGTCAGCCGCCATCGGCTGGGGCGAGGAAGAAGGAGGAGGCTCAAGGTGGATTTCCCCACTATCGGTGCGCCCGACACCGGTGATACCGCATGGATGCTGACCAGTGCTGCGTTCGTGTTGCTCATGGTCCCGGGTCTGGCGTTCTTCTACGGCGGCATGGTCCGTGCGAAGAGCGTGCTGAACATGATCATGATGAGCATCAGCGCGATGGGCGTCGTCGGCGTTCTCTGGGTGCTGTACGGATACTCGGTCACCTTCGGCGAGGACAAGGGCAATCTCATCGGTGACCCCTTCCAGTTCTTCGGACTGAAGGGCCTGATCGGCGGAACGTATCTCGCCTCCGAGGACGAAGCGGGAGTCCTCACCGACGCCGCGATTCCTCTGGTGGGCACGATTCCAGCCACCGTGTTCGTCTCGTTCCAGGCGATGTTCGCCATTCTGACGGTCGCCCTCATCTCGGGTGCCGTCGCCGACCGTATGAAGTTCGGTCCGTGGCTGCTCTTCGCCGGACTGTGGGCGACACTCGTCTACTTCCCGGTCGCTCACTGGGTCTTCTCCTTCGACGAGGTCACCACCGAGACGGGTGGTTGGATCGCCAACAAGCTCGCCGCGGTCGACTTCGCCGGTGGTACTGCGGTGCACATCAACGCCGGCGCCGCCGGCCTGGTCCTCGCGATCATCCTCGGCAAGCGCAAGGGCTGGCCGGGAACTCCGTTCCGCCCGCACAACCTTCCGTTCGTGATGCTCGGTGCCGGTCTCCTCTGGTTCGGCTGGTTCGGCTTCAACGCCGGTTCCGCCGTCGGCTCCAACGGCATCGCAGGTGCCACCTTCGTCACGACCATCGCGGCGACCGCCGCAGCCATGCTCGCCTGGCTTCTCACGGAGCGCATCCGTGACGGTCACGCGACGAGTCTCGGTGGTGCGTCGGGCATCGTCGCCGGGCTCGTGGCCATCACCCCGGCCTGCTCCTCGGTGAACATTCTCGGCGCGTTGGTCATCGGCGTCGTCGCCGGTGTCCTGTGTGCACTCGCCGTCGGTCTGAAGTTCCGCTTCGGTTTCGACGACTCGCTCGACGTCGTCGGTGTCCACCTCGTGGGTGGTCTCGTCGGCACGCTGATGGTCGGTCTGGTCGCCACGTCCGAGGCGCCGGCCGGTGTCGAGGGCCTGTTCTACGGCGGCGGAGCCGACCAGTTGTGGCGTCAGGCAGTCGGTGCGGGCGCCGTGCTGATCTACTCTCTGGTGGGAACGACCATCGTCGCGCTCATCGTCAAGTACACCGTGGGCCTCCGGATCGACGACGATGGTGAATCCATGGGAGCCGACGAATCGGAACATGCCGAGACCGCCTACGACTTTGCGGCACTCGGTGGGTCAACACTGGGACGCGTTCCCAGCAAGGAGGCATGAGACATGAAGTTGATCACTGCAATCGTCAAGCCGTTCACACTCGAGGACGTCAAGACGGCGCTCGAGCAGGCAGGCGTTCTCGGTATGACCGTGAGCGAGGTGCAGGGGTACGGCCGGCAGAAGGGCCACACCGAGGTCTACCGCGGTGCCGAGTACTCCGTGGACTTCGTACCCAAGGTGCGCGTCGAGGTCGTCGTGGACGACGCGGCGGTGGACAAGGTCGTCGAGGTGATCGTCGAGGCCGCCCGCACCGGCAAGATCGGTGACGGCAAGGTCTGGGTCTCGCCCGTGGAAGCCGTGGTGCGCGTGCGTACCGGCGAACGTGGGTCCGACGCACTGTAAGTCTCGAGTCAGTCCGGCCGCGGATCCACCTCGTCGAAGGGCGAGGGATCCGCGGCCGGTCTGTTTTCTCCACCACACGCCGACCGTTCGTCGAGAGGAAGGACCCCCGTGGGAGGTTCCGAAGCAGCAGCCGATCTGGTCCGAGCTCGCGAGCAACTGCTGGCCGGGCAGGGCAAGAATCGTCGTCTGGACGCCACGTCCCTCCGTCAGGCACTGACCGACCTGCACGAGTTCTGGCTCACCACCAAGGGTTCGGACGTGGGGATCAAACCCGACAGCGGATTCGCCATCGTCGCGGTGGGCGGCCTGGGCCGCCGGGAGATGCTGCCGTACTCCGATCTCGATCTCGTTCTGCTGCACGACGACCTGGATCCGGCGCTCGTCGGCGAGGTGGCCGATCAACTCTGGTACCCCTTGTGGGACGCCCACATCAAACTCGATCACAGCGTGCGCACCGTTCCGCAGGCCCTCGACGTCGCGGCACACGACATGACGGCCGCACTGGGTCTTCTCGACGCCCGCCACATCGTGGGCGACGCCGAACTGAGTTCGATGCTGATCGACGGGATCCGACGCCAGTGGCGCATCGGGATACGCGATCGGTTCGACGAGCTGTACGCCTTGACCCGCACGCGGTGGGGCCGCAGCGGTGAGATCGCCCATCGGGCGGAACCCGACCTCAAGAGCGGGCGCGGGGGACTGCGCGACGTCCAGCTCCTCGACGCGCTGTCGATCGCGCAGCTCACGGACGCGATGCCCGGGCTCGGCCCCGAATCGCCCGGCGGCGGATTGGACTTCGCGCACCGCCGCATCCTCGACGTGCGCACCGAACTGCACCGCGTCGCCGGCCGCGCCCGGGATCAGTTGCGCGCGCAGGACGCCGACGAGATCGCCGCGGCGCTCCGCATCGGTGACCGCTTCGATCTCGCTCGCGTCCTGAGTGATTCGGCTCGCACCATCGGCTACTCCACCGACGTCGGCCTGCGCACCGCCGGTAACGCCATTCCGCGCCGTGGCCTGTCCCGCCTGCGCAGGGTGCCCGTCCGTCGACCGCTCGACGAAGGGGTCGTCGAACACGCGGGTGAAGTGGTGCTCGCCAGAGATGCACGGCCGAACAAAGATCCGGGACTGATCATGCGGGTTGCCGCGGCATCCGCGGTGACCGGGATGCCGATGTCCGCCTCGACTCTCGGCAGGCTCTCGGACAGTGCACCCGAGCTCCGTGAGCCGTGGCCCAAGGAAGCACTCAACGATCTGCTCGTCGTGCTCGGTTCGGGTCGGCGCGCCATCGCGGTGATCGAGGCACTCGACAGGACAGGTCTGTGGGGCCGGTTGCTGCCGGAATGGGGCGCCGTACGCGACCTTCCCCCGCGAGATGCGGTGCACACCTGGACCGTCGACCGTCACCTGGTCGAGACCGCCGCCTACGCCAGTGGTTTCACCACGCGCGTCGCGCGACCCGACCTGCTGGTGCTGGGGGCACTGCTGCACGACATCGGCAAGGGGCGCGGGGGAGACCACAGCGTCGTCGGGGCGGACCTGGCGACCCAGGTCGGCAAGCGACTGGGCCTGTGGCCGTCCGACGTCCGACTGCTCGAGTCGATGGTCCGACACCACCTGTTGCTTCCCGACACCGCGACTCGTCGCGATCTCGACGACCCGGCCACGGTGCAACGTGTGGTGGACGCCCTCGACGGGGACTCGATCCTGTTGGAACTGCTGCACGCGTTGGCCGAGGCCGACTCGCTCGCCACAGGTCCCGGCGTGTGGGGAGACTGGAAGTCGTCGTTGATCGGTGAACTCGTGCGTCGATGCCGGTTGGTCATGGCCGGGGAATCGCTCCCGACGCCCGACCCGATCGATCCGGCACTGGCGGCGCGGGCGACCGAGGGCGGCGTGGACGTCGATCTGCAACCGTCGGACAGTCCGCACACGTTCGAGGTCACCGTCACCGCCCCGGACCGGCCCGGCCTGCTGTCCAACGCATCGGGCGTGTTGGCTCTGGGATCGTTGCGGGTTCTGGCGGCATCGGTCGCCAGCGAGAACGGGTTCGCGGTCAACCGCTTCGTCGTGACGCCCACATTCGGTGCACCGCCCCCTCCGGGACTGCTGCGTCAGGACCTCATCCGCGCTCTCGACGGGCAGCTCGACCTTCTCGCGCAGCTCGACATCAAGGAGGCCGGAGCCCGGTCGGCCGCCTCGGAACTCGAACCCGGCCAGCCGGAGGTCTCGGAGGTGCCGCTGTACGCGCAGGCTCCACCGCGGGTGATCTGGTTCGACGGTCAGGGCGGCGACTCCGTCGTCGTGGAGGTGCGTGCGGAGGATCGACTCGGTCTGCTGTGCCGACTTGCGTCGGTGTTCGAGAAGCAGGGAGCCGACGTCCGGTGGGCGAAGGTGGCCACTCTCGGGTCGTCCGTCGTCGACGCATTCTGCATCGAGACCGGCGGGCCGACCGATTCGCGGGCGCAGCGTGAGGAACTCGAGAGTGCTCTGCTGAGCGTGGTTCCGGCGCTCCGACCGAAAGAGCCCGAGTCGGAGGACTGACCTCTCACCGCTCACGGGCGCACCCGTTAGGGTGGGCACCTGGAGAAGTCATCTCTTTTCTCGCGATTTTCAGGAGCATCGTTGTTCGAATCACTGTCCGACAGATTGACCGGAAGCCTCAAGGATCTGAGGGGCAAGGGTCGGCTCTCGGGTGCCGACATCGATGCCGTCTGCCGTGAGATCCGTCTGGCACTGCTCGATGCCGATGTCGCCCTCCCCGTCGTGCGGGCGTTCATCACGCGCATCAAGGAACGTGCCAAGGGTGCGGAGGTCTCCGCAGCGCTGAACCCTGCCCAGCAGGTCGTCAAGATCGTCAACGACGAGCTGGTCGGCATCCTCGGCGGCGAGACACGTCGGGTGGAGTTCGCCAAGAACCCGCCCACGGTCATCATGCTGGCGGGTCTGCAGGGCTCCGGTAAGACGACGCTGGCCGGAAAGCTGGCCAAATGGCTCAAGGACCAGAACCACACGCCGCTGCTCGTCGCCTGTGACCTCCAGCGCCCCGGGGCCGTCAGTCAGCTGCAGATCGTCGGTGAACGCGCCGGGGCCTCGGTCTTCGCGCCGCATCCCGGGACGTCCATCGGTGGCGGCGAGAACGCCCTCGGCGTGACGGCGGCGGATCCCGTCGAGGTTGCTCGGGCGGGTGTCGCCGAGGCCCGCGCCAAGCAGTTCGACGTGGTCATCGTCGACACCGCGGGCCGCCTCGGCATCGACACCGAGCTCATGGGCCAGGCCGCCGGTATCCGCGACGCGACGAACCCCGACGAGATCCTGTTCGTGCTCGACGCGATGATCGGCCAGGACGCCGTCAGCACGGCGCAGGCGTTCCAGGACGGCGTCGGCTTCACCGGCGTGGTGCTGACCAAGCTCGACGGCGACGCCCGTGGTGGCGCCGCGCTGAGTGTGCGCGAGGTGACCGGTCGACCGATCATGTTCGCCTCCACCGGCGAGAAGCTCGAGGACTTCGAGATCTTCCACCCGGATCGCATGGCGAGCCGGATCCTGGGCATGGGCGACCTCCTCAGCCTCATCGAACAGGCCGAGACCGTCTTCGATGCCCAGCAGGCGGAGGAGACGGCCGCCAAGATCGGCTCCGGGCAGCTGACGCTCGAGGACTTCCTCGAGCAGATGATGGCCATTCGCAAGATGGGTCCGATCGGCAACCTGTTGGGGATGCTCCCCGGTGCGGGTCAGATGAAGGACGCACTCGCCTCCGTCGACGACAAGCAGCTCGACCGCGTGCAGGCCATCATCCGCGGCATGACGCCCGCCGAGCGCGCGGATCCGAAGATGATCAACGCGTCGCGCCGTCTGCGCATCGCGAACGGTTCCGGCGTGAAGGTCTCCGACGTCAACCAGTTGGTGGACCGCTTCTTCGAGGCCCGCAAGATGATGGCGTCGATGGCCGGCCGGATGGGAATGCCGGGCGCGCGCAAACAGGTGCAGCGCAGCAACAAGAAGGGCAAGAAAGGCAAGAAGGGCGGCCGCGGCCCCACTCCGCCCAAGGGCGTGCGCGGGGGCTTCCCCGGCATGCCGGGTGGGATGCCCGCGGGTATGCCGGATCTGTCGTCGATGCCCAAGGGCCTCGACCAGCTCCCGCCGGGTCTCGAGGGTATCGACCTGTCCCAGCTGAAGCTGCCCAAGAAGTAAGTCGGACACGTGCGTACCTCACCGAGCCTGCATCTTCGCGGTGTCCTGCTGCCCGGTGACGAGCAGCGGGACGTCTGGGTGCGGGACGGCCTGATCTCGATGGACCCGGTTCCCGGGGCCACCACCGTCGGGTCCGGTGGCTGGATCGTGCCCGGTCTGGTCGACGCGCACTGCCACGTCGGCATCAAGTACGGCGGCGGACACGAGGATCACGACGGCGCGATCGCGCAGGCGACCACCGAGCGCGAGGTGGGTGCACTGCTCCTGCGTGACGCTGGATCGCCCGTCGACACTCGCGAGCTGGACGACCACGACGACCTGCCCCGGATCATCCGCGCCGGTCGGCACATCGCGATGCCCAAGCGATACATTCCCGGGCTCGCCGTCGACCTCGAGGACGAGTCGCAGTTGCCGGAGGCCGTACGGCAGCAGGCTCGGCTCGGTGACGGGTGGGTCAAGCTGGTCGGTGACTGGATCGACCGCAGCGTGGGCGATCTGGCCCCGCTGTGGGACGACGACATCCTGCGGGCCGCGATCGACGCGGCGCACTCCGAAGGTGCACGGGTCACGGCGCACGTCTTCGGTGAGGACGCGCTGCCGGGTCTGATCGGCGCCGGCATCGACTGCATCGAACACGGGACCGGACTCACCGACGACACGGTCGAGATGATGGTCGAGCACGGGACGGCCCTGGTTCCCACACTTATCAACATCGAGACGTTCCCGTCCATCGCGGACTCGGCCGGGCGCTACCCGCGGTACGCCGATCACATGCGTGACCTCCACGCCCGCGTCGCCGACACCGTCGGGCGCGCGCACGACGCCGGGGTGCCGATCTACGCGGGAACCGACGCCGGAGGCAGCATCGAGCACGGCCGCGTCGCCGACGAGGTCGCTGCGCTGACGGCGGTGGGACTCTCCCCGGCGGACGCGCTGGGCGCGGCCAGTTGGAACGCCCGGCGGTGGCTCGGTCGGGCAGGCGTCGAGCACGGCGCTCCGGCCGACCTCGTCTTCTACACCGAGGATCCGCGGACCGGACCGGACGTACTGGCCGCACCTGACGTCGTGATCTTGCGCGGACGTATCTGGTGACCGGGCCGAGCGGCCGCCGGAGATTATGACCAGCGGGCACGGTCTGGCAGAATCAACGCCTGTTCGCCCGTCTCCGGTTCCGTACCGAGCGGCGGTCACAACATCCATTCACCGCAAAACCGGGTGCGCATGCCGTGCGCATCGCCGAATTGCGCCGTGACCAGCGGTTGCAGCACGCAACCACACCGAAAGAGGCTTTGTTTCACATGGCAGTCAAGATCAAGCTCACCCGTCTCGGCAAGATCCGCAACCCGCAGTACCGCATCGTCGTCGCCGATGCGCGCACGCGTCGTGGTGGCCGCGCCATCGAGACCATCGGCAAGTACCACCCCAAGGAAGAGCCTTCCTTGATCCAGATCGACTCCGAGCGTGCGCAGCACTGGCTCAGCGTGGGCGCACAGCCCACCGAGCCCGTCGCGGCCCTGCTCAAGATCACCGGTGACTGGCAGAAGTTCAAGGGCCTGCCGGGCGCCGAGGGCACGCTGCGCGTCAAGGAGCCCAAGACCTCCAAGCTGGATCTCTTCAACGCAGCTCTCGCTGCCGCCGACAACGAGCCCGTCGGCGAGGCCACCACGCCCAAGAAGAAGAAGGCCGCCAAGGCCGACGACGCTGCAGAGAGCGCTCCGGCAGCCGAGACCGCCGACGCCACCGCCGAGTCCGCCGACAAGTGAGCACCGTGGTCGCCGACGCCGTCGAACATCTCGTTCGCGGCATCGTCTCCAATCCTGACGACGTTCGCGTCGACATGATCACCGGTCGCCGTGGTCGGACCGTCGAGGTGCACGTGCACCCCGACGATCTGGGCAAGGTCATCGGCCGTGGCGGGCGCACCGCCACGGCGATCCGGACACTCGTCTCGGGTATCGGCGGCCGCGGCATCCGTGTCGACGTCGTCGACACGGATCGCTGAACTCGCTGTCGTGGAGCTCGTCGTAGGTCGCGTCGCGAAGTCGCACGGCATCAAGGGCGAGATCGTCGTCGAGGTACGTACCGACGATCCGGACGAGCGTTTCGCTCCCGGCTCGGTGCTGCACGGACGGTCACGTCGTGACAACCGCACGACCGACTACACGGTGGAAGCCGCCCGGGATCACTCCGGGCGGCTTCTGCTGCGTCTGAAAGGTATCTCCGACCGCGGGGAGGCCGACGCGCTGCGCGGCACCCTGTTCGTCGTCGACACGGCGGATCTCCCCGCGTCGGACGACCCCGACGAGTTCTACGATCACGAACTCGAGGGAATGACGGTGCAATTCGCGGCCGACCATCCGTCCGCCGGTGAGGTGGTGGGAACGGTCACCGAGGTCCTGCACTCGGCCGCTGGGGAGTTGCTGTCCATCGCCCCTGCCGACGAGAGCGTCGGTCGAGAGCTCCTGGTGCCGTTCGTCGCCGCCATCGTGGTGTCGGTGTCCCGCACGTCCCGGACGGTCGAGATCGATCCTCCCGAAGGGCTTCTGGACGGCGAGTGATGCGCATCGACGTGGTGACCATCTTCCCGGAATACCTCGAACCCATGCGTACCGCGTTGTTGGGCAAGGCCATTCAGAACGGCCTGGTCACCCTCGGGGTGCACGATCTCCGGGACTGGACGCACGACGTCCACAAAGCTGTCGACGACTCCCCGTACGGCGGCGGGCCCGGAATGGTCATGAAACCCACGGTGTGGGGCGATGCCCTGGACGACGTGATGCGCGACGCGGATCCCGTTCTCGTGGTTCCTACCCCTGCCGGCGTGCCGTTCACGCAGCGCACCGCCGAGAGATGGTCTCGTGAGAGCCATCTGGTGTTCGCTTGCGGGCGCTACGAGGGCATCGATCAACGGGTGTTCGACGACGCCGCCACCCGCGTGCGGGTCGAGGAGGTGAGCATCGGTGACTACGTGCTCATCGGCGGTGAGGCAGCCGTCCTCGTCATGACCGAGGCGGTCACCAGGTTGTTGCCGGGAGTCCTGGGTAATCAGCTCTCGCACCAACAGGATTCGTTCTCCGACGGGCTGCTGGAGGGGCCGGGGTACACCCGTCCCGCAACCTGGCGAGGGCTCGATGTTCCCCCGGTCCTGTTGTCCGGCAACCACGCTCGCATCGAGGAGTGGCGCCGCGAGCAGTCGCTGGAGCGGACCGCCGACCGCCGTCCCGATCTGCTGCCCCCGAATTCCTAGTCGACGACTCCGTCGGGGAACAGGATCTTCAACGCACCCGTCACGGTAACTCTGGCGTGCTTGGCGCCGTCGTCGTCGGTGACCGCGGTGTCGGCGGTGGTGTCCGCACTGCCGCCGTCCGAGCCGTACCACGGGTCCTCGCGGGACAGCACGGCGACGACGTAACGCTCACCCTCGCCGACGAATCCGGTACTCAGATGGATCCATCGGCCGTCGACGCAGCACATCCATCCCTGCTTGATCCCGCGAACCGGCTCACCCGACAACGCGCGAGGAATGCCGAAACTCTGCGGGTACCCGTCCGCGCCGTCCTCGGTGTACGCCTCGAGATCGCCGACGATGGTCGCGCGATCGGGGGCGGCGAGTCCGCCGTTGCCGTCGAGGACGGCGTCGTAGTACTGCACGAGATCCGCTGCCGTGGTGCGGGTGTTCCACCAGATGCCGTCTGCCGACGGTGCCGTCGCGGGCAACCCGTAGCGTGCCGCCACTCGCGTGACCACGTCCGAGCCGCCGGCGGTGTCCCACAACACCTGTGCGGCACTGTCGTCGGAGGAGGAGAGCATCGGTGCGATCAGCGCGCGGGCGTCGTCGCCCAGAGCGAACTCGCCGCGAGAGGACCGGAAGAGAAGGTCGTCCGCGATGAAGAGCTTGACGACGGATGCGGTTTCGATGGGATCGCGATCGCCCGAGCCCATGTAGCTTCCGGTCACTCGGTCGAGGAAACCGATGGACAGCGTGGCGCCGCGCGCCGCGGCACCGTCCAGCGCCTGCTGCAGGCGGCCGGTGAGATCCGGCGCCATGGGCATTTCCGGTTCCGGGAACTCCGGCGCCACCGGAACGGTCGCTGCCGCAGGTGCCGCGTCGGGCTGCGAGCACGCACCGAGCGCCGACATCGCCAGGACCGATGCCACCACCACGGCTGCGATTCGCCGCACGGGCGGCGAGAGAACTGTCACGTATCTACCGATCTGTCATGGCGTGCGATCGCAGCGGACCGCACGACGAGTTCCACGGTACCGGCGCGGTAAGGTCCATCGCCGTGACGCCCGCTGTGAAATCTGTCAATCGCCGGATCGCCGATGAGCTGGAGGTCGCGGAAGAGCGTGTACGCGCCGCGGTCGAGCTCCTCGACGGAGGGGCGACGGTTCCCTTCATCGCTCGCTACCGCAAGGAAGTGACGGGCACGCTCGACGACATCCAACTCCGTCTCATCGACGAACGGCTCCGCTACCTGCGCGAACTCGACGAACGACGCGACGCGGTGCTCGAGTCGATCCGCGGCCAGGGCAAGCTCGACGACGCGCTCGAGAAGCAGATCGTGCTGGCCGACACCAAGGCCCGCCTCGAGGACATCTATCTGCCGTTCAAGCCGAAGCGTCGGACGAAAGCGCAGATCGCTCGTGAAGCCGGCCATCAGCCCGTGGCCGATGCACTCCTCGGTGACCCCACGACCGACCCGTCGACCTACTCGGACGAGCAACTCGCCGGAGCGCGCGCCATCCTCGTCGAGCACTTCGCAGAGGACGCGGACCTCGTCGGATCGCTGCGTGAGTCGATGTGGACCCGTGGTCGCCTCACCGCCGCCGTCCGTCCGGGCAAGGAGACCGAGGGCGCCAAGTTCTCGGACTACTTCGAGTTCTCCGAGTCCTTCACCTCGGTTCCCTCGCACCGCGTTCTCGCTGCGCTGCGCGGAGAGAAGGAGGAGGTGCTGTCGCTGACGATGGATCCCGAGCCCACCTCGGACGAGCCGGTCCCCGGCGTGCCCTCCGTCTACGAGACGGCGATCGCGGCGAAGTTCGGCATCGGCGATCACGGCCGGCCCGCGGATCGCTGGCTGCTCGACACCGTCCGATGGGCATGGCGGACGAAGCTCCTGGTCAGCCTCGGCATCGACACCCGAATGCGGCTGCGACAGGCTGCCGAGGAGCGTGCCGTCGACGTCTTCGCGTCCAATCTGAAGGACCTGCTCCTGGCCGCCCCCGCAGGCAGCAGGACGACCATGGGCCTGGACCCGGGTTTCCGGACCGGCACCAAGGTCGCCGTCGTCGATCCGACGGGCAAAGTGCTGGCGTACGACACGATCTACCCGCACAAGCCGCAGGGGAAGTGGAACGACGCGCTGGCCACCCTTGCCGGGTTGGCCGCGAAGCACGGCGTCGACCTGGTGGCGATCGGTAACGGCACCGCGTCACGCGAGACCGACGCGCTCGCCGCGGAACTGATCGCGAAGTACCCGGCCGCGAAGCTGACCAAGGCGATGGTCTCGGAGGCCGGTGCGTCCGTGTACTCCGCATCGGCCTACGGCTCGCGTGAACTCCCCGACCTCGACGTCTCGATCCGCGGCGCGGTGTCCATCGCGCGTCGCCTCCAGGATCCGCTCGCGGAACTGGTCAAGATCGACCCGAAGTCGATCGGCGTCGGGCAGTACCAGCACGACGTGTCCGAGTCGATGCTCGCGCGATCGCTGGGCGCCGTCGTCGAGGACGCGGTGAACGCTGTCGGAGTCGACGTGAACACTGCCAGCGTCCCGCTTCTCGCCCGAGTATCGGGCGTCGCCACGACCCTCGCCGAGTCGATCGTCGCGCACCGGGATGCGAACGGCCCGTTCCGGTCACGGTCCGCACTGCAGAAGGTGCCCCGCCTCGGGCCCAAGGCATTCGAGCAGTGTGCGGGCTTCCTCCGCATCACCGACGGCGACGACCCGCTCGACAGGTCCAGCGTCCACCCCGAGGCGTACCCCGTGGTGCGCCGCATCGTCGACAAGGCAGGTGTGGGGGTTCGCGAGGTCGTCGGCAACGAACGGGTTCTGCGATCGCTGCGTCCGCAGGACTTCGTCGACGACCGCTTCGGGCTCCCGACCGTCACCGACATCCTCGCCGAGCTCGAGAAGCCGGGCCGTGACCCCCGCCCCGAGTTCGCGACGGCAACCTTCGCCGCGGGAGTGGAGAAGGTGGGGGATCTCGAACCGGGAATGGTGCTCGAAGGTGTCGTCACCAACGTCGCGGCGTTCGGGGCCTTCGTCGACGTGGGTGTCCACCAGGACGGGCTGGTGCACGTCTCCGCGATGTCGACGGAGTTCGTCCGCGACCCGCACGACGTCGTCAAGTCGGGACAGGTGGTCAAGGTCAAGGTCATGGAGGTCGACCTCCCGCGCCAGCGCATCGGCCTGTCGCTGCGGCTCGACGACGAGATCGGCGGCGGATCCCCGCGCACCGCGCAGAACTCCGCACCGGAACGCCGGGACCGGCGCGGCGCCGGTGCCGCCCCGCGGAAGACTGCGAAACAACCGCCTGCGCCCGCGGCAGCGGGATCCATGGCCGACGCCCTGCGCAGAGCGGGCTTCGGAAAGTAGGCGCCCGCCGGACCGGCCTCGATACACTGCGAGCGTCCGGTCCGGCACGGATCCGAGAGGTGGAGCGATGGAGCGGTGGCTGCATCACGTCTCCGACGAGGGCCGGATCCCGCTGTTGTTCTTCCTGGTGGGGTTCATCGTCGGCTTCGCGTTCATCCGGTTCAGCGTGCGCATGATCCGTGCACAGGTGTCCTGGTGGCCCGGCAACGTCACGCCGGGTGGGCACCACGTGCATCACGTGGTCTTCGGCGTCGTCTGCATGCTGGTGTCCGGGGTGGCGATGATCGCGGTCTACGTCGACGGCACGCAGACCACGGGGGCGGTGCTGGCGACGTTCTTCGGCATCGGCGCCGCGCTGGTCCTCGACGAGTTCGCGCTGATCTTCTATCTGGAGGACGTGTACTGGGCAGAACAGGGCCGAACCTCCGTCGACGCGGTCTTCGTCGCCGTCGCGGCCACCATCATGCTGTTGTTCGGTCTGAAGCCGCTGGAATTCTTCGACGTGGCCGGATTCCGCGAGGACGCGAACGTCGGGGTCCGGGTCCTGATCGTCGTTCTCGCCGCGCTCAACCTGCTGTTGGCCGCGATCGTGCTGGCCAAGGGGAAGATCTGGACGGGCCTGGTCGGCCTGTTCTTCCTCCCGTTGCTCCTGATCGGTGCGATCAGACTGTCCCGCCCCGGTGCGCCGTGGGCCCGATGGCGCTACACCCGGCGGCCGAAGAGGATGGCGAAGGCGCTGCGCCGGGAGAAGAACCTCCGACGGCCGGTGGTGCGCGCCAAGATCTGGATGCAGGACGCGATAGCCGGCACCCCGGACGCCGAGCACGTCCGTGCGGTCACGGAGGACGTCCTGGACCGCGTCGTGCAGCCCGCACCGCCTCCGTCGTCGAGTCGGACGGACAGGGAACACGTGACGACGGGCTGATCCCCGGTCGATTTCGTCTCGACCTGTCTCTCTGGCACAATCGTGGGGTTGCCCGACCCGGCGCGTGCGTTCCGCATGCTCCGACAACGGGTGGACACCTATTCGGAGTACGAACCAGTCGAGCGTCGACGGCACCATCGTCGGCAGCCGCTCGGGTCCTCTGCTCGAGATCTCGTCACAGCAAGGATGAACCATGAACACCCTGGATTTCCTGGACAAGCAGTCGCTGCGTAGCGACATTCCCGAGTTCCGCCCGGGCGACACACTGAACGTGCACGTGAAGGTCATCGAGGGCTCGAAAGAGCGCGTGCAGATCTTCAAGGGCGTCGTCATTCGGCGTCAGGGTGGCGGCATCCGCGAGACCTTCACGGTCCGCAAGGTGTCCTTCGGCGTCGGTGTCGAGCGCACCTTCCCCGTCCACACCCCGAACATCTCCCTCATCGAGGTCGTGACCCGCGGTGACGTGCGTCGCGCCAAGCTGTACTACCTGCGCGAGCTGCGCGGCAAGAAGGCCAAGATCAAGGAAAAGCGCTGATCCACGGCGTCGTTCGTCGTCCGGCCGGGCACACGAGGTTCTTCCTCGGGTGTCCGGCCGTTCCATATTCCGGGCCTGCAGTTAATCTCTAGTCGTGACGGACAAGCGCGTGAGCGACGACAACGACGACACGCCACCGGTGAAGAAGCCCCGGTCCTTCTGGCGGGAACTTCCCATCCTCATCCTGGTCGCGCTCGTTCTGAGCTTCCTCTTGCAGACCTTCGTCGCGAGGGTGTATCTCATCCCCTCCGAGTCGATGGAGCCGACGCTGCACGGCTGCACCGGGTGCACCGGCGACCGCATCGTGGTGGAGAAGGTGTCCTACCGTTTCGGTGATCCGAAGGCTGGTGACGTCATCGTCTTCCGCGGCCCTCCGTCGTGGGACGGTGACTACGTCTCCACTCGGTCGTCCAACGTCGTCGTGCGAGGCGCGCAGGAACTCGGTTCCCTCGTCGGCCTCGTGGCCCCGGACGAGAACGATCTGGTCAAGCGCGTCATCGCCACCGGCGGGCAGACCGTCGAGTGCTGCGACGAGCAGGGTCGGGTCCTGGTGGACGGCAAGCCTCTCGACGAGCCGTACATCACTATGGACTTCGACTTCGTTCCCGGCTCCCTCACCTGCGACACCCCGATCCGGTCCGGCAGGTGCTTCGGCCCCGTCACGGTGCCGGAGGGCAACGTCTGGGTGATGGGTGACAACCGCAGCAACTCGGCCGACTCGCGGTACCACGTCGCCGACGAACTGCAGGGAACGATCCCGCTGGACAACGTCATCGGTGAGGCGCAGGCCATCGTCCTGCCGCCCGGTCGCTGGGGCCTCATCGACGATCCGGACATCCAGGGTCAGTGAGTCCCCGCACCATCACGGCGACGCCGCGGCTCTCACGAACGTCGTGGCCGCCGCGGACCGTCATCCGGCGCGCCGGGGGGATGCGCACCATGGAGTCGGCGCTGCTGCGGTCCGGGCTCGGTCCCGTCGCCGGCGTCGACGAAGCGGGTCGCGGAGCGTGTGCGGGCCCGCTGGTCGTGGCTGCGTGCATCCTCGGAGACCGCGCTCGATCGTCTCTGGAGGTTCTCGACGACTCCAAGAAGCTGAGTGAGAACACACGGGAAGCCCTGTTCCCGAAGGTGATCCGCTGGGCGACGGCGTACGCGATCGTGACGATTCCCGCAGCGGAAATCGACCGGATCGGTATCCACGTCGCCAACATCGAGGGAATGCGCCGCGCGGTCGCGGGCCTGGCCGTCGATCCCGGGTACGTGTTGACCGACGGGTTCCGTGTGCCGGGTCTGCCGGCGCCGTCCCTGCCCGTCATCGGCGGAGACGCGACCGCCGCGTGCATCGCGGCCGCGAGCGTGCTGGCGAAGGTGCACCGCGATCGCATCATGCGCCGAATGGACCGCGACATCCCCGGGTACGACTTCTCGATCCACAAGGGCTACAACACGACTCTGCACACCGATGCCCTCGCGCGTCTGGGAGCGAGTCACGAGCATCGACAGTCCTGGGCGAACGTGTCGGGACTGTCTCCTCGGACGGACGGCGACAGGGCCGATTGACGCCCCACGACGTCGATGCGGGATGATGGCGGCATGAGTGCCGAGGATCTCGAGAAGTACGAAACCGAGATGGAACTGTCGCTGTACCGGGAGTATCGCGACATCGTCGGCCAGTTCACCTACGTGGTGGAGACCGAGCGCCGCTTCTACCTGGCCAACTCGGTGGAGATGATTCCCCGCAACGCCGACGGCGAGATCTACTTCGAGGTGCGGATGTCCGACGCGTGGGTCTGGGACATGTACCGACCCGCACGATTCGTCAAGCACGTCCGCGTCATCACGTTCAAGGACGTCAACATCGAGGAACTCGACAAGCCGGACCTCAGACTTCCCGAGTGACGATCCTGGCATTGAGGTGCCAGCCCTCGTAGCCGTCGTCCAGGCCGCGAGTGTCGGCATGTTCGATGGAGCTTCGCGGAATCGACAACATCCTCGCGGTGCGTACGGCCCAGCGGTAGTCACCACGGCCGATCTCTCGTGTCGACTGCTCTCCCACGTCGTCGTTCGAGGTCCACAGCAGCGCGTACGGGTGGTCCGGCCGGCCCGCGTGCGGTGCCCGGCGCAACAAGAACTCGGTCGGCGCCCCTGCCGACGAATCGTTCGCGCTGCTCATCGTTCGATCCTAGGGAAGTCCGAGCGTCGTCGCCGGGCAACGGCCGATCCACAACCAGGGACGTCATCCCCAACATTTCTGTCGCCGCAGGTCGACCCCGTCGACAGGTCTCCTCCACGGGTGAAGGTCGTGTCCCGACACAGCACGTGCATCCAGCCCGGATGCCGGCGTCGGCGAGGGGAGCCATGGCAACACACGTGGAGTTGGGGCGGTACGGGGAGGACGCGGCGGCGGAATTCCTGACGACGACGGGGATGGAGATCGTTGCCAGGAACTGGCGGTGCCGGCACGGCGAGGTCGACATCATCGGTGCGGACGGGGACACGATCGTGTTCGTGGAGGTGAAGACACGGTCGGGTGAGAGGTTCGGCTCACCGGCGGAGGCCGTGACGCCGGTCAAGGCGCAGCGGATCCACCGCCTCGCGGGGCTGTGGCTCGCGGAGCGTGCGGGACCGTGGGTGCCGGTGCGGTTCGACGTCGTCGAGGTGATCATCGCCCGCGGTGACGGACCCCGCGTGGTGCATCTGCAGGGTGCGTTCTGATGGCTCTCGGACGGTCCTACTCGGTGGCGGTCACGGGTATCGACGGAGTTCTGGTCGAGATCGAGGCGGATGTCGGCCGAGGTCTGCCAGGTGTGCACGTCGTGGGTCTTCCCGATGCGGCACTTCAGGAGTCGCGTGACAGAGTGCGCGCGGCAGTGAACAATTCGGGTCAGACGTGGCCGATGTCGAAAGTCGTTCTCGCACTGTCACCGGCGACGCTGCCGAAGGTGGGATCCGTCTACGACGTCGCCTTGGCCTGCGCGGTGCTGGGCGCCGCGAAGGTCGTTCCCGCCAGGTTGCTCGGAGAGACGGTGCTTCTCGGTGAATTGGCACTGGACGGGCGGGTGCGCGCAGTGCGTGGCGTCCTCCCGGCCGTGCTGGCTGCGCGCAGTGCCGGCTGGGCCCGCGTCGTCGTGCCGTCGGACAGCCTCGCCGAGGCCGGACTGGTCGGGGGAATCGAAGTCCTCGGCGCCGCCCATCTGCGCGAGGTCATCGACTGGTTGGACGGTCGCACGTTCTTGACGGAGCCCGGAGTCGTCACCCCCGTGGTCTCTCCGCAGGTGGGTGATCTTGCCGATGTCGTCGGGCAGGCGGAGGCGCGGTGGGCCGTCGAGGTGGCGGCCGCCGGCGCGCATCACCTCATGCTGACGGGACCGCCCGGCATCGGGAAGACGATGTTGGCCGGGCGTCTACCGGGTCTGCTCCCTCCGCTGACGGAACGGCAGGCGCTCGAGGTGACGGCCGTTCACTCGGTCGCGGGCACGCTGACAGCGGAATGTCCGCTCATCACCACCGCCCCGTTCATCGCACCGCACCACACCAGTTCGGTCACCGCGCTGGTCGGGGGCGGAAGCGGCATGGCGCGGCCGGGTGCGGTGAGCCGGGCGCATCACGGCGTGCTGTTCCTCGACGAGTGCGCCGAGATGTCGGTTCGTGTTCTCGAAGCTCTGCGTACACCGCTCGAGGACGGTGAGGTGCGCATCGCCCGCCGAGACGGCGTCGCGCGGTACCCCGCGCGGTTCCAGTTGGTTCTCGCGGCCAACCCGTGCCCGTGTGCGTCGCCGCGAACCGCCGACTGCGTGTGCGCGCCGAACGCCCGGAGGCGTTACCTCGGCAAGTTGTCAGGCCCGTTGCTCGACCGAGTCGACCTGAGGCTGGCGATGCATCCCGCGGCGACGGGGATGTTGACCGACGACAAGGGAGAGAGCACGGACGTCGTGCGAGGCCGGGTCACCGCGGCGCGCGCGGCGGCGACGGAGCGGTGGCGCGAGTTCGGGTGGCAGACCAACGCGGAGGTTCCCGGATCCGCACTGCGGCAACAGTTCCGACTCGGCCGCGAGGCGCTGACACCGATCGAGCGAGCGTTGCGGCGCGGGGCGATCACGGCCCGCGGCGCAGACCGGATTCTGCGGCTGGCGTGGACACTCGGCGATCTCGAGGGCAGGGAAGTTCCCGGTCCGGAGTGCGTCGCGTCGGCCATGTCGTTCCGTGAACAGGGGAGCGGAGCATGACGCGGGCTCTCGATCCGGAGCGGCTGGCCCGGGCATACGTGTCGACGGTGACTCAGGGGCCCTCGCGCGCCGTCGAACAGTTGATCGCCTCACGCGGGGTCATCGATGCCGCGGCGACGATGAGAACCGGGGACGTTCCGAAGGCAGTGTGGGACAGGATCTCTGCGCGTGCACATCTCGCCTCGGCAGCGCAGAGTCTGGAACTGGTCGCGGCGTTGGACGGGCGACTGGTGATCCCGTCCGACGAGGAGTGGCCGGCGTGGCGCTTCCTCGGATTCGATCGGCAGGACGGTGCGCCCGACAAGCGGGACGCGGGAGCGCCGTTCGCTCTGTGGGTGGTGGGGTCGGCATCGATCGCGGCATCGTCGGAGCGTGCCGTGGCGGTGGTCGGCACGCGTGCCGCGACGAGTTACGGCGAGCACGTCACCGCCGAGATCGCGGGCGACCTCGCGGTGGACGGCTGGACGGTGGTCTCCGGTGGTGCGTACGGCATCGACGGCGCCGCGCACCGCGCAGCGCTGGGCGTGGGTGGGTGCACGGTGGCGGTGCTCGCGTGCGGAGTGGACCGAGCCTATCCGGCGGGCCACGAACGTCTACTGCGCCGCGTGTCGGAGAACGGCGCGGTGATCAGCGAGTATCCGCCGGGAACACATCCCGCCAGATACCGCTTCCTCGCCCGCAATCGTGTCGTGGCCGCGCTGAGCGACGGGGTGGTCGTGGTGGAAGCGGGGTGGCGCAGCGGCGCCCGGAACACGGCGTCGTGGGCGCGGTCGTTGGGCCGACCGGTCATGGCTGTGCCCGGCCCGGTGACCTCGGCGTCGTCGACCGGGTGTCATCGCATGATCCGAGAGGGTGAGGCGCGGCTGATCACGGGCGCTCGCGACGTCGCTGCGGAGGTCGGCGTCATCGGGACCGGCGCCGGGGACGACGACGCGCAGGACGCGTTGTTCGGGCGCGATCTGGACAGGCTGCCGGCGACACCGGCTCGGGTGCTCGACGCGTTCCCCGCGTCGGGGGCGCGCAGTGTGCAGGAGCTGTCGGTGGACTCCGGGGTGACGGTGTCGGCGGTGCGGTCAGCTCTGGTGGTGCTCGAGATCGAGGGTCACGCCGGCCGGGACGAGTCGGGGTGGTTCCGCATCGGCGGGCTCTGACGGGACCAGGTCGGTCGCGCGGAGGGAGGTGCCGGGCAGGATCGCGTCGTGGAGATCGGGCTTGTCACCGGTCAGGATCCACGTGCTCAGTGCCGCGAGTTGCGCGGAGATCAGCGGCGGGACAGCGTCACCGATGTGGCGGTACATGTTGGACAGCGACCTGGCGCGGAAGACGTAGTCGTCCGGGAAGCCGTTGAGCAAGGCCAGTTCTCGCACCGTGCACAGCCGGTCCTGCTCGGGGTGGGTGTACCGGCCGTTGCCGAAGTGAGCGCATTCGCGCTTGATCGTCGGAGACGGCCGGTCCCACCACAGTCGCCCGTAGACGTCCGGGTGCGAGCCGAAGCGACCGGCCGCGACGAGTCTGCTCATCGCGGGTGTCAGGAGGTCGTCGCCCGACGGGGTGGAGCGCAGGTCCAGCCACGACCCGCCGTCGTGGGGGAGTGCCCTCAGACGCCGGAGCGTGGAGTCGCGGCCGATGCTGGGTGAGACGTGCATCGGATCGGTCGGTGACGTCACTCCCGCCTCGACCGCGCGGAGATGCCCGATCGCGCGTCGGACGGTCGTGGCCTCGGACGTGACGCCGACGCCCGACCACAGATCGGACATCGTCCGGAGCGTGTGGTCACGCCGGGCCGCGACGACGAGCGATCGTTCGCGTCGCTGCGGTAGTCCGAAAGCGGTCAGCATGTGTACCGACGCGCTGACGTCGTAGCCCAGTCGGTCCAACCGCTCCGACAACACGTCGAGGTGTCCGCGGAAATTCCCGCCGACCAATTCCCGCGCATTCTCCATCACCACGACGGCGGGTGAGAGCGCGGCGACGGCGTCCGCTACCCGGGTGACGAGGGAATTGCGGGGATCGTCGCTCAGATGATTCTGTGGATTGGCGCGGGAGAAACCGGTACAGGGCGGACACGCGCTGAGTACATCGAGCGGCCGCCCACGCAGTCGGGACGCGAACAACCGTGAAAGATCCGCACCGGAAATCGACGAGAGGTCGACGGCGTGCGGAGTGATGCCGATATTGGCCTCGTAGGACGAATTGCATTCGAGGGAACCCCGCGTACTGCTGGGTTTACCCAGTTGCGCGTCGGCCGCTCCCACCACCTCGAAAGCTCCGTGACGTGCGTAACCGAAAGACATTCCGCCGGCACCGCTGAACAGATCCGCGAAGGTCCACCGACTGTCCGGTTTCGTCGTCGGGGGAGCTGGCGTCATCTTGCGGTCTTTCCGTCAGTGTGCGACGGCGTGAATCACGACGCCGAGAACGGTGTACGCGGTCAGCGTACCGGTGCCGGTGGTCGCTATTGCCGACGCGCTACGGGACGGCGACCGTTGTGTCCTGTTTTCCGCTGGTCGTCGCGGCTGTGCTCCGTCATGACACCGATGTCGGCTGATATGTTGGAACAAGTTCATTCCACCTCGCGAGGAGCGCAGAAACAATGGCAAGACGTACAACGGTACAAATGATCGACGATGTCGACGGCTCCTTGATCAAGGAGGGCCAGGGAGAAACTGTCGAGTTCTCGATCGGTGGGGTGTCGTATTCGATCGATCTGAACAACAAGCACGCCAACGAGCTCTTCGATCAATTCGCGTTCTGGATCGAGCACGCGGAGAAGGTCGGCGGACGCAAGGCTCGTCGCGCCACCGCGTCGACCGGCAGCAAGCCGCGTCAGAACCTGCAGGAGGTTCGCGCCTGGGCCAAGGAGAACGGCTTCGAGGTCAGCACGCGGGGCCGCATCAGTCAGGAGATCCAGGACGCGTACGACGCCGCTCACTGATCGAGCCTCTCATGGTCCCCGGCGTTGATCTTAGGGTAGGCTAACCCCAGATCGACCCGGAGGCCACCGAACGGTGGCACGTTTTCGACGGAGGTGTCCTGTGGCGCGACGACTGACCACCATGACCGTGGTGCGCACCGAGCGTCTCACGGCGCACATGGTTCGAGTAGTGCTCGGCGGCAACGGTTTCGACGAGTTCGAGGCCTCCGAGTTCACGGACGGATACGTCAAGTTGCACTTCGGGGACCCTGAGCAACCCACGCTGCGCACCTACACCGTCAGCCGGGTCGACCGTGCGGCGCGCGAGATCGCGATCGACTTCGTCGTCCACGGCGACGAGGGCGTAGCGGGACCGTGGGCACGTCGGGCGGCCCCCGGTGACTCCCTGTCGTTCTTCGGCCCCAGCGGTGCCTACGCCCCGCGCGTCGACGCCCAGTGGCACCTCCTCGCAGGCGACGAGACTGCGCTGCCGGCTATCTCCGCTGCGCTGGCCGCGCTCCCCGAAGGAGTCCCCGCGCGCGTCGTGCTGGAGGCCGCGGACCCGCAGGACCGACTCGACATCGCCGCTCCGGCGTCCGTGGACGTGCGGTGGGTCTTCCGGTCCGACTCCGGCGACGGGGTGAGCAGCGTGCTCGCCGACGCCGTCCGGGACATCGCATGGCTTCCCGGACAGGTACATGTGTTCGTACACGGCGAAGCTCAGTCGGTGATGCACGAGATCCGGCCGTATATCCGCAAGGAGCGTGGCGTTACCGCGGAATGGGCGTCGATCTCGGGATACTGGCGACGTGGTCGAACCGAGGAAGGCTTCCGGACCTGGAAGCGAGAGCTCGCCGCCAGCGAGTCCTGAGCTCGGTCCGGAACTGCTCGAACGGTTCGCCCGACATCTCGCGTGGCAGCGCAACAGGTCCGAGCACACGATCCGTGCCTACGTCGGCGACGTGGAGAAGTTGATCGCATTCTGTTCGGCGGCCGCACCCGATGCGGACGGAATGGCGTCACTCGTCACACTCCGCGCGCTGAGGTCCTGGCTGGCATCGATGTCCGCGGACGGGGCGTCACGTGCGACGCTCGCCAGGCGGGCCAGCTCCGCGCGGACGTTCACGGCGTGGCTGTGTTCGATCGGAACCCTGACCGTCGATCCCGCGGCCAGACTCGTCGCGCCTCCGGCGCACCGGACGTTGCCCGGTGTCCTGCGTGAACGTGACGCCGCGGAGGCGATGAAGGCCGCGGAGTCCGGTGCTCGTGAGCTGGAACCGGTGGCGTTGCGTGACCGCCTCGTCGTCGAACTGCTCTATGCCACCGGTATCCGCGTCGGCGAGTTGTGCGGACTGGACGTCGACGACGTCGACCGTGACCGCCGCGTACTCCGCGTGATCGGCAAGGGCGACAAGGAGCGAGTGGTTCCGTTCGGGCGGCCCGCCGACGACGCCCTCGACGCCTGGATGCGCGTCGGTCGACCGGCGTTGGTGACGTCGGCGTCGGGTGCGGCCCTGTTGGTGGGTCGACGCGGGGGACGGTTGAACCAGCGTCAGGCCCGCACGATCGTCCACGACGTTCTCTCCGCGGTTCCCGGAGCGCCGGACCTCGGCCCACACGGTCTCCGTCATTCCGCGGCGACGCATCTTCTCGAGGGTGGAGCGGATCTCAGGGTGGTCCAGGAACTGCTCGGGCACGCCTCCCTGGCGACGACGCAGATCTACACGCATGTCTCCGTCGAGCGTCTCCGCGCCGTGCACGACCAGGCGCATCCACGCGCCTGACGCCCTTCGGTGCCGCTCACCGCACGTTTGGTACCGTCGGCCACCGGGGGACTTGCGCTGTCGAGTGGGTGTGTCGTACACCGTTCACCCCGTCCGGCGAAAGGATGGCCGATCGTGAACAGTCGAGACGACGACTACCGTCCCCGCCCGGATGCGCCGCAGACCTTCCCACCGCAGACCCCGTGGTCCCCGCCCGCGGCACCGAGCCCCCGATCGACCGCGGAATCCGGCTACACGCCGGTGCCGGCCGATCCTCGACGAACCGGCGCCGACTGGGCGACCGTCGCTCGCAGACCCGATGCCGGCAAGCCGAGTTGGCGCCGGGCGCTCGATCGGCTGTGGGGACAGCAGTCGGGTGTCTCCGCGGACGCGCGCCGGGAGCAGCAGATCGAACGCATCCGCCAGCCGATCAGTAGTGACTACCGCATCGCGTTCCTCTCCCTCAAGGGCGGCGTCGGCAAGACGACGATCACCGTGGGACTCGGTTCCGTCCTCGCGTCGCTGAGGCGCGACAACGTCATCGCGGTCGACGCGAATCCCGACTTCGGAACCCTGGGGGAGCGGATTCCCCGGCAGACCATGTCGACGGTGCGTGACCTGCTGGCCGCGCGTCCGCGGATCCGCAGCTACGCCGACATCCGGGAACACACGTCTCAGTCGTCCAGTCGGCTCGAGGTCGTCGCCGGTGAGCGTGACCCCGCGGCGTCCGAGGCATTCACCGAGCAGGACTACCGCGCCGTGATCGACACGCTGCGCGCGCACTACAACCTGATCCTGACCGACTGCGGCACCGGCATCATGCATTCGGCCATGGACGGGGTGCTTTCCCTCGCCCACGCACTGGTGCTGGTCAGTTCGCCCGCCGTGGACGGCGCCAAGAGCGCCGCGGCGACACTCGACTGGTTGGGGCTGCACGGATACGCCCATCTGGTCGAGCGGACGGTCGTCGTCATCAGTGCACACAGGCCCGGTGCCGCGAGCATCGACATGGACGAACTCGAACGTCACTTCCTCGCCCGCTGCCGTGCCGTCGTCGTCGTGCCGTTCGATCCGCACCTCGCGGAAGGATCGATAGTCGAGATCGACCGGTTGCGTCCCCGGACCCGGGCGGCGTTCATGCAGCTGGCCGAGCTGATGGCCGACGATTTCCCGGATGCCGGTGGTCGCCATGCGTCGTCGCAGGCGCCCGTGCAGCGTCACCGCACCTGGTAGTTCAGCGGACCGGTTTCAGCACCGGGCGCCCGCTGTCGAGCGCGAGGGTCGGATCGAGATAGTCGCGGCCACGCCGCAATCCCCAGTGCAGACACCACGGAACACCGCATCCGGGGTGTCCCGCCGATACCGTCGCCACCGGTTGACCACGGCGCACGCGCGCTCCCGTGACGACGGTGCCGTCGACGGGTTCGTAGGTGGTCCGTAATCCACCCGCGTGCTCGATGGACAGGACGCCCCGTCCCGCGACGTCGCCGACGAACACGACGACGCCGTCGGCGGCGGAGAAGACGGTACGGGTCGGATCCCTGCTCGCATCCAGATCGACACCGCGATGGCCGGGCAGCCACCGCTGCGGCGGAGGATCGTAGGCAGTGACGACCATGGGCCGAGGGTGCAGCGGCCAGTCGAACGGACGCGCCGAATCGGCGTGTACCGGACTCGCGGTCGTGCACAGGGCGGTCAGGGCGAGCACGGCGGCAGTCCGATGCAGGGGCATCCGCTCAGCGTCTCCCGCCGGGGGCCGTGCGTGCTCGGACCGCGATCGCGCCCCGGGGACGAGTCGTCGGCCGTCCACAGGTCTCGCGACCCGGTTATGACCTGCGGCATCGCCGACGTACACTTGTTCCTGCGGCCTGTCCACACGGGTCGACTTCGCGCGCTCGAGCATATGTTCGGCGGCTGGTCCTGCGGTGCAGGTCCGCCGAACGACGAGCGCCAGGGCACGGAACACGACACCTGTCGGACCCACGGTCTGCCAGGGACTGTGTCCGCGCATCAACCGGCATACGAAAGAGAGAACTACAGCTATGGCTGTTGTGACCATGAAGCAGCTGCTCGACAGCGGCACACACTTCGGGCATCAGACCCGCCGTTGGAATCCGAAGATGAAGCGATTCATCTTCACCGATCGCAACGGCATCTACATCATCGACTTGCAGCAGACGCTGACCTTCATCGATCAGGCGTACGAGTTCGTCAAGGAGACTGTCGCCCACGGCGGCACCGTCCTCTTCGTCGGTACCAAGAAGCAGGCGCAGGAATCCATCGCAGCCGAGGCCACGCGCGTCGGTATGCCGTATGTGAACCAGCGCTGGCTCGGCGGCATGCTCACCAACTTCAGCACCGTTCACAAGCGCCTCATCCGACTCAAGGAACTCGAGTCGATGGAGCAGACCGGTGGTTTCGAGGGTCGCACCAAGAAGGAAATCCTCATGCTCACGCGTGAGATGACCAAGCTCGACCGCACCCTCGGTGGTATCCGGGACATGGCCAAGGTTCCGTCGGCCATCTGGATCGTCGACACCAACAAGGAGCACCTCGCAGTCGCCGAGGCGCGCAAGTTGAACATCCCGGTCATCGCGATCCTGGACACCAACTGCGATCCCGACCTGGTCGACTACCCGATCCCGGGTAACGACGACGCCATCCGCTCGGCCGCTCTGCTGACCAAGGTCGTGGCAACTGCCGTGGCCGAGGGCGTGCAGTCGCGTGCCGGACGCAACTCCGGTTCGGACGACAAGCCCGAGGTCGGCGCAGGCGAGCCTCTCGCCGAGTGGGAGCTCGAGCAGCTCGCACAGGCGTCCCCGGCCGCCGAGGCCACGCAGCAGGCTGCCGCGGAGACCCCGGCCGCAACCGACGCGCCGGTCACCGACGCACCGGCCGCAGAGGGTGCGAACGGCGCAGCCGCTCCCGCCGAGACCGAGGCTCCGGTCGCAGAAGTTCCCGCTTCACAGAGCTGACGACGTACGAGACCCGGTGTGCCCAGTTGACGGTGCGCCGGGTCTCGTCGTGAATCGCCACTCTTTTCTCTCCCCCCATTTCCTCGAGCAATGCAAGGAGGCTCGCCCACGATGGCGAACTACACTGCCGCCGACGTCAAGCGGCTCCGTGAGCTTACCGGCTCCGGAATGATGGACTGCAAGAACGCTCTCGCCGACAACGACGGCGACTTCGACAAGGCAGTCGAGCAGCTTCGTATCAAGGGCGCCAAGGACGTCGGCAAGCGCGCCGAGCGGTCCACCGCCGAAGGCCTCGTCGTCGCCAAGGACGGCGTTCTCGTCGAGATCAACTCGGAGACCGACTTCGTCGCGAAGAACGAGGAGTTCCAGAGCTTCGCGCAGTCGATCGCCGACGTCGCCGCGGCCGGCAAGCCCGCCGATGTCGACGCCCTGAAGGCGCTCGACCTCGACGGCAAGACGGTCGACGTCGCACTTCAGGAGCTCTCCGCCAAGATCGGCGAGAAGCTCGAGATCCGTCGCGTCGTCTCCTTCGACGGCCCGGTGGCCACCTACCTGCACAAGCGCAGCTCGGACCTCCCGCCCGCCGTGGGCGTTCTCGTCGAGTACACCGGCGAGGGCGAGGCCGCTGCCGAGGCAGCGCGCGGAGCAGCCATGCAGGTCGCAGCACTCAAGGCGAAGTACGTCACGCGCGACGAGGTCCCCGCGGACGTCGTCGAGGGCGAGCGTCGTATCGCCGAGCAGACCGCCATCGAGGAGGGCAAGCCGGAAGCGGCTCTGCCCAAGATCATCGAAGGTCGCGTCAATGGCTACTACAAGGACGTCGTGCTGACCGAGCAGTCCTCGGTCCAGGACAGCAAGAAGACCGTCAAGGCGCTTCTCGCCGACGCCGGAGTCACCATCACCCGCTTCGTGCGTTTCGAGGTCGGCTCCAACTGAGCCCCTGCTTCACCCGACCGTGCCGCTCACTCGAATCGAGTGGGCGGCACGGTCGTCTGCGCCCCCATGGGGCAAGATCAGGCGCAAGCCCCACGGACAGGAGTTGTCATGACCGAGTCGTCATCCGAACGCACCGGCTTCAGGCGAGTGTTGCTGAAGCTCGGTGGTGAAATGTTCGGCGGTGGTCAGGTCGGACTCGACCCCGACGTCGTGCAGAAGGTGGCGGAGGAGATCGCGGACGTCGTGCGCTCCGGCGTGCAGGTCGCCGTCGTCATCGGCGGCGGCAACTTCTTCCGCGGCGCCGAACTGCAGGTACGCGGTATGGACCGGTCCCGCTCGGACTACATGGGCATGCTCGGCACCGTGATGAACTGTCTTGCACTGCAGGACTTCCTGGAGAAGCAGGGCATCACGACCCGAGTCCAGACCGCCATCACGATGGGCCAGGTCGCGGAGCCGTACATACCGTTACGTGCAGAACGCCACCTCGAGAAGGGCCGTGTCGTCATCTTCGGCGCGGGCATGGGCATGCCCTACTTCTCCACCGACACCACGGCGGCACAGCGCGCGCTCGAGATCGGCGCCGAGGTCGTCCTGATGGCGAAGGGCGTCGACGGCGTCTACTCCGCCGATCCCCGCGAAGATCCCGACGCCACCCTGTACACCGAGATCTCGCACCGCGAGGTCATCGAGAAGGGGTTGAAGGTGGCCGATGCCACAGCATTCAGCCTCTGCATGGACAATGGGATGCCGATCATGGTGTTCAACTTGCTCACCGAAGGCAACATCGCCCGCGCGGTGTCGGGTGAGAAGATCGGAACACTGGTCAAGTGAGTCACCACGTGCAGTCGCTGCACACTCGAAGTTTTCGGAAGGAACGGTCGTGATCGACGAAGCGCTCTTCGACGCAGAAGAGAGAATGGAAAAGGCCGTCACGGTCGCGCAGAACGACCTGTCGTCCATCCGCACGGGTCGCGCGAATCCCGGCATGTTCTCCAAGGTGCTGGTCGAGTACTACGGTGCTATGACCCCCATCACCCAGCTCGCCGGCATCAACGTGCCCGAGGCGCGCATGGTGATCGTCAAGCCGTACGAACAGGCGCAGCTCGGTGCCATCGAAACGGCGATCCGTAATTCGGACCTGGGATTCAACCCGTCCAACGACGGCCACATCATCCGTATCTCCATTCCGCAGCTCACCGAAGAGCGTCGCCGTGAATACGTGAAACAGGCCAAGAGCAAGGGCGAGGATGCGAAAGTATCCATTCGCAACGTGCGTCGTAAAGCGATGGACGAGCTCAAGCGGATCCAGAAGGACGGCGAGGCGGGGGAGGACGAGGTCACCCGCGCCGAGGCCGAGTTGGACAAGACGACGGCGAAGTACGTCGCCCAGGTCGACGAGATCGTGAAGAACAAGGAAGCGGAATTGATGGAGGTGTGACCTCCTCCGGTTCCGGTGACTCCGGCGAAGTGAAACGAGAAGCAGTGTCCGTATCGGCCGACAGCGATTCGGCACCCGAACCCGCTCCGACGAAGACGTCACGTGCGGGACGCGACCTCCCGGCGGCGATCGCCGTCGGTGGTGGCCTGGGTGTCGGCCTCATCGTCGTCCTGGTGTTCGTGCCGCTGGTCTTCATACCGATCGCTGCTGTCGCCGTCGCGATCGCCTCGTGGGAGGTGACCAAACGTCTGCGCGAGTCCGACATCTCGGTGCCGCGCATTCCGGTCATCCTCGGTGGTCAGGCGATGATCTGGTTGTCCTGGCCGTTCGGTGCGCTGGGTGGTCTGAGCGCGTTCGCGGCGACCGTCCTGGTGACGATGGTGTGGCGGCTGCTCTCCGGCGGGCTCGACGTGGCACCGAAGAACTTCCTGCGAGACTGCGCGATCTCGATCTTCGTCCTCGCGTGGTTGCCTCTGTTCGGTGCCTTCGCCACGTTGCTGACCCTGTCGGACGACGGTGGGTTCCGCGTTCTCGTGCTGATGATCGCGGTGGTGTGTTCCGACGTCGGTGGGTACGCAGCCGGCGTCCTGTTCGGTCGCCACGCGATGGCCCCCGCCATCAGCCCCAAGAAGTCCTGGGAGGGACTCGGCGGATCGCTCCTGTTCAGCGTGGTGGGGTGCGTCCTCACCGTGTCGTTCCTTCTCGACGCGAATCCGCTCGTCGGTGCGTTGCTCGGCGTGCTGATCGTGTTCTCGTCCACCCTCGGCGACCTGATCGAGTCGCAGGTCAAACGCGAACTCGGGATCAAGGACATGGGAACGATGTTGCCGGGCCACGGCGGTCTGATGGATCGTCTGGACTCGGTGCTGCCGAGCATCCTGGTCGCGTGGCTGGTCCTGACGGCCTTCGTCTGACTCCCGTGCGAGGCGTGATCGCCAGTCCGAACATCTGGAACTGGCCGGACCTCTACGAGGCCGAGAACCGCGCCCAGGACGTGACCGGAGAGATCGCTCGCGTTCTGCGTTCCGTGGCGCCCTTCACCGACCGCGACGTCGTCGATGTGGGGTGCGGCGCCGGGTTCCACCTTCCGATGTTCGCCGCGGACGCGCGCAGCGTGATCGGTGTCGAGCCGCACCCTCCGCTCCGGGCACGCGCATCCGCGCTCGCATCCGGTCTGCCGCGGACCCGTGTGACGGGGGGAACGGCGGAGTCGATTCCTCTCGACGCCGCGTCGGTCGACGTGGTGCACGCCCGCACCGCGTACTTCTTCGGTCCGGGGTGCGGACCGGGAATCACCGAGGCGATGCGCGTCCTGCGTCCCGGGGGAGTCCTCGTCGTGGTTGATCTCGATGCGACAGTAGCCCCGTACGGCGAGTGGATGCGACGTGACCTTCCACGATACGACCCGGCCGCGGTGGAACGCTTCTTCGACGCCCAGGGGTTCGACACGACACGCGTCGTCACGCGGTGGTCATTCCAGGACCGTCGTACCCTCGACGCCGTTCTCGGGATCGAGTTCTCGCCGCGAGTGGCAGCCGCTGCCGTGCGGGCCGTCACCGGATTATCGTTCGATGTCGGCTATCGGGTGCACACTCGTCGCAGACCGACGAGCGTGGAACTCGGATCAGGAATCGAGAAGCGCCTCGATCGTTCTTCCCGCTACGGTGACCGCTGAGCCACATCCGGTCGGCACGACGAAGGGCAGCATCTTTTCATGGCAACGACCCCGGCACACGTCGCCGACACCCACGACATGATCCGCGTCCAGGGCGCCCGCGTGAACTCCTTGAAGGACGTCAGCGTGGAGATCCCGAAGCGCCGGCTCACGGTTTTCACCGGGGTGTCCGGATCGGGCAAGAGTTCCCTGGTGTTCGGCACCATCGCGGCGGAGTCGCAGCGGATGATCAACGAGACATACAGCACGTTCGTGCAAGGCTTCATGCCGACGATGGCCCGCCCCGATGTCGACATCCTGGACGGTCTGACCACGGCGATCATCGTCGATCAGCAGCGTCTCGGCGCCGATCCGCGATCCACGGTCGGTACCGCGACGGATGCCAATGCGTTGTTGCGCATCCTGTTCAGTCGACTCGGCACGCCCCACCTGGGCTCCCCGCAGGCGTTCTCCTTCAATGTGGCGTCGATTTCCGGGGCCGGCGCGGTGACCGTGGAGAAGGGCGGTCGACAGACCAAGGAGAAGCGCACCTTCAGCATCACCGGGGGAATGTGCCCGCGGTGCGAGGGTCGCGGTGCGGTGTCCGACATCGACCTCACCGCGCTGTTCGACGAGTCGAAGTCGCTGAACGAGGGCGCGATCACCATTCCCGGATACAGCATGGACGGGTGGTTCGGCCGTATCTTCCGGGGCTGCGGGTACTTCGACCCGGACAAGCCGATCGCGAAGTTCACCAAGCGTCAGCGCGAGGATCTGCTCTACCGCGAGCCGACCAAGATCCAGATCGACGGCATCAATCTGACGTACTCCGGACTGATTCCGCAGATGCAGAAGTCGATGCTGTCCAAGGACGTCGATGCGATGCAGCCTCACATCCGGGCGTTCGTGGAGCGGGCGGTCACCTTCGCCGTCTGCCCCGAGTGCGACGGGACCAGGCTGAACGAGGGCGCACGCTCGTCGACGATCGACGGCGTGTCGATCGCCGACGCCTGCGCCATGCAGATCAGCGATCTCGCCGTGTGGGTCCGCGGTCTGACGGACAGTTCGGTCGGGCCGCTGCTCGAGTCGTTGGCGGAGACCCTGGCGTCGTTCGTCGAGATCGGCCTGGGATATCTGAGTCTGGATCGTCCTGCCGGAACGCTGTCCGGGGGAGAAGCGCAGCGCACGAGGATGATCCGGCATCTCGGATCGTCATTGACCGATGTGACCTACGTGTTCGACGAGCCCACGACGGGTCTGCATCCGCACGACATCGCGAACATGAACGACCTCCTGCTCCGTCTCCGCGACAAGGGAAACACGGTCCTGGTGGTCGAGCACAAGCCGGAGACCATCGTGATCGCCGATCACGTCGTCGACCTCGGCCCGGGCGCCGGAACCGACGGCGGCACCATCTGTTTCGAGGGGACGGTCGACGGACTGCGCACCAGCGACACCGTCACCGGGCACCACTTCGACGACCGTGTGTCGGTGAAGGACAACGTACGGGCATGGACGGATTCCCTGCAGATCCGAGGTGCCGACACCCACAATCTCCGGTCCGTCGACGTCGACGTGCCGTTGGGCGTCCTGGTCGTCGTCACGGGCGTGGCCGGTTCCGGGAAAAGCACGTTGATTCATGGATCGCTGTCCGGACGCGACGGCGTCGTCTCGGTGGACCAGGGCGCGATCCGCGGTTCGCGTCGTAGCAACCCCGCGACGTACACGGGTCTCCTCGAGCCGATCCGGAAGGCGTTCGCGAAGGCGAACGGCGTGAAACCCGCACTCTTCAGCGCCAACTCGGAGGGTGCGTGTCCCACCTGCAACGGCAACGGTGTGATCTACAGCGATCTCGCGATCATGGCCGGTGTCGCCACGGTCTGCGAACTGTGCGGCGGCAAACGCTTCCAGGCATCGGTGCTCGAGTACCGGCTGGGTGGGAAGGACATCAGTGAGGTCCTCACCATGTCGGTGGCGGAGGCCGCGGCGTTCTTCGGGGAGGGAGATGCGGCGCTGCCCGCTGCGCACAAGATCCTGAGCCGGCTGGCCGATGTCGGCCTGGGCTACATGACGCTCGGGCAACCTCTGACGACGTTGTCCGGTGGTGAGCGTCAGCGGCTCAAGCTGGCGACTCACATGGGCGACAAGGGCGGAGTTCTGATCCTGGACGAGCCGACGACCGGTCTGCATCTGGCGGACGTCGAGCAGCTGCTGGCGCTGCTGGACCGTCTCGTCGACGCCGGCAAGTCTGTGATCGTGGTAGAGCATCATCAGGCCGTCATGGCCCACGCGGACTGGATCATCGACCTCGGTCCGGGTGCCGGTCATGACGGTGGAACCGTGGTGTTCGAGGGCACGCCGGCGGATCTCGTGAACGCCGAATCCACCCTCACGGGTGAACATCTGGCGGCCTACGTGCGGCGCTGAGAGTCAGCCGATCGAGAAGATGGCTGCCTGAGCGGTGATCTTCTTCGCCTTCGCGAGGCGAGGCAGATCGCTTCCGTCACGGACGCCGGAGCCGTCTTCACCGAGCTGCTCGATGACCTCTTTCGCCCACGCGACGTCCTGGACGCTGGGAGCGAGTTCCTTATTGACGATGGGGCCCTGATCGGAATGCATGCAGAGCTTGCCGGTCATTCCCATCGACACGGTCAGCTGACTGTCACGGCTGAGCATGCTGTCGTTCACGGCCAGGGTCGGTCCGTCGATCGGGCCGGGCAACCGTGCTGCGCGGCTGGAGACGACGAGCCGGGCGCGGGGGTAGGACATCGCCATCGGGTCGTCGCTCATCCCGGTGTCACGACGGAAGTCGCCACTACCGAACGCGAGGCGGAAGGTGGCTTCGGCGCGGGCGATCTCCGGTGCGGCTTCCAGGCCCATCGCGGACTCGACCAGTGCGACGATGCGGCATCCCTCGCCGAGACGCGCGGCCGTGGCCTCGACCTGGCTGCCACTCTCGGTCTTGGCCAGCATGACGCCCTCGAGGGTGTCGATGCCGCGAAGAGCCTCGAGGTCGTCCGCCCAGAACTCGGTCGTCGCGTCGTTGATGCGCACCCATGCGCGTCCACCGGCGCGAAGCCAGGACACCACGGCGTCACGCGCTGCCGGCTTCGCACCGGGAGCCACCGCGTCCTCGATGTCGAGGATGATGGCGTCGACCGCGGATTCGGCAGCGGGGGTGAACAAGTCGGGCTTGCTCGCGGGAACGAGGAGCCACGAGCGTGCTTTGTCTGCAGCCACTACGGGTAGCACTGGGTTCTCCATGAAGGTCGTCACTGCGGATGTCCTGTCGGTGGATCGCTCGCGGTTACCGGTCGATCCCCACTGTGCACGGCTCGACCGCCCACGTGAAGGTTCTGTCAATAGTGTTCACGTGAGCGGTCGGACAGAGCGGCTGTGACTGTGATGTCACTTACGCTTGGCGGCCCGTCGTACCTGGAGGATGCGCACTCCGCCGGCAGTGGCCATGACGAGTGCTCCGGCGACGGCGGCGAGCAGCATGCCGATACCGATGGGGAGATCGAACGTCCAGCCGAACAGGTGGATGGGCACGCTGTCGAGGTTCTGCAGGATGAACACCATCAGCACGACCAGGATGATCGCGCCGACGACCAGACCTGTGTAAAGGGCAGCGGCGCGCGTGTGCTTGACGCCGTCCGGGGTCTTCCCGGCCGCCATGCGGGTGTCCACCGTGTCGCCCGGGCCGTCGAAAGGTGCCGAGGTGGTCAGAGGGGCGTCCGCGCCGGTGCCGGCGGTCGGATCGGATGCGTCGTGCGATGAGCGAGCCATGTGTCGATCATGCTGCACCGACGTGTCGAATGCACGTCCCGATCGGCGGTGTCCGCAGGTAGTACGTGGACAGTGAGACAATGGAGGCACTATGGCACCCATCGCTCTCCCTCTCGTATTCGACGCTCCCCGTCGCGGCATGCCCGCGAAGCATCTCGCGGACCTCGACGCCGACCAGCGTCGCGCCGCTGTCGTGGCCCTGGGCCTGCCGGCATTCCGAGCGGATCAGCTGGCCCGTCAGTACTACTCGCGCCTCGAGGCGGACCCGGCCAAGATGACCGACCTGCCGGCGTCGGTACGCGAGAAGGTGGGCGAGGCACTCTTCCCGACCCTCCTGACCCCGATCAAGCACATCGCGTGCGACGGCGGCGACACGAGGAAGACGCTGTGGAAGGCCGGTGACGGCACGCTGCTGGAGTCGGTTCTGATGCGCTACCCCGACCGTGCGACGTTGTGCATCTCGAGCCAGGCGGGGTGCGGGATGGCATGTCCGTTCTGCGCTACCGGTCAGGCGGGACTGCAGCGCAACCTGTCGACGGCGGAGATCGTCGACCAGGTGCGGTCCGCGGCGGCCGACCTGCGGGACGGGGCCGTCGAAGGCGGCGAGGGACGCCTGTCGAACGTCGTGTTCATGGGCATGGGGGAGCCGCTGGCCAACTACAAGCGTGTCGTCGCAGCGGTGAAGCGGATCGTCTCACCCGCGCCTGAAGGACTGGGGCTGTCCCAGCGTTCGGTCACCGTGTCGACGGTGGGTCTGGCGCCGGCCATCCGCAAGCTCGCCGACGAGGGCCTGACCGTCACGCTCGCCGTGTCGTTGCACTGCCCGGACGACGAACTGCGCGACACGTTGGTGCCGGTCAACAACCGCTGGTCGATCTCCGAGGTGCTCGATGCTGCGCGGTACTACGCGGACACCACGGGCCGTCGAGTCTCGATCGAGTACGCGTTGATCCGCGACATCAACGACCAGCCGTGGCGTGCCGACCTGCTGGCCAAGAAGCTGAAGAAGGCACTCGGCGCGTTGGTGCACGTCAACCTGATCCCGCTGAACCCGACACCGGGCAGCGAGTGGGATGCCAGCCCGAGGCCGGTCGAGCAGGAGTTCGTGCGGCGGGTGCGCGCGCAGGGAGTCTCCTGCACCGTGCGCGACACGCGCGGCCAGGAGATCGCAGCTGCCTGCGGTCAGTTGGCCGCGGAGAACTGACTCAGGAGTGGCGGGGCTTGCGTCGACGCAGGACGTCGCGGACGAGGATGAACGCGATGGCGGCGGCGAAGCCGATCAGCCACAGGTCCTCGACGCGTCCGCTGTGATTGCCGATGATCATCACGAGAAGCATCGCGACGGTCACCCAGCCGGCGATACGGGACGTGCGGGGGCCCTCGCCGCTCCATCCCCATTCGGCGGACGGAACTTCGGCGGTGCTCACGTTCGTCGTGGGAACGCGGTCGACGTCGGAAGCGTGGTTCCGGCTGATGTCGGTCACGGCCGATCCTCCTGATGCTCTGTGATCCTGGTGCAGATGGTGACGTCACCCTAGCGCGCGGTACGACCGCCTGTCGTAGGGGATGGCGTCAATCCTTCAACGCCGCCACGTAACGCCCGGTGGCGATGCGCTGGGTGGCCCGGTTGAGCGGGCCGCCCAGGGCGACCAGTCGATTTCCCGGCCTGGAGAAGGCACGGATGACGGCGTACACGGTGTCGGTCTCGACATCTCGGCGCACCGAGAAGCTCTCCTCGCCGCTCTCGGGGTGTCCGGGGAGCGTTCCGTAGGCGAATCCGCGGCGATGCGGTTCGTCGATCAGATCGACGACTCTGCAGGGGATGCGGACCGGACCGAGTCGCAACACCACTACGGCGTCGACGACGGCTCGAGGTGAGTCGGCCCGAACCGTGAGGCCCGCACCGCGGTGCATGTCCCAGGCCAGGATTTTCGCGGCCGCTCGGTCGAACAGGTCGACGCCGGTACCGATCGGTTCCTCGACATCGACATGGTGGTAGCCGGTGGGCATCACCTCGCGCGCCGTTCCGCCGACCTCCGAGTACGTGAACGGGGTTCCGGTGTAGGTATCGGGGTCCGCGGACGGAAGGAACGGCATCACGCCATCCTGGCACGGAGGGGAGCGACTGCGCCCGCACACGTTCCTCTCAGCGCGGTCGTTCACACTGTCCTGGTGACGGACGCGAAGACGAGGGTGCTCGTCCTGGGCAGCACGGGATCCATCGGTACCCAGGCGCTCGAGGTGATGGCAGCACGCCCCGACAAGTTCACGATCGTCGGACTCGCGGCCGGCGGCGGCAACATCGACCTCCTGCGACGACAGATCGACGCGACCGGCGTCACCGAGGTCGCGGTGGCCGATGTCGATGCGGCAAGACGGCTCGACCGTCCCGGTGTGAGGTCCGGCGCCACCGCCGCGACCGACCTGGTCCGCGAGGTGGCTGCCGACGTCGTCCTCAACGCACTCGTCGGCTCGCTGGGTCTGCCGCCGACACTGGCGGCCCTCGAATCGGGTGCCCGGCTTGCACTGGCCAACAAGGAATCCCTGGTGGCGGGCGGGTCTTTGGTGACCTCCGCTGCGGCGCCCGGTCAGATCGTCCCCGTCGACTCCGAGCACTCCGCGGTGGCGCAGTGTCTGCGCGGAGGCCGCGCGGACGAGGTGGCACGGCTGGTCGTCACGGCGTCGGGCGGACCGTTCCGCGGGTGGGACCGCGAGGGTCTGGAGTCCGTCACCCCCGACCAGGCGGGCAAGCACCCCACCTGGTCCATGGGTCCGATGAACACCCTGAACTCCGCGACGCTGGTGAACAAGGGGCTCGAGGTGATCGAGGCGCACCTGCTGTTCGGCATCCCGTACGACCGCATCGACGTCACGGTGCATCCACAGTCGATCGTCCACTCGATGGTGACGTTCACCGACGGCTCGACGCTCGCCCAGGCAAGCCCACCCGACATGAAGCTGCCCATCGCGTTGGCGCTCGGCTGGCCCGCCCGCATCGCCGACGCCGCGGCGGCACTGGACTTCACGCGATCACACACGTGGGACTTCGAACCCCTCGACGACGCCGTGTTCCCGGCCGTCGCACTCGCGCGCCGTGCCGGTGAGCTGGGTGGCTGCATGACGGCCGTCTACAACGCGTCCAACGAGATCGCCGCGGAAGCCTTCCTGGCGGGCGCGCTGCGCTTCCCACAGATCGTCGACGTCGTCGCCGAGGTGGTCGAGGCCGGATCCGCCGAATGGTCGGCGGAACCGTCTACCGTGGACGAAGTTCGGGCGGCGGACTCGTGGGCCCGTGACAGCGCCCGCACGCTCGCGCGATCGAAAGGCTGAACGACAAGATGGTGTTCGTTCTCGGTGTCGTCGCATTCGCGATCTGCATCGGCATCTCCATTGCACTGCACGAGTGCGGTCACATGTGGGTGGCCAAGGCCACCGGCATGAAGGTCCGGCGGTACTACATCGGCTTCGGGCCGAAAATCTTCTCCTGGACGCGCGGTGAGACCGAGTACGGCCTCAAAGCCGTTCCGGCAGGCGGGTTCTGCGATATCGCCGGCATGACGGCGGTGGACGAACTCGCGCCCGACGAGGTCGATCGTGCGATGTACAAGCAGAAGACGTGGAAGCGTCTGGCCGTCATGTTCGGCGGCATCGCGATGAACTTCGTGCTGGCCTTCGTTCTCGTCTACACGCTCGCGCTCGGGTGGGGTCTGCCCAACCGGGACACGTCGGCGACGGTGGCCGGGGTCCAGTGCGTCGCGGCGCAGAACGAGGACAGGACGTTCGATTCCTGCTCCGGTCTCGGGCCGGCCGGTGACGCCGGTATTCGAGCCGGTGACGTCATCACCGCGGTGAACGGCGACGACACGGCGACGTTCGCCGACGTCGTCGACAAGATCCAGGGCGCGACCGGGTCCGTCGACGTCACCGTCCAGCGCGGCGACGACACGCTCACGCTTCCTGTCACGGTTCAGCGGACCGAGCGTCTCTTCGCGCTCGACAATTCGGCCGACGGGCCCCTGGAACTGCGCACCACCGGCGCGATCGGTGTGGCCCGCACGCCCTTGACCATCGACTACAACGCGTTGTCGGCCGTGCCGGGCGCGGTCTCGTACACGGGCTTCATCGCCGGCCAGACAGCCCACGCGATCGTCGATCTGCCCAGCAAGGTCGGCGCGCTGTGGACGGCCGTCACCGGCGGTGAACGCGACGCCGACACTCCGGTCAGCGTCGTCGGGGCCAGCGTCATCGGTGGTCAGGCCGCCGAACTGGGATTGTGGCAGGTGTTCGTCAGTCTGTTGGCGACGCTGAACTTCTTCCTCGGCGCGTTCAACCTGTTGCCCCTGCTGCCTCTCGACGGCGGTCACATCGCAGTGACGATCTACGAGGGCATCCGCAACAAGATCAGGGCGGTGCGCGGGTTGGGCAAGGGTGCGCCGGTGAACTACATGAAGCTGATGCCGCTGACCTACGTGGTCATCGTCATCGGTGGTGCATTCATGCTGCTCACCCTCACCGCGGACATCGTCAATCCCATCCAGCTGTTCCAGTAACTACAGTGGTGCATGTCAGACGGCAGTAGTTGCCGTCAGACGACGAAAGGAACGAAGTGACCGTTGGACTGGGCATGCCGGCCGGACCCGTACCGGTGCTCACACCGCGACGGAAGACCCGCCAGCTGCAGGTAGGAACAGTCGGCGTCGGAAGCGACTCGCCGATCTCGGTGCAGTCGATGACGACGACCAAGACTCACGACATCGATGCCACGCTGCAGCAGATCGCCGAGCTCACTGCCTCGGGCTGCGACATCGTGCGCGTGGCCTGCCCTCGGCAGGAAGATGCGGACGCGCTCGCGACCATCGCGCGCAAGTCGCAGATCCCGGTGATCGCGGACATCCACTTCCAGCCGCGCTACATCTTCGCCGCGATCGACGCAGGATGCGCCGCCGTCCGCGTCAACCCCGGCAACATCAAGGAGTTCGACGGCCGAGTCAAGGAGGTCGCGAAGGCGGCCGGTGACGCCGGTATCCCGATCCGGATCGGCGTCAACGCCGGATCTCTCGACCCGCGGCTCATGCAGAAGTACGGCAAGGCGACTCCGGAGGCGCTCGTCGAGTCGGCCCTGTGGGAAGCCGGTCTGTTCGAGGAGCACGGCTTCGGCGACATCAAGATCTCCGTCAAGCACAACGACCCGGTGATCATGGTCGAGGCCTACCGCCAGCTCGCCGCGAAGTGCGACTACCCGCTGCACCTCGGCGTCACCGAAGCCGGCCCGGCGTTCCAGGGAACCATCAAGTCCGCTGTCGCCTTCGGATCGTTGCTCGCCGACGGCATCGGCGACACCATCCGTGTGTCCCTCTCGGCTCCGCCGAACGAGGAGATCAAGGTGGGAACGCAGATCCTGCAGTCCCTGAACCTGCGCCCGCGCAAGCTCGAGATCGTGTCGTGCCCGTCCTGTGGCCGTGCTCAGGTCGACGTGTACTCCCTCGCCGATCAGGTCACCGCCGGACTCGAAGGCATGGACATCCCGCTGCGCGTCGCCGTCATGGGATGCGTCGTCAATGGACCGGGCGAAGCGCGTGACGCCGATCTCGGAGTGGCGTCGGGAAATGGCAAGGGTCAGATCTTCGTCAAGGGTGAGGTCATCAAGACCGTGCCGGAAGCGATGATCGTCGAAACCCTGATCGAGGAAGCCATGCGCATCGCCGAGACGTACGAGGCGGATCAGCAGGCGGGATCGGGCGCACCCGTGGTGTCCGTCAGCTGATTCGGTCCTACGGAACCGCTTTTGCTGGCAAAGTTCAGGGTCACGGAGGTGGCGGGATGCTCAAACTGCTCGGCGCGAAGGCGCTGACGAGCCGGGACACGAACGAAGTCGTTCGTGTCCTGCGTCGTGATCCCGTGGCGTCGTGCATGGTGCTCGCCCGCGTCGAGGAAGCCGGGATCGAACCCCGCACCAATTACGGTGAAATGTGGTCGCGGGGTGGCCCGAACTCCTCGCTATGCTTCTCCGGGGCCAATCTGGTGCCGTTGTTCGGGACGTACGACGACCTCCGGAGTTTCGCCGAGCGCGCGCTCCGGGCACCCCGAGTGTGTTCGTCCCTTGTCGGCCGCGCCGAGCTGACACTCCCGTTGTGGGACATGCTGTCCGGCGAGTGGGGTACGCCTCGCGAGGTCCGCGCCGAGCAGCCACTGCTGGCGCTGACGACTATTCCCACCGCCGTCGACGTCCACGTCCGACGCGTCACGATCGACGAGCTCGACGTCTACCTCACCGCCGCTGTAGCCATGTTCATCGAGGAAGTCGGCGTCGACCCCCGAGCCGGAGACGGTGGACGTGGATACCGTCGTCGGATCGCCGGGCTGATCGCCGCCGGGCGCGCCTGGGCTCGGTTCGAGGACGGGCGCGTCATCTTCAAGGCGGAGGTCGGGTCGATGTCCACGTCGGTCGGGCAGATCCAGGGTGTCTGGGTGCATCCACTGTTCCGCGGTCGCGGGCTGGGAACGTCCGGCACCGCCACCGTCGCCGCGGCCGTGGTGGACAGTGGCAGGACAGCCAGCCTCTACGTCAACAGCTTCAACGTGCCGGCGCGACGGGCCTACGAGCGTGTCGGTTTCGAACGAGTAGCGACATTCTCCACGGTGTTGCTCGACTAGAACGGGAGCTCGCCGCTCTACGATGAGTATCGATGATCTTCCGAACGCACGGCCGAATCACCCGCGTACTTCTCGCAGTCGTCGCGACGGCGACGGTGGTGTCGGCTACCGCGTGTACCCCCAAGCCGCAGGGACCGGAGTCCGCCGCCGACACCTTCGTCGCAGCGCTCGCTCAGCGTGACAGCGCGGCTGCCGGGCAGGTGACGGACAGGGCCGATCTCGCAGCGTCCGCCGTCGACAAGGCATGGGACGGACTGCAGGCCGAGTCGCTCGACGCGCAGACGGGGGCCGTGTCCGTGAACGGCGACACCGCGACCGTCGACTACACCTACACGTGGCATCTGCCGAAGGACCGCACCTGGACCTATGACGGGGCGCTGCAGATGGGGCGTCGCGGCGGCGACTGGGTCGTCCGCTGGAACTCGACCGATCTGCACCCGAAGCTCGGGGACACCCAGTCGATGGTGCTGCGATCGACCGCCGCGGAACGTGCCAGGGTGAACGAGCACGCCGGGTCGGACGTTCTCGTTCCCGGTGTCGTGCACGGCATCTCGTTCGACGCTTCGGAGGCGACCGACGTCGTCGGCAGCGCCCGCACGCTCGAACGCATCCTCGCTCCGTTCGATGCCTCGATCACCGCGCAGTCCATCGTCGAATCGGCGACGGCGTCGCCGGGTCCCTATCGCGTCGTCACGCTGAGGGACGAGGACTACGAGGCGGTGGCCCCGGGACTGCTCGCGTTGTCGGGTGTCACGGTGTCGGAGCAGTCCGACCTGGTGTCCACCGATCGCACCTTCGCGCCCGACCTGGTGAGCCAGGTGAAGAAGACGGTGATGGACCGTGTGGACGGCGCTGCCGGCTGGAGCGTGGTCGCCGTGAACACCAACGGCGCAGATACCGGGATCCTGACCGAGACGGCCCCGCAGCCGGTCCCGTCCATCAGCATCAGTCTCGACCGTCCCGTGCAGGTCGCCGCACAGAATGCCGTGAACGTCTCGCGCGACCAGGCGATGATGGTGGTGATCCAGCCGTCGACCGGAGACATCCTCGCGGTCGCGCAGAACGCGGCCGCCGACAAGGACGGCCCGGTCGCGTCCACGGGCCTCTACCCGCCGGGGTCGACCTTCAAGATCGTTACCGCGGGTGCCGCGATCGAGGAAGGCATCGCAACGCCGGAGACGACGGTGCCGTGTCCCGGCCGCATCGTCATCGGCGAGCGCAGTGTGCCCAATTACAACGAGTTCTCGCTGGGGAACGTGTCGATGAGTACCGCGTTCACCAGGTCGTGCAATACCTCCTTCGCCAAGTTGGCCAGCGAGATGTCGGCCGGTGCGTTGACCGACGCGGCGTCGATGTTCGGGATCGGGCCGGAGTACGGCGTGGTCGGGCTCCCCACCGAGTCGGGATCGGTGCCGCCGGCCGAAGAACTGGTCCAGCGGACCGAGGACGGCTTCGGCCAGGGCAAGGTGCTGGTGTCGACGTTCGGCATGGCGCTCGCCGCGGCCACCGTCGCACACGGCTCCACCCCCGTTCCCACCCTGATCCAGGGGGAGGAGACCACGATCGACGGTGACCATCCACAGATCGAGCCGGCCATGGTCGACGGGCTCCGCGGCATGATGCGATCCGTGGTCACCAGCGGTACCGCCGAGCGCATCGCCGACCAGGGCGAGGTGTACGGCAAGACGGGCGAAGCAGAGGTCGAGGGCGGGTCCCATGCCTGGTTTGTCGGCTATCGCGGCGATCTCGCGTTCGCGACACTGGTGGTGCGCGGCGGCAGTTCCGACAACGCCGTCGCGGTGACTCGCGACATGATCACCGCCCTGCCCGCCGGATACTGACCGCGACCGGCGGCGACTACGCTGGGAGCCATGTCCGTCCGCACCGCTCTCGAACCCGGCACCGTCTCACCCGTTCTCGATGTTCCCAAGAACATCGAGCGTCCCGAGTACGCGTGGAAGAAGACCGTCCGCGAGGGTCACGAGCCGTGGGTGCAGACGGCCGAGACCATCGAGAAGATGCGGCTCGCCAGTCGTATCGCCGCTCGCGCTCTGCAGGAAGCGGGAAAGGCCGTCGCTCCCGGAGTCACGACGGACGAGCTCGACCGCGTCGCGCACGAGTACATGATCGACCACGGCGCGTATCCGTCGACGCTGGGCTACAAGGGTTTTCCCAAGTCCTGCTGCACGTCGCTGAACGAGGTCATCTGCCACGGCATCCCGGATTCGACGGTGGTGCAGGACGGGGACATCGTCAACATCGACGTCACCGCATACATCGACGGCGTGCACGGGGACACCAATGCCACGTTCCTCGCGGGCAACGTCTCGGATGAGGCCCGACTGCTCGTCGAGCGCACCCACGAGGCCACGATGCGCGCCATCAAGGCGGTCAAGCCGGGTCGCGCGCTCAACGTCGTCGGCCGAGTGATCGAGGCGTACGCCGACCGCTTCGGATACGGCGTGGTCCGTGACTTCACCGGGCACGGCATCGGCACCACCTTCCACAACGGCCTCGTCGTGCTGCACTACGACGAGCCGTCCGTCGAGACGGTGCTCGAGCCGGGCATGGTCTTCACCATCGAGCCGATGATCAATCTCGGCGGTGTGGAGTGGGATCAGTGGAACGACGGCTGGACCGTCGTCACGCGCGATCGGTCGTGGACGGCGCAGTTCGAGCACACCCTCGTCGTCACCGACACGGGCGCTGAGATTCTCACCCTCCCTTGACCGTTCGCGGCGCCATCCTCGTCGCCGGAACCACCTCCGATGCCGGCAAGAGTGTCGTCGTGGCCGGCCTGTGCAGACTGCTCGCGCGGCGCGGGGTGCGGGTCGCGCCCTTCAAGGCGCAGAACATGTCGAACAATTCCGTCGTCACTCTCGACGGAGGGGAGATCGGGCGGGCGCAGGCACTTCAGGCCAGAGCATGCGGACTGGAACCCAGTGTTCGATTCAACCCGATACTTCTCAAGCCCGGTGGCGACAGGACCTCGCAGCTGGTGGTGCGTGGCCGAGCCACCGGCACTGTCGGGGCGGCCGACTACATGACGCACCGCGACCGGTTACGGACCGTCGTCGCGGACGAACTGCGTTCGCTGCGTGACGATTTCGATGTCGTCGTCTGTGAGGGTGCGGGATCTCCGGCCGAGATCAACCTCCGTGTCACGGACCTTGCCAACATGGGTCTCGCGCGCGCGGCCGACCTACCGGTGATCGTGGTGGGCGACATCGACCGTGGCGGTGTACTGGCGCATTTCTTCGGGACGCTCGCAGTACTCGAACCCGAGGATCAGGCGCTGATCGCAGGCTTCGTGGTGAACAAGTTCCGGGGGGACCCCTCCTTGCTGCAACCAGGTCTGGACACGCTGGCAGAGCGAACAGGTCGGCCCACATTGGGAGTCATCCCGTTCAGCGAGGGTCTGTGGCTCGACGCCGAGGACTCCTTGGGGACGGTGGCCGATGCGCCGCTCGGACGACCTGCCGCCCCTCTCGGATCGCAGTGGCTGCGCGTGGCGGCCATCCGCTTGCCGCGTATCTCGAATTCCACGGATGTGGAGGCTCTGGCCTGTGAGCCGGGTGTCACCGTGCACTGGGCCACCGATCCGTCCCGGCTCACCGATGCGGACCTCGTGGTCGTCCCGGGATCGAAAGCGACGGTGCACGATCTGGACTGGTTGCGCCGCACCGGTATCGCCGACGAACTCGCGCGCCGCGCCGAGCGCGGTGCGCCGGTCCTCGGAATCTGCGGTGGTTATCAGATGCTGGGCCGAACCGTGACCGACTCGGTGGAGTCCGATGCGGGCGTCGTCGCGGGGCTCGGGCTGTTGGACCTCGACATCGAATTCGGCGCGGACAAGGTGTTGGCGCAGGTCACCGGTTCGCTCGATGGAAAGGTGCTGCGCGGCTACGAGATCCACCATGGTCGGGTCGTCCGCACCGGCGACGCGTCCTGGTTCACCGGCGGCGACGACGAGCCCGAGGGGAGTGTCCGGGGGAGTGTTCGCGGTACGCATTGGCACGGGTTGCTGGAGAACGACGACTTCCGCCGTGCCTATCTCACGAACGTCGCGGATCAGGCAGGCCGCCGCGGCTTCGTCGTAGCTCCCGACACGGACGTCGACGCGATGCGCAACGCCCAGGTGGACCTACTCGCCGACCTGGTCGAGAACTCGCTCGACATCGAGGCGGTCCTGTCGCTCATGGCGGAGGGTGCTCCGCCGTCACTGCGGACCCTCGAGGTGCGGTGAACGTGTCGAGCCGGTGTCAGCGTTCGGGTAGCGTCCATCCCCATGCAGCAGCAGACCGTCACACTGCCCTCGGGTGATCTCGTCGTGCGACTCGACGGGCCGGACAGCGGTCACGCCGTCCTTCTGCTTCCCGCCACCGACGACGCTGCCGACTCCTTCGACGACACGGCAGCCCGGCTGACCACGTCGGATCTGCGCACCGTGGTCCTCGAACCGGGTGCGGACCCGTCGGATACGGACCTGATCGCACTGCTCGACACGCTCGGACTTCCCTGGGTCAATCTGGTCGGGAGGGGAGCGGGCGCGGACCGCGCATGGTCTCTCGCAGCGCGGACGTTCGGTCGAGTGTCGAGCCTCGTCGTCATCGACCGTGGGCATCCGGCTACACGCGGCGAAAGTTGCCCCGCAGTGGAACTGAGAACCACGATGGTCGTCGCCGACCCCACCTTCCGTGACGACGCGTCCGCGAGCAGCCGGTACGTCTACGGTGACTACCGCGTGATCACGCTCGACGCTGCCGACCCCGACGCCGCGGCAGCCGCACTGGCGACGGAGATCGTGATGCGTACCAGCGCCTGGTGACTCACTCGCCGGGTGCGGTGAGGTAGTCGTTGCCGTGGGAGTCGCGGATGTGGACGATGCCGTCGCGGAGCATGCGGTAGTGCCACTGCCGGCGGGCTTTCAGTCCGTGGTGCCGGCGACACAGGGGTTCGAGGTTGCCGGTGACGGTCCAGCCGCCCCTCCGTGGGTCGGTGTGGTCGAACGGGACGACGTGGTCGAGGTCGCAGTCCTCGCTCGGCACCGCGCACCCAGGGTGTACGCACGTCGAATACAGCGCTGTCACCAGCGCCGCGACCGCCTCCGACGGCCGGTATGCCAGTGCCCCGTCCGGCGGCACGACGAAACCCCCGTGGCTGTCGGGGTTGTCGACGGTACGGTCCAATGCGGATGGTGGGAGGGTGCGGAGGTACTCGACCTGCTCCCTCACCTTCCTGGCTTTCGTGCTTCCCAGTTTCCCCGTGGTCGGGGTCCAACCCGGCGGCATGTGGCGGGTGCGGCGAACTTCCCGGCCGTCGACCGGAGCCGGTGGATCGGGCTCCGGGTCTGGTGGGTGGTGTTCGGTGTCGCGCGCGGCGGTGATCAGTCCCTGCCACGTTGCATCCTCTGCGATTCTCCGGGCCACATCGGCCGGGACCGGTCCCCAGCCGACGAGGTGGCCGGGTTCCCCCGCCAACCCCGCTGCCGTGGCGGCGTCGAGAACGATGACGGCATGGTTGGCCGGTTCATTCGACACGGCCCCGGTCAGAAGTGCGTGCGCGGCATCGAACAGTCGCGCCGGCAGTGACGTCGGATCGGTCACTCCCCGCGCGGCGGCGACGATGTTCCGCCACATCGCCGCGACCTTCTCCGCCGGACCGCGGATTATCAGCTCCGCCTGACCGCGCGGGAGTTTCCGCACGGTCGCGGCACGCTCCAGCGCCGCACGCTCCCGGACGATGCGGTGCCACTCCGCGTTGAAGTCGGCGAGGATCCGGTCGATCGCCGCCGCCACCGCACCCGGAGTGCACCGCGATGCGGCAGCAATCACCCGCTGCAGCAGCGCTTCGTTCGCGTTCGGGACCCCGGCCAACGACCGGCACACCGTGCGGAACGCCGCGTACGCCAACCGGCCCGCATCGAACGCTTCCTGCACCGCCGGACGGGCGGTACGGGTCAGGAACAGCCATTCGGTGACCGTGCCGGTGGACACCGACAGCGCGGACGCGACCTCCGCCACCGCGCACGCTTCGGCGGCATCGGCGTCGAACACCCCATCCGGCCCGAGCACCGCGGGGCGCCGGGATTCTTCGTGGATGTAGGAGCACGACGCGGCGACGGTGCGGGCGAACGAGGCTTGGGCGTCGACCTTCGCCGACACCAGCACATCGACGGAAACTGTTGCGTCGTACACGAATTCACCCCCCGGTGATGCCCGATCAGGCCGCCCCCCGACGACCTGACCACACAGTAACCCACACCACCGACACGAATCAGTGTGGCGCGAGTTGCCACATCCCGACGTCACACCGGCCGTCGCCGTGGTCGCCTGCAGCCACCACGGTGCCGTCCGCTCGCAGGCCGAGGGTGTGCGCCGAGCCCGCAGCAATCGCAACGATGTCCCGCCACGGTGCGACGTCGCACTGTCCGCGACTGTCATCACCGGCCGCGACGACGCGACCGTTCTCGAGCAGGCCGACCGTGTGGCTGCTCCCGGCCGAGATGCCCACGACGCCCGACCAGCCCGACACGTCCGAGGAATGGTCGCCGGCGATCGATACGTGTCCGTCATCATGCAGAGCGGCGGAGTGCAGGTAGCCGGCGGAAACCGCTCTGACGCCGCACCACCCCTCGACGGCGCACTGGCCTCGCTGGTTGTTCCCGACGGCTGTCACGGTGCCGTCGGAGAGAAGTCCGACCGAATGCCAGTCACCGGCGGCCACGGCGACGACATCCGCCCACGAGGAGACCGCGCAGGCACCCTCGGTGCGGCGACCGACGGCGAGCACGGTGCCGTCGGCACGCACTCCGAGGGTGCGTCTCCACCCGGCCGCCACTCCGACGACGTCGGACCAGTCGGCGACGTCGCACTGGCCGTGGGCATCCCACCCTGTCGCGACGACCGAGCCGTCGGACCGGACGCCCACGGTGTGCGACCGACCGGTGTTGCGCGCCGTGTGCACGTTTCCCGCGGCCACCGCGACGACGTCGGTCCAGTGCTCGAGGCGGTGCTGGGACAGATCGCCCGCGCCCACCACCGAGCCGTCGGCGCGCACTCCGACGGAATGTCGGCGGCCCGCAGCGAGGACAGTGGGCGGGGACGTCTCGTCAGTCCAGATCGAGTCCGAGGAGGGCATTCTCGACGACCTCGGGGAGCGCCGGGTGGATCCAGTACTGGCCGCGAGCGACCTCGTCGACCGTCTGACCGAACGTGATCGCCTGGATCAACGGCTGAATCACGGTCGGTGCCTGCTCACCGATGATGTGAGCGCCCAGGATCTTTCGAGTCGCACGATCGGCGACGATCTTGCACAGACCCTCGTCGTCCTCCATCGCCCAGCCGTACGCCACGTCGGCGTACCTCTGGACCTTCACGGCGACGTCGTATCCCTGGTCGCGCGCTTCCTGTTCCGTGAGGCCGACCTCCGCGATCATGGGATCGGTGAAGACAGCGGACGGAACGTATCGGTGGTCGAACCTCGACCATCCGGTGGTGTCGGTCCACGAGGTCTTCAGGACGTTCTCCTGAACGACCCGCGCCTCGGCGTTGGCGACGTGTTTGAGCTGATACGGCGACGACACGTCGCCGAGGGCGAACACGCCCTCGGCCGTCGTCCGGCCGAACTCGTCCACGACGATGCGGCCGTCGGGATGCACGTCGATACCGGCCTCGGCTGCCCCGATGAGATCGCTGTTGGGTGCGCGTCCGATGGCGACCAGAAGTGCGGCACCCCGAACCTCCGCGCCGTCCGAGAGCGTGACCACGACGTCGTCTCCGTCCCGGCGGACCGCGGTGGCGTCGACACCGAGCCGGACGTCCCACTTCTTCTGCGCGAGGTCCGTGAACTGCTGCGAGATCTCGGCGTCGGACTTACGGAGCAGCCGTTCCTTGCGGGCCAGCATCGTGACCCGAGAACCCAACGCGGAGAACACGTGTGCGAACTCGGCAGCGATGTATCCGGACCCCAGGACGATCAGATGCTCGGGCAGTGAGGGCAGACGCATGATGTCGTTGTTGGTGTGGAACGGCACCCCGCTCTCGGTGATGAAATCCGGCACCGTGGCGCGTGATCCACTGGCGACGACCACGCGGTCCGCGGTGATGATGCGCCCGTCGCCGGTGTCGATGCGCCTCGGGCCGACGAACGTCGCGTGACTGCTGAAGAGCGTCACGTTGGCGCTGCCCTCGCGCCGATACTTCTCGCCGCCCTCGGCGATGGGGTCGATGCGGCCGAAGACGCGGTCGACGATGTCCGTCCACCGCACCTTGTCGATGTGCGCATCGATGCCGTACTTCGACGCGGTGGTGATCGCGCGAGCTACCTCGGCCGCGTAGACGAACATCTTGGTCGGGATGCACCCGACGTTGATGCAGGTGCCGCCGAAGATCGACTCCTCGAACATGGCCACGGACAGTCCGTCGAAGCGCTCGTCGAGAATGGTGTTGGCGGAACCGGATCCGATGATGGCGAGGTCGAAGTGCTGCTCCGTCGTCATGAGCCTGTCGCCAGTTCTGCGTGGTCGCCGCCGGACGCCGCGGCCTCGAGGTGCCCGTCACGGCGTTGACGCAGCCAGTCGTCCATCTCGGCGAACGCGCGCGCGAGAGGGTCGGTCGTCGACAGGAACACGTCGTGGCGGGCGCCCTCGATGGGCACGATGGTCGTGCGGTTGCCGAGACAACCTGCCCACCGGGCGATCTGGCGGACGTCGAGGACCGCGTCGGCGGCGTCCACGTCGGGAATGTAGGTCTTCGAGAACCGGGTGACCTTGCTCCGCAGGATCAGCGACGGCACACCGATGTCGAGGCCCCTGTGCAAGGTGGCGTGTCCGCGGCGCACGGCGCGGATCCATCCGAGCTTGATCGGGAACCCGGCCAGCGGCTTCCACGACAGGTCGTAGTCCCAGTCGCCGTTGCCGCCGGAGCTGATCGACAACCCGTAGGTGTCCAGTCCGTCGCCGGGAAGCGAGCGCTTCGGCGCGACGCGGCCGATCAGGTCGATGGCTACGGTGCCGATGCTGCGGACGGCCGGCGGACCCTGGAGATCGAACCACGGACTGTTCAAGATCAGACCGGTCACACCCGCGTTCACCGCACCTCCGCGAGTGCGTTCGAGGCGGTCCAACCACAGCGGGACGATGAGTCCGCCGGTGGAGTGCGCCGCCATCAGAACGTCCGCTCCGGTCTCGTCGCGCACGATCGTCAGCGCGCGGTCGAGTTCGGTGTCGTAGAGGGAGAGATCGGAGATGAAGTGCGGCGACTGGTTCGCCCCGATCGACCGGCCGCACTTCCGGAGGTCGAGCGCGTAGAACGCGTATCCCAGGTCGGCGAAGTGCTCGGCCAGGTGTCGCTGGAAGAAGTAGTCGGTGAAGCCGTGAACGTAGAGAACCGCTCTGGTCGGCGCCGTCGGGCCGGTCACCGAGCGGGTCAGGCGGACCAGGGTCGCCCGGACATCTCCCTCGCCGTCGGGGTCGGAGCCGAGCGGTATGGTCAGTTGCTCGTATTCGTCACCGAGTACGTCGGGCTCCCATGTAGTCACACTCACACAGTAATGGGCTTGTCGCAGCGGTGGCGAGGGGCACAATCGGGTACACAGCGCGTGATGAACCATCCGCACGATGCTCCGTTCGGGGCATCGATGGACGAAGGAAGTCGATCTAGCAGTGGGCGAACACGATCAGAACCAGCAGTCCGGGTCCTCTCGAACGGAGAGGACCGACGTCGTCCTGATCGGTGCGGGCATCATGAGCGCCACGCTCGGCACCCTCTTGCGCCAGGTCGAGCCGACGTGGTCCATCTCGATCTTCGAGCGTCTGGACGCCGCCGCCGCCGAGAGCAGTGACCCCTGGAACAACGCGGGCACCGGCCACTCCGCCCTGTGCGAGCTGAACTACACGCCGCAGAACAAGGACGGCACCGTCGACATCGCGAAGGCGCTGAACGTCAACGAGCAGTTCCAGGTCTCGCGCCAGTGGTGGTCGCACGCCATCGAGGCCGGCGTTCTCGCCGACCCGAAGAACTTCATCAACCCCATCCCGCACGTGAGCTTCGTCCACGGCGAGGACAACGTGAAGTATCTCCGGGCGCGCTACGACGCGCTGTCCGGCAACCCGTTGTTCCCCGGTATGGAGTACATCGACGACAAGGACGAGTTCGCACGTCGTCTCCCGCTGATGGCTGCCGGCCGCGACTACAGCGACCCCATCGCCCTCAACTGGTCGGAGGGTGGCACCGACGTCGACTTCGGCGCCCTGACCAAGCAGCTGCTCAACCACCTGGCCACCGAGGGTGCGTCGGTCAACTTCGGCCACGAGGTCCGCGACCTGTCCAAGAACTCGGACGGAACCTGGACGGTCAAGGTCTACAACGGCCGCACGGGCGTCACGCGCAAGATCGTCACGAAGTTCGTCTTCGTCGGCGCCGGCGGCGGCGCGCTGCACCTGCTGCAGAAGTCGGGCATCTCCGAGGCCAAGGGCTTCGGCGGGTTCCCCGTCAGCGGTGAGTGGCTGCGTTGCACCAACCCCGAACTCGTCGCGCAGCATTCGGCCAAGGTGTACGGCAAGGCGTCCGTCGGAGCGCCGCCCATGTCGGTTCCGCACCTCGACACGCGCGTCATCGGCGGCAAGCCCGGCCTACTGTTCGGGCCATACGCGGGCTGGTCGCCCAAGTTCCTCAAGCAGGGCAAGATGACCGACCTGATCAACTCTGTCAAGCCCAACAACCTGTTCTCCATGCTCGGCGTCGGAGTCACCGAAATGGCGCTGACCAAGTACCTGGTCACCGAGTTGCTGCAGTCCGAGACGGATCGCGTCGAGACGCTGCGCGAGTTCATGCCGTCGGCGCAGGGCAAGGACTTCGAGATGGTCACCGCCGGACAGCGCGTCCAGGTGATCCGTCGCAAGGGCCGCGGCGGCGTCCTGGAATTCGGCACCGCGGTCATCAACGCAGGCGACGGAACCATCGCGGGTCTCCTCGGCGCGTCCCCGGGCGCCTCGACTGCCGTCCCGGCCATGCTCGACGTCCTGCAGCGCTGCTTCTCCGACCGCTATGCCTCGTGGGAGCCGGTTCTCAAGGACATGGTGCCGTCGTTGGGCACCAAGCTCGCCGAGAACTCGCGTCTGTTCGACGAGATCTGGTCGCACACCACCCGAGTCCTGCAGCTCGACACGACCACCACCGGTGGCCGGCAGGTCGCGCACTCCGGCACGGTGTGATACCAAAACCAGATGACGACGGCGACTGCAACACTCAAGCGATCCTGGGCACTCGACCTGTCGAACGAGACCCTCTACGAACTTCTCAAGCTTCGCGTCGAGGTGTTCGTGGTCGAACAGGCCTGTGCCTACCCGGAACTCGACGGTAAGGATCTTCTCTCCGACACACGGCACTTCTGGCTCGAGCGGGACGGCAACGTGGTCTGCACGCTGCGCCTGCTCGAGGAGCACGACGACGGCGAGAAGTCGTTCCGTATCGGCCGGTTGTGCACGCACCGGTCCTCGCGCGGGCAGGGTCACACCACACGAATCCTGCGCGCCGCGCTGGCCGAGGTCGGATCCTCGCCCTGCCGGATCAACGCGCAGAGCTACCTCGTGGACATGTACGCCAAGCACGGTTTCGCGCCCGACGGCGAGGAAGTTCTCGAGGACGGTATTCCGCACACGCCCATGCGACGCGGCGGCGGAACTCCGTGGAGCGAGGGCGACAAGGCCTGACCCACGCCGATCCACCGCGAGCACTGCCGGAGAAGCCCGTGAGATTCGGGCGCGGTCCCGCCACTGTGACGTGAGTCCTCCGACCCACGAAGCCAGATCGCCGGGTGCTCGTGACAACGCTGCGTGAGAAGACCACACGCAGCATCGTCTCGATTCCTCGGCGCGGTCACCGAGGTCGAACAGGACACTCGTTGAATCCCGGATTTCCGTTCTCTGCCATCGTCGGTCAGGACCGACTGCTCCTCGCGCTCGCCCTCAGCGCCGTACACCCCGGCATCGGTGGTGTTCTGGTGCGTGGGGAGAAGGGCACCGCGAAGTCCACCGCGGTGCGCGCGCTGACCGCTCTGCTGCCCCCTGTCGTCGACCAGTCCGGTGCGCGGCCGGCACGGCTGGTCGAACTTCCCGTCGGTGCCACCGAGGACCGGGTGGTCGGATCGATCGACTTCGAGCGCATCGTCCAGGACGGCACGCGCGCGTTCACACCCGGACTCCTCGCGGCGGCAGACCGAGGGATTCTCTATGTCGACGAGGTCAATCTCCTGCACGACCACCTCGTCGATCTGCTCCTCGATGCCGCCGCCATGGGCCGCGTCCACGTCGAGCGCGACGGCATCTCCCACTCCTACGCGTCGCGTTTCGTCCTCGTCGGCACCATGAACCCGGAGGAGGGGGAGCTGCGGCCGCAGCTGCTCGACCGCTTCGGTCTCGCCGTCGACGTCGCGGCCTCCCGTGACGTGGACACCCGCATGACCGTAGTGCGTCGCCGGTTGGACTACGAGCGCGACGCCGAGAACTTCGCCCGGACCTACGCCGACGCCGATGCGGACATCGCTCGTCGCATCGCGGAAGCGGGACAGCGACTCCCCGACGTCGATCTGCCCGACACCGAACTGCGCCGCATCGCAGCCGTGTGTGCGGCCTTCGACGTGGACGGCATGCGCGGGGACCTCGTCGTCGCTCGGACGGCCACCGCCCACGCCGCGTGGCGTGGAGCGGACTCGGTCACCGAGGACGACGTCCGTGTCGCCGTCGAACTGGCCCTTCCACACCGTCGCCGACGCGATCCGTTCGACGCACCCGGGATGGCGGAGAACGAACTCGACGACGCGATGCAACGCGCGGCCGACGATGTCCGTGACAACGAACCCGAACCCGAACCCGATCCCGATCCGGACGGTGGGGGCGCTCCCGAGCCGCCCTCCGCCGAACCGTCGTCCTCGACACCCGACGACGACGCGAGCGCTGACCAGACGAGCACATCGGACAGCGGACAGGAGCCGGCTCCGGCAGGCTCCGGTAACTCGGGCACCGCCGACGCCGGCGACGGATTCGACGCGCGTCTGCTACAAATCGACGGGGTCGGTGAGGGAGCTCCCGGTCGACGTTCCCGCGCCAAGGTCTCGTCGGGCCGAGTCGTGCGAGGCACCGATTTCACCGGCGGCTCACTGCATCTCGTCCAGACGCTGCTACGAGCCGCGGAACGACGCGGGGGATCGGCGGGGCGTCTCACGATCGCCGGCAGCGATCTGCGAGGAGTGGAACGCGAAGGGCGAGAAGGCAATCTGATCGTTTTCGTCCTCGACGCGTCCGGGTCGATGGCTGCACGCGATCGGCTCTCCGCCGTCACCGGCGCCGTCGTCTCGTTGCTGCGCGACGCCTACCGTCGCCGCGACCGCGTGGCCGTGGTGTCGGTCCGCGGCAGTGACGCCGAACTCGTTCTCCCGCCCACTCGATCGGTGGACGTGGCGGTCACCCGACTGAACGGCGTCCGCACCGGAGGGAAGACGCCGCTCGCATCCGGGTTCCTCGCGACCCGCGACGTCATCGCGCGTGAACGTATCCGGGAGCCGGGACGACGCGCTCTGGTGGTCACTCTCACCGACGGTCGCGCGACCGGCGGACCCGACCCGGTCGGCCGCGCCCGCTATGCGGCGGCCTTGCTGGCCAAGGGCAAGGTGGCCTCCGTCGTCGTCGACTGCGAGTCGGGCATGATCCGGCTCGGTCTCGCTCGGGACCTCGCGACGGCGCTCCGCGGCACCTACATCTCGCTGCCGGAACTGTCGTCGGCCGGTGTGGCCGGCGTCGTCCGCGCGGCGGCGTGAGGACATAACGATGCCTCAGGGAGTTCCGCTGCCCGGCAGCGTTCCGGACGACGGTCTGACCACGCGTCAGCGTCGCAACCTTCCCGTCCTCGCCGTGCACACCGGCCCCGGCAAGGGGAAGTCCACGGCAGCGTTCGGAATGGCGATGCGGGCGTGGAACCAGGGTTTCGACGTCGCCGTCTTCCAGTTCGTCAAGAGCGCGAAATGGAAGGTGGGGGAGGAGTCCGTCTTCCGCACGCTCGGAGATCTGCACGACGACACAGGCGTCGGCGGCGCCGTGGAGTGGCACAAGATGGGTTCGGGCTGGTCCTGGTCGCGTAAACGCGGTGACGAGGTCGACCACGCGGAGGATGCGCGCGAAGGATGGGCCGAGATCGCCTCGCGTATCCGCGACGAGCGGCACCGGTTCTACGTGCTGGACGAGTTCACGTACCCGCTGCACTGGGGGTGGATCGACGTCGACGAGGTCGTGTCGACTCTGGCGGATCGGCCCGGCAACCAGCACGTCGTCATCACCGGCCGCAACGCGCCGCAGGCCTTGATGGACGCGGCCGACCTGGTCACCGAGATGACCAAGGTCAAGCATCCGATGGACGCGGGCCGTAAGGGTCAGCGCGGGATCGAATGGTGAACGACCTGCCCGCGGTCGTCATCGCGGCGCCGTCGTCGGGAAGCGGGAAGACCACCGTCGCCACCGGCATCATGGGCGCTCTGCGAGCGGCAGGGCGTCGAGTCGCGCCGTTCAAGGTAGGACCGGACTACATCGATCCGGGCTACCACGCTGTCGCCGCGGGGCGGCCCGGCCGCAATCTCGACGCCGTCATGATGGGCCGCGACGCCATGGTGCCCTCACTCCGGTGGGGGTCGGCGGGGTGCGACATCGCGGTCGTCGAAGGTGTCATGGGCCTGTTCGACGGTCGGATCGACCTGTCCGAGGGTGCGGCCACCGAGCCGGGCGCCGAAGGGTCGACCGCCGCGGTGGCATCGGCCATCGGCGCGCCCGTCGTGCTCGTCGTCGACGCCCGCGGTCACAGCCAGAGCATCGGCGCACTCGTGCACGGATTCTCGACGTACGACCCGTCGGTCCGTATCGCCGGTGTGATCCTCAACCGAGTCGGCAGCACCCGCCACGAGGCGGTGCTGAGACAGGCCTGCGATCGGATCGGCGTTCCGGTCATCGGGTCCGTTCCCCGCGCCGCCGCGCTCGAGGTCCCGTCACGGCACCTGGGCCTCGTCACGGCGGCCGAGCACGGATCCGCCGCAGTCGATGCAGTCTCCGCCATGACGGCGCTCGCGGCGCAGCACGTCGACCTCGAGGAACTGTCCCGCATCGCCGACTCCGCCCACGTGCCCGTCGGCACCGCCTGGGACCTGAGGGAGGCCGCGGGGTCGACGGCGAACGCCGGCACGCCCGTGATCGCCATGGCGGGCGGACCTGCGTTCACGTTCGGGTACGCCGAGCACGTCGAGGTTCTGCGGGCGGCCGGCGCCGATGTCGCCGTGTTCGATCCGCGTCACGACCGACTCCCCGATGGAACATCCGGTCTCGTCGTCCCCGGCGGATTCCCCGAGCTCCATGCCGCCGAGCTGGCCGCGAACGAGCTTCTGCTGCACGATATTCGAGACCTCGTGCATGCGGGACACCCCGTGCACGGCGAGTGCGCCGGGCTGCTCTATCTGGCGCGGTCGCTCGACGGACATCGGATGGCAGGCGTGCTGGACCTCGACGTGGAGTTCGGGAGTCGATTGACACTCGGATACCGGGACGCCGTCGCCGTGACGGACTCGGTCATGTTCGATGCGGGGACCAGGGTGACCGGGCACGAGTTCCACCGCACATCCGTCTCCCGACGCGGAACGGCCGACAACGCGTGGGGATGGCGGCGCGACGGCGCATCGCTCATGGAGGGTGCAGTGGCATCCGGGGGGCGAGTGCACGCGTCGTATCTCCACACGCACCCGGTCGCGACGGCCGCCGGCATCGCTCGGTTCGTCGCGGCGAGCCGTCCGACTCGAGAGACACCTCAGGCCGCGAGCAGCCCCTCGAGGTAGTCGAGCAGACGTGAGACCTCGCGGGGAGCTCCCAGGACGACGATCTTCATCCGATCGCGCTGGGCGTCGTAGGCGGTGTTGACGCGGAGCGGCTCTCCGTCGGGGCGGGCGTCGGTGGATGCTTTGGCCAGAAGTGCGCTGAGTCGATCCGCGGTCTCGCGATCGACGGTGTCGATGTCGACGATGGAGGTGACTTCCACGCGATGGTCGGTACGCAGTGTCGACGCGGACTGACCCGTGAACGTCTCGAGGTCCTCGGCCGAGATGCGGTATTGCTTGCCGATGCGGACGGCGGGAAGCCGCCCGGACCTCACGTACCCGCGGACCGTGCGTACATGCAGACCCAACATGTCGGCTACATCGTCGACCGAATACATCCGCACTGTCACACAAACAACGTTAAACATCCCCTGTCCCGCACGTCAATTGGGACATGTACGTGCGAATCCAACGAAATCAGGGCAAGAGTGGCAACCTGGGACGAATGACCGTCACAGACCCAAGATTGATCCTGGGGCCCTTCGTCCGTTACGTCAGCACCGATCGTGCGACGTTCTGGGTCGAGACGTCCCAGTCCTGCACCGTCACCGTCACAACCTCGACCGGCGCCTCGGTCGAGGAGAAGACCTGGGGAGTACACGGTCACCACTACGCGCTCGTCGCCGTGGAAGGTCTGCCGCAGAATTCCACCGTCGACTACACCGTGTCGATAGACGGCGGACAGGTCTGGCCGACGGACGGCCACCCGTCGGTCGTGCACACGATGTGCGAGGACGAGCCGATCACCGTCGCCTTCGGGTCCTGCCGACGCGGTGACACGTACAGCGAGGAAGCGCTCACCCGCATCGGTGCGGACGCCCTCGTGGGCCTGGCGGATCGAGTCGCCGGCGAGGAGCCCGACGACTGGCCGGATCTGCTGGTCTTCCTCGGCGATCAGGTCTACGCCGACGATCCGTCGCCCGAGATCGTGGAGCGCCTCCATGCGCGTCGCGAAGCCGGCGAGCGTGCAGCGGGTGCGCGTTCCGAGGACGTCGAGGACGAAATCTGCGACTTCGAGGAATACACCTGGCTGTACCAGGAGTCCTGGGGAGACGACCGCGTCCGCCGACTGATGGCGTCGGTTCCCACCTGCATGATCCTCGACGACCACGACCTGCGGGACGACTGGAACTCCTCGGCGGACTGGCGCCGGGACATCACGCAGAAGCCGTGGTGGGAGGACCGCGTCATCGGCGCGTTCTCGTCCTACTGGGTCTACCAGCACCTGGGGAACCTGTCGCCGCGCGAACTCGAGAACGACGCGATGTACGCGGCCGTCCGGTCGGCCGCCAGCGATTCCGAGCGCGAGGCGCTGCTCGCCGACTTCGCGCTGAAGGCCGATTCCGAGCCGTCCTCCGCCCGGTGGAGCTACCACCGCGACATCGGCAACACCCGTCTGATCATGATCGACAGCCGCTGCTCGCGCGATCTCTCGCCAGAACGCAGGGCCATGGTCGACGACGTCGAGTGGGCGTGGGTGCGGGAGCACACCTTGAACTCGGGTAAGGAGCACGTGCTGCTCGGCTCGTCGCTGCCGTTCCTCATGCTGCCGGGGCTTCACGCGGTCGAGCAGTGGAACGAGGCAGTCGCCCAGGGCGCGTGGGGTCCGCGCGTCGCCCGCTTCGGCGAGAAATTGCGCATCGCACTCGACCTCGAGCACTGGGCCGCTTTCGGCAAATCGTTCGGAGACATGGTCGATCTGGTCGACGAGGTCGTGGTCGGACCGTCCGCACCCAAGTCCGTGGTGTGGCTGTCCGGCGATGTGCACTGTTCCTACGTGGCCAAGGCGCAGACCCGCGTGTCGACGTCCACCTCGCTCTACCAGCTGACGATGTCGCCGTTCCGGAACCCGTTGAACCTGCCGATCCGGGCGGTCAACCGGCTCGCCATCCGTCGTCCGGTGGCGAAGATGCTCGCTCGGCTGGCGCGCAGTGCCAAGGCGGAACCGGTGCACGCGGAGTGGAGCGCGGAGGCCGGACCCTGGTTCGACAACGGAGTCATGTCGTTGACCACCGATTCGCAGGCGCTGCGGCTCGAGGTCGACCACGCGTCCGTGGTGAACGGTCGCCAGACTCTGCGGACGACCGCGCGGTACGACCTCACGCCGTCCGGGGTGCGGGAGCGCTGACTGCACTGCCGGTAAGGTCACCCGACGTGGACGCGACCGAATCTCCTTACCTGGCAGGGCTCGATCTGGCCGGTCGTCGCGTGGTCGTCGTCGGTGGAGGCAGCGTCGCGCAGCGGCGACTCCCGCTGCTGGTGTCGTGTGGCGCGAAGGTAACCGTCATCACACGCGAGGCGACGCCTGCCGTCGAGGGGATGGCCAGCTTCGGCCAGATCGACCTCGAACTCCGCGATTACCGCGACGGGGACCTGGGCGAGGCCTGGTACGCCATCGCCTGCACCGACGAGGCCGAGACCAACGCGGCGATCGTCGCCGAGGCCGCCCGGTCCCGCATCTTCTGCGTCCGCGCGGACGTCGCCAAGGACGGCACCGCCGTCACCCCGGCCAGTGCCGAGTACGACGGTCTGACAGTCGGTGTGCTCGCGAGTGGAGAACACCGCCGATCCGCTGCCGTCCGCAACGCCGTTCTCGACGGTCTGCAGTCCGGTGCCATCGCGGACGCTCCCGAGAAGTCGGTCGCCGGTGTCGCACTCGTGGGCGGCGGCCCCGGTGATCCGGACCTGATCACCGTGCGCGGCCGTCGGCTCCTCGCCCGCGCCGACGTCGTCGTCGCGGACAGGCTCGCGCCGCCGGAACTGCTGGCCGAACTGGGGCCGCACGTCGAGGTCATCGACGCGTCGAAGATCCCGTACGGCCGGTTCATGGCTCAGGAGGCCATCAACGACGCGCTCATCACCCACGCGAGAGCCGGAAAGTTCGTCGTCCGGCTCAAGGGCGGTGACCCGTACGTGTTCGGTCGCGGTTACGAGGAACTCGAGGCGTGCACCGCTGCCGGAGTCCCGGTGACCGTGGTGCCCGGGATCACGAGTGCCATCTCGGTCCCGTCGGCCGCCGGCATCCCCGTGACGCACCGCGGCGTCACCCACGAGTTCGTCGTCGTCAGCGGTCATCTGCGTCCCGACCACCCCGACTCGCTGATCGACTGGCCGTCACTCGGACGCCTCCGCGGCACCATCGTGCTGTTGATGGCCGTCGAGCGCATCGGTGCCTTCGCGGACGTGCTGGTCGAGAACGGCCGTTCGGCAGACACACCCGTCGTGGTCGTGCAGGAGGGGACGACGCGGTCGCAGCGTGTCGTCCGCGCCGATCTGTCCACCGTCGCCGATCGGGTCCGCGAGGAGAACGTGCGCCCACCCGCCATTATCGTCATCGGACCCGTCGCGGGCTTCGATGCCGCGGCCGCGATCGGAGCAGCGTCGTGACCCGACCCATGACCTATCCCGTGACCGAGCGCGCGTTCGGCCTCGCCATCATCGCCCTGTCCGGGATGCAGCTCATGGCCGTGCTCGACGGCACCGTGGTGAACCTCGCGCTTGCTCCGCTGCAGGCCGAACTCGGACTCAGCGACGCCGGACGCAACTGGGTCGTGTCCTCGTACGTCCTGGCGTTCGGTGGCCTGATGCTCCTCGGCGGACGGATGGGTGACGCATTCGGCCGTAAACGCATGTTCCTTCTCGGAGTCGCGCTGTTCACGATCGCCTCCGCCGCCTGTGGACTCGCGCAGAACGAGGCGATGCTGGTGCTGGCGCGCGTCGTGCAGGGCGCCGGCGCCGCAGTGGCATCACCGACAGCGTTCGCCCTGGTGGCGACCACGTTCGCGCCCGGTCCCGTTCGTAATCAGGCCATCGCGATCTATGCCGCCATGACCGGCGTCGGATCCTTCTCCGGCCTGATCATCGGCGGCGCCCTGACCGAGGTGTCGTGGCGGTGGATCTTCCTGATCAACGTCCCCATCGGCATCGCGATCCTGGTGCTGGGGTCGCGGGCGCTGACGGAAACGGCGGGGGAGCGAGCTCCTCTGGACGTGCCCGGCGCCATCCTCGCGACACTGGGGTCGACCGGAGTCGTGTTCGGCATCGTCGAGGGACCCGAGCGCGGGTGGACCGACGTCGTCACCGTCACGGCGATCCTGGCCGGTCTGCTCCTGCTGCTGGCATTCCTCATGGTCGAGCGTCGCGCTCGGAACCCGCTGCTGCCGTTCGAGCTGTTCCGCGACCGAGATCGCGTAGCGACCTTCGTCGCCATCTTCTTCTCCGGCGGTGCCCTGTTCGCGATGACGGTGATCGTCGCGGTGTTCGTCCAGGATGTCCTGGACTACAGCCCGTTGCGCGCCGGTATCTCCTTCATTCCGTTCGGCGGCGGCATGGCCCTCGCGGCGATCGCATCCGCGTGGCTCGCTCCGCGCGTCGCCCCCCGGTGGATCATCGCGACCGGCGCTGTCCTCACGGTGGGGTACCTGTTCTTCGCGTCGACCATCACCGTCGACTCGACGTACTGGAAGAACCTGTTCCTCCCGATCGGCGGCATCGGCTTCGGCGTCGGGCTCGCGGTGATCGCTCTCCCTCTTTGCGCGATCGCCAACGTCGATCAGAAGAACATAGGGCCGCTCACCGCCATCTCCCTGGTCGCCCAGAACCTGGGCGGACCGCTGGGCCTCGCCGTGGTCAGCGCGCTGGCGGCGTCGAAGACGCTCTCACTCGGTGGCCGCACCGGATCCGCCGTGGACATGACCAGGCCGGAGATCGTCGCCCTGGGCGAGGGGTACACGTTCGCGTTGCTGGGCTGCGCCGTGCTGGCAGCGATCGCGGCGATCGCGGCGCTGTTCATCCGCTACAGCGCTGCCGACGTCGCCCAGGCCAAGGCTGCCCAGGACGCCGTTCACCGCTGACGGTGCAGGTCGGCGTCGTTCGCGGCGGCGTGCCCCGATTCCCAGCCCTCCGCGTCGAGCCGTGGGCCGCGCACCGTACGCACACGCGGGAAGAGCCGTTCGAACTCCGCGTCCACGGCCACCGTCTGGGCGGCCAGCATCGGAAGCAGGTCACCGGTCTCCCGGCTCGCTTCTTCGAGCACGTGGGCATCGGCTTCCTCGAGGCGTTCGCCGATGCGGACTGCATACGAGTACAGGAAGGCTTTGCCGAACGCGCCCGAGGACGCGCCCTTTCGCTTCTTCGCCTTGGGGGAATGGGACAGCGCTCTGGTCGCCTGGATCAGCAGTGACGTGAACAGGATCTCGGTCTGCTCCACGTCCACGGGAGACCCGACGACCGTGCCCACCGCGAAGTCCTGATCCCAGATGGTCTTGACGCGGTTGACCGTCGCGACGACATGCAGCAACTGCGCTTTCGCAGCGGAGTGAGGATTGTCGACGTGGATGCGCCTGCTGACGATGTCGGAACGGCCCTCGGTCAGCACCAGAGAATCGATGGAGTACTTCGTCATCAACTCCTGGGCCTTCGCGGTGAACGTGTCGGCCTCGTCCTCGAACTCGGTCGCATCCGCCTTGGCCAGGAGGCCGCGGATACGCCCCAGCATCTTCGAGTCGGTGCTTCCTGTCGGCCGGCGGTCACCGGTCGGTCCTCCCGCCGTCCGGCGTGCCGGCCACTGCGAGGGCAGCGAACCGATGCGGGGCCAGTGCGGGAGCGACTGCCACTGGCCGAGCAAGGACAGCACAGCGATCCACTGATCGTTGACGGCGATGTAGTCGCTCTTCCCACCGACCCGTAGGCGGGCCGCCAGGAAATTCGGGTCGGGCTTTCCTGGCGATACCGCATCGGGATGCGCGTCGGCGATCTCACGGAGGTGCCGCAGCCATTCCTCGGGTGCGCGGGTCGCGGCGCGCGTCAGATCGGCGTCGTGCAGGATCGCCGCGGCCGCAAGCGTCGTCACCGCGGCGCTCTGCTGCCGTCGGACGACGTGCAGCAGGTCGAGCGGCTGCCAGCCGGCTTCGTACGCCGCGTCGATCGTCGTCGTCAGCGCGTGCGAGCCCAGCCCCAGCGGATCGAACTGCTGGTAGGCGATCAGCTGGTCCGCGACGTCGTCGACGGCTCTCATGTCGATTCCGCGTCCGAACGCGGCGTTCGCACCGCGCCTCAGGAGCTCGGGTACCGGATTCATCGGGTCACCACGACGACTTCGGTCGGCGACGCGACCTCGGCCCGCAGGCCGGCCTTCGATGCGACCTGAGCGACAGCGCGGGCGGTCGTCGGCTCTGCGCGCGTCACCGTCAGGGCCCGCGCCAGCAGACCCTTGTGGTGTTTGTTGAAGTGGCTGACCACGGTGCGCGAGCCGTCGGGCTGCTCGGTGAGGACCGTGGCGGTGATCGCGCCGGGAACGGGCCCGAGATCGCGGTAGACACCGGACCGTAGATCGACGACGAGGCCGTCCGCGGCGGCGGAGATGGCCGCCGGCAGCTGGGGCTTCCACAGGGCACGCAGGGTCGGGAGGTCCGGTAGCGCTGATCCGCCCGACAGCCGGTAGGCCGGTACGTGGTCGTGGGCCCGTACGGCTCCGAAAAGCGCAGAGCCGATCGCGAGGCGTGCCTGCGCCCTGGCCTTCTGAGCGCGAGTGAACGACGCGGCGTCGAGGGCGTCGTACAGCACGCCCGTGTAGCGCTCGAGTGCCGGCCTTGTGGGCGACACGGTGAGCGCGGCGTTGCGTTCGATCTCGTCGTCCTGCTTCGGGGACAGGCCGAGAGCCGACCGCGACGCGTCGACGTCGTCGGCGAGGGAGACCAGCGCATCGATCAGGGTGGAGCGCGTCGCCGTGAGTTCGGGGAGCCAGAGCTGGTCGAGGTCGAGCGGACCGCCGCGACCGCCGGTCGACTTGGTTTCGGACGGGGGGAGAAGAACCAGCACGGCCCGAACGGTACCCACTCGCGCACGGACTAGGATTTGCGGCTGTGATCACGCGTCTGTCCCACCTGTTCCTGCGCACTCTCCGCGACGACCCTGCCGATGCCGAGGTGCCGAGCCACAAGCTGCTGGTGCGTGCGGGCTACGTCCGCCGCATCGCCCCCGGCGTGTATTCGTGGCTGCCGCTCGGACTCCGCGTCCTGCGACGCGTCGAGCAGGTGGTGCGTGAGGAGATGAACGCCATCGGTGGCCAGGAGATCTCGCTGCCCGCGCTGCTGCCGCGCGAGCCCTACGAGGTGACGAACCGGTGGACCGAGTACGGCGACGGGCTGTTCCGTCTCAAGGACCGCAAGGGCGTCGACATGCTGCTCGGGCCCACGCACGAAGAGTTGTTCGCGCTCACCGTGAAGGGCGAGTACAGCTCCTACAAGGATCTGCCGGTCACGCTCTACCAGATCCAGACCAAGTACCGCGACGAGGAACGGCCCCGCGCGGGCATTCTGCGTGGCCGCGAATTCGTCATGAAGGACTCCTACTCCTTCGATCTGGACGAGGCCGGTCTGAAGACGTCGTACGAGGCGCATCGCGAGGCCTACCAGCGCATCTTCGAGCGGCTCGGTGTCTCCTACGTCATCGTGGCCGCGACGTCGGGCGCGATGGGCGGTAGCGCGTCCGAGGAGTTCCTGGCCGAGTCCGTCGTCGGCGAGGACACCTACGTCCGGTGCATCGAGTCCGGCTACGCCGCCAATGTGGAGGCCGTGATCACCCCGGCCCCGGAAGCGACGTCACTGGAGGGCCTGCCCGAGTCCACGGTGTACGAGACCGGAGACACCCCGACCATCGCCACGCTGGTCGAGTGGGCCAACGGCGCGGACCTGGGCCGGACCGTCACGGCGGCGGACACCTTGAAGAACGTCCTGCTGAAGACCCGTATCCCCGGCGGGGACTGGGAACTGCTGGCTGTCGGTGTCCCCGGCGACCGTGACGTCGACGAGAAGCGACTCGAAGCATCTCTCGCCCCCGCCGAGTTCGTCATGCTCGGTGACGCGGACTTCGCCGCCAACCCTTTCCTCGTCAAGGGATACATCGGCCCGAAGGCGTTGCAGGACAACGGTGTCCGATACCTGGTGGACCCCCGTGTGGTCACCGGAACGGCCTGGATCACAGGAGCGAACGAGAAGGGCAAGCACGTCGTCGACCTCGTCGTCGGACGAGACTTCGTTCCCGACGGCACGATCGAGGCTGCCGCCGTCCGTGACGGCGACATGTCGCCCGACGGCCGTGGTCCGCTGGTGACCGCCCGCGGAATCGAGATCGGTCACATCTTCCAGCTGGGCACCAAGTACACCGACGCGTTCTCGGTGGACGTCCTCGGTGAGAACCAGAAGCCGGTCCGGCTGCTGCAGGGGTCGTACGGCGTCGGTGTCTCACGCCTCGTCGCCGTCATCGCCGAGCAGATGCACGACGACAAGGGCCTGCGGTGGCCCGCGTCCGTGACGCCCGCAGACGTGCACATCGTCATCGCCAACAAGGATGCGGCCGCGCGCGAGGGTGCCGAGGCTCTGGCCGCCGAACTCGATGCGCACGGTCTCGAGGTGGTCCTCGACGATCGCCCCAAGGTCTCACCCGGCGTCAAGTTCAAGGACTCCGAGTTGATCGGTATCCCGTTGATCGTCGTGCTCGGGCGCGGCTGGGCCGACGGCACCGTGGAGCTGAAGGACCGTTTCACGGGCGAGACCCGGGACGTTCCCGCGGACTCGGCCGGCCAGGAGGTTCTTCGCGCTGTCGGGCGTCCCGTGTGACAGGCGACAACCTGCCCGCGGTGCTGGTCACGCTGGCCGGTGCGCGTCGGGTGCTGATGGTCGATCCGTCGACGTCGGAGCCCGCTCGCCGCGCGGCGGCGGCGGTCGGACCGCAGGGATCCGTCGTCGTCCTCGTACGGGACGGGGCAGCCGGGTGGAGTGACGGCGTCGAGGTCGTCGTCGGCGACCCCGTCGAGTCGTTGCCCCATCTGCGTACCGACGACGACACGACGTTCGGAGTCGTCACCGTCGACGTCACCAGGGCGTCCACCGAGGACGCTCTCCAGTACCTCGAGTGGGCGCTGGTGCTGGGACGGCCGGGGACCGCACTGGTGGTCGGCGGTTCGGGAGATGCGTTCACCGCGGTGCGCGGCGCGCTCGACCGCCACCCGCGTATCGACGCGGCATCCTGGGACACCGGGGACAGTGCGCTGGCGGTCGCGGTCCTCACCGACCAGCGCTGACCTCAGGGAGCCGGCTGACCGGGGAACGCGACCGTCGACGGGAAGATCCCGAGAATCGCACGCCACGCGGAGCCGCGGCGTGCGGAATCCGTCAGGGCGACTATCGCCAGATCTCGCGTCGCGCCGGACTGCGCCCGTTCCACGACCGATCTCCATGCCACGGCGCAGTCGTCCTCGACCTGCGCCGCGAGTCGGGCCGCGGCGACGGCGTCGGTGACCGGGAACGGCACGGTGTATCCGGCGGCGGGTTCGGGGGACGTGACGCTCGCAGCGGTCAGGGCGTCGATGGTGCCGTCGCGCCGCGCGCGGTGTTCCGCCGCGTATTGGGCGACCATCGGATCGCGGGTGGGATTGGAGAACGCCGCCACGACGCCGTAGGCGAAGACGGCGGCGAACTCCACGTTCAGCGCATCGACCAGGGCTTGCTGTTCCGGGCCCAGTTCACTCATGCCGACACCGCCGAGGATGCGAGAGCGCATGCGGCACTGACGGATCCGAGCACACCCGCACGGTAGCCCGACAGTGTGCGCGCGAGGTCCGCGGCCGAGCGGCTCGACGCGGACAGCGATTCCGCGAGTTCGGTCAACGTGGGTGCCGCCACCGGTGCAGGCTCGGGTGTCGCGGTGGGAGTGGTGGTGCCGGTGGGCGGCGGGGGAGTCAGGCGGGCGATCTCCGCGTCCAGCACGTCGGCGTGCGCGCGACGCTGATCCGAGACGACCGTCAACGTGTCCGACGATGCAGGGAACTGCGCGATGGCCGCGGTGGCCGAGGCGCTGTCGGCCCGCGCTCGCGCCGACTCGGCCAGCAGCGGATCGGGCTCGGGGGCGTCGTCACCGGACGACGAGGTCCCGCACGCGGAAAGCGAAAGGGTGCTGCCGACGACGGAGAGACCTACACCGCGCAGGACGGTTCGGCGGGAAACGGGAAGAACGGTCGGTGACACCCGGTCATCGTGCCAGACAGCGCCGACGCAGCGTGTCGTGAGGACACGCCGTCACGCGGTATCGTGGCACCTCCACACAACTGAACGAGGAGTAGTCGAGCGATGCCGGTTCCATCAAGGGAGAGGGTCGTCGAACTCCTCTCGGCGCACATGCAGCCGACAGGGCCGGGTTTCAGTGCCGGCGAGTTGGATCTCGAGGACGTCACCGTCTCCAAGGCGGGGAGCCACAGCGTCGTCAAGGTCATCGTGGATCGTGATTCCGGGTTCGAGCTCGACGCTCTCGCGACGTTGAGTCACGAGGTGTCCGAGATTCTCGACGCCGCCACCGAATTCGGCGACACGGCCTACAACCTCGAGGTGACCACCCCCGGAGTCGACCGCCCCCTCACCGAGCCCCGGCACTGGCGACGCGCACGAGGCCGCATGGTGACGGTGACCACGGCCGACGAGACGATCGACGGCCGCGTGGGCGAGCTCCGACCCGGATCGTCGGAATCTTCGACGGACGGCGCGGAGCTCGATCTGGTCCTGCGGTCGCGCACCGGTCCGACGGTGCGCACGCTCGCGCTGGGCGAGGTGGTGTCCGCGGCGGTCCAGGTCGAGTTCAAGAAGCCGAATCCGGTCGAGCTCGAGATGGCCGGCGGCGTGGCTCCGGGACGTTTCGACCCGCTGAATCCACCGGAAGAGCCCGTGACCGGGCTCGACGACGACGACACAGACGACGAAAGATAGACACGTGAATATCGACATGACCGCCCTGCGCGCCATCGAGGCGGAAAAGGGCATCACCATCTCCGCGGTGATCGAGACGCTGCAGTCCGCGCTTCTCACCGCGTACAAGCACACGGCCGGGCACCAGTCCGACGCGTACATCAGCGTCGACCGCAAGAGCGGCGAGGTGAAGGTGATGGCGCGCGAGAAGGACGAGGCGGGCAACCTGATCTCGGAGTGGGACGACACTCCCGAGGGTTTCGGCCGCATCGCCGCCACGACGGCCCGCCAGGTCATCCTGCAGCGTCTCCGCGACGCCGAGAACGAGAAGTCGTTCGGTGAGTTCGCCATGCACGAGGGCGAGATCGTCGGCGGGCTCATCCAGGCCGACGCGCGGCTCAATGCTCGTGGAACGGTCGTGGTCCGGGTCGGCAGCGAGTCGGGCGGTGTCGACGCGACCATTCCGCCGGCGGAGCAGGTGCCGGGTGAGACGTACGAGCACGGTGACCGCATCAAGTGCTACGTCGTCGGAGTCACCCGCGGCAACCGAGGACCGCAGGTCACGCTGTCGCGGACGCACCCCAACCTGGTGCGCAAGGTGTTCGCGCTGGAGGTTCCCGAGATCGCGGACGGCTCGGTCGAGATCGTCTCGGTCGCCCGCGAGTCGGGTCACCGTTCGAAGATCGCCGTGCGGTCGTCCGTGGCGGGCCTCAACGCCAAGGGTGCGTGCATCGGCCCCGTCGGGCAGCGAGTCCGCAACGTCATGAGCGAGCTGGCCGGCGAGAAGATCGACATCATCGACTACGACGACGATCCCGCGACCTTCGTCGGCAACGCGCTGTCGCCGTCCAAGGTGGTCTCGGTCACCGTCGTCGACGAGGCTGCACGCGCCGCGCGCGTGATCGTGCCGGACTACCAGCTCTCCCTCGCCATCGGCAAGGAAGGGCAGAACGCTCGACTGGCCGCCCGTCTCACCGGATGGCGCATCGACATCCGCAGCGACGCCGCGCCGACAGAGGACGATCACTGAGTCGGGGACCGACCGCGCCTCACGGGCGCGCCGAACGGGTCGACGTTCCGAACCGCCGCGAATCCGCGTTAGACTGTGAAGTGGCTCGACACACGTTGTCCGAAGAGACCACGTCCGCACCGGTGAGTCCGGTTCGAACGTGCGTAGGATGCAGACAGCGGGAGTCGCCTTCCGCCTTGGTGCGAATCGTCGCCGACGTCTCCGATGTCGGCACGGTCTCCGCCGTGGTCGATCATCGCCGCAGATTGCCCGGCAGGGGTGCATGGTTGCATCCCGATACGGACTGTCTGCAGCTGGCGGAACGACGTCGAGCCTTCGGGCGTGCCTTGCGCGTGACCGGTCCCATGGACCTGTCCGCGCTTGCCCGGGAGTTCGCGCAGTTCCGGCGAACCGTCCAGTGATCGACCGGCCGAACGGTCGCGGCACCTCGCCGCGCCACGAGGAGAACAGGTACACGAATTCATGAGCACACCGTGAAGCACCGACGATGAACATCGTTATCAGATAACCCGAGGTCGTGCGGGCACCTGCCAAGGAGCCGCGCTCGACCTCTCAGTGAGGAGAGCAGTGGCAGGCAAGGCCCGCGTGCACGAGTTGGCTAAAGAACTCGGTGTCACCAGCAAAGATCTACTCGCACGGCTCAAGGAGCAGGGCGAGTTCGTGAAGTCCGCGTCGTCGACCGTGGAAGCCCCGGTCGCTCGACGCCTCCGGGAGTCGTTCCCGTCCGCGCCGTCCGGCGATTCGCCGGCACCCAGCGCACGTCCGTCCGGCGACGGCCCCAAGCCGGGTGGACCCCGGCCCGGACCCAAGCCGGCACCCGCAGCTCCGGCCGCACCCGCAGCCCCGGCCGCACCCGCGGCTCCCGCTCCGGCTGCACCCGCGGCCCCGGCAGCTCCCGCAGCGCAGGCACCCGCCGCGCCCGCACCCAGCCGTCCGGCAGCACCCGCTCCGGCGGCTCCCACCCCGGCAGCACCGGCGGCCCCCGCTGCATCGGCCGCTCCCGCAGCACCGGAGCAGTCCGCACCCGCGGCTCCCGCCGGTCCCGGTCCCAAGCCGGGTCCGAAGGCGCCTCGCGTCGGTAACAACCCGTACTCGTCCGCACCTGTCGAGCGCCCGGCTCCCCGTCCCGCACCGGGACAGGCCGGCCCTCGCCCCGGTGCTCCCCGTCCGGCTCCCGGACAGGGTGGACCTCGTCCCGCACCCGGCGCTCCCGCAGCCGGCGGAGCGGGTCGTCCGCCTGCAGGTCAGGGCGGACCTCGCCCCGGCGGACCCCGTCCCAATCCCGGCTCGATGCCTCCTCGCCCGAACCCGGGTGCCATGCCGAGCCGCTCGGCTCGTCCGGCTCCCGCAGCCGGCGGTCGTCCGGGTCGTCCCGGCGGCGCACCGGGCGGTCGTCCCGGCGGTGCCGGTGGCGGTGGCGGCTACCGCGGTGGCGGCGCCGGTGCACCCGGCGCTCCCGCGGGTGCTCCCGCAGGCGGCGGCTTCCGTGGTCGTCCCGGCGGCGGTGGCCGTCCCGGCCAGCGCGGCGCGGCAGCAGGTGCATTCGGTCGTCCCGGCGGCGCAGTCCGTCGTGGACGCAAGTCGAAGCGGGCGAAGCGCGCCGAGTACGAATCCATGCAGGCTCCCGCAGTCGGTGGCGTGCGGTTGCCCCGTGGCAACGGTGAGACGATCCGTCTCGCTCGCGGCGCATCGCTGTCCGACTTCGCGGACAAGATCGACGCGAACCCGGCTGCACTCGTGCAGGCGCTGTTCAACCTCGGCGAGATGGTGACGGCAACTCAGTCGGTCAACGACGAGACGCTGGAGCTGCTCGGCGGCGAGATGAACTACGTCGTGCAGGTCGTCAGCCCGGAGGACGAGGACCGCGAACTGCTGAACTCGTTCGACCTGACCTACGGAGAGGACGAGGGCGGCGAGGACGAGCTCGAGCAGCGTCCCCCCGTGGTCACCGTCATGGGTCACGTCGACCACGGCAAGACGCGCCTGTTGGACTCGATCCGTAACGCCACCGTGCGTGAGGGCGAAGCCGGCGGCATCACGCAGCACATCGGCGCCTACCAGGTCCTCACGGAACTCGAAGGCAACGAGCGTCTGGTCACATTCATCGACACCCCCGGTCACGAGGCCTTCACGGCCATGCGTGCCCGTGGTGCGAAGGCCACCGACCTCGCGATCCTCGTGGTCGCAGCCGACGACGGCGTCATGCCGCAGACGGTGGAGGCCATCAACCACGCGCAGGCAGCAGACGTGCCGATCGTGGTCGCGGTCAACAAGATCGACAAGGAAGGCGCGAACCCGGACAAGATCCGGCAGCAGCTGACCGAATACGGTCTGGTCGCCGAGGAGTACGGCGGCGACACCATGTTCGTCGACATCTCCGCCAAGCAGGGTACGAACATCGATGCCCTTCTCGAAGCGGTGCTGCTGACGGCCGACGCGGCGCTCGATCTGCGCGCCAACCCGGACATGGACGCGCAGGGTGTCGCCATCGAGGCGCACCTCGACCGCGGTCGCGGACCGGTGGCCACCGTGCTCATCGCTCGCGGAACACTGCGTGTCGGTGACTCGATCGTCGCCGGTGACGCCTACGGCCGAGTTCGTCGCATGGTCGACGAGCACGGTGAGGACGTCATCGAGGCGCTCCCGTCGCGGCCCGTCCAGGTCATCGGCTTCACGTCGGTGCCCGGCGCAGGCGACAACCTGCTCGTCGTCGACGAGGACCGTATCGCCCGTCAGATCGCCGACCGCCGCAATGCGCGCAAGCGCAACGCGTTGGCCGCGAAGTCGCGCAAGCGGATCAGCCTCGACGATCTCGATGCCGCACTGAAGGAGACGTCGCAGCTCAACCTGATCCTGAAGGGCGACAACTCCGGAACCGTGGAGGCCTTGGAAGAGGCTCTCGTCGGTATCGCGATCGACGACGAGGTCGAACTGCGTGTCATCGACCGTGGCGTCGGTGGCGTCACCGAGACCAACGTCAACCTGGCGTCGGCATCCAACGCGATCATCATCGGCTTCAACGTCCGCGCCGAAGGCAAGGCGACGGAGCTGGCGAACCGCGAAGGCGTGGACATTCGGTACTACTCGGTGATCTACCAGGCCATCGACGAGATCGAGAAGGCGCTCAAGGGCCTGCTCAAGCCGGTCTACGAAGAGGTCACGCTGGGTCAGGCCGAGATCCGTGCCCTGTTCCGATCCTCCAAGGTCGGAAACATCGCCGGTTGCCTCGTCACCTCCGGTCTCGTGCGTCGTAACGCGAAGGCACGTCTGCTTCGCGACAACAACGTGGTCGCCGAGCTGGTCACCATCTCGTCGCTGCGGCGCGAGAAGGAGGACGCGACCGAGGTCCGCGAAGGGTACGAATGCGGTCTCACGGTGACGTACTCCGACATCAAGGTCGGCGACGTCGTCGAGGCGTACGAGCTTCGCGAGAAGCCGCGCGACTGATCCAACGGAACGAACGGGTGTGGCCCGCGGAACACAGTCCGCGGGCCACACCCCGTTTCGATCTCTGCCCGCCCTCGACACTGAGGTGATCGATTGTTTCTCGGCGCTCTCGAACTCGACATCCTTCTCGGCGACGTACATTCGCTGAAGGAGAAGCGTTCGGTGATCAAGCCAGTCATCGCTGCCCTGCAACGCTACGGAGTGTCCGTCGCGGAGACCGGGGAGCAGGAACGATACCGTCGTTCGATGGTGGGTGTAGCGCTCGCCACCGCGGATGTCTCGCATCTCCACGAGGTGCTCGACAGCTGTGAACGGCACGTGGCCGAAAGGCCCGAAATACAATTACTTGCTGTACGGCGCCGAGTGTTCGGGCCCGAGGACTGAGAACGAAGGAGACGCATCGTGGTCGATCAAGCCCGTGCTCGTAAGTTGGCCAAGCGGATCGGCGCGATCGTCGCGACGGCCATCGATCACGAAATCAAGGATCCCCGGCTCGCGTTCGTGACGGTCACCGACACCAAGGTGACACCGGACTTGCACGACGCGACCGTGTTCTACACGGTTCGCGGTGAGACTCTCGATGCCGAGCCCGATTTCCAGGCTGCCGCACTGGGTCTGGAGAAGGCGAAGGGTGCGCTGCGCACCAAGGTCGGCGCCGGTACCGGAGTGCGGTTCACCCCGTCCCTGACGTTCCGGCCGGACACGGTCCCGGACACCGCGCGGCACATGGAGGAACTGCTCGAACGCGCGCGCCAGATCGACGACAAGGTCGCCGAGGTGGCGGCCGGCGCGACTCCCGCCGGTGACCCCGACCCGTACAAGGTTCCCCGGACCGACGAGCGCGAGATCTGATCCACTCGTGACCGACACCCTGCACGCCGACATGCAGAAGGCTGTGCGTCTGCTCGCGGACGCACGATCCGTCACGTTGCTGTCGCACGTCCAACCCGACGCGGACACGATCGGAAGTGCCCTGGCGCTGGCGATCGCGCTCGATCGTCGCGGTGTGACGACGCAGGTGTCGTTCGGGGCCCCGGCCCAGCTGCCGGAGTCGATGATCGGTCTTCCCGGGCTGCAGTTCCTGACCCCGCCCGAGCAGGTGCGTGCCGACGCAGACCTGGTGGTGACGGTGGACGCGGGTAGTCGGGGCCGTCTCGGTCGGTTGGGCGTGTTGCTCGACGGAGCCGTGTCGCTGGTCATCGACCACCACCGGTCCAACACGTTCTACGGCACCCACCACGTGGTCGACGCGTCGGCGGAGTCGACGACGGCCGTCGTGGCGGCGTTGTTCGACGAGTGGGGTGTCGACATCGACGCCGAATTGGCTCACTGCCTCTTCGCGGGACTGGTGACGGACACCGGATCGTTCCGCTGGGTGCGACCGGGTTCGCACACACTCGCGGAACGCCTGCTCGCCACCGGGATCGACGGAGCGGCCATCTCGCGCCGACTCCTGGACACCCACCCGTTCGCCTGGCTGCCCATGCTCGGCTCGGTACTCGGGTCCGCGCGGTTGATTCCCTCGGCTGCCGACGGGCTCGGTCTGGTCTGCGCGATCGTCCGGCTCGACGACTCGCGCGGGCTGCGTCCCGAGGAGATCGAGAGCGTCGTGGACATCGTCCGCACGACGGCCGAGGCCGAAGTGGCGGCCGTGTTCAAGCAGAACGCCGAGGGATGGGCGGTGTCCCTGCGCGCGAAGAGCGAGGTGGACGTGTCCGTCGTCGCGACGGCGCTCGGTGGAGGCGGACACAGGCTTTCGGCCGGGTACACCGCGACCGGTGACATAGAGGACGACATCGACGCACTGGTCGCCGCGCTCGGGTGAGTGCCGCCGACGACCCGAACGGTCGGGTGTCCGCCCGCACCGTGTTCGGCTTGGCCTTCCCCGCGCTCGGCGTGCTGGTGGCCGAGCCGCTCTACCTGCTGTTCGACTCCGCCGTCGTCGGGAGGCTGGGCGCACTGCCCCTCGCCGGTCTGGCCGTGGGCGGACTGGTGCTCGCCCAGGTCAGCACCCAGCTGACGTTCCTCTCCTACGGCACCACGGCACGCGCGGCGCGTCTGCACGGAGCCGGACGCGACGACGACGCTCGACACGAGGGTGTCCAGGCGACCTGGCTCGCGGTGGTCCTGGGGCTGCTGCTCGTCCTGGTCGTCCAAGTTCTCGCCGTCCCGATCCTGACCGTTCTCGGCGGCGGGGGAGACATCACCGCCGAGGCGGCGACGTGGCTACGGGTGGGCATCCTCGGTGTCCCGCTGATCCTGATCACGCTGGCCGGGAACGGGTGGATGCGCGGCGTGCAGGACACCGTGCGCCCGTTGCGCTACGTCGTCGCCGGTCTTGCTCTGTCGGCCGTGCTGTGTCCGCTCCTGGTGCACGGACTCGTGGGCGCGCCTCGTATGGGTCTGGTCGGTTCGGCGGTGGCCAACGTCGTCGGTCAGTCGGTGTCTGCGGTCTTGTTCCTGCGCGCGCTGGTCGGCCCGCGGCAGCGTTCGCTGCGGCCGGATCCGACCGTCATCCGCCGGCAGCTGGTGCTGGGACGGGACCTGATCCTGCGCTCGTTCGCGTTCCAGGCCTGCTTCCTGTCGGCGGTGACGGTGGCATCGCGGTTCGGCGCCGGCGCGGTCGGTGCGCACCAGGTGGTCCTGCAGTTGTGGAACCTGGTCTCGCTGACCCTCGATTCCCTGGCGATCGCGGCGCAATCCTTGGTCGGCGCTGCGCTCGGTGCCGGGCGTGCTCGGGCCGCGACGGGGGTCGCGGCACGAGTCACCGCGTGGTCCGTGGCTTTCTCGGTGCTGCTCGCTGCACTGTTCGCGGCGTTGCACGGCGTTCTGCCGCCGCTGTTCACCTCCGACGGGTCGACTCTCGCGAGCATCGACAGCATCTGGTGGCTCTTCGTCGCGCTGATCCCCGTCGCCGGGATCGTCTTCGCGTTGGACGGCGTCCTTCTCGGTGCGGGAGATGCCGCGTTCCTCCGGACGGCGACGCTCGGCAGCGCCGTCGTCGGCTTCCTGCCGTTGATCTGGTTGTCGGCAGCGTTCGACTGGGGACTGCCGGGAATCTGGGTGGGACTGACGGTGTTCGTCAGCCTGAGAGCGGTGGCCGTCGTCTGGCGGACCATGTCGGGAGCGTGGACGACCACGGGTACCGATACCGTCGGTAGGACGTAAGTGAACAGAAGGGTCGTGGGAGTGCCAGCGAAACTGTGGGCCGTGAGCGACATCCACGTCGGCCACAAGGGCAACCGCCCCGTGACCGAGTCGATCGAGCCCGAGAGCCCCGAGGACTGGCTCATCGTGGCGGGCGACGTCTCGGAGAAGACCGATGACATCCGCTGGGCGCTGTCGGAACTGAAGGCCAAGTTCCACACCGTCATCTGGGTACCGGGCAACCACGAATTGTGGACGACGGTGAAGGACCCCGTGCAGATGCACGGCCAGGCTCGGTACGACTACCTGGTGACGATGTGTCGGGAACTGGGTGTGCTGACGCCGGAGGACCCGTTCCCGGTGTGGGAGGGCGACGTCGGGGAGGCCGGAGGCCGGTCGCAGTATTCAGGACCGGTGACGTTGGTGCCGATGTTCGTGCTCTACGACTACTCGTTCCTGCCCGCGGGCACCACGAACAAGATCGACGGTCTGGCACTGGCACGCAGTCGAAACGTGGTGGCGACGGACGAATTCCTGATCACCCCCACCCCGTACGTCTCGCTGGACGCGTGGTGCGCGGCTCGACTGAAGATCACCGAGGCGCGGTTGGCGGAGGTCGACACGTCCATCCCGACCGTGCTGATCAACCACTGGCCCTTGGTACGTCAGCCCACCGAGGTGCTGTTCTACCCGGAGTTCGCACTGTGGTGCGGAACGACGCGTACGGCCGACTGGCACACGCGGTACAACGCGCTCTGCGCCGTCTACGGGCACCTTCACATCCCACGCACGACCTACTACGACGGGGTGCGGTTCGAGGAGGTGTCGGTCGGCTATCCACGCGAGTGGAAGCGTCGTGGCCTGCCGGATCAAATTCTGCGGCAGATACTTCCGGTCCCGGAGTACCCGCCGGGATCGCTCAACAAGTTCGGCGGTCACTTCACCGTGACGCCGGAGATGGAAGCGGAAGTGGAGAAGATGCGAGCGGAGAAGCGACTGTGACGACGGCACCCGAGTCCACACTGCTCGGCGGGCTGCTCGCCCGCGGCGTCGTCGCGGAGGAACTGTTCGAGGACCCGCCGGGCCTGGCGCCGCATCCGCGCGAAGCACACCTGGTCGAGAAGGCGGTGGACAAGCGCAAGCGGGAATTCACCTCGGCCCGGCACTGCGCCCGCGTGGCGATGGGCAGACTGGGTCTCGAGCCGGCTCCGATCATGCGGGGCGAGATGGGCTCCCCGGTGTGGCCCAACGGTGTCGTCGGGAGCCTCACGCACTGTGACGGCTACCGCGCCGCCGCGGTGGGATTCGCTCTGCAGATCCGCTCGGTCGGCATCGATGCGGAGCCGCACGAGGCATTGCCCGACGGGGTGCTCGGGGCGGTGAGCCTGCCCGCCGAACGCGATGTTCTGGCCACCCGTACCGACGACGAGGTGCACTGGGACAAGCTTCTGTTCTGCGCCAAGGAGGCCACCTACAAGGCGTGGTACCCGTTGACGGGACGCTGGCTGGGGTTCGAGGACGCTCACATCACGTTCGAACGCGATGCCGGATCGGCCGAGGTCGCCGGGTCGTTCCACTCTCGGTTGCTGGTGCCGGGCGACACGACGTCGGGCTCGCCGTTGGCGTCGTTCGACGGACGGTGGACCGTGTCGAACGGTCTGGTCGTCACCGCGATCACGGTGTTCTGACCGCATGGCAGACTGACTCCCCGTGCCTGCTCACCCGAAACCCCCCACTGGACTCGACGGCGCCGGACTCCTGGTGGTGGACAAGAGCGGTGGAGTCACCAGCCACGACGTCGTGTCCGCGTGCCGCAAGGCCCTGAAGACGCGTCGCGTCGGTCACGCGGGGACGTTGGATCCGATGGCGACGGGAGTGTTGGTTCTCGGCGTCGAACGGGCCACCAAGATGCTCGGCCTGTTGTCGCTGACCACCAAGGAGTACACGGCGACCATCCGCCTCGGCGTGGCCACGACGACGGACGACGCCGAGGGCGAGTCGGTCTCGACCGCGGACGCCACCGCCGTGACCGACGCCGACATCGAGGCGCGGGTGGCCGAGCTGACGGGCACGATCAGCCAGATCCCGTCGAGCGTCAGCGCCATCAAGGTCGACGGGAAGCGTGCTCACGCGCTGGTGCGGGACGGGGAGACCGTGGTCCTGGAGCCACGGACGGTCACCGTGTCCCGCTTCGATGTGCTGGCGACGCACCGCGAGGGCTCCACGGTCGATCTCGACGTGCACGTCGAGTGCACGTCGGGCACGTATGTCCGGGCACTCGCACGCGATCTCGGCGCCGCGCTGGGTGTCGGTGGCCATCTGACGGCTCTCCGCCGCACGCGTGTCGGTCCTTTCACGCTCGAGCACGCACGGACACTCGACGAGGTGCGCGACGACCCGCAGGTGAGTCTGGACATCGACGCGGCCGCGAAGACGGCGTTCGCGCACCGAACCGTCTCACCCGAGGAAGCGGAGTCGCTCAGCCAGGGACGCTGGCTCGACCCGGTCGGTCTGCCGGGGATCTACGCCGCTCTGGACACCGACGGCAACGCCATCGCACTGGTGCAGGAACGCGGCAAGCGTGCGAGCACGGTCATGGTGGTGCGGCCCGCGACGCTCCGGCAGTAGCGAACGGTCAGTCCGTCGTCATCCAGATGGCTTCGGCGGCAACATGTCCCAGGTCGAGGACGGTTCCGGCAGCTTCGACGGCAACGGTTCCGGCGAAGTCCCGACGTTCGACCATCGTGATGGACAGGTCGAGCGTGATGCCGATGGAGTCGAAGTAGCGCAGCATGTCCGGGTCCGAATCGGAGATCCGGGTGACGTGCCCCTTCTGGCCCGCGACGAAGTCGCTGAGCGGCATCGCCGGGGGAGCGGGAATGGTGCCGTCCACCGTCGGGATCGGATCACCGTGCGGATCGCGGGACGGGTGTCCGAGTTTCGCGTCGATCCGCTCGACCAGCAGGTCGGACACCGCGTGCTCGAGCACCTCGGCCTCGTCGTGCACCTCGTCCCAGCCGTATCCCATCTCCTCGACGAGCCACGTCTCGATCAGCCGGTGTCGGCGCACCATGGAGATCGCCGCTCGGCGGCCGGCGTCTGTCAGCGTGATCGCGCCGTAGCGCGCGTGGTCCACCAGACCCTGGTCGGCGAGCTTGCGGACGGCCTCGGACACGGTCGACGGTGAAACGCACATCTTCGATGCGAGCATCTTGGTGCTCACCGGCTCGTCCGAGTATTCGCTCGCGGTCCAGATGACCTTGAGGTAGTCCTGCGCGACGGTGGTGAGGGCAGGGGATGTCACGGGGACAGCTTAGCGGCGAACCGATGCGCCGGACGTGACCGGTCGATGCGTGGCCCGTAGGCTCGGCTGCGTGGAGAGATGGCGAGGTCTCGACGACGTTCCTGCCGACTGGGGCAGGTGCGTCCTGACGATCGGCGTGTTCGACGGAGTGCACCGCGGACATGCGCAATTGATCGATCGAGCCGTGAAGTCGGCGGCGGCGCGCGGGGTGCCCAGCGTGCTCATGACGTTCGACCCGCACCCGATGGAGGTCGTGCGCCCCGGTAGCCATCCGGCGCAGCTGACCACGCTCACCCGACGCGCCGAACTGGCCGCGGAACTGGGTATCGACGTCTTCTGCGTCATGCCGTTCACGCCGGAGTTCATGAAGCTCACTCCCGATCGGTACATCTACGACATCCTCGTCGAACGCCTGCACGCGGCCGAGGTGGTCGTGGGCGAGAACTTCACGTTCGGCAAGAAGGCCGCCGGCAACGTCCCGCTGCTGAGGGCAGCCGGTCAGCGTTTCGGCTTCGCCGTCGACGGAGTCACGCTCCTCGCGGAACACGCGGTCACGTTCTCCTCCACCTACATTCGCTCGTGCGTCGACGCAGGTGACGTCGCGGCCGCGGCCGACGCACTCGGTCGGCCGCACCGCGTCGAGGGCGTGGTGGTGCACGGCGACGGCCGCGGCCGGACCATCGGATACCCAACTGCCAACGTCAAACCCCCCATGCACGCAGCGATCCCGGCGGACGGCGTCTACGCGTCGTGGTTCACCGTTCTGGGCCCCGGCCCCGTGATGGGCACCGTCTCGCCCGGAAGACGCTGCCAGGCAGCGGTATCGGTCGGCACCAACCCCACGTTCTCCGGGCGTACTCGCACGGTCGAGGCGTTCGTGCTCGACGGCGACGCCGATCTGTACGGACAGCACGTGGCCGTCGACTTCGTCGAGAGGCTGCGCGGCATGGAAGCGTTCGCCTCGGTCGACGAGCTGATCGAACAGATGGGCCGCGACGTCGATCGCGCCAGGGAAATCCTCACCGCTCCGGACTGTTAGACTCATCTACTGTTGTTCGCTGCGGTCCGCGGCGGCTGCAACACCGCACCCGTGAGGGTTCGGCACCATTCACGCGCGGACGGCAACGCATCAGGAGCATCACTGTGGCATTGACCACCGAACAGAAGAAGCAGATCCTCGGCGAGTACGGCGTGCACGAGACCGACACGGGTTCGCCCGAGGCGCAGGTGGCCATGCTCACCAAGCGCATCCAGGATCTCACCGAGCACCTCAAGGTGCACAAGCACGATCACCACTCCCGCCGCGGCCTCCTGCTGCTCGTGGGACGTCGTCGTCGTCTGCTCAAGTACGTGCAGAAGATCGACGTCGCGCGTTACCGCTCGCTCATCGAGCGTTTGGGACTGCGTCGATAATTCCCACCATCGAGTTCACCCGGACGTGCCGGCGAGGCAGCTTCGAGCTGTTCCTCGTCGGCCGTTCGGCGTGGCCCGGTACGCTTTCACCTGTACTCGTGATCGAGTACACCAGCTAGACAGCACGACAGCCGTTCGTCTCCGACACGTCGCGGTGTCGGTCTTCGGTAGTGGTCCTACGGCGCAGGGAAATGCGTGCGCCGCGGGACTTCGATCGTGGGCCGCCTCCGCTCGCACGGGAAGTCGGGGACGCCGCACGCGAGCCACCGGGTTCGCTGCGCGCCCGGGTGGGCACGGCGAAGACGAGAGGACGAAAACACTTACATGTCTGACAACACCACAGCAGCAGCCACCGAGGTCGACGAGGGCGTGTTCGAAACCACCGCCGTCATCGACAACGGGTCGTACGGAACGCGCACCATCCGTTTCGAGACCGGCCGGTTGGCCAAGCAGTCGGCCGGAGCCGTCGTCGCCTACCTCGACGACGAGACCATGCTTCTCTCGGCCACCAGCGCTTCGAAGCATCCCAAGGACCACTTCGACTTCTTCCCCCTCACGGTGGACGTCGAAGAGCGGATGTACGCCGCCGGTCGCATCCCCGGATCGTTCTTCCGTCGTGAAGGCCGTCCCAGCACCGACGCCATCCTCACCTGCCGCCTGATCGACCGGCCGCTGCGTCCGACGTTCGTCGACGGCCTGCGCAACGAGATCCAGGTCGTCATCACGGTGATGAGCCTCGATCCCAAGGATCTGTACGACGTCGTGGCCATCAACGCCGCGTCCGCGTCCACCCAGCTCGCCGGACTGCCGTTCTCCGGTCCCATCGGCGGTGTCCGCGTGGCACTGATCGACAAGCAGTGGGTCGCATTCCCCACCAACGAGCAGCTCGAGCTGGCCGTGTTCAATATGGTCGTCGCCGGCCGTGTCGTCTCCGGTTCGGGAGCCGACGCCGACGTCGCGATCATGATGGTCGAAGCGGAAGCCACCGAGAAGGTCATCTCGCTCATCGAGGGTGGCGCCCAGGCTCCGACCGAGGCGATCGTCGCCGAGGGTCTCGAAGCTGCGAAACCGTTCATCGCGTCGCTCTGCGAGGCACAGAAGGCGCTCGCCGCCTCCGCTGCGAAGCCGACCGGTGACTTCCCGCTGTTCCCCGCGTACCAGTCCGACGTGTTCGACGCTGTCGAGGGTGCTGCGCAGATCCCGCTCAACGAGGCACTCACCATCGCCGGCAAGACCGAGCGTGAGAGCAAGCTGGACGAGGTCAAGGACCAGGTCCTGACCACTGTCGGCGATTCGTTCGCCGGCCGCGAGAAGGAGATCGGTGCGGCATTCCGCGCACTGACCAAGAAGCTCGTGCGTCAGCGCATCCTGCGCGACCAGTTCCGCATCGACGGCCGCGGCATCACGGACATCCGTGAGCTCTCCGCCGAGGTCGCCGTCATTCCCCGCGCGCACGGCAGCGCGTTGTTCGAGCGTGGAGAGACCCAGATCCTGGGCGTCACCACCCTCGACATGGTCAAGATGGCCCAGCAGATCGACTCGCTCGGACCCGAGACCAGCAAGCGCTACATGCATCACTACAACTTCCCGCCGTACTCCACCGGTGAGACCGGTCGCGTCGGGTCGCCGAAGCGTCGCGAGATCGGCCACGGAGCCCTCGCGGAGCGCGCCCTGCTCCCCGTGCTCCCCAGCCAGGAAGAGTTCCCGTACGCCATCCGTCAGGTCTCGGAGGCGCTCAGCTCCAACGGCTCGACGTCCATGGGTTCGGTCTGTGCATCCACCCTCGGACTGCTCAACGCCGGTGTGCCGCTGAAGGCCCCCGTCGCCGGTATCGCCATGGGTCTGGTCTCCGACCAGGTCGACGGTGAGACCCGGTACGTCGCCCTCACCGACATCCTCGGTGCGGAGGACGCGTTCGGCGACATGGACTTCAAGGTCGCCGGAACCCGTGAGTTCGTCACCGCCCTGCAGCTCGACACCAAGCTCGACGGCATCCCCTCCCAGGTGCTCGCCGGCGCGTTGTCGCAGGCCAAGGACGCTCGTGTCACGATCCTGGACGTCATGGCCGAAGCCATCGACGAGCCGGACGAGATGAGCCCCTACGCACCTCGCGTCACCGCGATCAAGGTGCCCGTCGACAAGATCGGCGAGGTCATCGGGCCCAAGGGCAAGATGATCAACTCGATCACCGAGCAGACCGGCGCCAACATCTCGATCGAAGATGACGGCACCGTCTACGTCGGTGCTGCGGACGGCCCGTCCGCACAGGCCGCGATCGACATGATCAACGCCATCGCGAACCCGCAGCTGCCCAAGGTCGGCGAGCGGTTCCTCGGAACCGTCGTCAAGACCACGGCATTCGGCGCGTTCGTCTCGCTGCTCCCCGGTCGCGACGGCCTGGTCCACATCTCGAAGCTGGGCAGCGGCAAGCGCATCAACAAGGTCGAGGACGTCGTCAGCGTCGGATCGAAGCTCCGCGTGGAGATCGCCGACATCGACAACCGCGGCAAGATCAGCCTCGTCCCGGTCGAGGACGACGCAGCAGCCGCTGCGCCGGCCGACGACCAGGCCGACACATCGGCAGAGGTCAGCGCTGAGTAAGAAGTATTCGAACGCCGCGGCGCAGTCGACCGAGCTCACGGGCTCTCGGCTGCGCCGCTCGCGCGTTCCGAGCACGTCAGGCGTTCGCCGCACGGTTCTTCCGGGCGGCGTCCGTGTGGTCACCGAGTTCGTACCGGGGGTGCGGTCGGCCTCCGTCGGAGTGTGGGTCGCCGTCGGATCGCGCGACGAGGGTCGGTCCGTCGCCGGTGCCGCCCACTTCCTCGAGCATCTCCTGTTCAAGGCGACTCCCACTCGCACGGCCCTCGACATCGCCCAGGTGATGGACGGTGTCGGCGGTGAACTCAACGCCTTCACCTCGAAGGAGCACACCTGCTTCTACGCCCATGTCCTCGACGAGGACCTCCATCTGGGTCTCGATCTGGTGGCCGACGTCGTGCTGCGCGGACGGTGCAGGACCGAGGACGTCGACGTCGAACGTCAGGTGGTGCTCGAGGAGATCTCGATGCGCGACGACGATCCCGAGGATCTTCTCGGCGATGCGTTCCTGACGGCGCTCTTCGGTGACCATCCGATCGGTCGTCCGGTCATCGGCTCGGTGGAGTCCATCGAAGCGATGACGCGGAACCAGTTGCACTCCTTCCACACTCGGCGATACACGCCGCCGCGCATGGTCGTGGCAGTAGCGGGCAACATCGATCACGACGACGTGGTCGCGGGCGTTCGACGCAGCTTCGCCGACCGGATTGCGGGAGACGCCGAGCCGGCACCGCGCCGCGGGGGAACCGGGCGCATCACGACCAGACCCGCGCTGAGTCTGACCACACGCGACAGCGAGCAGGCGCATCTGTGCCTGGGGGTGCGCGCGTTCGGACGCCACGAGGGTCATCGGTGGGCGTTGTCGGTGCTCAACACGGCCATCGGCGGTGGACTGAGTTCACGGCTGTTCCAGGAGATCCGGGAGGAGCGCGGACTCGCCTACTCCGTGTACTCATCGGTCGACACGTTCTCCGACACCGGGGCGTTCTCGGTGTACGCGGGTTGTCAGCCGGAGAACCTCGGAGAGGTCGCCGCTGTGATCCGCGACGTCCTCGCCTCCGTCGCGGCGGACGGGATCACCGACGCCGAATGCGCGCGGGCGAAGGGCTCGATGCGCGGTGGACTCGTACTGGGACTGGAAGATTCAGGATCGCGGATGACGCGCATCGGTCGCAGCGAATTGAACTACGGTGACCATCGTTCCGTCGAGGAGACGCTGGCACGGATCGACCAGGTGACCAACGACGAGGTCCGTGAGGTGGCACGAGTGTTGCTGGCGCGCCCCATGGCCGCGTCGGTGGTCGGGCCGTTCAAGAAGGTGTCGTCGCTTCCCGCGTCCGTGCGGGGAGCCGTCGCGGGCTGACCCGCCCGCACTCAGGCGAGGTAGACGATCGCCTTGGCCTTGTGGCCGAGGATGCGCTTGCCGTTGTAGCGAGCGTCGATCGACACCTCGGCGGTGCGGGCGTCGGCGTCCATGGACTTGACGACGCCGTTCACGACGATGGTGGCGTGCTCGATCGGCGGCACCATCACGGGGCTGGTGAAGCGGACCGTGCACTCCTTGAGTGCGCCGGGGTCTCCCAGCCACGCGGAGACGAATCCGGTACCCAGACCCATCGTGAGCATGCCGTGGGCGACGACGGTGTCGAGATCCAGGAGAGACGCGAAGTGGTCGCTCCAGTGGACGGGGTTGTTGTCGCCGACCACACCTGCGTAGTTGATCAGGTCGCCTCGGGACAGGTCGATCGTCCGGGTCGGAAGCGCGTCTCCGACGGACACGTTCTCGAAACGCTGTCGTGCGTGGCCGCGATTCGGGACCAGAACGGGCGGGTCGAACACGGTCTCGAGGTCGTCGCCACTGGGGTTGACCCCCTCCGGATCGCTCGAGGCCGCCGGAAAGGTGAACATGCCGTTCATGACCATGCCGCGGGCGACGTCGGCGATCGAGTTGTCGCCGTCGTCGGCGCGCCCGATGAGCAGAGTCGTGTACGTGATCTGCGCGAGTTCGTTGCGCTGGTTGGTGATGACGGTCTTGGTGACCATCATGTCGCGCCCCACGACCTTGCGGAACGAGTCGAGGGACACGTCGCACACCAGACGGTCACCGGCCAGGACCGGTGCGTAGTACTCGGCGTGCTGGTCGGTCTGCAGCATGCGGCTCAGGTCGTACCCGGTCGCGATGCGCTCGAGCAGCTTCTGCTGCGCGATGATTCCGACCAACGAGAAGAACGTCGGGGGAGCCATCAGCGCGTCGTATCCGTGCTCCCGAGCGCCCTCCTCGGTCCAGTGCACCGGATGGAAGTCGCGGACGGCCTTGGCGTACTCGCGGACCTTCTCGCGGCCGACCTCGTAGTAGTCGTCCATGCGGTAGTGGTAGCCCACCATGTCGAGGGCGTGCTGGGACGGGTCGAACGCCGCGTCGGTGGCGACGGCGTCGGATGCGAGAGTCTCAGCAGTCATGATCGCAACCTATCGCTGCTGTGGCGTCCGATGACGGAACGACCGTCGACTTCGGGTGAGTCACAGTGAAACGACTCCAGGTTTGGTAACGACCACCGAAACCGGGAAACGGATTGCTATGCGTCGGTCGTCATCGAGGCCGCCAACGCCTTCCGTCGGCGAGTGAACGATCGCGCATTGTTCATCGCCAGGACCGCGACGACACGGTCGGCTCGCTCGTATACCGCGACGAACGAGCCGTCGTCGGGGCTGCCCTCGACCACCCGCACGTCGTCGGTGGCCTGACGACGTCCCGCGAACTGGATGCGCGCACCGTACTGATCCGACCAGAAGTACGGGAGGGTCGCTCCCTCCGGCGGTGGTTCGCCGACGATGGATCCGGCGACATGACGGGCCTGGGCGACGGCGTGCGACCAGTGCTCGCTGCGGTGGTGATCCTGGAGCACGTCGTCGAACGTGCGGGCACAGTCACCGATCGCGTAGACGCCGGGCACGGTGGTGCGGCACTGCGCATCGGTGACGAACCCGCCGTCGATCGCCAGACCGGACGCCGCCGCCCACTCGGTGTTGGGAACAGCGCCGATTCCGATCACGACGACGTCGGCCTGCAGTTCGGTGCCGTCGCCCAGGAGGACGGACGACACGGCGCCGCCGTGCCCCTGCAGGGAATCCACGGCGGCACCCAGTAGCACGGTCACGCCGTTCGCACGGTGGAGGTCGACGCAGATCGCCGCCATGTTCAGTCCCAGGGGACCGGACAGTGGCTGGGTCGATGCTTCCACGATCGTGACCGTGATCCCGAGGGATGCTGCGGTGGATGCCACCTCGGCTCCGATGAAGCCGGCACCGATCACCACCATCGTCCGCGCCGTGGCCATCGACTCACGCAGGGCCGTCGCGTCGTCGAGGGTTCGCAACGTGTGGACACCGCGGAGTTCGGCCGCGCCGAGCAGTGTCCGTGCTCTCGCGCCCGTCGCGATCACCGCGACATCGGCCGACAGTTCGCGACCGTCGGACAACGTCACCGTGCGTCCGCTGATGTCCACCGCCGCGGTGCCGAGAATCCACTCGATGTCGGACGTGTCGGCGTCGGGCGTCAACCACGGGTCGGCGGTCGAATCCTTCAGGAAGGCCTTGGACAGCGGAGGCCGATCGTAGGGCCGATGAGGTTCGTCGCCGACCACGGTGATGCTGCCGGAGAAGCCCCGCTCGCGTAACTCCGTCGCCACGGTGGCTCCGGCGAGGGACGCGCCGACGACGAGGACGGACCGGGTTGCCGTCACGAGGAGGGAAGGTCGAGCACGATCGAGCCGTCGTCCACGTGCACCGCGTAGGTCCGCACCGGCGTCTTCGCGGGCGCGCCGGACGGAACGCCGGTGCGCAGGTCGAAGCATGCTTCGTGCAGAGGGCACTCGACGGCGCAGTTCTCGACCCAGCCGTCGGCGAGCGACGCGTCCTGATGGGTGCAGGTGTCGTCGATGGCGAAGATGCCGTCGTCCGTGTGGAAGACCGAGATGGGGGTGTGGCCCGGCGGTGTCACGGTGACCACCTCGCCCGGCGGGAGCGCCGACGTGGAACAGACGGCGACGCGATGAACGGTGTCCGGCATGAAGGCCTCCCTGATGTCGATCGACGAGTTGCGGTCGGCGCAACAATCATCGAACTGCGCAACACCTTGCACCAGGAGAGTCCACACGTCAATCGCTGAGTCGGTGTGTCGGACCACAGCGTGCCGGGTTGACAGAGGAGTCGTGAAGGCCGATCGTCTGTTGCGTAATCCAGCATGCGTTGCGTCCATCGCAACTACAAGGATCAGCACTCGGAGGACACTCGTGGCACCACGCACCGTCACACCCCACGTCGTCGTGATCGGCGCGGGAATCGTCGGGACCTCGCTGGCGGACGAACTGACGATGCGCGGATGGTGCAACGTCACGGTCCTCGACCAGGGTCCGCTGTTCTCCACGGGCGGCTCGACCTCGCACGCACCCGGGCTGGTCTTCCAGACCAATCCGTCCCGCTCGATGGCGCACTTCGCCTCCTACACCGCCGACAAGTTCCGACGACTCACGCACGAGGGCGAACCGTGCTTCGACACGCTCGGCGGACTCGAGGTGGCCACCACGCCGGCGCGCTGGGCGGACCTGCAGCGCAAAGCGGGCTGGGCTCGATCGTGGGGCATCGACGGACACCTCGTCGACTCGGCGACCGCAGCGGAGCTGCACCCACTTCTCGACCGTGACCGTGTACTCGGTGCCTTCCACACTCCCACCGACGGACTGGCACGCGCAGTCAGGGCAGCCGCCGCCCAGGCCGCGGCGGCCACCGCGCGTGGCGCGGTGTTCCGAGGACACAGCCCGGTCACCGAGATCCTCACCGCCGGTGGGCGCGTCACGGGAGTGCGAACACCCCACGGCGACATCGCCGCGGACATCGTCGTGTCCGCTGCCGGCTTCTGGGGAGCCGAGCTGGGCCGCACGGTCGGACTGACCGTTCCCCTGGTCCCCATGGCGCACCAGTACGCGTACACGGGCCGGATCGACGCGCTGGTGGGACGCAACCGCGGCGATTCCGATGCGAGCCTGCCGATCCTGCGGCACCAGGACGGCGACCTCTACTACCGCGAGCACGGTGACCGCATCGGCATCGGGTACTACGGACACGACCCGATGCCGGCGGACATGAGCACCCTCTCGTGGGCCGACGACGGCGACTCCTCGTCGGTCCTGCCGCCACCCATGCCGTCGATGCTCCCGTTCACCGAGGACGACTTCGTGCCCGCGTGGCTGGAATCGACCGGCCTGCTGCCCGCCCTGGGGGACTCGAAGGTGGAGTCGGGCTTCAACGGCATCTTCTCCTTCACACCCGACGGGCAGTCCATCGTCGGCGAACACCGGGACCTGGCCGGGTTCTGGGTCGCCGAGGCTGTGTGGGTCACGCATTCGGCCGGCATCGCACGAGCGGTGGCGCAGACCATGATCGACGGCAGCTCCGAGGTCGACCTGCACGAGTCCGACCTGTACCGCTTCGAAGCCGCCGAGCGCAGTCCCGCGTTCATCGCCACGACCAGCGCGCAGGCCTTCGTCGAGGTGTACGACGTGATCCATCCCCGTCAGCAGCGATCGGCTCTGCGCGGTCTGCGCCGCAGCCCGTTCCACGCGGCAGAGGTGGCCCTGGGAGCCGAGTTCGTGCAGGGCGGGGCCTGGGAGCGGCCCGCCTGGTACGAGAGCAACAGATCCGAACTCGACGACCTCGTGGCTCGGGGCATGCACATCCCTGCCCGTGACGAGTGGTCGGCGCGTCACTTCTCGGACATCGCGGTCGCCGAAGCCGTCGTCACCAGATCCAGGGTCGCGATGTTCGACATGACACCGCTGACCCGCTACGACGTCGAGGGCCCCGGAGCCGCGCAGTTCCTGCAGGACGTGACCACGAACAACGTCGACACGACCGTCGGCCGGGTGACGTACACGCTGGTGCTCGACGACAACGGCGGCGTGCGCAGCGATCTGACCGTGGCCCGGCTGGCTCCCGACCACTACCGGGTCGGCGCGAACGGACCTCTCGATCTGGACTGGTTGACGCGTCGGGCACGGGAGACGGACGGCGCCGTCACCGTCCGCGACGTCACCGGAGCGACGTGTTGCATCGGCGTCTGGGGACCGCGGGCGCGCGACATGGTGGCACCCGTTGCCGACGCCGATCTCTCGCACACGGCATTCGGGTACTTCCGCGCGGTGCAGACGTACCTGGGCGCCGTCCCGGTGACGATGCTCCGCGTGTCGTACGTCGGCGAGTTGGGGTGGGAGATCTACACCGACGCCGAGTACGGCGGCGCGCTGTGGGATCTGTTGTGGGACTGCGGGACACCGCACGGCGTGATCGCGGCCGGCCGTCTGGCATTCGACAGCCTACGGCTCGAGAAGGGCTACCGGGCCTGGGGCCACGACATGACCTCGGAGCACACTCCGATCGAGGCGGGCGTGGAGTTCGCCGTGAAGTCGTCGAAGGACTTCGTAGGCAAGGCGGCGCTCGCGACGCGCGAGGCCACGCAGCGACTCCGCACCCTGGTGTTCGACGACGCCGACTCCGTGGTCCTGGGCAAGGAACCGGTCTCGATCGGCGACTCGGTGGTGGGATACGTGACCAGCGCGGGATGGTCGGCGACCATCGGTCGGTGCATCGCCTACGCGTGGCTGCCGATCGGCGCCGAGCCGGGCGCCGCGGTGACGGTGTCCTATTTCGACAGACAGTACGACGCGGTGGTCGCCGAGGACGCCGTCGTCGACCCCGCCGGCCACCTGATCAGGAGATGAGCACCGTGAGTTACGACGTCATCGTCATCGGCCTCGGCGGCATGGGCAGCGCCGCCGCCTTCCACCTCGCCGACCGTGGGCAACGCGTCCTGGGCCTCGAGAAGTTCACACCCGCGCACGACAAGGGCTCGAGCCACGGTGGGTCGCGCATCATCCGCCAGTCGTACTTCGAGAACCCGGCCTACGTCCCGTTGCTGCTGCGGTCCTACGAGTTGTGGGAGCAGTTGAAGCAGGAGTCGGCCCGTGAGGTCTACCGGGTGACCGGGGGACTGTTCATCGGGCGGGAAACGTCCGTCACGTTCGCCGGGTCGCTGCTCGCCTCACGCCAGTGGTCGCTGCCGCACGAAATTCTCGACGCCCAGCAGGTGCGCGATGCATTCCCCACCTTCGATCCGAACTCCGACGAGGTGGCGCTGTACGAGGCCGCCGCGGGATTCGCCCGGCCCGAGCTGACCGTGCAGGCTCACCTCGATCTGGCGGAGAATCGTGGGGCCACGCTGCAGTTCGGGGAGACGGTGCTGTCCTGGGAGGAGTCCGGGGGAGGCGTCACCGTCGTCACCGACAAGGGGACCTACACCGCGGGGCAGGTCGTCATCTGCCCCGGCGCCTGGGCGCCCGGCCTGCTCGAACAGTTCTCCGTCCCCATCGTCGTGGAACGGCAGATGCTGCACTGGTTCGGTCCCTCCGCGGGAACCGCCGCGTACGAGAAGAATCCGATCTTCATCCACGAGGCGACCGACGGCATGCAGGACTACGGGTTCCCCGCCATCGACGGTCCCGACGGCGGTGTGAAAGTGGCGTTCTTCCGCAAGGGAATCGAATGCACTCCGGACACCATCGACCGGACCGTGTATCCGCACGAGATCGAGGACATGCAGGCGCGGGTCCTGCAGACGGTCCCCGGTCTCGACGGGCCCCATATCCACTCGGCCACATGCATGTACTCCAACACTCCGGACGAACACTTCGTGATCGCGCGTCATCCCGAAGCCACGAATGTGACCGTGGCATGCGGTTTTTCGGGCCACGGGTTCAAGTTCGTACCCGTGGTCGGGGAGATCCTGGCGGACCTCGCGACGACCGGTTCCACCGATCATCCCATCGCACTCTTCGACCCTCGGCGCCTCGACTCTTCGGGCCTGGACACTCAGAGAATGGTGACCACATGACGACGCTCGACACCGGAACTGCCGGAACAGGATCGCTGATCCGGACCCTGCCCGGTTCCTGGTACACGAGCGCGGACATCTTCGCGGCGGAGCAGGAGCACGTCTTCGAGGCGATGTGGTTCTGCGCCGTGCGCAGTGCCGACCTTCCCACTCCAGGCGCTTTCCGACGCGTCGACGTCGGACGGGAGAGCGTCCTCGTGGTCCGCGGGCGGGACGGGCAGCTGCGCGCGTTCCTGAACGTGTGCCGGCACCGCGGCGCGCAGATCTGCACCGAGGAGTCGGGAACGGTGACCAGGAACCTGCGGTGCCCGTACCACGCGTGGACCTACGGGCTCGACGGCAAACTCGTTGCCGCACCGAACCTGTCGTCGCTGTCCGACGCACAGGGTGCTCCGTTGGACCGCACGGAATGGGGTCTGACACCCGTCGCCCTGCGTGAATGGGCGGGATACGCGTGGTTGTGCGTGTCCGACGATCCGCCGTCCTTCGAGGAGGACGTCATCGGTGCGGTCACCGAGCGGTTGGGCGAGGCGGAGGCGATCGACCGCTACGACATCGCGTCGCTGGAACTGGGACGACGCGAGGTCTACGACGTGGCGGCCAACTGGAAGCTCATCGTGGAGAACTTCATGGAGTGCTATCACTGCGCCACCATCCACCCCGAACTGACGGAGGTCCTGCCCGAGTTCGCGGACGGGCTCGCCGCCCAGTACTTCGTCGGACACGGCGCCGAGTTCGGCGCCGACGTGGAGGGGTTCACGGTCGACGGGTCCGCAGGATTCGACGCGTTGCCGACGCTGACCGAGGACCAGGACCGTCGGTACTACGCCATCACGGTCAAGCCCACGGTCTTCGTCAACCTCGTGCCCGATCACGTCATCCTGCACCGGATGTTCCCGGTCTCGGCGGACCGGACGATCGTGGAGTGCGACTGGCTCTACACCGGCGACGTCGTCGCGTCGGGCACGGACGTGAGCCGCTCCGTCGAGCTGTTCCATCGCGTCAATCTGCAGGATTTCGACGCATGTGAGCGAACTCAACCGGCGATGAGCTCACGGGCCTACCGTGACGGGGGCGTGCTGGTTCCTGCCGAGCATCACATCGGCCTCTTCCACGACTGGCTCGTCGCACGACTGCAGGGGTGACCGATCGGTGAGAGGGTGGGGCAGTGAACCTGGAGAACGAGCACGACACCGACTTCGATGCCACACTGTTCGACCGCGTACTCCTCATCGGGGGTGAGTGGGCCTCCGCCACGTCGGGTGAGACACGGGACCTCGTCGACCCCGCCACCGGCACCGTTCTGGTCGCCGTCGACGAGGCATCGCCGGACGACGCGCGCGCTGCGGTCGCGGCTGCTCGGTCCGCGTTCGACGCCGGCGACTGGCCGGCGACGCCGATGGCCGATCGCTGCGCGCTGCTCGAACGGGTCGCCGATCTCCTGCAGCGGGACAAGGAGCGACTCTCGCTCATCGAAACCCTCGACACCGGAAAGACCCTCGCGGAAAGCCGGATAGACATCGACGACGTCACGTCGGTCTTCCGGTACTACGCCCAGCTGGCCGCCGTGTCGAGCGATCGACTCGTCGATGTCGGCAATCCCGCCGTGATCTCCCGCGTCGTGCACGAGCCCATCGGTGTCTGCGTGATGATCGCGCCGTGGAACTACCCCCTGTTGCAGATCTCCTGGAAGATCGCTCCCGCTCTCGCCGCGGGCTGCACGATGGTGCTCAAGCCCAGTGAGGTCACCCCGCTCAGCACCATCGCCTTCGCGCATCTGCTCGAGGAGGCGGGCGTGCCGGCCGGCGTCGTCAATCTGGTGCAGGGGAGCGGCGCCACCATCGGCTCGGCGCTGACCGACAACCCCGACGTCGACTTCGTCTCGTTCACCGGCGGACTCGCCACCGGCAGCGCCATCCTGGCGAGTGCCGCACCCCACGTCACCAAGGTCGCCGTGGAACTCGGCGGCAAGAACCCCCACATCGTGTTCGCCGATGCAGCCGACGAGGCGAGCTTCGACGCGTCCGTCGACCAGGTGCTCACCGGTGTGTTCCTTCATTCCGGTCAGGTGTGCTCGGCGGGAACGAGGTTGATCGTCGAGAGCTCGGTGGCGGATCGATTCGTCGACGAGATCGTGCGACGGGCCGAGGCCATCAGGATGGGCCCGGGCATCGATCCCGCCAGCGAGACGGGACCTCTGGTCTCGACCGCACAACGCGAGAAGATGGAGAAGTTCGTCGAGACCGCCCTCGCCGAGGGTGCCCAGCTGCGCACGGGTGGACGAGCCCCGTCCGATCCTGCGCTCGCGGACGGAAGTTACTTCCTCCCCACCGTGTTCGACCACTGCACACGCGAGATGGATATCGTGCAGCTCGAGACGTTCGGGCCCATACTGACGGTCGAGCGCTTCGACACCGAGGCCGAGGCGCTCCGGCTGGGGAACGACACCGCGTACGGACTCGCGGCGGGCGTTCGCACCAACGATCCCGAGCGCGGCGAACGCATGGTGCGCGGGCTGCGCCACGGAACCGTGTGGCTCAACGACTTCGGGTACTACACGGCCGCCGCGGAGTGGGGTGGTTACAAGAAGTCGGGTAACGGCCGCGAGCTGGGACCCGCGGGGTTGCACGAATACCAGGAGACCAAGCACATCTGGAACAACACCGCGTCGCCGCGAGCGGACTGGTTCGGCGCCGGCGGGTAGGCCGGGATCGACCGGCGGGTAGGCCGAGGCCGGCCGGAATCGGACGTTCATTCACTTCTCACACGAGCGAGGCGACATGGTGTCATCGACTACTCCGTCCGGATCACCGCTACCCGGTGGCGCGTCACCGGGCGACGGCGGTCTCGACGACTTCGGGTACAAGGAATCGCTCGACAGGAGTCTGGGCAAGTTCGCCAGCTTCGCCGCGGGCGTCAGCTACATCTCGATCCTGACCGGCACGTTCCAGCTGTTCTACTTCGGGTTCGGCACGGCCGGACCCGCCTATCTGTGGTCGTGGCCCATCGTGTTCGTCGGCCAGATGGCCGTGGCGCTGTGCTTCATGGAGCTCGCCGCGAAGTACCCGGTGGCCGGGTCGGTCTACAACTGGGCGAAACTGCTCGGCAGTCGCATCGTCGGGTGGACGTCGGGATGGCTGATGTTGACGGCGTCGATCGTCACGCTGTCCGCGGTGGTGCTGGCTCTGCAGATCAACCTGCCCAGGCTGTGGCCCGGGTTCCAGATCATCGGGGACGGCACCGGCCAGTACGACTACGCCGCCAACGCCGTCGTGCTCGGCGCGATCATGATCCTGTTCACGACGGTGGTCAACGCGGCCGGCGTGCGACTGATGGCGGCTATCAACAGCACGGGCGTGTTCATCGAGCTCATCGCTGCCGTCCTGATCGCGATCATCTTGGCTGCCAACATCACTCGCGGACCCGACGTCTTCTTCTCCACCAACGGTTACGGCGCGGGGGAGAGCGGCGGGTATCTGGGCGCGTTCCTCGTCGCGTCGCTCGCGTCGGGATACGTGATGTACGGATTCGACACGGCCAGTTCGTTGGGCGAGGAGACGGTCGAGCCTCGCCGCACCGCGCCGAAGGCGATTCTTCGCGCCATCCTCGCGTCCTTCGTCATCGGCGGGGCGATCCTGGTGTTCGCGATCATGGCCGCGCCGGATCTGAACGATCCCGCTCTGGGAACTCCGGAGGGCAGCCTGCAGGGCATCGTGGAGCAGGTCATGTGGGGACCTCTGGGCAACATCTTCCTGATCTGCATCGTCATCGCCGTCACCGTGTGCTCGCTGGCCGTCCACACCGCGGCGATCCGCCTGACGTTCGCGATGGCACGCGACAACGCCCTGCCGTTCGGTGAGCGGTTGGCGACCGTGCACCCCAAGTACCAGACGCCGGTCGTTCCCGCGGTCGTGATCGGTCTGCTGTCCATCCTGATCCTGGTCATCAACATCGCTCAGCCCAAGATCTTCACGGTGTTGACCTCGATCGCGATCATCATGATCTATCTCGCCTACCTGATGGTCACCGGTCCGCTGCTGAAGAAGCGCCTCCGCGGAGAGTGGCCACCGAAGGATCTGAAGGAGGGTGGCTACTTCACGATGGGCCGATGGGGACTGCCGGTGAACATCTTCGCCGTGGTCTGGGGCGCCGCGATGGCACTGAACCTGGCCTGGCCACGCGAATCCGTCTACGGCACACCGTGGTTCAACACGTGGGGTGCCTTCGTCTACATCGGAGTCATCCTGGGCCTCGGGTATCTGTGGTACTTCACCGTCGGCCGGTCCCATATCGGTACGTTGAAGTCCCACGCCGCGACCTCGAAAGGTGACGAAGTATGACGGACACCGTGTTCGACTACGTGATCGCAGGAGGCGGCACCGCAGGGTGCGTACTGGCGGCTCGGCTGAGCGAGGACCCGTCGGTCACGGTGTGCCTCGTCGAGGCGGGACCGACGGACGTCGGCAACGACGACATCCTCGTCCTCGACCGATGGATGCACCTCCTCGATTCCGGCTACGACTGGGACTACCCGGTCGAGCCTCAGGAGCGCGGCAACAGTTTCATGCGTCATGCACGAGCGAAGGTGTTGGGCGGCTGCTCCTCTCATAATTCGTGCATTGCGTTCCATCCGCCGGCCGGCATCCTCGACGACTGGGAAGCCATGGGGGCCACGGGATGGAACGCGGCGGCCATCACGCCGTATATCTCCCGCGTCACGGGACCGGTGACCCTGCGCGATGTGCCTCCGCTGGATCCCTGCGGTGCGGCTCTCCTCGAGTCGGCTGCCGATGTGGGACTGCCCACCGTGCAGTTCAACCGCGGTGAGACGGTGCTCAACGGCGCCGGGTGGTTCCAGATCAATTCCTCCGACGACGGCTTGCGTATGTCGACCTCGCACGCCTACCTGCACCCCATCATGGACAAGCGCCCCAATCTCGAGGTGCGTACGGGGTGCTGGGTCAGCGAGATCGTCATCGACGATTCCCTCACGGCGACCGGTGTGCGGTACCAGCGTCCCGACCTGACGGGCCACGACGTGGTCTCCGCCCGCCGCGAAGTCATCGTCACCGCCGGCGCGATCGACACACCGAAACTGTTGATGCTGTCCGGGATCGGCCCGTCCGTGCATCTCCGCGAAATGGGGATCACCGTCCGCGTCGACTCTCCGGGAGTCGGCGCGAACCTCGACGACCACGTCGAGGGACTGGTGTTCTGGGAGGCGTCGCGGCCGATGGTCACGACGTCGTCGCAGTGGTGGGAGATCGGCGTGTTCGCCACCACCGAGGAGAATCTGACGTATCCGGACGTGATGATGCATTACGGCAGCGTCCCGTTCGACATGAACACTCTGCGCTGGGGCTACCCGACCACCGACAACGGCTTCTGTCTCACTCCCAATGTGACACAAGGCCGTTCGCGGGGAACAGTTCGACTCCGCTCACGGGACTTCCGGGACCGTGCGAAGGTCGACCCGCGGTATTTCACCGACTCCGAGGGCCACGACGACCGCGTCATGCTCGCCGGGCTCAAGCTCGCCCGGCGCATCGCCGAACAGCCGCAGCTGAAGGAGTGGATCGCCCGCGAGCTCGCACCGGGCCCGGACGCCGTCACCGACGACGATCTGCTCGACTACGTCCACAAGACGCACAACACCGTCTATCACCCGGCGGGGACGGCCAAGATGGGTGCATCCACCGACCCCATGGCTGTGCTGGACCCCGAACTGCGGGTGCGAGGCGTCCACAACCTGCGCGTGGTCGACGCGTCGGCAATGCCCAAGTTGCCCGCCGTGAACCCCAACATCACGGTCATGACGATGGCGGAACGGTGTGCCGATCTCGTCAGGGGCTGACCAGGCCGACATCCGACGTACGGCGGACTTCCTCGCCGCCCACCCGCCGTTCGACGCGCTGACCGCGAGCGAGCTCGAACAGCTGGCCGAGGATTCCGCGGTGAGCACCTACCGAGCGGGCGAGACCGTAGTGGGTAGCTCCGTGGACGACATCGACGCGGTCTGGGTGGTGCAGTCCGGCGAGGTCGACCTGCTGCATCCGGACGACGTCGACGGGGCCGCGCCGCTCGAGACGATCGAGCCGGGCGGCCTCTTCGGGTTCTCGGCGATGCTCGTCGGTGCGCGGACCACGTTCTGGGCGAGAGCATCGCGCGACTCCACGGTGATCAGAGTCGCCGGACCGGCCGCTCGTCCGTTCTTCGGCCGCCCCGCAGGTATCGCCTTCCTCGCCCGCACCATCGCCGCATCCTTCGGCGGTCGGTCGATCGTCTCGCCCGTTCCGGACGGAGCGGGAGGGACCGTGGGCACGCTGGTCCGCAGACCTCCCGTGACGGTGGAACCGGGAACGTCGATCCGGGATGCCGTCTGCGTCATGACGGAGCAGTCGTCCTCGTGTGTCGTCGTCCCGCTGCCGCGTGGACGGTTCGGCATCTTCACCGACCGGGACCTGCGGACCCGGGTCGTCGCGGTCGGGGTGTCCGTGGACGCGTCGATCGACCTCGTGATCAGCTCGCCCGCACGCTCGGTGCACGCCGATCGAACCCCGACAGGTGTGCTGCTCGAGATGCTGGAACTCGGGCTGCACCACATGCTGGTGATCGACACCAGAGGCACGTTGATCGGCGTTCTCGAGAGCGCGGATCTCCTGGCCAACTCGACCGCGAGAAGCTTCTCGTTGCGTCGGGACCTCGATGCGGCGGAGACCGAGGCGGCCCTGATCGAGGCCAGTGCAGGCATCCGCGCGTTGATCGTGGACCTGTGGACGACCGGAACGACCGCGAGCGCCGCGACCGGCATCCTGTCCGTCGTCGTCGACGCGGTGGTCCGACGTGCGGTCGAGCTCGCCATCACCGGGTCACCCGTCCCGATCACCGGGAGAGACGTCGCATGGCTGTCCCTCGGAAGTGTGGGGCGGCGCGAGGCGATGCCGTCGTCCGATGTCGACAGCGCACTGTCGTGGGCGGATACATCGAACAGTGACGCCGGCGCGCTGCGCGACGTCGCCCGTGCCGTGCACCGCACCCTCGATGCGTGCGGACTCCCGGCCGACACGAACAACGCCGTCGCGGCCAGCCCCCGGTTCTCCCGCTCCGCCCGCGAGTGGCGCACCGCGGCGCGGGGGTGGCTCGACGATCCACTCGGTGACCGCGGCATCGTCATGTCGTCGTTGATGGTCGACGGACGCGTCGTCTGGGGCGACCCCGGGCTGCACACGGTGCCCGACGCCTATTCGACGATGGCGGCCGACTACCCGGACGCGCTCCGCCTCCAACTGCGCGACGCGCTGGGAACCCGCGCACGGGTCCGATCCCTGAAGGACGTGCTCGCTCGGCGGGGCACCACGGTGGATCTCAAGTCGCATGCCGTGTCGGCGATCGTGAACCTTGCGCGCTGGGGAGGGTTGAGCGTGGGAGTCGCCTGCGCGTCGACGCCCGCGCGGCTTCGCGCCGCGGCGGGCAACGGCCTGCTGTCGGAGCGCGACGTGTCGGGGCTGACGGACGTGTTCGACCGTCTCCAGCATCTTCGCCTCGACCACCAGGTCTCCATGATCGTCGACGGACGGACACCGACGGACGTGGTGGTGCTCCAGGAGCTGACGCCGCTCGAACGCAGCCTGGTGATGGACGCGATCCGAGAGATCGCGGCAGTGCAGCGGCGCGTAGGACACGTGGCGGCCACCGTCGGACTGCCCGGTCTGTGACAGACGATAGAATCGGACACCATCATGGCGAAGACGAGCGATCCCGGTAAGAGTGCCGTCCAGTCGGTGGACCGAGCGCTCGAGGTTCTCGAGATCATCGCCCGTCACGGAAGCGCCGGTGTCACGGCCATCGCCGACGAACTCGGGGTGCACAAGTCCACCGTGTCCCGCCTGGTCGGCGTCCTCGACGCCCGTGGGTACGTCGAGCAGGTCGGCGAGCGGGGCAAGTTCCGACTCGGGTTCTCGATCGTGCGCCTTGCGGGATCTGCCACCGCGGAGAGAGACCTGTCGAAGGCGTCGCAGGACATCTGTGACCGCCTTGCCGAGAAGGTCGGGGAGACGACCAACCTTGCCGTTCTCGACGGTGACCGCGCGGTGAACATCGTGAAGGCGAGATCCGAGTCCGAAGTGGCACTGCGCACCTGGGTCGGTCAGGGAAGCCCCGTCCACGCCACGTCGAGCGGCAAGATTCTGCTGAGCGAGCTGGCGGCGGACGATCGTCGCGATCGCCTCCCGACACGACTGGAGTCGTTCACGGACACGACGGTGACGTCGTTGTCGGCCCTCGAAGCGGAGCTGGCGGCCGTTCGCGAGGTCGGATGGGCATCGGTGCGCGAGGAACTCGAGGTGGGGCTCAACGCCGTGTCCGCCCCTGTTCGGGACCACACCGGAACAGTGGTCGCCGCGCTCAGCGTGTCCGGTCCGGCCTATCGACTGGAGCCGGAGGATTTCGCCGCGGTGGCAGCGGATGCGATGACAGCGGCGATGGATATCAGCCGTCGATTGGGGTATGCAGGCTCTTCGTGAGCCGTAACAAGGTTTCCGACGCGTCAACCGGGCCTGAACATACTCCCGGTACGCTTTCGGAGTCCTTGACCTGATGGCCGACCGGTTCGGCAGTGGGTGGTGCCCTGTATGTCCGCTCCAACTCCCTTCGAAATTGCCGACGTCCGGCCCGCGCCGCGCGGCGTCGCGCTCTCCCGGGCGTCCGTCGTGGATGCCGTCGACCGCATCGCCCGTGTCGCTCCGGCATCCGAGGCCTTCGTCTCCGGGTCCGACTCCATCACGTACGGAGAACTCGTCGTCGCCGTGCACAACCGCGGCGCTGCGCTCGCTCGAGCACACGCAGGGGATCGCACCGGTCGGGCTCCGTTGGCCGTGGTCTCGGACGGAAGCGTCGACTCGGTCATCTCTATGATCGGCGTCCTCGCGTCCGGGCACCCACTGTTCGCCGTCGACGGTGATCTTCCTCTCGTCGCGAGGGATGCACTCGTCGCGGCAGCCGGCGCGGTGCCCGCAGCATCGGTCACGTTCGAGGACACACCCGTGCCGTCCGCTACGGATGACGGCGTCTGGTGGGAGTCGCCCGCATGGGACCGCGGAATGACCGAAGGGGGCAGCCCCACCGCCCTCGACAGCTGGCGTCCCGCTCTCGTCGTGATCGGACCGGGAACGTCCGGTCGTGTGACGGTCACGCAGGAGGAGCTGATGCTCGCTGCCACCGACCTCGGGATGCTCGTGGGCCTCGCGCCGGGAACCGGATACGACATGTCGCGTCCGGCGTCCACGATCGCGGGATTCGTCTCCCTCGTCGCCGGTTTCGTCACCGGCTCCACGGTCGGCGCGATGCACGACGGCACCGGTGGGGGCACACTGTTGCGGTGACCGACGCCGCTCCACCGTTCAACGCACCAGACGTCGCAACGTCGCCGACCGATCCACCTCGTCATCCGACGGTGGAGCACTCCCGATTGGCGGAGTCGCCCGGAGCCCAGGGTGCGTGGCGCATCTGGGGGCCATACCTCGCGGGTCGACAGTGGGGGACCGTGCGGGAGGACTACTCCGAGGACGGCAACGCTTGGGAGTCGTTCCCCTTCGATCACGCCCGGTCGCGTGCCTACCGCTGGGGTGAGGACGGACTCGGCGGCATCTGCGACCGGTTCGGGTTCCTGAACTTCTCGGTGGCGCTGTGGAACCGTCGCGACCCGATACTCAAGGAACGGCTGTTCGGACTCACCAACGGTGAGGGCAACCACGGCGAGGACGCCAAGGAGTACTGGTGGGCCGTCGACGGGACACCTACCCACAGCTGGATGTCGTGGCTCTACCGCTACCCGCAGGCCGAGTACCCGTACGACGAACTGCGGGAACGAAGCCTCGCCCGCAGTCGTCTGGAGCGGGAATTCGAACTGGCCGACACCGGCATCCTGGACGAGAACCGGTTCTTCGACGTCTCCATCACCTACGCCAAGGCGTCACCGGAGGACGTCTGCATCGTCATCGACGTCACCAACCACGGGCCGGACGCGGCGTCGGTGGACGTCGTACCGCACCTCTGGCTGCGCAACACATGGTCTTGGGGTCGCGACGACCGGACGGCGTCGATCGTCGACATCACGCAGGACAGCATCCCCGGGCACCTGGCGGCCGTCCGTGCCGACCACGGTTTCCTCGGCCGGTACCACCTCGCGGCGGAGGGTACGCCACGAGTTCTGTTCTGCGACAACGAGACCAATGCGGTCGATCTGTTCGGCGCCGAGAAGAACCTGTCGGAGTACACCAAGGACGGCATCGGTCGACGCATCGTCGACGGTGACGAGTCGGCCGTCAATCCCGACGGCACCGGCACCAAGTGCGCCTTCTGGTATTCCCTCGACGACATCGAGCCGGGTGAGACGCGGCGGATCAAGCTGCGACTGGGCACGACCCTTCCCGACTCGTTCACCTTCGGACCCGGGTACGACGCGGTGCTCGCCGACCGTGCGCAGGAGGCCGACCAGTTCTACGACCACGTGATCGGCCCCGACCTGTCCGACGAGGACCGGCACGTCGCGCGACGGGCCTACGCCGGCCTGCTGTGGTGTAAACAGCTCTACCGGTACGACGTTCGGGAGTGGGCGCAGGGAGACCCGGTGGGAGCGCCGGCGCCGGGATCGCGACTGGACGCATCGGCGCGTAACCATGCGTGGTCACATTTCTCGCTCGCGGACGTCGTCTCGATGCCGGACGAATGGGAGTACCCGTGGTTCGCCGCGTGGGACCTGGCGTTCCACACCATTCCCCTCGCGCACGTCGACCCGGACTTCGCCAAGGAGCAGTTGGTCCTGATGTGTCGTGAGTGGGCGATGCATCCCAACGGCCAACTGCCGGCGTACGAGTGGGAGTTCGGTGACGTCAACCCGCCCGTGCACGCATGGGCGGTGTGGCAGGTGTACCGCATCGACGGGCACCGTGATCGCGAGTTCCTGGTACGAGTCTTCACCAAACTGCTGCTGAACTTCTCGTGGTGGGTCAACCGCAAGGATGCCGGGGGGTCCAACATCTTCGAGGGCGGATTCCTCGGAATGGACAACATCGGAATGTTCAACCGTTCCGAACCCTTGCCGCCCGGGTTCCGGTTGGAACAGTCGGACGCCACCAGCTGGATGGCCTTCTACTGCCAGCAGATGTTCAAGATCGCGATCGAGCTTGCCCGTTACGACTCCGCGTGGGACGACGTCGCCACTAAGTTCTTCGCACACTTTCTCTCCATCGCCGAGGCCGTGGGATCGTTCGGCTCCGCGCAGATGTCGCTGTGGCACGAGGAGGACGGCTTCTTCTACGACGTGCTCGCTCCGCCCCACGGTGACGCGGTGCCGCTGCGCGTGCGGTCGATGGTGGGACTGCTGCCGATCCTGGGTGCCACGGAGATCCCGTCGTGGGTGCCGAAGGAATGTCCCGACCTGACGTCCCGGTTGCGTTGGCTGCAGCACCGCCGCCCCGATCTGGTCTCACCGATGATGTCGCGCAACGACAACGGGACCTGGCGCATGCTGCTGGCCCTCGTCGACCCGGACAGACTGCGCCGCATCCTCGAGCGCATGTTCGACTCGGAGGAGTTCCTGTCCTCGTTCGGTATCCGCTCCCTGTCCGCGTCGTACCGCGACGGCGTGAGCATGGACGTCGACGGACGATCGTTGTCCATCGAGTACGAACCGGGGGAGTCCCGAACCTCTATGTTCGGCGGAAACTCCAATTGGCGTGGGCCGGTGTGGTTCCCGGTGAACGTGCTGCTCGCCGACAAACTCCGGGCCTACGGCCGGTACTTCGGCGACACGTTCACCATCGAGATTCCCACCGGCTCCGGGAAGCAGCACACGCTGGTCGAGGCCGCCGCGATCATCGAGGGCGGACTGGCCGACCTGTTCCGCGCCGGGACGGGCACGTCACCCGGTCGACCGTCGGACGGTGGCCGTATCGAATCGACCGACGATCCGTTGTGGTCGCAGCATCCGACGTTCAGCGAATACTTCGACGGGGACACCGGTGAGGGACTCGGCGCCAGTCACCAGACCGGGTGGACGGCGCTGGTGGCGCATCTTCTCAATCCCAGAGTGCCGAGGCCGCCGACGCCGCCGGGTTAACGTGACGGTATGAAGATTCGCGGTGCCGTCCTCGAGGAGATCGGTCGTCAGCGTCCGTTCGCCGAATCCCGTCCTCTGACCGTGTCCGAACTGGACCTCGACCCGCCGGGAGAGGGAGAGATCCTCGTGCGGATCGAAGCTGCCGGGTTGTGCCACTCGGACCTGTCCGTCGTCGACGGGAACCGGGTACGGCCCGTACCGATGCTGTTGGGGCACGAGGCCGCCGGCATCGTCGAGGAAGTCGGCGCCGGAGTCGATCTGGAGATCGGCACGCGCGTCGTCATGACGTTCCTGCCGCGCTGCGGGGAGTGCGCCGGATGCCTGTCCGACGGGCGCACACCGTGCGTACCGGGCAGCGCGGCGAACAACGCCGGCACCCTGCTGAACGGCGACGTCCGACTGCGGCGGGACGGCACCGAGGTCAAGCACCACCTCGGGGTCTCGGGGTTCGCGACGCACACGGTGGTCGATCGTCGATCCGTCGTCCCGGTGGGCGCCGATGTTCCCCCCGCGGTCGCTGCCGTGCTGGGATGCGCGGTTCTCACCGGCGGAGGCGCCGTGCTGAACGCCGCGTCCCCGACGAGCGGGGACACGATCATGGTGGTCGGGCTGGGCGGCGTCGGTATGGCAGCGATCCTGACCGCGGCGTCGTTGGGGCTCGGCGACGTGATCGGCGTCGACTCCATGCCCGACAAGCTCGACATGGCGCGTGATCTGGGGGCCACGGCGGTCTACACACCGCAGGAACTGCTCGAGTCCGGTGTGAAGGCGCAGATCGTGGTGGAAGCGGCGGGCAACGCGCGCGCGTTCGAGACGGCGCTGGCAGCGACGGCGCCCGGTGGCACCACCGTCACCGTCGGGCTCCCGTCACCCGACGCCCGCGCGTCGATCTCGCCACTGACGCTCGTCGCCGAGGCGCGAACCATCATCGGAAGTTACCTGGGGTCGGCCGTTCCCGAGCGCGACATCCCGACCTACGAGCAGATGTGGCGCGAAGGTCGATTCCCGGTGGAGAAGCTCGTGTCCTCGCGTATCACTCTCGACGACATCAACGAGGGCATGGACGAGTTGGCCGACGGCAAGGCGATACGTCAGGTCATCGAGTTCGACCACTAGGCTGTCCTGCGACAGTTCGAAGTGGAGGATGTTGACGGTGACAGAGGCAATTCGCGTCGGAGTGCTCGGCGCAGCCGGCAAGGTGGGACAGGCGGTGTGCGACGCCGTCGAGGCCGCGCCGGACACCGAGCTGGTCGCTCGCGTCGACAAGGGTGACCGGCTGGAGACGTTCGCGGAGAACGGCGCGCAGGTGGTCGTCGACTTCACGCATCCGGACGTCGTCATGGACAACCTCCAGTATCTCGTCGGGGCCGGTATCCACGCTGTCGTCGGAACCACCGGTTTCGACGACGAGCGTCTGGATCGTGTGCGCGGGTGGCTCGCAGAGTCTCCGACGACCGGTGTGCTGATCGCCCCGAACTTCGCCATCGGTGCCGTTCTGTCCATGGCGTTCGCGCAGCAGGCCGCGCGGTTCTTCGACTCCGTCGAGGTCATCGAACTCCACCACCCGAACAAGGCTGACGCACCGTCGGGCACGGCGTATCGCACGGCGGCGCTGATCGCCGAGGCGCGCGCGGCGGCCGGCGTGGGACCGAGCCCCGATGCGACCAGCACCGAGCTCGACGGGGCGCGCGGTGCCGATGTGGACGGGGTGCGCGTGCACTCGGTCAGGCTGGCGGGATTGGTCGCGCACCAGGAAGTGCTGCTGGGTACGCAGGGCGAGACACTGACCATCCGGCACGACTCCATCGACCGCACGTCCTTCACTCCCGGTGTGCTGCTGGGAGTTCGGGCGATCGGGTCCCGACCCGGTCTGACGCTGGGCATCGAACCGCTGATGGATCTCGGATGAGCAGCGGGAAGTCCGGAGGACGGTCGGCATGAGCAGCGGGAAGTCCGGAGGACGGTCGGCATGAGCAGCGAGAAGTCCGGAGGACGGTCGGTATGAGCAAGTATTCGCGCGTGGTGGCGATCATCGTGGTGATGGTCGTCGTACTCGGTGTCTACTTCGTCATTCTCGGAAGTCGCGGGATCGACTTCATCCAGCTCGGTGGTCCGGTCAACATCGGCCTCGGCATCGGTGTGCTGATCCTGCCGCTGCTGGGAATCTGGATCGTCGTGGCCACGCTCCGAGCCGGACTGCGGCACCAGCATCTCGCGCGGCGCATCCACGAGGAGAACCTCGAGCTGGACGTGGAGGATCTTCCTCGCCGTCCGTCCGGCCGCATCGAACGCGCAGCTGCCGATGCGTTGTTCGCGGACGTCAAGGCCGAGTACGAGAAGGCGCCGGACGACTGGCGTAACTCGTACCGATTGGCCCGTGCCTACGACTACGCGGGAGACCGTGGGCGTGCTCGCGAAACCATGCGCCGCGCTGTCGAACTCGAGCGCGCCGAGAGCGCGTGACGCTGCTCCTGGTGGTGCACCACACGGTCTCGCCGCCGATGCACGAGATGCTCGAGGCGGTTCTGGCCGGGGCGCGGGATCCCGAGATCGACGGAGTCGACGTTCGAGTCCGCCCGGCGCTCGGGGCGACCGTCGGTGACGTCCTCGATGCCGACGCATTCCTGTTCGGTACGCCGGCCAACTTCGGTTACATGTCCGGTGCACTGAAGCATTTCCTGGATTCCGTGTATTACCCGACACTGGGCGCCGTCGACGGGAAACCCTGGGGCGCTTGGGTCTACGGGAACAACGACACGGTGGGCGCGGTGCGGGCGCTGACATCCATCGTGAGCGGCTGGGGTCTCGAGCAGGCCGCTGCCCCCGTCGACCTGACGGCGTTCGATGCGACGTCTCGAGAGCGGCTCGTCGACCTCGGCGGCACCCTTGCGGCGACGGTCATGCCTGCCTGATCATTCCGGAAGGGTCAGCGGCGACGCGGGATCCGGCGGGCCTTCGACGAACGGCGGCGGGTTCAGCGTGTCGAACGTGGAGGGCAGTGTCGCGCACGTAGCGCCGGGTTCCGGGAACGTGTTCGGGTTCAGACGAAGTGCCGAGATGAACTGGTCGATGCGCTCGTCGTCCGCGCTGTCCACGGCCAGTCGGTGTCCCCAGGACTGCAGCGAAATGGTGCGGTCCATGCCGGGATACGGCGAGAGCATCGTGTAAGGCGCGCCGTCGACCCTGTCAGCGAGTGCCGCGACCTGCTGGTCGTCGAGAGCGTCGGGGTCGTAGGCGATCCAGACGGCGCCGTGCTCGAGGGAGTGGACCATGTTCTCCGTCCGCACGGGTTCCGGGTACACGATCCCGGTACACGTGGCCCACGCGGCGTCGTGCCGGCCGCCCATCGGGGGTGAATAGTTGTACGCCACACGGTAGTTCGCGAGCGCGTGGAAGGCGGGCGGATACTGCACCACCTCGATACCGTCCAAGGCGAGGGACGGGTCGGGATTCTCGGCTGTGGGCACCCACTCGCCGGCCGTGGGGCGCCCCTCGATCGTCGATCCGCAGGCCGCGCCGAGAAGGGCGGCCGACAGGATCAGGGGAACGAGCCTCGACCGATGCATGACCCGAGAGTATCCGTCCGGCCGGACGACCCTGCCGTTCAGCCGGTGAGTGGGCTTTCTGCTCCCCTCGCGCCCGGACACCGCGGGTTCCCGCCGATATCCGGTGTGAGAGGAGCAGAAACACCACCTGTCACGGGTACCGTCCTGACGGTGAAGACCTGCTGCGAGAGGGCCGTTCCCGATGCGTGAGCTGTCCGCCGCCGCCGCGCGTCGTACTGCCGTCGCGGCACAGGGATTTGGTCGCCCGCGGTCCGGCGCGGTGTCGGGGAGGCGAGCGGTGGCGGGTGTCGTGCGCTCGACGAAGCTCCTGCAGATCGATTCGGTGTCCGCGGCGGTGCGCGCGCACTATGCGCCGGTCTTCAGTCGGATCGGACCCTATGACCGGCAGGCACTGGACGACGCGGCGTGGACGGACACGCCGCGATCACCGCGACTGCTCGTCGAGTACTGGGCGCACGAGGCGGCGTTCCTCCCCGTCGCGGACTGGCCGCTGATGCGGTGGCGGATGGACCAGTACGAGCACGGCCGGTGGGGCGGCGCTGCCCGGGTGGCCGAGCGTAACCCCGGGCTGGTGGACGAGGTGCTGGACGCGATCCGCGACCAGGGCCCCGTGACCGCACGAGGCCTCGAGGAGTTGTTGGACCGTCGTCGACCGGGTCCGAAGGGTCCGTGGTGGGACCACAGCGACGTCAAGGTGGTGTGCGAGCAACTGTTCGCCGGCGGTGTGTTGTCCGTACCGCGGCGGGAGCGGTTCACGAGGCTGTACGACCTCTCCGAGCGAGTGCTGCCGGCCGACGTCGTGGGGCGGCGGGTGGACGAGGTGGATGCCGTCCGACAGCTCGTCGAGAAATCGGCCGAGGCGATGGGCGTCGCCACTGCGGCGGACCTGCGCGATCACTATCGCCTGTCGTCGGTGCAGACCACCCGTGCCGTCGCCGATCTGGTGGACGCGGGTGTCCTCGTGCCCGTCACGGTGACCGGCTGGCGGGATCAGGCCTACCTGCACCGCGACACCCGGGTACCGCGGTCGGTCGAGACGGCTGCTCTGCTGTGTCCGTTCGACCCGTTGATCTTCGGGCGACCCCGCACCGAGCGGCTCTTCGATTTCCACTACCGCATCGAGATCTACACGCCCGAACCGAAGAGAACGTACGGGTACTACGTCTTCCCGTTCCTGCTGAACGACGAACTCGTCGGGCGTGTGGACATCCGGGTGGACCGCGCCGCCGGAGTCCTCACCGTTCCGGGTGCCTTCTCCGAACCGTCCGTCGACGCCCGAGGAAGACGCGCCGAGGTCACGACGGCCCTCTCGGCGTCGATACGTGAGATGGCGGACTGGCTGGGTGTCGACGATGTCGTCGTCGGCGATCGGGGGGATCTCGCGTCCGATCTCGCTCGCGCGAGCGAATAGTCTTCGGGGGTGCAGAAAGCTCCGCTGTCCGTTCGGCTGATCGCCGCCACCTCGTTCGTGCCGCCACCGGACGTGCCGTGGGAGACCGACGCCGACGGGGGACAGGCCCTGGTCGAATTCGCCGGCCGTGCCTGCTACCAGAGCTGGTCGAAGCCCAATCCGCGCACCGCGACCAACGCCGGGTACCTCAACCATCTGCTGGCCGTCGGCAACTACTCGGTGCTCGAACATGCTTCGGCCAGCGTCTACGTCACCGGTATCTCCCGCTCGTGCAGTCACGAACTGATCCGGCACCGGCACTTCTCGTTCTCGCAGCTCTCGCAACGGTCGGTGTCCGAACGTGACGCGCGGATGGTCGTTCCCCCGGCTCTCGAAGCCGACCCGACGCTGAGTGACTTGTTCCAGAATGCGACCGACAGTTCCCGTGCCGCGTACGACGCGTTGTTGACCGCGCTGGAGAAGGTGAGCGGTCCCGACGCGCCCGCCGTCGTGGCGGGCAAGCAAGCGCGTCAGGCTGCGCGGTCCGTGCTTCCCAACGCCGTCGAGACGCGTCTGGTGATGACGGGCAACTACCGCTCCTGGCGGCATTTCGTCGTCATGAGGGCGTCCGAGCACGCCGATCTCGAGATCCGTCGCCTCGCGGTCGAGTGCTTGCGACGCCTGAAGGATGTCGCTCCCGACGTCTTCGCGGACTTCGAGATCGAGACTCTGCCCGACGGCACCGAAGTGGCGCGGAGCTCGTACCCCGGAGAATGACGGCGCGCCCGACGAGTCGGCAGCGTCGTGGGGGTCCGGCGGTCCGAATCGGACCGGGTAACCTTCCTGACCATGACCATCGGTGACACCGCGAGGACTGTCGGCACTGCGGAGACTGTCGACCCCGCACGGCAGAAGCAGACGGCGACGGCGCCCTCGCCGTTCGGAGCGGTGTCCGTCGCGATGGTGACTCCGTTCACCCCGGACGGCGCACTCGATATCGACACCTCGGTGTCCTTGGCGTCGCACCTCGTGTCGAGTGGCTGCGACAGCCTCGTCATCTCCGGCACGACGGGTGAATCGCCCACCACCACCGATCGCGAGAAGGCGGACCTCCTGCGTGCGGTCGTCGCGGCCGTGGGGGACAGGGCCCGCATCGTGGCCGGCGCCGGCACCAACGACACCGCGCACAGCATCCAGCTCGCTCGGGCCGCCGCGGATGCGGGCGCTCACGGCCTCCTCGTCGTGACCCCGTACTACTCACGCCCACCCCAGGCCGGCCTGTACGCCCACTTCGTCGCCGTCGCGGACGCCACTGATCTGCCGGTGATGCTCTACGACATTCCGCCCCGCTCCGTCGTTCCCATCGAGACGGAAACGCTGCGCCGCTTGGCGGAGCACCGCAACATCCTGGCCGTCAAGGACGCCAAGGGCGATCTCGCCGCGGGCGCCGAGCTGATCGCGTCCACCGGCCTCGAGTACTTCTCCGGCGACGACCCCCTCAACCTCCCGTGGTTGTCCGTGGGCGCCGTCGGATTCGTCAGCGTCATCGGCCATCTCGTGCCGGGCAAGCTGCGCGACCTTCATGCCGCCTGGACCGCCGGCGACATCGCCGCCGCGCAGGCCATCAACGTCAGCCTGCTTCCGATCGTGCGCTCGTTCGCCCGACTCGGCGGCGTCACGGGTTCCAAAGCGGGCCTGCGCCTGCTGGGCATCGACGTCGGCGACCCCCGTCTTCCGCAAGTTCCACCGTCCACCGATCAGATCGATGCTCTCGCAGCCGATCTCCACCGTGCAGGAGTTCTCACATGACCCGTCCGCCCAGGCGGCGCAGTGCCACACGCAGCGCCGGACCTCCCGTCGAGGCGCCTCCCGAGGCACCGAAGGCACCCAAGACTCCGCCCCCCGTAGCCGACGCCCCCGCGTCGCCCGCGACACGAGCCGAGAAGGCACCGCAGACCGACCGCGCCCCGAAGTCCGACGCCCCCAAGGGCCGTCAGTCCGGCGGCGGTAACCAGTCGGGCGGCGGTAACCAGTCCGGCGGTGGCAACCAGTCCGGTGGCCGCGGTGGACGCGGGCCTCGCTCACGGCCTCCGCGCACCCCGCAGAGCTCGTCGGCGATCCAGCGACCCGACGCCCGCACCGCCGTCGACAAGACGCAGCGCCTCGGCGCTCCGCCGAAGGCGCCGAAGAACGGCCTCCGCGTCGTCGCACTCGGCGGTATCGGCGAGATCGGTCGCAACATGACCGTCTTCGAGTTCCAGGGCAAGCTGCTCATCGTCGACTGCGGCGTGCTGTTCCCCGAGGACGCCCAGCCCGGCGTCGACCTGATCCTCCCGGACTTCCGCCACATCGAGAACCGGATGGACGACGTCGTCGCCCTGGTTCTCACGCACGGCCACGAGGACCACATCGGTGCCGTGCCGTTCCTGCTCCGCCTGCGCCCCGACATCCCGGTCATCGGGTCGAAGTTCACGCTCGCGCTGCTCGCTGCGAAATGCCGTGAGCACCGCCAGAAGCCGAAGCTGGTCGAGGTCCGCGAGGGCGAGAGCACCGACCACGGACCGTTCGAGCTCGAGTACTTCGCGGTCAACCACTCGATCCCCGATGCGCTCGCCGTCGCGATCCGTACCGACGCCGGCGTCGTGCTGCACACCGGCGACATCAAGCTCGATCAGCTGCCGCTCGACGGTCGCCTGACCGACCTCGGAGGCTTCTCGCGTCTGGGCGACGAGGGCGTCGACCTGTTCCTGGTCGACTCCACCAACGCCGAGGTGCCGGGGTTCGTCACACCCGAGCGCGAGATCGGCGGAGTCCTCGACACCGTCATCGGCAAGGCGAAGAACCGCGTCATCGTGGCGTCGTTCGCCAGCCATGTCCACCGCATCCAGCAGGTCATCGACGTCGCGCACCGCTACAACCGCAAGGTCGCGTTCGTCGGTCGCTCGATGGTGCGCAACATGGCCATCGCGCAGGAGCTCGGCTACCTGACCGTCCCGTCCGGTGTCGAGGTCGACATGGACACCGCGACGAAGCTCGCGGACGACAAGCTGGTGCTCGTGTCCACGGGTTCGCAGGGTGAGCCGCTGTCGGCTCTGTCCCGCATGGCCCGCGGTGAGCACCGTCAGATCAACATCCGCGCCGACGATCTCGTCGTCCTGGCGTCCTCGCTCATTCCCGGCAACGAGAACTCCGTGTTCGCCGTCGTCAACGGGCTGGCCAAGCGTGGCGCCAAGGTGGTCACGCAGCAGAGTGCCAAGGTGCACGTGTCCGGCCACGCGTCGGCGGGCGAGCTCCTCTACCTCTACAACGCGGTGCGTCCGACCAATGCGATGCCCGTCCACGGCGAGTGGCGGCACCTGCGTGCCAATGCCGCCCTTGCGATCTCCACCGGTGTCCCGGAGGAGCGCGTCGTGCTGGCCGAGGACGGCGTCGTCGTCGACATGGTCGACGGTCTCGCCGAAATCGTCGGTCAGGTGCCGGTCGGACACGTCTACGTCGACGGTTTGTCCGTCGGTGACGTGGGCGACTCGACTCTGTCGGATCGACTGGTTCTGGGTGAGGGCGGCTTCATCGCCATCACGATGGCCATCGACAGCGCGACCGGTCGCTCGGTGGGTACCCCCGAGGTGTCGGGTCGCGGGTTCTCCGACGACCCCGGCGCGCTCGAGGAGGCTGCGAAGCTGGTCGAGGCGGAAGTTGTGCGCCTCGCCAACGACGGTGTCCGGGACACGCATCGCGTCGCACAGTCCGTGCGTCGCATCGTCGGTCGCTGGGTCGCGGACAAGTACCGACGCAAGCCGATGATCGTGCCCACCGTCATCGAGGTCAATCAAGGCTGATCCACCCGTTGACGCGGCCTCCGAATCATCGGAGGCCGCGTCAGGCGAGCAGGTTGTACAGGCCGATCAGGCCCAGTGCGACGATGCACAGACGCAGTACTCCCGGTGAGAGTCGACGGCCGTACCGCGCACCGACGGCGCCGCCGACCAACGAGCTCACGGCGATCAATCCGACTGCGGCCCAACTGATCCGGTCCGACGCGAAGATGATGAACGACGCCGCGGCGACGATGTTGACGACGAGCGACAGAACGTTCTTGGCGGCATTCATCCGCTGGATGTTCTCCGGCAGCAGGGCGCCCATGACGCCCATCAGCAGAATTCCCTGTGCGGCGGTGAAGTATCCGCCGTAGACGCCGACCGCGAACGTGCCGATGACCAGCAGAACGAATCGGCCGCGGCCGAGCCCCGCCGACGACTCGGACGTCTCGGACGTCTCCGAGGACGACCGCTTCTGGGCCCAGGCCTGGATACGGGGTCCGGTGACGACGAGAACCAGCGCCAGGACGAGCAGGACGGGAACGACTGCGGTGAACGTCTTCTCGGGCAGATGCTGGAGGAGCCACGCACCCAGCAGTCCACCGAGCAGGGATCCGGGGAGCTGCCAGCGCAGGCGCGGCCACTGTCCTCGCAGTTCTCGGCGATAACCCCAGGCGCCCGACGCGCTGCCCGCGACGAGGCCGATGGCATTGCTCATGGTCGCCGTGACCGGCGGGTACCCGAAGGCGATGAGGGTGGGGAACGTGATCAGCGTTCCCGATCCGACGATGGCATTGATGCCTCCCGCGGCGAAGCCCGCCAGCAGGATGAGCAGTATTTCGGTCACGGGCACACCGGCGACCGTACGACAGACGCTAGATTCGTATCTCATGAGCCTCGCACACGACGAACGTCTGGACCTCGCGGACACCATGGCGGAGGTCGGACCGGATGCCCCGACACTGTGCGGCGACTGGACGGTGCGCGATCTGGCGGCGCACCTCGTCATCCGCGAACGACGGCTCGACGCCGCGCCGGGCATCTTCCTGCCGCCGTTGGCCGGGTACACACGCAAGGTCCAGGACGGTGTCGCCGCGGGGGAGTGGGTGTCGCTGGTGGACGACGTCCGCACCGGTCCTCCCGTGTGGTCCCCGTACAAGTTGCTCGACGCGCAGGTGAACCTGGGCGAGATGTTCGTCCACCACGAGGACATCAGGCGCGCCGGCACCGCGGCGCCGAGCCCTCGGGAGCTGAGCCCCGAGATGCAGAGTGCGCTGTGGGGTCTGCTGGGATTGCTCGGCCGCATCGCCTACCGGAGCGCTCCGGTCAGGGTCGCGGTCGAGACCCTGGACGGTCGGCGCCGAGCGTTCGGCAAGAAGTCGGCATCGCGGACCGTGACGCTCCGGGGCGAACCGGCCGAACTGGTGCTCCATGCCTTCGGGCGGGACGCGGTCGTGCTGGAGTTCGACGGTGAAGCGGAGGACATCGCGTCGGTGAAGGGTCTCGACCGAGGCGTGTGACACCGACGCACGCTCTTGTTACTGGTGTTGCGGATGGTCCTGATGGTGTCGACCGACTAGCCTGACGGTCATGGCAGGCAAGACGAGTACGCGCGCGTCCCGATCCGGGAGTACCGGATCGACCAGGGCAGGCACAGGCAAGAGCAGTGCCACGTCGACAGGACGCGGGCGGACGGTCACCACGCCGCGCAAGCCCACCGCACCACGGCAGTCCGGTGCCCGGCAGTCGGCTCCTCGCACCTCGTCGGGGACGCGGGCGCGGCCCGCCGCCAAGCGATCGTCCGTCTCGCCGGGCATGGCCGCGCTGAACTCGGTGGGTCGCGGTATCGGCAAGGGCTGGTCACTCGCTGCCCGCGGAGTCGGAGCCACCACGCGCACCGTCGGCAAAGCAGCCGACATCGAGCACGGACACCGTCGGGACGGGCTCGCGCTGGGCGCTCTCGCCGTGAGCGTCGTCGTCGCGGCCGGACTGTGGTTCTCCGCGGGTGGGCCCGTCGGAGAGTGGATCGAGATCGGGCTGCGTGCCGTGGTCGGCAGTGCGGCCGTCGTTCTGCCCCTGCTCGGTATCGCCGTCGCCGTGGCGCTGATGCGCACCGAGCCCAAGCCGGACACCCGGCCACGTCTCGTACTCGGTTCCGTCCTCGTCGGACTTCCCATGCTCGGGTTGTGGCATCTGGGCGCAGGATCTCCCGACGACGCCACCGGACGCGCGTCGGGCGGTGGTTTCGTCGGATTCGTCGTCGGTGGACCTCTCAGCAGTGGTGTCACGGTGTGGTTGGCGGTGCCGCTGCTGCTCCTCGCAATCCTGTTCGGAGTCCTGCTTCTCACCGGTACGACAGTCCGCGACATCCCCGCGCGGCTGCGGACGCTGTTCGGCACTCGCGACCGCGGTGACGAGTACGGCGAGTACGACGCTCGCTATGACGAGGGTTACGACGACGAGTTCGCACCCGACGGCTACGACCGGTCCTACGACTCCTACGGTTCGGACGACAGCCGGGACGACTACGACCCGGCGCTGTTCGACGCCGACGGATACCCGGTGGACGAGAAGCCGAAGACTCGGCGCCGTCGAGGTGCTGCTCCGGTCGATCCCGACGCTGCCTATCCGGTCGACGAGCCGACCGAGTACGTTCCCGTGGCGCCGCCTGCTGCGAAGGCGAAGCCCGTACCGGCCCCGACACCCCCTCCGGCCCCGAAGCCGAAACCCGCACCGGTCGTCGCGGCCACGCCGCCGAAGCCCGCGGACGAGGACAAGCTGGTCGTCGACCGGGTCGTCGACGGCGACTACGTCCTTCCGTCGCTGTCGCTGCTCATCGCCGGGGATCCGCCCAAGACTCGGAGCCAGGCCAACGACACGATGATCGAGGCCATCTCCGAGGTTCTCGAGCAGTTCAAGATCGACGCGGCCGTCACCGGGTTCACCCGTGGACCCACGGTCACCCGGTACGAGGTCGAGCTCGGCCCCGGCGTCAAGGTCGAGAAGATCACCGCCCTGGCGCGCAACATCGCCTACGCCGTGGCCACCGACAACGTCCGACTCCTCGCCCCGATCCCCGGCAAGTCGGCCGTGGGCATCGAGGTGCCCAACTCGGACCGCGAGATGGTGCGCCTGGCGGACGTGCTGACCGCGTCGTCGACGCGCAAGGATCATCACCCCCTGGTCATCGGCCTCGGCAAGGACATCGAGGGCAACTTCGTCAGTGCGAACCTGGCGAAGATGCCGCACCTGCTGGTCGCCGGCTCGACGGGCTCGGGTAAGTCGAGCTTCGTCAACTCGATGCTCGTGTCGCTGTTGGCGCGCGCGACCCCGGAAGAGGTCAGGATGATCCTGATCGACCCGAAGATGGTGGAGCTCACGCCGTACGAGGGCATTCCGCACCTCATCACCCCGATCATCACGCAGCCCAAGAAGGCCGCCGCGGCCCTGGCGTGGTTGGTCGAGGAGATGGAGCAGCGCTACCAGGACATGCAGGCCAATCGGGTTCGGCATGTCGACGACTTCAACAAGAAGGTGAAGTCGGGGGAGATCACCGCACCGCTCGGCAGTGAGCGTGTCTACAAGCCCTACCCGTACATCCTCGCGATCGTCGACGAGCTCGCCGACCTGATGATGACGGCGCCTCGCGACGTCGAGGAAGCGATCGTGCGGATCACGCAGAAGGCCCGCGCGGCCGGTATCCACCTGGTTCTGGCGACGCAGCGACCGTCGGTCGACGTGGTGACGGGCCTGATCAAGACCAACGTGCCCTCGCGCCTGGCGTTCGCGACGTCGTCGCTGACCGACTCGCGCGTGATCCTGGATCAGCAGGGCGCCGAGAAGCTGATCGGCATGGGTGACGCGTTGTTCCTGCCGATGGGCGCCGGCAAGCCCACCCGTCTGCAGGGTGCGTTCATCACCGACGAGGAGATCACGGCCGTCGTCGACTTCGCCAAGAACCAGGCGGAGCCGGAGTACCAGGAGGGTGTGACCGCGCAGAAGGCCGCGGAGAAGAAGGACGTCGACGCCGACATCGGCGACGATCTCGACGTGCTACTCCAGGCTGTCGAGCTGGTGGTCACCAGCCAGTTCGGGTCGACGTCGATGTTGCAGCGCAAGCTGCGGGTGGGTTTCGCGAAGGCCGGCCGTCTGATGGACCTGATGGAGACCCGAGGCGTCGTCGGGCCCAGCGAGGGATCGAAGGCTCGTGATGTTCTGGTCAAGCCGGACGAGCTGGACGGCTTGTTGTGGTCGATCAAGGGCGGAGATCCTGCCGAATCGGACAACCCGGACGAATGATTGTGGTCTGATGTGAATTGACTCTCAGACTGCCTGAGTTTTACCTGTGCATTACCTTCAGGGGGCGCAAATCGCTGCTCGGCTGTGGCACTCTTGTCCACAGGAGGGGAGTATCCCCAGCTTGCGAAGGACCCGTCAGCACGATCGAGCCCTGCCTCGATCCGGGTCATCGGCAGTATCGACGGTCACGAGACATCACCGTTCGACACTGTGGGAGAGACCTCCGGAGCCCAACCATGGACTACCGGAGGTAGTTGCTACATGAATGTCTCACCCACAGTCTGGATCGTCACCATCGTGGTGATTCTCGGACTTTTCGTCTTCGACTTCTTCGCTCACGTGAAGACGCCCCACGAGCCCACCTTCAAGGAATCGGCGACGTGGTCCGTCGTCTACATCACGATCGCCATCATCTTCGGCGGCATCGTGTTCTGGCAGTACGGCGCAACCTTCGGCGGTGAGTACTTCGCCGGGTACGTCACCGAGAAGGCGCTCAGCGTCGACAACCTGTTCGTCTTCCTCATCATCATGACGACGTTCGCCGTGCCGCGTCAGTACCAGCAGAAGGTGCTGCTCATCGGCATCGTGATGGCACTCGTCATGCGCGGTGGCTTCATCGCCCTCGGTGCCGCGGCCATCAACAACTTCAGCTGGGTCTTCTACCTCTTCGGTGCATTCCTCATCTACACGGCCTACAAGCTCATCAAGGAAGCCGGGGAAGAGGAGGAGAACGAGGTCCAGCAGGACACCAAGATCATGAAGTTCGCCAAGAAGATCCTCCCCACCACGGACGAGTACCACGGTGATCGTCTGACGGTGAAGATCGACGGCAAGCGCGTGGTCACCCCGATGCTGCTGGCCCTGGTCGTCATCGGCTTCACCGACATCCTGTTCGCGCTCGACTCGATCCCGGCCATCTACGGCCTGACCACCGAGCCTTACATCGTCTTCACCGCCAACGCGTTCGCACTGATGGGTCTGCGTCAGCTGTACTTCCTCATCGGCGGACTGCTCGATCGCCTGGTGTACCTGTCCTACGGTCTGTCGCTGGTCCTCGCGTTCATCGGTGTGAAGCTGGTGCTGCACGCCCTGCACGAGAACGAGCTCGGCTTCATCAACGGCGGCGAGAACCTGAAGGTGCCCGAGATCAGCACCGGCCTCTCGCTCAGTGTCATCATGGGCATCCTGATCGTCACCACCGTGGCCAGCCTGCTCAAGACCCGCGGCGATGCGAAGCCCGCGGCGAAGGGCGACGAGACCGGAAGCCCGGTCCTCGGCGACGACGACACCACGGCCGCCTCGACCGGCACCACGTCGACCGGCACCACGTCGACCGGTGTCACGGACACCGAGCGCGACTCGCGCTGATCCGTCCCACACGACGACAGCCCGGCACCGAGAGGTGCCGGGCTGTTCGCGTATCCGGTGGGTGCGGGGCTCGGGTCACTCCGCGAGGACGCCCATCACCGGCTTCCACTCCTGGATCGCCACGGCGTCGACGAGCTTCTCCACCGCGAACGGGTCCTCGGCGAACAGCGTGCCCACCTGGTCCGCGCTCTCACCCTTGACGATGATGGTGGCGCCGCTGTCGTCCGCGTACGGCCCCGCCACCACCACGACGTCGCGAGCGAGCAGATCCCGCAGCCAGTCGCGGTGCTCGGCACGGACGCGGTCGCGTCCCTCGGCAGTGGCCGACGAGTACGTGTAGTTGACGAGGAAGTGGGCCATCGATGTTCTCCTGCGGTGTGTGATCGGGTGGTGGGGGAACTAGAGCGTGAGCAGCATGCGGGTGTTGCCGAGGGTGTTCGGTTTGACGTAACTGAGGTCGAGGAATTCCGCGACACCGGTGTCGTAGGACCGGCACATCTCCGCGTACACCTCGGCCGTGACCGGAGTGCCGTCGATCTCGGAGAATCCGTGGCGTGCGAAGAACGGAACCTCGAAGGTGAGGACGAAGATCCGGGACAGCTGGAGTTCGCGCGCGACGTCGACCAAGGTCGACACGATGAGGTGGCCGACTCCGTGTCCCTTGACCGACGGGTCCACCGCGACGGTGCGGATCTCGCCGAGGTCCGCCCACAGCACGTGCAGCGCGCCGCACCCGGCGACGACACCGTCGACCTCGGCGACCCAGAACTCCTGGACCGCCTCGTAGAGGGTCACCAGGTTCTTCTCGAGCAGGATGCGACCGGCGTAGATGTCGATCAGCCGTTTGATCTCCGGGATGTCGGAGGTGCGCGCTCGACGCAGGTGTACGCGATCGGTGGCCGCTGCAGGGGCGTCGCTGACGTCGTCGTGGTCGTGCGCCGCCCGTGAGTCCGTGTCCGGATCGAGGTCGGAAGTCATGGGGTGAACAGTAGTCATCGGACGTACCGATATTGTGACCGTGTGTCGCGCGCCGGTTACTCACATCACGCCTCCCGAGCGGACGCGTCGACGTGAGCGCGCAGTACGACGTCGGTCGTGGTCCTGGTGACGCGTCGGCTCCCGGTGCAGATGCCGTGGTCGGGTCCAGCCCGGTGGGTGCGGCCCCGCTGCTCAATATCGCCAACGTTCTGACCGTGCTGAGGATCGCGCTCGTCCCGGTGTTCCTGTGGGCGCTGTTCGCCGACGGAGGCCACGACACGCGGTGGCGGTTGGCCGCCTTCGGAATCTTCGTCGTCGCGGCGATCACCGACCGCGTCGACGGTCAGCTGGCGCGTAAGCACGGGTTGGTCACCGAGTTCGGCAAGATGGCCGATCCCATCGCGGACAAGGCGCTCATCGGTGCTGCTCTCGTCGGTCTCTCGCTGTTGGGCGACCTGCCCTGGTGGATCACCGTGGTCATCGCTGTCCGCGAGATCGGGATCACACTCCTACGGTTCGCGGTGCTGCGGCACGGCGTCATCCCTGCCGGTCGCGGCGGCAAACTCAAGACGTTGGTGCAGAGTGTCGCGATCGGCATCATCGTGCTGCCGCTTCCCGACGCGGTGATGCCGGCCGCGATGGTCGTCATGATCGTGGCCGTGGTGCTCACGGTCGTGACCGGGCTCGACTATCTCGTGCAGGCCGCGCGTCCCCGTGTCCGGTCGACTCACGACGGCCGATGACCGATCCGCTGTCGCGGGTCCGAATCCCATGACGACGCGGATGTGGGAACCGTTCGTACCGGGGTACACGATCCGAACGACTCGGGGCGGCCGTGTCGGACGTCCTACGGCGCGTGCGGGTCGGGCGAGCGGGTTAGGGTGCTTCCACCGGTGACGGTGAGGGAATCTCTTTCCGTCGCGGGAACCGATCGGGTCCGCTCGGCGTTGTAGTCACTGATGGAACAGCACGTCTCGAAGGAACAGCACGTCTGGATGGCACGACACGTCCCGACACGTTGGGACACGATGAAGGAGGGGCCACATGGCGCTGCTTTTGCGTGAGGCACTCGGCGACAGTCTTCGCCGCACGCGGGTCGCTCAGAGCCGCACGCTGCGTGAGGTCTCCCATACCGCCCGGGTGAGCCTCGGTTATCTGTCGGAGGTCGAACGCGGCCGCAAGGAGGCGTCGAGCGAACTGCTCAACGCGATCTGTGACGCGCTCGCGGTTCCTCTGTCGACCGTTCTGTTCGACGTGAGCGAGTCGCTGACCGACACGATGGCGGGATCTGCAGGTGCAGTGGACGCCGCACCGGCGCGCGACGCCGCCTCGCCTGCCACCCACATCTCCGACGACACTCGTGTGGTCATTCCGGCTCCGAGCGCTCGGGCACTGGCCGCAGCCTGATCGGATATGCCGTACCGGTCGGACTGTCCGGTTCGATAGAGCACCATTACGGGTACCGAGTACAGACACACTCTCTCGACACGAACTACCGGCGGTGACGGTCGCCAGCCGGGTCGCGTAGGCGGCGTATCTCATGGAGGCAGGAAGAACCGATGGCCAATCCTTTCGTCAAGGGCTGGAAGTATCTGATGGCTCTGTTCAACTCGAAGATCGACGAGAAGGCGGACCCCCAGGTCCAGATCCAGCAGGCCATCGAGGATGCGCAGCGCCAGCACCAGGCTCTGTCGCAGCAGGCCGCCTCCGTCATCGGAAACCAGCGTCAGCTCGAGATGAAGCTCAGCCGCCAGCTCGACGAGGTGGAGAAGCTGAACGCCAACGCGCGTCAGGCCGTCACCCTCGCCGATCAGGCCAACGCGGCAGCCGACGTCGAGAAGGCCACCCAGTACACCAATGCCGCCGAGGCATTCGCCGCCCAGCTCGTCACGGCCGAGCAGAGCGTCGAGGACCTCAAGGTGCTCCACGACCAGGCGCTCCAGGCCGCGACGCAGGCCAAGAAGGCTGTCGAGCAGAACGCGATGACGCTGCAGGCGAAGGTCGCCGAGCGCACCAAGCTCCTCAGTCAGCTCGAGCAGGCCAAGATGCAGGAGCGCGTCAGCGAGTCGCTGCGGTCGATGGATTCCACGCTGTCCGCGCCGGGCAACACGCCCAGCCTCGACGCTGTCCGGGACAAGATCGAGCGCCGGTACGCCAACGCGCTCGGGTCCGCCGAGCTCGCTCAGAACTCGGTCCAGGGCCGCATGATGGAAGTGCAGCAGGCCAGCGTACAGATGGCGGGTCACAGCCGTCTCGAGCAGATCCGCGCCTCGATGAAGGGCGACTCGCTGACCTCCGGCGACACCGCGTCCCTGCAGAAGAACGCCGCGCCCTCCCATGCGATCCCCGAACCTCCTCAGGCCAACTGAGTCGGCTGTCGGGGCCGATCAGCCATGTCAGGGCACCGTTTCCAGCATCCGTGGGTGACGCAGGCTGCCGACGCTGCGTCCTCCCGGGTCGCCCGTTCGGGTTCTCGTGGTGCCCGTGCGCTCGGTGCGATCGAGTCCACGCGTCCCATCCTCGACGCGGCTCGGTCATGGAACGACCCGCGTCGTAAAGCGGAACGCAAGCGTCGCCGGGTACGTCGACGAGCACGAATCTTCGGCGCTGCCTCGGGCTCGACCGGTGTCGCGACCATGACGGTGGCGGCGACGTCCGCCCCGGACTGGCTGATCGTGGGCGGTACGGGCACCACTGTTCTTCTCGGGATACCGGCGGTGGCTGCCGTGGCGGCCTACCGACGGCTTCGAACCACTCCGCTTCCCCCGTCGGCGCCGGCGCGTCGTGCGTTGCCACCGGTCGGGTCGGCCGCTCGCGCACCGGTCGAACGCCTTGCCGCGTCGGAGCGAAGCCTGCACGAACTTCTCGGGATCCTCACCCGGTCGGGTGTGGTCGCAGCCGAGGACGTCGACGACACCGCACGTATCGCGGCGGCGGCCTCGGCGTCGCTCACCGCCGTGGCCCACGACATCGTTGCGATGGAACGAGCCGCGGTGGGCAGTACCGGCGCTGCCGTCCACCTGTCGACGTCCATATCGTCCACGGCCGCGAGGTTGGCCGACGGCGTGCAGCAGTACGACGGCCTGGTCGCCGCTGCCGCCCTTCTCACGACGCCCGGTGCATCGGGGTCGCTGTCCGCCCTCGACTCGCGCCGCGACGCCTTGCAGTTCGCCTCGGACCGCCTCGAGGGTTGGGCCTACGGCCTCGAGCGTCTCCAGCGCCCCTGACCTCACCCTGAGCCGTCTCGGGGTGCACCCTGGTATCGACCCTGAAGTTGTTGCCGGAAGCGTGTTTTCGACGATCTGCTCTGGCACTGTCGGAATCACCGGTGCACGGTCGGCGAGAACGCCGAGACGTCGTGACACCGTCGTCGATCAGGAGAAGCCCATGTTCTGGAAAGTTCTCGGAGTCATCATCGCGGTGTGGATCGCCGTCATCGTCCTCGGCGCGATCGTCAAGGCACTGTTCCCGCTGCTGGCCCTCGCTGTCGTCGGCACCGCCGCATATTTCCTCTTTCGCGCCATCTCCGGTGACCGGGACTCTGCGAAGTCCACCTTCTGACGTCCCGCAGCCCTGACATAGGGTCGTGCGATGCGAGTGGCGGTAGTGGCAGGACCTGACGCCGGGCATGCGTTTCCCGCCATCGCCCTCGCCCGGGCACTGGCCGTCGCAGGTGACGACGCGGTGGTCTACACCGGCCGCCGCTGGCTCGACGCAGCGCGCGACGCGGGTGTCGACACCCGGTTGTTGCCCGGACTCGAGCCACGGCCCGAGGACGACGATGCGGACGCCGGACGGCGCATCCACGAACGCGCTGCGTACATGTCGACCCAGCTCCTGCCCGTCCTGTCCGACCTGGGACCGGACCTCGTCGTCTCGGACATCCTGACCGCCGGAGGGTCGCTGGCCGCGGAACGCCTCGGGGTGCCGTGGGTCGAACTGGCCCCGCACCCGCTCTATCGACCGTCTCGGTCGCTGCCCCCGATCGGGAGTGGACTGGCGCCCGGCACCGGGATCCGCGGGAGGTTGCGCGACACGGTCATGCGCGCCTTGACCGCTCGATCGGTGCGGGCAGGGCTCGAGCAGCGTTCACGGGCGCGGGAATCGGTGGGACTCCCGTCCGTCGATCCGGGTCCGGCTCGGCGACTCGTGGCCACGATCCCGGCTCTCGAGGTGCCGCGTGTCGACTGGCCGGCGGAAGCGCACGTCGTCGGGCCGTTGCTGTGGGAGCCCACGTCGGCGGTCCTGGAACCCCCCGTCGGGGACGACCCACTGGTGATGCTGGCGCCGTCGACGGCTGCGACGGGCGCCGTCTCGATGATGGACGCCACCTTGGATGCGCTGGCCCGGTCACGAGAGACCGGTGCACCACGCCGCCTGGCGATCAGCACGGTCGACGACGTGCCCGCAGACCTGCCACCGTGGGCCGTCGGCGGCCTGGGACGGCAGGACGAACTGCTGCGTCATGCGTCCGTCGTCGTGTGCGGCGGAGGTCACGGCATGCTGGCCAAAGCGCTGCTCGCGGGTGTGCCCGTCGTGGTGGTTCCGGGCGGCGGAGACCAATGGGAGTTGGCCAACCGGGCGGCACGTCAGGGGAGTGCCGTCATCGTGCGGCCGGTGTCGGCGGATGCGATATCGGACGCCGTGCGGACCGTGCTGAGTGATCCGGCCTACGCCGCGGCGGCCACGAGGGCGGCCGACGGTGCACGGGCAGTGGACGACCCGGTCGCGGTCTGTCGAGGAATCTTCGCCTGATTCCCCGACAGGCGGCCGGATACGGCCGTGGGAGATGTCCGGTTACGGTGGACAGGTGCGCCTGACCGACTTCCACGAACGAATCGCCCAGCAGTTCGGAACGGTGACCGGCGACTCGATGCTGGTCGACCATCTCCTGCTGAGCCTAAGCAACCGCACCGCCGCACAGGCCATCGAGGACGGCGAGGATCCACGCGATGTCTGGCGCGCTCTGTGCGCAGAATTCGACGTGCCGCGCTCTCTCTGGTGACCGCGCGGCGTGTCGCCCACTCTCGAACACCTGTTCGCTTATAGTCGACCCGGAGACGAGGAGAATCGCCGCGGCGGTTCTTGTCGGTACCCCCCTCTACCTTGGCGGCAGACAAGCAGGGGACAAGAACTTTTCGAGAAGGAGACCATCATGGCTGCAGCTGCATACGATCGGGACAAGGCGCTCGATCTCGCGCTCGCGCAGATCGACAAGAACTTCGGCAAGGGATCGGTCATGCGCCTCGGCGACGAGGCCCGTGTGCCCATCGCCGTCATTCCCACGGGCTCCATCGCGCTGGATGTCGCTCTCGGCATCGGTGGGCTCCCGCGTGGACGCATCGTCGAGGTCTACGGCCCGGAATCGTCGGGTAAGACCACCGTCGCGCTGCATGCCGTCGCGAACGCGCAGGCTGCCGGCGGAATCGCCGCCTTCATCGACGCCGAGCACGCGCTCGATCCCGACTACGCCGCCAAGCTGGGCGTCGACACCGACGCGCTGCTGGTGTCCCAGCCCGACACCGGTGAGCAGGCTCTCGAGATCGCGGACATGCTGATCCGCTCCGGTGCCATCGACATCCTGGTGGTCGACTCCGTGGCCGCCCTGGTTCCCCGCGCCGAGATCGAGGGCGAGATGGGTGACAGCCACGTCGGTCTGCAGGCCCGCCTCATGAGCCAGGCGCTGCGCAAGATCACCGGTGCCATCAGCTCGTCCGGCACGACGGTGATCTTCATCAACCAGCTGCGCGAGAAGATCGGCGTCATGTTCGGCTCGCCCGAAACCACCACGGGCGGTAAGGCTCTCAAGTTCTACGCCTCCGTTCGCCTCGACATCCGTCGCATCGAGACGCTGAAGGACGGCACGGACGCAGTCGGTAACCGCACACGCGTCAAGGTGGTCAAGAACAAGGTGTCGCCGCCGTTCAAGCAGGCCGAGTTCGACATCCTGTACGGCAAGGGCATCAGCAAGGAAGGCTCGCTCATCGACATGGGTGTCGAGCACGGCTTCGTGCGCAAGTCCGGCTCGTGGTTCACCTACGAGGGTGATCAGCTGGGCCAGGGCAAGGAGAACGCTCGCAAGTTCCTGCTCGAGAACACCGATATCCGCGACGAGATCGAGAAGAAGATCAAGGAGAAGCTCGGCATCGGCGCCGACGTCCGTTCCACCGACGAGGCTGCCGCAGCAGCTCCGGTCGAATTCTGACAGTGAACGGCAGGGAGTCGTCGGACTCACGTGAACCGGGCGCCCGACGACAGTCGGGCGCCCGGTCCCGTTCCGGAGAGCGGTCGAGGAAGCCCGCGGAGCAGCCGGGCGGCGGCACCGCCGTCCAGGCCAAGGATGCGGCGCTCCGTCTGCTCACCGATCGTGCGCGGAGCCGCGCCGAACTCGAGCAGCGTCTGACCGCGAAGGGTTTCACCGAGGACATCATCGCCTCGGTGCTCGATCGACTGACCGAGATCAAGCTGGTCGACGATCGCGACTTCGCGCATCAATGGGTGCAGTCACGGCACACGTATTCGGGACGCGGCAAGCAGGCGTTGCGCACCGAACTCCGAACCAAGGGAATCGAACCCGGTATCGCCGCCGAAGCGCTGGACACCATCGAGCCGGAGGACGAGCGCGAGCGCGCCCGCGACCTGGTGGTCAAGAAGCTGCGGGCTCCGGCTCTGCGGTCCAGTCTCGGCGACGACATCGAGGACCCGCGGGAACGCCGTGCACAGCGGGACAAAGTGGTTCGCAAGCTCGTGTCGATGTTGGCGCGCCGAGGCTTCGCCCAGGGAATGGCGTTCGAGGTGGTCAAGAACGAACTCGAGGCCCTCGGAAACGATTCCGAAGGCCTCGAGTACTAGAACGTCAGATCGTCGCGCCACCCATGGCGGCGCCCTGATCGACAGGTACCGGACTCTTCTTCGCCCGGCGTAGTCGCTTCTCGACCTTCGTGGCGAGGTAGGTCAACAACGAGTTCAGGATGATCATGATGATCGCGACGATGATCAGCGCCGGCAGGAAGTTGCCGTAGAAGGCACCGACCTGCTGACCCGACCGGACCACCTCGACGTAGCCGATGATGTACCCGAGCGCCGAGTCCTTCAACGCCACCACCATCTGCGAGATGATCGCCGGCAACATCGCCGTGACCGCCTGTGGAAGCAGGATCATGCGCATGATCTGCCCCTTGCGCAGACCGATCGCCATGGCGGCCTCGGTCTGCCCCTTGGGCAGCGACTTGATGCCGGAGCGCACGATCTCCGCGATCACGGAACCGTTGTAGAGCGTCAAGCCGGTCACCACTGCAGCCAGAGCGAGGTAGCGGGACTTGAACACCTGGTACTCGGCGAAGAACTGGTACAGGAAGATCATCAGGATCAGCACCGGGATGGCGCGGAACAACTCGACGAAGAATCCCGCGACCAGTCGCACCGGCCGGTGGTCGGACAGGCGCGCGATGCCCAGGACGGCGCCGAGGATCAGTGCGAACACGATGGACAGGAACGCGGCGATCAGCGTCCCCTGGATGCCGGGGATCAGATATGTCGTCCAGGTCGAGGACTCGGTGAAGGGGCTCCACTTCTCCGACGTCAACTGGCCCTTCTCGTCCAGCTTCGCGTAGATCACGTAGGCGACCAGCAACACCAGGACCGCTACCACCGCGGAGATGATGTGGTTGCGGACCTTCGCGCGGGGACCGGGCGCGTCGTACAGAACGGTCGCGCGTTCGGCCGAGGCCACCTTCTTGGGGGGAGCCTCCGTACTCAGAGGTGCGTTCGCTGTGGTCATCGGGCAACCGCCAATCGCTTACCGAGGTAGCCGAAGAAAAGGCCGGTGGGGAAGGTCAGGATGACGAAGCCGAGGGCGAAGATGCCGCCGACGACGAAGATCGCCGCCTCGTTCTCGATCATCTCCTTCATCAGGATCGCCGCTTCGAGCACGCCGATCGCCGCGGCGACCGTCGTGTTCTTCGTCAGAGCGATCAGCACGCTGCCGAGGGGTCCGATGACTGCCCGGAACGCCTGAGGCAGCACGATGAAACGCAGGTTCTGCGAGAACGTCAGACCGAGCGACCGTCCGGCCTCCGCCTGCCCGACGTTCACGGTGTTGATGCCGGACCGCAGCGATTCGCACACGAACGATGCCGTGTAGATGCTCAAGCCGAGGACGGCGAGTCGGAAGTTGTTGTCCGCCTGCCCCGTCGGCGACGCCTGATCCGCCAGCGAGATGCCGAGGGTCTGGTAGAGCCCGAACGCGCAGAACAGCAGGATCAGCGTGAGGGGGGTGTTGCGGAAGATGGTGACGTAGGTGGCACCGATCCATCGTGCGACGGGAACGGGGGAGACCCGCATCGCCGCGAGCAGGGTGCCGAGGACGAGAGAACCGACGGCGGAGAGCACCGTCAGCTTGATCGTCATCCAGAACGCGTCGAGGAGGTCGGGCGCGTAGTCACTCAGTATGTCCACCGGTGACTCCTTCCGAGAGCGGTGACGAGTCGAACGGGCGGTTCACCGGTGTGAACCGCCCGTTCGGGTCTCGAGGAAAGAGAAGAGAATCAGTAGCGATCGACGGTCGGGGTTGCCGGCAGCGGGTAGCCGGACGGTCCGACGGTGTCCTCGAACGCCTTCTGCCACGAGCCGTCGTCGATCATGGCCTGGATGGCGTCGTTGATCTTGGTGCGCGTCTCGTCGTCGCCCTTGGCCAGGCCGATGCCGTAGCGCTCCTCGGTGAACGGCTCGCCGACCACCTTGAGCTCACCGGGGTACTGCGCTGCGTAACCGGCGAGAATGATGTCGTCGGTCGTGACCGCATCCACGGCGCCGTTGCGCAGAGCCTCGACGCAGGCGGAGTAGGTGTCGAATTCCTGGAGCTGGACGTCCTGCGCGTACTGGTCCTTGACCTTCTGCGCGGGGGTGGATCCGGACACCGAGCACAGGCGCTTGCCGCCGCTGAGCGACTCGGGGCCGGTGATGTCGGTGTTGGCGTCGGCGACGAGGAGCGACTGTCCGGCGACGAAGTACGGTCCGGCGAAGTCCACCTTCTCCTTACGGGCATCGGTGATCGAGTAGGTCGCGACGACGTAGTCGACCTCGCCGTTCTCGATCAACGTCTCGCGCTGGGCGGACGGCGACTCCTTGAACGTGATGTTCTCGGGCGTCACGCCGAGCTTGCCGGCGACGTACTTGGCCACCTCGACGTCGAAGCCGGTGAACGAGCCGTCCGGGGTGCGCAGACCCAGACCCGGCTGATCGAACTTGATGCCGACGGTCAGCTTGCCGCTCTCGGCGCTGGACGATGCGCTGGTGGCCTCGTCGCCACCACACGCGGTGGCGGCGAAGGCGAGCGCGAGTGCGGCGACGCCGACACGGGCGGTGCGGGTGATTCTCATCGAGATCCTCCAGAAGTTGTGACGAGCAGGTGGGAGATCAGTGACTCAGGATCTTGCCGAGGAAGTCCTTGGCGCGATCGGACTTCGGTGTGGTGAAGAAGGTTTCGGGATCGGTGTCCTCGACGATCTGACCGTCGGCCATGAAGATGACACGGTCGCCGGCGCGGCGGGCGAAGCCCATCTCGTGGGTCACCACGACCATGGTCATTCCCTCCTTGGCCAGCGAGGTCATGACGTCGAGCACCTCGTTGACCATCTCGGGGTCGAGGGCGGACGTCGGCTCGTCGAAGAGCATGACCTTGGGATTCATCGCGAGGGCACGAGCGATGGCGACGCGCTGCTGCTGGCCGCCGGAGAGCTGTGCGGGGTACTTGTCCGCCTGGTTGGCGATGCCGACGCGCTCGAGCAGACGCTGCGCGGTCTTCTCGGCCTCGTCCTTCTTCATCTTGCGGACCTTCGTCGGTCCGAGCATGACGTTCTCTCGAATCGTCTTGTGCGCGAAGAGGTTGAAGGACTGGAACACCATTCCGACGTCGGCACGCAAGGCGGCGAGCGACTTGCCCTCGGAGGGGAGGGCCTTGCCGTCGACCTCGATGGTGCCCTCGTCGACGGGCTCGAGCCGGTTGATGGTGCGGCACAACGTCGATTTACCCGACCCGGAGGGGCCGAGGACGATGACGACCTGGCCGCTGGGAACGTCGAGTTCGATGTCCTTGAGGACGTGCAGATCACCGAAGTGCTTCTGCACGCCGTGCATCGCGATCATGGGGGCAGACGATGCTGTGGACGAGCGATGTTCGCGCTCGCCGTCAGGGTGGGTCATGGCGATGACCCTAGAGGTAGTTTCCACCGCCATCGCTCGTTTCGGTCGCGGGACCGCAGATATGTAATGGAAACTTTACTCGGACCGCTCGGTCGGGCCAGGTGAGCTGCCGCCGTACCCTGGAGGTCGTGGACACGATCGACCTCGTTACTCGGCGCACCTACGACGTGCGCACCTACGGCTGCCAGATGAACGTGCACGACTCCGAACGACTGTCCGGGCTCCTGGAGGAAGCGGGCTACTCGAAGGCTCCCTCCGGTACGGCGCCCGATCTCGTCGTCTTCAACACGTGCGCCGTGCGCGAGAACGCGGACAACAAGCTCTACGGCAACCTCGGTCAGCTGCGGCCCGCCAAGGACGACAACCCGGACATGCAGATCGCCGTGGGTGGATGCCTCGCGCAGAAGGACCGCGACACGGTGGTGAAGAAGGCGCCGTGGGTGGATGTCGTGTTCGGCACGCACAACATCGGCTCCCTCCCGGCACTGCTGGATCGGGCGCGACACAACCAGCGCGCCGAGGTCGAGATCCTGGAGTCGCTCGAGGCGTTCCCGTCGACGCTCCCGGCGAAGCGCGACTCCGCCTACTCGGGGTGGGTGTCCATCTCCGTGGGGTGCAACAACACGTGCACGTTCTGCATCGTGCCCGCGCTGCGCGGTAAGGAAGTGGACCGCCGGCCGGGCGACATCCTCGCCGAGGTGCAGGCACTGGTCGACGAGGGCGTCCTCGAGGTGACCCTCCTCGGCCAGAACGTCAACGCCTACGGGGCGTCGTTCGCCGATCCGGAGCAGCCGCGTGACCGTGGAGCCTTCGCCTCTCTGCTGCGTGCATGCGGAGAGATCGACGGGCTCGAACGCGTCCGCTTCACCTCGCCGCACCCGGCCGAGTTCACCGACGACGTGATCGAGGCCATGGCGTCGACACACAACGTCTGCCCGACGCTTCACATGCCGCTGCAGTCGGGTTCCGATCGCATTCTTCGGGCGATGAAGCGCTCGTACCGCAAGGAGAAGTTCCTCGGCATCATCGAGCGTGTCCGCACCGCGATTCCGCACGCGTCGCTCACCACCGATATCATCGTCGGCTTCCCGGGCGAGACCGAAGAGGACTTCCAGGAGACCCTGGATGTGGTGCGCCGCGCCCGCTTCAGCAGCGCGTACACGTTCCAGTACTCCAAGCGTCCCGGAACCCCCGCCGCCGACATGGCCGATCAGGTGCCCAAAGCCGTCGTGCAGGAACGCTACGAACGGCTCGCCGCATTGCAGGAGGAGATCTCCCACGAGGAGAACCGCCGCGTCGTGGGCACCGAGGTGGAGCTGCTCGTCGCCGACGGCGCCGGCCGGAAGAATGCGGCCACCGAGCGGATGAGCGGTCGGACCCGAGACGGTCGGCTCGTCCACTTCCTTCCGACCGGAGCCGTCGACAGGTCGATCCGTCCCGGAGACATCGTCGTCACGACCGTGACCGACGCCAAGCCGTACCACCTCGTGGCGGATGTACCCGTGCGTGTCCACCGCCGCACCACGGCGGGAGATCGCCACGAAGCGGGCACCATGCCCAAGACAGCACCGGTCGGAGTCGGGTTGGGGTTGCCGTCCATCGGCGCGCCCGCGGCCGAGCCGGTCACGACGATGGGATGTTCACTGTGAGTACCGATCCGACAGTCGGGTCCGATACGGCCGCCGCGGAGAAGAAGATCTCCGGGCGCATCGATCCCGGCGTCCGCGCGGTCGTCGTGGCCGTCGTCGTGCTGTTGCTGCTGCTGTCCTTCGCCCTGCCGCACACCGGAGCCGCGAACGCGTGGGACGTACTCGTCCACGACGACGATGCGGTCGCCGAGTCGGTGGCGCTGCCCTCACGCATCTTCGTGTGGCTGACCCTAGTCTTCGCGGTCGGCTTCTCCGCTCTGGCGCTGGTCACGCAGCGATGGGCGCTGGCCTGGGTAGCGCTCTACGGCTCGGGAGTCGCCACGGTGCTCGGTGTTCTCGCCATCTGGTCACGGCAGACGGTGCCGGCCACGGTGGTCGGTGCCGGACCCGGAATCGGCCTGGTGCTGGGCTGGCTGCTCGTCATCGTGCTCGCGTTCCACTGGTTCAAGGTGGTGTGGAACCGGTCCAACGCTCAGTGGGCTGCTGCGGCTGCGCGACGTGACGCCGCCGTCATGGACGACGCGCGGCGCGAGAACGTGCTGGACACGTCCCGGCGCCGCGCCGACTGATCGTCCGTCAGAGTTCGCCGAGTGCGCCCTCTGCGGCGTCCGCCCATTCCTGCCACTGGCGAGCCTGGGCGCGAGCCTTCTCGGCGTCCTTCGCCTTGCCCGCTGCCTCCGCCTTCTGGGCTTGCTCCTCGAACTGCGCTACGCGCTCCTTGAACTGAGCTGCGCGGGCCATCGCCTCGGGATCGGTGCGCCGCCATTCCGAGTCCGCGGCGTCGCGCACACGCTTCTCGATCGCCCGCAGCTTGCCCTCGAGGTCGTGCATCTTCTCGCGCGGGACCTTGCCGATGGCGTCCCACTTGTCCTGCAGGGTGCGCAGAGCGGCCTTCGCGGCGTCCATGTCCTTGGCCGGATCGATGTGCCCGGACTCCGCGAGCAGTCGCTCCTTCGCCTCGGCGTTGGCCTCGAATTCGGCGTTCTGCTCGGACTGAGCTGCGTTGCGCGCAGCGAAGAAGACATCCTGTGCGCCCTTGAACTTCTGCCACAGCGTGTCGTCGGCGTCGCGCGGCGCACGTCCGGCCGCCTTCCACTCCGTCAACAGATCGCGGAACACCTGCGCCGTACCCACCCAGTCGGTGGACGACGACAACTCCTCGGCCTTGGCGACGAGTTCTTCCTTGCGCACCTTCGCGGAGCCACGCTCGCGATCGAGATCCGCGAAGTGCGCACCGCGACGGCGATTGAACGCTTCGCGGGCCTTCGAGTACCTCTTCCACAGGACGTCGTCGACCTTGCGGTCGACGCCGCGGATGGTCTTCCACTCCTCGAGGATCAGGCGCAGTCGATCTCCGGCGGCCTTCCACTGCGTGGACTCGTTGCCGATCGTCTCGGCCTCCGCCGCGAGAGCCTCCTTGCGCGCGGTCGACTCGGTGCGCTCGGTGTCCTTGCGCTTGCGGTGCTCCACGGCGACGAGGTCGGCGTGCTCGATGACTGCCTGCAGCCGAGCCGCCAAGGCATCGATGTCGCCGATCACCGCGGCCGTGGGCAACGTCTCGGCCAACGACACCGCGGCCGACTTGGTCTTCTTGGCATCGCCCGCGCCGGACGTGAGCCGCGCTTCGAGCAGAGCTACCTCGGTGGCGAGGTCGTCGTATCGCCGACCGAAGTGAGCGAGGCCCTCCGCGGCGTCGCCGGCCTGCCACGACCCGACGGTGCGCTCGCCGTCCGCGGTGCGGACCCACGCCGAGCCGTCCTCGTCGACGCGGCCCCACTTCGCCGGGTCGGTCACGACGGGGGTGACGACGGGATGCGGCGCGTGGTGTGCGGGCACGTGAGGGGTGGGGTGAGACGGAGACGACTCGGTGCCGGAGGACCCGGAGCCCGACGAGTCCGCTGCCGGTTCGGTGCGGGGCGTCGCGGGTCGGGGTGCACCACCGGGGCGGGGTCCCGGTCGCGGGCCGGGCCTGGGCGCGGTCGACGGCGTCGCGCCCGTGGTGTCGGGCGTTCCGGACTCGGGTGAATTCGTGTCGGTCATGGTGTTCTCCGTCTCTGCCGCGCGTCACGGCTGCCTGATACGCATGTCATCGGATGGCCGGCGAAGACCTCCGACGAGGTCGGCGGCGTGTCGACTCGCCCCCATTCAACCCCCTCGACGCCGGGACGACCATCGAAACACTGTCGACGGCGACAAAACGGCCGCCCGAGACCGGTCGACTACCGTGGCGTTCGTGCTGTCCGCCGTTGCCGTCGTCCCCTCGACTCCACTGTTGTCCGAGGCCCTCGCGGGCGCTGCGAGCGCCGAACTCGCCGATCTCCGCGCGGCGGTGCAAGCTGCCGGCGACGAGCTCCGGCGCGCATCGCAGACGTGGATCGCCGTCGGATCGGCCGCGGAGTCGTCGGTGGTGGATGCGTCGTCCGTCGGAACGTACGTCGGTTTCGGTGTGGACGTAATGGTCTCGCTGTCGCCGGCGCAGGGCGAGCCGGATCGGTCGATGGAGCTCGCTGGCCTCACCGTGGGACTGGTGCGCGGTCGGTGCGCTCCGGATCTGTCCGTCCCGACGTACCTCGTCGCGGTCGATGCGGACGCAGAGGAGTGCGCTCGCGTTGCGGCGTCGGTCCGCGCGGCGATCGACGAGGCCCCGGGTCCGGTGGGCCTGCTGGTGATCGCCGACGGCTCGACGATGTTGACGGACAAGGCACCCGGTGCTTTCGACGACCGTGCCGAGGGCCTGCAACGCGTGATCGACGACGCTGTGGCGACAGCGGACACCGCGGCGCTGGGAGCTCTCGATGTCGAGCTGTGCCGCGAGCTGGGGGTGGCAGGACGAGCTGCGTTACAGGTCGCGTCTGCCGTCGTCGGGTCCACTTCCTTCACAGCCAGCACCCTCTACCGTGATGCGCCCTACGGCGTCGGCTATCACGTCGCGGTGTGGGCGGCGTGACGACGCCGGTCGCGGTGATCGGCCCGACGGCGACGGGCAAGTCGGCGCTGGCGCTCGATCTCGCCGAGCAGCTGGGCGGACAGATCGTCAATGTCGATGCGATGCAACAGTATCGGGGTATGGACATCGGTACGGCCAAGACTCCCGTCGCGGAGCGGCGAGGGATCCCGCACCACCTCCTCGACGTCCTGTCGGTCACCGAGACCGCGACGGTGGCGGGGTACCAGGACGCCGCCGTGAGCCGGATCGAGGATCTGCTCTCGCGCGGCATCGTGCCGGTGATCGTCGGCGGTTCGATGATGTACGTGCAGGCCCTGGTGGATCAGTGGCAGTTCCCGGCAACGGATGCAACGCTCCGAGCGTCCCTCGAGGAGCGGCTCGCCGCCGAGGGTGTGACCGCCCTGCACGACGCGCTCGCACTCGTCGATCCTGCTGCGGCGTCGTCCATTCTCCCGACGGACGGTCGGCGGATCGTGCGGGCGCTCGAGGTGGTCGAGCTGACCGGGCAGCCCTTCGCCGCGTCGGCACCCGTCATCGGTGCGCCGCCGCGGTGGGGCACGGTCCTGCTCGGGATCGACCGCGAGACCGAGGAATTGGACGCACGTATCGCTCGACGCACCGACGAGATGTTCGCCGAGGGATTCGTGGCGGAGGTGGAATCGCTGGTGGACTCCGGTCTCCGCGAGGGTGTGACGGCTCGCCGCGCGATCGGCTACTCCCAGATACTGGACCTCCTGGACGGCGCGATCGACATCGATCGGGCACGCGAACTGACGTTCGTCGGTACCCGACGTTATGTTCGGCGCCAACGGTCCTGGTTCCATCGGGACCCGCGCATCACGTGGTTGCGCGGAGGCGACGCCGATCTGCTCGGCGCGGCACTGGGGCACATCGGAAGGTCGGGGAATGCATGAGTGACTCGGTGGTCATGTCGCGCGGGGCACGGTTCCAGCAGTGGCAGTCCTACCTCGTGACGCGGAGCAAGCGGTCGAAGGCGGGGGTCTTCCTCGTGCAGGGAGTGCGCCCGATCACCGTGGCGGTCGAGCAGGACTGGCCGCTGGAATCGGTGCTGTACCGATCGGGCGGGTCCTTGTCGGCGTGGGCGACCTCGACCGTGGACACGTGCCGCGCCGCCGGTGCGGACGCGGTCGCCGTGGCTCCCGAACTCATGGCCGAGTTGGGGGAGCGGCCGGACCAGCCGCCCGAGGTGCTCCTCGTCGCGCAGTCCCGGCTCGAGGACCTCGCAAGGTGGACACCCGACTGTGACGCTCCCGTCGTCGTGGCGTTCGACAGACCGTCGTCACCCGGCAACCTCGGCACCCTCATCAGATCGTCCGACGCATTCTCCGCTGCCGGAGTACTGGTCAGCGGCCACGCGGCCGATCCGTTCGATCCCGCCTGCGTCCGCGCGACCACAGGATCACTGTTCGCGATGCCCGTCGCGTCGGTCGAGAGTCCGGACGAGGTGCTCGCCTTCGTCCGACGTCTCCGAGACAGGGGCACCCCGATGACCGTCGTCGGGACCGACGAGAGCGGTGAGGTCGCGATCGACGAGCACGACTTCACCGGAGGCACCGTTCTGGTGGTCGGGAACGAGACGCGGGGGATGAGTGCCGCATGGCGCGACGCGTGCGACGTCGTGGTGTCCATTCCCATCGGTGGGTCGGCGAGTTCGCTCGGCGCGCCGTCCGCCGGCGCGGTGGGCCTGTACGAGATCGCCCGGCAGCGCCTCCGGCGCTGACCTGATGGGAGACTGGACGCATGCAGTTCACCAAGGGACACGGGACGCAGAACGACTTCGTCGTGCTGCCGGACCCCGATGCGCTCCTCGATCTGACCGTTCGTCGTGTCGCGACACTGTGTGACCGTCGTGCGGGAATCGGAGCGGACGGTGTTCTCCGGGTCGCACGCAGCGGCGCGCTGGTGGCGCGCGGAATCCTCGATGCGCTGCCCGACGGTGTCTCGTCCGACGACTGGTTCATGGACTACCGCAACGGCGACGGATCGATCGCGGAGATGTGCGGCAACGGTGTACGGGTCTTCTCGCACTACGTGCGCGCATCGGGTCTGGTCACCTCCGACCGGTTCGTGGTGGGGTCGCGGGCCGGCGGGAAGCCGGTGGACGTGCATTCCCACGACGCCACCGACGCCGAGGTGACGGTCGAGATGGGCGCCGTGCGGGTGTTCGAGTCCTCGGACGCCGTCGTCGGCGAGCGGACGTTCACCGGCCTCGGAGTCGACGTCGGGAACCCCCATCTGGTGTGCGTGTCCGCCGACCTGGAGGGCGATGCGCTTGGATCGCTGGATCTGACCCGTCAGCCCGGCTTCGACGATGCCGTCTACCCGCACGGTGTGAACATCGAGTTCGTCACCGTCCCGAAGGACGGCCACGTGAGCATGCGAGTCCACGAGCGAGGCGTCGGAGAGACCCGGTCGTGCGGGACCGGAATAGTCGCCGCAGCAGTGGCGGCCCTGCGCCACGACGGGTCGGGCGACGGAGAGCTGACCGTGCACGTTCCCGGGGGAACGGTGTCGGTGCGCGTCTCGGACGGAGCGGCGTGGATGCGCGGTCCCTCGGTTCTGGTGGCCTCGGGCGAGATTTCCGACTCGTGGTGGGTAGGCCTCGAAGAATGACAGTGCGCAACGGGGGTTTTTCGTGGATCATGGATCTCGTATGACGACAACGAATGCATCGGCCCCGAAGTCCGACACGACAGCGGCCGACACGACAGCGGCCGACACGACAGCACCCCATTCCGAGCACGACGCCGAGTGGTCCACCGGCGACATGCAGCTCGACGACCGCAGCGCGCTCAGACGCGTAGCAGGTCTCTCCACCGAACTCACCGACGTCACCGAGGTCGAATACCGCCAGCTGCGCCTCGAGCGCGTCGTGCTGGTCGGTGTGTGGACCAGCGGTTCCGCCGAAGAGGCGGAGTCGAGCATGACCGAACTCGCAGCACTTGCCGAGACCGCAGGGTCCGAGGTGCTCGAGGGACTCGTCCAGCGACGCGACCGCCCCGATGCGTCCACCTACATCGGTTCGGGCAAAGCGAAGGAACTGCGCGAGGTAGTCATCGCTACCGGCGCCGACACCGTCGTGTGCGACGGTGAACTGACTCCTGCACAGCTGACGGCGCTGGAGAAGATCGTCAAGGTCAAGGTCATCGACCGGACTGCGCTGATCCTCGACATCTTCGCTCAGCACGCGTCGTCCCGTGAGGGCAAGGCGCAGGTCGCCCTCGCCCAGATGGAATACATGCTTCCCCGACTTCGAGGCTGGGGTGAGTCGATGTCCCGCCAGGCGGGTGGTCGCGCCGGCAGCAACGGCGGCGTGGGTCTGCGCGGTCCCGGTGAAACGAAGATCGAGACCGACCGACGACGCATTCGTGAGCGCATGGCCAAACTGCGTCGGGAGATCCGCGGCATGAAGCAGGCGCGCGACACCAAGCGTGAGCGTCGGCTGACCAGCAACGTGCCGTCCATTGCCATCGTGGGGTACACGAACGCGGGCAAGTCCTCGCTGCTGAACTCGCTCACAGGATCCGGGGTGCTGGTGCAGAACGCGCTCTTCGCCACGCTCGATCCGACCACTCGCAAGGCCACCCTGGAGGACGGACGCGAGTGCGTCCTCACCGACACCGTCGGATTCGTGCGGCATCTGCCGACGCAACTGGTCGAAGCGTTCCGGTCGACCTTGGAAGAGGTCACCGACGCCGACCTGCTGCTCCACGTCGTCGACGGTTCCGATCCTCTGCCGGTGGGTCAGATCGAAGCGGTACGGGAGGTCATCGTCTCCGTCGTGCGCGAGCAGAACACGGTTGCTCCGGAGGAGCTGATCGTGGTCAACAAGATCGACGCTGCCGATCCGGTGACGCTCACGCAGCTCCGCGGGCTGCTTCCCGGCGCGGTGTTCGTGTCGGCGAAGACCGGTGAGGGCATCGAGGAGCTGCGCACACGTCTCGGTGAGCTGGTGCGTCCGCCCGAGGTCTCGGTCAGCGTGCTGGTCCCGTACGACCGGGGTGACCTGGTGTCGCGGATCCACGCGGACGGCCGCATCGCGAGCACGACCCACGAGGACGGAGGCACACGCATCGATGCGACCGTGCCGACGGCTCTGGCGTCGCAGCTCACGAGCTTCGCGTACAGCGCTTGACGCCCCGCGTCGTCCCCGTCCTGTGCGCGGCGGCAGTGACGCTGCTCGTGGCGTCCCCGGCCGCGGCGCAGACGGATGACGGCGGCGCGGAGCAGTACTGTCTCCCCACCGATCCGGGTCTGTCGGAGCTGTCCGGTCTGACCGTTCTCGACGGGTCGCTGTACGGCATCGGCGACAGCGGCGTGGACGATCGCGTCGCCCGGATGGATGCCGAGTGCGCTGTGGCCCAGTGGCTTCCGAACCCCGTCGATCCCTACGACGTGGAGGATCTCTCCTCCTACGACGGGTCGCTGTGGCTGGCCGACATCGGCGACAACGACCGACGTCGTGACGCTGTGGCGTTGACACGCATGGATCCGGCGCAAGGCGGTGCGGGTGAACTCCACCGCCTGACCTATCCGGACGGGGCGCACGACGCCGAAGCGTTGCTCATCGGTAGCGACGGCCGACCCGTCGTCGTCACCAAGGACGGTCTCGGTACCGGCGGTGTCTACACCACGGACACGCGGGTGTCGGATCTCGCAAGTCCCGGCCCCACCCCCTTGCGACGCGTCGCGGATTTCGCCCCGGCCGCCACCACCAGCCCCGGCGGCCCGCCGCTTCTCGACGGCAGTCGACTGGTGACAGGTGGCGCCGTGAGTTCCGACGGGACGGTCGCCGCGGTGCGTACCTACACCGATCTGTACCTGTGGCCGGTGTCCGACGGAGATGTCGCACAAGCTTTGTCGACAGCACCGTCGTCCGTGACCGCGCTCCCGCCGCAGCCGCAGGGTGAGGCCCTCGCATTCACCGAGGACGGCGACCTGCTGCTCGGCTCGGAGCAGGGTGTCGACTCGGCAGCGGCGCTGCCCGCGGTGCTCGTCGTCAGGGACGCGGTATCCCTGGCCGGATCCGCCATGTCTGCCTTCGGCGCGGAGCAGATGTCGACGGACGCTCCCGCCGAACCCACCGGGTCCATCCTGATCCCGTTGATCGCCGCTGCCGCGTCGGTAGGTGTCGTCGTGCTGGTCACGGCCCTGCTGGTACGTCGCCTCTTCCGGTCCCGCTGACAGCAGTCGAGCCCCACTCCGGGTTCGGAGTGGGGCTCGGCTGCTGTGCCGGTGAGGTCAGGCGTCGAGATCCGAGGCGACGAGGCCCGCGATCTTGTCCAACGTCGCCTGGTCGTCACTGGTGATCTTCACCTCGGTGCCCTTGGTGGCTCCGAGCGTCATGATCATCAGCGCCGATCCTCCGTCGACGGCCTCTTCGCCGTCGACCTCGAGGGTGACGTCGACACCGGAATCGGCGACTGCTTCGGCGATGACGGCGGCGGGGCGAGCGTGCAGGCCGATGGCGGATCCGACTGCGACCGTGGTGCTGGGCATCGTGGTGATCTCCTTCTTCGTCTGGTGAGTGCTGCTGTCGATAGTGCCAGCTGCGAGGGTGCTGACGTGGGTGTCAGGCTGCGACGGCGACCGGCTCGTCGATGATCTCGGCGGGCTTCTTGCCGGCGAACTGCTTGGCGGCAGTGATCAGGGCCGCGGAAACCGCGGTGCCGATCGCCAGTGCCAGCAGGAACAGGAAGAAGTTGTTCATGGCGAAGAACACGAGCAGTCCGCCGTGGGGCGCGCTGAGCGTGGTGCCGAAGGACATGATCAGCGCACCGGTCACGGCTCCGCCGGCCATCATCGAGGGGATGACGCGCAGCGGGTCGGTCGCGGCGAACGGGATCGCACCTTCGGAGATGAACGCAGCTCCGAGAAGCCATGCAGCCTTGCCGTTCTCACGCTCGGCCTCGCTGTAGAGCTTCGGACGCAGGGTGGACGACAGAGCCATGGCGAGTGGGGGAACCATGCCGGCAGCCATGACGGCGGCCATGATGCGCAGCGATGCCTCGTTGTCGACGCTGAGGCCGGCGGTGGCGAAGGCGTAGGCGGCCTTGTTCACGGGTCCACCGAGGTCGAAGCACATCATGAGACCCAGGATGATGCCCAGGATGATGACCGACGAGCCCGAGAGACCGTTGAGGAAGTTGGTCAGGCCGGTGGTGATGGCGGCGAGCGGGCGACCCAGTACGAGGAACATCAGACCGCCGACGACGAGGGTCGCTCCCAGCGGGATGATGACGACGGGCATCAGGCCACGCAGCCACGGCGGCACCGCGATCCGGCTGATCCAGAGTGCGACGAAGCCGGCGATGAGACCACCGACGAGGCCACCGATGAAGCCGGCGCCGACGAACAGGGCCACCGCACCGGCAGTGAAGCCGGGGGCGATACCGGGACGGTCCGCGATGGCGAAGGCGATGTAGCCGGACAGGGCCGGGACCAGGAAGCCGAAGGCCAGGCCGCCGAGCTGGAACAGCACCGCACCGATGAAGATGCGGAGTCCACCGTCGGGCAGGTTGGTGAGGCTGTTGTTGGTCATGATGTCCTCGGCGACACCCTTGATCTCGTATCCACCGAGAAGGAAGCCGAGGGCGATGAGGAGTCCGCCGGCAGCGACGAACGGAATCATGTAGCTGACACCGGTCAGCAGGATCTGGCGCAACCGGGTGCCCCAGCCGAGACCACCGGCAGCGGCGGCAGCCGACGCTCCCGGTGCGGTGCCCGAGACACGAGCGGCATTCGGGTCACCGCCGGCGCGCAGAGCCTCGGCGACCATCTTGTCGGGCTCGTTGATCGCGCGCTTGACGCCGGATTCGATGACGGGCTTGCCCGCGAAACGCTCGCGACCCTTCACGCCCACGTCGGTGGCGAAGATGACGGCCTCGGCGGAGGCGATGAGTGCCGGGTCAAGAGCAGTGGAGCCGCTCGAGCCCTGCGTCTCGACGTGCACGGTGACGCCCGCACGGTCGCCGGCGTCCTTGAGGGAGTCGGCAGCCATGTAGGTGTGAGCGATGCCGGTGGGGCATGCGGTGATCGCGACGATGTGCTTGGCAGCGTCCGCCGTGGCGGTCGGAGCGGGAGGCGCGGTCTTCGTGGTGGTGACGGGGGCAGCGGCCTTCGGGACTTTCGGGGCCAGGACGCCCTCGACCAGTGCGACGACGTCGGCGGGGGTGGCGGCTTCGCGCAACGACGTCACGAACGCCGGCTTGACCAGGGCGCGTGCCAACGAGGACAGCAGCTTCATGTGTTCCGCGCCCGCGCCGTCCGGTGCGGCGATGAGGAAGACGAGGTCTGCGTCGCCGTCGGGTGCGCCGAACTCGACCTTCGGGTTCAGGCGAGCGAATCCCAGCGATGCCGTAGTGACGGCCGCGGACCGGCAGTGCGGGATCGCGATGCCGCCGGGCAGGCCGGTGGCCGACTGCGCCTCACGAGCCATCGCGGCGTCGCGCAGGGCGTCGGCATCCGATGCACGGCCCGCATCGGTGAGGACGCGAGCGAGGCGGGCGATGACATCGTCCTTCGTCGAGCCGAGATCGGCGTCGAGCAGGATGAGGTCCTCGGCGATGATGCCGGGCTTGGCATCGTGAGCCGTGGTGGGACTGGACATGTCGTTTCCTCTGTAGGTGAAGTGGAGCGGCGGGATCAGGACTGGGGTACGGCGGGTGACGAGTCGAGGGTGTGGACGGGAACGGCGGTGATGTCGACGTCGGACGGCGTCGGCAACCGGGTTCCGGGTAGGGCCGCGGCTGCGGATCCGTAGGCGACGGCCCGGGCGAGTCGACCGGCACCGTCCTCGCCGTCGAGATCGGCCAGGATGTATCCGGCCAACGACGAGTCGCCCGCGCCGACGGTGCTTCGCGGGGTGATCGGGGGAGGGGTGGCGAACCACGACCCTGTCGCGGTGACCAGGACGGCCCCGGACCCACCGAGTGTCGCCAGGACGGCAGCCACTCCGCGGTCGACGAGGACGCGCGCGGCCTCGACGGTGGGGTACGGGTCACCCTGTGCGGCACTGGCTTCGAGCATGTCGCCGTCGTGGCCGGTGAGGTGCGCAAGTTCTTCCGCGTTCGGCTTGATCAGATCGGGTGCCGTCGCCGGGAAGCCGGCGGCGAGCGCGGTGAGGGGATCGTCGGAGGTGTCCACGGCAACCTTCGCCGACACCTCGCGAAGCGCGGTGACCAGGCGGCCGTACCAGGTGGCGTCGACTCCCGGCGGAATCGAGCCCGACAGGACCACCCAGTCCGCACGCTGCGCCAGATCGAGTACCGACGCCATGAGCGCGTCGACGGTTTCGGGAGCGAGGCCGGCGCCCGGCTCGTTGATCTTGGTCGTCGTGCCGTCGGGCTCGCTGATGGTCAGGTTGGTGCGTGCGATACCCGAGGTGGGCACCGCGTGGTAACGCACGCCCAGGATGCCGAGAGCTCCGAGCAGCGGATCGGTCCCGCTGCACGGCAGCACGGCCGTGGCCGTGCGACCGGCGGACGTGACGACTCGCGCGACGTTGACGCCCTTACCGCCGGGTTCCGTCGTGGTCGTCGCGCTGCGGTGCACGGAGCCGCGCACGAGCGGAGCGTCGAGAGTGACCGTGCGGTCCATGCTGGGGTTGGCCGTCAGGGTGAGGATCATGCGACCACCACCTCCAATCCGTGTTGCTGCAGACGGGTGCAGTCGGTGTCGGTGATGCCGTCGTCGGTGACGAGGACGTCCACACAGTCCAGTGCGGCGAAGGACATGAAGAACTGGAGGCCGATCTTGGCCGAGTCGGTGACGACGACGACGCGATCCGCGGACCCGACCATCGCGCGCTTGACGGCGGCCTCGTCGGTGTCGGGGGTGGAGAGGCCGTGCGCGACGCTGATCGCGTTGGTGCCCATGAAGGCGACGTCGACGCGAACGGTTCCGAGGACGCGGAGTGTGTCCTCGCCGACGGTGGCCTGGGTGACGCCGCGGACCCGACCACCGAGCAGGTGCAGGTCCAGCGAGGGCACCGCGGCGAGTCGGGTCGCGATGGGCAGCGAATTGGTGACGACGGTCAGGTCCGAGTCGACGGGGATCAGCGCGGCCAGGCGGCCCGTCGTGGTGCCCGCGTCGAGGGCGATGGACCCACCCGCGGGCGGAAGGAACGCGACGGCTGCAGCAGCGATGCGGTCCTTCTCCCTGGTGCGGGTGTGCTCGCGCTCGGCCATACCGGGCTCGACGGCGGTGACCGACGTGGCGGGAACTGCGCCCCCGTGGACGCGGCGTACGACACCCATGCGGTCGAGCGAGGCCAGGTCGCGACGCACCGTCTCGGTGGTCACCCCGAAGGTGTCGGCCAGGTCGGCGACGGAGACGCGGCCGCGTTGACCGATGAGGCCGGCGATGGCGTTCTGGCGTTCCTCTGCGTACATCGTGTTCACCGCCCCTCCGTCCGATCCGTTGTTTCACTGTTGGTTTATGTTGTTTTACGCCCGTCTCTGTTGACATGTCAAGAGGTTCGAGTAATCTGAATCACAGAAGTTGTCGCGGGAGACGCGACACACAGCGGTCGGCGAGACGCCCCCGCACCCACTCGGTAGCAGGAGGAACCAGATGACGGGATCGGTCACCGTGAACGACGCACAGCCGACGGCGCACGTGCAGGGAACGCCGGTCGTGCCCGGGGTCGGATACGGGCCCGTCGTCCGCCCGGCACCGCGACCCTCGCGGCCCGACACGGCCACCGAGATCGCCGAGGACGCACGCGACGCGGAGAAGGAGCGCTTCCGCGCCGCGGCAGCCGAGGTCGGCCGACGCCTGCAGGCTCGCGCTGCGCTGGCGACAGGATCGGCCTCCGAGGTACTCGCCGCCAACGCGGCGATGGCCGAGGACCGCGGGTGGATCGGCGCCGGCGTCAAAGCCATCGGCAAGGGCTCGGACGCCGCCTTCGCCGCCGTTACCGCGACGGATCAGTTCGTCGCCATGTTCGCCAAGCTCGGTGGGCGGATGGCCGAGCGCATCACCGACCTCATGGACATCTGCGACCGCGTGATCGCCGAACTGTCCGACCTACCCGAGCCTGGCATCCCCACCCCGTCCCAGCCGTCCGTGCTCCTGGCGGACGATTTGGCGCCCGCCGACACCGCAGGCCTCGACGCATCTCTCGTCGTCGGACTGGCGACCTCGCTCGGCGGCCCCACCAGCCACACCGCGATCATCGCCCGCCAGCTCGGTATTCCGTGCATCGTCGCGGCGACCGGCCTCGACGACGTCGCCGTCGGAACGCTCGTCATGGTCGACGGCACCACCGGGCGCATCGACATCGAGCCCGATCCGTCGACAGCGCGTGCCGCCGTACAGGATTCGTCCGTGCACCTCGCCGAGGTCGCCGGCTGGAGCGGTCCCGGACAGACCTCCGACGGCCACCGCGTCGACATCCTCGCGAACGTGCAGGACGGCGCTGGAGCACGAGCGGCTCGGTCCACCGCCGCCGACGGTGTGGGCCTGTTCCGCACCGAGCTCAGCTTCCTCGACCGCGACGTCGAGCCCACCGTCGACGAGCAGGCCTCCATCTACGCCGAGGTACTCGACGCCTTCGACGGATCGAAAGTGGTCGTCCGCACGCTCGACGCCGGTTCCGACAAGCCACTGCGCTTCGCGAACCACGCCGACGAGGCCAACCCGGCGCTCGGCGTCCGCGGCATCCGGATCGCCGAGGGCAACCGAGGCATCCTGCATCGCCAACTCGACGCCATCGCGGCCGCAGCTGAGAGCACGCAGTCCTCCCCGTGGGTCATGGCCCCTATGATCGCCACGTCCGCCGAGGCGCAGGCCTTCGCCGCCGACGTGCGCGAGCGCGGACTCACTCCCGGCGTCATGATCGAGGTCCCCGCCGCAGCTCTGCTCGCGGACCGCATCCTCGACCACGTCGACTTCCTGTCCATCGGCACCAACGACCTCGCGCAGTACACGATGGCAGCCGACCGGATGTCCGCCGATCTCGCGGCGCTGACCGACCCGTGGCAGCCCGCTGTTCTCACGCTGGTCGCGCACGCAGCGAAAGCCGGTGCAGCAGTGAACAAGCCCGTCGGGGTCTGCGGTGAGGCCGCAGCCGACCCGCTTCTCGCCTGCGTCCTCGTCGGCTTCGGGGTCACATCGCTCTCGGCAGCGTCGGCCGCCGTCGCCGGTGTCGGTGCGAAGCTCGGCACGGTCACCCTCGACCAGTGCCGCGCCGCGGCCGAGGCCGTTCTGTCCACCTCGAGCCCTGCCGAAGCACGTCAGGTCGCGTCCAGCCTGCTCGGGTGACGAGGCCCGACCCCCTTCGACCGGCCTCCGGCCTTCCCGCGTGACATCATTTCCGCCGTGACGACAACTCGATCCAGGCAGTTCTTCCCTCGCTGGTCCGTCCATGGCGACGGTCGCACCGTGGCACCCGACGCCGTGGTCGCCCCGGACGAGCGGTTGTCCTGGCCACGCACGGTGGGGATCGGGATGCAGCACGTCGTCGCGATGTTCGGCGCTACTCTGCTGGTTCCGACGATCACCGGGTTTCCGGTCACGACGACGCTGTTCTTCTCCGGACTCGGCACTGCCCTGTTCCTCCTCATCACGCGCGGCCGGCTGCCCAGCTACCTCGGGTCGTCCTTCGCTTTCATCGCACCGCTCGCCGCCACGGCGGGCGACGGTGCTGCCGTGCAACTCGGCGCCGTGCTCGTGGTCGGCGTCGCGCTGGCCGCCGTGGGCGTCGTCGTCAAGATCGCGGGCAGCGCAGCACTCGACGCCGTGATGCCTCCGTTGGTCACCGGCGCCATCGTCGCGCTGATCGGCTTCAACCTCGCGTCCACCGCCACGACGTCGTACGAAGCTCAGCCGCTGGTGGCCACCGTGACGCTGGTCGTCGTCTTGTTGGTGACCGTCGCGGTTCCGGGGCTCATCGGGCGCCTGGGCATCCTGGTCGGCGTCGTGGTGGGGTGGGTGTTCGGTGCGGTCACCGGCGCCGTGGACCCCCTGCGGGTGGATGCCCTGCGCGAGGCGTCGTGGTTCGGTGCTCCCGAGTTCACCGGCCCGACCTTCCAGCTCTCGGCCATTCTGGTCGCGTTGCCCGTCGTCGTGGTGCTGGTCGCCGAGAACGTCGGACACGTCAAGGCCGTCGCCGCGATGACCGGCAAGCCGCTCGACGACGTCGCCGGCGACGCCCTGATCGCGGACGGTGTCGCCACAGCGCTCGCCGGAGCAGGTGGCGGGTCCGGCACCACGACCTACGCGGAGAACATCGGCGTCATGGCCGCGACGCGCGTGTACTCGACCGCCGCGTACTGGGTTGCCGCGATCACCGCGCTGGTCCTGGCGTTCTCGCCGAAGTTCGGCGCCCTCATCTTCACCGTCCCCAGCGGCGTCATCGGGGGTGCGACGTTGGTGCTGTACGGCTTGATCGGCCTTCTCGGCGTGCGCATCTGGCAAGAGGCGGGCATCGACTTCACCAAGCCCGTCAACCTCATGGTCGCGGCTGCAGCACTGGTTGCCGGTGTCGGTGATCTGACGTTGACCATCGGGTCCGTCGAACTCGGCGGAATCGTGTGGGGCTCGCTCGGCATCCTCGTCGCCTACCCGCTGCTGCGCGTGCTGTCGGAGCGCCGACGAGACTGATCGGTCCGTGAGACGCTGAGGTGGTGAGTCACCCGCCGCTGGAGCCCATGCGCCCCGTCAGCGTGGCGCCCGACCAGTGGCCGTCGACGCCGGCGTGGAAGACACTGCTCGCCCTCGCGGTGTCTGCCTCGGCAGCCGCCTCAACGCTCGCGCTCCCCAACACTGCTGCTCGTGCGACGGTTGCGGCTGTTGCCCTGATCGTTGCCGTGGTTCTCGGCGTTGCGTCGACGAGGCGGACGGTGCGGGAGAGCGGTGACCAGCGCATCTCCTGGTTGCGCGGGCCTGCAGTGCGTCGCCGTGACGTCGATCTGCTGCAAGGCTGCAGTGGATCTGCTCTGTTCGTCGGAGCCCTGGCGCTGAATGCCGTTCCGGGTTGGTACTGGTGGGTGACCGCGGCGCTCGTCGTCTGGATTCTGCCGCCTCTCGTCCTGCAGGCCGGCCACAACCGTCGGATCTAGGCTGCCTTCGTGCCGCACACCCTCGTCTCGTCCCGACCCGTCGACGCCGAGACGGTGATCGAGCGGAGCCGGTTCCTTGCCCGTGTGGTCGCCGTCCGTACGGAGTCCGCGGCGCTCGAGGTGGTCGCCGCGGTGACCGCAGAGTTCCCCGACGCCGGCCACCACTGCTGGGCCTTCGTCGTCGGCGCAGATCAGGAACACCGCCGTCAGCGCGCATCGGACGACGGTGAACCCGGTGGCACGGCGGGCGTTCCCATGCTCGGCGTGCTGACCGGCCGCGATCTCGTCGATGTGGTGGCTGTCGTCAGCCGCTGGTTCGGGGGCGTCAAGCTGGGGGCCGGTGGCTTGGTGCGCGCGTACTCGGGTGCGGTGAGTGCGGCGCTCGACCGTGCGGAGGTGGGCGAGCTCGCGCGTGTCGACGTTCTCGAGATGGCCTTGTCCCATGCGGATGCCGGTCGGGTGGAGGGCGTTCTGCGCGTGCACGCATTCGTCATCGACGACGTCGCCTACGGGTCCGACGTGCGCCTGCGGGTGATCGGGGACGGTGACCGGCTCGACGGTGTCCTCGCGTCGGCGACCAGCGGAAGTGTCGTCGCCGAGCGCGTCGGGCACCGGTGGGTGCTCGAGTTCTGAGGCCGCAGGGTGCGCTGAGCCGCGGATACCGCGGCTCACCGCACCGAACTCCGCCCGGCGACGGCACCGCAGTCACCGAACGTGCTCGCACTGGTCATCGACCCAGCGTGCACTCGGGTTCTACTCTCGAGTGAGATCCGCCGTACGCCTAACGAGGAGAACCATGAAGCGCACGTTGTTCGAGGCCGAGCACGACCTCTTCCGCAGCTCGTACAAGAAATTTCTCGAGCAGCATGTCGCGCCGCATCACGCCGAGTGGGAGACCCAGAACATCGTCGACCGCGGCGTGTGGGTCGAGGCCGGTAAGCAGGGCTTCCTGGGCATGGCCGTGCCGGAGGAGTTCGGCGGCGGCGGGGTCAAGGACTTCCGCTACAACGCCATCGTCACCGAGGAGACCACGGCCGGTGGCTACAGCGGCATCGGGTTCACGCTGCACAACGACGTCGTCGCTCCGTACCTCATCGAGCTGACGAACGACGAGCAGAAGCAGCGCTGGCTGCCCGGCTTCTGCTCCGGTGAGCTGATCACCGCGATCGCGATGACCGAGCCGGGTACCGGTAGCGACCTGCAGGGCATCAAGACCAAGGCCGTCCGTGACGGTGACGACTGGGTGCTCAACGGCTCCAAGACGTTCATCACCAACGGCATCAATGCCGACATCATCATCGTGGTGGCGTGCACCGATCCCGAGAAGGGCGCGCAGGGCTTCAGCCTGTTCGTCGTCGAGCGCGACATGCCCGGATTCGAGCGCGGCCGCAACCTCGACAAGATCGGTATGAAGGCGCAGGACACCGCGGAGCTCAGCTTCACCGACGTCCGCATTCCCGCCGCCAACATGCTCGGCGAGGAGGGCATGGGCTTCATCTACCTGATGCAGAACCTGCCTCAGGAGCGTCTGTCGATCGCCGTCGTCGCGGCTGCCGCGATGGAGTCGGCGCTGGCGATGACGATCCAGTACTGCAAGGACCGCAAGGCGTTCGGGAAGCCGATCGGCAAGTTCCAGAACACACGCTTCGTGCTCGCCGAGTGCGCGACCGAGACGACTGCCGTCCGCATCATGGTGGACAAGTACATCGAGCAGCTCAACGCGAACGAGCTGTCGGTGCAGGAAGCCGCCATGGCCAAGTGGTGGACCACCGAGAACCAGGTCAAGCTCATCGACCGGTGCCTGCAGCTGCACGGCGGCTACGGCTACATGAAGGAATACCCGATCGCCAAGGCGTACATGGACTCTCGTGTCCAGACGATCTACGGCGGTACGACCGAGATCATGAAGGAGATCATCGGTCGCGGGTTGGATCTGTAACCACACCGAACACGACGAAGCCGGCGCTGGAAATCCAGCGCCGGCTTTCGTGTGTCGTGGATCAGAGCTTGCGCATCACCGTGACGACCTTGCCCAGGACCACGGCGTCGTTACCGGGAATAGGTTCGAACAGGTCGTTGTGGGGGAGCAGCCACACGTCGCCGCCGGTGCGCTTGAACGTCTTGACCGTGGCTTCGCCGTCGATCATGGCGGCAACGATGTCGCCGTTGTCCGCGACGTTCTGCTGGCGGACCACGACCCAGTCGCCGTCGCAGATCGCGGCGTCGATCATCGACTCGCCGACGACGCGCAGCAGGAACAGAGAGCCGGACCCGACGAGCTCACGTGGCAACGGGAAGACGTCTTCCACGGCCTGCTCGGCAAGGATCGGACCGCCGGCGGCGATCCGGCCGAGGACGGGAACGAACGTCGGCACGGGTAGACGGTCGTCGTCACCGTTCGACGTGGACGTGTCGAGGTGGTTGGTGGTGTCCGACGCGACCATGTCGTCCTGCGCGACGGCAGGTGCAGTCTCGGGCCGCCCGTTCTCGCCGGGCAGTCGCACGTCGACTGCACGGGGACGGTTGGGATCGCGACGGAGGAAGCCCTTACGCTCGAGAGTGCGGAGCTGATGGGCGACCGACGACGTGGACGTCAGGCCGACGGCATCGCCGATCTCGCGGATGCTGGGCGGATACCCGCGCTCGGTGACGGACGCACGGATCACCTCGAGAACGCGCCGCTGACGTTCGGTGAGACCCGAGTCGGTGTCGGCCGTGGTGGCGGAACCGCCAGCGGTCGTGCGCCCTCCAGCCGAGCCGGATGAGCTGTCGTCCTTCATCGAGATACCTCCATCGGTGGATGCGGGTGGAACAACCAGCTCCGTGGTGCAGATGATGCTGGTGTCACGTCCGTGGTGCGTGTGTCGAACCTAAACCGAAACACCCTTCGGATCAAACACCTGTTCGATTCGTGTCGCGTGTTCGATGCACTTTGTCGGTGGGCCCTGCTATACATCGAACATGCGTTCATTCGAACGCGTGGTCGAGTGCGACGTTCGAACACTTCGGTGGGAGAGCGTCGCGGAGGCCACCGGCTATCCACGAGGAGTGGTTGCAGTGACTCGTAGTGACGTTCTGACCATCGACACCGCACGGTCCATCGATCTCGATTCTCCCGTCTCCGACCGCTGGACCTGCGACGACGAGTCCTACTGGGGCCAGGTGCCCGCCCGAACGCACGGGGCGTCGACGCAGACCCGTGGCCGCACACCGGTTCGTCGCCGGACCGCTCCGCGGGATTCGAGCCGTCCCGACGCGGGCGCGACGGACTACCGGCGTCGTTCGCCGGGCGTGTCGCAGGTCGAACACCGCACCCGTCGGTCGCACGGATTCGCGTCGATGGTTGCTGTGGCGCTGATCACAGCGGTGTCCGCTCTGGGGCTCGTGGGGCTCGCCAACATGCGATCGGCAGACGCGCCGACGCAGCCGTCCGTCTCCCAGCAGATCGACGCGGGCGTCGTCACCGGACGGTGACGACGCTGGGGTACGCGGCGACTTCGCGGTCTGCTCCTGGCGGTATCCTCGACAGGTCGGATGCCGACACGGCGTCCGAGTTGTCCGTGCTACCGAGGGGTCGCTTACCCATGCACTGCCCGTTCTGCCGCCACCCCGACTCGCGCGTCGTCGATTCGCGCGAAGCGGAAGAAGGCCAGGCGATCCGGCGGCGCCGATCCTGCCCCGAATGCGGTCGACGCTTCACGACGGTCGAGACCGCTGTGCTGTCCGTGGTCAAGCGCAGCGGCGTCAGTGAGCCGTTCAGTCGCGACAAGGTCATCAAGGGTGTCCGTCGTGCCTGCCAGGGTCGCCAGGTGGACAACGACGCGTTGGTGCTCCTGGCCCAGCAGGTCGAGGACACCGTGCGCGCGTCAGGGTCCGCGGAAATCCCCAGCAACGAGGTAGGGCTCGCCATCCTCGGCCCGCTGAGAGACCTCGACGAGGTGGCGTACCTGCGCTTCGCGTCGGTCTACCGCTCGTTCAGCAGTGCAGACGACTTCGAGCGAGAGATCGACGATCTCCGTCGGCACCGTGCCGGTCTGGACGTCCCCGAAGCCGAGCCCGCAACCTAGCGTCCGGCCGCGCGCCGAACGTCCGCGATGGTCTTGCGGACACGCTTCTCACTCACCGGGTACGCGGTTCCCAGAGTCTGAGCGAACAGATTGACTCGCAGTTCCTCGATCATCCACGCGATATCGCGCACCGCATCGCTACGGGCGACGGAGTCCGACACGGCACCCAGGAGCGCGTCGTAGTCGGCGTAGACACGATCGAGGGCATCCATACCCGCGGCGTCCCGAGTGGCGCTCGACGGAAGAGCTCTCAGTCGGCGTTCCGCACCCTGGAGGTAGCGGGGAAGATGCGGCAGATGGGACTCGCCCGTCTCGAAGACGAACCCCGGAAAGATCAGACCTTCCAGCTGCTGACGGACATCGTCGGCTGCGTCTCCTCGAGCTCCGTCGAGTGCGAGTCGGACCTGCGCAGCCGCAGCCAGGCTCGGCTCGGCGAGGCGGAGAACCGCCGCGGTTCGTCCGGCCAGTTCGCCCCGGACCGCTTTCTCCAGCGCCGCGAATGCATCAGGGCTCGATACCGGTCCGCCGTGCTTCATCATCAGTTCGTCCGCCGCGAGTGTGCGGCAGTCGTCGATGAACGCCTCGATGCTGCCATGGGGATTCTGGCCGAGGGCCAGTCGCTGCGCGGGGGAGCGGCCGGTCAGGAGGTTCTTGCCCGCCACCGGGATCGCGTCGAGAAGCAGTCGGCGGGTGCCGTTCCGCATTGCCGCGCGCTGTTCGGCCGCCGATCCGAGGACCCGCACCGCGACGCCACCCTTCTCCGCGACCAACGCCGGGTACCCGGTGACCGTCTGCGCATTGACAGTCCGTGTCACGGTGGGTTCGAGTGTGCCGATGGTCTCGGAGGTCCACCGGGTCGCGGGGGCTCGCTCGGAATCCTTCGCCGCCGCTCCTACCGCGGCGGCGGCAGCAGAACCCAGCCGCGCGCGCAGGGCGGTCAGGGATGTGTCCTTGCCCAGACGGGTGCCCGAGTCGTCCACGGCGACGAACGTCATCTTCAGGTGTCGCGGCAGAGCGGACGGATCGAAGTCGGCCGGCCGGATCGGTACGGCGCCCATGCGGGTGAGCTCACGCGAGAGCGCAGCCAGCAACGGCTCCGTGCGGGGACGCATCGCCGCGACTGCCGCCGCCGCATGATCCGGAGCGGGAACGACGTTGCGCCGCAGCTCTTTCGGGAGTGTCTTGATCAGGGCGGTGACGAGTTCCACGCGCATGCCGGGAACGAGCCAGTCGAATCCGACGTCCGCTACCTGCGGCAACAGAGCGATCGGAATGGTGATGGTGACGCCGTCGTCCTCACGTCCGGGTTCGAACTGATACGTGAGCGGGAACTGCAACTCACCCTGGCGCCACGCGTCCGGGTAGTCGCCGCCCAGGACGGCAGCCGCCGCCGGGTTGACGACGGTCGTCCGATCGAAGTCGAGCAGAGCTGGTGTCGTCCTCGACGTCTTCTTCCACCACCGGTCGAAGTGACGTGCCGAGACGACGGTGGCCGGGATCCTCTCGTCGTAGAACGCGAACAGCGTGTCGTCGTCGACGACGATGTCGCGGCGACGAGCACGCGACTCCAGTTCCTCTGCGTCGCTGCGCATCTCCTGATTCGCGTGGAAGAAGCGGTGGTGCGTGCGCCACTCGCCCTGCACGAGGGCGTGCCGGATGAACAGATCCCGCGAGATCTCGGGATCGATCGAGCTGAACGTGACCGGGCGGCGAGCCGCGAGCGGAATCCCGTACAGCGTGACGCGCTCGTAGGCCATCGCGACTTCGCGCTTCGTCGACCAGTGCGGCTCCGAGTACTGACGTTTGATCAGGTGCGGCGCCAACTTCTCGGCCCACTCGGGCTCGATGCGCGCACCCATGCGCGCCCACAGTCGACTCGTCTCCACGAGTTCGGCCGCCATGATCCACCGCGGAGGCTTACGGAACAGCGACGAGCCGGGGAACACGGCGAACGACGACCCGCGCGCTCCGAGGAAGTCCTTCTTGTCGCCCTCGCGAACACCGATGTGGGACAGCAGTCCCGGCAACAGTGACTGATGAATCACGGCGTGGTCAGGCTCGGAGGAGTCGCCCGCGTCGGGCATCGTCCATCCCAGGCCGCGCGTGATCTGCCGCAGCTGTCCGTGCAGGTCCTGCCATTCGCGGATGCGGAGGTAGTGCAGGAATTCCGAGCGGCACATACGACGGAACTGGTTCGAGGACAGGTCTCGTCGCTGCTCGCCGAGATATGTCCACAACTCCCAGAGCGCCAGGAAGTCGGAACCGTCGACGACGAAACGCTTGTGCATCTCGTCCGCCGCCTGCTGATGCTCGGCGGGGCGTTCGCGCACGTCCTGGATGGACAGTGCGGACACGATGACGAGCACCTCCCGCAGGCATCCGTTGCGATTGGCCTCGACCAACATGCGCGCCATACGCGGGTCGACCGGGAGGCCGGCGAGCTCCTTGCCGAGAGCGGTCAGGACCGGCCCGTCCTCGCCTTGCGACTCGAGAGCGCCGAGTTCGTCGAGCAGGCCCAGGCCGTCACGGATGCTGCGCGGGTCGGGGGCTTCGACGAACGGGAACGCGTCGATACGGCCCAGTCCCAGCGAGGCCATCTGCAGGATGACGGATGCGAGATTCGTGCGCAGGATCTCGGGGTCGGTGTACTCGGGGCGGGCGTCGAAATCCTCCTCCGAGTACAGGCGGATGCAGATCCCGTCCGCGACACGTCCGCAGCGGCCGGCGCGCTGTCGAGCCGAGGCCTGCGAGATCGGTTCGATCGGCAGACGCTGCACCTTGGTGCGGAGCGAGTAGCGCGAGATGCGCGCCGTTCCGGGGTCGACGACGTACCGGATGCCGGGCACGGTGAGCGACGTCTCGGCGACGTTGGTGGACAACACCACTCGTCGCCCGGTGTGGCCGGTGAAGACGCGGTGCTGCTCTGCCGCGGACAGCCGGGCGTAGAGCGGGAGAATCTCGACGTTGCGCAGTCGGCGATCCTTCAACGCGTCCGCAGTGTCGCGGATCTCGCGCTCGCCCGACAGGAACACCAACACGTCGCCCTCGGGTTCGGTGAGCAGTTCCTCGACGGCGTCGCACGTGGCGTCGACAGGGTCGAGTTCGATGGTCTGCTCGCCGTTCTCGACCGTGAGCGGCCGATACCGGACCTCGACGGGGAACGTCCGGCCCGATACCTCGACGATCGGCGCGTCGACGCCGTTCACCGCGAAATGGTGCGCGAAGCGGCCCGGGTCGATGGTGGCGGAGGTGACGATGACCTTCAGATCGGGACGCTGCGGCAGGAGGCGCGCGAGGTAGCCGAGGATGAAGTCGATGTTGAGGCTGCGCTCGTGAGCCTCGTCGATGATGATCGTGTCGTAGCGGCGCAACAGCCGGTCGCGCTGGATCTCGGCCAGCAGGATGCCGTCGGTCATCAGCTTGACCAGCGTGTTGTCGCTGGAGTGGTCGGTGAAGCGGACCGTGTAACCGACAGCGTCGCCGATCTCCTGACCGAGCTCGTCGGCGATACGTTCCGCGACGGTCCTGGCCGCCAGTCGCCGGGGCTGCGTGTGTCCGATGACTCCCTGGACGCCGCGACCGAGTTCGAGACAGATCTTGGGAATCTGCGTCGTCTTTCCCGATCCCGTCTCTCCGGCGACGATGACCACCTGGTTCTCGGCTATCGCGGCGGCGATGTCGTCCTTGCGCGCGGAGACGGGCAGCGCCTCCGGGTAGGTGATCGCGGGAACGGATGCGCGACGCGATGCAATCGTGGCCTCGGCACGTCCTATCTCGGCAGCGATCGACTCGAGTTCGGCGGGCTTACGGCTGCGGTCGAGACGACGGCGCAGCCTGTGGGCATCACGGAAGGTGAGGTCGGACAGGCGGGCCGTCAGGTCGCGGCGGGTGTGTCCGGAGGACGGGGGAGCAGATGTCGACATGGCTCACGCCAGTTTATCCGTCACCGCTGCGTCAGGATGCGTGGCCCGTCGTCCGTGATCGCGATGGTGTGCTCGGAGTGGGCGGTCATGGTTCCGTCGGCCGACCGGAGGGTCCATCCGTCCGGGTCCATGACGAGCTTCGCCGTTCCGCGCGACCACCACGGTTCCAGCGCGAGGGTCATCCCGGCCCTGAGTCTCAATCCCGATCCCGCACGACCGACGTTGGCCACGTGCGGGTCCTCGTGCATCGTCCGGCCCAGGCCGTGACCACCGAAATCTGTATTGACCTGCTTTCCGGTCTCGCGCGCGACGTTCTCGATCGCCGCCGAGATGTCCCCGAGTCGCCCACCGACGACGGCAACGGCGATGCCGGCATCCAGCGCGCGCCGGGTGCTCTCGATCAGTTCGACATCCGCAGGATCAGGGTTGTCGCCGACGACGACGGTCAGTGCCGAGTCGGCGACCCATCCGTCGATGGACACCGCGAAGTCCAGACTGAGGACGTCACCTGCCGCGAGCGTGTGATCGAACGGAAGACCGTGCAGCACACGATCGTTGACCGACAGGCAGATGACGTTGCGGAACGGTCCGTTGCCGAACTCGGGGGCGTAGTCCCAGTAGCAGGACACCGCGCCGCGCGTGGCGACGAGGTCGCGGCAGTGATGTTCGAGATCCATCAGGTTCACGCCGGGCTGCGCCTGCTCCGACAGCGTCGTCAGTGTCTCGGCCACGAACGCGCCGGTCACCGCCATCTTGTCGATCTCGGCAGGGCCCTTGAGCTCGATCATCCGTCCATCGCTTCCTGTCGGTATTTCAATACCAACGAACGGTAGCAGACCGGTACAGGAATACCGCTATGCTGACCCTGTGGTCCGCATTCCTCTGAGTCCCGAGCAGGTCGAGGCCGGTCGTCGCCTCGGCGCCGTCCTGCGTGCCGCACGAGCGGGACGAGACCCCGAGGTCGTCGCCCGTGACGCCCGCATCTCACCCGAGACGCTCCGCAAGATCGAGGTGGGGCGGATTGCGAGCCCCAGCTTCGGGACCGTGCTGCAGATCTGTGCGGCACTGGGACTGCCGGTGTCCGACGCGGTGGACGCGTGGCAGGGCGACAGGGAGCACCGCGTCGCGATCTAGTGTTCCGTTGCTGGGCGCGGAGGACCGCGCTCGTGTGAGGATCGCTTCATGACCTCGCCGGACGCTCGCGTCGACACCCCGGTCGCGCTGCGCGTATTCCGTGTCGTCGCCGCTCTGCTCGGGCTGGCCGCGCTGATCTGGATCCCTGTCCGGTCCGCGGACGTCGCCGGGTTCTCGCTCGCCAACTTCTTCAGCTACTTCACCGTGCTGAGCAACGTGCTGGCTGTCGTGGTCTTCCTGGTCGGCGGGGTCGTCGATCCCCGTTCGGAGACCTTCGACAAGGTCCGCGGGGCGGCCACGACCTACATGGTGATCACCGGGATCGTGTACGCGGTGTTGCTGTCGAACGTCGACGTGCAGATCCAGGACGCGTGGACCAATGCGGTCCTGCACCGGATCGTCCCCGTCCTCATCGTCGTCGATTGGGTCCTCGACCCACCACGGCGTCGGAACAGTGAGTTCGCACCGCTGGTGTGGTTGGCATTCCCCGTGGTCTACGGCGTCTACAGCCTGATCCGCGGGCCCATCGTCGACTGGTACCCGTACCCGTTCCTCGACCCCCGCGGAAGCGGGTACGTCCCTCTCGCCATCGGGCTCGTCGTTCTCGTCGCGGCGTTCCTGCTGATCGCGCTCGCGGTGGATCGGGTGGGGGAGTTGGCGACCTCCCGCCGGTCGGGAATCCGCGCGTCCCGTGGCCTAGTCTGATCCCTCGTGACCTCGCCACAGCACACGTCATCCGCCTTCTGGCACGGATTCGCCGATATGCACACCGTCGAGTCGGGGGGACGCTTCGTCGTCGCTCGCGGCGACGGTGCGTCCATCTGGGACGACAAGGGCACCCGGTATCTCGACGGGACCGCGGGACTGTGGTTCACCAACGTCGGTCACGGCCGGACGGCCATCGCCGACGCCGTGGCTCGGCAACTGTCCACCCTCGCGCACTACTCCACGTTCGGTGACGTCGTTCCCGACGTGACGCTCGAGCTCGCCGACCGTCTCGCCGCCATCGCACCCGTCGCCGGTAGCAAGATCTTCTTCACCTCGGGTGGATCGGATTCCATCGACACCGCGGCGAAGCTGGCTCGCCGCTACTGGCACCAGGTGGGCAACCCCGGCAAGACCATCGTCGTCGGCCGGCAGAAGGCGTACCACGGTATGCACGTCGCCGGAACGGCTCTGTCGGGACTTCCGTTGAACCGCGAGAACTACGGCGAGCTCATGTCGGACGCCCGCACGGTTGCCTGGGACGAGGGCAAAGCACTCCTCGAGCTGATCGAGAAGGAAGGTGCTGACACCATCGCGGCCTTCTTCGCGGAGCCGATCATCGGCGCAGGCGGGGTCTACCTGCCGCCCGAGGGGTACCTGCACGAGGTGCGCCAGATCTGCCGCGACCACGACATCCTGTTCGTTGCCGACGAGGTCGTGACGGGCTTCGGCCGCATCGGCGGAGCGTGGTTCGCGTCGTCGAAGTTCGATCTCGAGCCCGACATGATGTGCACTGCCAAGGGACTCACGTCCGGGTACGTACCGATGGGAGCCGTCTTCGTCAGCCCTCGTGTCGCCGCACCCTTCTACGAGGGTGGCGCATGGTGGCGCCACGGCTACACCTACGGCGGACATGCGGGCGCGGCCGCAGCCGCGATGGCGAACCTCGACATCATCGAGGACGAAGGCCTGCTGACACATGCCTCTCGGCTCGAAGCGTCGCTGCACCAGCATCTCTCATCCCTGGCAGATCACGATCTGATCAGCGAGGTGCGCAGCGGCATGGGCGTCGTTGCGGCGGTGCAGTTCGCCGACCCTACCTACGCGATGCCGTTCGTCAAGACGCTGCGCCGTGAGGGCGTGTCCGCCCGAGCGGCGGGCAACGGCGCGATCCAGTTCTCGCCCGCGTTCGTCATGACCGACGACGAGGTCGAGCAGATGGCAGCGTCCATGTCGCGGGCTCTGGACGCTACCGCGAGCTGACATGGCCGTACCCGATCACTGGATCCCGCACGGCCGTGACGACGGCGAGGTGATCGGGTGGATCGACATGCAGTCACAGGCACCTGATCTGGTGCCGGTCGACCGGCTCGGCCGAACGTTGGCCGCGGTATCGGAGTGGCCGGAGGCCGAAGTGGCGCTCGAGCGCCGCGGCCTCCGATTCCTGATGGACAAGTTCACCTATGAGGGTCGAACAGTGCGGATCCGGACCGTCGACGATCACCGCATCGTCGTGACCACGGCAGTCTCGGACGCGGTCGGTGACGTGGGTGAGGAGTTCGTCCTCGCCTTCCCTGCAGGGGCCGAGCTACACGAAGGTCCTACTCGCTGACCTACCCGGGAAATGCGGATGTTGCAGCATCAGCGGCTCCCGGGAATGTCAGCAGAATCTTGAAACCCGTAGCTTGTGTGACGCACAGCAGTCGGCACGTGTCAGTCCCGCGTCGCTGTATCGACGCAACCGAGTCGACTGGCCATCCGAGTGGCGTCGATCGGTAGATGTCGACTACCGAGAAACTCTTCCAACGAGACGTTCGCTAGGAAGTCCGTTCGGATGGACGCGTCGTACAAGACGTCGACGAGACTGCCGAAACGATGAGCAGCGTCGCGGGCGAGTCGGCTCGGCCCCGGGATTTCGCTGATCACCCACCGGGGGAAGCGTTCTGCCAGGGCGAGGAAATCTGTCGGGGCGTGGGGCCGGACGCATAACGAGTCGAAGGTGAACCACACCAGGTCTGCGCGCACGGCGAGTGCCTCGACGGTTCGACCGCCGATCGTGAGACGCTCGGCCTCTCGAGGTTCGGGAGTAGGCATCCGGCTCGGCTGGGTGTCCTCGAGGCTGATCCACCGGCCTGCAGCGAAGCCCGTGCGTGTCGACGGGGGTTCGACGGTGCGGTAATCGATCGGTCCGTCGACGCACACGACGTCCATCGAACGTTCGAGAAGACGGATGGCAGGCTCGAACATGTTGTGGAACAACGGGTTCGGGAGGAGTCCGCCGGGTGGGTAGTTCGATGTCGCGACAACAACCGTCGGACGCTCGAACAGCGCCGTCAGAAGTCGACTGACGAAGATCGCGTCCGCTGGATCGTGGACGTGCAGTTCGTCGAAGCACAGGACATCGACGTCACCGACGAGATGGTCCAGTGCGGCAGCCAGGTCGTGGCCGTTCTTGTGAAGAACCGTATGGAGGTCGGCGAGAAAGCTATGGAAGTGAGTGCGCACTTTCCGGTCGGTCGACGCCAGAGCGGAATAGGTGTTCATCAACCACGTCTTGCCGCGACCGGGCGGACCCCACAGGTAGACGCCGCGATGTCGAAGCTGTTCGAGCGCGTCGGCCGCGGCGAGTTGATACATGTCCAGGGTGAGGCCGTCGGCGTGCGCGGCCGCACGGATCGCCCCGGGGGCGATTAGGTTGTTTCGAACAGATCGACGAAGCCGCACCGCTAGACCGTACGAAACTCCTGCACGTCGGGATACGTGTGTTCGAACACGTAGTACTCGTGCACTTTTCGGCACCCGATCGTCGGAAATTCTGCCAATCGGCACAATTGACCACGATCGGGTGGCATGAGGTGCGGCCAGGGACCTGCACTCACTGCGGAAATGGGTCGCACGCGGGGCCGTCGAGCACCTACCGTGCAAGGGCCGACCGAAAGGGGATTCACCCATGCGCGATGTGACGTACTACGTGGCGACGAGTCTCGACGGATTCATCGCGGCTCCCGACGGCACCTGGAGCGCGTTCCTCGACGAGGGCGACCATATGGAAGTGCTCGTGGACGAGTTCGCGGACACGCTTCCCGGACACGTGCAGGATGCGCTCGGGATCCATTCGGACGCAATGATGTTCGACACGGTGATCATGGGGTGGACGACATACTCCGCGGCCCTGGACGTGGGAATCGTCAGCCCCTATCCGCACCTGCGGCAGTTCGTGGCGTCCCGGCACCGCCGATCCGAGTCCGACGACGTGACCGTCACGAACGATCCGGCAGCCACCCTCGACCGACTTCGTGGGGAGGACGGCGCCGGGATCTGGCTGGCAGGTGGGGGAGCGCTGGCGGGTGACCTCGTCGACCGGATCGACCGACTCGTCCTGAAGATCAACCCGGTGGTTCTCGGTGACGGTGTGCGCCTGTTCGCCGGTGCTCGATACGCTGACCGGCCGTTCGAGCGCACCCGACTGCGGGCGTTCGACTCCGGAGTCGTCATCGCCGAGTACACCCGTCGAGCGGGGGTCGGATCATGAGCGGCCGGGTATGGCTGATCACCGGTGCGAGTCGAGGGCTCGGTCGCGCGCTGGTGGACCGTGTGCTCGACGTGGGGGACACCGTGATCGCGACCGTGAGGAGCGAGGCAGACCTTCCCGCTCACGAGCGACTCGTCGTCGATCACCTGGACGTGCGCGATCGCGGCGCGGCGCGGGCGGTCGTCTCCTCCGTCGTCGAGAAGTTCGGCCGCCTCGACGTACTGGTCGACAACGCGGGTCACGGGGCGGTGGGTGCCATCGAGGAGACGACGGAGCATGAGGCCCGCGACATCGTCGACACGAACTTCTTCGGTGCGCTCTGGCTCAGTCAGGCAGCCGTCGAGGTCATGCGGCCTCGGCGGTCCGGCCACATCGTGCAGATCTCGACCGTCGGAGCCGTCGGCACGATGCCCACCCTGGGCCTGTACGCCGCGTCGAAGTGGGCGCTCGAAGCCTTCAGTGAGGCGATGGCAGCCGAGGTGAAGGATTTCGGGATTCGCGTGAGCATCGCGGAGCTCGGCGCGGTCGATACCCAGTGGGGCACACGAAGCATGCGATTCAGCGCTCCGTCTCCCGACTACGACGATCTGCGGACCGCGGTGTTCGGCACCCCCGACGTACCGTGGCCGCGGGAGGGGACGGGCGGCGGAACGGCGCCTGCGGATGCTGCGGCGGTGATCGTCGACCATGTCCGCAGCCCGGACGACGACAGGCTGCGACTGTTGGTGGGCGATGACGCGCCCGGACAGGTTGCCGAGGCGCTCGCGCGCCGACTGCGGGACTATCGGCGCGACGAGCGGTTCCGCGCAGCGCCGGACGAGGAGCGCGCCTCGTGACCAGCATTCGCCACGAGTACGAGATCGCCGTCACCTGGACCGGAAACACCGGAGACGGAACGAGGACGATCCGGTCGTACTCCCGCGACCACGATGTGGAAGCGCCAGGAGTTCCCGCCATCGCAGGGTCGTCGGATCCCGCGTTTCGTGGCGACGCGTCGAGGTGGAATCCGGAGCAGTTGTTCGTGGCGTCCATCGCCCAGTGCCACATGCTCTGGTATCTCGGGCTGGCAGCGCAGGCGGGTGTCATCGTGACCTCGTACGTCGACGCGCCGATCGCGGTCATGATCGAAGAACCCGGTGGGGCAGGACAATTCGAGTCCGTGACACTGAGACCTGTGGTGCGGATCGACGCGTCGAGCGACGCGGATCTTGCCGAACAGGTGCATCATCGAGTCGCCGACTACTGCTTCATCGCACGCTCGATCACCACGCCGATCAGCTACGAGGTGACGATCGAACGCTAGTGCTTCGTGGACGTGGCGACGGCCAGCCGCTGGTGCAGCCGCTCGCGCACCTCGTCCGGTTCGTACTGTCGACGCTGGCGCTCGTTGCGGGCGACGAGGACACCGGACGCTGCCACGCCGACGGCGCCGGCGAGGCCTGCGACCTTCAGCAGACCACGTATGGAGATCTTTCGGGATCGTGCAGCCATTCATGAAGGCTAGCGCCACGAACTAGGCTCGTCGTCGATGAGCGTCGACGGAGTGTCCTCAGTCAACCTCGCCACCGCCGTGGAGACCACGCGGACAGGCGATCTCTGGATCTTCCGCGGACGATCGGCGGCGGATCGTGCGATCCAGACGCTGACGAACAGCCCGGTCAACCACGTGGGCATGGCCGTGGTCCTCGACGATCTGCCGCCCCTGATGTGGCATGCGGAGCTGGGGCAATCGTTGCCCGACATGTGGACCGGGCGGCACCAGCGTGGTGTGCAGTTGCACGACCTCCGCGACGCGGTCACCCATTGGGGCGAGCGCTACGACCAGAAATGCTGGTTCCGGCAACTGCAGTCGCCCATCACGCACGCGCAGGAAGACGACCTGATGCGGACCATCGCGCGGCTCGACGGCACCGCGTTCCCGACCACGGCAAGGCTGGCGGGCAGATGGTTCGCGGGGCGACTCCCGGCAGTGTCGGCCAAGGACGACCGTCGACTCGAGACCGCCTACTGCGCGGAGGTGGTGGCCCTGACGTACGAGGCGATGGGTCTGCTCGATCCGCGCGAATCACCGACGCCGCTGAAGCCGTTCGACCGGGTAGGACTGAAACCGCCGCGCCGACGAGCCAACTGGTACGACCCCGGCAGGTTCTGGAGCGGTGATCACCTGCCATTGGCGGAGGGCGTCGAACTGGGGCGCGAGATCGCGGTGGTCCTGGACTAGAGCGTTCGGGACTCTTCCGCCACCACGCGCCCACCGAGCTCCACCCATCCGTCGTCGGAGAGGGTGGTCGACAGGACCGAGCCTCGGCCCTGCACGATGCTCAGATCGCGCCCGAGCAGTTCGGTGACACGAACGGCGGCCGCGCCCGTTGCTTCGTCCTCCGGGACGCCCATGTCGGGCGCGAACATGCGGGAACGGATTGCGCCGCGGCCCTCGTCCACCCACGCCCACACGTAGTGGTGACCGTCGGTGAAATCGGACGGGTCCACGGCGAGCACATCGGCCGGCGTGGCGACCGGATGGAACTCGAACTGCGGCGCCCATGACGGGCGCGCCCGGACGTACGTGACGCCGTCGGCGAATCGGACTGAAACCTCGCCTGCGGGCACCAGTAACGCATCCACCGGTGTACCGCGATCGGCCAACCATGCGGCGGTGCCCACCGTGGGGTGCCCGGCGAACGGCAACTCGACGGCGGGCGTGTGGATGCGGAGGGCCGTGGACTGCGCCGGGCCGGCCGGAACGTCGACGAACACGGTCTCGCTGTACTGCAGCTCGTGCGCCACTGACTGGCGATCGGCCGGGGCAACGGACGCAGCGTCGACGATGCCGAGAGGGTTGCCCCACCGGCCCTGGGCGTCGGTGAACACCCGCACGACATGGACGTCGAATGGCATGGTCTTCCTCTCAGCCTGCGGTGACGGTGATGTCGTCGAACACGACCTCGGCCAGTTCGTCGGACTCCTCGACGTCGACTGTGGCGTCGAAGGACCACCCGTGGTCGCCCTCGGGGTCGTCGAGAACTTGCCGTGCGGTGGTCTCGTCGCGGGTCTGGACGAACGAGAACAGGTGGGGTCCGCGCGCGGTCGGTGTCATACCGATCTCGCCGTACTCCTCGAAGTAGGGCTCGAGTTCGTCCTGCCAATCGACGTCGTCGCCCAGCTCCTCGAGGAGGTCCCACCGGCGTCGCGACGCCAGCTCGACGCGTCGGAACAGGGCGTTGCGCACCATGATTCGGAACGCTCGTGGGTTCGCGGAGATGGGTTTCGGTGTGTCGGCACCGTACGCGACGACGGGCGTGCCCTCCTCGTCGAAGGTGGGGTCGGTGAGGTTCTCCCACTCGTCGAGAAGGCTGGAGTCGACCTGGCGCACCGTTTCACCGAGCCATTCGGTGATGTCCTGGACGTCCTCGGTGCGCGCCTCCGGTGGAACCGTCTGTCGCAGTGCGCGATACGCGTCCGCGAGGTATCGCAGGACGGACCCCTCCGAGCGGGACAGCCCGTAGTGCGAGATCAACTCCGTGAACGTCATGGACTTCTCGATCATGTCGCGCACCACGGACTTGGGCGACAGCCCGAACTCCGACAGCCACGGATGGCCGCCGCGGTAGATCTCGAAGGCCGGCCGCAACAGCTCCTCGAGCGGCTTGGGCCAGGTGACTTCCTCGAGCAACTCCATGCGTTCCTCGTACTCGAGGCCATCCGCCTTCATCTGCGCCACGGCCTCACCGCGCGCCGCGTGCTGCTGCGCCATCAGGATCTGCCGGGGATCGTCGAGTGTGGCCTCGATGATCGACACGACATCGAGCGCGTACGAGGGCGACTCCTGGTCGAGTAACTCGAACGACGCGAGGGCGAACGGAGACAGTGGCTGGTTCAGCGCGAAATCGCGTTGCAGATCGACGGTCAGGCGCGCGGTGCGACCGTCCTCGTCGGGCTCTGGGAGCTGTTCGACGATGCCGGCATCACGCAATCCGCGGTACAACCGCACCGCCTGCAGGATATGACGGCGTTGGTTCGCCCTGGTCTCGTGGTTGTCTTCGAGCAGGTGCCGCATCGCGTCGAAACAACTGCCGGGTCGTGCGATGACGTTGAGCAACATCGAGTTGTTGACGGTGAACTTCGACGTCAGTGGCTCGGGGCTCGCCGCCACGAGTCGCTCGAAGCTCGGTTTGCCCCAGGAGACGAAGCCGTCCGGTGCTTTCTTGCGCTGGATCCGCTTGAGCTTCTTGGGATCGTCTCCGGCCTTGGCCACCAACCGGGCGTTCTCCACCTCGTGTTCGGGTGCCTGCACCATGACGGTACCCAGCGTGTCGTAGCCGGCTCTGCCTGCGCGACCGGCGATCTGGTGGAATTCGCGGGCTCGTAGCTGGCGGGTGCGAACGCCGTCGTACTTGGTGAGGCCGGTCAGCAGCACGGTGCGGATGGGCACGTTGATACCCACTCCCAGCGTGTCGGTCCCGCAGATGACGGCCAGCAGGCCCTCCTGGGCGAGCTTCTCGACCAGGCGTCGGTACCGCGGGAGCATGCCCGCGTGGTGTACGCCGATCCCGTGACGGACCAACCGGGACAACGTCTTTCCGAATCCGGTGGTGAAGCGGAAGCCGCCGATGGCCTCGGCTATCGCCGCCTTGGTCTCCTTCGACGCCACCGTGATCGATGTCAGCGCCTGCGCCCGTTCCAGCGCGGACGCCTGCGTGAAGTGCACGACGTAGACCGGCGCCAGGTGAGTGGACACGAGTTCCTCGATGGTCTCGACCACCGGGGTGAGACGGTACGAGAACATCAGCGGCACAGGCCGTTCGGATCCTTCGACGACCGTCGTCACGCGGCCGGTGCGCCGGGTCAGGTCGTCGCGGAAGAACGAGACGTCGCCGAGAGTGGCGGACATGAGCAGGAATTGAGCGTGGGGGAGTTCGATGAGCGGCACCTGCCACGCCCAGCCGCGATCGGGCTCGGAGTAGTAGTGGAACTCGTCCATGATGACCTGGCCGATGGAGGAGTCGGCGCCCTCGCGCAGTGCCATGTTGGCGACGATCTCCGCGGTCGCACAGATGATGGGTGCCGACGCATTCACCGAGGCGTCACCGGTGACCATGCCGACCTTGTCCGCGCCGAAGATCTCGCACAGCGCGAAGAACTTTTCGCTGACGAGTGCCTTGATCGGCGCCGTGTAGAAAGACCGGATGCCGGCGGCATACGCGGCGAAGTGAGCGGCGATGGCCACCATCGACTTCCCCGAGCCGGTCGGGGTGGCGAGCACGACGTTGTTACCGGACACCAGTTCGATGACGGCCTCGTCCTGCAGCGGATACAGCTCCAGTCCGCGGTCGGTGACCCAGGTGGTGAACGCGTCGTACAGATCGTCGGCCGACGCGGAGTCAGGAACCATCTCGGTCAGCAGCATGTCCTACAGGCTACGTAGCGGACCGCTCGTCCGAACCCATGGCACCCAGGACGGCCTGGCGGGTGACCGCGCTCCCGGTGATCGCGTCCTCGCCGACTCCCGAGACGAGCATCTGACGCCACCTCTGCTCGTCGAACTTCAGTGGCATCGTGCTGTTCATGAAGTCCTCGAGGACTTCGAGGAAATGCATCGGGTCGTCGCGATACGGGAAGTGCCCGGCGCCGCGGAAGACCGTCAGGGACGATCCGGGCATCGCCGCGTGCGCGAGGTGGGCGTGGGCCACCGGTATGACGGTGTCCTGGTCGCCCCAGATCAACTGCACGGGCAGGTTCTCGGTCAGATAACAACGGTCCAGCATCGTGACCACCTGGCCGCGCCAGTCGACGACGGCGCGCAGAGTCCGCAGGTAGGCGTCGTACGCGGTGGAGTCGAGAAGGTTGGCCAGGACGCGGACGAGGTCCGGCGTGTCGTGGAGCACGGCACCGGGATGCAGAGGAGTGCCGTCGAGCTGGTCGATGGCGGAGCCCGCGACGCGGAGCAGAGTCATCGCACCGGGGATGCGGAGCAGCTTGAATGCTTCGTTGATCACGGGCGTCGCCATCAGGCGCAGCGCCGGATGCACATCCTTGGTGACGCCGCCCGCGGAGACGAGGACGAGGCGCTCGACCATGTCGGGGAACTGGTAGGCGAACTGCATGGCCACACCGCCGCCCAGTGAATGTCCGACGACGGACACCGAATCGAGGCCGAGCGTGACCAGCAGATCGCGGATGCCGTTCGCGTACGCGGCCACGGAGTAATCGGCGCGAGGCTTGTCGCTGAGACCGTGACCGAGAAGATCCGGCGCGATGACCGTGTACTTCGACGCGAGGTGCGGCAGGACGTCCAGCCACGTCTCGGAACTGTCACCGATCCCGTGGATCAGCAGAAGGACGGGGCCCTCGCCGGCCATCCTGAACGCGCGTCGGTAGCCGTGGATGGTGCGGAAGTGCAGTCGGGGCTCCGCGTCGGGAACCGGGCGCAGAACACGCCGACGTTTGTCCGACATCCGAGCCCCTCTCGATCGGCGACACAGGGCATGCCGCCGACCGAGCCTAGACCCGAGGCATCGTCCGCGAGGCGTCGCTCACGTTACGACTGGGTAAGAACACCGAACGTCAGGAATGGTCGGTATCGCCGTCGGAATCGTCCGACGGAGGCGTGGAGGGCTCGTCCTCGACGAAGGCGGTCTGCTCCGCGAGGAACTTCTCGAACTCGGCGCCCAGCTCGTCTCCGCTGGGTAGTTCCTCATCCGCGGCGAGCAGTGTGGACTGCTGTTCCTGCGCCGTGACGAAGGTGTCGTACTGGCGCTCCAGTGCCTGGACCACGGACTGGACCTCCGGGTTGCCCTCGACGTGCTGGTCGACCTGCTCGCGCACGCGGGCCGCCGACTCGGTGAGCGCACCCAGCGGGATGGTGAGCTTGGACGACTCCGCGACGAGTTCGAGCAGCGTCTCGGCAGCACTCGGGTACGCCGTCTGCGCGAGGTAGTGCGGAACGTGCACGGAGTAGCCCATCGACTCGTGACCATGCTGCGCCATCCGGTACTCGAGAAGCGACGACGCACTGGCCGGCACCTGGAGCTCGCCGGACCACTTGTGGTGCTCGCCGACCAGATCGGTGTCGCTCGAATGTGCTGTCACACCCAGCGGACGGGTGTGCGGAACCGCCATGGGGATGGAGTTCAGACCGATGGTGCGACGGACGCCGAGCTGCTCGGACAGCAGTCGCACGGCGGCAGTGAATTTCTCCCACTTCAGATCCGGTTCCAGACCCGCCAGCAGCAGGAACGGAGTGCCGACGGCGTCCTGAACCGCATACAGGTTGAGGTACGGCTCGTCGTAGTCGGAGAAGTGGTCCGCGGAGAACGTCATCATCGGTCGGCGCGAGCGGTAGTCCAGCAACTCGTCGACGTCGAACGACGCGACCAGTTCCGTCTCGAGCGTCTCGCGCAGGTGCGTGGTGGCCAGCTTCACCGCGTGACCGGCGTCGGAGTAGCCCTCGAGGCCATGCACCAGAACCGGACCCACCCCGTCCTCGGACGCCACTCGGGGCGCCGGAAACTCCAGCTCGTACATTCTCGACTTCTCGTCCATGCCGGTGTCCTTCCTCGTCGCCGTGCGTGTCCCGCCGGGTCACCACTGTGCGGTTACCCCATTTTCCCACAGCGACCCTGCGCGACCGGGCTTCACCCGTTTCTCCTCCCAACGACGGCGGGCACCCCGACATTCCCCGCTGTCGCCGGTCAGCGCGTGAAGGCCTCCAGAGCCCGAATCTTGTTGGCGACGTCCAGCGCCGCGACCTTGTACGCCTCGGACATGGTCGGATAGTTGAAAACGGCGTCGACGAGGTAGTCGACCGTGCCCCCGCACCCCATGACCGCCTGGCCGATGTGCACCAGGTCGGTCGCGCCGGAACCGAAGATGTGCACGCCGAGGACCCGTCGGTCGACGGTGGACACGATCAGTTTCAGCATCCCGTGGGAGTCTCCCGCGATCTGTCCGCGCGCGAGTTCGCGGTATCGGGACACGCCCACCTCGTAGGGAACCGAGTTCTTCGTCAGTTCCACCTCGGTCGCGCCGACGTAGGACACCTCCGGGATGGAGTAGATGCCGATGGGTTGGAGGTCGGTGAGCTTGTTCCCCGGCTCGCCGAAGGCGTGATACGCGGCCAGTCGACCCTGATCCATCGACGTCGCGGCCAACGCGGGGAATCCGATGACATCGCCGACCGCGTAGATGGTGTCCACCTTGGTCTGGAAGTCGTCGTCGACGTCGATCCGTCCTCGGGCGTCCGCCTCCAGTCCGGCCTTCTCCAGATCCAGACCGTCGGTCATGCCCTGGCGTCCGGCCGAGTACATCACTGTCTCGGCCGGGATCTTCTTCCCGCTCGCCAGCGTGGTGACCGTTCCCGACGGTCCCACGTCGACGGCCGTGACCGCCTCGCCGAAGCGGAACGTGACCGCGAGATCACGCAGGTGGAACTGCAGCGACTCGACGATCTCGCGGTCACAGAAGTCGAGCATGGTGTCGCGCTTCTCGACCACGGTCACCTTGCATCCGAGCGCCGCGAACATGGAGGCGTACTCGATCCCGATGACGCCGGCTCCGACCACCACCATCGACGACGGGATGAATTGCAGATCCAGAATGCCGTCGGAGTCCAGCACGCGGTAGTTGTCGAACTCCACGTCGTCGGGACGGGCGGGCGCCGTCCCGGTGGCGATCACGACGTTCCGCGCGCCGACCGTGATGCGCTCGCCGCGACTGCGGTCGTCCACCGCGATGGTGTGCGCATCGAGGAACCGGCCCTCGCCGGTGATCATCTCTATTCGGTTGCGCAGCAATTGCGATCGGACGACCTCGACCTCCTTGCCGATCACGTGGGACGTCCGGGCCAGCAGATCCGACGGCGTGATGTTCGCCTTGACGCGATAGCTCGCTCCGTAGAGCTCCCGTTGATTGAGGCCTGTCAGATAGAGAACCGCCTCGCGCAGCGTCTTCGACGGGATGGTGCCCGTGTTGACGCACACGCCGCCGAGCATGCTGCCCTTCTCGATGATGGCGACGCGCTTGCCCAGTTTCGCCGCCGCGATCGCGGCCTTCTGCCCTCCCGGTCCGGAACCGATGACTACCAGGTCGTATTCGAGTTGGTCCGACATGCCCCAACATGTAGTCCCATCAGGAGAATCCGGTGTGCCGTGCGTGTCACGACTGGGTGAACACCTGTCCGATGCAGCAGTTCGCACCTGTGCATCGTTAGGGTGACGGTCAGGTTCACAGCACCCGGCAGTACCGACAGATGGAGGCAAGAAATGCCACAGCAGGTCCGCGGCGTCGTCGCTCGGAGCAAGGGTGCTCCGGTGTCCATCGAGACCATCGTCATTCCGGATCCCGGTCCCAACGACGTCGTGGTGACGATCCAGGCGTGTGGTGTGTGCCATACCGACCTGCACTACCGCGAGGGTGGAATCAACGACGAGTTCCCGTTCCTGCTCGGCCACGAAGCCGCGGGTGTCGTGGAGACCGTCGGTGATGCGGTGACACACGTCGAGGTCGGAGACTTCGTCGTCCTGAACTGGCGCGCAGTGTGCGGACAGTGCCGTGCCTGCAAGCGCGGTGAGCCCTGGTACTGCTTCGACACCCACAACGCCTCCCGCACGATGACGCTCGAGGACGGAACCGAACTGTCTCCGGCCCTGGGCATCGGAGCATTCGCGGACAAGACGCTCGTCCACGAGGGCCAGTGCACCAAGGTCGACCCCTCCGCCGACCCCGCCGTCGTCGGACTGCTCGGCTGCGGCGTGATGGCAGGCCTCGGCGCGGCGATGAACACCGGCAACGTCGGACGCGGTGACTCCGTCGCCGTCATCGGATGCGGCGGCGTCGGCAACGCCGCGATCGCCGGGGCTCGGCTGGCAGGCGCAGGCACGATCATCGCGGTCGACCGCGACAAGGGAAAGTTGGAGTGGGCTCGCGATCTGGGCGCCACACACACTGTCGACGCCTCCGATGTGGATGCGGTCGAGGCCATCCAGGAACTGACCGGCGGCTTCGGCGCCGACGTCGTCATCGACGCCGTCGGGCGTCCGGAGACGTGGAAGCAGGCGTTCTACGCCCGCGACCTCGCCGGCACCGTCGTCCTCGTCGGTGTCCCGACGCCGGAGATGACCCTCGAGATGCCGCTCATCGACTTCTTCAGCCGCGGTGGGTCGCTCAAGTCGTCCTGGTACGGGGACTGCCTGCCCGAGCGGGACTTCCCGATGCTGGTCGATCTCTACCAGCAGGGCCGATTGCCCCTCGAGAAGTTCGTCACCGAGCGCATCTCGCTCGACGACGTCGAAGCGGCGTTCGACACCATGGCCAAGGGTCAGGTCCTGCGTTCGGTGGTGGTTCTGTGACCACGCCTTCCGGCTTCCGGGTCGAAAGGGTCGTCACCTCGGGCACGTTCGAGCTCGACGGCGGATCCTGGGACGTCGACAACAACATCTGGATCGTCGGCGACGACTCCGAGGTCGTGGTGATCGATGCGGCTCACGACGCCGGCCCGATCGTCGACGCCGTCGGTGGCCGGAAGGTCGTCGCGGTGCTGTGCACGCACGGGCACAACGACCATGTGACCGTCGCCCCGCAGCTGTCGGAGCGGCTCGACGCACCGATCCTCCTGCACCCGGCGGACGACGTCCTCTGGCAGCAGACCCATCCCGACGTGGCGCACCGCGATCTGGCGGACGACGACCGCATCTCGGTCGCCGGCACCGAGATCCGGGTCCTGCACACGCCCGGTCACTCACCGGGGTCCAGTTGCCTCTACCTCCCCGAGGCCGGTCACCTGTTCAGCGGCGACACACTGTTCTCCGGTGGACCGGGCGCCACCGGGCGGTCGTACTCCGACTTCCCGACCATCATCGGCAGCATCCGGGAACGTCTGTTCGCGCTCCCGCCCGAGACGATCGTGAACACCGGTCACGGCGACGGGACATCGATCGGCGACGAGTCACCCCATCTCGAGGAATGGATCGCGCGCGGTTCCTGATAACAGGTTGATGTCTGCCCGGTGTGGGGTCGGCGGTCGGGCACACGGGGTATGACAGGGTCGGCATCGTGACCAGCCACGCAACGATGCCGACCCGCCCCGACGACGCGCCGCGTTCGCGCAGAGCGGGCGTCGGCGCCGCGCTGGCCGGACTGTCGATCGTGGCTCTGGTCGGGTGCGGGGGAACGACGGTGTCCGGTGTGCCGGAGGCCGGGTCGAGTTCGAGGCCGTCGACGGTGACGTCGTCCGCGCCCTCGACTTCCGCGACCAGCACGTCGGCGACACCCACCACCGGTACCACTCCCGGGTCCGGGTCGCTGGCCGCCCTGACGATCGATCCGTCGGTCTTTCCGTCGACGTATCAGGCAGTCGTCCTTCCGCCTCAGGCCGTGGCGCAGGCATCCCAGGACCTCGACGGCATCGCCTCCGGCGCCTCGGTCGATCCGGCGGGGTGCAAGCCCGAACAACGGGGCACCGACGCCGACTCCACGTCGCTCGTCGTCGGAACCGATCCTGCCGATCGGGCGACGATCTCCGTCGAGCTGGCTCGCGTGACCACGTCGCTGGAGGATCGGAAAGCGCTGTGGGAACAGTGCTCCGAGGTGACGGCGACATCGAACGGTGTGGAGACCATGGTGTCGACGGAGTTGGTGCCGCCTCCTCCGATCGGGGCCGACGACACGCTCGCGCTTCGGCGTATCGTCAGCTCCGGTGGTCAGGCCGGCGACGTCACGCAGTCCATGCTCTCGTTGATCGCGCAGGTCGACGACGTGCGGATCACGGCCACCTACATGTCGTTCGGTGAACTCGACCCCGACGCGGCCACCCTCGATCAGCTCTTCACTGCTGCCGTGCAGAAGGTGAAGGCAGGCGGATAGATCAGTCCGACGTGAGGACGAAGCGCTGGACGATCAGCGCGGCGACCACCACGAACCACACCGCCACGGGCACGCGGTGCCACGCGGACGACACGGGACGGCGCGTCGGGCGGAAGAGGGCGACGTTGTGCAGCGTGACGTACCAGAACACCGGGACGGTCACTGCCCACACCACCATGCAGTACGGGCACAGGGCGCCGATCCGGTAGAGGCTCTGCACGATCAGCCAGTGCACGAACAGCACCGCCGCGGTGACGCCGACCTGCACCGCGACCCAGAACCAGCGTTCCAGGTGGACACCGAGCACCAGTGCTGCGCCGATCATGGCGACGATGGCGAAGCCGCCGACTCCCATGAACGAGTTGGGGAATCCGAGCACGGAGGCCTGCGCCGACTCCATCACCGACCCGCAGTTCACGACCGCGTTGATGTTGCACGACGGCGCATACGACGAGTCTGCGATCAGCCTCAACTTGTCCACGGTGAGAACCACGGCGGCGGCGAACCCGATCACTCCGCCGATCAGCATCACCCACGCAAGGGCGGGTGCGCGTCGGATCGTCCCGGCTTCGGTTTCGCCGTCGGACAGTGTCGTATTCATCGGTGTGGTCTCCATCGGCGAGCAGGGCATCCGTCGCTTCCGGAGTCTAGCGATCCCGCCTGCCGGAACCCGTGGACCGCGTTCGTCCCCGGGGCACCTCGTTCATCCCCGGGGTAATTTTCCGCCCAGGTCACGGGTCGAGCCCCTCGACGATCGGCGAGGACAGTCCGATGGCATGACTCGACGACCGTATCCCGCTCGCCCATCCCGATCCGACACCGACGAGGAGGGCCCGGTTCATCGCGTCAGCGGAGTCGGCAACCTCATCGCCGCTCTGCCCGCGCTGCTCGGTTTCGTCCCGGAGCAGTCGATCGTCCTCGTCTGCCTCGGCCCGGACAGCACAGGCGCCGCCACCACCGTCGAGGTGGTGATGCGCCACGATCTTCCGCCTGTCGGAGGACACCTCGTGGTCCAGGAGCTGGCCGGCCGGTGCGCCGAGGTGTGCGTCCGCGACGGCGTCCTCGGCGTGGTTGCCATCCTGGTGACGGGAACTCGTTCCGCTCGCGGGATCGGTTCGATCGCGTCCACCCTCGCTGCAGCACTCGAGCCCTGCGGAATAGAGCTGCTCGGCGTCCACCGCATCGCGCACCTCGTGACGGGGGAGCGGTGGACGAGCGCACCCGGCGACACCCGACGCGGCGTCCTTCCCGACCCCATGGCGTCACCGAGCGCAGCGTCCCGCGTCGTCGCCGGTCGACAGATCAGAGCAGCGCGCAGCGACATCGAGCGGTCGCTGAGCCTGCTCGACACGGTCACGCGCGAGCGATTCGCGCACGAGGTGGACATCGCGGCCGCCGAGACCGAGGACCTGACGCCGGGCCGGCTGCTCTCGCGGGCGACGGCGATCGTGGCGGCAGTCCACCGTGCGGGACACGTCGAGGACCGTCAGGCGGCGTTCCTCGCGGTGGCCCTGACGGTGATCACGGTTCGCGACGCTCTCCTGTCCTTGGCGGACTCCGATCACGCGGAGGCGGCCGAGCAGGTCTGGGTGTACCTCACTCGCCGACTTACCGGGCCCGACCGAGCGCCGGCAGCGACGATGGTGGGGGTGTGGTCCTACGCGCGCGGTGACGGCCCGCTGGCCGGTGTCGCACTGCAGAGCGCCCTCGAAGCGGCACCCGAGTACAGCTTCGCGGTGCTTCTCGACACTGCGCTGCAGAACGGCGTGAGGCCGGACGTGGTCCGTGAGTTGATCGCCTCGGCGCACGAGCTGGCCGACGACCCCGGGCTCCGCGATCCGGAACCGGACGCAGGGGGTTACCGCGCGGAATGAGCCTTGTCACCGAGCGATCGGAGGAACTCCCACGCATCGGCGACGATGACATCGAGATCGGTGGACTCCGGCTTCCATCCGAGTTCCGCCATCGCCTTCTCGCTGGAGGCGACCAGAACGGCAGGATCACCCGCACGACGCGGCGCATCCTTCACCGGGATGTCGACGCCGGTGACGCGACGGCAGGAGTCGATGACCTCACGGACCGAGAAACCCTCGCCGCTTCCCAGATTGAAGATGCGGTGGCTGCCCGGAACGCTCTGCGACAACGCTCGCAGGTGCGCGTCGGCCAGGTCCCGAACGTGGATGTAGTCGCGCACCGCCGTGCCGTCGGGGGTGGGCCAGTCGGTGCCGAAGACGGAGATCGCATCCCGATGCCCGGCCGCGACCTGCAGAACGAGGGGAATGAGGTGCGTTTCCACGACGCGGTTCTCGCCGAGACCCGCGTGCGCGCCTGCCACGTTGAAGTACCTCAGGCTGGTCGCGCCGAAGCCGTGCGCCGCTGTGTAACCGGTGATCGCGTTGTCGATCGCGAGCTTGCTGGCACCGTACGGGTTGGTCGGACGCGTCGCGAAGTCCTCGGTGATCGGTGTGCTCTCGGGTTCGCCGTAGGTTGCTGCGGTGGACGAGAACACAAGCCGCGGAACGCCGTTCGCCACGATGGCGTCGAGGAGTTCCAGGGCCGCGCCCAGGTTGCCGCGCCAGTACTTCTCCGGCTTCTCCACCGACTCGCCGACCAAGGACTGCGCCGCGAAGTGGAGCACACCGTCGAACGTGTCGGACGCGAGAACGGAGGCGATGACGTCCGCGACGTTGCCCTCCACGAACGTGGCGCCGTCCGGAACACCGTCGGCGTTTCCGGTGGACAGGTCATCGACCACGACGACGTCGTGACCGTTCTCCATCAGTACTGCGGCGCAGACACTACCTACGTAGCCTGCGCCGCCGGTCACCACGAACTTCACGTCGAAACTCCTTGCAGCAGTGACAGAGCGAACGGATCAGAGGGAACGGACCTGGACGGCGTGTGCCATCTCCTCCGAGATGTCGACGTCGTCGTGACCCGGCACGGTGATGGTGACGACACCGGACGAGACGGCGACCGTCACACGGGCGTCGGGAACCACACCTGCTTCGCGCAGCCGCGCGATCGTGTCGGGATCGGACTGCACGTATTCGGCGAGGCGGCGAACCACCACGGCCGTGGGCGATCCCGGTGGGATGTCGCTGAGCCGCACCAGGTCTTCCGGCTGTTCCGTCGGACGCGAGGATCCCAGCAGATCGAGGCCGGGGATCGGGTTGCCGTACGGCGAGGTGGTCGGGTTGTCGAGCACCTCGACCAGTCGGCGTTCCACCTCTTCGCTCATCACGTGCTCCCAGCGGCACGCCTCCGCGTGGACGTCTTCCCACCGCAGCCCGATGATGTCGACGAGCAGTCGCTCCGCGAGGCGGTGCTTGCGCATCACCGAGACCGCGAGTTCGCGGCCCTTGTCCGTGAGCTGCAGGTGCCGGTCACCGGCGACCAGCAGCAGTCCGTCCCGCTCCATGCGAGCCACCGTCTGGCTCACCGTGGGGCCACTCTGCTCGAGGCGCTCGGCGATGCGGGCGCGCAGCGGTACGACACCTTCTTCTTCCAAGTCGTAGATGGTCCGGAGATACATCTCGGTGGTGTCCACCAGATCCTTCACAATCACACCCTTCGTCGGTGTGTGATTCTACCGGTACGGAGCCGCGCACCGTGGTGCGCCGTGTCGGCCGCGCGGGCGGTCGTCGATCGGGTGTCCGCGAGTTGCGGACGAACGTGGAATCGGACACGTAGGTTGAGGAACATGACCCTGCAGTCCCCGAGCACGCAGTCGCCACCGGGACAGCCCGCTCTGGTCTGGAGCGCGGACTACCTCAACTATCGGTGGAGCGACGACCACCCCATGAATCCGACCCGCCTGGCCCTGACCATGGACCTCGCGCGCGGCATCGGACTGCTCGACGGTGCGGAACTGGTCCCACCGGTCGCGGCGACGGACGGTGATCTCCTGAGGATCCACACGCCTGCCTACGTCGACGCGGTCAAGCGAGCCCCGACCGATCTGCCCCTCGGTGCGCGGGCTACCGACGTCCTGCACGGGCTCGGGTCCGAGGACAACCCCGTCTTCCCCGACATGCACGAGGCGAGTGCGGTCATCGCGGGCGGAACCCTGACCGCGGCGCGTGCCATCGCCTCGGGACGGTCGCGGCGAGCCGTGAGTATCGGCGGCGGAATGCACCACGCCATGGCCGACTGGGCATCGGGCTTCTGCGTCTACAACGACGCCGCCATCGCGATCTCGTGGCTGCTGGACAACGGCTACGACCGCATCGCCTACATCGACGTCGACGCGCACCACGGCGACGGTGTGCAGGCGGCGTTCCTCGCCGATCCTCGCGTCATGACGGTGTCGGTGCATCAACACCCGGCGACCCTCTGGCCGAACACGGGATGGTCCACGGAAGTCGGAGCCGAGTCGGCCGAGGGGACCGCCGTCAACGTTCCGGTACTGCCCGGAACGGGAGACCGGTTGTGGCTCAGAGCTTTCCATGCCGTCGTGCCGGGCGCTGTGGCTGCGTTCAAGCCGCAGATCATCGTCAGCCAGTGCGGGGTCGACAGTCACCGCGAGGATCCGCTGGCAGATCTCGGGCTGACAGTCGACGGGCAGCGCGCAGCGTTCGTCGCCATGCGCGATCTGGCGGACCGGGTGTGCGAGGGGCGCTGGCTGGCCGTCGGTGGAGGCGGCTACGGCCTCGTCCGCGTCGTGCCGCGAGCGTGGACACATCTGCTCGCCGCCGTGCTCGACCGGGACATCGACCCCGGCACTGCGATTCCCGAGGACTGGCACGAGAAGGTGCGCCTCGCTGCCCCCAGCATCGACCTCCCGTCGACGATGAGCGACGACGGAGACGTGGAGTACCCGCCGTGGGACGGTCCGGGTGGATCTCCCGAATCGGGAATCGAGCACATCGACCGTGCGATCCAACGGATCGACACCGCGATCGTCGCTACCCGGCGTGCCGTCTTCCCACTTCTCGGACTCGACCCGGAGGATCCTCGTGACTGACGAGACCGTGCCGGACACGAACCGGCCGCCCCCCGAGCAGAAGTCCGTGGATCCCAAGGCCGCCGAGCGGGAGCGGGCCGCGAACTACCCGCGTCACTGGGCCGCCGACGTCCTCGCGTCGGACGGACGCGTCGTGCACCTGCGGCCCATCGTTCCGGACGACGCCGACGCCCTGGTCGAATTCCACGGGAAGCTGTCCGAACGCACGCGGTACCTGCGCTACTTCGGCCCGTACCCGACCATGCCCAAGCGCGACATCCTGAACTTCACCACCGTGGACCATTCGTCCCGCGTCGCCCTGGTGGCGACTCTCGGTGACGAGATCATCGCCGTCGGACGCTACGAGCGGCTCCCGCAGGGTGACGGCAATTCCGCCGAGGTGGCCTTCGTCGTGGCCGACACCCAGCAGGGCCGAGGACTGGGGCCGATTCTGCTCGAGCATCTCGCGGGCGCCGCCGCGGAGAACGGAGTCCGCCGGTTCGTCGCGGAGGTACTGGCCGAGAACCGCAACATGGTGACGGTGTTCCGGCAGGCCGGTTATCAGGTCAACCGTAGTTTCGACGGCGGCGTGCTGAGCCTCGACTTCGACATCGACCCCACCGACGCACTGGTCCAGGTCCGTAACTCCCGCGAGGGTGCCGCAGAGGCGCGCAGCGTGCGCAACGTCCTCCGGCCGAGATCCGTGGCCGTCATCGGAGCGTCGACGGACCCCGAGAAGGTGGGCAATGCCGTGCTCACCAATCTGCTCCGCGCGTCGTTCACCGGTCCGGTCTATCCGGTCAACGCCGAACACACCTCGGTGCGGGGCGTCCGCGCCTACGCCACCGTCCGCGACATCCCCGACGAGGTGGACCTCGCCGTCGCCGCGGTGCCGTCCGACCAGATCGATGCGGTTCTCGACGACTGCCTCGCGAAAGGCGTGAAGGCCCTCGTGGTCGTGTCGTCGGGCTTCGGCGAGACGGGCGAGGACGGTCGCGCGAACGAACGGCGACTCGTGCACTCGGCGCGAGCGCACGGCATGCGCCTCGTCGGCCCCAACGCCCTCGGTGTCGCCAATCTGGATCCCGCCGTATCGCTCAACGCGACCCTGGCGCCGAACCTGCCGGGTCGGGGACGTGTCGGGTTCTTCTGTCAGTCCGGTGCGCTGGGAATCGCGATTCTCGCGCAGGCCTCCAAGCGACTTCTCGGGCTGTCCACGTTCGTCTCCGCCGGCAACCGTGCCGATCTGTCCGGCAACGACCTGCTGCAGTACTGGGACCAGGACGAAGCGACCGAGGTGGTTCTGCTCTATCTGGAGAGCTTCGGTAATGCGCGCAAGTTCTGGCGGCTGGCACGGCGGGTGGCCAGGACCAAGCCGATCGTCGCGGTGAAGAGCGGCCGAGGCGCGGTACCGCCCGCTCTGGCCACCGGACACGACATCGACGACTCGATCGTCCGGGCGCTGTTCGAGCAGGCCGGGGTCATCCAGGTGGACTCGATTCCCGAACTGTTCGACTGCGCGATCCTGCTCGGGTACCAACCGCTGCCGGCGGGGCCCCGCGTCGCCGTCGTCGGCAATTCCACCGCGTTGGGAGTTCTCGGAGTCGACGCCGCGCGCGACAGCGGCATGCAGGCACCCGAGCCCGTCGACGTCGGCGCGCAGGCCACGCCCGAGGAGTTCGCGGACGCCGTCACGACCGCACTGCAGTCCGACGACGTCGACGCGGTGCTCGCCGTCTTCGTGCCTCCGGTCGCCGTGCGTGTCGAGTCGTTCGCGGAGGCTCTGGCCACCGCGGTGCGCGGCGCCACCAAGCCGGTCCTGACGACATTCCTGGCCGCGGAGGGAATCCCCGACGTCCTCGCGGTCCGCGGCGACGACGGCACACCCATCCGCGGGTCGGTGCCGTCCTACCCGGACCCCGCTCGGGCAATCAATGCGTTGCACAAGGCGTGGAGATACGCGGCCTGGGTCGATCGGCCCGCGGACAAGACGACCCGCCCCGCCGGGGTCGACGCCGACGCCGCGCGTGCGCTGGTCGCCGGCTGGATGGAGACGAGTCCGTCGGGACGCTGGCTGTCCGACGTCGAAGCGGCGCAGTTGCTCCGGTGCTATGGGGTCGACATCGCCGACTTCCGCACCGTGACCGACGAGTCCGAGGCAGTGGAGGCGGCGCGTGAACTGGGTGGTCCGGTGGCCGTGAAGGCCACCGGCGACCAGTGGCGGCATCGGCCCGACCTCAGCGGGGTCCGCCTCGACGTCGTCGGTCCGGAGGCCGTCGGCCGTGCTTACCGGGACTTGTTCGAGGCATCGGGCACGCCGGTGATGCATGTGCAGAAGATGGCCACGAAGGGGATCGGCTGCCTTATCCGCGTGCAGGACGATCCGTCGTTCGGCTCGCTGGTGTCGTTCGGCTTGTCCGGAATCATGTCGGATCTGCTGGGAGATCGCGCGTACCGGGTCCTGCCCCTGTCCGAGCGCGAGGCCGCGGAACTCGTCGACGCCCCGCGAGCCGCTCCGATGCTGTCCGGTTACCGCACCGCGTCTCCGGTGAACAAGAACGCGCTGGTGGACGTCATGCTTCGGGTATCGACGCTGGCCGACGATCTGCGCGAGGTGCGCGAACTGGTGTGTGACCCGGTGTTGGCGTCACCCAGCGGCGCCGAGACGACGGATGCGCGCATCCGGATCGGACCCGAGCCCAGCCGCATCGATCTGGGTCCGCGCAGACTTCGGTGACACACGACGAAGGCCCCGGCAATTGCCGGGGCCTTCGGTGATCGATGTGTCAGCTGGCGTAGGAACGCAGGCGCTCGGCCCGATCGCCTTGGCGCAGCTTGCCCATGACCTCACGCTCGATCTGACGGACGCGCTCGCGCGAGAGTCCGAAGATCTTGCCGATCTGGTCGAGGGTGCGAGGCTGACCGTCGTCCAGGCCGTAGCGGAGACGGATGACCTGCTGCTCACGCTCGTCCAGTGTGCCCAGGACACTGCGGACGTCGGTGTGCAGAAGGCCGGCGATGACGGCGTTCTCGGCGGACGTCGCTTCGGAGTCTTCGATGAAGTCGCCGAGAGGCGCTTCCTCGTCGCTTCCGACCGGCATGTCCAGGCTCACCGGGTCGCGGCTGTGGTCGAGGAGGTCGGCGATCTTCTCGACCGGGATGCCGGACTCCTCGGCCAACTCGTCGTCGGTCGCCTCACGGCCGAGCTGCTGATGCAGCTCACGCTTGATGCGGGCGAGCTTGTTGACCTGCTCGACGAGGTGGACGGGGAGCCGGATGGTGCGGCTTTGATCGGCCATGCCGCGCGTGATGGCCTGGCGGATCCACCACGTGGCGTAGGTGGAGAACTTGAAGCCCTTGGCGTAGTCGAACTTCTCCATGGCGCGGATCAGACCGAGGTTGCCTTCCTGGATCAGGTCGAGGAGCGGCATTCCGCGGCCGGTGTAGCGCTTGGCCAGCGAGACCACGAGTCGGAGGTTGGCTTCGAGGAGGTGCGCACGTGCGGACCGGCCCTCGCGCACCACGAGCGCGAGGTCACGCTTCTTGGCGGGAGTCAGGCGCTTGCCGGTGGCGAGAACATGGGTCGCGTAGAGGCCCACCTCGATCTTCTTCGCCAGATCGACCTCTTCGGCGGCAGTCAGCAGTGCTGTACGGCCGATCCCGTTGAGGTAGACGCGAACGAGGTCTGCAGCCGGGCTCTGGGCATCGAGGTCGGCGTCACTCGGTCGAGGGCGAACGGTGGTGGGGCTGGTCATGACGTGCCTCCTGATCGGTGGTGTCTCACTGATTCCAACGCTGAGACACGACAGAAAAGTTCCCGAACGGCGCGGCCACCAAACGCCCTGAGCTGGGGTTTCTGCATCCGAGCCCTGAGAAGTTGCTGAGAGAAACGACCCCCAGCGCTCAGGACGTACCACCAGCGGGCAGAACGAGGCCGTGGACGACCAGACCGGCCACCAGGCGGGTGACCGGTTCGGCGAGCTCCGCGGCGTCCACGCCCCGAGCCGCGGCGAGGAGCTCGGTCAGATCTCCCAGCGTCAGACCGTCCGCCCGCATGCCCGCCAGGAGCGCTGCTCCGTCCTCGTCGATCTCGTGGTGCCACGCCGGACCGTCGCCGCGGTGGACGCGGCGGACGACGGTGTTCCACCCACCCTCGTCCGCGGGTGTCGCCACGTCCTCCAACGCGGTGGTCGCGGAGACGACGAATCGCTCGTCCATGATGTCGTGGGTCCGGAGCCACTCGAGTCGGTCGAGGACGTCCAATGCCTCGTCGCCGAGAGGGTCGACGAAGCCGTGCGTGAGATTCTCCGCCAGCACGCTCGTCGGGCGATCCGTCGCACGCAGGTAGACGAATCCGAATCCGATACCGGTCACGCCGGCGTCGTCCAGATGGTCGAGCCATCGGGACGCCGTGACGTCGACGGCGGGGTCGCGCAGGTCGAGTCCGCCGTCCCGAAGCCAGGTGCCGACGTAGAGGGCGGGGTCGGCGACGTCGCGCTGGACGATCCACGCGTCGATGCCGTGGGCCGGGAGCCACGAGGACACCCGCGAACGCCAGTCCTCGCCGTCCACGTGCAGCCATGACGCGAGAAGGGATGCCACACCACCCGGCGCCAGATGGTCCGGCGCGGTGCTCACCACGAGCCTGCTCGCGCCGTCGAGGTCGAGACCGGAGTCGCGGTAGGAGTGGGTCACCGCGCCGGAGCCGACGACGAACGGAGGGTTGGCCACGATGCGGTCGAACGATCGTCCGGCGACCGGCTCGAACCACGACCCGCCGACGGTCTCGATGTCGAGTTCGTTCAGGGCGGCGGTCATGCGGGTCAGAGCGACTGCGCGTTCGCTGACGTCGGTCGCGGTGACGGTCGACGCGTAGGGCGCGGCGTGCACCGCCTGGATGCCGCATCCGGTACCCATGTCGAGAACGCTCGGTGCCGGGCCGTCGACTCTGGTCGGTGTGCCGCGGACCAGCGACAGCGATGCCTGACCGACACCGAGGACGTGGTCGGAGCCGATGTCGACGGCGCGGGTGCTTCCGTCGATGTCGGACACCACCCACCGCGTGCCGGATCCCAGATCGAGCGGCCGGATGTCGAGAAGGCTGCGTACCGTGTCGCCGTGCACCTCGAGGATGCCGGCGCGGGCAGCGAGATCGATGTCGAGAGGAGCGAGCGCCGTCGACACCTCGCCACGCGGGAGGTCGTCGGCGATGAGGAAGAGCCGGATCAGGGTGCCGAGGTCGCCGAGGCGACGGCACATTCGGCGGACGGGAGTCGGCTCACCACGCCCCATCGCGGAATGCACGTCGTCACCGAGGGCGTCGAGAATGCCGTCCGCAGTGAAGCCGACCCGGTCGAAAGCTCGCCGCAGTGTGGGCGCGAGTTCCAGGAGCAGGTCGGCGTCGACGGGCGTGGAGGCGGGTGGGCCGGAGGGATCGCTGAGGCTCGTCACACCTGAAGTGTCTCAGCAGGAGCCGGGCGGGCCGTCAGTGGAGAGTGCGGCGCTCGGCGATCGCCGGGGACGAGATCTCGGACGAGTCCACATCGATCGTCTCCACGTCGACGACCGGGTGGCTGCGTGCTTCGAGCGCGGAAGAATCCGTCGCGCTCCAGCCGTACCGGCTCGGTTCGTCGGACGTCCGCGGCGGACGGTCGTTGGCGATCAGCACGGCCATCCACGGAAGCGGGATGGACGCACCGACGATCGCCATGGCGATCCACGGGTTCTGCCACGCGCTGTAGGCCAGTGCGGCCAGCACGAGGGCGGGTATGCGGAAGGACATGATGAACAGGTATTTACGCACGCGCGCTCGGTGCTGTTCTTCGACCGACGTTCGTGCCTCGGTGATCAGTACGGCGTCGCGAACACTGTCGCGGGCGGACTGACGAGAAGAGCCGTCTTGTGCCATGACTCCACTCTGTCACTACTGAACGAACTGTGCAGTAATCCTGGTGGTGACATGTCCGACGCCCGAGACGGGAACACACGTCATAATCGATGAATGAGCACGCAGACCAAGGAACGTCCCGACGTCAGTACCGACGAAACGACCGACGACGACACACCGAAGTTCTTCCACTACGTGAAGAAGAACCGCATCGCGGAGAGCGCGGTGATGGGCACCCACGTCGTCGCCCTGTGCGGGGAGGTGTTCCCGGTGACCAAGTCGGCCAAGCCGGGCTCGCCGGTGTGCCCCGACTGCAAGAAGGTCTACGACGGCTTGCGCAAGGGCGAATGACCCGCACCCGACGTTGTCGACCCTGACGTTGTCGACCCCGAAGTTGTCGACCTTGGGGCTGCCGACCCGGTGTCGTCTCCGGTCCGATCCGCACGAGTGATGCGGATCGGGCCGGTGGCAAGGCGCCCGAGTGCGGTGGCCGCGGTGGAACTCGGGTCTGTCGCCTTGTCGGCGATCCATCCCTTCACCTGTTCGAGTCGAGTCGCGCGCGCCGGCCAGAACTCCTGGACGGTCGCGTTGAACTCTGCGCCCAACACGACGGCGAACCCCAGGAAGAACGTGAAGAGCAGGAATGCGATCGGTGCTGCGAGCGCGCCGTAGGTGTATCCGGTGCCGGTGACCCAGCCGAGGTAACTGCGCAGGACGGCGCTCGCGAGCATGAAGAACACGCCGGCCAGCAACGACCCGCCCAGCAGGCGATGCCACGGCAGGGACTTGTGCAGCGCCACCTTGTACAGCGTCGTCAGGCCCACGATCAGCAGCAGTCCCACGCCCGGGTAGTACGCGACGTCGATCACTCGCGAGCCGATCTCGAACCACGACGGCGGCAGGACCCGCCCGACGATCGTGGGGCCCAGTGCGACCAGGGGCAGCACGAACACGGCGACGACCAGGAATGCCACGTAGAGCAGCAACGCGAAGATGCGCTGCCAGATCGGGTTGCGCGCGTCCTGCTGCCCGTGTGCCTCGACGATGGAATCCACGAAGGTGGAGATGGCGGACGACCCGGCCCACAGTGAGAGCAGGAAGCCCACGGACACCACCGGGCCGTGACCGCTGTTGAGAATGTCGGTCAGGGTGGGGGCGATGATCTCGTCCACCACGTTGTCGCTGAACAATGTCGAACTGAAGGTGACGATCTTCGATTCGATGATGTCGAGGGTGTCCGGCCCGAACCATCCGGCGATGTAGGTCAGACTTCCCAACAGCGCCAGCACCAGGGGCGGCAGCGAGAGCGTCTGCCAGAACGCGGCCGTGGCGGATTTACCGAAGATCGAGTCGTCCCACGCCTTGTCCGCGGTCCGCGCGACGACGCGCCACGCTGTGCGCAGCGGTCTGCCCGCGACAGGTCCCGACGTGCGGTCGGAGTCTGCCGCGTCGGATGTGTCGGCGGGGGAGTCCATGATGACCTCCAGCATGGCCCACCGGGCTGCGGCAGGCATGCCCGACCGCCGGGTGTGTCGCGAACGATCGTGCGAATTCGCGGTGTCGGCACCGTCCCGCGGGTGATCTGCGGGTTGGGTTCCGTGCCGGTGTCCGCGATACGCTGGCCGACGGATGTGCACACGAGACGACGAACCGAACGGGAGTTCCATGCCACGGGTGGACCACATCCTTTCGCCGGACGATGTTCGGATCGAAGGACGTTCATGACAGCCGAGACAGGCGAGAAGCTCGGCGGCGCAGCAGGTTTGCCGGTGGCCGCGCAGTCGGGTGTCACCCCTCCGCCGCTGCGAGCCTGGCAGAGGCGGGCGCTGACCAAGTACCTGTCGGCCGGACCGCAGGACTTCCTGGCGGTGGCGACGCCCGGTGCCGGAAAGACGACGTTCGCCCTCCGGGTCGCACTCGAACTGCTCAGCGACCGCACTGTGGATCAGATCACCGTCGTCGCACCGACCGAGCACCTCAAGCACCAGTGGTCCGAGGCAGCCGCGCGCGTCGGTCTCGCGCTCGATTCACGGTTCTCCAACAGCACGGGTCAGACGTCGACCGACTTCCACGGCATCGTCGTCACGTACGCACAGGTGGCCTCGCACCCCACCCGCCACCGCGTGCGGACCGAGAATCGCAAGACATTGGTGATCCTCGACGAGATCCACCACGGCGGCGACGCGAAGAGTTGGGGCGAGGGCATCCGGGAGGCATACGGTGACGCCACACGTCGCCTGGCGTTGACCGGAACTCCGTTCCGCAGCGACGACAGCCCCATTCCGTTCGTGAACTACGAGCCCGACGACGAGGGACTTCCGCGCTCGCGTCCGGACCACAGTTACGGCTACGCGGACGCTCTCGCCGACGGCGTCGTCCGCCCGGTCGTGTTCCTCGCCTACTCGGGAGAAGCGCGCTGGCGCAACAACGCGGGCGAAGAGTTCGCCGCGCGACTCGGTGAGCCGCTGAGCGCCGAACAGACCGCTCGCGCATGGCGCACCGCCCTCGACCCCTCGGGTGAGTGGATTCCGTCGGTCCTGACGGCTGCCAACACCCGTCTGCACCAGCTCCGGGTGGGCGGTATCCCCGACGCCGGCGGACTGGTCATCGCCTCCGACCAGACGACGGCACGCGCCTACGCGGGCATCCTCGAAGCGGTGACGGGGGAGACGCCCACGCTGGTGCTGTCGGACGAGACGACGTCGTCGGCCCGGATCGCCGAGTTCGGCGCCGGAACGTCCCGCTGGATGGTCGCCGTGCGCATGGTGTCGGAAGGCGTCGACGTACCGCGCCTCGCTGTCGGCGTCTACGCCACCAGCGCCTCGACGCCTCTCTACTTCGCCCAGGCCGTCGGTCGCTTCGTGCGTTCCCGTCGCAAGGGCGAGACGGCAAGCGTCTTCCTCCCGTCGGTGCCGGTCCTGCTCGACCTGGCCAGTCAGCTCGAAGCCCAGCGTGATCACGTCATCGGCAAGCCGCACCGGGAGAAGGACGGACTCGACGACGATCTCCTCGCCGACGCCAACAAGCAGAAGGACGAGCTGGGGGAGGACGAGAAAGCGTTCACGTCGCTCGGCGCGGACGCGGAGCTCGACCAGGTGATCTACGACGGGTCGTCGTTCGGCACCGCGACGTTCTCCGGAAGCGACGACGAAGCCGACTACCTGGGTCTGCCCGGCCTGCTCGACGGCGATCAGATGCGCGCGTTGCTCCGCAAGCGTCAGGACTCCCAGCTGGCCACCCCGACACCCGAGACCGCTCCGCCCCCGGTGTCGCTTCCGCCGTCGGGTCGCAGTGCTGACGCGGCGCGTCTCGCCGAGCTGCGCAAGGAGCTCAACGGCCTCGTCGCCATGCAGCATCACCGGACCGGCAAGGCCCACGGCATCATCCACGGCGAACTGCGTCGCACCTGCGGGGGACCGCCGACGGCCATCGCCACGGCAGAGCAGTTGACCGAACGGATCGCTGCCCTGCGGGCGTGGTGACCACCGCTCTGCCCAGAACCCTGCAGGCATGACGAAGGGCGATCACCGTGATGGTGATCGCCCTTCGCGTGTCGTTCAGGAGTCGGACCGTGGTCACACGTGAATCACGCCATGGCGTCGGAATCCGCATCCGCGACGATCGTCGCGTTCATTTCGAGCAGACGAGCTTCGTGCTCGTTCCCGTGGTGGCGGCAGAACAACAGTTCTCCACCGCCGGGGAGTACGGCGCGAACCCGTGCTCCCGCTCCGCAACGATCACACCTGTCGGCAGCGGTGAGGGTGGTGTCGGTCAACAATCCGGGCATGACTCCTCCGTACTGACCGTGACTTCACGGTCCTGGGGTCGGTCCGCCACGTCGGTTCGACGCGGTTCGTTCACTCTTACAGACGTACGGGCTTCGTGCGTTGTTCCCACGCAGGTAACTGTGTGTTGTCACTTACACGAAACACACTGGTCGAGCCGGTATCGGTCGATGTCCGTTCGCTCAGGGCAGAAACGGCCGGGCGACGACCGGTCGCCGGGCGCCGTGTCGGCGTCGATGGATACGGTGCTCGTGTGGTGGAGACGGGGACGACACGGCGCGCAGGGTCGACCCGCGCGTTCCCTCCGTGGTCGGTGCCGTTCGTCTTCGTCGTCGGCGCAGTGTGCCAGTACCTCGGCGCGGCCATCGGGGTCTTCCTGTTCGACACCACCTCACCTGCCGCCGTCGCGTGGCTGCGCGCCGCGGGCGCCGCGGTGGTTCTGCTGGCCTGGCGTCGACCCTGGCGGACGCGATGGACGCGGCGGACCATCGTTGTGGCCGGAGGCTTCGGCGTCGTCACCGTGGGAATGAACCTCGCGTTCTACGAAGCGATCGCGCGAATCCCGTTGGGCACCGCGGTGGCGATCGAATTCCTCGGGCCGGTCCTGGTGGCAGCGCTCGGCTCGCGGCGCGCCCGTGACGTGGCGGCACTGCTTCTGGTCGTGGCCGGCGTCGCGCTGGTGGCCGGGGCGCGGTTCGATGTCGGACTGCCCGGCGTCGGGTTCGCGCTGCTCGCCGCGGGACTGTGGGCCGGATACATCCTGCTGGGGAAGAGCGTCGCCGATGCGGGTGACGGACTGGATTCCCTGGCGGTCGGGATGGCCGTCGCGTCGGTCGTGCTGGCCCCGCTGGCGCTGACGCCACAGATCCTCGACGACGCCGGCGTCTTCCTCACCCCGTGGACGTGGTTGCTCGGACTCGGCGTCGGAGTCATGTCCAGTGTCATCCCGTATGCGCTGGATCAAGTCGTGCTGCGGACCGTCGGCCGCGCACGCTTCGCGCTCCTGCTCGCTCTGCTCCCCACGACGGCCACGGTGGTCGGCGTGGTGGTGCTGCGGCAGGTGCCGTCCGCCGGGGAACTCCTCGGCATCGCACTGGTGGTGGTCGCCGTCGTGCTGAGCGGAATCGAACGGCGAGCGGTCCCCGACCACGACACGATCACGCACCCGACACCGGAGAAGGAACCACGATGACCGAGATACTCGTCCACATGTGCACAGAGGCGGAGTGGCAGGAGAGCGTGACTGCGGGCGTGGTGGCACCGCCGTCGCTGCAGGAGCAGGGTTTCGTGCATCTGTCGACACCGCAGCAGGTGCATCTTCCGGCCAACCGGTTGTTCTCCGGGCGCCGCGACATCGTGCTGCTGGCAGTGGAACCCGCACGGCTGAACGCGCGGTTGGAGTGGGAGCCGGGCGTTCCCGGCGATCCCGAATCGATGCTGTTCCCGCACGCCTACGGACCGATCCCGCTCACTGCGGTGGTCGACGTGCAGCCCTACCTGCCCGGCGACGACGGGACGTTCGTCGCCGCCGGGTGAGGTGGTCCGATCGGACTGGAGGTCAGTCCAGGTAGTCGCGCAGAACCTGCGAGCGACTGGGGTGACGCAACTTGGACATGGTCTTCGACTCGATCTGACGGATGCGCTCACGCGTCACTCCGTAGACCTGACCGATCTCGTCGAGGGTCCGCGGCTGACCGTCGGTGAGGCCGAACCGGAGACGGACCACGCCGGCTTCGCGCTCGGACAGCGTCTCGAGAACGGACTGCAGCTGATCCTGGAGCAGCGTGAAGGAGACCGCGTCGACGGCAACGACCGCTTCGGAGTCCTCGATGAAGTCACCGAGCTGGCTGTCGCCCTCGTCGCCGATGGTCTGGTCGAGGGAGATCGGCTCGCGAGCGTACTGCTGGATCTCCAGCACCTTCTCGGGAGTGATGTCCATTTCCTTGGCCAGTTCCTCGGGAGTGGGCTCGCGGCCCAGATCCTGGAGGAGCTCACGCTGGATGCGACCGAGCTTGTTGATGACCTCGACCATGTGCACCGGGATGCGAATGGTGCGGGCCTGGTCGGCCATCGCGCGGGTGATGGCCTGACGGATCCACCAGGTGGCGTACGTCGAGAACTTGTAGCCCTTGGTGTAGTCGAACTTCTCCACTGCGCGGATCAGACCCAGGTTGCCTTCCTGGATGAGGTCCAGGAACGCCATGCCGCGGCCGGTGTAGCGCTTCGCCAGGGAGACCACGAGGCGCAGGTTGGCCTCGAGGAGGTGGTTCTTGGCGCGGTTTCCGTCGCGGCAGATCCAGTTCATGTCACGGCGCTGGGCGACGGGGAGCTTCTCGCCCTTCTCCGTCGACTCGGCCATCAGCTGCACGGCGTACAGACCGGCCTCGATGCGCTTGGCCAGCTCGACCTCTTCCTCGGCGTTGAGGAGGGCAACCTTGCCGATCTGCTTGAGGTAGGCACGCACGGAGTCTGCGGATGCGGTGAGCTCCGCGTCCTTGCGAGCCTGACGCAGCGCTTCGGACTCTTCCTCGTCCCAGACGAAGTCGCCCGACGCCTTGTCCTCGGGCGTGGGGTCGGTCGCGGTGTCGTCCTCGGCCTCGTCACCGACGGCGACGACCTCCACGACATCGGACTCGGCGGCGAGTTCGCCTTCCGGCACGTCGAGGTCGGCGATGTCCGCGGTCGGCTCGTCCGCGTCGTCGGGTGCGTCGCCGGCAGGGGCCGTCGCCTTCTTGGCGGCAGTCTTCTTCGCTGCGGCCTTGCGAGGCGCAGCCTTCTTGGCCGCGGCCTTGCGGGGCGCGGCTTTCTTCGCGGGGGCCTTCGCAGGTGCGATGCCGGCCGCGGTTCCGTCGGTCGACGCGCTCTCGTTGCCGGTCGCGGACTCGGTTTCTGCGGGCAGACCGGAGGTCGGCCGGGGATCAGCGGGGAGACGGATATCGGTGGCTGCCACGTACGCCCTTTCGTGACGGTGTCGTGCGGCGTCACGCCAGAGTGTTCTTCCGGCGGAGAGGTCTGTGGATTTCCCGGTGTGAAGCCGGGGCGTGGACCATTGTAACGACCGCCGCGAGTACGCAGCACCAACGCGCGCGACGGCCGCGAAGTTCCCGATGCCCGACGGGTGATGCTCGGATCACATCTCGGGACGCGCCAGGTCGTCGCCGCAGGTCAGGGCGCTACGCCCGACTGCGCGGCCAGTGCGGCACCGACGATGCCGGCAGCATTGCGCAGTGTCGCGGCCTCGACAGGCGTCCTGTTGGTGAGCAACGGGATCCACTTCTCGGCCTTCCGGCTGATACCGCCACCCGCGATGAAGAGGTCCGGCCAGAACAGATCCTCGATGCGTTCGAGGACGAGGGAGACCTCCTTGGCCCACGCCTTGTAGGACAGACCGTTGTCGTCCTTGACCGACGACGCGGCGCGGTGCTCCGCTTCCTTGCCGTGCACTTCCATATGGCCGAGTTCGGTGTTGGGCAGCAGGATGCCGTTCTGCAGGATCGCCGATCCGATCCCGGTTCCGAAGGTCAGCAGAATGACGACGCCTTTCGAATCCTTGCCGCCACCGAACTTGTCCTCGGCGATCCCGGCGGCGTCGGCGTCGTTGAGAACCGTCACCGACCGACCGCCGAGGTGCTCACGGAACAGGGCGCCGGCGTCGGTGCCGATCCACCCCTTGTCGACGTTGGCCGCGGTGCGCGCCACGCCTCCGGTGACCACACACGGCAACGTGATGCCGACGTCGCCCTTCCAGTCGAAGTGCTCCACGATCGTCGTGACGGTCTCGGCGACGGCCTTCGGTGTGGACGGCTGGGGAGTCTCGATCTTGAAACGCTCACCGACCAGTTCGCCCGTCGACAGATCCACGATGCCGCCCTTGACGCCGCTTCCGCCCACGTCGACGCCGAAGCCGTGTCCCTCGGGATGCGAGCCGGTCTTGTCGGCGATGGACACCGGACCGGGTGCTGGCTGGTCGTTCGTCATGGCAGAACTCCTGGTGGCGTGCGTGAGCGTGGCTGGACGGCGTGTCGGGGTCGATCCTGGTGCGCGAGAATCACAGTAGTTGTTTCCCGTAGCCGTGGTCACGCGACGTCCGGCAGCCGACGGTGGCGTACCGATCGAGGGTCGGATGTGTTCGGATGGACGGGTGACTTCGCATACGGGCGAGCCCCGGGACGACTCCGCGACATCGCTGGATCCGGAGGTGTTGCGACGCATCGCCGTCGACATCGCCCGCGAGGCCGGCGCGCACGTCCGTCGCCGGCGGCCCGAGGTGTTCGGTCGTGGACTGTTCGGGCAGGAGGTCGACGTGGCCGCCGACGCCGTCCAGTCCAAGTCGACCCCCACCGATCCCGTGACGGTGGTGGACACCGAAACCGAACACGTCATCCGTGACCTGCTGTCGCGTCTGCGACCGGACGACGCCGTCCTGGGCGAGGAGGGTGGCGGAGACTCGGTCGCCCCGTCCGGTGTCCGGTGGGTCCTCGATCCGATCGACGGCACCGTCAACTTCCTCTACGGCATCCCGGCCTACTCGGTCTCCGTCGCGGCCCAGATCGACGGCACGTCCGTCGCCGGAGCTGTCGAGGACGTCGTCGGGCGTCGGACCTATGCGGCCTCCACCGGATCCGGCGCGTGGGAATCCGAGGACGGCGGTGAGTGGAAAAGATTGCAGGCCAACGACATCGACGACGTCTCGCTGGCGTTGGTGGCGACGGGGTTCGGCTACGACTCGGCGCGTCGACGTCGCCAGGGGGCGATCATCGCGGACCTGCTTCCCGAGGTTCGGGACGTCCGCCGCATCGGGTCGGCGGCGCTCGACCTGTGCATGGTCGCTGCCGGCCGTGTCGACGCCCATTTCGAGCACGGCCTGAGCCCGTGGGACTGGGCAGCGGGAGCGCTCATCGCGGCCGAGGCCGGGGCGCGTGTGATCACTCCGTCCCCGCATTCGAGGAGCGACGACGGCGAGGTGACCGTCGCCGTCGCCGCGGGTGTGTCCGAGAAGTTCGTGGAGCTGCTGGTGCGACTCGGTGGGCGAGAGGCGATTCCGAAGGGCTGACCGTCAGCAGTCGACGGTGTGGGCGGCGGCCAGCAGGTCGATGTCGAGGGTGGGAGCAGGTGCACCCGGAGCCACGTCGGCGAGTGAGCGCACGACCTCCTCGCCGTCCGTGTTCGGTTGCAGCGCACGGAAGTTCGTACCGAGTGCGAGGTCGACCGTGTCGTCCTCGCGCGTGTCCTGGACGAATTCCGCGCACGGCGCGACCAGGGCGACCGTTCCGGCGGCCGCGATACCGGCCGGCCCGAAGCGGATCTGGGCGATGCACTGCATGTTCTGGTCGACGTAGACCGGGTCGTTACCGACCTGGACGTCCGGAGCGCTCGCGAATCCGAAATCGCTGAGGTCCGCCGCGATCTCGGCAGCCTGCCCGCCCTGACCGTTCGCGTTGAACACGCGGACGCGGGTGTTCGCCAGCGGCGCCGGTTGGGTGTCGGTGACCACCGTGGCGTCGACCTTGGTGCCGGGTTCCGCGGGGGCGGGTGCGGCCGGATCCGAGGGGGCCTGCGGGGCGTTGCACGCCACGGCGTCCGTGCTGGTCTCGGTCGCGGTCAACACGCGGATCCACACCGCGGCGCCGGCGAGCGCCAGGACGAGAAGCACGATGAGGATCGGGGCGGGACGACGGTGGGCGAACGGCCGACCCTTGTCGTCCGTCGACGAGCCGTGAGTGATGAGTGAGACCACGGAAGCGTGCCCTTCTGCTGATGCATGGCGCCGGCGGGATGTCCCGACCGCGTGTCCCGATCACTGTAGTGGGAGCCACCCGCCTGTGACGCGCGACGCACGGCGTCCGGGAACGGACGGGACACTGCGTGCGTTGGGGCGGATGACAGTGGGACAAGTGCAGGTCTGCAGCACCGTTCGGAGGCCGTGACACGCGGTGGGAGCAGGGTGTTTTCCATCGGGGGTCACGGTCGGCTATTGTCTGGCGGCCCGGAGGATCGAACACACGGCTCGGTCGGGCTCTTCGACCGCAGTGGACGTTCACACGGCACGCCCGGCCACCGCACATCATGGCCGTCATCCGGAAGGGCGACGGCTGCGAATAGGTGAGCGGACAGGTGAGGGACACCGGAGTTACATCGGTGGAAACCGGGAAGAACTACGACCGGATCGATGTTCTGTGACGAACACGAGTCGAGGACAGCGAACGACCCACATCGAATCCGAGGGTGTGAGTCCGACACGAGGACGAGTTCGTCGAACAAGAAGCGGTCGACGTCTTGCACATCCCCATTGAGGCGATCGAAAGAGATACGGGGAACCCGGTCTCAGTAGGAAGGTAAGGGGAAACACAATGGCTACCGATTACGACGCACCGCGCCGCACCGAGTCCGACGACGTCTCGGAGGACTCGCTCGAAGAACTGAAGGCACGACGCAACGAAGCACAGTCCGCTGTCGTCGACATCGACGAGACGGATACCGCGGAGTCCTTCGAACTTCCGGGCGCCGATCTCTCGGGCGAGGAACTGTCCGTACGAGTGGTACCGAAGCAGGCCGACGAGTTCACGTGCTCGAGCTGCTTCCTGGTGCACCACCGCTCGCGCTTGGCGACCGACAACGGCGGCGTTCTCATGTGCCGCGACTGCGCGGCCTGAGTACCGGCTCTACGAGGGTGGCTGCGGAGACAACGCCGCAGCCACCGCACTCGGATCACGGGTGCTGACCAGCCAGTACGGGGTGGGATCGCTCGGATCGTCGAGGACTACGAGCACCATGGGCTTGACCCACGACCTGTGCTGGACGAACGCCGCGGGATCGAGCTGGCGTCCCAGGGCCGCGCTCTTGGCGGTTCCCGGAACCTCGGCGACCCGGTCGATCACCGACAGGGGAAGAGTGGCCTTGCCCGCGAGCAGTAGTCGCTCGCCGTCGCGGTCGACGACCATCACGCGCATGCGACCCAGGTACGACACCACCCAGACGGCGAACGGAACCAGGACGACGTAGGGCAGCCACGCCATCACGCCCGGCGATCCCATGTGCACCTCGGCGGAGAGAATCACCGCGACACCGATGGCAGCGACCCAGTACCAGACGGGGACTCGCAGTCGTTCGCTGTAGATGACGGTCTCGCCCGTGGACCGGGCACTTCGTTCGGGGGCTACGTCGGACACACCTCCAGAGTAGTGGTCCGGCGAGACTGCCCGCTAAACCCCGGAGTCCGGCGGATCCGCCACAGGCACCGAGTAATCTCGACCGACGTGAGTGAGCCCGAGTTCGAGACGTCCCCGACAGGCGCCGCGTCGCCGTACGACAGCGACCGCGTCACGACGGTGTCGGTGAAGCGGCTCGATCCCGGAATCCCGCTTCCCACCAGGGCGCACGACGGTGATGCCGGTGTGGATCTGTGTGCGACCGAAGCCGTGGTGATCGCTCCCGGTGAGCGCGCGATGGTCGGAACCGGCATCGCGGTGGCGCTCCCGATCGGCACCGTGGGGCTCATCCACCCGCGATCGGGGCTGGCGGCCCGTGCAGGTCTGTCCGTGGTGAACACTCCCGGAACGGTCGACGCGGGGTACCGGGGAGAGATCAAGGTCTGCCTGATCAATCACGATCTGCGGACGCCCATCGAATTGCAGCGCGGCGATCGCATCGCACAGTTGCTCGTGCAGCGAGTGGAGCTGCCTACGTTCGTCGAAGTCACCGAGTTGGACACCACCGCGCGTGGTGCCGGCGGATACGGCTCCAGCGGAGGACATGCCGTCCTCGCGGCCGAGAAGGAGAACTGAGCATGTTCGGACGCAAGAAGAAGTATGCCGACCTCCCGGCCGACGAGACGACCGTTGCCGAGGTCGCGGACATCGACGAGGTCGACGAGCTCGACGAGGTCGACGGCTCGGCCGGTGACGGATCGGGGCCGTGGTCGCTGGAGGACCTCGACGACGACCGTGCGAAGGCTGCCGCGAGTCGGCTCGACCTGGGTTCAGTCCTGTTGCCCCTCCCCGCCGGCGGTCAGCTGCAGGTGGAGATGACGCAGGCCGGCGCGCCGCAGGCCGTGCACGTCGTGACACCGAACGGTCGCATCACGGTGGCAGCCTTCGCAGCTCCGAAGTCACCCGGACAGTGGCGCGACGTGGCGACGGAACTGGCCGACACCCTGCGCAGGGACAATGCGAACGTCTCCATCGAAACCGGCCCGTGGGGCCGCGAGGTCGTCGGCTCGACCGCGGGAGGCGACCTCCGGTTCATCGGCGTGGACGGGTACCGCTGGATGATCCGCGGAGTCGCGACGGGCCCGGCCGGCAGCGTCGACGCATCATCGCCACTGGTCCAGGAGGCGCGCGCGGTGATCGCCGGCACGATCGTCGATCGCGGGACGGACCCGCACCCGGTCCGCACTCCTCTGCCGATCACGTTGCCCGAGGCTCTCGCGCAGCAGCTCGCCGCAGCCCAGCAGCAGCAGATGGCGGCGGCGCAGGCACAGGCAGCCCAGTCCGCACCCGCACCCGCCCAGCCCACACCCGCCCAGCAGTCTCCGGCACCCGTTGCAGATCCCGAGGACGACGTCCGGCGCCGTCGCGGACCCGGTGGCTCGGCGATGCAGCAGCTGGACTGACCCCGGTCAGGCCTGCTCGCGCGCTCGATCGAGCGCGCGGAGCCCCCTGCGGCCCAGTTCGCCCGGTTCCGACGCCAGCAGGGCCAACGCGAACGTCTCGAGCCGCGCTCGCGGGAACGCGCCGTGCCAGTGCTCGGCCACCTGAAGAGGGTGGATCGGGTCGTCCACCGCGGCGACCACGCCCACAGGGACGGCCAGTGTGCCGAGAGTCGCCGCGGTCGGAGCGACGTACGCGGCGGCGTCGTCCATCGCGACGGGGAGATCCGGCCACTGGGCCCGCCACGAGCGAGTCAAGGTCCGCGACAACCAGGCGGGTGCCGACGCGGCCATGTCCGCGAGCGTCGCCTCGAGGCCCCGGTCGCGCAACGCCCGCGCCGTGGTCGACGCGCTGACCGCGGCGAGTGATCCGTCGGCCGGCCCGGACCAGGCCGGCATGGCCGCGACGACGCCCGTCACCCGATCGGGATGATCGAGGGCCCACTGCACGGCGACGGCGGCGCCCAGGGACACACCGCCCACGACGAGCGGCCCGCGTCGCTCGTGCGCTGCGGCGTCGAGCGCGTCCCGGTACCCGGCGACGACGTTCCTCGGGTCCGGGTCCACGGCGCGCAGCGTCCACCCCCGTGATGTCACCGCGTCGGTGAAGGAGTCCTCGACGAATCGGGCGTCGGAGCCCGTTCCCGGCAGCATCACGACCAGTGTTGGTTCCATGGTTTCCGCATCTTCCTGTGACGTTCATCGACTGGCGTGGCCGCGTGTGTCCGGGGTGTCGCAAAAGGTCTACAGTGGCGCTGACAGAACCGAAAACCCCAGCCGCGGACGGTCCGCGCAACCGCTCCAGGAGCACTCATGGCACCCGCTGCCGCAGGATACTTCCGCCGAATGGCTCGGAAGTTGACCGAGGACATCGAACAACTCGATGCCGAGGAGATGGAGTCGGCGTCGAAGGCGTCGGGCGCACAACGCGCCTGCGATTGCACGCGCGGCGACGAGGTCACCATGGTGGGCCGTCTTCGCAGCGTCGAGACATGCAGCAAGGCCGCCAACGCCATCGTCGAGGCCGAATTCTTCGACGGGACGGACACGATGTCCCTCATCTGGATCGGCCGACGCAAGATCGCCGGAATCGAATCCGGCACACAGCTTCTCGTCCGTGGACGGGTGGGGGAGCGAGAAGGCCGCAAGGTCATCTACAACCCCTACTACGAGCTGCGCACCGAGGACTAGTGTCGCTGGACGGCGTCGCCGTCTGGCACCCTGGACTCCCATGAGCGAGTCGCCGAAAGATCCCGTATCCGAGGACACGCATTCCGGCCACGTGGCATCCGACCCTGTCACCACCGAGGCCGAGGCGCCCGAGACGGTGCTGTCCCATCTGGGCGGCGTGAGCGGACTCGTTTTCTCGACGCTGCCGGTGCTGGTCTTCGTACCGGTCAACTCGCTCGCAGGTCTCACAGCGGCCATCTGGTCCGCGCTGGGACTCGCCGTCGCCATCCTCGTGTGGCGGTTGATCAAGCGGGACCCCATCCAACCCGCCATCTCGGGCTTCTTCGGAGTCGCGATCTGCGCGTTCATCGCTTACCGCACCGGAGATGCGAAGGGATACTTCCTCTTCGGCATCTACACGTCCCTCGCGTACGGCGGAGTATTCCTCGTCTCGATCCTCGTGCGACGTCCGCTCGTGGGGATCGTCTGGGGTTTCCTCAACGGGACCGGGAAGGCATGGCGCGACCACACGGCCGCCGTGCGTGCCTACGACGTCGCGACGGCCGCGTGGGTGCTGGTCTTCGTCGCTCGGTACGTCGTCCAGTCCCAGCTCTACGACTCCGACCAGACCGGCTGGCTCGCCGTGGCCCGCATCGCCATGGGATGGCCGTTGGCCGCCGTCGCGTTCGCCATCACGTTCTGGGCCGTCCGACGTGCCGACGCCGTCGTCGCCGAGGCCACCACGGAGACGGCCACGCCGGACCAGGCCTGACACCGCTCCGGGTTACCGCTGGAGCAGGCCGAGCGCTTCGCGCAGTTCGTTCTCGACGTCGACGGTGGTGACGAACAGCAGTTCGTCTCCGCCCTCGATCGGATCGTCCTTCTCCGGAACGATCACTCGTCCACCTCGGAGAATGGTGACCAGCGCGACGTCCCTCGGAAGCGTGATCTTGCGGACCGGCTTCCCGGCCAGGGGAGTGTTGGCCGGCAGGGTGATCTCGACGAGGTTCGCCTTGCCCTGACGCAGGGTCATCAGGCGCACCAGATCTCCGACGGACACCGCTTCCTCGACCAGCGACGCCAACATCCGGGGAGTCGACACCGCCACGTCGACGCCCCACGACGCGTCGAAGAGCCACTCGTTGCGGGGATCGTTGACGCGCGCGACCACTCTGTCGACGCCGAACTCCGTCTTGGCCAAGAGGCTGAGCACCAGGTTCGCCTTGTCGTCACCGGTCGCGGCGATGACCACGTCGTAGGACTCGACTCCGGCGGCTTCGAGGGTGGCCAGCTCACAGGCATCGGCGTGAACCCACTCGGCCGCCGTGACGGACGAGGGGTCGACGTGATCGGCTTTGCGCTCGATGAGCAGGACATGGTGCTCGGACCTGAGGAGCTCGCGTGCGATCGACCGACCCACGGCTCCCGCTCCGGCGATGGCGACTCTCACTGCACAGTCCTTCGCATGGTGTGACGGCTACTGAACGGGTGGTGGCCGCACCGATTTCGGGCGGCCAGGGACATGCTCGGCACTGCGCTCAGTCCTCCGGCGGCGGGTTGCTCGCGAGCGCAACGGCTTCGGCGACCATGCCGTCGACGGCGGCGATCCAGACCTCGTCGTCCGCTTGGAGGACAGTCTTACGATCGGGAAGCAGACCCGTCCCGAAGCGGATGATGAACGCGACGCGGGCCTTGGTGGCGGATTCGAGTGCGGTGACGCCCTTGCCCACCCATCCTTCGCCGATGTCGAGCCGGGCGACGGCGACGCTGCCGGACGGGTCGCGCCACTTGGTCAGCTCGTTGTCGTGGATGAGCGTGTGCAGGAAGCGATCCGTCGTCCACGGAACGGTCGCCACGGTCGGTATTCCCAGGCGCTCGTACACGGCTGCGCGCTTCGCGTCGTAGATCCGGGCGACGACGCGTTCGACGCCGAACGTCTCCCGGGCGACGCGTGCGGAGATGATGTTGGAGTTGTCACCCGAGGACACTGCGGCCAGCGCGTCGGCCTTCTCGATCCCCGCCTCGATGAGCACGTCCCTGTCGAATCCCATGCCCACCACCTGGCGGCCCGTGAAATCGGGGCCGAGACGGTGGAACGACGTGGGGTCGCGGTCGATGACCGCCACCTCGTGGCCGATGCGGGTGAGGGCGCCGGCGAGCGACGACCCGACCCGACCACACCCCATGACGACTACGTACAACAGACGCTCCATTCGGGGTTCTCGAACACGGTGTCGGTAACTGCGGGCAACGCTATCGGTCACCCTGCCCTTCGGTCGAGCCCGGTACGGCTTACTCTTTGCGATGTGTCCAAGCTTTCGACGGCCACCAAGAGGCTGCTGCTGGGTAGGCCGTTCCGTAGCGACACGCTCGGACATACGCTCCTGCCCAAAAGAATCGCTCTCCCGGTGTTCGCGTCCGATGCCATGTCGTCCGTTGCCTATGCGCCCGAAGAGATCTTCCTGGTTCTCTCCGTCGCCGGAATCTCGGCGTATTCGTTCTCCATCTGGGTAGGCCTCGCGGTCGCCGTCGTGATGGCGGTCGTCGTGGCCAGCTATCGCCAGAACGTGCACGCCTACCCGTCCGGCGGTGGCGACTACGAGGTGGCGACCACCAACCTCGGCCCCACGGCCGGACTGACTGTCGGCAGCGCCTTGATGGTGGACTACGTGCTGACCGTCGCGGTGTCCATCTCGGCAGCAGCATCCAACATCGGGTCGGCGCTCCCGTTCGTCGCGGAGCACAAGGTGCTCTTCGCCGTGGCGGCCATCGTGCTGATCACGTCCATCAACCTGCGGGGTGTCCGCGAGTCGGGAACGGCGTTCGCGATTCCGACCTACGCGTTCATGGTCGGCATGTTCGTCATGTTGATCTGGGGTCTGGTCCAGGTCTTCGTTCTCGGTGACGACGTGTCGGCGGAGTCGTCCGACTTCGAGCTGAAGGCCGACGACAGTCACCTCTACGGCATCGCGTTCGCGTTCCTCCTCGCCCGCGCCTTCTCCTCCGGATGTGCGGCGCTCACGGGTGTCGAGGCCATCTCGAACGGTGTCCCGGCCTTCCGGAAGCCCAAGTCACGCAACGCCGCCACAACGCTGTTGTTGCTCGGTTCGATCGGTGTGACGCTGCTGCTGGGCATCATCGTGCTCGCGGAGAAGATCGGCGTGAAGTACGCGGCGGAGCCGGCGACGCAGCTGATCGGTGCGCCGGAGAACTACCAGCAGAAGACGCTGATCGCGCAGCTCGCGGAAGCGGTGTTCCGACACTTCACTCCGGGCTTCTACTTCATCACGATCGTCACTGCCCTGATCCTCGTGTTGGCTGCCAACACGGCCTTCAACGGTTTCCCGGTGCTCGGATCGATCCTGGCGCAGGACAGGTTCCTCCCTCGCCAGTTCCACACGCGCGGCGACCGCCTGGCCTTCAGCAACGGCATCCTGTTCCTCTCGGCCGCGGCGATCTTCTTCGTGGTGATGTTCGGCGCCGAGGTGACCAAGCTGATCCAGCTCTACATCGTCGGAGTGTTCGTCTCGTTCACCCTCAGCCAGACCGGCATGGTGCGGCACTGGACGCGATTGCTGCGGTCCGAGACCGACCCCGTGCAGCGCCGATCGATGCAGCGCTCACGCGTGGTCAACAGCATCGGCCTCGGCATGACCGGTGCGGTGCTGATCATCGTCCTGCTGACCAAGTTCCTGGCCGGGGCCTGGATCGCCATCGTCGCGATGGTGGGCATCTTCGGGTTGATGAAGCTGATCCGCAAGCATTACGACTCGGTGGCCACGGAGCTCGCCGACTTCGAATGGGACGGCGTCCTCCCGAGCCGCACCCACTCCATCGTGCTGGTGTCCAAGCTGCACAGCCCGACGCTGCGCGCGTTGTCCTACGCCCGTGCGACGCGGCCGGACACCCTCGAGGCCGTGACCGTCAACGTCGACGAGACGGACACACGCGAACTGGTCCGTGAGTGGGAGAAGAGCGACCTCAGCGTTCCCCTCAAGGTGGTCGAGTCGCCGTACCGCGAGATCACCAAGCCGGTGCTGGACTACGTGCGCCGGGTCAAGCGGGATTCGCCGCGTGACGTGGTGACCGTGTTCATCCCCGAGTACGTGGTGGGGCACTGGTGGGAGCAGGTGCTGCACAACCAGAGCGCCCTGCGCCTGAAGAGTCGGCTGCTGTTCCAGCCGGGCGTGATGGTCACCAGCGTGCCGTGGCAGTTGAACTCCTCGGAACGCGCGAAGCGCGAGACGCTCGAGAACGCCCCGGGATCGTCACGACGCGGGTACGAGTCCACGGCCGATCGACGGCGGTCGGACACGTGATCGATTCGTGGGTGGGCCGGGTGATCGAGGTCCGCGTCGGCAAGCCGGGTCACGGAGGTTTCTGCGTCGCACGCCACGACGGACGAGTGATGTTCGTCCGTCACAGCCTGCCCGGAGAGCTGGTCCGTGCGCAGGTCAGCGAGGATCAGGGCAAGTCGTTCTGCCGGGCGGACGCCGTCGAGATCATCGAGGCGTCGCCGGACCGGATCGACCCGCTGTGTCCGATCGCCGGCCCCGGCGGTTCGGGATGCTGCGACTTCTCGTTCGGTACGGCCGAGGCCGTCCGGGACATCAAGGCGTCCGTCGTGGCGGAGCAACTGGACCGCGTCGCCGGCATCACGCGAACCGTCGAGGTCGAGTCGCTGGGTGAGCAGACCGGATGGCGGACACGCATCCGTCTCGGAGTCGACGACGACGGCCGAGCGGGATTCCATCGTCTCCGTAGTTCGCAGATCGTCACCGACCTTGCCTGCCCGCAGGCCGTTCCGGGCATGTACGACGGTCTCGCCGACCGGACGTGGACACCCGATGCGGATCTCGCCGTGGCGATCGACGCCGACGGGGTGCGGCACGTCGTCGAGATCGCGCCGGCGCCGGCGCGTCGGGTGCGTGCCGACACGGGCCGCCGCGGAGCGTCGTCACGTCGAGCCGCGTCGTCCGGGGACCGAGCGCACCGCGTGAAGGAGGGCACCGGCCGCGCGGTCGAGCGCGTCGGAACCAGGCAGTGGACCGTCGATTCCTCGGGGTTCTGGCAGGCCCACACGGCCGCGGCCACCCGCTACGGCGAGGTCGTCCGCGCGTGGTCGGGGGCCGAGAGCGGCGACACGGCGTGGGACCTCTACGCGGGAGCCGGGACGTTCGCGTCGGCTCTCGGTGAGCAGGTGGGTTCGACGGGTGCTGTCGCGGCCGTCGAGTTCTCGCACAAGGCCGTCGTGGACGGCCGCGCCGCGGTGCCCGACCTTCCCTGGGTGGCCATGCAGGCGGCGCCGGTGGAGCGCGCGGTGTCGACTCTCCCCGCCGGTCCGTCCGTCGTCGTCCTGGACCCGCCACGATCTGGCGCCGGCAAGCAGGTCGTCGCCGCCGTCGCCGGGGCGCAGCCGCGTCGCATCGTGCACATCGGCTGCGACCCGGCCTCCTTCGCACGGGATGCCGGCCTGTATCTCTCGCACGGCTACCGCCTCGAGAACCTCGCGGCATTCGACGCGTTCCCGATGACCAGCCACGTCGAGTGCATAGGACTGTTCGTCCGCTGACTCACTTCGCGTTGTAGAGACGCATCGTGACGGGTCCGAAGACGGCGAGCAGGCCGAGCGACCAGATCCCCGTCCACATGAGGGCATCGGTGTCGATCACCCCGTCGGCGAACCCTCGCAGCGTCGTCACCAGGTGCGAGACCGGGTTGACCGACACGAAGGCTTGCAGCCAGCCCGGCATGGTGGTGGGGTCGACGAAGATGTTGCTGGCGAACGTCAGCGGGAACAGCACCAACATCGACACGCTCATGACAGCCGTCTCGCTGCGCAGCATCAGGGCGAACATCGTCCAGACCCACGAGACGCAGAACGAGAACACCAGCAGGAGCCCCACCGACGCCGCCATGCCGACGACACCGCCGGCGGGACGGAATCCCAGTGCCAGGCCGAGCGCGAGAACGATCGTCGAGGCCAGGGTGTAGCGAACCACGTCCCCGAGCAGAGCCCCGACCAGCGGCGCCGGACGCCAAACCGGCAGCGACCGGAATCTGTCGAAGACGCCCTTCTCGATGTCCTTGTTCAAGGTCATACCGGTGTACATGGTGATCATCACCACCGTCTGGACCAGGATTCCGGGTAGTAGGAACTGGATGTAGGCGCTGGTGGAGCCGGCGAGCGCGCCGCCGAACAGGAACGTGAACATCAGCGTGAACATGATCGGGAACATCGTGACGTCGAACAGTTGCTCCGGCACGTGCTTGATCTTCAGCAGTGCCCGCCAGCCGAAGGACAGAGCTGCCGACGTCGAGGACGGCCGGGGCGGTCGCGGACCCGAATCGCGCAGCAGGTCCGCGATGGTCGGCGCCGACACGCGTGCGGTGGTCGGATCGTTCGTGGTCGTCATGTCAGGATGCCTCCAGTTCGGTGGTGCGACCGGTCAGAGCCAGGAACACTTCGTCGAGGCTCGGCTGCCCGAGGGCGTAGGTGGACACGTCGACCCCGGCCTCGGTCAGCGCACTTAGGGCGCGGGCGACCAGTGCGGTGTCGTCGACGAGGGCCGTCAGAGTCGACGGATCCGACTCCTGCGTGACGTCCGTCCCCAGCGTCGACCGCAGAATCCGCGCGGCATCGTCGCGCTGCACCGCGTCGGCGACGCGGACGTGCAGGGACCCCGTGCCGACCGACGCCTTGAGCTGCGCCGTGGTGCCCTCGGCGATGACCTTGCCCCGGTCGATGACCGCGACCCGATCGGCCAGTTGATCGGCCTCATCGAGGTACTGCGTGGTCAGCAACACCGTGGTGCCACCCGCGACGAGTGACCTCACGATCTCCCACACCTGGTTACGGCTGCGAGGGTCGAGCCCCGTGGTCGGCTCGTCGAGGAACATCAGTTCGGGTGTGACCAGGAGGCTCGCCGCGATGTCGAGACGACGACGCATCCCGCCCGAGTACGTCTTGACCTGTTTCTTTTCGGCCTCCACGAGATCGAAGACGTGGAGCAGGAGCTCGGCGCGGTCACGCGCCGCCGGACGGGTGAATCCGAACAACCGACCGAGCAGGACCAGATTCTCGCCTCCCGTCAGGTCCTCGTCGAGGGACGCGAACTGGCCTGTCAACGCCACTTTCGAGCGCACGGCGTCCGGTTCGGTGGCGACGTCGTGGCCCAGCACACGTGCCCGACCACCGTCGATGCCGGTCAAGGTGGCGAGCATGCGCATCGTCGTCGTCTTCCCGGCCCCGTTGGGCCCGAGCACGCCGTAGACACCGCCGCGCGGTACCGAGAGGTCGACGCCGTCGACCGCGACGGTGTCCCCGAACTTCTTGATCAACCCGTCCGCCTCGATAGCGGTCTCTCGTGTCGTCGTCATGAGTGTCCTGACTCTCCCGGCAGCCCGAATTCATCGGTATGTCCGGAAATCGGAGGTATCGACTTCGCCGCGAATCGTGACGCAGGGTTCGTGTCGACGCAACGGGTTTTCTGCCGCGTACGGGTCTACCGATCCGTGTCGGCACCGGTGACGAATCACGTTGTGGAAGGTCGCGACGCTCGTTTTCGACGTACGAGGCGGCGACATGGCGAGCGAGATCATCGAGGTAGTGAGGATGTGCGATCGATGAGCACTAGTCTCATGGTCGATGAACTCGACCAGAAACTCTTCGCGGACGGCCTGCGCACTGTGAGTGCCGAGGGAACGACCGCAGACGACGCCGGCTCGTCCGACGCGCGACACCGTCGCGAGTCCGTCTCCGATCCGTCGTGTCCGGTGCCCGATCCGGATCTCAAGCGACGACGACTCGCCGAGGCGGACGTGCTCCGGGGACTGCTCGCGCGCGTCGCCGACGGTGATCGACGCGCGTTCGCGGACCTGTACGACGCGACTTCGGCGCGTGTGTTCGGCATGGTTCTGCGAGTCCTCAGGGATCCCGGTTTCAGCGAAGAGACTGCTCAGGAAGTGTTCCTGCAGATCTGGAAGACGGCCGACCGTTACGACCCGGCCCAGGGCTCGCCGCTCGCGTGGATGATGACGCTGGCCCACCGCCGCGCCGTCGACCGGGTCCGGTCGGAACAGTCCGGAACGGACCGTGAAGCGCTCTACGGATCCTCCACGCACAGCCCCGCACACGACCAGGTTCTGGAGTCGGTGACCCAGACGCTCGAGTCGGAGTCCGTGGTCCGGTGCCTGGACACCTTGACGGAGACGCAGCGCGAATCCGTCCGCATGGCGTACTACAGCGGATTGACCTATCGGGAAGTGGCCGAGCGTCTCGGCGTCGCCGTCCCGACGGTGAAGTCCCGTATCAGAGATGGACTGATCAAGTTGAAGAATTGTCTGGGGGTGGACACCGGTGAGTGACGAGATCGGTCGCCATCGTCGCGACGACGACGAAACATCCGTGGTGGACGACGCCTACGCCTATGCCTTGGACGCTGTCAGCCTGTCGGAGCGTGCGGAGATCGAGAGTCGCCTCGCGCGGTCCGACGACGCGACCCGTGCCTGGTTCGAGAGCATCGTCGCCTCCGTCGACGAGACGATGGCGCTCTCCGCGGCGACGTCCGCCGCCGAACCTCCCTCGACTTTGCGGTCGAGCATTCTGGACGCCCTCGAGTCGACACCTCAGGACCGTGTCCGGTCGGAGCCGTCCGGCGATCCGAGCCCGGAGCTCGCGCCCGTCGTCTCGCTCGACGATCGCCGACGGAAGCGTTTCCGCGTTCTCGCTGCCGCCGCCGCGGCCGTGGTGGTCGTCGGTGTCGGCGGAACCGTCGTGACCCAACAATTGTCCGGACCGTCGTCGTCCCCGACGTCCCAGGTGCTCGCATCGGACGATGTGCGGTCCAGCACGGTCGAGGTCGCCGGCGGCGGCACCGCGACGGTGCGATGGTCCCGTTCGCAGGATGCTGCCGTCGTCACCTTGGACGGGCTGGCGTCTCCGGGCGAGGGCAAGGTCTTCGAGATGTGGCTGATCGGCAGCGATCCCGCACCTCGTCCGGCCGGACTCGTTCCCGAGTCGTCCGCGACTGCCGCCGACGAACATGTCGTGAGCGGACTCGACGGCATGACGACGTGGGCGGTGACGGTGGAGCCCGAGTCCGGGTCCGACGCACCGACCACGACCCCCATCGCCGCGGTCACGCTCGACGCCTGACGCGTCAGACGATTCCCGAGCGCCGGAGCGCTGCCACGATCGATTCCGCCTGCTCGTAGGCACGGTCCAGCAGAATTTCGAGCAGTGCGGACTTGGCGTGCGGGTCGGTCTCGGTGAGTGCGTCGAAGTCTTTCGGACTCAGCAGTGCCACCTCGGTGTCCTTCGCCGCGGTGATCCGCAGTCCGAACGGTGAGCGGCGCACCAGGGGCATCTCGCCGAAGCTCATGCCGGCCGACAGTGTCGACACGGCCCTCACGGTGCCGTCCGGGAGAACGAAGTCCACCGCCACCCGGCCCGACAGCACCATCGCCAGGCCCAGGGGTGGGTCTCCGATGCGGGCGATGACCGTACCTCGGTCGTACCGCGCCTCGGTGGTCCGCGAGGTGACCGCACGGCGGTGGATCTCGTCCAGACCGGCGATGATCGGATGCTCGTCGAGCGTCACCTCGGTCGGCTGACGCGCGCCGCCGCACCATCGATCGAGGACGGTGTCCTCACCCCATCGCAGGGCGGAGTCGAGATCGTCGAACACTCTGCCGGTCCCGTCGTGCTCGGACAGCGACGACACCGTGTGTGCCATCGTCGACCGCGGATCGACGAGAACGGCCGCGCAGTTCTCGCGTCGCAGCCCGGCCGCGAGTGCATCGAGCATCGATCGTGCGACACCACTGACGTCGTCGACCCGGCGCATGTCCAGGATCACGCCGTCGATCGCCGTGCCGGCGTCGCGACCCTGGTCGACAGCCGTCGACACGGCTCGAACGACGCTCTCCGCCGCTGCGAACAGCAGGTCACCGTGTAGCTCGAACACACGCACCCGACGTCCGCGGGCGGCGAGAGTTTCCTGTTCCGCCGCGGTGCGACGCCGACGCGACGGTGTGTCGCCGACGGAGTACTCGGCTCGCACCGCGCTGCGCGCGGCGCGTCCGACGTGGAGGAAGTGCAGCTCCAACCTCCGCGACAGTTCTCGGCAGGCCATCACGCCGCGGACGCTGTTGCCGTGTGCGTCCAGCCGGGGGGAGAAGACGGAGATGCCGAGCTGGCCGGGCAGGACGGCCATCACGGCGCCCGCGACACCGCTCTTGGCGGGAAGACCGACGCGGTTCACCCAGTCCCCGGCGCCGTCGTACATCCCGCAGGTCGTCATGACGCTCAGCACACGCTCGACGAGGACGGGATCGAGAGCGCGCACCTCGGTGCACGGGTTGAGACCGTTGTTGGCGAGCGTGGCGGCCATGATCGAGACGTCGCGGCACGTCACATCCAGCGAGCACTGCCGGAAGTAGAGATCGACGGTCGAGTCCGGATCGTCGGTGATGATGCCGAACGAGCGCAGCATGTGACCGATGGCTCGGTTCCGGTGTCCGGTGCGTGACTCGGACGCGTGGACGGCCGCGTTCATTGTCAGCTCCCGACCGGCGTAGCGCGAGAACGACTCCCGGATGCGGCCGAACTGCAGGCTCGGCGTGTCGCCGGCGACGAGCGACGCGGACGTGATCGCCCCGGCGTTGATCATCGGGTTCCGCGGCCGTTCCGTCACCGGGTCCAGGCTGATCTCGTTGAACGGCTCACCGGACGGTTCGACGTCGATGCGACTCGCCACGTCGTCCTCGCCCCTGTCGGAGAGCGCCAGCGCGTACGTGAAGGGCTTCGAGACCGACTGGATCGTGAACGGTACGTCCGTGTCGCCGACCTCGTAGACGTGGCCGTCCGCTGTCGTGAGGCAGATGCCGAAACGATCCGGGTCGGCTGCCGCGAGTTCGGGGATGTAGTCGGCGACGGCGCCGGAGGTATCCGCCACACACATCGCGTGGACCTCCTCCAGGATCTGCTGCACCACGTCGGTCATCGTCACCACTCTTCCCGGTTGCGCCGTGAATCGGCGCTCGTACGGTAACCCGCCGTTCGGCCTCCACGTAGACTCGTGAGAACTCGCCTGCTCACCGTGCGTCCTGCCCGGTGAGCGTCAGGCACTTCTGGAGAGGGAGCGATTTCGTTGGGTGTTTTCGATCGCGTGCACGAGCCCAGCGACCTGCGCGCTCTCGGCCCCGAGGAGCTCGCGGAGCTGTCCGCCGAGATCCGCCGATTCCTGGTCGAGAAAGTATCCGCGACAGGTGGCCACCTGGGGCCGAATCTCGGTGTGGTGGAGCTGACTCTGGCCATCCACCGCGTCTTCGATTCGCCCCGTGATCCCGTGATCTTCGACACCGGTCATCAGGCCTACGTCCACAAGATGGTCACCGGTCGAGCTGATCGGTTCGATTCGTTGCGCAAGGAGGGTGGCCTGTCGGGCTACCCGTCCCGTAGCGAGAGCGAGCACGACTGGGTCGAGTCCTCGCACGCGTCGGCGTCCCTGTCCTACGCCGACGGCCTGGCCAAGGCCTTCCAGCTGACCGGCCGAGGCGATCGCCATGTCGTCGCCGTCGTCGGAGACGGTGCTCTCACCGGCGGTATGTGTTGGGAAGCGCTCAACAACATCGCCGCCGGCAAGGACCGCTCCGTCGTGATCGTCGTGAACGACAACGGCCGCTCCTACTCTCCGACCATCGGCGGCCTCGCCGATCACCTCGCGACTCTGCGCCTGCAGCCGAACTACGAGCGCGCGCTGGACACAGGTCGGCACATGGTGAAGAACCTCCCCGTGGTCGGCTCGGCCGCCTACGCGATGTTGCACGGGATGAAGGCCGGCCTCAAGGACGCCATCAGCCCGCAGGTCATGTTCACCGACCTCGGGATCAAGTACCTGGGACCGGTGGACGGCCACGACCAGGCGGCTCTGGAATCGGCCTTGCGTCGAGCCAAGGCATTCGGCGGTCCGGTGATCGTGCATGCGGTCACCCGCAAGGGCATGGGCTACTCGTTCGCCGAGAACGACGTCGCCGATCAGATGCATTCCACGGGTGTCATCGACCCGCTGACCGGTCTGGCGACCAGCATCTCGGCGCCGGACTGGACGTCGGAGTTCTCGCGTGAGCTGATCGCGCTGGGCACCGAACGGACGGACGTCGTCGCGATCACCGCGGCCATGGCGGGCCCGACAGGTCTCGCTGCGTTCGGCGAACAGTTCCCCGATCGGTTCTTCGACGTGGGTATCGCCGAGCAGCACGCGCTGACGTCCGCGGCCGGGCTCGCCCTGGGCGGACTGCATCCCGTCGTCGCGATCTACTCGACGTTCCTCAACCGCGCCTTCGACCAGTTGTTGATGGACGTCGCGCTGCTGAAACTCCCCGTCACGCTGGTTCTCGACCGAGCGGGCGTCACGGGGTCCGACGGAGCGAGCCACAACGGAATGTGGGACATGTCGCTGCTCGGCATCGTGCCGAACATGCGGGTCGCAGCTCCGCGCGACGGCGCCACGCTGCGCGAGGAGCTGGGCGAGGCTCTGGCCGTGTCCGACGGGCCGACAGCGCTGCGGTTCCCCAAGGGTGCGATCCCCGCCGACATCCAGGCAGTTCGTCGACTCGACGATCGCGTCGACGTCCTGCACGAGCCGGAGGGGCAGGCGGACGTGTTGCTCGTCGCTGTCGGTCCGTTCGCGTCCCTGGCTCTGGACACGGTGGCGGAGCTGGCCGCGAGCGGTGTGCAGGCGACAGTGGTGGATCCCCGATGGGTTCTGCCCGTGCCGGACTCGCTGGTCAAGCTCGCGGCGGACTTCCGGTTGGTCGTCACGCTCGAGGACAGCGGCCTGCACGGCGGTATCGGCGCGTCCGTCTCGGCGGCGCTCAGAGCCGGTGGCGTCGACGTTCCGTGCCGGGATCTCGGTGTGCCGCAACAGTTTCTGGATCACAGCTCGCGTGACCGGATCCACGCCGACATCGGCCTGACTCCGGCGGACATCGCCGGGCGGGTGTGCGGGTGGATCGGCCACCAGCCCGGCGACATCTGAGCTCAGGCTGCTCTGTCGGCCGCGTCCTTCAGTCGCGGCAGGATGCGGTCGAGAACCCACGGTGTGCTGACGGGGTTGACGTTGCTCAGTCCGGCGACCACCTGCGTGTCGGTCAGGGAGATCGCCGAACCGCGCGACACCGCCGGCAGCGTCGTCAGCGCGGGAACCGAGGAGAAGTCGAAGCCCTCGGGCGTGAACGCGACGATGACGTCCGCGTCGATGCTCTTCACGTTCTCGAACGAGATGGTCGAGAAGAAGGCGTCCGCTCCGTCGGACTCGTCCAACGCGACGACACCCGGAGCGTTGACGAAGCCCATCTCGGTGAGCACCTGCACCCGAGGATCCGACGGCATGTAGACGTTCGCCTGCCCCGAGTCCGTGTCGAGGTTGACCACCGCGACGGTCTTCCCGGCGAACTCGGGATGGGCGTCGGCCTCCGCTGCGAGTCGTTCACCCATTCCGTCGATGAGAGCCTGCGCCTCCGTGGGCTTCCCGACGGCCTCGCCGATCATCGTGGTCTGCTCCTGCCACGTCGTCTGCCACGCTTCGCCGGGGTAGGCCACGACGGGTGCGACGGCGGACAGCGTGTCGTAGTAGGACTTCGGGAAGCCCTCGTAGGGGGCTAGCACCAGATCGGGCGTCAGTGTCGCGATGGTCTCCACGTCGGGATCTCCGGCTGCGGGATCGTCGTACAACGTCGTCGCGTCGGCGTCGTAGTACTGCTGCGCCCACGGCATCACACCGTTCTCGTCGGCGCCGTAGGTGTACTTCGGCTGCCCGACGGGCGTGACGTCCAGAGCGCCGAGGATGTCCTGCGCGTTCCATCCCATCGTGACGATGCGCTGGGGCTGAGCCTCGACGACGGTCGAGCCGAAGGCGTGGTCGACGGTGACGGGGAACGCGCCCCCGGACGCGGCTGCGGGCGCGTCGGAATCGGTGTCGGACGAGCATCCGGCGACGAGGGCGAGCGCGGCAGTGGCCGCGATGGCGGGGAGAAGTCGAGAACGTTTCACATTGGGTAGCCTAACCTACGCAAACGCCCGTGCGCCCTCCACGTATCCGGGGATACGTGGAGGGCGCACGGGCGGTATGGCGCCGGGTACGACTACAGGCTGGCGACACCCTTGTCGAGGAACCGGTGACCGGTGACGGCTTCGGAGGTTCCGGTGCGGTCCAGGTACGGCACGATGCCGCCGTTCCAGAACCCGAAGCCGCCGCCGAGGATCAGGCAGAGGTCGATGTCCTGGGCGGCTGCGACGACGCCCTCCTGCAGCATGATGTCGATCTCCTCCGCGAAGGCGCGGCGGGTGCGATCGAGCACCTGCTCGGACGTCGACGGTGAGTCGCCCTGCGGCCACAGATCGGCGATTTCGGGGTCGACGGTCTTGGCTCCGTCGGCGCCGTAGGTCCACACCGCGGACTTCTTGTTCGCGACCATCGCCTGCAGGCCGGGGGAGTCGTGGAACCGCTCCGGGTAGTACTCGGCCATGGTCTCACCGGTGTGCAGTGCGACGGCGGGGCCGACGAGCGAGAGCAGCGTGAGCGGACTCATCGGCATGCCGAGCTCGCTGATGGCGTTGTCGGCGACGTCGAAGGGAGTGCCCTCGTCGATCGCGTTCATGACCTCGCCGAGGGCGCGGGTGAGGAGGCGGTTGAAGACGAAGCCGGGCTTGTCGGCGATCAGCACGGCTGACTTCTTCAAGGACTTCGCCGTTGAGAATGCTGTTGCGAGAGTTGCGTCGTCCGTCTTCTCACCGCGGACGATCTCCAGTAGCGGAAGAACGGCGACGGGGTTGAAGAAGTGGAATCCGACGACCCGCTCGGGGTGCTTGAGCTCCGCCGCCATGCGGGTGATCGACAGCGACGACGTGTTGGTCGCGAGGATCGTCTCGGGGGAGACGAACTCTTCGAGCTCGGCGAAGACCTTCTTCTTGACGTCGAGATTCTCGAAGACCGCCTCGATGACCCAGTCGGTCCTCGCGAACGCGGCCTTGTCGAGCGATCCGGACACCAGTGCCTTGAGGCGGTTCGCGGCGTCGGGGGACAGCCGCTTCTTACCCTGCAGCTTGTCGATCTCGGCGTGGACGTAACCGACGCCCTTGTCGATCCGCTCCTGATCGATGTCGGTGAGGATCACCGGCACCTTCAGCTGACGCACGAACAGCAGCGCGAGCTGGCTGGCCATGAGGCCGGCGCCCACGATGCCGACGCCGGTGACCTTTCGAGCCAGCGACTTGTCGGGCGCTCCGGCGGGCCGCTTGGCACGCTTCTGCACCAGATCGAAGGCGTAGAGACCGGCGCGCAACTCGTCGGCCATGAGGAGGTCGGCCAGCGCCTCGTCCTCGGCAGCGAACGCCGTGTCGAGCGACGCGGAGTCGGTGATGTCGGTCGACTTCGCCAGCTCCAGAAGCTGCACGGCGCGCACCGGGCCCGGTGCGTGGTCGCCGGTCTTGCCGGAGACGATGGCCTTGGCCCGGGCGATCGCGTCGTCCCAGCCCTGGCCGCGGTCGATCTCGGGGCGGGTCGGGGTGACGTCCCCGGAGACGACCTTCGCGGCCCACAGCAGGGACTGCTCGAGGAAGTCGGCTCCGCCGAAGACCTCGTCCGCGATGCCCAGCTTCAGTGCGTCCGCGGGCTTGAGCATCCGGTTCTGGTTGAGCGCGTTCTCGATCACCACGGTGACGGCATTGGCCGGCCCGATCAGGTTGGGCAGCAACTGAGTTCCGCCCCAGCCGGGAACCAGACCCAGGAATGTCTCCGGGAGCCCCAGTGCCGCAGCGTTGTCCGCGACGGTGCGGTAGTGGCAGTGCAGCGCGATCTCCAGTCCACCACCCAGAGCGGCGCCGTTCACGAACGCGAACGTCGGAACCGTCGACTCGCGAAGACGTCGGAACACCTTGTGTCCCAACGTGCCGATCTCCAGGGCGACCGACCGGTCGGAGATGTTCGGCACGCCGTTCAGGTCTGCGCCGACGGCGAAGATGAAGGGCTTGCCGGTCACCGCGACGGCCACCGGATCTGCGGCATAGGCCGCATCCAGGGCGGCATCGAGCTCGGTGAGTCCGGCAGGTCCGAAGGTGGACGGCTTGGTGTGGTCGAAACCGTTGTCGAGGGTGACGATGGCGACCGGGCCGTCGAGGCCGGGCACGGTGACGATCTTGGTGAACGCGTGGGTCACCACTTCATCGGAGAAGGCAGAAGTCATGGCAATCACTTGCTTCCGTCGTAGGCGGGGTTTTCCCAGATGACGCTGCCGCCCATGCCGAGGCCGATGCACATGGTGGTCAGGCCGTAGCGGACATCGGGACGGGTGGCGAACTGCCGGCTGAGCTGAGTCATGAGCCGGACACCGGAGGACGCGAGCGGGTGCCCGCAGGCGATGGCGCCGCCCCACTGGTTGATCCGGGCGTCGTCGTCGGCGATGCCGAAGTGCTCGGCGAACGCCAGAACCTGGATCGCGAAGGCTTCGTTGATCTCGAAGAGGCCGATGTCCTCGATTGACAATCCGGTGCGGGACAGCAACTTCTCGGTGGCGGGGACGGGACCGATTCCCATCACGGCGGGATCGACGCCGGCGAAAGAGAAGCCCACCATGCGCATGCCGACCTTCAGGCCGAGCTCGGCGGCGGTGTCCTCACCGGCGAGGATCGCGGCGGTCGCACCGTCGTTCAGGCCGGCGGCATTTCCGGCGGTGACGCGTCCGGCGGGGCGGAACGGCGTCTTGAGCTTCGCCAGGTCCTCGAGCGTGGTGCCGGGGCGAGGCGGCTCGTCCTCGGTGGCCAGACCCCAGCCCGCTGCGGACTTCGTGGCGACGGGGACCAGTGTCTCGGCGATCAGGCCGGACTTCTTGGCCGCGTCGTACTTCTCCTGGCTCGCGACGGCGTAGGCATCCGTGCGGTCCTTGGTGATCGACGGGTAACGGTCGTGCAGGTTCTCGGCGGTGTTGCCCATGACCAGTGCACTCGGGTCGACGAGCTTGTCCGCGAGGAAGCGTGGGTTCGGGTCGACACCCTCGCCCATCGGGTGGCGGCCCATGTGCTCGACGCCACCGGCGATGACGACGTCGTACTGACCGAAGCCGATTCCCGACGCGGTGGTGGTGACGGCGGTCATGGCGCCGGCGCACATGCGGTCGACGGCGAAGCCGGGGACGCTGCGGGGGAGTCCGGCGAGCAGCGCGGAGGTGCGGCCGATGGTCAGACCCTGGTCTCCGGTCTGCGTGGTGGCGGCGATGCCGACCTCGTCGACGCGCTCGGGGGGAAGCTCGGGGTTACGGCGCAGGAGTTCGCGGATCGCTTTGACGACGAGGTCGTCCGCACGGGTATCCGCGTAGATGCCCTTGGGGCCGGCCTTGCCGAACGGTGTGCGGACGCCGTCGACGAACGCGACACCGCGACTGGACGCGGAGCGAGCGGGTGCGGATTTCGGAGAAGACATGGTTCCTTCCGGCAGGCGCTGGAACGAGCCGGGCCTCCGGCTCGCGCGCCCACTCTAACCCGGTCCTACTCGTCGGTAACTTCGGCCTCTGCGGGGATGTGCGCGAGGCCTGCGGCCAGAACGGGGACCGTGAGGGCGCGCTGCCAGGGGCGCGCCCCGTGGGACAGCAGGAACGACTCGATCACCGCGTCGTCCGGCTCCTGTGTGCCCGACACGAGGGTCGGCCACTCCCAGCACAGGCGACGCACGACGTCGGGTGTCAGGAGGTTCTCCACCGGCACCGATACCTCCGCCGACAGTGCGGCCATCGCCTCCCGCACCGAGGACAACCGCGCCGCGGCGTCCGGATCGCGGCGTGCCCACCGGCTGACGGGCGGCGGCCCGACGAACGGCTGCGTGACGGGAGGAAGCGCGTCGTCGGACAGTGCGCGCGCACGGTCGAGGGCCTCGAGCCACACCTTGGCTTGACGACGCTGACGCGGACCGCCGAACACGGGCAGGGAGCACAGTTCGGCGACGGACCCGGGGTTCTTCTGGGCCGCGGCGACGATGGCGGAGTCGGGGAGAACGCGGCTCGGGGCGATGTCGCGGCGACGTGCCAGGTCGTCCCGCGCCATCCACAGAGCGCGGACCGCGGCGAGCGTGCGGGGGTTCTTGATGGTGTGGATACCGGACGTGCGACGCCAACGATCGGGCTTCGGCGTCGCCGGCGGGGCGGTGCGGATGTACTCGAACTCCTCTGCGGCCCACTCGGTCTTGCCCTGTGCGGCCAGTTTCTCGGCCATCACGTCGCGCAGTTCCACCAGAACTTCGACGTCCAGCGCCGCGTAGTTGAGCCAGGTATCGGGAAGCGGTCTGGTGGACCAGTCGGCCGCGCCGTGGCCCTTCTGCAGGGACAGCCCGAGGGTGCGCTCGACGATTGCAGCCAGCCCGACACGCTCGAAGCCCGCCAGTCGACCGGCCAGTTCGGTGTCGTACAGCTTCGCCGGGGTCATGCCCAGCTCGGCGAGTCCGGGCAAGTCCTGATCGGCCGAGTGCAGGACCCATTCCAGGCCGTTGATCGCGTCGGCGAAGACGGCGAGTGCCTCGACGCCGCCGCTCTGCACGACGGGGATCGGGTCCAGCAGCACGGTGCCCGCGCCACGCCGACGGAATTGCAGGAGGTACGCCCGTGCCGAGTACCGGAACCCCGACGCGCGTTCGGCGTCGACGGCGAGCGGACCTGTTCCCGACGCCAGGAGGTCGGCCGCCGCACGCACGGCCTCGGCGGTGTCGGTCAGCGGCGGCACCCCGTCCCGTGGAGCGAGGAGTGGTTCGGCAGGTTCGGGCTCGGCGGGATCGGTCACGTCCGGTGACGCCGCGTCGGGAGAGATCGAGTCGGGAGCGGTCGGGTCGGACATTCCCCGAACTCTAGGCGCCGGACGAGCCGGAGTCGCCGCGTGTACCCAAAGCGGTGATGCCGGCCGGCGGCAGGCCCGCCGCGTACGCCAGCACTTCGCCGAAGGCCTCGACGTGCACCGACAGCTCCTCGCTCAGCGCAGTCCACGACGCCCGCAGCTCGAGTTGGTGGGCGCGCGGCGGCCCGGCGATGTCGCCGTAGCGGACGGAACTGGTGGACGTGACGGTGCCACCGAGGGCTGTGAGCGGTTCGGACCGCGACTCGAAGGCGTCGACCAACCAGCTCCACGCGACCTCGGGCAGCAGCGGATCGGACGCGAGGGAGGCGTCGACGTCGGCCTGGATGTACGCCACCAGACGCATCGTGCCGTTCCACGCCTCGTCACCGTCGGGGTCGTAGAGCAGGATCAATCGACCGAACGCGTCGCCGTCGCTCTGCTCCGGAACCGACTCGGTCTCCGAGTGCCGAACTTCCGCCCCGAGGGCGTAACTGAACGGTGCGAGACGCTGCGGCGGTCGGATGGGGCCGACCTCGATGCTGGGGTGGACCGTCGCCCGGTGCATCGCGTCGATGGCGGCGCGAAAGGGCGCAGGCTGCGAGGCGGTCTCGGACGTGGTCACGAGAGCGGACGTTAGCCCGGTTGCCGACGCCGTGGTCAGAGGCGCGCCGTAGGGGGACGGGCGGCGGCGTGGCAGCATGGTCGGCGATGAACACGACGCCTGACGACGCCCTCACCGGTAGCGATACGACCCCGCGTCGCTCGCTGCCCGACGCACCGTTTCTCGCGGCGGCGACCGGGCGGGTGCCGACGCGTCGGCCCGTCTGGTTCATGCGGCAGGCGGGCAGGTCGCTGCCCGAGTACCGGAAGTTGCGCGAGGGCACCACGATGCTCGGCTCGTGCTTCGACCCGGAGATGGTCACCGAGATCACGTTGCAGCCGGTCCGCCGCCACGGCGTCGACGCCGCCATCCTGTTCTCCGACATCGTCGTACCGCTCAAGGCGGCGGGCATCGATCTCGAGATCGTCGCCGGGACGGGACCGGTGATCGCGAACCCGGTGCGGACGGTCGCCGACGTCGAGGCGTTGCCGCCGTTGCTGCCGGAACAGGTCGAACCCGTCGCGAAGGCGGTGTCCCTGCTCCTCACCGAGCTCGGTGACGTGCCGCTGATCGGGTTCGCCGGAGCGCCGTTCACGTTGGCGTCGTACCTCGTCGAGGGCGGCCCCAGTCGTAATCACGAGCGCACCAAGGCGCTCATGCACTCCGATCCGCACACGTGGCACGCGTTGCTGTCCGCCCTCGCCGACACCACCATCGGCTTCCTGCAGGCGCAGATCGGTGCGGGCGTCGACGCCGTGCAACTCTTCGATTCCTGGGCCGGAGCGTTGTCGCTGGCCGAGTACCGCGAATTCGTCCTCCCGCACTCGACGCGCGTGTTCGACGCGGTGTCCTCGGCAGGCATCCCCACGATCCACTTCGGTGTCGGCACGGGTGAGCTGCTCGGCGCGATGGGTGAGGCAGGCGCCGACGTGGTCGGTGTCGACTGGCGGATCCCCCTCGACGTGGCAGCACGACGGGTCGGCCCCGGCAAGGCTCTGCAGGGCAACCTCGACCCCGCCGTCCTGTTCGCAGGCCCGGACGCACTGCGTCGCCATGTGGTTCGCATCGTGGGCGAAGCCGACGCGGCCCTCGACCTCGGCGCGACCGGACACGTCTTCAACCTGGGACACGGCGTCCTGCCGGCCACCGATCCCGGCGTCGTCACGTCGGTGGTGGAGATGGTGCACCAGCTGTGACCTCGGTCGCGATCGTCGGAGCCGGGATCAGCGGCCTGGTCGCGGCCCATCGTCTGCGTCGGCTGCTGGGGGAGAACGCCCGCATCGTGATCGTCGACAGCGCCGAGCGGATCGGCGGTAAGTTGCGCACCGTCGACATGGGTTCCGGCCCGGTCGACGTGGGCGCGGAAGCGTTCATCGCTCGGCGACCCGAGGTGCCCGAACTCCTGGCGGAGCTGGGCCTGTCGGACGAGTTGGTCCGACCGTCGTCGACCGCGAGGCCGCTGCTGCGCACAGGGGGAGCGCTGCACAGCCTGCCTGTCGGAACGCTGATGGGAATCCCGGCCACTTCCGAATCCGTGCGGTCGATCGTCGACGACGAGACCTGCCGACGCATCGACGACGAGCGATCGCGGCCCCTTCCCTGGACGCCGGGTGACGACGCTGCCGTCGGCGCCCTCGTCTCCGAACGGTTCGGTCCGCAGGTCACCGCCCGCAGCGTCGACCCGCTGCTCGGCGGTGTGTACTCGGGCCTGTCCGACACCACGAGCGTGCGGGCGGCGCTGCCGACGCTTGCGGCAGCCCTCGACGGCGGCGCGAGCAGTCTCGGCGAGGCTGTCGAGCGTGCTCGGCCGACTCCTGCGCCCGGGCCCGTCTTCGGTGGCCTACGCCGCGGATACGGCGTGCTGCTGGAGGCGTTGCTGGCGTCGTCGGGCGCAGACCAGGTGCATGCCGACGTTGCGGATCTCACGCGCGATTCCGGCGGGCGGTGGGTGATTCCCGGAGTGGGCGCGGTGGACGGTGTCCTCCTTGCGGTGCCGGCACCGGTCGCGTCGGGACTGCTCGTCGGTGTCGATCGCGCGCTGGGAACGGAACTCGGCGCACTACCGCTCGCGTCGTCGGCCGTCGTCGCGCTGGGGTACGACGCGTGCGACCTGCCCGAGAACTCGGGGGTGCTGGTGGCCACCGGAGAACTGGACTCCACCGGTGTTCCGTTGCGCGCGAAGGCTTTCACTCTGTCGAGCAGGAAGTGGCCGCACCTCGCCGAGCGTGGAGGCGAACTGGTGCGCGTGTCCTTCGGGCGGTTCGGGGACTCCGCGATAGTCGACCGACCCGACGACGTCCTGATCGACGCCGCACGACGAGACTTGCAGGATGTGCTCGGAATCACGGACGTACCGACCACGGCGTTCGTGCAGCGCTGGCACGGGGGCCTTCCGCAGTACCGGCCCGGCCACGTCGCCCGGGTCGCCCGCATCGACGCGGCGGCTGCCGCCATCCCTCGGCTCGAACTCGCGGGCGCCTACCTGCACGGCGTCGGGGTCCCCGCCTGCGTGGCGACGGCGTCCGCCGCGGCACTGCGGTTGGCTGCAGCGCTCTGACCCGTTCGTGACGTCGGCGCGTCGGGTGGCACGATGGGCTCATGGCACGTCTCGATTTCGCAGCACTCAACTCCACCCTCCGGTACTCGATGCACTCGGTGTTCACGGCCCGACCCGGCGCACTCGGTGAGGACCGAGCGGCCGTGCTCGCCGAGGCACAGGCGTTCTTCGACGGTCTCGAGAACACCGATGTCGTGGTGCGCGGCATCTACGACGTCGCCGGGCTGCGCGCCGACGCGGACTTCATGATCTGGTGGCACGCCGAGCGGATCGAGGATCTTCAGGCGGCGTACTCGCGGTTCCGCCGCTCCACGGCACTGGGGCGCGCCTGTGACACCTTCTGGAGCAACGCGGCCCTGCATCGGCCCGCCGAGTTCAACAAGTCGCACGTTCCCGCGTTCATCGCGAACGAGGAGCCCGGCGCGTACATCTGCGTCTACCCGTTCGTCCGATCGCTGGACTGGTACCTGCTTCCCGACGAGGAACGACGGACGATGCTGGCCGATCACGGCAAGGCCGCGCGCGGGTACAAGGACGTCCGCGCCAATACGGTTCCGTCGTTCGCCCTCGGTGACTACGAGTGGATCCTGGCGTTCGAGGCGCCGAGCCTCGACCGCATCGTCGACCTCATGCGAGACCTCCGTGCGACCGAGGCGAGACGGCATGTGCGCGAAGAGGTCCCGTTCTTCAGCGGCCCCCGGGTGAGCGTCGAGGCCCTCGTCGAGTCGCTTCCGTGAGCACACCCGCCGCCGTTCTCTTCGATTTCTCCGGCACGCTCTTCCGGCTCGAGGAGGACGAGAGTTGGTTCACCGATCTCCGCGTCGGCGACGACGAGAAGGTCGACGGGCACTTCCAGGCGGAACTGATGCGGCGCATGACTCAACCTGTCGGGTCGGTGGTCACACTCGACGACGACGGCCACCGTGCCTGGGAAGCGCGCGATCTGGACCCGGCCATGCACCGGGCCGCGTACCTCGCCGTGCTCGAGGCGTCGGGCGTACGGCGGAAGGATCATGCAGAGTCGTTGTACGACAAGGTGATCGACCCGGACTCGTGGACCGCCTACCCCGACACCGCGCGGGTCGTGCGCGGCCTGGCCGAGAAGAACATCCCGATCGCCGTCGTCAGCAACATCGCCTTCGACCTGCGCCCCGCGTTCGACCACCTCGGCGTCGGTCACCTGATCACGTATTACTCGCTGTCCTTCGAGGTGGGCGCCGTCAAGCCGGACCCCGCCATCTTCCGCGCAGCCGTCGACGCGCTCGGTGTCCCGGCGCAGTCGTGCCTCATGGTCGGTGACAGCGAGGAGGCGGACGGCGGAGCGAGGGCGCTCGGCATGTCCTTCGGCCTCGTCGATCCGCTTCCCACGGACCAGCGCCCGTCCGCGCTGGTCGATGTGGTGACCGAGCACGGCCTCCGGATCGACTGACGTCCGATGGGACTCGGCCGCACCGGCGTTCAGCAGATGGCCCACTTCGGCATGTTCACGGCCGACACGGACGGCCGCGATGTCGTCGCGGTGCATCCGCCGGTGGGCGACGCCGATCCGTCACCGATCCTGGGCAACGTCCCCGGATCGGTGACTCACCGAGCACGTGTGCGCCGCCCCTCGGTGCGGCGTGGGTGGCTCCAGAACGGACCGGGTCCGTCCACGGACCGTGGCAACGACTCCTTCGTCGAACTCGACTGGGACGAGTTCGTTCCCCTGCTGGCCGGCGAGTTGCGGCGCGTCATCGGTGAGCACGGCAACGAGGCCGTCTTCGGCGGCTCGTACGGATGGGGCAGCGCTGGTCGGTTCCATCACGCCCAGAGCCAGGTCCACCGATTCCTCAACACCCTGGGCGGCTACACGCGGTCGGTGGGCAGTTACTCGCTGGGGGCGACCGGCGCCATCATGCCGCGGGTCATGGGAACGCACTGGAAGATGTTCTCCCGCTCGACGTCCTGGGACGTCATCGCCGACCATACGGATCTGCTGGTGGCCTTCGGCGGTGTGCCGCTGAAGAACACCTCCGTCAACCACGGAGGCACCAGCAACCACCCGGCACGGGACGGACTCCAGCGGTTGCGGGCGCGCGGCGGACGCATCGTCAGCATCTCACCGATCCGCGACGACACCGACGGTGCGGCCGAGTGGATCGCGCCCGTCCCCGGATCCGACGTCGCGCTGATGCTGGGGCTCGCACACGTCCTCGCGTCGGAAAGCTTGCACGACACGGCCTTCCTGCAGCGCTACACCACCGGATACGACCGCTTCGAGGAGTATCTCCTGGGGCGGACGGACGGCGTCGCGAAGTCGGCGCAATGGGCCGAGAGCGTCACCGGCGTGCCCGCGTCGGACATCGTCGACCTCGCCCGGCGGATGGCCCGGAGCACCACCCTCGTCTCGGTCACGTGGTCGCTGCAGCGGATCCGGCACGGTGAGCAGGCTCCGTGGATGGGCATCACCCTCGCGGCCATGCTCGGCGGGATCGGAGTCCCCGGAGCAGGATTCGGCCACGGCTACGGGTCGATGAACGAACCCGGCCTCGGCCCGGTGCCCTACCCGTTGCCGACGCTTCCGCAGGGCATCGACAAGGTGGCGTCATCCATCCCGGTCGCGGCGATCTCGGACATGTTGGAGAACCCGGGAGGCTCGTTCGAGTTCGACGGCACGACGGGGACGTACCCGGACATCCGACTGGTGCACTGGGCGGGCGGGAACCCGTTCCACCATCACCAGGACATCGGTCGTTTCCGCCGCGCGCTCGGCCGTCCCGACACGATCATCGTGCACGAGCCGTACTGGACACCGATGGCGCGTCACGCGGACTTCGTCGTTCCGTCGACCACCACTCTCGAGCGCGACGACCTCAGCTGCACGCGCAACGATCCGCTGTTGGTGGCGATGCAGGCGGCGGTGCCCGCCTTCGCCGACAGCAAGGACGACTACGACACCTTCACGCTGCTGGCCCGCGAACTGGGAGTCGAGTACGAGTTCACCGAGGGTCGGACGTCCGCGGACTGGCTTCGGCACCTGTACGAGCCGTGGCGGCGTTTCGTCCGCGACGCCGGCCGAGTCGAGCCGCCGACGTTCGACTGCTTCTGGTCCGACGGCTCCTTCCGGATGGACACCGAGGAGAACTTGACTCTGCTGTCGGACTTCCGCGACGACCCCGAGCGCGCGCCGCTGCGGACGCCCAGCGGGAGAATCGAGATCTTCTCCGCCGACATCGACGCCTTCGGATACGACGACTGCGTCGGACATCCCGCCTGGTACGAACCCGACGAGTGGCTCGGTGGCTCACGCGCGGCGCAGTTCCCGTTGCACCTGATCGCGAACCAGCCGAAGACGCGACTGCACAGTCAACTCGACCACGGCGCGGTCAGCATGGCGTCCAAGATCCAGGGCAGAGAACCCCTCCGCATGCATCCCGTGGATGCCGATCGGCGGGGACTCGTCGACGGCGATGTGGTCCGGGTGTTCACCGATCGAGGGTCGTGCCTGGCCGGACTGATCGTCGACGACGCGATGCGGATACGCGTCGTCCAGCTCTCCACCGGTGCCTGGTACGACCCGCTGGACCCGTCGGACCCGCAGTCGATGTGCGTGCACGGAAACCCGAACGTGTTGACGGCGGATCGCGGAACGTCTTCGCTCGCACAGGGTTCCACCGGCCAGCACGTGCTCGTGGAGATCGAGAAGTGGACGGGCGAACTACCGCCCGTCCGCGCGCACGATCAGCCGACGTTCGTGCCGCGTCCTCAGAAATAGACGCGACTGATCACCTGGGCGACCAGCGCAGGCTTGTCGACACCCTCGATCTCGATGGTCGAGTCGACGGTCATCTGGACGGCGTTGTTCGGGAGCGAGTCCGCCGCGGCCAGCACCGCGACCAGGCGCACGCGTGACCCGACGGCGACGGGATTGACGAAGCGCACCTTGTTGCTGCCGTAGTTGACGCCCATCGTGGAGTTCTCCACCGTGTAGGTCTGCCACGACAGTGCCGGCAGCAACGACAAGGTCAGGTAGCCGTGTGCGATGGGGCCACCGAAGGGGCTCTCCTTCGCAGCGCGCTCCGGGTCGACGTGGATCCACTGGTGATCGCCGGTGGCATCGGCGAACTGGTTCACACGCTCCTGGGTGATCTCCAACCAGTCGCTGGTGCCGATCGTCTCGCCGATGGCGGAGGTGATGTCGTCTGCAGAGGTGAAGGTACGCATGGAGCCGACAGTAGCGGCGGCGAGCCGTTCTGCACAGAACCGGTACCGAGGCGGCACATTCCGCCCTGCGGACCCGTTCTGTGAGCAACGGCGGCGCAGTACGATGCGCCGATGACGCGACATCCGGAACCCACCGGCAGGCTCCACCGCACCGACACGGGTGTCGACCTCGAACTCCGGCGCACGTTCCGCGCACCGATCGACGATGTGTGGGCCAGTGTCACCGAGAGCGATCGGACCGCTCGCTGGTACGGCAGCTGGGAGGGTGAGGGCCGCGAGGGTGGCACGATCCGCGTGACGATGGGCTTCGAGGAGAACTCGCCGGTGTCCGACATGACGATCGTCGGCTGCCGGGCGCCGCATCATGTGGCCGTCGAGTCCGGCGGGTGGCATTTCGAGATCACCCTGGCGCAGACCGACGACGTGACGACGCTGACGTTCGTCCACCACCTCGAGTCGGACGAGGGAATCGGCGACATCGGGCCGGGGTGGGAGTACTACCTCGACATGCTGGTGGCAGCGCGAGAGGACGGGCAATTGCCGTCGTTCGACGACTACTACCCGTCCCAGAGCACGTACTACCTGTCGCTCTGACGACCTACTCGGACGGTGCCAGAGTCAGCGAGATGGAGTTGATGCAGTAGCGTCAATTGCACCCGTTGGAGAGAGTCAGCCATGAGCCGTTCGCCCAGTTCAGCCGCAATCTTTGCCCGTATCGGCCTGGATCGTGATGAAGAGCAGCTAGGTGTGCAACGCCAGGAGCAGGACTGCCGGAGGCGAGCTGAGGAACTTGGCTGGACGGTGGTTAAGGTCTACATCGGTAACAACATCAGTGCATCGAAGCAGGTTGTCAGGCCGGCCCACACGCGTCGAGCTTCCAGAAGGGGAGTGGTCGCTAGATCAGCGAGCAGGCAATCTGCGCTCTAAGCAGGGCGCTGCCTGCTACCAATCGTGGAACGGTACGCGCTATGAGCAAGATATCTTCAACATCTCTGGTCTAAATACTCGGCTGGACATAGATGAACGCATAGTAGGTTACGAGCTGTATCAAGAACTCGCTCAATAGATAAAATAGGCCCGTACGATTGTACGGGCCTATTTTGCATGAACTGCTGGTTCACTGAACGAAGGAGTCAACTAAGTTCGCTTGCTATTGTACCATTTTTTGGTCTCATTCAGTAGCTGTGCCGTTATTAGCCGTATACGCCCACCTGCTTTTCTATACTGCCGTTTGATGAATTTGAAGGGGGTTGGTGCAGTCCGATCTATGACAGCCATAGATTCGTCAGTCAGCATCCTCGACCGCAAACTCACTTTAGAATTCTCCGTCAGAATATCGCCTGTGTGCAGCTGTTGTACTCGTGACAACAATTCGGGGTCTTTTGGAGATCTGAGAGCAGCGTTCCATGTGGCCTTGAAGTAGTCATGTTTTGTAGCCAGGTTGAGCGCAGTGTTGGACACTCGTTTAGCCGGCTCTGACAGCTCTGGTTTCACTGCGGAGATTAGATGTACATTTCTAAGAATTGTCTCAATGTGCTCCGCTATTTCTGCCTTGATCAGAGCGTGGTTCATGCTTTTTGAGTCGGCACGCAGTTCAGTATTTATCTTCCCAACTGCTGCGGAGACTTCGGTGAACGCTGTAGCTAGGGTGGTCCGCCGCCAATTATCTAGATCACGGTTACGGCTAGTGTTATGTATGACGACCCAGCCGATTACTGCCACGATACTTGCTGCGCCGACTGTAATTAGCGGCATCCAGTCTTTCAGAGTCATTTCAGTGCTTTCTTGAGTTCGCTCAACAGTTCGTAATGGAGGCGCTCTGCATCTCCGGTATAACTGTAAGCGGTGCCAACATCGTCCAAGGAGTTTAGGCCACTCTTGATTTTCGTTGCTGCGGTATGGATCGCTTCGACCCCGTTTTTATGCTTAAAAACTATCTTCTGCACAACGATATAAACTTCCTCGGCCTCGCAAATTTCAATAGTAGCTAGTATCCCCGGCGCAGCATCGAACAGGCCGCTTTTGTCGTTGTACTCGTTTTTCAGATTGTATGCAGAGACGCTGCGTAGATAGACGCCGATATATTCGATACGTTTGGCAGAAAGATTGATGAGTTCAACCACTGCTTTGGCAAGCGTGTCTCGACGCCACTTGCGGTACTCGCGCGTATCTGTTTTTCTTTGAACCCAATAGACAGTAGCCGCTGAAGCGCCTAATGCAATTATTGAAATTACTAACGAAGCTATCTCCAAAATGCTTGCCTCCGTCGGTTCGCTTAGTGGGTTCTGATCAGAACTGCATATTTTGAGAGTATTCGCTGGTAACGGGTTGTCCCGTGAATGAAGCTTCAACCGCGTGAACAAGAATGTCCCGTTTTTGATTGTTCACACCGCCGGCTTTCATCACTCGTTCGACCCAATATTCGTACATTAGTTTGAATTCATACTCACCTGCCATTAGTGCTTCGAACACTATGTCTCTTAAGTCGATCGCGGCGTCGTGGCTATCCTGCCCATATTTTAGTATTTCTTGTTCGTTGCATACGGCCAGAATGTGTAGGTTCCGGTCGATGCTGCGCAAGAGATCGAACGACAGGTTCGTGACGAAATAGGTCATTTTCTCACCTGATATTGGAAAGTCCACTGAAACATGAAACTTGTCAACGTCCGAGATGAGATCAACGCATGCTTTCAGTGCTGTAGTGCGACGCCAGTTTTCTAAATCTCGTGCGCTGGCGTCAGTATGTGTTTTCTTCCATCCCGTCATGACCACGACAGCGGCGATTACCGGACCAGCCACGGATGCAAGGAGTTGCCAGAATTGAATCGTAATAGCGTTGACTGATGCGAGAAGTGCTAGTGTCCCTGCAATTAACACTATTGAAATTATCGTGAGGGTAAGACCACCCCGGAATCCCAACCGTCTCATAGCATCGTCCAGCACAGTTCTTGCCTAACTCATCTAGTGATGTATGTTGCGCATACATCGCACCAACTACAGAATGATTACATCATGGGAATCAAGACCGTAGTGGTTGGTGACTGGTCAGGGGACAAGCTGCCTGACGACACCAAGCCGACCAAGCTCACCTTGCGGGCCGCTGGCGTGGCCGCGAAAGACGCAACCGTCGTGGAGCTGTACCCAGGTGAAGACGAGCTGGCTGAGTTCACCCGCAAGCTTGAAGCTGGTGAGCCGATCATCCCTAAGTCCATCCCGAGCACCAGGACTAGCGCGTCGTCCAAGTCGTCAAGCCCGAGTGTGTCGGAGGACAAGTAACAGGCATGGCAGACCTTCACCAAGCTTCGTGAGCAGGCTGGTGTGACGGCTATTGAGTTCGCTGAAACCATCAATGCATGGCTAGCGGACAACCCAGTCGCCAAGCTGCGTGGTGAGGGTAACTACACCAAGGTCGTACCGACCAAGCAGGGCATTCAGCCGCCGATCATCGAGGCGTACTCAGCCGCTCAGTAGAGACGCAAAGCGCAGCCAGCCAAAGTTCGGCTAGCTGCGCAGATGCTGGTAGGGCTACTTCTCCAACGGGTGTAAAACGAGAGAGATGGAGTTGATGCAGTACCGCTGATCGGTCGGCGTCGGGTAGCCCTCGCCCTCGAAGACGTGGCCCAGGTGACTGTGGCAGTTGCTGCACAGCACCTCCGTGCGCTTCATGCCCATCGAGCGGTCGACCTTCAGGATGACGGCGTCGGTGTCCTTGGGGTCGAAGAACGACGGCCAGCCGCAGTGCGACTCGAACTTCTCGGTGCTGCGGAACAGCTCGGCGTCGCATGCGCGGCATTTGTAGACACCCTCGGTGGTGGTGTCGGTGTATTCGCCGACGTACGGACGCTCGGTTCCGGCCTTGCGCAACACGGCGTACTCGGCGGCGCTCAGCTTCGTGCGCCACTCGTCGTCGGACAGCTCGTAGGTGGGCTTCTTCTCCGGTGCAGAACTCATGCCCCCACGCTAATGCGTGGGCGCGGACTCTGCTGTCGCCGCAGGTGACGGCGTCGCTGTGGTGGTCCGCGGCTGGTCGAGCAGGAACGCCGGATCGATGCCCTGATCGAGTCGGCCTTCCCGACGCGCGGTGAGGTAGCGGCCGAGCAGCACGGCGAAGACGACGATGATCAGCAACGACCATCCCCAGGTGGAGCGCAGGTACTCGATGGCGCGCCCGAACTCGGGGAATCTGCCCACCAGCCAACTGTCGTAGCTGAGGAATCCGTACACGGCCAACCACGCGGGCCAGTTCCGCATGACCGAGTTGCGCAGCACCACCGACATGATCAGCGGGAACAGCATCATCGAGTAGTACATCTGGCCGAGGGAGGTCAGCAGGAACGACGCGACCAGCAAGACCCCGCTGGCGGTGACGACGAAGAACAGCTCGTCGTGCCGGTAGTACTTCCACAGCAGCCACAGCGACACCAGCACCATCGCGGCGAAGACGGCGCGGAGCGCGAGGACGAGAACTGTCGGCAAGCCGTAGTAGAGGCCGTTCCCGACGATCGCGCTGTTGAAGTAGTCCCGCGACTCGAGCAGGTACGGCAGCGTGTGCGTGATGAAGGCGCCCGCGTCGACGGACAGCGGCAGTGCCAGCAGTGTCAGGACCAGCGGAATGCCGAGGGCCGTGACGAACACGCGCCACTCCTTGCGCACGAGCGGCAGGAGCAGCAGCGGTGCGAGAGTGGGTTTGACGGCGATCGTGAGCCCGATGGCGGCACCCGAGAGGTAGTAGCGACGCCGGAGCAGCAGCATCATGAACAGCACTTCGCCGAGCAGGATCAACCCGTTGACGTTGGTGAAGATGAGGGTGTTGGTGACGGTCTCGGTCGAGAACGCCGCCAACAAGACGACAGGCGCGGCGACGGACGACAGGCTCAGCTCGAACATGCGCAGCAGTAGGTACAGCGCGACGACGACCGCAAGGGCGTTGACGCCGATGAACATCCACCGGGAGCGCTCCGGATCCAGAATCGCGAGAGGTGCGATGACCAGCGTTCCGCTCGGTGGATAGAGGTAGTGCGGGTCCACCGAGTCGAAGTTCGCGGTGTACACCTCGCGACGGTTCAGGAAGGCGAACGCCGCGTTGTAGACCGGACGGAAGTCGTCGGTGATGTTGCCGTTGACGGCTTTGACGATCACGCGATTGAGGACCGTCAGGATGGCGATGGGCCACAACGCGAAGCGGATCACCTGGGCGGTGGTCTCACCGGTTCGCGGCTCGAGATGACGGAACGACACCCGGAGACGGTACCCCGGCCGCTAGGCCGGACACGCATTCCCGCCTCCCGGCAAGTCGCCCGAGGCCAGGTACGAACCGACGGCGGAACGCCCGCACCCCGAGCCCACCGTGACGGGGTGACCGATGCCGTCCCACGTCACCGTCGTCGTCGCCGCACCGGCGGCCCCCAGCGCTCCGGTGACGGCCGGCAGCGGTTCGGTTCCGGTGATCGCGTCCGCGGTTCCGCTGAGAACGAGGACCGGCACACCGATCGTCGACGGAACGGGCGGGGGAGTCGTGGCCGGCCATGCCGAGCAGGTGAGCAGGTCCAGTGCTGCGGTCGCACCGAACGCGGGATACTGCCCGGCCCAGGACGACTGGAGCTCACGGACGCGATCGGGCGCCGGCCACTGCTGCCCGTCGGTGCAGACGCTGACGAAGTGGCCGTCGGTCTCGGTGAACGAGCGCACCAGGTTCACGGTGTCGTCCAGAGCGGCGATGTTGCCGGCGAGAGCGCCCGCGACAGTGTCGGACGCCGTCCGGATGAGCGCCGCGGAGTCCCCGGACGACGGATACGACAGCAGGTGGACGACGGCCTCGCGGACAGTCGCTCCCGACAGCGGGGCGAGTTCGCCCGCATCGGCGCGCCGGAAAAGATCGACCACCGACGCGCGGGGATCCGCACCGAGCGAACACCCGATCGCGGCGCAGCGTGTCGAGAACGCGGTCAGTGCAGCCTCCTCGCCGCGCACCGTCTGCTCGGCGGAACTGACGGCGTCGGTGACCACGCTGGTGGGGGAGTCGAGCACCAGTCTGGCGACATGATCGCCGTAGGCGGCCGTGTAGGCCAGTGCGACCAGCGCACCGTTGCCCGACCCGAGCAGCGACAGCGCCCGTACGCCCCACGCTTCGCGGAGCGCCTCGAGGTCGTCGGCACTGTTGGTAGTCGCGAAGATCAGCGCCTCCGGAAGAAGGAAGTCGGTACACGCGATGGTTGCGTCGCGGGCGAGCGTCGCCACGCGGTCGGCGGGATCGGTGCCGGGGGAGAACTGGCCCAGATCGAACAACGCGTCCCGCGTCGAGGACAACCCCGAGTAGCAGTCGAACGGCGCGGAGTTGCCGATCCCGCGGCGGTCGACACCGACGATCGGGTGCGTGGCCAGCAGCGACGAGTCGGGCTGCGCCGCTATGGCCGCGATGTCTGCCGCCGACGGTCGATCGGTACCCGAGGTGTAGACCAGCGGGACCGCGTCGGCCGGTGTCGACGACAGGCGCACACGGACCGCGGACAGCTCGAACGTGCCGTCGGACGCGACGTTCCGGTCGATGGGCGCTGCGAACGTCGCGCAGTCCACGACGACTCCCGCCGCCGCCACGACACCGTAGGACCCCGTCGTCCTCGCTGTGCAGTCCGACCAGTTCAGGTTCGTGATCGGTGCCTCGAGCGGCAACGGTTCGGCATCGGCGGGGGCCGAGTCCGAGGACGGCACGGCGCCACCGGTCGACCCGCCTTCGACGGCGACGTCCGGCCGCGTCGAGGGGCCGGCGCCACATGCTGCGGCGACGACACCGACCATCACCACGACGGCCAGTCGCCCCCCGACACTCGACAGCTGCATGACGCCAGAGTGCCATCCCCGGCGGACATTCTGATCGTTCGCGGTCACGACGTGCGGTTACTCACCCATCGGACCAGCATCGTGCCGTCGTCGTCGACGAGGATGTGCGCGGGAAGCATGGGCCGGTCGACAGCACTGTCCGATGTGGACACTCGTCCTGCCGATCCCGCCGCCATGGTGGGCGACGTCGTGATGCAGAGCTCGTCGACCACGTCGGCCTCGAGAAGTGAGCCGAACAGCCCCGGCCCGCCCTCGCACAACACCCGGTACAGGCCCAGCTCGTCGAGCATGGACTTCACCGCGTGTCCGGACAGTGTCTCGCCGCCCCGCACCACCGTCACCCCGGCGTCGGTCAGTGCGCGGACGCGATCCTCGGGTGCGTCGGACGTGGTCAGCACGATCGGGGGCACCTCGGCATCGGTGACGACTGCCGCCGTCGGATCGACGTTGGCCGAGCCCGTCACCACCACCACCGGCGGGACCGGTCGCTGGCCGCGCGCCACGCGCGCTGCGCGCACCTCCTCGCCCACGACCACCCCGCCGTAGTTCTCCGCGGAGACGGTGCCGGAGCCCACCAGCACCGCGTCGGCCAATCCGCGGAGCGCCGTGAAGACCGCCTTGTCCGCGTCGGTGCCCAGGCCGCCGGACACGCCGTCCTGGGACACCGCTCCGTCGATGCTGGCCACGAAGTTCACCCTGATCCAGGGCGTGCCCGGGTCCGTCGGGTAGGCGTAGAGCTCCACCAGATCGTCACTGTTCACTGTGAGGTAGGTCCCATTATCGATACGCTGCACAAAAGCCATCACACCACGTCGTTAACCTCTTTCCATGCCGGAACGTCTCGTCGATCGCAATCCCGTGGTGCCTGCCGATCAGCTGATCGCGCAGATGGTGCCCCCGGCCATGTTCGACGACGTCAGTTTCGCGTCCTACATCCCGGACCCGAACGAGCCCACGCAGGCGGAAGCCGTCGCGAAGGCGGAGGAGTTCGCCGGCAAGGTCGCGAAGATCCGCTCGGGTGGCAAGCGCGGCCTGTTCGGCAAGAAGACGCCTGCTTCGGGCGCCGGTCTGTACCTCGACGGCGGCTTCGGCGTCGGTAAGACGCACCTTCTCGCGTCGATCTTCCACGCGTCGCCGGAGCCCAAGGCGTTCGGAACCTTCGTCGAGCTGACTCACGTCGTCGGCGCCCTCGGATTCACCAAGGCGCTGGACGAACTGTCGGGCCACAGCGTCCTGTGCATCGACGAGTTCGAACTCGACGATCCGGGCGACACCATGCTGGTCTCCCGTCTGCTCACCGAGCTGGCGGCGAAGGGCGTGTCCATCGTCGCGACCTCCAACACGCTTCCCGGCCAGCTGGGCGAGGGTCGGTTCGCCGCCCAGGACTTCCTCCGGGAGATCAAGAAGCTCGGCTCGATCTTCGAGTCCATTCGGGTCGACGGTCCGGACTACCGTCACCGCGATCTGCCGCCCGCCCCCGATCCGATGGCGGCCGACCGGATCGAGGCCGCCGCGGCGGCGGTCGAAGGCTCCACGCTCGACGACTTCGACGAGCTGGTGAAGCACCTCAGCACGCTGCATCCGTCCCGTTACGGCAAGCTCATCGAGGGTGTCACGGGGGTGTTCATCGAGAACGTGCACGCCGCGCCCGACCAGTCGGTGGCCCTGCGACTCGTCGTCCTCGCCGACCGTCTGTACGACGCCGGAACGCCGGTCACCGTGTCCGGAGCGAAGCTCGACGAGCTGTTCACCGAGGAGATGCTGCAGGGCGGCTACCGCAAGAAGTACCTGCGCGCGACGTCCCGACTCCTCGCCCTGTCGAGGTTCGCGTCCGTCTGATCAGTCGAGCACACGCTGCATGACGAAATCCTCGTGCAGCACCGCGCCGAGAGCGAATCTCTTCTCGCCGACCTGCTCGAACCCGTTGCGGCGGTAGAACTTCAGGGCTCGGAGATTCTGCTGGTTGACACCGAGCCACAAGGCTCGCCGACCGAGGTCCCGGGTCACCTGCACGGCCGAGTCCATCAGTGCTGCCGCGATTCCCGACCCGTGTTCGGCCGAGTCGACGTACAGCTTGCTCACCTCGACCGACGGTGTGACCGTCAGCGACGACACCACGTCCGGGTCCGTAGGAGCCGCGGAGACCAGCATCGTGTACCCGACCGGACCGTCGTCTCCGCGTACGACGGTGACGATGCGGTCCGGATCCTCGAGGTACGTACCGAACGCTGCCTCGGACAACACCGTCGCGACGAAGTGATCGATGTCCTCGGGGAGCGTGCCGGGCGGACACGCCAGAGGGAAGGTGCGCGCCGCCAACGCTGCGAGGTCTGTCAGGTCCGCTGCGGTCGCCGCCGACGCGACGGGTGGCATCGTCACGCCGATTCGTTGTGGAGCGCGTGGGCCCGATCCTCGACGCCGATCGCGTCGACATAATCCTTGGCCTGCCGCAGCGGCATCCCGGTGCTCTTCTGCAGCAGTGCCATCGCCTGTGCGGGCTTCTTGGCCTGCACCAGCGCGGCGGCCGCCGTACGAGTGTCGGGGTCGACCGGATGGCGGTCGGCAGCCACGTCCAGTCGAGCGGAACGAGTGCGGTGACGCAGGGCGAACCACGTGATGACGACGGCCAGGTCGATGATCACGAGTGCGACCACGAACCATCCCCAACTAGGCATGGGAACAGTCAATCACCAACGACGGGGGAGCCGACCCGGTTCGGCGGATCGCCACCGTCCGCACCGTTGTGTCTTCGGCCTCCGTTACCGCCGAGACGTGTCGTTCGCAACACCGGAGCCGTCCGGGCGCGCAGGATGGGACACGACCCGAGGGAAGGACAGACATGACCGAGCAGATGACGGCGCAGTACTTCACCGGACGTGTCGACCGCGTGAAGGCGGCCATCCAGACGGCCGTGGACGAGGCCGGCGCCTACGGCAGCGATCAGCTGGTGGCCGATTTCGAGTGGATCCAGTACGCGCACGACCATGTTCACGTGACCGAACGGGACGGCGTCGAGTACGTCGACGATCAGGCAGCCACCCGACACGTGGACGAGCTGTTCGAGCGATATCGGGTGGGCTGAACGCACGAAAAAGCCCCCTTCCGAGGAAGGGGGCTTTTCTGTGTGGTGCGCGATACTGGGATTGAACCAGTGACCTCTTCCGTGTCAGGGAAGCGCTCTCCCGCTGAGCTAATCGCGCGGGACCCGGTGACGGGTGACGAGGTGGAGACGGGAATCGAACCCGTGTGCACGGCTTTGCAGGCCGTTGCCTCACCACTCGGCCACTCCACCGTGGTGACGAAAACCCTGTGAACCGGGATTTCGATACCCTCGAGCGGACGACGGGATTCGAACCCGCGACCCCAACCTTGGCAAGGTTGTGCGCTACCAGCTGCGCCACGTCCGCACACTCCCCGGCTGCGTTTCCGCCTCCGTGGTGCGGTTCGAAACATTAGCCCACGTCGCCCGGAAGTCACAAATCCGCTGTTCACACCGTGTTTCCCTGGCGTCACACCAGTCACGCCCATCGGTCACCGAGCCGGCTGCGGTCCGTGTTGGAAGCACTTCCACCGACGTGTTACCGTTTCTCCTCGTTCGGCGCTCACGCAGGCCGTACGGTCCCGTGGCTCAGTGGAAGAGCGTCCCGTTCACACCGGGAAGGTCGCTGGTTCGAACCCAGCCGGGACCACACATCGGAAGGCCCCCGCCACACGGCGGGGGCCTTCCGTCATCTCCGGCCCGCCGCGTCCCGGCCCCCGCGGACGTCGCCCCGGTTAAAGTGGCCCGGTGAGTACCGACGACGCACCTTCACGCGAGGCCGCTACCCCCGCCCGAGCCTCCCGCGACGAGGAGCGCAGCCGTTACCGCGAATTCCGGGACGGCATCGCCGCCCGACCGGGGGCGGACCGCATCTACCGCATCGTGGTCGGAGTCGTCGGCACGATCGTTCTCCTCCTGGGCATCGTGGCAATTCCGTACCCCGGACCGGGCTGGCTGATCGTCTTCGCCGGTCTCGGCATTCTCGCCTCGGAATTCGCGTGGGCGAAGAAGGTCCTCCGCTGGGTGCGTGTGCGATACGACGCGTTCATGGAATGGTTCGGACGTCAGAACCTGGTCGTCAAGGGGATCGGCCTTCTCTTCACGGTGGCCGTCGTGCTGGCGACTCTGTGGCTCCTGGGCGCACTGGAACTGGTGGCCGGGTGGGTCGGCCTGGACTGGGCGTGGCTGCAGAGTCCGCTCTGAGTCACGTCTCGGACGTGGTGTCCGCAACGGGCCACGCCCTTCCGTGGACGGTCGGCCTGATGACGGTCGACCCACCCGACGCTCGACGCCTCGGCGACCCGGACACCGTCGACGCTGCCCTCGCGCGTGCCGCACGGAGATGGCCCGACGTGTCGGCCACGACGTGCGCGACGTTGTGGTGGTACGGCTCGAGTTCGACCCTCGCTCTCGTCGTCGCGTCACAGCTTCTCGTCACGGGGGAGTGCATCGATCCGGGCGCGTCCGTGTCCACGGTGTCGATCGGCGGTACGGGAACTCTCGAGGCGGTGACGTCCTCGTCGATCGTGGACGCGGTCGATGCGCCCGACGCACTGGCGGACGTCGTCGATCTCGTCGTCCGCACGCTCTGTGCCCGCGTGCCGGGACTGTCGGCGCCGAGCCTGTGGGCCGTCGCGTCGGACTCCGTGGCGAATCGCACGCTCGATGCCGCCTCCGCGCTGGGACGGATCGAGGACGCGTCACCGCTGATCGCGTCGTTGACCTCGAGGCGGCGCGCGCAGCGGTTCCCGGAGCCCCGGCTGGTCGATGTGACACGCGACGGGAGCGTCACGCCGGCCGACGACGGGCGCCCCGCGGCGGGCACCAGGCGGTTCCTGCGGCGGAGTTCGTGCTGTCTCGTCTTCGAGGCGGGGGAGTCGATGTGCACCAGTTGCCCGCGTCGTACACCGGCAGATCGCGCCCACCGGTGGTCCGCCCTCGTCGGGTGAGGTATCTGGCGTGTCGGTCCTCCCGATACGCTGTCATCGACAACTCTCTCGTCCTCCCACCCCACACCAGGAGCGCATCACCGTGAGCATGCCCGATTCCGCTGTCCTCGCACCCCGCATCCGCGTGGCCGCAGGGACGACCGCCGGAACGGCGTTGCGCGACACCGGCCTCCCCAACAAGGGTCCCGACGCCATCGTCGTCGTGCGTGACGAGGACGGCCGTCTCCGCGATCTGTCCTGGGCGCCGGAGCAGGACTGCGAGGTCGAGCCCGTTCGCGCGGACAGCGAGGACGGCCGCAGCGTGATCCGTCACTCCGCCGCCCACGTGCTGGCTCAGGCTGTGCAGGAGATGTTCCCGTCGGCGAAGCTCGGTATCGGTCCGCCCATCGAGAACGGCTTCTACTACGACTTCGACGTCGAGAATCCGTTCACCCCGGAGGACCTGACCAAGCTCGAGAAGAAGATGAAGCAGATCATCAAGAGTGGTCAGCGCTTCTCTCGCCGGGTCTACGATTCGCTCGATGCCGCGAAGGCCGAGTTGGCCGACGAGCCGTACAAGCTGGAACTGGTGGACGACAAGGGCTCCGTGGACGACCCGGAGGTCATGGAGGTGGGCGGCGGCGAGCTGACCGCCTACGACAACCTGAATCCGCGTACCGGAGATCGTGAATGGGGCGACCTCTGCCGTGGCCCGCACGTTCCCACCACGAAGTACATCCCGGCCTTCAAGCTCACCCGCAGCTCGGCCGCGTACTGGCGCGGCGATCAGTCGAAGGCAGACCTGCAGCGCGTCTACGGCACCGCGTGGGAGTCGCAGGAGGCCCTGGACGCCTACCTCGAGCTGCTCGCGGAGGCCGAGCGTCGCGACCACCGCAAGCTGGGATCCGAACTCGACCTGTTCAGCTTCCCCGACGAGTTGGGATCCGGCCTGCCGGTCTTCCATCCGAAGGGCGGCATCGTCCGAAAGGAGCTCGAGGACTACTCGCGCCAGCGGCACGTCGAGCAGGGCTACGAGTTCGTCTACTCACCGCACATCACCAAGAGCACGCTGTACGAGGTCTCGGGTCACCTGGACTGGTACAAGGACGGCATGTTCCCCGCGATGCATCTCGACGCGGAACTGGCCGAGGACGGCACGGTGCGCAAGCCCGGCCAGGACTACTACCTCAAGCCGATGAACTGCCCGATGCACAACCTGATCTTCGACTCCCGCGGCCGCTCGTACCGCGAACTTCCGTTGCGGCTGTTCGAATTCGGGTCGGTCTACCGCTACGAGAAGTCGGGCGTCATCCACGGCCTGACCCGTGTGCGCGGTATGACGCAGGACGACGCTCATATCTACTGCACTCGCGAGCAGATGCACGAGGAGCTCACGAACACGCTGAACTTCGTGCTTGGTCTTCTCAAGGATTACGGCCTCGACGACTTCTATCTCGAGCTCTCCACCCGTAACCCCGACAAGTCCGTCGGCTCCGACGAGGTGTGGGAAGAAGCGACGACCACACTCGCCGAGGTGGCCAGCGCGTCCGGTCTGCACCTCGTGCCGGATCCGGGCGGCGCCGCGTTCTACGGTCCCAAGATCTCGGTGCAGGCCAAGGATGCCCTCGGCCGCACCTGGCAGATGTCCACCATCCAGCTGGACTTCAACCTTCCGGACCGTTTCGGCCTCGAGTACACCGGCAGCGACGGCGTCAAGACGCGTCCGGTGATGATCCACCGCGCGCTCTTCGGTTCGATCGAGCGCTTCTTCGGTGTCCTCACCGAGCACTACGCGGGCGCGTTCCCGGCGTGGCTCGCGCCCGTGCAGGTCGTGGCCATTCCGGTGGCTGAGGCGTACGAGGATCACCTGTTCACCGTCGTGGCGGCGCTGAAGAAGGCCGGCCTGCGCGCCGAGGTCGACGCGGGCGACGACCGGATGCAGAAGAAGATCCGCAACCACACCACCCAGAAGGTGCCGTTCATGCTCCTCGCCGGGCAGAACGACGTCGACGCCGGCGCGGTCAGCTTCCGCTTCCGCGACGGCACCCAGATCAACGGAATCCCCGTCGACCAGGCCGTGACCGCGTTGACCGCGTGGGTGGCTGCTCGTCGCAACGAGTCGCCGACCGCAGAGATCTTCGGCGGCGCATTCCCGGCCGGGGGCGACGAAGGATGAGTACCGAGGACACCGACGGCGCCATCGTCGACACCGGTGCAGGGGACGCGGATCGGCTGCAGCGTCTGTGGTCGCCGCACCGGATGACCTACATCGCGACGGCGCCGAAGACCGACGACAAGATGGCGTCGGAACCCTTCACGCAGATCCCGACCCTCGACGACGAGGACGGGCTGATCGTGGCGCGCGGTGAGCACGTGTACGCGGTGCTCAACCTCTACCCGTACAACCCGGGCCACCTGATGGTCGTGCCGTACCGACGTGTGGCCGACCTAGAGGAACTCACGGCCGAGGAGAGCCTCGAGCTGATGCAGTTCACGCAGCACGCCATCCGCACCATCAAGCGGGTGTCGCGCCCGCACGGGTTCAACGTCGGGCTCAATCTCGGTGCGCCGGCCGGCGGTTCGCTGGCGGAACACCTGCACCAGCACGTCGTCCCGCGGTGGGGCGGAGACGCCAACTTCATCACCGTGATCGGCGGCGCCAAGATCATGCCCCAGTTACTACGAGACACGCGCGCGCTGCTGGCCGACGCCTGGAAGGACTGACGCCGACGTGCTGAGCATCTTCGGTAGGGCCTCCGCGTCCAAGGTCACCGCACCTCTGGGTCGCGCCCTCAACAGCACCGGGCTCACCCCCGACTCCGTCACCATCATCGGCACGGTCGCCAGTGTCGCCGCCGCGGTCACACTGTTCCCCATGGATCACCTGTTCGTCGGGACGCTCGTGATCTGGCTGTTCGTCATGTTCGACATGCTGGACGGGGCCATGGCGCGAGCACGCGGTGGCGGAAGCAAGTACGGCGCAGTGCTGGACGCCACCTGCGATCGTGTGGCGGACGGCGCCATCTTCGCCGGTCTCTCGTGGTGGGCGATCTATCACCAGAACGACCGCCCGTTGCTGGTGGCCATGCTGGTCTGCCTGGTCACCTCTCAGGTCATCTCGTACGCCAAGGCTCGTGCCGAGGCCAGCGGGCTCACCGCCGACGGTGGTCTCATCGAGCGCCCCGACAGGCTCGTCATCGTCCTGGTCGGGTCGGGACTGACCGGCATCGGACAGCTCGCAGGCCTGGAGTGGCTCGAGTACGCGCTTCCCGTCGCCACCTACTTCCTGGCGGTAGCGAGCATCGTCACGGTGTTCCAGCGGGTGCTTGCAGTCCGCAACTCACCGGGTGCTCGGGACGTCATCCCGATCCGGACCGATGCCAACCGGATCGAGCCGGACAGCTCGGCTGGATGAGTCTGTCCGAGCGGGCCGGGGCCGCGGGATACATCGCCGGGTGGCGCGTCGTCCGGGCACTGCCCGAGGGCGTCGCGACCCGGTTGTTCGATGCCGGCGCCGATCTCGCGGCGCGGCGGAACGGCGGCCCGGATCAACTGCGTCGTAACCTCGCTCGCGTCCTGGGGACCACTCCGGAGAACGTCCCGGACGAGCTCATCCGTGCCTCGGTGCGCTCCTACGCGAGGTACTGGCGCGAGGCGTTCCGGCTTCCGTCCATGGACCTGGCCGCGCAGGCCGCGTCGATCGACGATGCGGTGGTGGGCCAGGAATACCTGGACGCGGCGCTGGCCACGGGTCGAGGCGCGATCCTCGCGCTGCCCCACAGCGGGAACTGGGACATGGCCGGAGTGTGGTTGACCAGAACCCGTGGTCAGTTCACGACCGTCGCGGAGCGCTTGAAGCCGGAATCCCTGTACCGACGTTTCGTCGAGTACCGCGAATCCCTGGGCTTCGAGATCTTCCCGCTGAGCGGCGGCGAGCGGCCTCCGTTCGAGCAGCTGTCCGAACGTCTGCGCGACGGCAAGGTGGTCTGCCTGCTCGGTGAACGCGACCTCGCGCGACACGGCGTACCGGTGACCTTCTTCGGCGAGCCGACGCGGATGCCCGCCGGACCGGCGCGACTCGCCATCGACACCGGGGCGGCCCTTCTCCCTGTGCACTGCTGGTTCACCGAGGACGGGTGGGGCTTCTCCATCGAGCCGCCGGTGGACGTGTCCGGCGGTGTCGAGAAGGCCACCCAGTCGCTCGCGGATCGGTTCGCGGCCAACATCTCCCGTCATCCCGCCGACTGGCACATGCTCCAGCCGCTGTGGTGGTCGGACCTCTCGCAAGGACGGCGCGATCGTATGACCGGCGAGGCGCAGCGGTGAAGATCGGCATCGTCTGTCCCTACTCGTTCGACGTGCCCGGCGGAGTGCAGGCGCACGTCGCCGAGTTGGCCGAAGTCCTGATCCAGCGCGGTCACAAGGTGAGTGTGCTGGCGCCCGCGAGCGACGAGACGGCCCTGCCGGACTTCGTCGTCTCCACCGGGAAAGCGTTGAGCTTCCCGTACAACGGCTCGGTGGCGCGACTGGCGTTCGGGCCGGTGACCTACACCCGTATCCGGGCGTGGATCGAGAAGGGCGAGTTCGAGGTCCTGCACATCCACGAGCCCAACGCACCCAGCCTGTCGATGCTCTCGCTCAAGATCGCCGACGGTCCCATCGTCGCCACGTTCCATGCGTCGACGACGAAATCGTTGCTGCTCAGCACCTTCCAAGGTGTTCTCAGGCCGTACCACGAGAAGATCGCGGGCCGGATCGCCGTCTCCGAGCTGGCGCGTCGGTGGCAGGTGGAAGCCCTGGGGTCCGACGCGGTCGAGATTCCCAACGGTGTGCACGTACCCGCATTCGCGACTGCCCCGGTGCTGCCGGGTTACCCGCGGCCGGGCCGCACGCTGGTCTTCATCGGACGCTACGACGAGCCCCGCAAGGGCATGCAGACCCTGCTTGCCGCGCTGGGCCCGATCGCTGCTCGGTTCCCCGATGTCGAGGTCCTCGTCGTCGGACGGGGCGACCAGCAGAAGCTGTGCAAGGAGGCCGGTGACCTGGCGAAGCATTTCCGCTTCCTCGGCCAGACCACCGATGCGGAGAAGGCGTCGGCGCTGCGCAGTGCCGACATCTACTGCGCGCCCAACACCGGCGGGGAGTCGTTCGGCATCGTGCTGGTCGAAGCCATGGCGGCCGGCGCTCCCGTCGTCGCCAGCAATCTCGACGCGTTCCGCCGCGTCCTCCGGGACGGCAAGGCAGGTGTGCTGTTCCCGGTCGGTGACTCCGAGGCCATGGCCGACGCCGTCATCCGGGTGCTCTCGGACGACGACGAACGGGCGGAGCTGGTGCGGCAGGCGAGCAGGACGGCAGTCACGTACGACTGGCCGGTCGTCGCCGAGCAGATCGTGCGCGTCTACGAAACCGTTGCCGTGCCCGGCCGGACCGTGAAGGTGATCGACTGATGTCTGCGTCGTTCTGGGTCGTCACGGCACTCGTGGTGCTGCTCGTGCTGGTGCTTCTCGTGGCGTTCTGGGCGTACTCCACGGCGCGCCGACTCGACCGCCTCCACGTCCGGTCGGACCGGTCCTGGCAATCCCTCGAGTCCGCCCTCGCTCGCCGCTCCGTGGTCACCAGGGCTGTCGCCGCCGCGCTCGACGCTCCCGGCTCCGTCGAGAGTCGCACGCTCACCCAGTTGGCGGACCGCGCCGAGAGGGCGAAGCGGGCCGATCGCGAGCGTGCCGAGAACGCGGTGTCGGTCGCTTTGGGACGCGTCGATCTGGCTCGACTCAACCCTCAGATGATCTCCGAGCTCGCCGACGCCGAAGCGCGCGTGCAGATCGCCCGTCGTTTCCACAACGACGCCGTCCGCGACACCCTCGCGCTGCGGTCACGTCGGCCGGTACGGCTGCTCCGCCTCGGCGGGACGGCGCCGATGCCTACCTACTTCGAGATCACCGAGAGCGAGACCGCCGACGACGACGTCGATTCGGCGTCGACACGGACATCGGCGCGGGTCGTCCTCCTGGACGGGCGCGGACGGGTGTTGTTGCTGCGCGGTCACGACCCTGCGGTTCCCGACGTGCACTTCTGGTTCACCATCGGCGGCGGGGTGGAAGTAGGGGAGACGCTGCGGGACGCGGCAGTCCGCGAGCTGCAGGAGGAGACCGGTCTGATCGCTTCGGCCGAGGATCTGCGCGGACCCATGTGGCGCCGCACCGCGACGTTCGCCTTCGACGGTGTCGTCATCCGCTCGGAGGAACTGTTCTTCGCGCTGCGCGCGGAGGCGTTCGAACCGGTTCGGACGGGCTTCACCGAGCTCGAGCGACGCGTCGTCACCGGGCACAGATGGTGCACGTCCGACGACATCCGTGCGATCGCGTCGTCTGGCGACGCGGTGTATCCGCGGGCGATGGCGGAACTGCTCGACGAGGCCGACACCGTGCTGGCGTTGCGGACGGACCCGGACGTCCGCGCCATCCACTGACCTGCTGTGACACCGGCCATAGTGGGCCAGTGTGGATCAAGTGGTTATCGCGAGAAGGTCCAGCGCGAGCCTAGGCTCGCGGTGCACTCGTTCCCGCACGTCTGAGGAGAATCTCGTGACCACCGTTGCCGTCCCCACATCCGAGCAGAACGGTTCCACACCGTCCACCGGCACCGCCCGCGTCAAGCGAGGCATGGCCGAGATGCTCAAGGGCGGCGTCATCATGGACGTCGTCACCGCTGATCAGGCGAAGATCGCCGAGCAGTCCGGTGCCGTGGCCGTCATGGCTCTCGAACGCGTGCCTGCCGACATCCGCGCCCAGGGTGGCGTCTCCCGGATGTCCGACCCGGACATGATCGACAGCATCATCTCCTCTGTCAGCATCCCCGTCATGGCCAAGGCACGTATCGGCCACTTCGTCGAGGCGCAGATCCTGCAGAGCCTCGGTGTCGACTACGTCGACGAGTCCGAGGTCCTGACCCCGGCCGACTACGCCAACCACATCGACAAGTGGAAGTTCACCGTTCCGTTCGTCTGTGGTGCGACCAACCTGGGTGAGGCGCTGCGACGCATCACCGAGGGCGCGGCGATGATCCGGTCCAAGGGCGAAGCCGGCACCGGCGACGTCTCCAACGCAACGACCCACATGCGCACGCTGCGCGACCAGATCCGTCACCTGACATCGTTGCCCGAGGACGAGCTGTACGTCGCGGCGAAGGAGCTGCAGGCTCCCTACGATCTGGTCGTCGAGGTCGCCCGCAACGGCAAGCTCCCCGTCACCCTGTTCACCGCAGGCGGCATCGCCACTCCCGCGGACGCCGCGATGATGATGCAGCTCGGCGCCGAGGGTGTCTTCGTCGGATCCGGCATCTTCAAGTCCGGGAACCCGGAGCAGCGCGCGGCCGCCATCGTCAAGGCCACCACGTTCTTCGACGACCCGGATGTGCTGGCGAAGGTCTCGCGTGGTCTCGGCGAGGCCATGGTCGGCATCAACGTCGACGAGATCCCGCAGCCGCACCGTCTCGCCGAGCGCGGGTGGTGACGTAGGTCAACGCTCGACCAACAGCGCCGGCCGGTCGGGGTGATCCATCTTCACCTCGATGTCGGCCGGCTCGGACTGTGCCGCATGTGTCATCAGCGCGGGCACCGTCCACCGCTGATCCTCGGGTGTGAGTCTCGACGCCGTCCGCTCCGTGAGCGTCGCGGCGACGGTCAGGTCGAAATTCAGACCCCGGCTCAGCAGCATCGGCCCGGCGACCAGGATCACCTGGTTCTCGGAGGCGTCGACCATCGAGACGCGTGCGGAGCGGTCGGTGCGCTCGTCCCAGATCGCCGGTAGCCAGCGGCCGTGACGGCTCAGCGACTCCAGGACTTCACGACGCAGCCCGTCGTAGTCGAACCACATGGTGCGATAGGACAGTTCGTCCTCGTGGCCGTACTCGAGGCGGAGCGACGCCGGCCGGACCCACCCGTGCAGCGAGATCACGGCGGCCGCGCGCCCCGAGGCCCGCAGGCGTTCGGAGACGTTGTCCGCCAGAGTGATCGGCGATGCCGCGTCGGCACCGTCCACGGCGACGACGCATCGTCCCTCGAGCGCGGCGATGCGGTCGACGACGAGGTCCACCACCGCGTCGGGAGTCGTGGGGGAGAAGCGGGGCACGGTCTCGATCCTGCCCGACGCAATGCCTCCACCCCCCGCGAGTACGGCCGAAGTGTCGTTCAGGGGGCCGATTCTGCGACACTTCAGCCGTACTCGCGGGGCAGGGCACGTCTGTCCCGACCGGAAAGGGTGATCATGGCGGGCATCGAAGAGATCCTCGAACTCGAACGCATCGAGAACGACATCTATCGCGGGAGCTCCATCCCCAGCCAACTGCAGCGGACATTCGGTGGCCAGGTGGCAGGGCAGTCGTTGGTATCGGCGGCCAAGACGGTGGACGTGTCGTTCCGGGTGCATTCGCTGCACGGATACTTCCTGCGCCCCGGAAACCCCAACGAACCGACGGTGTTCACGGTGGACCGTGTCCGCGACGGCCGTTCGTTCGCCACGCGGCGGGTCACCGGCGTCCAGGACGGCAAGGCGATCTTCACGATGTCGGCGTCGTTCCACGTCGAGGACGAGGGCATCGAGCATCAGGACCGCATGCCCGACGTGATGGGCCCCGAGGATCTCCCCGACGTCGCCGAGGACGAAGCGTTGCGGCAGAAGATGTTCTACAAGGAGTGGAATCGGTGGGACGTCCGTCTCGTGCCGCACGACAAGATCGCCCGCAGCTCGAATCTGGCGGCGCAGCAGCAGGTCTGGATCCGCTACCGGGATCCGCTCCCCGACGACCAGGTCTTCCACGTGTGCGCCCTGGCCTACATGTCGGACATGACACTGCTGGGCTCGGCGAAGGTCCCACACGAGGACGTCGCGACACAGACGGCCTCTCTCGACCATGCGCTGTGGTTCCTGCGGCCGTTCCGCGCCGACGAGTGGCTGCTCTACGACCAGACGTCCCCGTCAGCCGGCCTCGGCCGTGCGCTCACCCAGGGCAGGATCTACGACCGCGCCGGCCGCATGGTCGCCGCCGTCACGCAGGAGGGCCTGATGCGGTACGACCGCTCGGCGCAGCACACTCCCGGCCTCGAGACGACGCGGTGACCCGGCCCCTCATCGGAGTTCTCGCCCTGCAGGGCGACGTCCGTGAACACCTCGAGGCGCTGACCGCGTCGGGCGCGGACGCGGTGACGGTCCGTCGGCCGGAGGAACTGGCCGCCGTCGACGGTCTGGTGATCCCGGGTGGGGAATCGACCACCATGGGCAAACTGCTCCGCATCTTCGACCTCCTCGACCCCGTCAGGGAACGGCTCGCGGCAGGAATGCCGGCGTACGGCTCGTGCGCGGGGATGATCCTGCTGGCGTCCGACATCCTCGACACCACGGCCGACGCGGTGCACCTGGACGGACTCGACATGACGGTGCGTCGCAACGCCTTCGGCCGACAGGTCGACTCGTTCGAGACCGATCTCGCCATGACCGGCATCGACGGCGACCCGATCCGCGCCGTGTTCATCCGAGCTCCCTGGGTCGAGCGCGTCGGAGACGACGTCGAGGTCCTGGCCACGGTTCCGGACGGGCCCGCGGCCGGCCGCGTCGTCGCCGTCCGCCACGGAGCCGTGCTCGCGACGTCCTTCCACCCGGAGGTCACGGGAGACCGACGAGTGCACGCGCTGTTCGCCGACATGGTGCGGGAGCGAAGAACCCTGTCCACGCCCGCGTAAGCTAGGCACGTTCTCTGCCGGTACGAAAGGGGCTATTGCCGATGAGCGGCCACTCCAAATGGGCGACCACGAAGCACAAGAAGGCTGTCGTCGACGCCCGCCGATCGAAGTCCTTCGCCAAATTGGTGAAGAACATCGAGGTCGCCGCGCGCACGGGTGGTGGTGACCCCGTCGGTAACCCCACGTTGTACGACGCCATCCAGAAGGCGAAGAAGACCTCGGTCCCCAATGACAACATCGAGCGCGCACGCAAGCGCGGCGCCGGTGAAGAAGCGGGCGGAGCCGACTGGCAGACCATCATGTACGAGGGCTACGGCCCCAACGGTGTCGCCGTCCTCATCGAGTGCCTCACCGACAACCGCAACCGCGCGGCAGGCGAGGTCCGTGTCGCGATGACCCGCAACGGCGGCAACATGGCCGACCCGGGTTCCGTGTCGTACCTGTTCTCCCGCAAGGGCGTCGTCACGCTCGAGAAGAACGGCCAGTCCGAGGACGACGTCCTGATGGCCGTGCTCGACGCCGGCGCCGAGGAGGTCAACGACAACGGGGACACCTTCGAGGTGGTCTCCGAGCCGACCGACCTGGTGGCCGTGCGCACCGCGCTGCAGGAGGCGGGCATCGACTACGACTCCGCCGAGGCCAGTTTCCAGCCGTCGGTCAGCGTGCCCGTCGACGTCGACGGAGCGCGCAAGGTGTTCAAGCTGATCGACGCGCTCGAGGACAGCGACGACGTGCAGAACGTGTGGTCGAACGTCGATCTGTCCGACGAGGTGCTCGCGCAGCTCGACGAGGACTGACTCCAGCGCGCCGCACGCACACGCCCGCTTCTCGCCGCTAGGGTATCGAACAACAGTTCGTAGGTTGGTCGAATCCGGTGAGGGAGTGGGCGTTGCGTGTCATGGGAGTCGATCCGGGACTCACTCGGTGCGGGTTGAGCCTGGTCGAGTCCGGTGCCGGTAGGGCCGTCACCGCGCTCGACGTCGACGTGGTGCGTACTCCCTCGGACATGGACCTCGCCCAACGCCTGCTCCTGATCGCCGAGTCCGCCGAGTACTGGTTGGACACTCACAAGCCCACCGTGGTCGCGGTGGAGCGGGTGTTCTCCCAGAACAACGTGCGGACCGCCATGGGCACTGCCCAGGCCGGGGGAGTGATCGCGCTGGCCGCGGCCCGCCGGGGGATCCCCGTCGCCTTTCACACGCCGTCGGAAGTCAAGGCAGCTGTCACCGGGAACGGCACCGCCGACAAGGCACAGGTCACGGCCATGGTCACGCGCATCCTCGGGATGCAGCAGGCGCCGAGGCCTGCCGATGCCGCGGACGCTCTCGCGTTGGCCATCTGTCATTGCTGGCGCGCCCCGATGATGGCCCGGATGGCGGCCGCGGAGGCGCAGGCGGCCGCCGCGAAGGCGTCGTACGAGAAGAAACTGAAACAGCAACGCGCCGCGGTTCGCGCCGGCGCGAAGACGGGAGTGCAGCCGCGATGATCAGCTCGATACGAGGCGACGTCCTCGAGATCGCACTCGATCACGCCGTCGTCGAGGCGGCCGGCCTGGGTTACCGCGTCAACGCGACACCCGCGACACTTGCCGGCCTGACCCGCGGCGCCGAAGCACGCCTCGTCATCTCGATGATCGTCCGCGAGGACTCGATGACGCTGTACGGATTTGCCGACGCCACCTCGCGCGACCTCTTCGGCCTCCTGCAGACGGTGTCGGGCGTCGGTCCGCGCCTGGCGATGGCGGTGCTCGCGGTTCTCGAACCCGACGCGCTGCGTTCCGCGCTGACGGACGGCAACGTCACGGCGCTGATGCGAGTCCCCGGCATCGGCAAACGCGGCGCCGAGCGGCTCGTCGTAGAGTTGCGCGACAAGGTGGACGCCGTGGTGTCGGCACCAGGTGGGTCCTCGGTGTCCGGGCCGTCGGCCGGACCGGTGCGGGATCAGGTGGTCGAGGCACTGCTCGGTCTCGGCTTCCCCGCGAAGCAGGCAGAGCCTGCGGTGGACGCCGTGTTGGCGGAGGACCCGACGACGGGAACTGCGCAGGCATTGCGAGCGGCTCTGGTGAGTCTGGGTAGGTCGCGGTGACCGATCAGAACTGGACGGACGACGGTGACGAATCCCTGGTGACCGCGGAGGTCGTTCCCGACGACGGCGACCTCGATGCCAGCCTCCGCCCGAAGTCTCTCGACGACTTCATCGGGCAGCCCCGCGTGCGGGAACAGCTGCAACTCGTCCTGCAGGGGGCTACTCAGCGAGGCAGTACACCCGACCACATCCTCCTGTCCGGTCCGCCCGGACTGGGGAAGACCAGTATGGCGATGATCATCGCGGGGGAGCTCGGGTCCGCGCTGCGGCTCACCTCCGGTCCGGCGCTGGAGCGCGCCGGTGACCTCGCGGCCATGCTGAGCAATCTGGTCGAGGGCGACGTGTTGTTCATCGACGAGATCCATCGCATCGCACGGCCGGCAGAGGAGATGCTGTACCTGGCGATGGAGGACTTCCGGGTCGACGTCGTCGTCGGCAAGGGGCCCGGTGCGACGTCGATTCCGCTCGACGTCGCGCCATTCACCCTCGTCGGCGCCACCACCAGGTCGGGAGCTCTGACGGGGCCGCTGCGCGACCGCTTCGGCTTCACCGCACACATGGACTTCTACGACGCGCGCGAGCTCCAGCGCATCATCACCCGATCCGCCGGGATTCTCGGTGTGCGTGTCGACGTCGACGCGTCCGCCGAGATCGCGGGCCGTTCGAGGGGCACTCCGCGCATCGCCAACCGCCTACTCCGCCGCGTACGCGACTACGCGGAAGTACGCGCCGACGGAGTGGTGACCCTCGAGGTCGCACGGGCTGCTCTCGAGGTCTACGACGTCGACGAGCTCGGCCTGGACCGACTCGACCGCGCGGTCCTCGGCGCCCTGGTCCGCAGCTTCGGCGGCGGACCCGTCGGTGTCTCGACGTTGGCCGTCGCGGTCGGGGAGGAGCCCGCGACGGTCGAAGAGGTGTGCGAGCCGTATCTGGTCCGTGCCGGCATGATCGCCCGGACTCCGCGTGGGCGCGTGGCGACTGCCGCTGCCTGGGAGCGCATGGGTCTGACTCCTCCGCCGGACCTCGCGGTCGGCGGCATCTCCGTGCGGACGAACGAGCCGCAACGCACCCTTTTCGACGAGAGCTGACCGGCCACCTATCCCGTCGAATCGGACGAAACGGGTGCCTGACACGCCCGAGCTTCACGGCAGACGTGGCACACTGGGGGTTCCACGCCCCTCGATCAAGGATTGACGTCTCCGATGGAACTGCTGTTTCCGCTTCTCGTGCTCGCCCTGCTGGTCCCGATGTTTCTCGGCATGCGCCGTCAGAAGCGGGAGTTGGCCAAGACAGCCGAGCTGCAGGACTCGCTGGCCGTGGGTGACCGCGTTCTGACCACGTCCGGACTGCACGGACTGGTCGACGGGCTCACCGAGACGACCGTCGATCTCGAAGTCGCCCCCGGCATCATCACCACCTGGTCGCGTGCCGTCGTGCGCGAGGTTCTCCCCGACGAGGACGACGACGTGACCAGCGATGACGCGGCCGTCGACTACACCGACGACGCCGATGTGCAGAGCCGAGTCGACAGCCTGGAGACCGGTCTCGGATCGGCCGACACCGATCGTTCGCAGGCTCGCCTCACCAAGGATTGAGACAAAGCGGATTCACCGCCCCCGAGGTCGTCCTCGGGGGCGGTGCGTCGTTGTGGAGAGGGTACGGTCGGTCAGGCTTCGGCCGGTCCGTGTCGCTCGCGGCCCGCCCTCGTACGACCTAAGAAGCCGATCTACACCGAGCCGTAGTCCTCCAGCTGTCGTTCCACCCAGCCGGTCCGTCCCACTCAGGAGAAGTACTCACCGTGGCCCCATCCAGCGGATCCTCGTATCCGGTGCGGTATCTCGCCGTGTTCGGCGTCTTCATCGCCCTCGTGTACGTCCTGGTCTTTTTCACCGGTGACAAGTCCCCGACACCCAAGCTGGGTATCGACCTGCAGGGCGGCACGCGCGTGACGCTGACCGCCCGCACGCCGGACGGCAGCGCGCCGAGTCAGGACAGCCTCCGGCAGGCCCAGCAGATCATCGAGACCCGCGTGAACGGTCTGGGTGTCTCCGGGTCCGAGGTGGTCATCGACGGTCAGAACCTGGTCATCACGGTTCCCGGCGACGACAGCTCGCAGGCTCGCACTCTCGGCCAGACGGCCCGCCTCTACATCCGCCCGGTCATCACCTCGCAGGCGCCGACTCCGGCCGGCACGCCCGAGGCCCCGGTGGCGACGGATCCCGCCGCAGATCCGGCGGCGGCAGTTCCGGGAGCTGCAGATCCGGCGGCAGCCGACCCCGCCGCCGTCGATCCCGCGGCGCCCGCTCCGCAGAACCGACCCTTCCCCGCACAGGACCCCACCGACCCCGCTGCGCCGACCGACCCCGCAGCTCCGTCCGACCAGGACACCGGCTCGGAGCCGGGAACCGCGCCGACGGAAGGCTCCGCGGACGAGACCGCCGACGCGATCACCGAGGCGAAGGCGCTGCGTCAGAGCACCGACCCGGCCGTTCAGCAGACGGCGATGGCGACGATCGACTGCTCTGCTCCCGACCCGCTGCAGGGCAACGACGACCCGGCGCTGCCGCTGGTTGCCTGCTCCACGGACGGCACCGCCGTCTACGTCCTCGACGCGTCGATCATCGACGGTCAGCAGATCGCCGATGCCAGCTCGCAGTTCGACTCGCAGCAGTCGCGCAACGTGGTCTCGCTGAGCTTCACCACCGAGGGCGGTAACACCTGGGCCCAGTTCACCTCGGCCAACATCGGCAAGCAGGCCGCGTTCACGCTCGACTCGAAGGTCGTCAGCGCACCCGTCATCCAGGGCGCGACACCGGCCGGCAGTGCCACTCAGATCACCGGCAACTTCACGGCGGACAGTGCACGGGAGTTGGCCAACACCCTGAAGTACGGCTCGCTGCCTCTGTCCTTCGCCGCCTCGGAAGCCGAGACGGTCTCCGCGACGCTGGGCTTGGCGTCCCTGCAGGCCGGCCTCATCGCGGGCGCCATCGGTCTGGTGTTCGTCCTGCTCTACTGCCTCCTCTACTACCGCATGCTCGGCATCCTCACGGCGCTGTCGCTGGTGCTGTCCCTGGTCGCCATCTACGGCATCCTCGTGTTGCTCGGTCGATGGATTTCCTTCACGCTCGATCTCGCCGGCATCGCCGGTCTGATCATCGGTATCGGTATGACCGCCGACTCGTTCGTCGTGTTCTTCGAACGCATCAAGGACGAGATCCGCGAGGGTCGCAGCTTCCGCTCCGCCGTTCCGCGAGGGTGGGCCAGAGCGCGCCGGACGATCCTCTCCGGCAACGCGGTCAGCTTCATCGCCGCCGCCGTGCTGTACGTGCTCGCCGTCGGACAGGTTCGCGGGTTCGCCTTCACGCTCGGCCTGTCGACGCTGCTCGACATCGTCATCGTCATCCTGGTGACGTGGCCGCTGGTCAACCTCGCCTCGCGCACCGAGTTCTGGTCCAAGCCGTCCATCAACGGTCTGGGCGCGGTGCAGGAGATCGCGCGCGCCCGTAAGCGAGCAGCCGCCCAATCCACCCGTGAGACGGCTGCCGCCGGATCGAACAAGGAGGCCTGAGTCATGGCCGACACCACCACCGACACCACGCCCGACACCGCACCGGACACTGCCGAGGGCGGGCGCGGCATCCTCTCGCGCCTCTACACCGGCACCGGAGCGTTCGACATCATCGGACGCCGACGCCTCTGGTACGGCATCACCGCGGCGTTCGTCCTGGTCTCGCTGCTGTCGATCCTGGTCAGAGGATTCACCCTCGGTATCGATTTCGAGGGCGGCACCAGGGTGCAGTTCCCCGCGCCGAACGGGGGTGTGGACACCGCTCAGGTCGAGCAGATCTACACCGAGACGCTGGGCCAGGACGCCGTCGCCGTGCAGACGGTGGGCACCGGATCCGGCGCCACCGTCCAGATCCGCTCGGAGGCGCTGGACCCCGGTCAGGCGTCGTCGCTGCAGAGCGCGCTGTTCGATGCGTACTCGCCGACCAACGCGGAGGGCGAGACGACGCGAGACGCGATCTCCTTCACCGACGTCAGTGAGACCTGGGGTTCCCAGATCACGAACAAGGCGCTGATCGCGCTGGTGGTCTTCCTGGTCATCGTCAGCATCTACATCGCCGTTCGCTACGAGCGGGACATGGCCCTCGCCGGTATCGCGGCGTTGTTCTTCGACATCTTCGTCACCGCCGGCGTGTACTCGCTGGTGGGATTCGAGGTCACGCCTGCCACGGTGATCGGCCTCCTCACGATTCTCGGATTCTCGCTGTACGACTCGGTGGTCGTCTTCGACAAGGTCGAGGAGAACACCCGGGGCATCCTGCACCTGAACCGGCGCACGTACGCCGAGCAGGCGAACCTCGCGGTCAACCAGACGTTGATGAGGTCGATCAACACGACGGTGATCAGCGTGCTCCCCGTGATCGCGCTCATCGTGATCGCGGTGTGGCTGCTGGGAGTCGGAACCCTCAAGGATCTCGCGCTGGTGCAGCTCGTGGGCATCATCATCGGCGCGTACTCGTCCATCTTCTTCGCGACGCCCCTCGTGGTCACGCTCAAGGAGAAGTGGGGACCGGTCGCCGCACATACCAAGAAGGTGCTGGCCAAGCGCGAGGGCGTCGCCCGTCCCGCCGGAGAGCGCGTCGCCGCGGGCGCCGCGGCGTCCCCGGTGGCGGCCCGTCCCGCACGGACACCGGCCGCAGCGCCCCGAGCGGGCGCGCGACCGACAGGTAAGCGCGGCAAGCGGAGGAGCTGACATGGGTGGGTCGACGCTCTCCAGAACCGGGATCGCTGCAGTGGCACTCGCCGCGGTCGCGGGATCGACGCTCGTGGCGTGCAGTTCCGAGGACACCCGGATTCCGTCCATCGGGTACGCCGTCGACAACACGATCTCGACCTACAACGCCGGGACGACGGAGGGCTCGTCCTCCGGCGCGGTGCAGGCGTTCGCGCGCGTGCTCCCCGGCTTCAGCGTCACGGCGCCCAGCGGAGGCGCGGTGAGCGACACCGACATCGGCACAGCCGTCGAGGTTCCCGGTGAGCAGCAGGTCATCACGTACACCATCGCCGCGCCCGCCGTGTGGTCCGACGGGGTGCCGATGACCTGCGACGACATGGTTCTCGCCTGGGCGGCGCGCAGCGGCCGGACGGACGTCGCCGGTGCGCCGGTCTTCGACGCCGCCTCCACGGCCGGATACGCCGACATCGAGCGGATCGACTGCGCGCCCGCCGACAAGGTCGCCACCGTGACGTTCCGATCCGGCCGCAGCTACGTCGACTGGCGGTCCCTCTTCGGGGCCGGGTCGATGATGCCCGCTCATGTGGCTGCCCGGATCGCAGGAGTGCCCGACATCGTCGGCACTCTGGCCGGAGGTGACCAGGAGGCTCTCGGCCGCGTCGGCGCAGCGTGGAACACGGCGTGGACCCTCACGTCGGCACCCTCCGGGGAGCCCGGAACGCTCGATCCCGCAGTCTTCGTCTCTGCCGGACCGTTCCGTGTCGACGCCTATTCCGTCGACGACGGCCTGGTCCTGGTGCCGAACGAGAAATGGTGGGGAATCCCCGCCGGTACCGATCGCATCGTGGTCTGGCCCAAGGGAGCCGACATCGCGGCCAAGGCGGCGTCGGGCGACATCGAGGTGGTCGACGCCGACGGCGGCACGGCCACCCCGGACGGGTTCACCGCGACCTCGCAGCCGTCGTTCGGAATCGAACAATTGGTGATGGCGACGACGGGTGTCTTCGCCGATCCCGCAGCTCGTCGCGCCTTCGCGGCGTGCGTTCCCCGCGGCGACCTCTTCGCGCAGCACGGGCACCCCGGGTACGAGCAGGCGACCGGGAGGGGATCGAGCATCGTCGACAGTCGGACGACCCTCCCTGCCACACTGGCGTACCGGACGGTGGCGGGCACTGCCGCGGAGCGATACCGCGCACCCGACGTCGCCGGTGTCACGGCCGGTCTCGCCGAGGCGGGCCTCACCGATCCGGTGGTCCGCATCGGCTACCTCGGACCCGACACCCGACGCGCTGCCGTCGTCGCGCAGATCGCTGCCGCGTGCGCACCGATGGGTATCGACGTCGTCGACTCGGCATCGGCGACGTTCACGCCCGCCGCTCTGCGCGCGGGCCAGGTCGATGTGGTGTTGGCGTCGACGGCCGGTCAGGCGGGCGCGACCGGAACGTCGTCCGCGGACCCAGCACGCTTCGCGCTTCGCGGAGGCCAGGGAGTCAACGTCGGCGGATACGCCAACCCCAGGATCGATCAATTGGTCGACCAGCTCGCGGTCGACCAGTCCGACGCGACAGTGTTGTCCGCTGCGGTCGAGGCCGAGAACATCCTGTGGACGGACATGCCGTCACTGCCTCTCTACAACGCTCCGAGAGTCACGGCCGTGGCGTCGGGAATGCGCGGTGTCGAGTCGAATCCGACCGTCGCCGGCGCGGGATGGAACATGGACAAATGGATACTGGTCGGATGAGTGACAACGCGATCGTGGACGAGGCCGGGGCGGACGTCGTCGCACGGCTCACCCGCTGGGCGGACGACTTCCCCGAGCCGGGTGTCCGCTTCGCCGACCTGACGCCCGTGTTCGCCGATGCCCGGGGTCTGCGCACAGTCATCGACGCGTTGGCCGAGGCCGGTCGCGACGTCGATGCCGTTGCCGGGATCGATGCCCGTGGATTCCTTCTCGGTGCGGGCGTCGCGTTGGCGTTGGGCACCGGAGTGATCGCGGTGCGCAAGGCCGGCAAGCTGCCTCCGCCGGTCCACCACCAGGCGTACGAGCTGGAGTACGGCACCGCCGAGCTGGAGATCTCCGCGGAGGGCATCGACCTCGACGGGCGACGCATTCTGATCGTGGACGACGTTCTCGCTACCGGTGGCACCCTCGAGGCGGCCGCCGAACTGCTCACCCGGTGCGGCGCGATAGTCGTCGGTGCAGCGGTGGTTCTCGAGGTGGAAGTTCTGGGGGGTCGCGCGCGTTGGAAGCATGGTCCCCTGACCACGCTCGGCGTGGTCTGACCAGTCCCGCTCGAGACGAAATACGACCGTGCCCGGTGCACGGCTGTGCCGACGGCTAAAGTTTCAGTCGAGCAGCTGAGGAGGTGTCGACCATGACGCGTTACATCGGTCCTACCGCGCCGGAGTCCCACGCCCCCGATCCCGACGCCGCGGTTCCCGACGTCCCGGTTCCCGACGCTTCCGGTTCCGCCGTGCCGTCCGTCCCGATCGAGGACGCCGCGGCCGCGCCCGTCGAGCAGCCCGAAGCGAGCGTCACACCGACCGCGCCGTCCTCCGCATCCAGGCGGGTGCGCGCACGTCTTGCACGCCGCATCACCGCGCAGCGCAACACCGCGGTCAAGCCGGTGCTCGAGCCGTTGGCCGGCACTCACCGCACTCTCTATCCGAAGGCCGACCTGGGCCTGCTGCAGCGTGCCTACGACGTGGCCGACGAGCGTCACGCGACTCAGATGCGCAAGTCGGGCGATCCGTACATCACGCATCCGCTGGCCGTCGCCAACATCCTGGCCGAGCTGGGAATGGACACGACCACTCTGGTCGCCGCGCTGCTCCACGACACAGTCGAGGACACCGGGTATTCGCTGGATCAGTTGCGCGCCGAATTCGGTGACGAGGTCGCGCATCTGGTCGACGGCGTCACCAAACTCGACAAGGTCGCGCTGGGTACCGCGGCCGAGGGCGAGACCATCCGCAAGATGATCATCGCGATGGCGCGTGATCCGCGGGTGCTGGTCATCAAGGTCGCGGATCGTCTCCACAACATGCGCACGATGCGTTTCCTGCCTCCGGAGAAGCAGGCACGCAAGGCAAAGGAGACTCTCGAAGTCATTGCGCCACTTGCTCATCGACTGGGGATGGCGACGGTCAAGTGGGAGCTCGAGGACTTGGCGTTCGCCATCCTGCATCCCAAGAAGTACGACGAGATCGTCCGTCTGGTCGCCGACCGCGCACCGTCCCGCGACACGTATCTGGCCAAGGTGCGCGCGGAGATCAATGCGACGCTATCCGCGTCGCGGATCAGTGCCGTCGTCGAGGGGCGTCCGAAGCACTATTGGTCGATCTATCAGAAGATGATCGTCAAGGGTCGCGACTTCGACGACATCCACGACCTGGTCGGGGTGCGCATCCTGTGCGACGAGATCCGGGACTGTTACGCCGCCGTCGGCGTCGTGCATTCGCTGTGGCAGCCGATGGCCGGTCGGTTCAAGGACTACATCGCGCAGCCGCGCTACGGGGTCTACCAGTCGCTGCACACCACGGTCGTCGGCCCCGAGGGCAAGCCGCTCGAGGTGCAGATCCGTACGCGCGACATGCACCGCACCGCCGAGTTCGGCATCGCGGCGCACTGGCGCTACAAAGAGACCAAGGGTCGCCACTCCGGTGACGCCACCGAGCTCGACGACATGGCGTGGATGCGCCAGCTGCTCGACTGGCAGCGTGAAGCCGCCGACCCGGGGGAGTTCCTCGAGTCGCTGCGCTACGACCTCGCGGTCAAGGAGATCTTCGTCTTCACCCCGAAGGGTGATGTCGTGACACTGCCCGCCGGTTCGTGTCCGGTGGACTTCGCGTACGCCGTCCATACCGAGGTGGGAAACCGCTGCATCGGCGCTCGGGTCAACGGACGTCTGGTCGCACTCGAGCGCCAACTCGAGAACGGCGAGGTCGTCGAGGTTTTCACCTCGAAGGCCATGACAGCCGGACCGAGTCGCGACTGGGCCACGTTCGTCGCGTCGCCGCGCGCCAAGACGAAGATCCGTCAGTGGTTCGCGAAGGAGCGCCGCGAGGAAGCCCTGGAGGCCGGCAAGGACGCCATCGCCAAGGAGGTGCGGCGCGGGGGACTGCCGTTGCAGCGCCTGATGAACGGCGAGTCCATGTCGGCTATCGCTCACGAACTCCGGTACGTCGACGTGTCCGCCCTGTACACGGCGGTCGGTGAGAACCACGTCTCGGCGCAGCACGTGGTGCAACGGCTCGTCGCGCATCTCGGAGGCGTCGGCGACGTCGAAGAAGAGCTGGCAGAACGCTCCACACCGTCGACGATTCCGACGCGTCCCCGGCGTGTCGGTGACGCCGGTGTCATGGTCTCGGGCGCGGAGGGGGTCGTCGCCAAGTTGGCAAAGTGCTGCACCCCGGTGCCCGGCGACGACATCATGGGCTTCGTGACGCGTGGCGGCTCCGTGAGCGTGCACCGCACCGACTGCACCAACGCAGGATCGCTGCAGCAGCAGTCGGAACGACTCATCGAGGTCGAATGGGCGCCGTCACCGTCGTCGGTCTTCCTCGTCGCGATCCAGATCGAGGCGCTGGACCGTCACCGCCTGCTGTCGGACGTCACGAAGGCGCTGGCCGACGAGAAGGTCAACATCCTGTCGGCGTCGGTCACCACGTCAGGTGATCGAGTGGCCATCTCCAAGTTCACCTTCGAGATGGGCGATCCCAAGCACCTGGGGCACGTGCTCAACGTGGTCCGCAACGTCGAGGGTGTCTACGACGTGTATCGCCTGACCTCGGCTGCCTAGAACTCGACACCCTCCCCGCGAGTACGTCCACAGTGTCGTGATCCCGTACGGAATCACGACACTGTCGGCGTACTCGCGGCGGGGGGGAGTTCAGGGTGAGCGGTCAGACCAGGTCGAGCTGGACCGTGTTCAGGGTCGTGGGAAGCGCGGGAGCGCCGTCCTGGGCGCCACCCTCGACTCCGGCAGCGGCGATCTTGTCCAGCGTCGCCAGCCCGGCTTCGTCGATGGTGCCGAAGACGGTGTAGTTCGGCGGCAACTGGGAGTCGCCGTAGACCAGGAAGAACTGGCTGCCGTTGGTGTCGGCACCGGCATTGGCCATGGCGATCGTTCCCCGCGGGTACAGAACGGGGGACTGGAGCGCGGACGGGTCGTCGGCGTACTGATCGGTGGGGAACTCGTTGGCGTACTGGTACCCGGGACCACCGGTTCCGGCGCCCGTGGGGTCACCGCATTGCAGGACCTTCAGACTGTCCGCGGTGGTGAGTCGATGGCACGGCGTGTTGTCGTAGTACGTCTGACCCGCCAGCGATGCGAAGCTGTTGACGGTGCAGGGCGCCTCGGCGGCGTTCAGGGACAACCCGATCGGGCCCTGGCTGGTGTCCATGCTGACGCTGACGTTCTCGTTCGTCGTCGGCACGTTCTCGGTCTGCGGGGCGTTCGCGGGCTTCGCAGCCTGGCCGCCGGCAGGGTAGGCGCAGGTCACGGTCTCGGGCAGAGGCTCCGACCTCCCGGCGGGCAGCATGCCTTCGGGAGTCGACGACTCGCTGGTAGGCGCATCGGCAGCTTCGACCGCGTCGTCCCCTCCGCGGGTCACACCTACGGCGATCGCGACGCCACCGATCACGACCACGAGTCCGATGACCGCGGCGGCGATGGTGGTCTGCTTGCGTCGGCGAGCGCGCGCTGCTCGGGATTCGAGCTGGCGTTCGAGCTTCCGCTTGGCAGCTTCACGTCGTTGTTCGTTCGTCGGCACGGTTGGCGTTCCTCTTCTCGCTGGAGCGGGTGAGCAGCAAAAGTGTGCCAGGCTTTCCTGAGAGCGTCCTGACCCGGTCACCGGCTTCTCGCCCGGATTGTCGTCCCGTGACGGTGACCACCTAGTCTGGTGTTTTCTCCCGATCACTCCTGAGGAGTCCTTCACTGTGCGTGTCACCGGATTCCCCGCCGGCATGTTCCAGACGAACTGCTATGTCGTGTCCTTGGACGACTCGGCCGAATGCTTCGTCGTCGACCCTGGCCAGGAAGCGGCCGCGCCGCTCTACTCGTTCCTGGACGAGGCCGGACTAGTACCTGTCGCGGTGCTGCTGACCCACGGCCACCTCGACCACATGTGGGACGCCACGCCGGTGTGCGCGAAGTTCGACATTCCGTTGTACGTCCATCCGGACGACCGTCACATGCTCACGGACCCGGCCTCGGGAATCGGCCCGGTGCTCGCTCCCTTGATCGCGAATTCGACCTTCGAGGAACCTGCGTCGGTCATCGAACTGGCCCACGACGATCAGCTGTCCGTGGCCGGGATCGACATCACGGTGTCCCACACTCCCGGTCACACCCGTGGATCGGTGGTGTTCGGCGTGCATACCGGAGAGCACCGGGCGATTTTCTCCGGGGACACCCTGTTCGCCGGGTCCATCGGTCGGTCCGATCTCCCCGGCGGAAACCACGAACAGCTCCTCGCGTCCATCGAGACGTCCTTGCTGTGCCTCGACGACGAGACCACCGTCCTGCCCGGTCACGGCGAGACCACGAGCATCGGCGCCGAGCGGGCCGGCAATCCGTTCCTGACCGGCCTCGGCGGTGCCCGATGAGCGCCGACGGCACGAAGATCCACCCCTTCGCAGCTCCCAAGGGTGTCCCGGACTACCTGCCGCCCGACTCGGCGACCTTCCTCGCCGTGCGGGACGGCCTGACCGCTGCTGCCCGGGCGGCCGGGTACGGCCACATCGAGTTGCCGATCTTCGAGGACACCGCGCTGTTCGCGCGCGGCGTCGGTGAATCGACCGACGTGGTCAGCAAGGAGATGTACACCTTCGCGGACAAGGGTGACCGCAGTGTGACGCTTCGCCCGGAAGGCACCGCCGGCGTGATGCGAGCAGTCATCGAGCACAGCCTCGATCGCGGCGCTCTGCCGGTCAAGGTGAGCTACTCCGGGCCCTTCTTCCGCTACGAGCGACCCCAGGCCGGCCGGTACCGTCAGCTCCAGCAGGTCGGCGTCGAGGCGATCGGTGTCGACGACCCCGCGCTCGACGCGGAGGTCATCGCGATCGCCGACGCCGGATTCCGCAGCCTCGGTCTCACCGGTTTCCGGCTCGAGATCACTTCTCTCGGCGACGACACCTGCCGTCCGCAGTACCGAGAGCTGTTGCAGCAGTTCCTGTTCGACCTCCCTCTCGACGAGGAGACCCGGCGCCGGGCCGAGATCAACCCGTTGCGAGTGCTCGACGACAAACGCCCGCACGTGCGGGAGATGACCGCCGACGCGCCCCTGATGATGAACCACCTCTCGGAGTCGGCGAACGAGCACTTCGCCACCGTCCGCGCGCACCTCGACGCGATGGGCGTGCCGTACGTCGTCAATCCCCGCATGGTGCGTGGCCTCGACTACTACACGAAGACCACCTTCGAGTTCGTGCACGACGGCCTGGGCGCTCAGTCCGGTATCGGTGGCGGCGGCCGTTACGACGGCCTGATGGCGCAACTCGGCGGACAACCGTTGTCGGGTATCGGCTTCGGTCTGGGAGTCGATCGCACGGTCCTCGCCCTGGCTGCGGAAGGGGTGTCACCTGCGTCCACAGCGCGGTGCGATGTCTACGGGGTTCCCATGGGTGCCGACGCGAAGCTGCGGTTGTCCGTCATCGCGCATCAGCTGCGCGCCGAGGGCATCAGGGTCGACCTGTCCTACGGCGACCGCGGGATGAAGGGCGCCATGAAGGGCGCCGACCGTTCGGGTGCACGGATCGCCCTCGTCCTCGGAGATCGTGACCTCGAATCGGAGGAGATCGGCGTCAAGGACCTGTCCACGGGTTCGCAGACGTCGGTCCCGCTGTCGGAGGTCGTCGCCCGCGTACGGGCAACGTTGTCGGAGTGAGGTAGTCATGGTCGATCGCGGCGTGGTGGCACTGGATCTGGTGCCCACCGAGCTCATCGTGCCCAGACTGCGCGTGGCGGGCGCCGTCTTCGCGCTGGTCGGCGCCGTGCTCGGTGCCGTGGCGGCGTTCCTCATCAATCCCGTCGTCGGAGTGGTGCTGGGCATCGCACTGGTCGCCACGGCCGCGTTCGCGGTGGTGTCGGGCGGACGGCGCCGTGTCTGGATCGACCACGGCGTGGTGAGCAGGCGGGGAGCGCTGCGCGTACGACGGGTCAACATGTCCGACGCCACCAGGGTCGAGATCATCGTGCGGGTCGCCCGGGTGAGCCAGGTGCTGCTGCGCGTCGGCGACTCGTCCGGCGACGTCACCGTCGGCGTCGCGATGTACACCGACGACGGTGGACGTGAACTCCAGCCGATCGCGCTCCGGGCACTTGCCGACGCGTTGTCCCGCTCGGCGCTGGCCTCCGCGCTCGCCGTGTCATCGGTGCTGGTGACCCAATTGCGCGCGGAGGCACGGGAAGCCGGGCTGCTGGAGCGGCCGCTGTTCCGTGCGATCGGTGTGGTGCGGGAGTCCGGTCGGGCTCCCGCCACCGTCCTCACCGATGCCGAGGTCGCGGCGCTGACAGCCTGACCGCGCTACGCGGACATGTTCGAGAGCACGTCGCGGGCACGTGAGTTGAGCGTGGTCGTGGGGTCCCGCCACCCCAGCACTCGAACTGCCGCGTCGGCAATGGCGTCGGGTGTCGCCACCACCTCGGCGGACTGGGATTCGAGATCCGACCGAGCGTTGATCACCGTTTCGACGATGCGGAACGGCAGTCGAACGGTGTCGTCGGCCGCCTCGACGGTGCCGATCGACTCGAGGGCGGCGCGCGAGAATTCCGCATACAGCGCCATCAGATCGATACGCCGAGCCCGGAAGTGTTCGAAGCGCTCCGTCCGCAGTTCCGGGATCAGGTACAACGCGCCGAGATTCCATCGCGACGTCATCAGTTGGCCGGCGTCGAACCACACCAACGCATACAGGGCGGTGGGGGCGTCGACCGTGACGTCGCGAAGCGCCACCGCGCAGGCGAGAGGTGCATCCACCGTGCCGACCAGCAGGGCGGCCAGCATGTCGTCCTTGGTGGCGAAGTGGTGGTACAGCGACGCCTGGCGGACGCCCACCGCGTCCGCGATCATCCTGGTCGAGGTGCTGGTGAACCCCCGAGTGGTGAACAGCTCCGCGGCGGCGTCGAGGATCTCCTCCCGCGCCGTGGCACCGGGCCGTTTGCGGGTGGTGAGCCGGGGGCGCCCGGCGCCGGTCGTCGTCATCGCGCGGCCTAGGTGACGAGGAACGCGTCGACGATCGTGTCCGTACCGCGTCGGGAACCCGAGGTCACGACGACGGCCCTGTTCAGGTAGGCGAGCGAGCGGATCGACGTCGAGACGGCCAGCGTTCCGCGGAAGTAGTACAGCGCGGTGTCGACGTCCTCACCCCGGTCGAGTGCCTCCGTGACCTCCGCGGACCCGAAGCGGATGCCGGTCAGCGTCAGACGGACGACAGCACTCTCGTCGTCGGTGTCGACATCCGCGAGAAGGTCGATCTCGTAGGCCGCGGAGCCGTCCGCGCGGACCCGGACGTGTTCCGCGCCGCTCGGGCGGACGACGGCCTCGAGACCGGGCCCGCTGAGCACGCCGCCGACCACAGTCGCCACCGACTGCGTGTCGCCGAGATGGACCGTGTCGGACGTCCGAACCACGATGCGGAACAGAGGTTCGAGCGTCGGCAGAGTGGGATCGGACGACTCGTGCGTGGGAAGAGGTTCGGTCACGCGGTCGACGGTAGCGGATCGGAATGCCCACGGCGCCACGCGCTGAACGACCGCACGGACGACCGGCCGGGTCGGACCAACCACGGCCAGGGATGGACTTCGACGGGCTCGAGTGTGCGGGCGATGCGCGCCCAGCCGGGCACCGGCGCGTAGGTGGCAGCCAGGCTCCTGCCTGCAAGCTCCTCCGAGACGACCCCGCGGCGAACCTCGAGGTCGCGGATGGCGCCCAGTTCACCCAACGTCTCGGCCAGGAACACCAGTCTCTTACCCGACAACGAGAGCCGTCGCAGAAGGGGTTCGTCGAAGACGAAGACTGCCGGCCTCGACTCGTCGGCCGACAGTGCCGGATCGGAGGTGCCGAGCGATTCGGCGGTCAACCAGACCTGCTCGGCGGCACTACCGCTCGCCTCCGCGGGACCGGCGGGGATATCCGCCGTGGTCAGATCGGGACCGTCGACCGAGGGGCCGAGTTCCGCGCTCGGCCAGTCCTGGATCGGGCACGCCGAGGCGAGTGCGCACCCGCGACAGAGGGCGGGGGCGCGCTTCTCGACCTGCCACCGACTGAAGCCGTACACCTTGCCGCTCCCGGTTCCGACTGTCCACTGCCAGCCGAGGCGGTTGGCGGCGCGAGAACCGTCGAGCAGGTGCGCGAACATCTCGTCCTCACCGTCACGCCAGGTTGCTCCCGCCCGGACGGCCCACTGCGACGCCAGCCACATGCGTGTCTGATTGACCAGCCAGCCGTCGTCGTGCAGTTCGGTCGTCACCGACGACATGCAGTTCATCTCGGTGGGCCAGGGATCGTCGGCTCGAACGTCGCCGCCCGAGGCGAAGGGTTGTTCGCGGGTGAGCGACTGCCCGAGGTCGGTGCCGACGCGGGCGTACAGGTGTCGCGCGTACTCCTGCCACATCAACTCGTCGCGGTAGCGGGAGCGGTCGCGCCCGGCAGCGTCCTCGACGCGATCCCACACCTCGCGGAGCGACAGCAGGCCGTGACGGATGTACGGGGACATCCGGCTGGCGCCGCGCCGCGACTCCGGAAGGACGGTGCTGCGCGAGCGCGCATAGCCGGCGATGTCGAGGCCGGCCAACGCAGCATCGGCCGCCGTCTGACCGCCCCTCATACCGCCCGCGCGGACGCCGGCCGGCCCTTCCCGCGTCAGATCACCGAGATGCTGCGCCACCCATTCCACGACGTCCGCACTGACGGCGCCGTCCGCGACGGACGGGGGAGTCGGTAGTTGCACCATGAGTTGACACTCTACTAGAACGGATGTTCGACTGTGGGCGGGAGCCGAATTCGACCACGTGTTCGATGACGACCGCGGCTCCGGTGGGCTCGGGGATGGGAGGGTTCGTGAGGTGGGACGGCCAGACACTCGACGCGCCCGACGGGGCGCTCCCGGGTCTCGAACGCACCGGCCTGGTGAAGGCGGGGCTGATCCGCACGGTCCGGACACCCGAGTTCGACGGGGTGACGTTCCACGAGGTGCTGTGCAAGAGCGCACTGAACCGCGTTCCGGACGAGTCGGCGCTGCCGGCCAGGTGGACCATCAACCCGGCGCGCGGCTGCTCGCACGCGTGCCGCTACTGCTTCGCGCGTCCGACGCACGAGTACCTCGATCTGGACGCGGGGCGGGATTTCGACTCCCAGATCGTGGTGAAGACGAACATCGTCTCCGTCCTGCGCAAGGAACTGGCACGCGCGTCGTGGAAGCGGGAACCGGTGGCATTGGGTACCAACACCGATCCCTATCAACGGGCGGAGGGACGGTACGAGCTGATGCCCGGCATCATCCGAGCGCTCACCGAGTCCGGTACCTCGTTCTCGATACTCACCAAGGGAACGTTGTTGCGGCGTGATCTCCCGTTGCTCACCCTGGCCGCGACGAAGGTGAACGTCCAGGTCAGCATCAGCCTGGCGTTCCACGACGAGGAACTGCAGAAGTCGCTGGAACCGGGGGCTCCGTCGCCGCGCGCTCGGCTCGACCTCATCCGCGCCGTCACCGACGCCGGCCTACCGTGTCATGTTCTGATCGCCCCCGTCATCCCGTTCCTGACCGACAGTCCGAAGCACCTCGACGCGTTGATGGGGGCCCTGCAGGCAGCGGGAGCGACGGGCGTGACAGCGCTGCCGATGCATCTGCGCTCGAGCACGAAGGAGTGGTTCATGGGCTGGCTCGCCGAGAACCATCCGGCCCTCGTGCGTCGCTACCGCGTGCTGTACGGACGGGGCGCGTACGTCAGCCCCGAGTACAAAGCGTGGCTCCGCGGCAAGGTGGAACCCTTGCGGGAGAAGCACTCTCTGCTCGGTCTCGACCCGATGGCGGTTCACGCCGTGCGGTCGACCGCGCCCGTCGAGAGCACGCCGGAGCCTGCCATGACCCTGTTCTGACTCCGCTTCGGTCAGAAGCCCGGCGCGACCCCGATGTGTTCGAGATACCGACGAGCGGATCGGACCACGGCGCCGTGCGCATCCTGCTCGACGACCTTCCCCCACCACGCGCCGTAGATGCGCTCGAACGGAACGTCCTTCAGCAGCGCCACCGTGCGCCGGACCGTGTCGGGATGTTCCGGGATCATGTTCGGGTAGCTGTACATGAACGACACCCACCGTCGGTCCGCGGCAACAGCGATGATGTCTCCCGTGCAGAGCGCGCCACGACCGTCCGTGCCTGCCCACCGCAGGACCGATCCTCCGGCGAAATGCACGCGGGTGTTGATCAGCGTTCTGCCGGGGAGAATCTCGAGGGTGTCCCCGCTCCACGTCCTGACGTTGCCGTCGCGCGGCAGCCAGCGCTTGTCCGACTCGTGGATGTAGACGGGTACTCCACCGAACGCCTCGCTCCACTCGATCATGGCGCTGTAGTAGTGCGGGTGCGACACCGCTATCGCCGATACCCCGCCGAGCTCACGGATGCGGTCGATCGCTGCATCGTCGATCGTGGAGACGCAGTCCCACAACACGTTTCCTCCGTCCCCGGGAACGATCAGGGCGCGCTGACCGATGGCGAACGACGGTTCGGTTCCCACGCCCCACAGGCCGGGTGATTCCTCACGAACCACAGTGCGGTGCGTGTCGAGAAGTCGATGAACCGTCGTCCACTGCTGACCGTCGGCGCCGACGTACTGCCGTTCGTCGGTGCACACCGGGCACTCGTCGGGGTCGACGACGTCGAATTGCACTCCACACGTCACGCAGACGGGGAGCGTGAATCGCGAGGACATCAGCGCACGGACGAGGGGTTGTTCAGATCGGAGGCGTCGTAGGTGTTGCAGGCTGCGACCTGGCCGGTGCGGTAGCCCGCGCTGAACCATGCCTGACGCTGCTCGGACGACCCGTGGGTCCAGCCCTCGGGGTTCACCCGCCCGGTCGAGGCCTGCTGGATCCTGTCGTCACCGACGGACGACGCCGCCGACAGCGCGTCGGACACGTCCTGCTCCGTCAGCGGTTCGAGGAGCGGTTCGCTGGAGCCGGGAGCGGGCAGGTCGTCCGCGTAGTTGGCCCAGATGCCGGCGTAGCAGTCGGCCTGCAGTTCGGTGCGGACGGCGCCGGACTCGGGACCGTTCGGATCTGCCTGTGCCCGTCCGATGTCGCCGAGTTGGTTCTGGATGTGGTGGCCGAATTCGTGCGCCACCACGTACTCCTGCGCGAGCGGTCCACCGCTGGAGCCGAACTGGTCGACGAGCACCTGGAAGAACCCGGTGTCGAAGTACGCGGTGGAGTCGGCCGGGCAGTAGAACGGGCCGACGTCGGACGTCGCGTTGCCGCAGCCGGTGTCCACCGAGCCGGTGAACACGCGGACCTCCGGCTGCTGGTAGGCGACTCCGGTCTGGGTGGCGAGCTCCGCGTCCCACACCTGATCGAGGCTGTTCACCGTCGCGGTGACGCGGCAGTCGACGTTCGCGTTGGCGTCGGTTCCGGTGTCGCAGTTCTCGATGGTTCCGACGCCCTGCTCCTGCGAGGCGGATTCGCCGCCGCCCAGTTGGCCGATCACCGACGAGGGGTCGCCACCGAGCAACAACGTGATGACGACGAGCACGATGCCACCGAGACCACCGCCGACGGCGATTCCCTTTCCGCGGCCCCCGGAGCTTCTCGAGACTCGCGAGGAGTCGATCCGAGCGTTGGGGTCGAACGTCATGGGTCACCACTTTCGTCAGGCGTGTGCGGCACACAGCTTCGCACGGCAGCACTACCCACACATCGCTGTTTCTTACCGGCGTCGGGACGAGCCTGGATGGTCCGTAGGATCACCAGCTGTATTCGTCTACTTCTGGAAGGACTCCTGTGCTGCGCACGCACCTCGCCGGTTCGCTTCGAGCCGAGCACGCGGACCGACACGTCACCCTGACCGGTTGGGTCGCTCGTCGGCGCGATCACGGCGGAGTCATCTTCATCGACCTGCGTGACGCCTCCGGAGTGGTCCAGGCCGTGTTCCGCGACGGTCCGGCGGCCGAGCAGTCGCACCGCCTGCGGTCGGAGTTCTGCGTCAAGATCACCGGCATCGTCGAGCTCCGCCCCGAGGGCAATCAGAACCACGAGATCCAGACGGGCGCCGTCGAGGTGAACGTCACCGAGCTCGAGGTGCTGGGCGAGAGCGCGCCGCTGCCGTTCCAGCTGGACGAGACTCCGGGCGAGGAAGCGCGGCTCAAGTACCGCTACCTGGACCTGCGTCGCGCCGGACCCGGTCACGCGATCCGACTTCGCTCCAAGGTCAACGCGGCGGCACGGTCCGTCCTGGCCCACCACGAGTTCGTCGAGGTGGAGACGCCCACGTTGACTCGATCGACCCCCGAGGGTGCCCGCGACTTCCTGGTGCCCGCGCGACTCCAGCCGGGAAGCTTCTACGCACTCCCGCAGAGCCCGCAGCTGTTCAAGCAGTTGCTCATGGTCGGCGGCATCGAGCGGTACTACCAGATCGCTCGCTGCTACCGCGACGAGGATTTCCGCGCGGACCGTCAGCCCGAGTTCACCCAGCTCGACGTCGAGATGAGCTTCGTGACGCAGGACGACGTCATCGTTCTCGCCGAGGAGATCCTGACGTCGCTGTGGAACCTCATCGGCTACGAGATCACCACCCCGATTCCGCGCATGACCTACGCCGACGCGATGCGGCGATACGGATCCGACAAGCCCGATCTGCGGTTCGGCGTCGAGCTGGTCGAGTGCGCCGAGTACTTCGCCGAGACGCCGTTCCGCGTCTTCCAGGCGCCGTACGTCGGTGCCGTGGTCATGCCCGGTGGTGCGTCGCAGCCGCGTCGTCAGCTCGACGCGTGGCAGGACTGGGCCAAGCAGCGCGGCGCCAAGGGCCTCGCGTACGTCCTGATCCAGGAGGACGGGACGCTCGGCGGACCCGTCGCGAAGAACCTGTCGGAATCCGAGCGCGACGGCCTGGCAGCTCACGTCGGCGCGAAGCCCGGCGACTGCGTCTTCTTCGCCGCCGGTCCTGCCAAGGCGCAGCGCGCACTGCTCGGCGCCGCCCGCGGCGAGATCGCGCGCAAGCAGGGCCTCATCGACGAGAACGAGTGGGCCTTCGTCTGGATCGTCGACGCGCCCCTGTTCGAGCCGACGTCCGACGCCACCGCCAGCGGCGACGTCGCGGTCGGCTCGGGATCGTGGACCGCGGTGCACCATGCGTTCACCTCGCCCAAGCCGGAGTCGATGGACACCTTCGACACCGATCCCGGCAACGCCCTGGCCTACGCGTACGACATCGTCTGCAACGGCAACGAGATCGGCGGCGGCTCGATCCGTATCCACCGTAAGGACATCCAGGAGCGCGTCTTCGCGATCATGGGTATCGACGCCGAGCAGGCGCAGGAGAAGTTCGGCTTCCTCCTCGACGCCTTCGCCTTCGGCGCGCCGCCGCACGGCGGAATCGCGTTCGGGTGGGACCGCATCACGGCACTGCTCGCCGGGGTCGACTCCATCCGTGAGGTCATCGCGTTCCCCAAGTCCGGTGGCGGCGTCGACCCGCTCACGGACGCGCCGGCACCCATCACCCCGGCGCAGCGCAAGGAGTCCGGCATCGACGCGAAGCCGGTGCCGCGCGGTGGATCGGGCGAGAAGCCCGCGTCGGATACTCCCGCGACCTAGGCTCGAGCCCGGCTCGTCAGGGCCGGGCCGACGCGGTGCGAGGGAGAGTGCATGCAGAACCTTCGGGTGGTCACTCCCGCCGACCGGACGGACGAGGTTCTGCGCGTCCTCGAGGACACCCCGGGCGTCGCGCACATCGTGGTGATGCGCGGCGCCGCGGTGCGGCCCGAAGGCGATGTCGTCGACGCGGTCGTCGTGCGCGAGTGTGCGAACGACGTCCTGTCCGGTCTGCGCTCGCTCGAGTTGACCCACGACGGCGCGGTGACGATGCAACCGGTCGAGACCGTGCTGTCGGACGCCGCTCGGAGCGCCGAGAAGGACGCACCGGGCGACCCGGACGACGCCATCGTGTGGGACGAGCTCATCGGACGCACCCGTGAGGAGTCCTCCTTCACGGTCACGTTCGTCGCGTTCCTCAGCATCGCGTTGCTGCTGGCGGCCATCGGCGTCGTGACGGACTCACCGGTCACGATCGTCGGCGCCATGGTGGTCGGGCCGGAGTTCGGGCCCCTGGCCGCGCTGTCGGTCGGTCTGGTGCGGCGTCAGCGGTCGCTGGTACGGCGGTCGTTGCTGGCCCTGCTCGTCGGTTTCCCGACGGCCATGGTGATCACGACGATCGGCGCCGTCGTCGCGGAGTCGCTGGGCTGGATCGCGCCCGACTCGATCGACGATCTGCAGCAGGTCGACTTCATCTACCAGGTGGGTCCGTTCTCGTTCATCATCGCGTTGCTCGCCGGTGCCGCCGGAATGCTGGCTCTCGTGTCGGCGAAATCCGCGGCGCTGGTGGGAGTGTTCATCTCCGTGACGACGGTCCCCGCTGCGGGTTTCGCCGTCGTCGCCGCCACCGTGGGGTCGTGGCGGATCGCTGCGCTGTCCGCGGGTCAGCTGGGCATCAACCTGGTCGGGATCGTCGTCGCTGCCACGTTCGTCCTGTCACTGCACCGGCGGTCCGCCGCAGGGCGCGCCGGAGGGTAAGTTCTGCCGAGTAGCTCGCCGACCCGGCGCGGGTGCCGGCGAGAAGGGGCGTGAGGTGCAGCAGAGGGAGTCGTCCCCGGTGCGCGTGGACCCCCGGCCGCCCGAGAATCCTCTCCTCGCGGCGTATCTCGCCGATCTGCGTCCCGGTGTCTTCGACGAACTCCGGGCCGGGGGCGAGTTCGGTCGACGCTGGTCGGCACTGGCCGAGAGCGGCCGGTTCGACGCTGCCGCCGTCGCCGAGGCCCAACTGCGGGTGGGACGGCTGGTCGACGACTCCGGCATCACCTACAACGACACCGGGGAACTCGGGCGCACCGGATCTCGGTGGGAACTCGACGTCGTCCCGACGGTCGTGGCGGCGGCGGACTGGACTCGACTCGAGGCCGGCATGGTGCAGCGTTCCCGCATCCTCGACGCGGTCCTGACCGACCTCTACGGTGCACGCACGGTGCTCTCGCGCGGTCTGCTGGACCCGGAGATCGTGTTCCGTCACCGTGGGTATCTGCGTGCCGCGCACGGCATCACCATCCCTGGCCCGCATCAACTGTTCTTCCACGCCGCGGACGTTGCGCGCTGCGCGGACGGTGAGTTCCGGGTTCTCTCGGACCGGACCCAGGCACCGTCGGGCGCGGGATACGCGCTGGCCGATCGCTCCATCGTCGCTCGCGCGGTTCCCACCACGTTCGGGAAGATCGCGCCCCTTCCGGCGAGTACGTTCGTCGGCGCCATGCGGGTCGCCCTTGTCGAGGTCGCGCCCGCAGCTGCCGAGAACCCCCTGGTGGTGGTGCTGAGTCCCGGCGTGTGGTCCGAGACGGCGTTCGACCAGGCGCACCTCGCGACGGTGCTCGGCTTCCCGCTGGTCGAGTCGGCCGATCTGGTGGTGCGCGACGGTGCGCTGTGGATGCGCTCGCTCGGGACTCTCCGCCGCGTCGACGTCGTGGTGCGACGCGTCGACGACGACTACGCCGATCCCTTGGATCTGCGTCCCGACTCCCGACTCGGCGTGGTCGGTCTCCTGGAGGTGGCACGCCGAGGGGCGGTGACCGTCGTCAACACCATCGGCAGCGGAGTGCTGGAGAACGTCGCGTTGCTGGGACGGCTTTCGGCACTGGGTCGCGAACTGCTGGGGGAGGACGCGCTGCTGGACTCCGTTCCGTCGTACTGGGCGGGGGATCGACTCGGCTTGTCCCACATCATCTCTCGCATCAACTCGCTGGTCGTGACCGCCGTCGGGTCGGACGAGTCGTTCGTCGGGCCCATGCTGACCACGACGGCGCGCGAGGACCTGCTCCGACGTGTGCAGGCCGATCCGGGAGGCTGGGCCGCGCGGGAGATCCCCGACCTCGCCACGTCACCGGTGGGCCCGGTCGGACATCGGCGACACGACGCCGCTGTTCTGCCGGCTGCGGTGGGTATCCGACTGTTCGACGTCGCTCAACGCGTGGGATACACCCCGATGACGGGTGGTCTCGCGCAGGTACTGGTGACCGAGCCCCTCTCCGAACCGATGGCCACCACGGCGGCGAAGGACGTCTGGGTGCTCTCGGAGCGGCGAGCCCCGGCGGAATCCGTTCCGGCGCGCCCGGTCGACGGGATTCCGGATCGGGTGATCGGTACGCGGCGGCTGCGGGTCATCGATTCGGTCAGCACACCTCGCGTCCTGGACGATCTCTACTGGATGGGCCGATACGGCGAGCGTGCGGAAGCCACCGGGCGGTTACTGGTCGCGGCCAGTCGGTGTTTCCGGGAGAACGACGGCGGGGTGGCAGGAGACGACGGATCCGTGGCCTCGGCGATCGTGCTCGGGGCACTGACCGATGTCACGGCAACCGGACCGGGTTTCCACGACGCACCGACACGCGCTCGGACGCTGGCAGAGTTCCGGTCGCTGACGGTGGACGCGCGGCGACGGGGCACGCTCGCCCATTCCGTCGCCGCATTGCAGACCTGCGCGCGCGCCGTGCGTGACCAGCTGGGTGAGGACACGTGGGCTGTCTTCAACAGGCTCGACACCGCACTGGCCGAGTGCGCGCAGTCGTCCGCCTCCGACGAGGCCGGCCTGTGGGCGACCCAGAGCCGCGTCGTCGGGTCGATGTCGGCGGTGTCCGGTCTCTCGGCCGAGTCGATGGTCCACGATCCGGGCTGGTTCCTGATGGACACCGGCAAGCGCGTCGAACGCGCGCTGCAGATCACCGCACTGCTGGCGGAGACCGTCGGAACGGCTCGTCCACCCGGCGTCGAGCAGGTCGTCCTCTCGGCCGTTCTGGGCGCGGCCGACTCGTCGGTCACGTATCGACGCCGGTACCGAGGTGCGCCGGAGGTGGGGGCCGTCGCCGAACTCGTGTTGTTCGACAGCGGCAACCCGCGGTCGGTGATGTACCAGGTGCAGCGAGCTGCGACGAATCTCGCGGCACTGCCGGGCGCGACAGGCACGTCGAAGACCGACCGGGCGCTCGAACGTATCGTCTCCACCCTTCGACGAGTGGATCCGGCGGACCTCGAGGACGTCGACGCCACCGGTACGCGGTCGGAGTTCGACGAGGTCGTCCGCGCGGTCCATGCCGACCTGCTGGATCTCTCGGAAACCATCACCGCCGCCCACCTGACTCTCCCCGGTGGAACTCAGCCGCTGTGGGGTAGCGGCGGCGGGCGGGTGCTCTCGTGACCGCCGCGCCCGATGTGCGCTGGTACGCGATCACTCACCGCACGGAGTACGCCTACTCGTCGGTGGTGTCGTCGTCGTACGGCCGGGGCCACATCTTTCCGCGAACGACGGCCGAGCAGCTCTGCCTCGACGCGTCGGTGACGGTGACGCCGACACCGACCGACAGGTCGACCGGTGTCGACCTGTACGGGAACGAGGACCTCTACTTCCACGTCACCACCGATCACGATCATCTGTGCGTGACGGGACGTGCGCTGGTCTCCGTCCGGCCCCCCGATCCGGCCCGGTTGACCAGCGCCGGAGCCGTCGGACCGTGGGAGGACGCCCGACCGACCTCGGCCGACGGCGCGCTCGACGTCGACTTCGTCCTCGACCTGGTCCCTGCCGAGATCACCGACGAGGTTCGTGACTATGCGGCGCAGTCGTTGACGCCGGGTCGTCCCCTGGCGGAGGCGGTCTTCGATCTGAACCGTCGGATCCATCGCGACTTCACGTACCTGTCCGGATCGACGACGGTGACCACGACGGTCGCCGACGTCTTCGCGGCCCGGACGGGTGTGTGCCAGGACTTCGCGAGGGTTGCCGCCGCATGCCTGCGCTCGCACGGGCTCGCGGTGCGCTACGTCTCCGGGTATCTCGCGACACAGCCACCACCCGGCAAGGAACGCATGATCGGCGTGGACGCCACGCACGCGTGGGCCTCCGTGCGGATGCCGGGCGGGCAGTGGCTGGCGTTCGACCCGACGAACGATCAATGGGTCGACGAGCGGTACGTGACCGTGGCGTGGGGGCGGGATTACGACGACGTGCCGCCGCTGCGCGGAATCATCTACACGGAGTCCTCGAGCAGCAGGATCTCCGTCTCCGTCGACGTGGCGCCGATCTCCGCCGCACGGTGACTCACCCTGCTGTCAGGGTCGTGCGATAGGGTCGAAAAACCGCATGACGAGCCTGTTTCGTCGAACGCGACGTGGGGAACACTGTTCTGCTCTCGCTGTTCGCACCTGATAAATCCGGCCCTCGGGCCGGCACGAGTACGGAAACGAGGAAAGACCCTGCTGCTCCTCCTGGACGCGGCCGGGTCGGCACATCGATGACGGCAATGTTGGCAGATCCGGTGACCGAGGCGGTCGCCGCAGCACGTGAACTTCTCACCAGACGCACGGGTGCTTCCGTGACGCTGGTCGATCCGGTCGACCTCGGTGGTAGCGGTCGTACGGTCGTCATCCGCGTACGCGTCGCCGAGAACCCGTTCCAACTTCCGCGCACGCTGGTGATCAAGCAGGTTCGCGACAGTGCGACCGAGTCGGTCACCCGCACCGGCCTCGGCGCCGGCGACGACACGGCCTTCCTCCGCGAGGCGGTGTCCTACCAGTTCGCGACCGCGCTCGCGACGGACACGCGCCCGGGTCCGGCGCTCATCGCGTACGACCTGAAGGAGCGACTGCTCGTCCTCAGCGATCTGGGAGATGCTGCGCCGTTCACCAGTCTCATCGCCCATCCCGACCCGGCGTCGGTCACCAACTCCCTGATGGCTCTCGCCCAGGCGCTGGGCCGGATGCACGCCGCCACGTTCGGCCGTGAGGAGGACTTCGGTGCACTGCTCGGCCGTGCGGGCGTCGGGCATACCCGCGACGGCCTGAGCGATCAGGTCGCGGACGCCGTCGCCGACGTTCCGACGATGCTGTCAACCGAGTTGGGCATCGAGGTACCGCCCCGGATCGCCGAGGCGGTCACCCGCGCCGCGAAGCTCTTCGGATCGGGGGGACACCGGGCGTTCAGTCCGTCGGACCTCTGCCCGGACAACATCATCGTCAACGACGAGGGTGTCCGCTTCCTCGACTACGAGTGGGGCGGATTCCGCGACGCCACCCTCGACGTCGCCTACACGCTGATGTCGTACCCCGGATGCCTCTGCCGCCTGGATCTGACGCCCGAGCGGGCCGAGGCCATGGTCGACGCGTGGCGCGCCGAAGTGGTGGGCATCTGGCCGCACCTCTCCGACGACGACGTTCTGCACTCGACCCTGCTCGATGCCCAATTGGTGTGGGCGTGGTTGACCACCCACTGGTTCCTCCCGGACGACGACACCCGCAACGCGGCGCTGCGTCGGCACCACCTGTCCGTGCCCCGCTCGGTGGCCCTGACCGCGCGCTGGTCGATCCTGTCCGAGTACGCGAGGTTCGTCGGGCACACGGAGATCGCGGACTTCGCCGGCGCCGTGGTCGGTGGGCTGTCCGCCCGCTGGTCCGACGCCACGTCCTGATCGGCGCCATGACCGGCGACGATTCCCTGTTCGGCGACGATTCCGAGTACGACGGAGATGCTGTCGAGTCTCTCGCGCCTCCGGTTCGACGAGTCGGTGGGCCGACCACACCCCTCGCGGTCCGGATGCGACCGCGCACTCTCGACGAGGTCGTGGGTCAAGGCCACCTGCTGACACCCGGCGCTCCACTGCGCCGCCTGGTGGAGGGCTCCGGCGCCGCGTCGGTCATGCTCTACGGACCGCCGGGGACCGGCAAGACCACGCTCGCGTCGCTGATCTCGGGCGCCACGGGTCGCAAGTTCGAAGCACTGTCGGCGTTGTCGGCGGGAGTCAAGGACGTGCGCGCGGTGATCGACCTGGCGCGTAGGCGGTTGCTGAACGACGAGCAGACCGTGCTGTTCATCGACGAGGTGCACCGCTTCTCCAAGACCCAGCAGGACGCTCTGCTCGCCGCGGTGGAGAACCGCATCGTGCTCCTCGTCGCGGCCACGACGGAGAATCCGTCGTTCTCGGTGGTGTCTCCGCTGCTGTCTCGATCGTTGGTGCTCCAACTCCGGTCTCTGACCGACGACGACATCCGTGAGCTACTCACCCGTGCCCTGGCGGACGAGCGGGGACTCGCAGGCTCGGTAACCGTCACGGACGAGGCGATCGGCCACCTGATACGACTCGCCGGTGGCGATGCACGGCGCGGACTCACGGCACTCGAAGCGGCCACCGACACGGTCGGACCCGGCGGGACCGTGGATCTCGACACGGTCGAGAAGAGCGTCGACCGCGCGGCGGTGCGCTACGACCGTGACGGTGACCAGCACTACGACGTCATCAGCGCGTTCATCAAATCCATCCGAGGCTCGGACGTCGACGCGGCGATGCACTACCTGGCGCGGATGATCACCGCGGGGGAGGACCCGCGGTTCATCGCGCGGCGCCTGGTGGTTCACGCGAGCGAGGACATCGGTATGGCCGACCCGACGGCACTCCTGGCCGCCACCGCCGCGGCGCAGGCGGTGCAGATGATCGGCATGCCCGAGGCGCGTCTCGCCCTCGCGCAGGCGACAATTCATCTGGCCACCGCACCCAAGTCCGGCGCGGTCACGTCCGCGCTGTCCGCAGCGATGGCCGACATCGCCGCCGGGAAAGCCGGTGCGGTGCCGCCGCATCTGCGCGACGGCCACTACGCGGGTGCCGCTGCGCTGGGCAGTGCCGTCGGATACAAGTTCCCGCACGACGATCCCGGTGGCGTCCTGACGCAGCAATATCCGCCGGACGAGTTGGTGGGCACCGACTATTACCGTCCGACGACGCACGGAGCCGAGCGCGAGCTCGAGACGCGGCTGGGCAAACTGCGTCGGATCGTGCGCGGTCGACCGTCGGGTTCCTGACGAGGCGTACCCGATCGCACGTCTCCCGCGCGATAGGGTGCATCCGTGCAGACACACGAGATCCGCCGTCGTTTCCTCGACCATTTCGAGAAGCTGGGACACACCCCCGTGCCCAGTGCTTCCCTGGTTCTCGACGACCCGAATCTGCTGTTCATCAATGCCGGCATGGTCCAGTTCGTGCCCTACTTCCTCGGCCAGCGCACGCCGCCGTTCTCCCGCGCGACGAGCGTCCAGAAGTGTGTGCGGACCGGCGACATCGAGAACGTCGGCGTGACGACGCGTCACAACACGTTCTTCCAGATGGCCGGCAATTTCTCGTTCGGTGACTACTTCAAGCGCGAGGTCATCGGCTTCGCCTGGACGCTGCTCACCTCCTCCGTGGAGGACGGCGGATACGGCTTCGACCCCGAACGCATCTGGGCCACCGCCTATCTCGACGACGACGAGGCGATCCAGATCTGGAAGGACGTCGCCGGACTGCCGGAGGAGCGGATCCAGCGGCGCGGCATGGCGGACAACTACTGGTCGATGGGAATCCCCGGCCCGTGCGGCCCCTGCTCGGAGATCTACTACGACCGCGGCCCCGAATTCGGCAAGGAGGGTGGCCCCGAGGCGGACGAGGACCGCTACATCGAGATCTGGAACCTCGTCTTCATGCAGAACGAGCGCGGCCAGGGCACGAGCAAGGACGACTTCGAGATCCTCGGACCGCTGCCGCGCAAGAACATCGACACCGGTATGGGTGTCGAGCGCGTCGCCTTCCTGCTGCAAGACGTCGACAACGTCTACGAAACCGACCTCGTGCGGCCCGTCATCACCGAGGCGGAAGCGCTGTCCGGGCGTCGATACGGAGAGAACCACGAGGCGGACGTCCGTTTCCGCGTGATCGCCGACCACGCCCGCACCGCCGTCATGCTCATCGCCGACGGCGTTACTCCCGGTAACGACGGTCGCGGCTACGTGCTGCGCCGATTGCTGCGGCGAATCGTCCGCAGCGCACGGCTGCTGGGCGCGGAGGACCCGTCGATGGCGCGGTTCGTCACCGTCGTCCGGGACACGATGGCCGAGTCGTACCCCGAACTCGTCGCCGACTTCGATCGCATCGAGTCCGTCGCGGTGGGCGAGGAGCGGGCATTCCTGTCGACTCTGAGCTCGGGATCGCGACTGTTCGAGAACGCCGCTCAGGCCGTCACAGCGTCGGGTGGCACCAGGATCGGGGGCGACGAGGCCTTCGTCCTGCACGACACCTACGGATTCCCCATCGACCTCACGCTGGAGATGGCGTCGGAAGCCGGCCTCGAGGTGGACGAGGCCGGGTTCCGCACGCTCATGGCGGAGCAGCGCAACCGCGCGAAGGCCGACGCCCAGGCGCGCAAGCACGCACACACCGACCTGTCGGTGTACAAGGAATTCGTCGACCGCGGCCCCACGGAGTTCACCGGCTTCGACGAACTCGACTCCGAGGCAACGATTCTCGCGATCATCTCCGGGGGAGTCCGGGTACCGACCGCAGCAGCGGGGGAGAAGGTCGAGGTCATCCTCGATCGCAGTCCGCTGTACGCGGAGTCGGGTGGCCAGCTCGCGGACATCGGAACTCTCACCGCGCCCGGCGTTTCCGTCACCGTCGGCGACGTGCAGAAGATCGCGAAGACCGTCTGGGTGCACAAGGTGACCGTCGACGAGGGTCAGCTCACCGAGGGTGACGTCGTCGTCGCGCACGTCGATCAGCAGTGGCGCCGCGGCGCAACCCAGGGTCACTCAGGAACGCACATGGTGCACGGCGCGCTCCGGCAGATCCTCGGCCCCAACGCCGTCCAGGCCGGATCGCTCAACAAGCCGGGCTACCTGCGGTTCGACTTCACCTACCAGGGCGCACTGTCGGAGTCGCAGCGCAGCGACATCGAAGCCGTCACCAACGACGCCGTCGGTGCGGACTTCGCGGTGAACACGTTCGTCACCGACCTCGACGACGCCAAAGCCATGGGCGCGATGGCGCTCTTCGGGGAGAACTACGGCGACGAGGTACGCGTCGTGGAGATCGGCGGTCCGTTCTCGATGGAGCTGTGCGGCGGTACCCACGTGCAGCACTCGTCGCAGATCGGCCCGGTCACCATCCTCGGTGAATCGTCCGTCGGATCCGGTGTGCGGCGGGTCGAGGCCTTCGTCGGCCTCGACTCCTACAAGTACCTGGCCAAGGAACGTGCGCTTCTCGCCGGCATCGCCTCGTCCCTCAAGGTGCCCACCGAGGAGGTGCCCGCCCGCATCGAGACACTCGTCGAACGACTACGTGTCGCCGAGAAGGAGCTCGACGCGACCCGCGCGGCGGCGGTCCTCTCGTCGGCCGGTTCCTTCGTCGACAAGGCCCGACGCATCGGCTCGGTGCTGGTCGTCGCGGAACCCGCGCCCGCCGGCGTGAGTGCCGCCGATCTGCGCACCCTCGTCGCTGACGTCCGCGGGCGTTTCGGAACGCAACCGGCGCTGATCGCGCTGTTCGGGGACACCGACGGCAAGGTTCCGTTCGTCGTCTCGGCGACCAAGGCGGCTCAGGAACTCGGCATCGAGGCCGGGAAGTTGGTGGCTGCCTTCGGGCCCAGCATCGGTGGGCGCGGAGGTGGCAAAGCGGACACCGCGCAGGGCGCAGGGTCGGACGCGTCGGGCATCCCCGCGGCGATCGAGGCACTGACGGCCCGGGTCACCGAGATCGCCGGGGACTCCTGACGGTGACGGGTGACGAACCCGATCGCCCCGGCGCGGACGACCCCGGTCGCGGCCGTCGATTGGCGGTCGACGTGGGGTCCGTCCGAGTAGGTGTCGCGTCCTGCGACCCCGACGGAACCATGGCGACCCCGGTCGAGACCGTGGCTCGCTCGCCGAAGACGCACTCCGATTCCGACGACGTGCAGCGCATCGTGGCGTTGGCCGAGGAGTACGAGGCCGTCGAGATCATCGTCGGGCTGCCGCGGACGCTGCGCGGAGAACGGGGGGCCGCAGCGAAGCTGGCCGTCCGGTTTGCCCGAGTCCTGCAGCGTGCGCTGCCGTCGGTGCCGGTGCGCCTGTCCGACGAACGTTTGACTACCGTGAGTGCCGCGCGTGGTCTTCGCGACAGCGGAGTCCGCGCAAAGGACCAACGGTCGATGATCGACCAGGCGGCGGCAGTCGCGATCCTGCAAGGATGGCTCGACGAACGTCGTCGTGTTCTGACGCAGGCGCGGAACGACGACGGTGTGAACGAGGGAGGGGCAACGGTGCCCGAGCAACGCAGCAGTGGTCCGGAGTCGACGCAGTGAGCGATCACGATCGCCCGCATCGTCGAGGACGGCGAGACGAGTGGGACACCGATCAGCTCGACCTCCCGGTGGACGATCTCCGGCGGACGCCGCTCGGCGATGCGGGTCGCGGCCGCACAGGCTCGGGGCGCGCGCGTCCCAGCCGCGTAGCCGAGGCGGGCGGTGCCAGTCGCGCCGACTCTCGTCGCGACCGTGCTGCACGCAACCGCAAGCGTCGTTCGCGCATCATCGGGGTCCTCGGAGCCGTGGTGCTCCTAGGGCTCGTCGCCGTGGGAGGGGTGTGGGGAGTGTCGAAGGTGTTCGGCGGTGACGCCGCGCAGGCCGAGGACTATCCGGGCCCCGGTGGCGCCGCAGTCGTCGTCGAGGTCAACCCCGGCGACACAGCTCAGGAGATCTCGACCGCGATGGCGGACAAGGACGTGACGGCCAGTTCCGCCGCGTTCTACGAAGCCGCCGTGCAGAACACGGCCATGAACGCCGTCCAGCCCGGCTTCTATCGGCTGCAATCCCAGATGACCGCGGCCGACGCCGTCGCCACGCTCGTCGATCCGACCTCCCGCGTCGGTCAGATCCAGATCGCGGAGGGTCGACAGCTCCACGACTCGACCGACGTCAACACCGGTGCGCTCCGCAAAGGCATCTACACGCTGATCTCCGAGGCCAGTTGTGCTGTCGGAGAAGGTATTCCGTGTGTGAGCTACGACGACCTGAACCTCGCCGGAGCCGGTGAGGACCCGTCGGCACTCGGTGTCGCCGACTGGGCCACCGACGCGGTCCGCCAGGTCCCGGATCGGGACCGTCAGCTCGAGGGCCTCATCGCCGCGGGCACGTTCAACTTCGATCCTAGTGCGTCGCCCACCGACATCATCCGTCAGCTGGTGTCCGAGAGCGCCACCGTGTACGAGGACACCGGCCTTCTCGACGCCGGTGCGACATCGGGTCTCGATCCGTACCAGGTGCTGGTCGCGTCGTCGTTGATCGAGCGCGAAGCGCTGCCCCAGGACTTCGCGAAGGTCGCCAGGGTCATCCTGAACCGCCTCGCCATCGGCCAGCGTCTCGAGTTCGACTCCACCGTCAACTACTCGCTGGACACCACCGAGGTGGCCACGACGGACGACGACCGTGCGCGCGTCACGCCGTGGAACACCTATGCCAAGGAAGGCCTGCCGGCGACGCCGATCTGCTCGCCCGGTGTGGGAGCAGTGCAGGCAGCGGAAGCGCCCGAGGCCGGGAACTGGCTCTACTTCGTCACCATCAACGCGGCGGGGGAAACGCTGTTCACGGACGATTACCAGGTGCACCTGGACAACATCACGAAGGTCGAGGGCGGATTCCTCGACAGCGGCCGTTGACCTCGGACGATCGCCGTGCGGCGGTCCTGGGATCGCCGATCGAGCATTCGAAGTCGCCGATCCTGCACGGAGCGGCCTATGCGGCACTCGGCCTGTCGGGATGGACCTACGACCGGATCGAGTGCACCGCCGAGCAGCTCCCCGGCCTGGTGAGCGGTCTCGGTCCCGAATGGGTGGGGTTGTCGGTGACGATGCCGAACAAGTTCGCCGCCCTCGAGTTCGCCACGGAACGCACGGAACGAGCAGAGATCGTCGGATCGGCGAACACGCTCGTCCGTAGTCCGTCCGGGTGGCGGGCGGACTGCACCGATGTCGACGGTGTCACCGGAGCACTCGCCGACGCCGGTCTGACGGACCTGACCGGCCGGACCGCGGTCGTGGTCGGCGCCGGTGGAACGGCCAGGCCGGCATTGGTGGCGTTGGCGTCGCTCGGAGCCCGGTCGGTGCGGGTGATCGCCCGCGACGAGAGCAGGGCACAGGGTGCGATCGAGTGCGGTCACGCCGTAGGACTCGACGTCGTGTGGGTCGGCTTCGACGCGTCGGCGATCTCCACCGCCGTGTCGGACTGCGCTGCCGTGGTGTCCACGGTTCCCGCGGACGGCGCGGCGCCCTTCGCCGAGGCGTTGTCCGCGGCGCCGCTCCTGCTGGACGCGATCTACGACCCGTGGCCGACCCCGCTTGCCGACGCCGTCACGCGCGCCGGGGGAGTCGTGGTCGGGGGTCTGTCGATGTTGCTGAACCAGGCGTTCGGTCAGGTGGAACAGTTCACCGGAATGCCGGCACCTCGTCGGGACATGGCGGAGGCGCTCGCAGCGGCTGTCTGACGGACGGACCGGCGGTAGTCCGACCTGTGGCGTTTCCGCTCCTCTCGGGGCAGTGCTGCGCGGGATCCCGCCGAAACCTCGTGCGAGGGGAGCAGAAACACCACTCGCGAGTTATCCACAGGCACCCTCTCGGCGAGGTGGTTCACCGGATCGCTCGTGCGATAGTCGCCCGATGACTGTCGCGTGTGTCGCACTGATCGGCTTCGGGGCGGGCTGGTTCGCTCCGACCGTCGTCGCGCAGTGGATCGGGTCGGCCGGCAAAGCGGCGGCGTTGGTGTGTGCGGTGGCTTGCGCTGCGGTGTTCGCCGTCGCCTGCGTCGTGCGATCCGGTGACGCGTTCGCCGCGATCGGCTACTGGTGCGTCTGCCTCTCGCTCGTCGACTACTCGTGCCGCCGGCTGCCCGACATGCTGACGCTGACCGGCGCCGGGGCCGTTCTGGCCGCTGCGGTGTGGGACGGATTCTTCGTCGCGGCGCTGGTCGGAGGTGGACTACTGGTCGCGATGTACGTCGCGGTGTATCTGGTGAGCAGAGGCGGCGTCGGATTCGGCGACGTCAAACTCGCCCTCCCACTGGGTGCGTTCGCGGCGTCGGCCGGGGGCAGCAGCTGGTCGGCGGCCGCAATGCTGGCGCCCCCGGCTACCGCAGTGCTGGGGGTTGCCGGTTCCGGAGCCGGCCGAGGCTCGTCGGGCCCCGTCGATCGTGCTGTTCCGCACGGCCCGTCGATGTGCGCGGCGACCCTGGTGGCGTGGGTGAGCGTCGGCTCGTGAAAAGATCGAGCCGTGCTGCGATGGATCACTGCCGGAGAATCTCACGGCCCTGCCCTGGTGTCGATCATCGAGGGCATGGTGGCCGGAGTCGAGGTGACCTCCGAGGACATAGGAGCTCAGCTCGCACGTCGACGCCTGGGCTACGGCCGCGGTGCGCGGATGAAGTTCGAGGCCGACAAGGTCACCGTCATCGGTGGTGTCCGCCACGGGTCGACGTTGGGTGGCCCGGTCGCCATCGAGATCGGCAACACCGAGTGGCCCAAGTGGGAGACGGTGATGGCCGCGGATCCCGTCGACCCTGCTGTCCTCGCAGACCTGGCGCGTAACGCTCCGCTCACCCGTCCTCGCCCCGGTCACGCGGACTACTCGGGAATGCTCAAGTACGGCTTCGACGATGCACGTCCGGTCCTCGAGCGGGCCAGTGCCCGTGAGACGGCTGCGCGTGTCGCCGTGGGTACGGTCGCGCGACAGTTCCTCAAGCAGGTGCTCGGCGTCGACGTTCTCTCCCACGTCATCTCCATCGGTGCCTCCGACCCGTACGAGGGGCCGGAGCCGTCCGCCGGTGACCTCGAGGCGATCGACGCCAGCCCGGTCCGCGCATTCGACGCGGTGGCCGAGCAGTCGATGATCTCCGAGATCGAAGCGGCGAAGCGTGACGGCGACACCCTCGGCGGCATCGTCGAGGTCGTCGTCCACGGTCTGCCCGTCGGACTCGGATCCTTCGTCAGCGGTGACAGCAAGCTCGACGCCCAGCTCGCGGCAGCGCTGATGGGCATCCAGGCCATCAAGGGCGTCGAGGTCGGCGACGGCTTCGAGACCGCCCGCCGCCGCGGCAGCGCGGCCCACGACGAGATCCTGCCCGGACCCGACGGCATCGTCCGCAGCACCAACCGTGCGGGCGGTATCGAGGGTGGCATGACCAACGGCGCCCCCTTGCGTGTCCGTGCGGCGATGAAGCCCATCTCGACGGTGCCGCGTGCCCTGTCGACGGTCGACATGTCGACAGGCGAGGGCGCGGTGGCCATCCACCAGCGCAGCGACGTGTGCGCTGTCCCCGCTGCCGGTGTGGTCGCCGAGACCATGGTCGCGCTCGTGCTCGCCCGGGCCACGCTGGAGAAGTTCGGTGGCGACTCCGTCTCCGAGACCGCCGGCAACGTCGCTCGCTACATCGAGAACGCGCACGCTCGACCACCCCGATGACCGGGGAGGCCGGAGGCCGGCCGGATGTTCCCGGGGAGGCCGGGCAGCCTGTCGTGCCGCGGGCTGTCCTGATCGGTCCGCCGGGTGCCGGAAAATCCACCATCGGCCGTCGGTTGGCGCGCGCGCTGGGCACCGATGTCTACGACACCGATGTCGCGATCGAACGTGAGACCGGCCGTACCATCCCGCAGATCTTCGCCGAAGACGGCGAGGCGGAGTTCCGTGCGATCGAGGAACGAGTCGTCATCGAGGCGCTGAGGTCGTACCCGGGCATCGTGTCGCTCGGTGGAGGCGCCATCCTGTCGTCGCGGACCCGCGACGCACTACGGGGGCACACCGTGGTGTACCTCGAGATCAGCATCGGCGAGGGCCTGAGGCGGACCGGAGCCACCACTGCCTCCGCGACGCGTCCGCTTCTCGCGGGTGCGGATCCCCGTGCGAAGTACCGAGAACTGATGCGCATCCGTCGGCCGTTGTACCGGGCGGTGGCTACGCATCGCATCCGGACCGACGGTCGCAGCCCGGCCCGCGTCGTCACCACCGTGCTGGGTCGTCTCGGTGTGTCGTCGGTGGACCGTGCGGATACCGCACCCACCCCGCCCACCCGCTCGACGCCGCGCCGTCGGATCAGGCGCAAGGGTGGTCGACCGATTCCGACGGATCCTCGGACGCCACCGCCGAGTGCGGCCCGACCGACCGGATCCCGCCCCCCGCACGACCCGCCATCAACCGAGGAGAAGCGCTCGTGACAGAACCCGTACGCATCGATGTCCGGACGGCGAACCCGTATCCGGTGATCATCGGCCGCGGTCTGCTGACCGAGTTGGTCGAACAACTCGACGGCACCCGGACCGTTGCCATCTTCCATCAGCCGCCGCTCGCCGAAACCGCCGAGGCGGTCCGGGCGGCATTGGCGGACAAGGGTATCGACGCCCATCGCATCGAGATCCCGGACGCGGAGGACGGCAAGGACCTCGCGGTGGCCGGCTTCTGCTGGGAAGTGCTGGGGCGTATCGGCCTCACCCGCAGTGACGCCGTGGTCAGCCTGGGCGGCGGCGCCGCGACGGACCTCGCGGGGTTCGTGGCCGCGACCTGGATGCGCGGAGTGCGCATCGTCCACGTGCCGACGACGCTGCTGGCGATGGTCGATGCCGCGGTGGGTGGAAAGACCGGCATCAACACCGACGCGGGCAAGAACCTGGTCGGGTCGTTCCACGAACCGGCCGCCGTCCTGGTCGATCTGGTGACGCTGGAAACGGTGCCCCACAACGAGATCGTCGCGGGGCTGGCCGAGGTGATCAAGACGGGGTTCATCGCGGATCCGGTGATCCTCGACCTGATCGAGGCCGATCCGGCAGCGGCGCTCGATCCGAAGGGCGATGTCCTGCCGGAGCTGATCCGTCGATCGATCGAGGTGAAGGCGCGCGTCGTCGCGGCGGACCTGCGTGAATCGAATCTGCGCGAGATCCTGAACTACGGCCACACGTTGGGGCACGCGATCGAGCGCCGTGAGAAGTACAAGTGGCGTCACGGTGCCGCGGTGTCGGTGGGTCTGGTGTTCGCCGCCGAACTCGGCCGACTCGCGGGCCGACTGTCGGACGCCGTCGCCGACCGCCACCGGACGGTCCTGCAGTCCGTGGGTCTGCCGGTGACGTACGACCCGGACGCGTTCTCCCATCTCCTGTCGGGAATGCAGACGGACAAGAAGAACCGGAACGGTCTGCTGCGCTTCGTCGTGCTGGACGACCTGGCCAAGCCGGGACGCCTCGAGGGGCCGGACCCGGCGTTGCTGGCCGCGGCCTACTCGGCGATCGCTCGCGAGGACGGTCCGTCCACCGCCTCGGTCTTCCTCTGACCCGCCGATCCACGGACTCGCTGATCCACAGACCCCGAACAGAAAGACACCCCGACCGGAATGCCGGTCGGGGTGTCTCGTTCTGCACGCTCTAGCTGGGTTCCTGCCACGCAGATCGCTGCTGGTCGCCCTTCGACAGGCTGGGCCCCTGCGAGGACGAACGCTGGTCGCCGACGGGCGCGAAGACCTCGGTGTCGGCATCGGACTCACCGCGACGGTTCGCCGCACCGGCAGGGGCGCCCGCGCCGACACGGTCACGGCTGTCGTCGGACTTCTCCGTCTTGCCGGGGCGCAGGTTCTCGGACTTCTTGTCCCCGCGGCCCGCGAGCCAGCGGCCGATGGTGACCGCGATGACGGCCGGAACGAAGACCAGCAGGATGGTGAAGGCGGCCCCGGACGTCAGTTCGAAGAAGATGGTGTTGCTGCTCACCGCGATGTTCGCGACGGCGGTGAAGAGCCACGAGACCAGCCCGGCGAGAAGGCCCGCGACGATGGAGGCCTTCAGCCACAGCATGGTGAAGTCGGTGCGGTTGTCGCCGTCCTCACCGCGCCGGTGCGAGGAAATGCCGTCGATTCCGCCCCACACGAAGGCAATGAGAACGACCGCGACCAGCGTGATCATCCGCAGAACGGATCCCTGCGACGGCCATGAGCTCACCGCCAGCGCCAGCAGCACTCGCGCCACCACATGAACCAGCGCCATCCCCACACCACGTACAACCCACCCAGTCATGCTGCACACAGTAATCACCACCGCCGCGGCCATGTGTGTCTGCCCACATATTCGTCTCCCGCGGGGCGCTCCGGGCGAGACGGTGATCGGTCAGTAAGTTCGAAGGATGTCTTCTACCGACCGCGTCGCACGACGCGATGCCCTTCGCGAACTGGTCCGCGAGCGCGAGGTCGACGCGCTGCTGGTGACCGATCTGCTGAACATCCGGTACCTGACGGGGTTCACCGGCAGTAACGCCTCTCTTCTGATCGACACGCACGATTCGGCGTCGGACGAGTCGAGGACCGTCCTGTGCACCGACGGTCGATACGTCACCCAGATCGGCGAGCAGGTGCCCGATCTCCGGGCCGTCATCGATCGGGCCGGGCCGACCCGTCTGCTGCAGGACGCTCTGGACGGTCGGGCCGCGGGGGACCGCGCGCTCACCGTCGGTTTCGAGTCGCACGTGGTGTCCGTGGACGAGCACCAGTCGTGGACGGACGCGGCGGCGGGCATCGAGCTGCGTCGGATTCCGCGACTGGTGGAGAAGCTGCGGGTGGTCAAGGACGAGTCGGAGATCGACTCGCTGCGTGCTGCCTGCGGCGTTGCCGACGCGGCTCTGGCAGCCCTGATCGAACGCGGCGGTATCTCGGCGGGACGTACGGAGAAGCAGGTCGCGACCGATCTCGAGTTCCTGATGATCGAACTCGGTGCGGACGCCATCTCCTTCGAGACGATCGTCGCGGCCGGCGCCAACTCGGCGGTGCCCCATCACCGTCCGACGCGGGCCGTCCTGGAGCAGGGCGATCTGGTGAAACTCGACTTCGGTGCGACCGTGGACGGGTACCACTCGGACATGACGCGGACCTACGTTCTGGGCGAGCCCGCGGAGTGGCAGCGTGAGCTGTACGACCTGGTCGCCCGCTCCCAGGCGGCCGGACGTGACGCTGTCGCGCCGGGCGCCGACGTGCAGGCCGTCGACGGAGCGGCGCGGTCCGTGATCGTCGCGGCCGGCCACGGCGACAAGTTCCTGCACGGCCTCGGCCACGGCGTGGGGCTCGAGATCCACGAAGCGCCGGGTATCGGTGCGACATCCACCGGTACACTGCTCTGCGGTGCAGCGGTGACGGTCGAGCCCGGCGTGTACTTCTCCGGTCGCGGAGGCGTACGGATCGAGGACACGCTCATCGTCCGAGAGGGCGAGCCGGAGTTGCTCACACTCACCGGCAAAGAGTTCACCGTTCTGTAGGCCTCTCGCGGGGCCTCGCGGGAACTTCAACGAACGACACGCACAACCGACATGACAGAGGAGACGCGAAGCAAGTGGCTTCCACCAGTGATTTCAAGAACGGTCTTGTGCTCAGCATCGAGAACCAGCTGTGGTCCATCATCGAGTTCCAGCACGTCAAGCCCGGCAAGGGTCCGGCCTTCGTGCGCACCAAGCTCAAGAACGTGACGTCCGGCAAGGTCGTCGACAAGACGTTCAATGCGGGCGTGAAGGTCGAGACCGCGACGGTCGACCGACGCGACATGACGTACCTGTACCACGACGGCACCGACTTCGTGTTCATGGACGGCGACACGTTCGATCAGATCTCGGTGGCCGAGGCCACCATCGGCGAGGTCTCGCGTTTCCTGCTCGAGAACATGAAGGTGCAGGTCGCGATGCACGAGGGCGTGCCGCTCTACGTCGAGCTCCCCGTCACCGTCGAGCTGATCGTGCAGCACACGGACCCGGGCCTGCAGGGAGACCGCTCCACCGGTGGCACCAAGCCGGCAACGCTCGAGACCGGCGCCGAGATCAACGTCCCGCTGTTCATCAACACCGGCGACAAGCTGAAGGTCGACTCGCGTGACGGCAACTACCTCGGGCGCGTGAATTCCTGAGTGAGCGAGACTGCTGGTACTCCGGACCGGTACGCGGGCGCGGGCAAGCCGGCGACGAAGAAACTGGGCGCGCGTCACAAGGCACGTAAGCGCGCTGTCGACTTCCTGTTCGAGGCCGAGGCGCGGGATCTCGATCCCGTGACTCTGGCGACCGAACGGAGCGAGCTCTCCGCTCACGAGGAGACGGTGGCCCCGGTCAACGCCTACACCACGACGCTGGTCACGGGTGTCGCGGAGAACCTCGACCGTGTCGACTCGGTGATCGGTGATCACCTGCATCAGTGGACGCTGGCGAGGCTTCCCGCCGTCGACCGCGCGATTCTGCGGGTCGCGGTGTGGGAGCTGCTCAACGCTACCGATGTGCCCCCGGTCGTCGCGGTGGACGAAGCCGTCGAACTGGCCAAGCAGCTGTCCACCGACGACTCGCCGTCCTTCGTGAACGGTGTTCTCGGCCAGATCGTGCTCGTGGCTCCGCAGGTCCGTGCCGCCGCCGCAGCCAGGCCCGCCTCCGAGCGGGCTGCGGTCACGACCGACGACGTGACGGATACCACGGACGACGACGCCCGGCCGGCCACCTCGAGCTGATTCGAGGGCCGGTCGCATTGCTATGCTGATCGCGCCAGATTTCCTTTAACGATCCGTCCAGTGAGGCGGAGAAGGAGGTCACCCACTCTCGTGTCCTCAGACGAGCCAGGTACCCCACCCCAGCCCCGGGAACTGTTGTCGTCGGCAGATGTCGGCCGCACGATTGCCCGGATGGCCCATCAGATCATCGAGAAGACCGCGTACGGCTCGCCCGACGCCGCGCCTCTGGTGTTGATCGGCATTCCGACACGCGGATCCATCCTCGCCACGCGGTTGGCGGATCGGATCGAGGAGTTCTCCGGAACCCGTCCTCCGGTCGGATCCCTCGACATCACGCTCTACCGCGACGACCTGCGGAGCAAGCCGCACCGTGCCCTCGAACGCACGTCCGTTCCCGATACGGGTGTCGACGGCGCCCTCGTCGTGATCGTCGACGACGTCCTGTTCTCGGGTCGCTCGGTCCGCGCCGCGCTGGATGCGCTCCGCGACCTCGGTCGTCCCCGCGCTGTCCAACTGGCCGTGTTGATCGACCGTGGCCATCGCGAGCTCCCGCTGCGCGCAGATTACGTCGGCAAGAACGTACCGACGGCGCGCACCGAGGACGTGTCGGTACTGCTCGACGAGCACGACGGCCGAGACGGGGTGCAGATCTCGTGACCACGAGGCACCTGTTGTCGACGATGGATCTGAGTCGCAGCGATGCGACCGACATCCTCGACGAGGCGGAGCGGTTCGAACAGGCGCTGCTGGGACGCGACGTCCGCAAGCTGCCGACGTTGCGCGGCAAGACGGTGATGACCGTCTTCTACGAGAACTCGACACGTACACGCGTGTCCTTCGAGGTCGCGGGCAAGTGGATGAGTGCGGACGTCATCAACGTCAGCGCGAGCAGTTCGTCGGCGTCCAAGGGCGAATCTCTGCGGGACACGGCGTTGACGCTGCGCGCGGCGGGTGCGGATGCTCTGATCGTCCGCCATCCCGCGTCGGGTGCGGCACATCGCATCGCGCAGTGGACCGCGCTTCCCGACGGTTCCGGACCGGCCGTGATCAACGCCGGTGACGGCACCCACGAACATCCGACACAAGCACTGCTGGACGCGTTGACCCTGCGCCAGCGTCTCGGCGGGATCGAGGGGCGTCGCATCGCGATTGTCGGCGACGTGCTGCACAGCCGCGTCGCACGGTCCAACGCCTTCCTGTTGGCGACGCTGGGCGCGGACGTCATCGTGGTCGCGCCGAGGACTCTGCTGCCGGTCGGCATCGAGACGTGGCCCGTGACGGTCGCGTCGTCACTCGACGCCGAACTTCCCGCCCTCGACGCCGTCATGATGCTGCGGGTTCAGGCCGAGCGGATGAACGGCGGTTTCTTCCCGTCCGCTCGCGAGTACTCCATCGGCTACGGGTTGTCCCAGAAGCGGTTCGACATGCTCCCGAGCCACGCGGTGGTGCTGCACCCGGGTCCGATGCTGCGCGGGATGGAGATCGGTTTCTCCGTCGCCGATGCGTCGGAAACCGCTGTCCTGCAACAAGTCCAGAATGGAGTCCACGTGCGCATGGCCGTGCTGTTCCGTCTCCTCATCGGGTCCGACCTCTCGGGCCCGACCGCATCGGGGGTGTCGTGATGAGCGGCTCCGTGATCATCCGGGGAGTGCGCCCGTACGGCGAGGGTGAGCCCGTCGACGTGCTGATCACCGACGGAATCGTCGACACCATCGGTGCCGATCTGTCCGCACCCGACGACGCCGAGGTGGTCGAGGGCGGTGGGGGAGTTCTCCTGCCGGGCTTCGTCGACCTGCACACGCACGTCCGTGAACCGGGACGCGAGGACACCGAGACGATCGAGACCGGTTCCGCGGCAGCAGCTCTCGGTGGATACACCGCCATCTTCGCGATGGCGAACACGTCGCCGGTAGCGGATTCGGTCGTCGTCACCGACCACGTCTGGCGACGCGGACAGGAAGTCGGCCTCGTCGACGTGCACCCGGTCGGTGCCGTGACGGTGGGGCTGAAAGGCACGGCCCTCGCGGAGATGGCGACCATGAACGCCGGGGTCGGCGCCGTGCGCATGTTCTCCGACGACGGGCACTGCGTCGCGGATCCGCTGCTCATGCGGCGTGCGCTCGAGTACTCGGCCGGCCTGGGCGTGCTCATCGCGCAGCATGCGGAGGAACCTCGACTCACCGAAGGCGCTGTCGCACACGAGGGTCCGACCGCCGCGCGGCTGGGACTGGCCGGGTGGCCTCGCTCGGCGGAGGAATCCATCGTCGCGCGCGACGCCATCCTGGCTCGTGATGCGCGAGCGCGCGTCCACATCTGCCACGCGTCCACCGCCGGCACCGTCGAACTTCTCGACTGGGCGAAGAAGCAGGGAATCTCGATCACCGCCGAGGTCACCCCGCATCACCTGTTCCTCGACGACTCCCGCCTCGAGACGTACGACGCGGTGAACAAGGTTAACCCTCCGCTGCGCGAGAGCAGCGATGTCGAGGCGCTGCGCAGGGCCTTGGCCTCGGGTGTCGTCGATTGCGTCGCCACGGACCATGCGCCGCATGCGGAGCAGGACAAGTGCTGCGAATTCTCGCAGGCACGCCCGGGCATGCTCGGACTCGAGACGGCGTTGTCCATCGTGGCATCGACGATGGTCGAGACCGGTCTGCTCGACTGGCGCGGCGTTGCGAGGGTCATGAGCGAGCGTCCCGCGGAGATCGTGGGACTGACCGATCAGGGCCGGCCCATCGCCGTGGGGGAGCCGGCCAACCTGACCGTCGTCGATCCCGACGTCCGGTGGACGGTCGACTCGCGCGCCCTGGCGTCGTTGTCGTCGAACACTCCGTTCGAGGCACTCGAACTGCCTGCCAAGGTCACCGCAACCCTGTTGCGTGGCCGCATCACCAGCCGCGACGGTGTCGCCGCTGCTCCTTCAGGAGGCGTGAACTAGATGGACAGAGTGTTGCTGGTCGCCGGATTCCTGGTGTTCTGGGCCGCGATGATCGCCCTCATCCTGTGGGGGTGGAGAAACCGCCAGAAGCGTCAGAGCGACGCGATCGGTGAGCTTCCGAGCGCACCGGACGCCCTCGGCGACGTTCGCGTGGCGTCCTGCACCGGCCTCTATGTCGGCTCGACGCTGGCTCCGAGCTGGCAGAACCGCATCGCCGTCGGTGACATCGGCCATCGCGCCACCGGAACCCTCACGCGGTACGAGACGGGCATCCTGCTCGAACGTCACGGGGAGACCGACATCTGGATGCCGCAGGACGCCCTGCGGGCGGTACGCACCGAGCGCGGGCTGGCCGGGAAGGTCATGACCAAGGACGGCCTGCTGGTCGTGCGATGGGAACTGCCCACCGGCACCGAGATCGACACCGGCTTCCGAGCCGACGACAAATCCGTCTACCCCGACTGGGTCGACGACACCACTTTCAGCAGCGAAGACGAGAAGGAGACCGCGTGAGCACTCAGGACGCTGCGGCATTGGTCCTCGAGGACGGGCGGGTCTTCCGCGGAACCGCGTTCGGGTCCCGGGGTTCCACCCTGGGCGAGGCCGTGTTCTGCACCGGGATGACCGGCTACCAGGAGACACTGACCGACCCCAGCTACCACCGGCAGATCGTCGTGGCCACCGCGCCGCAGATCGGCAACACGGGGTGGAACGGCGAGGACAACGAGTCCGTCGGACCGACAGGAGAGGCCGACGACTCGAAGATCTGGGTCGCCGGATTCGCGATCCGGGACGTCAGTCGACGCAGCTCGAGCTGGCGGTCCAGCGGAACCCTCGGCGACGAGATGGACCGACAGAACGTCGTCGGCATCGCCGAGATCGACACCCGCGCCGTGGTGCGCCATCTCCGCACCCGCGGGTCGATGAAAGCGGGCATCTTCTCCGGTGACGCCCTCACCGACGTCGACTCCCTCGTCGCGACGGTGCGCGACCAGCCGAGCATGGCGGGCGCCGACCTCGCCGGCGAGGTCAGTACCGACACCGGGTACACCGTCGAGCCGGTGGGCGAGGCGCGCTACTCCGTCGTCGCCGTCGACCTCGGCATCAAGTCCAACACCCCCAGAATGTTCGCCCAGCGCGGTATCCGTGTGCACGTCGTTCCGGCGGACGCCGACATCGATCGGGTGCGCGCGCTCGGTGCGGACGGGGTGTTCCTGTCCAACGGGCCGGGTGACCCCGCGACCGCCGACTCCGTCGTGCGGCTCACCGAGCAGGTGCTGGGAGACGGAACGCCGCTGTTCGGTATCTGCTTCGGCAACCAGATCCTCGGTCGCGCCCTCGGCCGCAGCACCTACAAGATGACCTTCGGACACCGCGGCATGAACATCCCGGTGATCGAACACGGCACCGGTCGCATCTCGATCACCGCGCAGAACCACGGCTTCGCGCTCGAAGGCGAGGCAGGGGAGGAGTTCGACACCCCGTTCGGACGCGCCGTGGTCAGCCACACGTGCGCCAACGACGGCGTCGTCGAAGGTGTCCGCCTGCTCGACGACTCGGCCTTCTCGGTGCAGTACCACCCGGAGGCCGCGGCCGGTCCGCACGACGCCGAGTACCTCTTCGACCGTTTCCTGCAGCTCCTCGACAAGAAAGCCGGCCAGTAATGCCACGGCGCACAGACCTCCAGCACATCCTGGTCATCGGATCGGGACCCATCGTCATCGGCCAGGCCTGCGAGTTCGACTACTCGGGCACCCAGGCCTGCCGCGTGCTGCGCGAGGAGGGGCTGCGAGTCAGCCTCGTGAACTCCAATCCCGCGACGATCATGACCGACCCGGAATTCGCGGACGCCACCTACGTCGAGCCCATCACCGCGGAATTCGTGGAGAAGGTCATCGCGAAGGAGAAGGCGGAAGGTCACCCGATCGACGCCGTCCTCGCGACTCTCGGCGGACAGACCGCACTGAACTGTGCGGTCGCGTTGCACGAGCAGGGAATCCTCGAGAAGTACGACGTCGAGCTCATCGGCGCCGACTTCGAGGCCATCCAGCGCGGCGAGGACCGGCAGAAGTTCAAGGACATCGTCGCGAAGGTCGGCGGCGAGAGCGCACGCTCGCGCGTCTGCTACACGATGGACGAGGTTCACGACACCGTCGCCGAACTCGGCCTCCCCGTCGTCATCCGCCCCAGCTTCACCATGGGCGGTCTCGGTTCCGGCATGGCGTACACGACGGAGGATCTCGACCGCCTCGCCGGCGGCGGCCTCGCGGCGTCGCCTTCGGCCAACGTGCTCATCGAGGAGTCCATCTACGGATGGAAGGAATTCGAACTCGAGCTGATGCGCGACAACCGCGACAACGTCGTCATCGTCTGCTCCATCGAGAACGTCGATCCCATGGGCGTGCACACCGGCGACTCGATGACTGTCGCGCCGGCCATGACGCTCACCGACCGCGAGTACCAGACGATGCGCGACCTCGGCATCGCCATTCTCCGCGAGGTCGGGGTGGACACGGGTGGCTGCAACATCCAGTTCGCGATCGACCCGAAGGACGGTCGCCTGATCGTCATCGAGATGAACCCGCGTGTCTCCCGGTCCAGCGCCCTCGCGTCGAAGGCCACCGGCTTCCCGATCGCGAAGATCGCGGCGAAGTTGGCCGTCGGCTACTCGCTCGACGAGATCGTCAACGACATCACGGGCGAGACTCCGGCATGCTTCGAACCCACGCTGGACTACGTCGTCGTCAAGGCGCCCCGCTTCGCCTTCGAGAAGTTCCCCGGCGCGGACCCCACGCTGACCACCACCATGAAGTCGGTCGGTGAGGCGATGAGCCTGGGCCGCAACTTCTCCGAGGCGCTCGGCAAGGTTCTCCGGTCCCTCGAGACCAAGGCCGCCGGCTTCTGGACACTGTCGGACGACGTGCTGGCGGGGGATCGCGCGCGCGATCTCGACGCCGTGCTCGCCGATCTGAAGGTTCCGACCGAGGGACGCATCTACGACGCGGAACTGGCCCTGCGCCTCGGCGGCACCGTCGAGGAGGTCGCCGCCGCGTCAGGGATCGACCCCTGGTTCGTCGACGAGATCGCCGGTCTGGTCGAGCTGCGAGGTCGCCTGCTCGACGCCCCTGTTCTGGACGAGAACCTGCTCCGCCGCGCCAAGCACTCCGGACTGTCCGACGGACAGATCGCCGCACTGCGTCCCGAGCTGGCCGGTGAGGACGGCGTGCGGTCGCTGCGGCACCGCCTGGGCGTGCGGCCCGTGTTCAAGACCGTCGACACCTGCGCAGCCGAGTTCGAGGCCAGGACGCCGTACCACTACTCGACGTACGAGCTCGATCCCGGCGCCGAGTCTGAGGTGGCGCCGCAGACCGAGCGCGGCAAGGTGCTCATCCTCGGCTCGGGCCCCAACCGCATCGGACAGGGCATCGAGTTCGACTACTCGTGCGTCCACGCTGCGACGACACTGTCCGCGGCCGGGTTCGAGACCGTCATGGTCAACTGCAATCCCGAGACCGTCTCCACCGACTACGACACTGCCGACCGTCTGTACTTCGAGCCCCTGACGTTCGAGGACGTGCTCGAGGTCTATCTCGCGGAGAAGGAGTCCGGCGAGGGCGGACCGGGAGTCGTCGGCGTGCTGTGCCAGTTGGGCGGTCAGACCCCGCTGGGTCTCGCGCAGCGCCTGCAGGACGCCGGTGTGCCCATCGTCGGAACGTCGCCCGAGGCGATCGACCTGGCCGAGGACCGCAAGGCCTTCGGCGAGGTCCTCGTCGCGGCGGGGCTTCCCGCGCCGAAGTTCGGTACCGCCACCACCTTCGAGGGCGCCAAGCGCATCGCCGGTGAGATCGGCTACCCGGTGCTGGTCCGCCCGTCGTACGTCCTGGGTGGGCGCGGCATGGAGATCGTCTACGACGAGGCGTCGCTGGACGACTACATCTCGCGTGCCACCGAGCTGACACCCGAGCACCCGGTCCTGGTGGACCGGTTCCTCGAGGACGCCATCGAGATCGACGTGGATGCGCTGTGCGACGGCACCGAGGTGTACCTCGGCGGAGTCATGGAGCACATCGAGGAGGCCGGCATCCACTCCGGCGACTCGGCGTGCGCACTACCGCCGATCACGCTGGGTCGGACCGACATCGACGCGGTCCGCCGCTCGACGGAGGCGCTGGCGTTCGGCATCGGCGTCCGCGGACTCCTGAACGTCCAGTACGCGCTCAAGGACGACATCCTGTACGTGCTCGAGGCCAACCCGCGCGCCAGCCGAACGGTCCCGTTCGTCTCCAAGGCGACGGCGGTGCCGCTGGCCAAGGCTGCCGCGCGCATCGCGCTGGGAGCGACCATCGCCGAACTGCGTGCCGACGGTGTGCTGCCTGCGACGGGCGACGGCGGGCACTCCTCGTTCGACGCTCCCGTGGCCGTCAAGGAAGCGGTGCTGCCGTTCAACCGGTTCCGCAAGGCCGACGGCAGCGGTGTCGACACCCTGCTCAGCCCGGAGATGAAGTCGACCGGCGAGGTCATGGGTATCGACGCCGACTTCGGTACCGCGTTCGCGAAGTCACAGACCGCCGCCTACGGCTCGCTGCCGACGACGGGGTCGATCTTCGTCTCGATCGCCAACCGCGACAAGCGGTCGATGGTGTTCCCCGTCAAGCGACTCGCGGATCTGGGTTTCCGGATCCTCGCGACCGAGGGCACCGCAGAAATGCTGCGGCGCAACGGCATCCGTAGCGACGTCGTGCGCAAGCACTCGGACGTGCTGGCCGAGGGCGAGCGCACCATCGTCGATCTCATCCGCGAGGGCGAGGTGGACATGGTGTTCAACACACCGTTCGGCAACTCCGGGCCCCGCGTCGACGGCTACGAGATCCGCAGTGCCGCGGTGGCGCGCAACATCCCGTGCATCACCACCGTGCAGGGCGCCGCGGCCGCGGTGCAGGGCATCGAGGCGAGCATCCGGGGCGACATCGGTGTGCAGTCGTTGCAGGACCTGCATCGGACTCTGTCGACGTACGAGCGCGCCGGGACCGGACCGTCGGCGACGACCGAGCCGGTCACGGCCCGGTGACCTCGGCGACGCCCGTCGGCGGCGTCTGGCGTTCGCGTCTGACGGCCGCCGTCCGGGCGCGAGGCCGACTGTGCGTCGGCATCGATCCGCACGCAGCGATGCTCGACTCGTGGGGTCTCGACGACTCGGTCGACGGGCTCGAGCGATTCTCACGGATCTGCGTGGAGGCGTTCGCCGACGACATCGGCGTCGTCAAGCCGCAGGTGGCGTTCTTCGAGCGGTTCGGGTCCGGCGGATTCGCCGTTCTCGAGCGCACGATCGCCGATCTGCGCTCGGCGGGTGTGCTGGTGATCGCCGACGCCAAGCGCGGCGACATCGGCAGTACCTCCGAGGCATACGCGCGGGCATGGCTCGAACCGTCGTCACCTCTCGCGTCGGACGCAGTCACGGTCTCGCCCTACCTCGGGGTCGGTGCGCTGTCCCCGTTCGTGGAGCAGGCTGCTGAGCACGGCTGCGGGCTGTTCGTGCTCGCGCGGACGTCCAATCCCGACGGCGCGGGCCTGCAACGGGCCGTCACGGACGGCGGAGCCAGCGTCGGGCAGTCCGTCGTGGACGAGGCCGTGGTGGTGAACACCCGCCTGAACGACGACGTCATGGGCCTCGTGGTCGGCGCGACACGCGGACACGGGCTCGATCTCGAGAATTTTTCGGGGCCGATTCTGGCGCCGGGTCTCGGCGCCCAGGGGGCGACGGCGGCGGAATTGCCGGGCTTGTTCGGCGGATCGTCAGAGTTGTTGTTGCCCAACTCTTCCCGCGACGTGCTTCGGCACGGACCCGACGTCGCGGAATTGCGGGACGCGGCGAGACGGGTGCGCGAGCAGGTCGAGGACGCGCTCGCCTAGCCCACCGCCGGACCGACACGGCCGCGGGGGGCGGGTTCGCAATCGGCGCCCTCCGACGGGTACGGTCGCTATCGCCGCTGGTCAATCCGGTGGCAGTGACTGGATCCACCAGAACAAGTGATGCATGCCACACCGTGGCGCAGCACGAACGCACAAGAGATTCACCGACGAGACGGAGGAACCGTGGCCCTTCCCCAGTTGACCGACGAGCAGCGCGCTGCTGCTTTGCAGAAGGCGGCAGCTGCACGTCGTGCCAGGGCTGAGCTCAAGGAGCGCCTCAAGCGCGGCGGCACCGACCTGAAGCAGGTACTCAAGGATGCCGAGACGGACGAGATTCTCGGCAAGATGAAGGTGTCCGCACTGCTCGAGGCCCTGCCGAAGGTTGGCAAGGTCAAGGCTCAGGAGATCATGACCGAGCTCGAGATCGCGCCGACGCGCCGCCTGCGTGGCTTGGGCGACCGTCAGCGCAAGGCGCTTCTCGCCAGGTTCGATTTCGAAGCCTGACGAGGACCGTGTCGACAGATAACGAGTCGACGGCAGTGTCGAGCGACAACACGTCGTTCAGGAGGGGTCGGCTGGTAGTACTGGCCGGCCCTTCCGCCGTCGGTAAGTCCAGTGTGGTCGCGAAGGTGCGCGAGCAGCTTCCCGATCTGTACTTCAGCGTGTCGGCGACGACACGCGCACCCCGACCCGGTGAAATCCATGGCCGGGACTACCGGTTCGTCGACTCCGCCGAGTTCGATCGCATGATCGCCGACGGAGAGCTGCTCGAGTGGGCCGAGATCCATCGCGGACTGCATCGCAGCGGCACTCCCGCCGCGCCGGTGCGCGACGCTCTCGCCACCGGTGAACCCGTTCTGCTCGAGGTCGATCTCCAAGGTGCGCGGGCAGTTCGAGCCGCAGCACCGGAGGCGCTGCTGGTCTTCATGGCACCGCCGTCCTGGGAGACCCTGGTGGGTCGACTGACCGGACGGGGCACCGAACCGCAGGACGTCATCGAGCGCAGACTCGAGACGGCGCGCGAGGAATTGGCGGCTCAGAGCGAGTTCGACACGGTCATCGTCAACGACGATGTCGAGCGGGCTTGCGCCGAGTTGGTATCCTTGTTGGTCGGTGGCGCTCCGGACGCTTAGTTCGGGGCCGTCACCCACGGAAGTCGTTCAGTTTTCATGTCCGGAGCATCCGCCCCGGTCAATCTTCAGGAGCATTGTGAGTAGTCCCTTGGCGAATGTGTCCGATTCCTTCACCAGTATCGACGTGGCGACGTACGACACCCCGCTGGGCATCACCAACCCGCCCATCGACGAGCTGCTCGAGCGCACGTCGTCGAAGTACGCACTGGTTATCTACGCAGCCAAGCGCGCGCGTCAGATCAACGACTACTACAACCAGCTCGGTGACGGAATCCTCGAGTACGTCGGACCCCTCGTCGAGCCGGGTCTGCAGGAGAAGCCGTTGTCCATCGCCCTGCGCGAGATCCACGCCGACCTTCTCGAGCACGTCGAAGGCGAGTGAGTTCCCTGTCTCCCTCGGTGGGAGCGCAGCGGCCGCGGCGGCACGTCGTCGTCGGAGTCGGGGGAGGAATCGCCGCCTACAAGGCGTGCGGCCTCATCCGACACTTCACCGAGGCGGGCGACGACGTCCGCGTCGTACCGACGGAATCGGCTCTGCAGTTCGTAGGCATAGCCACGTTCGAAGCACTGTCGGGTAATCCCGTCCACACCGGAGTCTTCGCCGACGTTCCGGAGGTGCCGCACGTCCGGCTCGGCCAGAACGCCGACCTCGTCGTCGTGGCTCCGGCCACGGCCGACCTGCTCTCACGTGCCGCGGCGGGTCGCGCGGACGATCTGCTGACGGCCACGCTGCTCACCGCTCGGTGCCCGGTCGTGTTCGCCCCGGCGATGCACACCGAGATGTGGGAGCACCCCGCGACGGTCGACAACGTCGCCACGCTCCGTCGGCGCGGCGTCACCGTCATCGAACCCGCATCCGGTCGTCTGACCGGCAAGGACACCGGCCCCGGCCGTCTCCCCGAGGCCGACGAGATCGCGGGTATCGCCGAACTCCTGCTCGAACGGCCCGATGCACTGCCCCGTGACCTCGAGGGCCGCCGCATCGTCGTCTCCGCCGGCGGCACACGCGAACCCCTCGATCCCGTGCGTTTCCTGGGTAACCGCAGTTCGGGCAAGCAGGGCTACGCCCTCGCCCGGGTGGCCGCACAACGCGGTGCCGACGTCGTGCTCGTCAGTGGCTACACCAGCGACCTCGCGCCGCCTGCGGGAGTGCGAGTCGAGACGGTCCGCACCGCCGAGGACATGCGCGCAGCCGTCACCGCGGCAGCGGTCGGAGTCGACGCGGTCGTCATGGCCGCCGCCGTCGCCGACTTCCGTCCCACCACCCTCGCGGCGAGCAAGATCAAGAAGGGCGCGAACGAGCCCGACACCATCGCGCTGACGCGCAACACGGACATCCTGGCCGGTCTTGTGGCCTCCCGTGACTCCGGCGAGCTGCCGGGCGACCTCGCGATCGTCGGCTTCGCCGCCGAGACCGGCGACGAGCACGGCGACGTCCTCACCCATGCCCGCGCGAAGTTGGCACGCAAGAAGTGCGATCTCCTGGTTGTGAATGCAGTCGGAGAGGGTAAAGCCTTCGAGATGGATGTCAACGACGGGTGGATTCTGTCCGCGGACGGGACCGAGACGGCTCTCGAACACGGATCCAAAGCCCTGATGTCGTCGCGAGTGCTCGATGCGCTCGTGGCACTTCTTCCCGTCGCGGACTCGTCGTCCCTGTGTGAAGACTGTACGAGCGCCGACGACTCGAGGTGACCCGCACCGCCCGAGACGTCGGTGGGCCCCGCTATCGTCGACAATCAGCTCGGGGAGCCGTTCGATCATGTCGACACACTCAGTCATGCGTGTACGAGAGGAAACATCTGTGAGCACGTCCGCAAGTCGGCTTTTCACCAGCGAATCGGTCACCGAGGGGCATCCGGACAAGATCTGTGACGCCATCAGCGATTCGATTCTCGACGCGCTCCTGACCGAAGATCCGCGCGCCCGCGTCGCCGTCGAGACACTGGTCACCACCGGCCAGGTCCACGTCGCCGGCGAGGTCAACACCACGGCATACGCGGACATCCCGCACATCGTGCGCGAGAAGGTCCTCGAGATCGGATACGACTCGTCGGCCAAGGGCTTCGACGGCAATTCCTGCGGCGTCAACGTCGCCATCGGAGCACAGTCGCCCGAAATCGCTCAGGGCGTCGACAATTCGCACGAGTCGCGCGTCGAAGGTCTGACCGACGACGAGATCGACCGTCAGGGCGCCGGTGACCAGGGCCTGATGTTCGGCTACGCCATCAAGGACACGCCGGAGCTCATGCCTCTGCCGATCGCGTTGGCGCACAGGCTGTCCCGTCGGCTCACCGAGGTGCGCAAGACAGAGGTGCTGCCGTACCTGCGTCCGGACGGCAAGACCCAGGTCACCATCGAGTACGAGGGCAACAAGGCAGTTCGCCTCGACACCGTCGTCATCTCCACCCAGCACGCTGCCGACATCGACCTCGACAACATGCTGACTCCCGACATCCGCCGGCACGTCCTCGAGTCGGTGCTGTCCGAGCTCTCCCACGATTCGCTGGACACCTCGTCGGTGCGGTTGCTCGTCAACCCCACGGGCAAGTTCGTTCTCGGTGGACCGATGGGCGATGCGGGCCTGACCGGCCGCAAGATCATCGTCGACACCTACGGTGGCTGGGCCCGCCACGGCGGCGGCGCGTTCTCGGGCAAGGATCCGTCGAAGGTCGACCGCAGTGCCGCGTACGCGATGCGGTGGGTCGCCAAGAACGTGGTGGCCGCAGATCTGGCCGAGCGCGTCGAGGTCCAGGTCGCGTACGCCATCGGCAAGGCAGCGCCGGTCGGCCTGTTCGTCGAGACCTTCGGCTCGGAGAACGTCGACCCCGTGAAGATCCAGTCGGCCATCAACGACGTCTTCGACCTGCGTCCGGGCGCGATCATCCGTGACCTGGACCTGTTGCGTCCGATCTACGCGCAGACCGCCGCGTACGGCCACTTCGGCCGCACCGACATCGATCTGCCGTGGGAGAACACCGACCGCGCGGACAAGCTGAGGTCCGCCGCCGGCCTGTGAGCCGAGTCCGGTCGATTCCACGAGGAGTGTTCGAGAGCTGAGGGGGTCGGGGTCGGTGAGTGCAGCCGCCGCGGGTGGTGTGCGCGCACCGGCCCCGTCCGCCCCGGTGGCGCGGGTGCTTCCGATGCTCGCGCTGTCCCATCTCGATCGCGACTTCGACTACCTCGTCCCCGCCGACCTGGACGAGGTGGCGCAGCCCGGCGTCAGAGTGCGTGTCCGTTTCGCGGGTCGGCTCGTCGACGGGTTCCTGCTCGAACGAATGGATGCCAGCGAGCATCCGGGCAAACTCGGGTTCCTCGACAAAGTGGTGTCCGCGGAACCCGTTCTGAACGACGAGTTGCTCGGTCTCACCGAGGCCGTGGCGGCGCGGTATGCCGGAACGCGCTCGGACGTCCTGCGTCTGGCGATTCCTCCACGGCATGCTCGCGTCGAGAACGAGATGGTCTCGCAGGGCGTCCACGCGACGCCGATTCTGCGTCGCGACGCGTGGCACGCCTACCGGCACGGCGGCGAGTTCCTCGACGCGCTCGCCGACGACCGTGCGCCCCGAGCGGTATGGCAGGCACTGCCGGGGGAGGACTGGCCGGCCCGGTTGGCCGATCTGGCGGCGGTCACCGCATCCGCCGGCCGCAGCGCGATCATCGTGGTGCCGGACCAGCGTGACCTCGACCGGGTCGATGCTGCGTGTCGTGCTGTCCTCGACGACTCCTCCGTCGTGGCGCTCGCGGCCGGTCTCGGGCCGGCCGAACGCTACCGACGCTGGCTCGCCGCCTCACGGGGAAGCGCGCGCGTGGTTCTGGGTACCCGCAGCGCGGTCTTCGCGCCGGTACGTGATCCTGGCCTCGTCGTCGTGTGGGACGACGGAGACGATTCGCTGTCCGAGCCACGCGCTCCCTACCCCCATGCTCGGGAGGTGGCGCTTCTGCGCGCTCACCGCAGTCGCTGCGCTGCCGTCGTCGGCGGAATCTCGCGCACGGCGGAAGCCCAGGCCTTGGTCGACACCGGGTGGGCACACGATCTGGTCGCGACTCGCGACACGGTGCGCGCGAGGGTTCCGCGCATCGTGGCGCTGGCGGACAGTGATCACGCACTCGCGCGGGACCCCGGCGCGCGGGCGGCCCGACTACCGGCCATCGCCTTCGCCGCAGCGAGAGCTTCCTTGACGGCCGGACATCCGGTGCTCGTACAGGTTCCACGCCGCGGATACGTTCCGTCCCTGGCCTGCAGCAAGTGTCGAACTCCGGCTCGCTGCCGTCGGTGCCACGGACCGCTGGCGCTTCCGTCGGCAGCCGGTGCCGACGGCGCGGGCAGCCCGACCTGCAAGTGGTGTGGCACGGCCGATCCCGCCTATTCGTGCCCCACCTGCGGGTCCCGCGCCCTGCGTGCCGTTGTCGTCGGCGCAGGACGTACCGCGGAGGAACTGGGTCGAGCATTCAGTGGCGTCACTGTGCGGCAGTCCGGCGGCTCCGCGGTGTTGGACACTGTGCCCGCCGGTCCCGCCATCGTCGTGTCCACCGTCGGCGCCGAACCCGTCGCCGACGGCGGCTACGGAGCAGCACTGTTGCTCGACGGGTGGGCCCTGCTCGGCCGAGCCGATCTGCGTGCCACGGAACAGACTCTGCGTCGCTGGATGGGCGCGGCCGCTCTGGTCCGACCGTCGTCGGACGGTGGGGAAGTCGTCGTGGTCGCCGACTCGTCGCTGGCCACCGTCCAGGCCTTGGTCAGGTGGGATCCGGTCGGGCATGCGCAGGTCGAACTGGCCGAACGCACGGAGGTCGGATTCCCACCCGCCGTGCACATCGCCGCGGTGGACGGAACGTCGGAAGCGCTGCGTGCGCTGCTCGATTCCGCACGGCTGCCGGACGACGCCGTGACCCTGGGTCCGGTGGATCTCCCTCCGGGCGAACGACTGCCGTTCGGTAGCGAGGTGGATGCGGACTCCTCGGCGGCCATCGAACGGATGCTGGTGCGGGTACCTCGGGGTTCGGGTGGGGCACTGTCGCGCTCGCTCGGCGAGGCGCGCGCAGTTGTGGGCGCGAAGAAGACGGCGTCGGCGCTGCGAATCCAGGTCGATCCGCTCCGCATAGGGTGAACGGCGTGCGCCTCGTCTTCGCCGGTACTCCCGAGCCTGCTCTCCCGTCCTTGCGACGACTCCTCGAGTCGAGTCGGCACGAGGTGGTCGGCGTCCTCACCCGGCCCGACACCACCGCGGGGCGCGGCCGCAAGGTCGTACGGTCACCTGTCGCGCAGCTCGCGGACGAGCACGGGATTCCCGTCCTGCAGCCCGCCGAGCCGTCCGACCCGGACGCGCTCGCGACGCTGCGTGAGTGGGCTCCCGACTGCTGCCCCGTCGTCGCGTACGGCGCACTGCTGCCGCGTTCGGTGCTCGACATCCCACGGTTCGGCTGGGTCAATCTGCACTTCTCGTTACTGCCGGCGTGGCGCGGTGCGGCGCCCGTCCAGGCCGCGATCGCAGCGGGCGACGACGTCACCGGTGCTTCCACGTTCCTCATCGAGGAGGGCCTCGACACGGGTCCGGTGTTCGGCATCGTGACCGAACGTGTGCGACCCACCGACACTGCCGGCGATCTGCTCGGCCGCCTCGCCGACAGTGGGAGCGTGTTGCTCGAGTCGACGCTCGACGGGCTCGAAGAGGGTGCGCTGCAGGGTGTTCCGCAGTCGACGGATGGTGTGTCGCACGCGCCCAAGGTGTCGGTGGACTCCGCGAGGGTGGACTTCTCCCGCGCCGCGCATCTCGTCGACCGCCACATCCGGAGCGTGACACCGGCGCCCGGCGCGTGGACGGAGATCGGTGACGTCCGCGTCAAGGTCGGTCCGGTGACGATGACCGAGGACGTTCTCGAACCCGGTGTGGTCGAGGTGCGCAAGAAGGTGGTGCTGGTGGGCACCGGGACGACGGCTGTCGCACTGGGAACGGTGCAGCCGCACGGGAAGAAGCAGATGGCAGCGACGGATTGGGCGCGCGGCGCCCGCGATGTGAACGGAGCGATCGCGCGATGAGTGGCGAACAGACGCCCGGAGCCGACGGTGGCGGCCAGCGGAAGAGGAACGGCGGGAAGGCCGGAGGCCGGCCGGGAGAGGGCGGGAAGGCCGGAGGCCGGCCGGGAGGGGGCAGCGGGAAGGCCGGCGGGAAGTCGCGGTCGGGGAATTCCCGGCCGAAGCAACCCGGTCGCCCGAATCCGGCCGATGCGGGTCTGGATCCGGCGAGGATCGCGGCGCGCGATGTGTTGCGCGCGGTGCGGGAGCGGGATGCGTACGCGAACCTGGTTCTGCCAGGGCTCTTGCGCGACCGCAAGCTCGACGAGCGGGACGCGGCGTTGGCCACGGAGCTGGCCTACGGTTCGGCGCGCGCACAGGGCATTCTCGATGCCGTGATCGAGCACGCGGCGTCGCGGCCGGTGTCCGACATCGACGGTCGACTGCTCGATGTCCTCCGCCTCGGCGCGTACCAGTTGCTGCGCACCCGCGTCGCGCCCCACGCTGCCGTTGCCACGTCGGTGGACATCGTCCGGAGCGAGGCGGGCCAGGGCCAGGCAGGTTTCGTCAACGCTGTCCTTCGACGGGTGTCGGAGCGTTCGAGCGAGGAATGGATCGAGCTGCTCGCGCCGTCGGCCGAACGTGATCCTGTCGCGCACTCCGCCTTCCGTCACGCCCACCCGACCTGGATCGCGCAGGCGTTCAACGACGCGCTCGGTGCCGATGCGGGCGAACTCGACGATGCGCTCGCGGCGGACGACGCACGGCCGTTGGTGCACCTCGTCGCCCGGCCCGGCGAGATCTCGGCGGACGAGCTGGCGTCGATCACCGGCGGCGAGGTGGGACAGTGGTCTCCCTACGCGGTACACCTCGACAGTGGTGGAGACCCCGGTCGCCTCGACGCAGTCCGTGAGGGTCTCGCGGCCGTGCAGGACGAAGGCAGCCAGCTGGTTGCACGCGCGCTGACTCTGGCCGAGCTCGACGGTCCGGACGGTGGTCGCTGGCTCGACCTGTGTGCCGGACCGGGCGGGAAGGCTGCGCTGCTGGGCGCCATCGCGGCGATCGACGGTGCCACCGTCGATGCCGTCGAACCCTCCGAGCACCGGGCCGATCTGGTTCGCAAGACCGTGCGGGATCTGCCCGTCACTGTGCACGCCGTCGACGGCCGGGACAGTGGCCTCGGGGCGGGATACGACCGCGTCCTCGTCGACGCCCCCTGCACCGGTCTCGGCGCCCTCCGGCGCCGCCCGGAAGCTCGGTGGCGTCGGCAGGCGTCGGACGTGGCCGGACTGGTCACGCTGCAGCGGGAGTTGCTCGCGGCGGCGGTCGACCTGGTGCGTCCGGGCGGCGTGATCGTGTACTCCACGTGCTCACCGCACCTCTCGGAAACTGTGGGAGTCGTCGCGGACGCGGTCCGGCGGCACGGATTGACTCCCCTCGACACGTCGACGTTGGTGCCGGAGGTGCCCCGAGCTGCGTCGGGGACCTCGGTGCAGCTGTGGCCGCACCGGCACGGCACCGACGCGATGTTCTTCGCGGCACTGCGGAAGGCCGTGTGACGCGCGGTCGTCACGGGTCGGTAACGACCGCGGGGTACAACAGGGGAGTGACATCGTCCCGACGTTCCCACCGACACCGGTGGCCTCGCGCCGCGGTGGTGGGGGCGACAGTGCTGGTGTCGGCTGCGTGTTCGACGGGTGGGCAGAGTCAGCCTCGTCCCACCGATCACGTCGACCGCGTGATGGCCGAGCAGACCGCAGCGGCCACCGAGGACGCCGTCACGACTCGACGAGTGACCGTGTCGGTGATCGGCGACTCGTTCTCGGCCGGGTCGATGAACGACGTCGTGTGGCCCGACATCCTGGCCGAGGAACACGACTTCGCGGTGACCAATGCGAGTCTCGGCGGCGCGGGATACGTCGCCGGTGACGACTACCTGGGGACCTTCGCCGACCAGGTGCCGCTGGCGACCGACGGCGAACCGTCGGTGATTCTCGTGGTGGGCAGTGAGAACGACGCCGACGCGGACCCGTCGGACGTGCTGTCGAACGCGGGTGACCTGTACGCCGAGTTGCAGGAGCGATCACCCGGCTCGCGCATCGTCGTGATCGGGCCGATCTGGAGTGGGGGCGATGTCAGCGACGCGATGTTCGACGTCGACGCCGCCGTGGAAACGGCCGCGCTGTCCGCGGGACTGGACTACGTCGACACCCTCGACGCCGGGTGGCTGGCCGACCCGACGATCATCCAGGACGACGGTGACCACCCGACCGACGAGGGACAGTATCTGCTGGCCGGGTACATCGACGACGCCGTTCTGGGTGTGGACCCCGATCTATTAGGCTGACCGCTCGTGGCCGACCAGACTCCAGCGCACCCGATGATCGCTCCGTCCATCCTGTCCGCGGATTTCGCGCGGCTCGCTGACGAGGCCGCTGCCGTGGCCGGCAGCGACTGGTTGCACGTCGACGTCATGGACGCTCATTTCGTTCCCAACCTGACTCTCGGGTTGCCCGTCGTGAAGAGCCTGTTGAAGGCCACCGACATCCCCATCGACTGCCACCTCATGATCGAGGATCCGGCCCGCTGGGCCCCGCCCTACGCGGAGGCCGGCGCCTACAACGTGACGTTCCACGCGGAGGCAAGTGACGACCCGCGGGCGGTGGCCCGCGACATCAGGGCGGCCGGCGCGAAGGCCGGCCTCTCGGTCAAGCCCGGAACCCCCATCGAGCAGTACCTCGAGATCCTGCGCGACTTCGACACGTTGCTCATCATGAGTGTCGAACCAGGATTCGGCGGACAGAGCTTCATGCCGTCCGTGCTCGACAAGGCTCGGACCGTGCGGCGCCTTGTCGACTCCGGTGAACTCCGTCTCGTCGTCGAGATCGACGGGGGCATCAATGCCGACACCGTCGAGCAGGCCGCCGAGGCCGGAATCGATTGCTTCGTCGCGGGATCGGCCGTCTACTCCACCGAGGATCCGGCGCAGGCCGTGCGGTCGCTGCGCGCCGCTGCCGCAGCCGCATCGCCGCACCTCAGCGCGCCGTGATGTCGCTCCCGACCGACAGCCCGATCGAGGCGGCGATGCGCCGGGCCATCCTCGCCTCGGAGTCGGCTCGGGGGATCAGCACGCCCAATCCGCCCGTCGGAGCGGTGATTCTCGACACGGACGGCCGGGTCGTGGGCGTCGGTGCGACGTCGGCTCCGGGCGGCCCCCACGCAGAGATCGTGGCGCTCGCGCAGGCCGGCGAGACGGCGCGCGGTGGTACGGCCGTCGTCACGCTCGAACCCTGTGACCACACCGGACGCACGGGACCGTGCTCGGTCGCGCTCGTCGACGCAGGGATCGCTCGCGTCGTGCACGCGCTGTCGGACCCCAATCCGCTCGCGGCGGGAGGCGCGGGCACTCTCGCTCGCGCCGGCGTCGTGGTCGACTCGGGGATTCTGGCCGAGGAGGCCGCGGCGGGTCCTCTCCGGGCGTGGCTGCACCGCCAGCGCACCGGGAGACCGTTGATCACCTGGAAGTACGCGGCGACTCTCGACGGACGGACAGCGGCGCCGGACTCCACCAGCAAATGGATCACGGGGGAGACGGCACGCGAGCACGTCCACGCCGAGCGATCGCGGATAGACGCCGTCGTCGTGGGAACCGGCACCGTGCTGGCCGACGACCCGGCGCTCACCGCTCGGATGCCCGACGGGTCACCGGCGCAGCGTCAGCCGTTGCGCGTCGTCGTCGGCACCCGCGACATCCCGCCGACGGCACGAGTGTTGGACGATTCCGCGCCTACCCGGCTGATCCGGACCCGCGATCCGCTCGAGGTGGTGGCTGCTCTGTCCGACGTGAACGACGTGCTGATCGAGGGCGGATCCGTTCTCGTCGGCGCATTCCTCCGGGCCGGAATGGTCGACCGCGTCATGGCCTACATCGCGCCGATGGTGCTGGGCGAGGGCCCCTCGGCGGTGCGCGGCACGGGCGTCGGAACAATCGGGGACGCACTGAGGTTCCGACGAGTGTCGATGCAGGAACTGGGGGAGGACATCCTCCTCGAGCTCGTCCCGCGAGTGCTGTAAGGATGGACGGATGTTCACCGGAATAGTCGAGGAACTCGGCAGTATCACCGCGAAGGAAGACCTCTCGGACGCAGCCCGTTTCACGGTCAGCGGGCCGTTGGTCACGTCGGATGCGTCCCACGGGGACTCGATCGCCGTCAACGGAGTCTGTCTGACCGTCGTCGACGTGGTCGACGGAGCGTTCACCGCGGACGTGATGCAGGAGACTCTCGATCGGTCGTCGCTCCAGGCGTTGGCGGTGGGCAGTCGAGTCAACCTCGAGCGTGCGGCGTCCTTGGCGTCGAGGCTCGGCGGACACCTGGTGCAGGGACATGTCGACGGAACCGGCATCGTGCTCTCCCGCAACCCGTCGGACAACTGGACCGTCGTGCGCATCTCGCTGCCTCGCAACATCGCCCGGTACGTCGTGCACAAGGGATCGATCACGGTCGACGGAGTATCGCTGACGGTGTCGGCGCTGGGCGGTCAGGGTGACGACCAGTTTTTCGAAATCTCCCTGATTCCAACCACCCTGTCCCTGACCACGCTGGGCACGGCCGAGCCCGGGACGCCGGTCAACCTCGAGGTCGACGTGATCGCGAAGTACGTCGAGCGGCTGCAGACCGCCGAGTAGAGGAAAGGCCCCTGGCGTAGGGGTCGTAGGCTGGAAGCAAGAAACAGATCTGTCCGAGACTGCGGACAGCAGACGTGGGGAGCGCACGGCGTGACCAGGTTCGACACCATCGAGCGCGCTGTCGCCGACATCGCCGCCGGCAAGGCCGTCGTCGTCGTCGACGACGAGGACCGCGAGAACGAAGGCGATCTCATCTTCGCCGCAGAGAAGGCAACACCCGAGTTGGTGGCCTTCATGGTGCGGTACACATCGGGATACCTCTGCGTGCCGCTGTCCGGTGAGGACTGCGACCGCCTCGGTCTACCTCCGATGTACTCGACGAACCAGGACAAGCACGGAACCGCGTACACGGTGACCGTCGACGCACGCGTCGGCATCGGCACGGGCATCTCCGCGTCGGACCGCGCCGCCACGATGAGGCTGCTGGCCGACCCCGAGACCGGGGCGAACGACTTCACCCGGCCCGGACATGTCGTACCGCTGCGCGCGAAGGAAGGCGGAGTGCTCCGCCGTCCGGGTCACACCGAGGCCGCGGTCGACCTCGCCCGGATGGCCGATCTCCGTCCTGCCGGCGTCATCTGCGAGATCGTCAGCCAGAAGGACGAAGGCGAGATGGCGCGGACGGACGAGCTCCGCGTCTTCGCCGACGACCACGACCTGGCGCTGATCTCGATCGCCGATCTCATCGCGTGGCGCCGCAAGCACGAGAAGCACGTGGTCCGCATCGCCGAGGCACGCATTCCCACCTCGCACGGCGAATTCCGCGCCGTCGGTTACCAGAGCGTCTACGAAGAGGTCGAGCACGTCGCGCTGGTGCGCGGCGACATCGCCGGCCCGGACGGCGACGGCAGCGACGTGCTTGTCCGCGTGCACTCCGAGTGTCTGACGGGCGACGTCTTCGGCTCGATGCGATGCGACTGCGGTCCGCAACTCGACGCGGCGCTCGACATGGTGGCGCAGGAAGGCCGCGGAGTCGTGCTCTACATGCGCGGGCACGAGGGTCGGGGCATCGGACTGCTGCACAAGTTGCAGGCCTACCAACTGCAGGACGCAGGATCCGACACCGTCGACGCCAACCTCGCGCTGGGTCTGCCCGCGGATGCTCGCGACTACGGCATCGGCGCCCAGATCCTGGTCGATCTCGGCATCTCGTCGATGCGGCTGCTGACCAACAACCCGGCCAAGCGTGTCGGCCTCGACGGGTACGGCCTCCACATCACCGAGCGCGTCCCGATGCCGCTGCGGGCGAACGCCGAGAACCTGACCTACCTCAAGACCAAGCGCGACCGGATGGGTCACGACCTCGTCGGGCTCGATGCGTACGACACGCCGGTCGAGGCTCCCGACGCGGGAGGTCTATGATGAGTGGCGCGGGTGAACCGTCGCTCCAGCTCGAGGGCGCGGAGAAGCTCCAGGTCGCCATCGTGGCCGGGCAGTGGCACGAGAAGGTCAGCACGGCTCTGGTCGACGGTGCGTTGCGCAAAGCGGACGAGGTGGGCTTGCAGAACGTGACGCTCGTGCGAGTGGCGGGTGCCATCGAGATTCCCGTCGTCGCTCAGCAGTTGGCGCGCACCCACGACGCCGTCGTCGCTCTCGGCGTCGTCATCCGGGGCGGGACACCGCACTTCGAGTACGTCTGCGACGCGGTCACCGCGGGGCTGACGCGCGTGTCTCTGGACGAGTCCACCCCCGTCACCAACGGCGTCCTGACGGTGAACGACGAGGAACAGGCCCTCGACCGCGCCGGTCTGCCCGGCTCACGCGAGGACAAGGGCGCACAGGCGGTCGCCGCGGCAGTGGACACAGCGTTGACACTGGAAAGCCTTCGTCGGGGTGACTCGGCATGACCGAGTCGGGATCCGCTACGCCGACGTCGGACGAGTGGGAACTCGAGGCGCACCCACGTAAGAGCGCCAAGTACGCGATCGGGGTCGCCGTCCTTCTCGTCGTGATCCACACGACGCTCGGCATTCTGCTGAGGACGGGCAACACCGGTGTGTTCTTCCAGCGGGCCGATCAGGTCGCGATGATCGCCATCGGAGTGGGCCTGGCCGGCGGCGTGCTGCTGCTCACACGCCCTCGCATCAAGGTGGGCGCTCAGGGAGTACTGGTACGCAACCTGGTCACGGAGAAGCTGATCCCGTGGGACCTGGTGCGCGGCCTGTCCTTCTCGGCCGGTGCGACATGGGCGCGGGTCGAGCTGCCCGACGACGAGTACGTGCCGGTGATGGCGATCCAGGCGAACGACCGCGAATACGCGGTGCACGCAGCCCGGATGTTCCGCGCTCTGGAGAAGAAGTACGCGACGCCCGTCTCCTGACCGCCGGTCACCCGGTCACCCGATCCCGTCACCCATCACGACGCCCTCGCGACGCGGATCCGCTCCGCCCGTCCATCCGTCGTCGGTTCTGACCAGCGCGCTCGACCCGCTCGACTGGTCGGCGACCGAGACCTGATGGCCCATGGCGCGCAGTTGCGTGACCAGGGGATCGGCGGCCCCGTCGGCGGCGGCGTCGATGTTCGGGTGCTCGCCGCCGACGTTGGTCGTCGGGGCGTTGGCCGCACCCACGTTCGGCGCGGAGACCGCCTGCTGCGGGTCGAGTCCCCAGTCCAGCATGCTCACGAGGTTCTTGACGACGAACTGGATGATCACCGATCCGCCCGGTGAGCCGGTGACGAGACGGACGTCCCCTCGACTGCCGTCGTCGCCACGCTCGAAGACGATGGTCGGCGCCATCGAACTCCGTGGACGTTTGCCCGGTTCGACTCGGTTGGCCACCGGCACTCCGTCGGGTCCCGCGGGTTGCGCGGAGAAGTCGGTCAGCTGATTGTTCAGGACGAACCCCTCGGTCATGTGGAACGAGCCGAACGCCGATTCGACGGTGGTCGTCATGGCGGCGACGTTGCCGTAGCTGTCCGCGACGCTGATGTGACTCGTGCCCGCCTCGGGACCGGCGTAGCTGCTCAGCGGAACGGGACCGAAGTCTCCCGGCTGAGCGGTGCCCATGCTGCGCTCCGGATCGATCGACTTGGCCCGCTGTTCGAGGTAGCCGGGGTCCAGCAGACGGTCGGGGCTTCCACCCGGCAGCGGGATGTAGTCCGGATCGGCCACGTACTTGTCGCGATCGGCGTAGGCGAGCCGTTCCGCCTCGGCGATCAGGTGCACGCCCTCCGCGGTGGGAACCCCGCCGTCGGCATCGAGCGTGGTGGGTGCGTATTTCGCCATGTCGAAGTTCGAGAGGATGCCCATCGTCGACGCGACCGCGATGCCACCGGACGACGGCCCCGGCATCCCGCAGATGTCGTTGTCGCGGTACGGGGTGCAGATCGCATCCCGCTCCTCGGCCTCGTAGGAGGCCAGGTCGTCGAGCGTGATCCGACCGGGCGTGCGTCCGCCGGTGGTGTCGGCGGTCGCGTCGACGATCGACCGGGCGATGGCGCCGGTGTAGAACGCGTCGGCGCCGTCGGTGGCTATCGCACCGAGCGTCTTGGACATCGCCGGGTTCGTCAGGACGGTGCCGACGGCTTTCGGTGCGCCGTCCGGTTCGAGGAAGTACGCCGCCGATGCGGGATCGAGCGCCAGTTTCTGCGCGGAGTCCGCGATGGACGACGCCATCCGCGGACTGATCTCGAACCCGTTGTCGGACAATGTGATCGCAGGATCGAACAACGACTTCCAATCCTTGTCGCCGTGGTCGCGGTGAACGTCGTCGAGCATGCGCACCACACCGGGCACGCCGATGGACCGGCCACTTCCTCGCGCGTCGGGCAGCGGAGCGGACAGGTTCGCCGGGGCTCCGGGGGCGGCCGCGTCGTCGACGAACCGGAGGTAGTTCTCGGTGGCCGAGGCGGGCGCCGTCTCGCGGCCGTCGTACGCCTGCAGGTTCTTCGACTCCGCGTCGTAGTACAGCAGGAACGCGCCGCCGCCGAGGCCTGAGCTCTGCGGTTCCACCAGGCCCAGAACGGTCTGCGCGGCGACCAGCGCATCGGCTGCCGTGCCGCCGTCGCGAAGCACCTCGCAGGCGGCCTCGGTGGAGACGGGATTGGCGGTGGACACCGCGTACGTCGCCGTCTTCACGGCAGTCATGCCGCTGCGGTAACCGGTCGCGACCTCCGGTGCGCCGTCCGCACCCGTTCCCGGCTCTGCCGTCACGGGTGTTCCCCCGCCGCCGACGGCACACGTCGGCGCGTCCTGGGCGGTGTCGGTGGTGGACGAGCACGCGGTGGCGACGAGCACGGTCGCGGCGGTCAGGGCGACTAGGCGCAGAGGAAGTCCGGTCACGTGTCCATGAAACCGCGAACCGGCCGGCGCCGCCGGGTATCGGACCGATCGCTGCCGCCCGAGGTGCTCGTCGCCCCGGGGCACGGTGTCACACCCGGCGACTACCGTGGGGGTGTGTCCGACCCTGCTACCTACCGCCCGGCCACCGGAACCATTCCGGTCGAGCCAGGTGTCTACAAATTCCGCGACCCACACGGTCGAGTGATCTACGTCGGCAAGGCCAAGAGCCTGCGCAGCCGCCTCAACTCCTACTTCGCGGACATCGCCGGTCTGCACCCCCGTACGCGGCAGATGGTCACGACCGCGGCCAGCGTCGAGTGGACGGTGGTCACCACCGAGGTGGAGGCGCTGCAGCTCGAGTACAACTGGATCAAGGAATTCGATCCTCGTTTCAACGTCCGCTACCGGGACGACAAGAGCTACCCGATGCTCGCCGTCACTCTGAACGAGGAGTACCCGCGGCTCTTCGTCTATCGCGGGCCGCGTCGCAAGGGTGTCCGGTATTTCGGCCCGTACGCCCACGCGTGGGCCATCCGCGAGACGCTGGACCTGCTCCTGAGAGTCTTTCCCGCGCGCACGTGCTCGGCCGGAGTGTTCAAGCGGCACAACCAGATCGGTCGTCCCTGCCTGCTCGGATACATCGACAAGTGTTCCGCACCGTGCATGGGCCGTGTGTCCGCCGCCGAACATCGCGCCACCGTCGAGAACTTCTGCGACTTCCTCTCGGGCAAGACGGACAAGCTGGTGCGCGAGCTCGAGGGCAAGATGCAGACCGCGTCGGAAAACCTCGACTTCGAGGCCGCCGCACGCTTGCGCGACGACGTGGGGGCGCTGCGCCGCGCCTTGGAGAAGCAGGCCGTCGTTCTGGGAGACGGCACCGACGCGGATCTCGTGGCGTTCGCGAGCGACGAGCTCGAGGCGGCCGTCCAGGTGTTCCACGTACGCGGCGGCCGAGTGCGCGGTCAGCGTGGATGGGTGGTCGAGAAGGCCGGTGACGTCATCGAAGCCGCCGCACCTGGCGCAGACGAAGTGGACGACGAGGCCGACGCGACGACGGACGAGGCGACCGCATCGGACCTTCCGGCTCTCGTGGAGCAGTTCCTGACCCAGTTCTACGGCGAGCAGGCATCGCTGTCGGCGTCGACGGAGGACGGAGCGACCAACGCGGTGCCGCGTGAGGTGCTGGTTCCGGTGCTGCCGCCGAACGCCGACGAGGTGCAGGCGTGGCTGTCCTCCTTACGCGGCAGTGCCGTGCAGCTGCGCGTTCCGCGTCGGGGAGACAAGCGGGCGCTCGCAGAGACCGTGCACCGCAATGCGATCGAGGCCCTGCAGCAACACAAGATGAAGCGCGCGGGTGACTTCACGTCTCGATCGGCCGCACTGCAAGGCATCCAGGAAGCTCTCGACCTCGACAGTGCGCCTCTCCGCATCGAGTGCATCGACATCTCGCACGTGCAGGGCACCGACGTCGTCGCGTCCCTCGTGGTCTTCGAGGACGGTCTTCCGCGCAAGAGCGACTATCGGCACTACTCCATCAAGGAAGCCGCCGGGGACGGCCATTCCGACGACGTCGCGAGCATCGCGGAGGTGACGCGTCGTCGCTTCCTGCGGCACGGCAAGGACTCCGGCGGTGACCTCGCTCCCGAGGCGTCGCTCGACCCGCAGACCGGGCGTCCACGTCGGTTCGCGTATCCGCCCAACCTGTTCGTCGTCGACGGTGGCGCTCCTCAGGTCGCGGCGGCCGCGGAGGTGCTGGGAGAACTCGGCGTGACGGACGTCGCGGTCGTCGGTCTGGCGAAGCGACTGGAAGAGGTGTGGGTGCCGGGCGAAGCCGATCCGGTCATCCTTCCCAGGACCAGCGAGTCCCTGTTCCTGCTGCAGCGCGTCCGGGACGAGGCCCACCGGTTCGCCATCACGTTCCATCGCAGCAAGCGCTCGAAGCGCATGACGGCGTCGGCTCTGGATTCCGTGCGGGGACTCGGCGAAGCCCGCCGCACGGCTCTGGTCACGCACTTCGGTTCGGTGGCCAAGCTCAAGCAGGCGAAGGTCTCGGAGATCGTGGAGGTGCCGGGCATCGGGGAGACGACCGCGCGCGCGGTGCTCGACGCGCTGGGAGTGCCCGCGGAGGTCGCGGAGACGCCCGGTGTCGGTTCTGTCGGAAACGAGAACGGAGCGGATGCCGTCGCAGTACGCAATGATGAAGCGACCGACGAGGCCGGCCGGACGGCGTCGGTCGACACGGTGACGGCATTGCATCGAGGAACAGGACACGCGGGCGAGTGAACATGCAGCGAGAGCAGGTGGGGTTCACCGCCGAACCGGAGTCCCTCGCCGACATCGACGTAGCGCTGGTCACAGGGCTGTCCGGCGCCGGGCTCGGAACGGCGGCCAAGGTCCTCGAGGACCTGGGGTGGTACGTGGCGGACAACATGCCGCCCGAACTCATCACACGGATGATCGAGATCGGTCGCACGTCGACACCGGGCATCGAGCGCCTCGCCCTGGTGGTCGACGTCCGCAGCCGCCTGTTCAACGGTGACGTCGCCACCCTGCTGTCGGATCTGACGGCGGTGGGTGTGCGACCTCGCGTGCTGTTCCTCGACGCGTCCGACGGTGTGCTGATCCAACGGTTCGAATCCGTTCGTCGCAGCCACCCGTTGCAGAACTACGGCTTCGACGGCACGCTCACCGAAGGCATCGCGGACGAGCGCGAGCGTTTGGCGTCGGTCAAGGAAGCGGCCGACATCGTCATCGACACGACGTCACTGTCGGTGCACGGTCTCCGGGACCGCATCGCAGCCGGCTTCGGCACCGACATGGCGAACACCATCGCCGTCACGGTCGAGTCCTTCGGTTTCAAGTACGGCGTTCCGTTGGACGCGGACGTGTTGTGCGATATGAGGTTTCTGCCCAACCCCCACTGGATTCCCGAGTTGAGGGCGCTCACGGGGAAGGACGAGGGAGTGCGCGACTACGTCCTCGGGCAACCGGGCGCCGAGGAGTACCTCGACCTGTACCACCGGTTGGTCGGCATGACGCTCGCCGGCTACCGGCGGGAGGGCAAGAGATACATGACCATCGCCATCGGGTGCACCGGCGGCAAACATCGCAGTGTCGCGATGGCCGAGGCGTTCGCGGACCGCCTGCGCGACGACGCGGACACCAGCGTGCGCGTCGTCCACCGCGACCTGGGTCGCGAGTGAGTGCGGCCGGACCACGCGACGAGAACTCCCCGAGCATCGTCGCGTTGGGAGGTGGGCACGGGCTGTACGCCACGTTGTCCGCCGTGAGAACCCTGTCGAGGAACGTCACCGCTGTCGTGACCGTCGCCGACGACGGCGGGTCGTCCGGGCGCCTACGGGCCGAGCTCGGGATGATCCCGCCCGGTGACCTCCGGATGGCGCTCGCTGCGCTGGCCGCGTCGGATCCTCGCAGCGCGCTGTGGGCCGACGTCCTCCAGCACCGGTTCGGCGGAAGCGGCGCTCTCGCGGGGCACTCCGTCGGCAATCTTCTTCTCGCCGGATTGACGGAGGTCGTCAAGGACCCCGTGGTCGCACTCGACGAGGTCGCCCACCTCCTCGACGTCGACGGACGTGTCCTGCCGATGTCGCCCATCGCCTTGGACATCGAGGCCGACGTCTCCGGGCTCGAGTCGGATCCGCGAGTGAGCCGGGTCATCCGAGGTCAGGTAGCGGTGGCCACCACGCCCGGCAAGGTCCGACGCGTGCGTCTGCTGCCCGTCGATCCACCGGCGACCGAACAGTCGGTGCGCGCGATCGAACGCGCCGACCTCGTCGTTCTCGGACCGGGATCGTGGTTCTCCAGTGTTCTGCCCCACGTTCTCGTTCCCGACCTGGCGGCGGCTCTGCGCAGAACAGACGCCCGCAAGGTGCTGGTACTGAACCTCGGACCGGAGCCGGGGGAGACCACAGGATTCTCGGCGGAGCGCCATCTCCACGTACTGTCCCAACACGCACCGGGTTTTCGGGTGCATCACGTGGTGGTCGACTCGGCGTCGGTACCGCCGGGTTCCGAGCGCGAACATCTGGCACGGGCCGCCGCAGTCTTCGGTGCGGACGTGATCTACGCCGATGTCGCGGGGGCGACACCACACGCACACGACGTCGCCAAGCTCGCGGCCGTGTTCGGCGCCGTTCTGGGCGCGGGTAGACCCGCGTCGGCGGTCGACGACACGCGCCCTACCGACGGCGACACCAGCAGTGACAGCAGGAAGGAACCGACATCGTGGCCATGACAGCCGATGTCAAGGACGAACTCAGCAGGCTCACGATCACGCAGGTCAGCTGCCGCAAGGCAGAGGTCGCCGCGTTGCTGCGCTTCGCCGGAGGCCTGCACATCGTGGCCGGGCGCGTCGTGGTGGAGGCGGAGGTCGACCAGCTGTCCATCGCCCGACGCCTCAAGCGCGAGGTCTTCGAGTTGTTCGGGTACAGCGCCGACGTGCACTCCATCGGCGCGGGCGGACTGCGGAAATCGACGCGCTACATCGTGCGCGTCGCCAAGGACGGTGAGGCGCTCGCGCGTCAGACGGGTCTGCTGGACATGCGCGGCCGTCCCGTTCGCGGGCTCCCGGCGCAGGTGGTCGGCGGCACGGTCGCCGACGCGGAAGCCGCCTGGCGAGGCGCCTTCCTGGCACACGGCTCGCTGACCGAACCCGGGCGCTCCTCGGCTCTCGAGGTCAGTTGCCCCGGACCGGAGGCAGCGCTGGCTCTCGTCGGTGCCGCTCGTCGGCTGGGTGTCGCCGCCAAGGCGCGCGAGGTCCGCGGCGCCGACCGCGTCGTCGTTCGCGACGGTGAGGCCATCGGCGTGCTGCTCACCCACATGGGCGCCCAGGACACTCGCCTGACCTGGGAGGAGCGACGCATGCGCCGCGAGGTGCGGGCGACGGCCAACAGGCTCGCCAACTTCGACGATGCCAATCTGCGCCGGTCCGCGCGGGCCGCCGTCGCCGCCGCCGCGCGCGTGGAACGGGCGTTGGCCATCCTCGGGGAAGACGTCCCCGACCATCTCGCCGCGGCCGGTCATCTGCGCGTCGAGCATCGGCAGGCGTCGCTCGAGGAACTGGGTCAGCTGGCCGACCCGCCGATGACCAAGGACGCCGTCGCCGGTCGGATCCGCCGGTTGTTGTCGATGGCGGATCGCAAGGCGAAGGACACGGGCATCCCGGACACCGAGTCCGCCGTGACCGCGGACCTGCTCGACGACGCCTGAGCGGGACGAGGCGGCTGACCGAGAGATGCACCACCCCGAACCATTAGGGTGGACACGTCACAGATCGAGCGCACCGCCCCCGGGCCGGCACGCTCGCGTGACGCAGACGTCCGCACCACCACGTGCGGGAGACGAAACGGTGCACGACCCGTGCACCGACGCGGAACACCAGTTTCAACACTAAGGAGCGAACAGTGACGGTTCGGGTTGGCGTGAACGGCTTCGGTCGTATCGGTCGTAACTTCTTCCGGGCGGTCGATGCGCAGAAGGCGCTCGGCACCACGGACATCGAGATCGTTGCGGTGAACGATCTCACCGACAACGCAACGCTCGCTCATCTGCTCAAGTACGACTCCATCCTCGGCCGCCTGCCGTACGACGTCTCGCTGGAGGGCGAGGACACCATCGTCGTCGGCGATCAGAAGATCAAGGCGCTCTCGCTCCGTGAGGGCCCGTCGGCTCTTCCGTGGGGCGATCTGGGTGTCGACGTCGTGGTCGAGTCCACCGGCATCTTCACCGACGCATCGAAGGCTCAGGGCCACATCGACGCCGGTGCCAAGAAGGTCATCATCTCCGCGCCCGCCAAGGGCGAGGACATCACCATCGTCATGGGCGTCAACGACGACAAGTACGACGGCAGCCAGAACATCATCTCCAACGCCTCGTGCACCACGAACTGCCTCGGCCCCATCGCCAAGGTGCTCGACGACGAGTTCGGCATCGTCAAGGGCCTGATGACCACGATCCACGCGTACACCCAGGACCAGAACCTGCAGGACGGCCCGCACAGCGACCTGCGTCGCGCCCGCGCCGCAGCCCTGAACGTCGTCCCCACCGGAACGGGCGCCGCCAAGGCCATCGGCCTGGTTCTCCCGCAGCTGCTCGGCAAGCTGGACGGCTACGCGCTGCGCGTGCCCATCCCCACCGGCTCGGTCACCGACCTGACTGCGAACCTGAAGAAGTCCGCCACCGTCGAAGAGATCAACGCCGCGATGAAGGCTGCTGCCGAGGGTCCGCTGAAGGGCATCCTGAAGTACACCTCGGACCCGATCGTGTCCTCCGACATCGTCACGGACCCGCACTCGTCCATCTTCGACTCGGGCCTGACCAAGGTCATCGACGACCAGGTCAAGATCGTCTCCTGGTACGACAACGAGTGGGGCTACTCCAACCGTCTCGTCGACCTCATCGGACTCGTCGGAAAGTCGCTCTGACCCGATGGCTGTCAAGACACTGCAGGACCTGATCGACGAGGGCGTCGACGGACGTGGCGTCCTCGTGCGGGCAGACTTCAACGTTCCGCTCGAGAACGGGCAGATCACCGACGCGGGTCGCATCGAGGCGTCGCTCCCGACGCTGCAGACGCTTCTCGAAGCCGGTGCCAAGCTCATCGTCACCGCCCACCTCGGTCGGCCCGACGGCACTCCGGACGCCAAGTTCTCGTTGGCACCGGTGGCCGCCAAGCTGGGTGAACTGCTGGGACGCCACGTCCAGCTCGCCGGTGACGTCGTCGGCCAGGACGCCGAGGCTCGCGCCGAGGGTCTGACCGACGGTGACGTTCTCCTCCTCGAGAACATCCGCTTCGATCCTCGTGAGACCAGCAAGGACGATGCCGAGCGGCTGGCGTTGGCGAAGGAACTGGCCACGCTGGCCGGCGACGACGCCGCGTTCGTCTCCGACGGTTTCGGTGTCGTGCATCGCAAGCAGGCGTCGGTGTACGACGTGGCGACACTCCTCCCGCACTACGCGGGAAACCTGGTCGCCACCGAGGTCGACGTGCTCACCAAGCTGACCGAGACCCCCGAGCGGCCGTACGCGGTCGTGCTCGGCGGCTCCAAGGTGTCCGACAAGATCGGTGTCATCGAGGCACTCGCTCCCAAGGTCGACACCCTGGTCATCGGCGGCGGCATGGCCTTCACGTTCCTTGCGGCACAGGGGTATTCGGTCGGAACCTCCCTGCTGCAGGAAGATCGCATCGAGACGTGCAAGGACCTGCTCGAGCGTTTCGGTGACGTCATCCACCTCCCGACGGACTTCGTCGTCGCCGACAGCTTCTCCGCCGACGCGGAGTCGAAGACGGTGAAGGCGTCGGAGATCCCCGACGGCTGGATGGGTCTGGACGTGGGACCCGACTCGGTGGATCGGTTCGAAGCGGTGCTCAGCAACGCCAAGACCATCTTCTGGAACGGTCCCGCCGGAGTCTTCGAGTTCGAGAAGTTCTCGAAGGGCACCGAAGGTATCGCCCGGGCGATCATCGCGGCGACCACGAAGGGCGCGTTCAGTGTCGTCGGTGGTGGCGACTCCGCCGCGGCCGTGCGCACTCTGGGTCTCCCGGATGCCGGCTTCTCCCACATCTCCACCGGTGGCGGTGCCTCCCTCGAGTACCTCGAGGGCAAGCAGCTCCCCGGCCTGTCGATCCTGGAGGGCTGACACATGGCACGGACCCCGTTCATCGCCGGCAACTGGAAGATGAATCTCAACCATCTCGAAGCCATCGCGCTGGTGCAGAAGATCGCGTTCTCACTGCCCGCGAAGTACTTCGAGAAGGTCGACGTCGCGGTCATCCCGCCGTTCACGGACATCCGCAGCGTCCAGACGCTGATCGAGGGCGACAAGCTGCTGCTCACCTTCGGTGCGCAGGACCTGTCGCCGCAGGACTCCGGCGCGTACACCGGTGACATCAGCGGCGCGTTCCTGGCGAAGCTGGGATGCACCTACGTCGTGGTCGGTCACTCCGAGCGTCGCGCCGGACACGGCGAGGACAACGAGACGGTGCTGGCCAAGACCAAGGCTGCGCTCAAGCACGGACTGATCCCGATCGTGTGCATCGGCGAGGGCCTCGAGGTCCGCGAGGCGGGCGAGCATGTGGCCTTCAACGTCGAGCAGCTCCGCGGTTCGCTCGCGGGACTCGGGGCGGACGAGGTCGCCAAGATCGTCGTCGCCTACGAACCCGTGTGGGCCATCGGGACCGGGCGTGTGGCCAGTGCTGCGGACGCCCAGGAAGTCTGTGGGGCCATCCGAGAAGAGCTGGTCTCCCTGGCCGACGTGGACACCGCCGCGAAGGTTCGCGTGCTGTACGGAGGTTCGGTCAGCTCCAAGAACGTCGGCGAGATCGTCGGCCAGACCGATGTCGACGGGGCACTCGTCGGCGGAGCGTCGCTCAAGGCGGACGAATTCGCCACCTTGTGCGCCATCGCTGCCGGGGGACCGCTTCCCTGACACACCGCGCATCACCGATCGAAGGGCACGTCGCGCACGCGACGTGCCCTTCGTCGTCCCGCCCGCTCCGACCTGTAGGATTGCCGATCATGCGCACGTTCCTGGACATCCTGCTGGTGATCACCAGCATCGGCCTGCTCGTCTTCATCCTGCTGCACCGCGGCAAGGGTGGCGGCCTGTCCAGCCTCTTCGGTGGCGGCGTCCAGTCGTCGTTGTCCGGATCGAGCGTCGTGGAGAAGAACCTCGACCGCGTCACCGTGTTCACCGGCGTCGTGTGGCTCATCTGCATCCTCGGCATCGGCCTGGAGATCAAGTTCGCCTGACACGCCGGGCCTGACATCCCTGCGCTGCGCCGGACAGCGAGGCCGACAATACTGTTCCCATGACAGTCGTCGATCCAGGTCTGCCCGCCACCGAACCTCTGCGAGAGGACATTCGGCTCCTCGGAGGGATCCTCGGTTCCGTCATCCGGGACCACGAGGGTGAGTCGACGTTCGACCTCGTGGAGAAGGCCCGCGTCGAGTCCTTCCGCGTCCGGCGGTCGGAGATCGACCGCGGTGTGTTGACCGACCTCTTCGACGGCATCGACATCGCGTCGGCCATTCCGGTGATCCGCGCGTTCAGTCATTTCTCCCTGCTCGCGAACCTGGCGGAGGACATCCACCGGGAACGCCGGCGGGCCGTGCACGTCCGCGCGGGGGAGCCTCCCCAGGACAGCAGCCTGGCCTCCACCTACGCCAAACTCGATGCGGCGAACCTCGACGCCGAGACCGTGCAGAACCTGCTGCGCGACGCGCTGGTGTCGCCGGTCATCACCGCGCACCCGACCGAGACCCGTCGCCGCACGGTCTCCGAGATCCAGAGCCGCATCACCGATCTGATGCGATTCCGTGAGCGCACGGAACTGGACGACGTCGAGGTTGCCGACACCGAGGCGAAGATCGAGCGGCAGATCCTCGCACTGTGGCAGACCGCATTGATCCGCTTGTCGCGGCTCCGTATCCAGGACGAGATCGAGGTCGGCCTGCGCTACTACGACATGTCGCTGTTCGACGTCATACCCCGTATCAACACCGAACTGCGTGCGGCGCTGCGCAGCCGGTGGCCCGATGCGGATCTGCTGGCGCAGCCGATGCTGCGTCCGGGGTCGTGGATCGGCGGCGACCGCGACGGCAACCCCTTCGTCACCGGGGAGATCGTGCACCGGGCGACCAACCGTGCGGCGCAGGTCGCCTTCACCCGGTACCTCGCCGATCTCGTCGGCCTGGAGCACGAGCTCTCGATGTCGGCGCGACTGATCGATGTGGACGCGGACCTGCAGGCTCTGGCCGACGCGTCGAAGGACGACTCGGCGTTCCGGTCCGACGAGCCGTTCCGACGCGCGGTGCGCGGCATCCGCGGCCGTCTGACGGCGACGGCGCACCGGATGCTGGACGTGGTGCCCGACAACACCCTCGACACTCCCGAGCTGGAGCCGTACTCGTCGCCGCAGGAGATGCTCGACGACCTCGACCTGCTGGATCGCTCGTTGCGTCGTACAGCCAACGGTGTCATCGCGGACGACCGGCTCGCGACGCTGCGCCAGGCGTTGGAGACGTTCGGGTTCCACCTGTCCGGCCTCGACATGCGTCAGAACTCCGACATCCACGAGGAGGTCGTCGGCGAACTCCTGGCGTGGGCGGGTGTGCATTCCGACTACTCGTCGCTCTCCGAGGACGAGCGCGTGGCGATCCTGTCCGCGGAGCTCGAGACTCGGCGCCCGCTGATCGGGCCTCGCGCGGAGTTCAGCGAGCAGACGACGAAGGAACTGGCGATCGTCGCCTCGGCTGCCGACGCCGTGCGCACGTTCGGCGGTGGGGCCGTACCGAACTACATCATCAGCATGTGCACGTCCGTGAGCGACATGCTCGAGGCCGCGGTGCTGCTGAAGGAGGCCGGCATCCTCGATCCCGGCGACTCGGAAACAGGTCCGTCGTCCCCGGTGGGGGTGGTGCCGCTGTTCGAGACCATCGACGACCTCCAGCAGGGCGCGGCCACGCTCACCGCGACCTTGGCCGTTCCGGTGTACCGCGCGCTGGTCACATCGCGAGGCGAGAACCAGGAGGTGATGTTGGGGTACTCGGATTCGAACAAGGACGGCGGGTACCTCGCAGCCAACTGGGCTCTCTACCGTGCCGAGCTCGACCTCGTCGAGGCCGCTCGGGACGCCGGGATCCGGTTGCGCCTCTTCCACGGGCGCGGTGGCACCGTCGGTCGCGGCGGCGGCCCGAGTTACGACGCGATCCTCGCGCAGCCCACCGGTGCTGTCACCGGGTCGCTGCGCATCACCGAGCAGGGTGAGGTCATCGCCGCGAAGTACGCGGAGCCGCGCCTCGCACGTCGCAACCTGGAGACTCTGCTCGCGGCGACGATCGAGAGCACTCTCCTCGACGTCGAGGGACTGGGCGACGATGCCGAACCGGCCTACGCACTTCTCGACGATCTGGCAGCCCGCGCGCAAGCCGCCTACGGCGCGCTGGTGCACGAGACTCCCGGCTTCGTCGAGTACTTCCGGATGTCGACGCCCGTCGCCGAGATCGGTGAGCTCAACATCGGTAGCCGACCCGCCTCGCGGAAGCCGACCAACTCCGTCTACGACCTGCGGGCCATTCCCTGGGTCATGTCGTGGAGCCAGTCGCGCGTGATGCTTCCGGGTTGGTACGGAGTCGGTACGGCCTTCGAGGACTGGGTGGGCGGCGACGACGACCGGTTGGCGACGCTGACCGATCTGTACCGGCGCTGGCCCTTCTTCCGGACCGTGATGTCGAACATGGCGCAGGTGATGGCGAAGTCCGATCTCGGTCTCGCCGCGCGCTACTCGGAACTGGTCCCGGACGAGAAGCTCCGCAAGACCGTGTTCGACATGATCTCGACCGAGCATGCGAAGACGGTGTCGATGTACCTGAAGGTCACCGGTCACGACGGTCTGCTGGACGACAACCCGGCTCTCGCCCGGTCGGTGTTCAACCGCTTCCCGTATCTCGAGCCGCTGAATCACCTGCAGGTCGAACTGCTGAAGCAATTGCGTGCCGGCGACGACCGCGAACAGGTGAAGCGCGGAATCCTGTTGACGATGAACGGTCTCGCGACGGCCTTGCGGAACAGCGGCTAGAGGGAACCGTCGGGGCTCTCCCGGCGTCGAACAGAGCAGGACCACATTCGACGCCGGGAGGGCACCTCGACATGAAGCAGTTCAGCGACAACCGTTGCAGCGCATCAGCATCCGCGTGGCGGCGCGGAGTTCCCCGTCGTCGCCACGCTCCGGTTCCCACGCAGATACGCCAGGACGGCCCGGCCGACGAGCGGCCGGGCCGATCGCCGACGTGACGGTCACAGACGGGAGGCGGACCCCTCGTCGAGGAACCAGACGGTGGACTCGGTGCCGTGGGCACCGGCAGCCGGGTGCTCGATCGGATTCGCCCCGCCGACACATGCCGCGACCGCGTCGGCCTTCCCCTCACCCGACACCAGGAACCACACGTGCCGGGAACGGTTCACCGCGGGAAGGGTGAGAGTGATGCGGACCGGCGGCGGCTTGGGGGAGTCGGTGACGGCGAGGACGAGGCTGCTGTCCTCGCGCACCGCATCGCTGTGGGGGAACAGCGAGTTGATGTGGGAGTCCGGACCCATGCCCAGGAGGTGCACGTCGAACACCGGGCCGTCGGTGCCGCCGAATGCGGCGACGGCCTGAAGGTAGGCCACGGCGGCCGCGTCGACGTCGTCACCCAGCGGGGAGTCCGACGGCGCCATGACGTGCACGCGTGCCTCGTCGACGCCGACGTGATCGAGCAACGCGTCCTTCGCCTGGACGTAGTTCCTCTCCGAGTCGCCCTCGGGAAGAAAGCGTTCGTCGCCGAAGAAGACGTCGACCGCCGACCAGTCGATGTCACCGCCGAGATCTTTGACGGCCTTCAGCGTGGCGACGCCGGTACCGCCACCGGTCAGCACCACGGACGCACTGCCGCGAGTCTTCTGTGCGTCGACGACGACGGCCACGAATCGTTCGGCCGCGGCGCGTGCGAGTGCCGCGGTGTCCGGGGAGCGGTGTATCTCACTCATAGGTCACCTTCGCGAGGCCGGCGAGTGCCTCTTCGTAGATCTCGTCACGGTCGAGGCGCCGTAGCTCTTCCGCCAGGCAATCACGCGTCTCCCGTCGTGCGAGAGACACCAGAGTGTCGGGTTGTCCCGTCCTGATCAGCGTCGCCGTGGTTCCGGTCTGCGGACGGCTGATGGAGACGGTGCTGTCCGCCAGCACCATCTCGACGCGCAGATCACCGACGTTGCGGTGCACGGGAACGCCCAGACGGCCGGCGAGCCATCCGGCGAGGATGTCGAGCGCCGGCTCGTCCCGCAGTCCCGAGACCGTGACCGAGCGCACGGCCTCGGCCTGCTGGTCGAGCGCGGTGGTGAGCAACGCTCGCCAGTACGTGATGCGCGACCACGCCAGGTCGGAGTCGCCCTCGGAGTAGGACTCGAGCCGCGACGCGATCGCGGCCCGCGGATCGGGGGCCATGGTGGCGTCGGTGATCCGTCGGATGGCAAGGCGTCCCACCGGGTCCTTGGCGGGCACGTCGGGCGCCCCACCGGGCCACCACGCGACGACGGGTGTGTCCGGCAGCAGGAAGGGGAGCACCACGCTCTGCTCGTGCTCGGACAGCTCGCCGCGCAGACGCAGCACGACCACCTCGGAGGCACCCGCGTCACCTCCGACGCGGATCTGCGCGTCGAGACCGTCCTCGTCACTGCGCTCGCCGCGCGCCAACACGATCACGCGGCACGGATGCTCGCGGCTGGCTTCGTTGGCTGCTTCGATCGCCGCTTCGAACTTGGACGGGTCACGGATGACGACCACGAGAGTGAGGACGCGTCCGAGCGTGACGGCGCCTCCCGACTCGCGGAGTTCGACGAGTTTCTTCGAGACGGCGCGGGTACTGGTGGCCGGAAGGTCGACGATCACGGTCTTCTCCATTCGCGTCCGGTGCGCTGCATCATCTCGTTCGCGGAGTCCGGACCCCACGTCCCGGCCTCGTAGGGGTCGGCGGTGCCGCCCGACGCCCAGTACTCGAGGATCGGGTCGAGGATCTTCCAGGACAGCTCGACCTCGGCATTGACCGGGAAGAGCGACGGTTCACCGAGCAGGACGTCGAGAATGAGACGCTCGTACGCCTCGGGGGAGGATTCGGTGAATGCCTGCCCGTAGCTGAAGTCCATGCTGACGTCGCGCACCTGCATGCTCGAACCCGGCACCTTCGACCCGAAGCGAAGCGTCACGCCCTCGTCCGGCTGCACCCTGATCACCAGGGCGTTCTGACCCAACTCCTCGGTCATGGTCGCGTCGAACGGTAGATGGGGAGCACGCTTGAAGATCATCGCGATCTCGGTGACCCGTCGTCCCAGCGATTTGCCGGTGCGCAGGTAGAACGGGACTCCGCCCCACCGTCGGGTGTCGACCTCGAGCGTGATGGCCGCGTACGTCTCGGTCGTGGACTCGGCGTCGAAGCCTTCTTCTTCCTTGAGTCCCTTGACCTTCTGACTGCCCTGCCATCCGCTGGTGTACTGGCCGCGTGCCGCGGTCTCCGCGAACGGTTCCGCCAACCGCGTCGCCGACAACACCTTGATCTTCTCGGACTGCAGTTCGCTGGGGCTGAAGCTGACAGGCTCCTCCATCGCGGTGATGGCGAGCAACTGCAGCAGGTGATTCTGAATGACGTCGCGGGCAGCGCCGATGCCGTCGTAGTACCCGGCTCGGCCGCCGAGACCGATGTCCTCGGCCATCGTGATCTGCACGTGGTCCACGTAGTGGGCGTTCCAGATCGGGTCGAACAACTGGTTCGCGAAGCGCAGCGCCAGGATGTTCTGGACCGTCTCCTTGCCCAGGTAGTGGTCGATGCGGAACACCCGGTCCTCCGGGAACACCCGGTTGACGACGGCGTTGAGTTCCTTCGCGCTCTGCAGATCGTGGCCGAAGGGCTTCTCGATGACGACGCGTCGCCACTGGTCGGGCCCACCCTCGACGACCTGACCTGTCGCCAGGCCGGACGTGGAGAGTTGCTCGAGGACGACGGGGAACGCGCTGGGCGGGATCGACAGGTAGAACGCGTGATTGCCACCCGTTCCGCGTTGGACATCGAGTTCGGCGAGCGTCGTCGCCAACCGGTCGAAGGCGTCGGCGTCGTCGAAGGTGCCCTGGACGAAGCGGATGCCCTCGGCGAGACGCTCCCAGACGCTCTCACGGAACGGCGTGCGAGCATGCTCGCGAACCGAATCGTGGACGATGGTCGAGAAGTCCTGGTCCTCCCATTCGCGTCGTGCGAAACCGACGAGGGCGAAGCCGGGGGGCAACAGCCCGCGGTTCGCCAGGTCGTACACGGCCGGCATCAGCTTCTTGCGCGCGAGATCGCCCGTCACCCCGAAGATCACCAGGCTGCAGGGCCCGGCGATCCTCGGGAGACGCTTGTCCCGGTTGTCACGAAGCGGATTGACCCAGGGGGCGTCCTCCGTCGTCGTCATGTGTCAGCTCTTGCTCTGTGCCTGATCGAGCTGCTGGCGAGTGGCCTCGTTGAGTTCGGCCCAGGCGCTCTCGAACTTCTCGACACCCTCGTTCTCGAGGACGAGGAACACGTCCGTGAGGTCGATGCCGAGGGCGCTGATCGCGTCGAACACGGCCTGCGACTCGGGACCCTTGCCCGAGATCGTGTCGCCCGTGATCTCACCGTGGTCCGCCACCGCGTCCATGGTCTTCTCCGGCATCGTGTTCACCGTGTTGGGTGCGACGAGTTCGGTGACGTACAGGGTGTCGGGGAGCGTCGGATCCTTGACGCCGGTCGAGGCCCACAGCGCGCGCTGCGGACGTGCATTGCTCTCCAGGAGGCCCTGGAACCGCGAGCCGACCTCGAAGACCTGCTGGTAGGCGACGTACGCGAGGCGCGCGTTGGCCAGTCCGGCCTTGCCCTTCAGCTCGGTGGCCTCGGGGGTGCCGATGGCAGCGAGACGCTTGTCGATCTCGGTGTCGACGCGCGAGACGAAGAACGATGCCACCGAGTGGATCGAGGACAGGTCATGTCCGGCGGCCTTGGCGGACTCGAGTCCCTCGAGGTACGCGTTCATGACGGCTTCGTACCGCTCGACCGAGAAGATCAGCGTGACGTTGACGCTGATGCCTTCGCCGATGACCTTGGCGATCGCGGGAATGCCGGCTTCGGTCGCGGGAATCTTGATGAGGACGTTGGGGCGGTCGACGATCTTCCACAGCTCGATCGCCTGCGCCACGGTCTTGTCGGTCTCGTGCGCCAGGCGAGGATCGACCTCGATGGACACGCGGCCGTCGACACCGTTGGACGCCTCGTAGACGGGTGCGAAGATGTCGCACGCGTTGCGGACGTCGTCGGTGGTGACGGTGCGGATGACCGCGTCCACGTCGGCGCCGCGGGCCGCGAGCTCGTTGACCTGATCGTCGTAGGCGGTGCCCTTGCTGAGCGCAGCCTGGAAGATCGACGGGTTCGTGGTGACACCGACGACCGACTTGCCCTCGATCAGCTCGGTCAGGTTGCCGGACGAGATGCGGTCACGTGAGAGGTCGTCGAGCCACACGGACACTCCGGCGGCCGACAGATCTGCGAGATTCTTGTTCTGGGTCATGGCGGTTATCCCTTCACATTGGTGATGGAGCGCTGCGCGGCGGCGACCACGGCCTCGGCCGTGAATCCGTACTCGCGGAACAGCGTGGCTGCGTCGGCGGACTCGCCGAAGTGCTCGAGCGAGATGATCTCGCCGAAACCGCCGACGAGCTTGTACCACGGCATCGCGATGCCGGCCTCGATCGAGACGCGTGCCTTGACGGTGGGCGGCAGCACCTGGTCGCGGTAGTTCTGGTCCTGGCTCTCGAACCACTCGACACACGGCATGGAGACCACGCGTGCGGCGATGTCCTGCGCCTCGAGCAGCTTCTGGGCCTCGACGGCGTACTGCACCTCGGATCCGGTGGCGATCAGGATGACGTCGGGAGCAGCCTTCGACGACTCGACCAGGGTGTAGCCACCCTTGGACACGCCCTCGTAGCTGGTGCCTTCGAGCACGGGGATGCCCTGACGCGTCAGCGCCAGACCGACCGGGCCGCTGCTGGAGGACTTCGCCAGCACGGCGCGCCATGCGTGTGCGGTCTCGTTGGCGTCACCGGGACGGACGACGGACAGGTTCGGGATCGCCCGCAACGCAGCGAGGTGCTCGACCGGCTGGTGGGTCGGGCCGTCCTCGCCCAGACCGACGGAGTCGTGAGTCCAGACGTAGATCGGATCGATGTCCATCAGCGACGCGAGTCGGACGGCCGGGCGCATGTAGTCACTGAACTGCATGAACGTGCCGCCGTAGGCGCGGGTCGGTCCGTGCATGACGATGCCGGACAGGATCGCGCCCATGGCGTGCTCACGGATACCGAAGTGCAGGGTGCGCCCGTACGGCTCGGCGTCCCAGTCGTCGGTGGAGATCGACGTGGGGCCGAAGGACTTGGCGCCCTTCATCGTCGTGTTGTTGCTGCCGGCCAGGTCGGCGGAGCCGCCCCACAGCTCGGGCAGCACGGGCGCGACGGCACTGAGCACGTCACCGGACGCGGCACGCGTGGCGACGGCCTTGCTTCCCGGCTCCCAGGTGGGGAGGACGTCGGACCAGCCCTCGGGCAGCTCTTCCGCCGTGAGGCGGTCGAGCAGCTTCTTGCGCTCGGGCTCGCGTGCCGCCCAGGCATCGAACTGCTCGGTCCAGGCGGCGTGCGCCGCACGGCCGCGCTCCTGCAACGAGCGGGTGTGCGCGATGACCTCGTCGGTGACCTCGAAGGTCTTGTCCGGATCGAAGCCGAGTGCCTTCTTGACCGCGGCGACCTCGTCGTCGCCGAGTGCCGCGCCGTGCACTGCGCCGGTGTTCATCATCGTCGGCGCGGGGAAGCCGATGATGGTGCGCAGCACGATGATCGACGGCTTGTCGGTGACGGCCTTCGCGGCCTCGACAGCCTCTTCGATGGCGGTGACGTTCTCGCCGCCCTCGACGACCTGGACGTGCCAGCCGTAGGCCTCGTAGCGCTTGGCCGTGTCCTCGGACAGGGCGATGTCCGTCGAGTGCTCGATGGAGATCTTGTTGTCGTCGTAGAACAGGATCAGGTTGCCGAGCTGCTGCGTACCGGCCAGCGACGACGCCTCGGAGGTGATGCCCTCCTCGATGTCGCCGTCGGAGGCGATGACGTAGATGAAGTGGTCGAACGGGCTCTCCCCGAGGGCGGGCTCCGGGTCGAAGAGTCCACGTTCGCGGCGCGACGCCATCGACATGCCGACGGCGGAGGCCAGGCCCTGCCCCAACGGGCCGGTGGTGATCTCGACGCCCTTGGTGTGGCGGAACTCGGGGTGGCCCGGAGTCTTCGACTTGAACGTACGCAGCGCCTCGAGGTCGGACAGTTCGAGCCCGAAGCCGCCGAGGTACAGCTGGATGTAGAGGGTGAGGCTCGAGTGGCCGCACGAGAGCACGAACCGGTCGCGACCGATCCACGTCGTGTCGGTGGGGTCGTGGCGCATGGTGCGCTGGAAGAGCGTGTAGGCGAGAGGCGCGAGGCTCATCGCGGTACCGGGGTGGCCGTTGCCGACCTTCTGCACGGCGTCGGCCGCGAGCACTCGAACAGTGTCCACCGCCCGCGTGTCCAGATCGGTCCAGTCGCTCGGATGGTGAGCGCTGGTGAGAACGGTGATGTCGTCTGTGATCGACACGAGCGGAAATCTCCTGACACTGTCGGGGTGTGTGGCCAGTACCTGCGTGCGAACGGCGCGACTGATCGCATCGTCCGCGGGTGGAGCCTAGTTCCCCGACGGATCCGTCGGAGATACCCGGTTCGGGGCCCAGCCTAGTTCCGTCGGGGACCCCCCGCCGACTCGTACGAGCAACGCCCGCGCAGATCGACGTGGTGACTCCGACCTCAGGACTACCCGCCGATTGGGGTGATGACACAGGCGGCGTCTACCATCGCTTGTAGTAGCGCCACCTGTTCGGTGGTGAAGCGCAGGTCGTGTGAGGGAGATTCGAGTGGGGATGCGGCAGAGCCCGAGCGGACACGGGTTCGCCGACAGTCCGGCCGCGGACTCGTCTCCGGCGCCCACGACGCTCCCGGGACGACTCCTCGCGCGGGCCGGCGCCTACATCGCACTGACCAAGCCTCGTGTCATCGAGTTGCTCCTCGTCGCCACCATCCCCACGATGCTGCTGGCCGATCGTGGCTCGGTGGACCTGCCTCTGCTCTTCGCCACACTGTTCGGCGGTTGGATGGGTGCAGCCAGCGCGAACACGTTGAACTGCGTCGTCGACGCCGATATCGACAAGGTCATGAAGCGCACGGCGCGCCGTCCCCTCGCCCGTGAGGCAGTGCCCACGTCGCACGCCTTCGTCTTCGGCACACTGCTCGGCATCGCGTCGTTCGCCTGGTTGTGGTGGGCCGCGAACCTGCTCAGCGGCGTTCTCGTCGTCGTGACCATCCTGTTCTACGTGTTCGTCTACACGATGGGCCTCAAGCGTCGGACCTCGCAGAACGTCGTCTGGGGCGGTGCTGCGGGTTGCATGCCGGCGTTGGTGGGATGGTCGGCGGTCACCGGAACCGTCGGCTGGCAAGCCGTCGTGCTGTTCCTGGTCATCTTCTTCTGGACGCCGCCGCACACCTGGGCCCTGGCCATGCGTTACAAGGACGACTACGCCGCAGCCGGTGTGCCCATGCTTCCCGTCGTTGCCACCGAGCAGGTCGTCACACGACAGATCGTCATCTACACCTGGCTCACCGTCGCCGCGACCGCCGCGCTGGTCCCCGCCGCGGGCGTCGTGTACGCCGCGGTGGCACTCGTCGCGGGCGCCTGGTTCCTCCTGATGGCTCATCAGCTCTACGCGGGTGTACGCCGCGGCGAGCCGGTCAAGCCCCTGCGTCTGTTTCTCCAGTCGAACAATTACCTGGCCGTCGTCTTCATCGGCCTGGCCGTCGACTCGGTGCTCGGCATGAACACCGTGTCGCAGTTCTTCTCCTGACAGCCGTGACTCAGGGCTCCAGAACCAAGGAGCCGGTGGTCCGGCGTGCTTCGAGTTCGGTGTGCGCCCGGCGGGCCTCCGCCAGCGGGTAGCGGTGCTCGACCCGCACCGACAACGTCCCGTTCGCGACGGCGCCCATGACGGCCCCACCGCGCCACTCGAGCTCGGCTCGGTCGCGAATGTGGTGGGCGAGGGTCGGCCGAGTCAGGAATACCGATCCGGCCTTGTTGAGCCGCTGAGGGTCGACCGGCGGAACCGGTCCGCTGGCCGCCCCGAACAGGGCGACGGTGCCGCGGATCCGCACGCTGTCGAGACTTGCGTCGAAGGTCGTCCTGCCGACGCCGTCGTAGACCGCCGCCACCCCCTCGCCACCGGTGATGTCGCGCACCCGGGCTGCGATGTCGTCGTCGTACCGCAGGACGTGGGACGCGCCCGCGTCGCGAGACAAGGCGTCCTTGTCGTCCGATGAGACGGTCGTGATCACCTCGACCCCCTTCGCGACCGCGAGCTGGGTGAGCAGCAACCCGACTCCGCCGGCCCCGGCGTGCACCAGCACGGTGTCCCCGGACACGGCCGCGTAGGTCGACTCGACGAGATAGTGCGCAGTCATACCCTGCAGCAGCACAGACGCTGCTCGAGGGAAGTCGACGCCGCCGGGAACCGAGACGGCCGCGGCCGCCGGAACGACCGCGAGTTCGGCGTAGCTACCGGGCGCGCTGGCCCATGCGACCCGGTCTCCGACCTGGATGTCGGTGACGTCGGATCCGATCTCCTCGACGACCCCGGCGCCCTCGTCGCCGGGAATGTACGGCAGCTCTCGGGGGTAGGCCCCGCTCCGGAAGTAGGTGTCGATGTAGTTGATGCCGGCGGCCTGCACTCGGACGAGGAGGTCGGTGGGGCCGGGACGTGGATCGGGGGCCTCGGTGTACTCGAGAACGTCGGGTCCGCCGGTCCTGGTGATCACCACTGCTCGCATCACCGGAGTCTTGCACTACCGGCGCGGACGCGGGGGACGGGACACGAGGTTACCGATGGGTAGGAGTGCGGCGGAGGCACCGGGTATTCTCACGGCATGAGTACCGAGAGCATCGAGAACGCACCCAAGGGCTCGTCCGGCATGAGCACCGAGACGGCTGCACCACCGTCGAGTCTGGTGTCGTCCATCGAGTCGTTCGTTGCCGCCCACGGCGGCTCGGCGACGGTCGTGTTGCAGCCCCTGGGGCGTGCGGGCGTTCGCATCACACTGGTCGGTGAGGACGGTGTCCTGGGGGACCGCGTCGCCGCCGATCTGGCGACCGCGCACGCGGTGGTGGATTCGTTGGATTCGGTGACCATCGGCGAGTGGGATCGGGAACTGACGAGCATCGTCACCCCCCGCAAGGGTCATTTCGCGCAGATGGCCGGGTGGGTAGCGGGCCAGACCAAGTTCCCGAAGGCTCGCAACGGCCAGTAGGGATTGCTCAGCGAACGTGCTCGGGCCGCACGTTCTCGGCGTCGGGTGCCGGGATGGACTCACGGTGACGTGACGCCGACCAGACGGCAGCCGTCGCGGCGGTGCACGCGGCGGCTCCCGCGACGTGCACCGCCACCAGCGCGGCAGGAACGTCGGTGAAGTACTGGACGATGCCGACCGACGCCTGCGCAACCACCAGCGCGATCAGGATGTGCAGCCGCTTCTTCACGGCAGTCGCTCCCGAGGGGCTGACCGCGTAGACGCCGAAGGTCAGTCCGACGAGCAGGGCCAGGTAGCCGACCAGCAGTTCCGCGTGCAGATGCACGAGGGTGACGATCTCCACCTCGAGTCGCGCCACGTCCGCGTCGCCGGCGTGCGGTCCGGCTCCGGTGACCATCGTTCCCGCCACCAGAACGCCGGTGAGCAGGACCGCGGACAGAACGGTCAGCCACCGCAGGGGAGCAGGAACGGACGGCACGGATACGCCGTCGTCGGCCTCGCCGATCTTGTGGAACAGCAGAGTCGCCAGCCACACCATCAGCATCGAGATGATCAGGTGCACGGCGACCGTCCACCACAGCAGCCCGGTGAGCACGGTGATTCCGCCGACGCCGGCCTGCAGCACCGTTCCGGCGGGCATCAGCCACGCGTAGACGACCACTTCGCGCCGACGCCGTGCGCGGATGACGGCGAGCACGATGGCCGCGGCTGTCAGCACGACGGCGAAGGTCAGCATGCGGTTGCCGAATTCGACCGCCTGATGCAACACCGGGACCTCGGACACGCCCACGGGAGTGAAGCTGCCGGGGAAGCACTGGGGCCACGTGGGGCACCCCAGGCCGGACGCCGTGACGCGCACGATGGCGCCGGTGACGGAGATGCCGCCCTGGGTCACGATCACGACGAACGCGATGATCCGCTGCACGCGAACGGAGGGCAGCGGCAGGCGATCGACCAGGGACAGGAACGCACGAGAAAGCACGACTCGATCGTAGACGCCGAGTCCTACACGGTGTAGTTGGCCCGCGTCCGGCCGGACGGTTCGCCTAGGTGAAGGAGAACTTGCGGGTTGCCCAGAAGCCGCATACCGCGGCCCACACGGCAAGCACCAGGACGCCGAACAGGTCGACTCGCCCCACCACGGCCTGCTCGAGTGTTTCCGCCATCGCGCCCGACGGTACGAGACGCGCGATCATCCGCACGGCTCCGGGAAGCGAGTCGTCGGCGAAGATCACACTGCCGATACCGAGCATGACGAACCACGCGATGTTGGCCAGAGCGAGCACGATCTCTGCGCGAAGTGTTCCGCCGAGAAGCAGGCCCATCGTCGTGAACGTCACGGTGCCCAGGGCGATGACGACGGCACCGAGGAGCAGCCCGCCCGGCGTCGGACGCCATCCGAGGATCAGCCCGATGACACCCAGCAGAACCGACTGCGCGGCGACGACGATCAGGACGGCGATCGACTTGCCCGCGATCGCGCCCCACTTCGGCAGAGCGGTCGCACCGAGTCTCTTCAGGGCGCCGTAGCGTCGATCGAAGCCCACAGCGATGGCCTGACCGGTGAAGGCCGTCGACATCACGGCGACCATCATCACGGCGGGAACGACTGTTCCGACGCGCTCGGAGCCGAAGTCGCCGAACGGCAGAAGTGTCAGACCGATGAGCAACGTGACCGGGATGAACATGGTCAGCAGCAACTGCTCACCGTTGCGGAGGAGCAGGACGAGTTCGAGTCGGGACTGCGCCGCGAGCATGCGACCGCGAGGCGCCGCCTGCGGATTCGGTGTGAACGTCCCCGGTTCGAATCTGTCCGTCGTGCGTTCGGACCGTGATGTCACGCTCACCCTCTCAGTTCCCGCCCCGTCAGATCGAGGAACACGTCCTCGAGGCTGCGCTGCTCCACGCGGAGATCGGTGGCCAGCACGTTGAGTCGAGCACACCACGAGGTCACCGTCGCCAGTACCTGGGGGTCGATGGTTCCTTCGAGCAGATAGGACCCCGGCGAGCTCTCGACGGGGTCGAAGCCCTCGGGCAGCACCATCTGCAACAACGAGAGATCGAGTCCGGCCGGTGCGGAGAACCGCAGCTGCCCCTCGGCTCCACGTCGAGTGAGTTCCGTCGGTGTCCCCGACGCAACGACGCGGCCGTGGTCGATGATCACCAGATCGTCGGCCAGCTGCTCCGCCTCGTCCATCAGGTGGGTTGTCAGCAGGATGCTGACGCCGTCCCGGCGGAGGGCGTCGATCATGTCCCACACCAGGAGTCGCGCCTGTGCATCGAGTCCGGCGGTGGGTTCGTCCAGGAAGACGAGTTCCGGTCGTCCCACCAGCGCGCAGGCGAGGGAGAGGCGCTGTTGCTGCCCGCCGGACAGGCGTCGGTACGGGGTGCGGACGGCGTCGGTGAGACCGAGCTGCGCCATCAACCACGCGGGGTCGAGCGGATCGGCAGAGTAGGACGCGACCAGGTTCAGCATCTCGCCCGCACGGGAGCCCGGGTAGGCGCCGCCGCCCTGGAGCATCACACCGATGCGGGGCTTGACACGCTCCGCGTCTCCGACGGGATCGAGCCCGAGAACGCGGACGTCGCCGGAGTCGGGGGAGAGGAACCCCTCGCACATCTCGACGGTCGTCGTCTTGCCGGCGCCGTTGGGACCGAGCAGAGCGAGTACGCGGCCGCGGTGGAGAGTCAGGTCGAGACCGTCGACCGCCGTCGTCGATCCGAAGTGGCGGACGACGTTCGTGAGCGACACCGCGGGCGTCAGCGTCGCGGACGAACCGGACGCGGGTGGGGAGGCGGGTCGCGAGGTCACGATGATCCAGCGTAGGCGTCCGCGGAGGGCTCGGACGCCGCCGCCCCGTCGCGTGCTCTCCACGGAAGGATTCTTCTGGTCGCGGCGATGATCAGGGCGACGGTCAGAACCGTCGCCACGGCCGCCTGCACGATGACGAACGGCTGCACCTCGCCTCCCGTCGGCATGACGATGAGAGAGACGAAGGCGGAGAAGACGATGACGGGTACGCGGAACGCGGGCCGGGTGGCCCAGGCCGCCAGCGGGGTGACGGCCCACAGCAGGTACCAGGGCTGGACGACCGGGAAGAGCAGCACCAGAGCGCCGAGCGAGACCCCCAGCGCACCGATCGGATGCAACCGTCCGAGAAGCACCGAGACGAGCATCCGGACGATGATCACGGCCGCGACGAACGATGCGATCGGACGGGTCAGCGACAGCACGGCAGTGGTGTGGTCGCCGATACCCAGCAGCACCCCGGCACCACCGGTGGCCAGACCGAGAAGTGTGGGCAACGACATCCAACTGCGCACGGCGCTGGCCGTGTTCAAGGTGCCCAGCCATCCGAATCCGAGGCCGCTCGCCGTGCTCACCGCGAGGAACACCACCAGGGTGACGGCCCCGAGAACCGCCGCGGCGACGGCGACGTCGCGCGCCCTGCCGCCGCGCCGTCGTGCCAGCGCCATGCCGACGAATCCCAGGGCGAGGATCGACGGGATCTTGATGGTCGCGGACAATGCGATGATCGCCGCCCCGGCGAGGAGCAGTCCGATCTCCCGTCGATTCATCGGTCCGGTCCGGCCGGCCGACTCGACGGCCCGGAAGGCGATCTCGAGGCCGGCGAGCATCAGGCCGAGCATGGCCGCCTCGTTGTGGATCCCGGCGACCAGATGGAACAGCAGCAACGGGTTCGCGGCGCCGAGCCACAGCGCGGCCACGCTCGACACGCCGCACCGGGCCGCCAGTCTGGGCAGCGCCCACACGATGAGGACGACTCCGGCCAGGGCGACGATGCGGTGCAGGAAGATGCCGGCCACGATGTTGTCGCCGGTGATCGCGGTGATACCCCGCCCGATCCACAGGAAGAACGGTCCGTACGGCGCCGGGGTGTCGCGCCAGATGTTGGGAACCGTCCGGGTCAGCACGTGGTCGACGCCGAGCGCGGCCTGCGGTCCGATGGAGTACGGATCCAGGCCGCGGGCCGTGATCTCGCTCTGCGCCAGGTACGAGTAGACGTCCTTGCTGAACATCGGGGGAGCGACGCACAGGGGAACGATCCACAGTGCGAGAGTCCGGTCGAGCTGCGACCTGGACAGACGTCGCGGCGACGAGCCCGCACCGAACGATCCGACGGCGAGCCGGCCGAGCAGGAGCCACGCGAGCACGACGATCGCCGTGCCGATCATCGTCACGGTCAGCGCGGCGGGGAGTGCGCGAGCGAACAGGCCCAGGACGCGGACGCCCTGGACGGGGTTCTGCAGGACGGGTTGCGCTCCGGCGCCCAGAGCGCCGAGCGCCATCATCGCCGCTCCGGTGGCACCGAACCGGCGGATGTGGCTCAGGTCGCGCTCTTCCGCGGCGTTCAGACCGGGACGGTCGGGTTCGTTGTCGTGCAGGAACGCGACACGGTCGCTGCGCGGAGAGCCGTCGATGCCGAGGACGCGGCGCGTCACGCGAACGACCGTAGTCCGGGTCGTCCGCGCCGACTGCGCGACGCGCGACTCCGTCACCGGGACGACGTCGTCGGAGGGGGGCACAGGGCGAAGCGTATCGACATCTCGGTCACGGCCACCACAACGCCCGAGTCGCGCCCGTGCGAGGGCAGCGTCCGTCGACCCAGGGTGCCCTTGCTGGAACCTGTCCGGTAATTCGGTCACACTGGTGTTGTGAAAACGACTACCGAACGTTCCAGCGAGCGCGCAGGCGCCCGCGACGACGTCGCGTCGGTCACGTCCGCAGCCGGATCCGCGGTCGCCGCCGAGGGGCGCACGCGCTCGTCGGTCATCACCCTTCTGCTGGAGGAGGGGCCGATCAGCGCGACCGACGTCGGTTCCCGGCTCGGGATCAGCGCGGCCGGTGTGCGCAGGCACCTCGATGCTCTCATCGACGCGGGCGACGCGCGAGTCACCATGACTCCGCGGCCCGGCTCCCGCACTCGTGGCCGTCCGGCCAAGATGTTCTCGCTCACCGCCCGGGGACGATCGCGGCTGGGGCACTCGTACGACGACCTGGCCGGCGCCGCCATGCGTCACCTCCGGGAGATCGGCGGTGACGACGCGGTCCGCACCTTCGCGCGTCGTCGCATCCAGTCCATCGTCGCCGACGTAGAGCCCGCGGACACCTCGTCGCACGAATCGGTGTCGCGCACGGCCGATGCCATAGCCGAGGCGCTGACCGATTCCGGATTCGCCGCCTCCACCAGGCCGGTCGGGAACGGCGTCCAGATCTGCCAGCACCATTGCCCGGTGTCGCACGTCGCCGCCGAGTTCCCGGAACTGTGCACCGCGGAGAGGGAAGCCTTCGCCGACCTCCTCGGAACGCACGTCCAGCGCCTCGCGACCATCGCCAACGGCGATTGCGCGTGCACGACACATGTGCCCCTTCGCACACTGTCGACCCCCGATTCAGGCAATACCGACGACGACGTCGGTGTTGCACCAGGCGAAGTTGCACACGACGACGCCGCCACCGACCCCACAGTCAGTCTCACGCTCGATCGCCTCCGGAAGGAGCCCGCATGACCGTCACACCAGACCAGGTGACCCCCACGGTGCCCGCGACACTCACGCAGGACGAGACCATCGCCTCGCTCGGTACGTACGGCTACGGCTGGTCGGACTCCGACGTCGCCGGCGCGAGCGCGAAGCGAGGGCTCTCCGAGGCCGTCGTGCGTGACATCTCGCAGAAGAAGAGCGAGTCCGAGTGGATGCTCGAGACGCGTCTGAAGGCCCTCAAGACCTTCGACCGCAAGCCCATGCCCAACTGGGGATCCAACCTCGACGGCATCGACTTCGACAACATCAAGTACTTCGTGCGCTCCAGCGAGAAGCAGGCAGCGACCTGGGACGACCTGCCGGCGGACATCAAGAACACGTACGACCGTCTCGGTATCCCGGAGGCGGAGAAGCAGCGCCTGGTGTCCGGTGTCGCGGCTCAGTACGAGTCCGAGGTCGTCTACCACTCGATCCGCGAGGACCTCGAGGAGCAGGGTGTCATCTTCATGGACACCGACACGGGCCTGCGTGAGCACCCGGAGATCTTCAAGGAGTACTTCGGCTCCGTCATCCCGGCCGGCGACAACAAGTTCTCGGCGCTGAACACCGCCGTGTGGTCCGGTGGATCCTTCATCTACGTGCCCCCGGGCGTCCACGTCGACATCCCGCTGCAGGCGTACTTCCGCATCAACACCGAGAACATGGGCCAGTTCGAGCGGACGCTCATCATCGTCGACGAGGGTGCCTACGTGCACTACGTCGAGGGATGCACCGCGCCGATCTACAAGTCCGACTCGCTGCACTCCGCCGTCGTGGAGATCATCGTCAAGAAGGGTGGTCGGTGCCGCTACACCACCATCCAGAACTGGTCGAACAACGTCTACAACCTGGTGACCAAGCGCGCCAAGGCAGAGGCCGGCGCGACCATGGAGTGGATCGACGGCAACATCGGCTCCAAGGTCACCATGAAGTACCCCGCGGTCTGGATGACCGGCGAGCACGCCAAGGGCGAGGTTCTGTCCGTGGCGTTCGCCGGTGAGGGTCAGCACCAGGACACCGGGTCCAAGATGCTGCACCTCGCGCCGAACACGTCCTCGAACATCGTCAGCAAGTCCGTGGCACGCGGCGGTGGCCGCACGTCCTACCGTGGTCTGATCCAGATCAACAAGGGCGCGCACGGGTCTCGCTCCACCGTCAAGTGTGACGCCCTGCTGGTCGACCAGATCAGCCGCAGCGACACCTACCCCTACGTCGACATCCGCGAGGACGACGTGACGATGGGCCACGAGGCCACCGTGTCCAAGGTCAGCGACGATCAGCTCTTCTACCTGATGAGCCGCGGGCTCACCGAGGACGAGGCGATGGCGATGGTCGTCCGCGGCTTCGTCGAGCCCATCGCGAAGGAACTCCCCATGGAGTACGCCCTCGAACTCAACCGCCTGATCGAACTGCAGATGGAGGGATCGGTCGGATGACCTCGCCCCACAGTGATGTCACCACCGGCTCTGCCGGCGTGATCGGCGCCGTCGTCGGCGAGAACAAGCGTGAGATCGTCGCCAACAAGGGCGCGCAGTTCTCGTCGTACGACGTCGAGGCGTTCGAGATCCCGTCCGGTCGCGACGAGATCTGGCGTTTCACGCCGCTGCGTCGACTCCGCGGTCTGCACGACGGGTCGGCGACAGCGACCGGTACCGCTCGTGTGACGGTGTCCGACGCTCCGGAGTCGGTGCGCGTCGAGACCGTCGGTCGTGAGGACCAGCGTCTCGGCAAGGCCGGCGTGCCCGCCGACCGTGTCGCGGCGCAGGCCTACTCGTCGTTCGAGTCCGCCACCATCGTCACCGTCGCCGGTGAGGCCGAGCTCTCCGAGCCTCTCACCATCACGGTCGACGGCCCCGGCGCCGACTCGGTCGCCTACGGACACCTCCAGATCCGGGTCGAGGCGTTCGCTCGCGCCACCGTCGTGCTCGAGCAGCGCGGCGGCGGCACCTATGCCGAGAACGTCGAGTTCCTCGTGGCCGACAGCGCACAGCTCACGGTCGTGGCGCTGCAGGAGTGGGACGACGACGCCGTGCACGTGGCGTCGCACCACGCCTCGGTCGGACGCGACAGTGTCCTGCGGTACTTCTCGGTCAGTCTCGGCGGAGACCTGGTGCGGCTCACCCCGACCGTCAACTTCACCGGTCCGGGCGGCGACGCCGAACTGCTCGGCCTGTACTTCGCCGACGACGGTCAGCACCTCGAGCAGCGGTTGCTGGTCAACCACACGGCGCCCAACTGCAAGTCGAACGTCGTCTACAAGGGCGCGCTGCAGGGTGACCCCGCGTCGAAGAAGCCCGACACGCGCACGGTGTGGATCGGCGACGTCGTCATCGGTGCGAAGGCCGAGGGCACGGACACCTTCGAGCTCAACCGCAACCTGATCCTGACCGACGGTGCGCGCGCGGATTCCGTGCCGAACCTCGAGATCGAGACAGGGGAGATCGCCGGCGCCGGGCACGCGAGTGCTACCGGACGGTTCGACGACGAGCAGCTCTTCTACCTGCGGTCGCGCGGTATCCCCGAGGATCAGGCGCGCAAGCTCGTGGTGCGTGGGTTCTTCCACGACATCATCGCCAAGATTCCCGTCGAGTCGATCCGGACACGCTTGTCCGACGCGGTCGAAGCAGAACTCGCCATCACCGGCGTCTGATCGCTCGACCCACCACACTCTCGTCACCATTTCCGACAGGCAAGGAACTTCATGTCCACTCTCGAAATCCGCGATCTGCACGTCGACGTCGCGAACACCGACGACGCTTCGCAGCCGATCGAGATCCTGAAGGGTGTGAACCTCACGGTCTCGTCCGGTGAGACGCACGCGATCATGGGCCCCAACGGCTCCGGCAAGTCCACGCTGTCCTACGCGATCGCAGGCCACCCCAAGTACCGCGTCACCTCGGGCAGCATCATGCTCGACGGGGAGAGCGTTCTCGACATGTCCGTCGACGAGCGCGCTCGCGCCGGCCTGTTCCTGGCCATGCAGTACCCGGTCGAGGTGCCCGGCGTCTCGATGTCGAACTTCCTGCGTACCGCCGCAACCGCCGTCCGCGGCGAGGCCCCGAAGTTGCGCCACTGGGTCAAGGAAGCCAAAGAGGCGATGACCGAGCTCGAGATCGACCCGAAGTTCGCCGAGCGCAGTGTCAACGAAGGCTTCTCCGGTGGTGAGAAGAAGCGTCACGAGATCCTGCAGCTCGGTCTGCTCAAGCCGAAGATCGCCATCCTCGACGAGACCGACTCGGGCCTCGACGTCGACGCGCTGCGCGTCGTGTCGGAGGGCGTCAACCGGTACAAGGAGCGCGAGAACGGCGGCATCCTGCTGATCACGCACTACACCCGCATCCTGCGCTACATCACGCCCGATCACGTTCACGTGTTCTCGGCCGGCCGCATCGTCGAGTCCGGCGGCGCGGAACTGGCCGACGAGCTCGAGACCAACGGGTACGAGCGCTTCACGAAGACCACCGCGGGCGCATGACGGCCGCCGCGACAGTCGGGACGCTCGACGTCGCGCGGCTGCGTGAGGACTTCCCTATCCTGGGCCGCACGGTCCGGGACGGGAAGCCCCTCGTGTACCTGGACTCCGGCGCGACCTCCCAGCGGCCCGTCCAGGTACTCGACGCGGAGCGCCACTTCCTGACCACGTGCAACGCCGCGGTTCACCGCGGTGCGCACCAGCTCGCCGAGGAAGCCACCGATGCGTACGAGGGTGCTCGCGCGGCGATCGCCGCGTTCGTCGGAGCGCAGCCGGACGAGATCGTGTTCACGAAGAACGCCACTGAATCGCTGAACCTGGTGACGTACGTCCTGGGCGACGATCGGTTCGACCGATCGCTGCGTCCGGGCGACGAGATCGTGATAACCGAGCTCGAACATCACGCGAATCTCGTTCCGTGGCAGGAACTCTCGCGTCGTACCGGCGCGGCGCTGCGGTGGTACGGAGTCACCGACGACGGCCGCATCGACCTCGATTCGCTCGAGTTGACCGAGCGGACCCGCGTGGTCTCGTTCACGCACCAGTCCAACGTGACCGGCGCCGTGGCACCTGTGGAGGAGATCGTCCGCCGTGCCCGCGCCGTCGGCGCCCTCGTCGTGCTCGACGCGTGCCAGTCGGTGCCGCACATGCCGGTCGACGTCGCAGCGCTGGACGTGGACTTCGCGGCGTTTTCCGGCCACAAGATGCTCGGTCCGTCGGGTGTCGGTGTCCTGTACGGCAAGGCCGCCCTGCTCGCCGCGATGCCTCCGTTCATCACCGGTGGCTCGATGATCGAGACGGTGACGATGGAGCAGACCACGTACGCCGCTCCTCCTCAGCGCTTCGAGGCCGGGGTGCCCATGACGTCGCAGGTCGTCGGTCTCGGTGCTGCCGTGGACTACCTGAACGCCCTGGGCATGGATGCGGTCGCCGCCCACGAGCACACCCTCACCGAGGCGGCACTCGCCGAACTCGGCGGTATCGACGGGGTGCGCATCATCGGCCCGACGGACACCCGCGATCGCGGTGGGGCCGTCTCGTTCGTCGTCGACGGCATCCACGCTCATGATCTCGGGCAGATCCTCGACGACGAAGGTGTCGCCATCCGCGTGGGACATCACTGCGCCTGGCCGCTGCATCGTCGCTTCGGAGTCGCCGCCACCGCACGTGCGTCGTTCGCGGTGTACAACACCGTCGACGAGGTGCGAGTTCTCGGCGCCGCGATCCGTACCGCGCAGTCGTTCTTCGGTGTCACCGGTGGTGCCGCATGAGAATGGATCAGATGTACCAGGAAGTGATCCTGGATCACTACAAGCATCCGCACGGCCGCGGTCTGCGTGAGCCGTTCGGCGCCGAGGTGCATCACGTCAATCCCACCTGCGGTGACGAGGTCACCCTGCGAGTCGACCTGGTCGACGGAGTCGTCAAGGACGTGTCGTACGACGGGCAGGGATGTTCGATCAGCCAGGCCGCGACGTCGGTGCTCACCGACCAGGTCGTCGGTCTGACCGTCGAGGACGCGTTGACGACGGTCGATGCCTTCTCGGCGATGGTCGGCAGCCGTGGAACCGTCGAGGGTGACGAGGACGTCATCGGTGACGGCATCGCCTTCGCGGGCGTGGCGAAGTACCCGGCACGCGTGAAATGCGCGCTGCTCGGATGGATGGCATTCAAGGACGCCGTTGTTCGTACTGTGGAGACGCAGGACGAGCACGCGAACAGTGGAGGACGATCATGACCGATACCGACAGCAGCGCAGCGGCGCCCGATTCCGTCATCGAGGACCTCGAGGAGGCCATGCGTGACGTCGTCGACCCCGAACTGGGCATCAACGTCGTCGACCTGGGTCTCGTCTACGGGATCTCCATCGACGACGCGGCAGTGGTGACACTGGACATGACGCTCACGTCCGCGGCGTGCCCGCTGACCGACGTGATCGAGGATCAGAGCCGCACGGCCTTGGTGCGGAGCGGGCTGGCCGAGGAACTCAAGATCAACTGGGTCTGGATGCCGCCGTGGGGTCCGGACAAGATCACCGACGACGGACGCGAACAGCTTCGCGCCCTCGGATTCACGGTCTGATCGTCTTGCTGAAGATGCGGTACGTCCTGCTCGGGTCCACCGGGTAGGACGCCCGCACCGAGCGGAACCAGCCGCCGTCGGCGAGTACCGGTGCAGCTTCGATGGAGTCGTATCCGCGGTCGTGGATGCGCTGGAACAGTTCGAATATCAGCAACGCCGAGGTGCCCTTGTCCGGGCACTCGGGATCGACGAACATCATGTCAAGACGAACGTGCGTACGGTGCTTGCGACCGCCGGGCCCACGCCATCGTGCGATGGTGTGAAGATCTCGCAGGATGCCGAAGCGTGAGCGCACCGCTCCGAGCGCAGCCTTGTTGACGTCGGGAATGCCCATGACGAAACCGACCACCTTGCCGTCGAGCTCGGCGAAGAGCACTATGTCGCGGTCGAGGATGGGTCGCATCGTCGCGACCAGCTCCTGGATCTCGTCGGGTTCGACCGGGGTGAATCCCCAGAACGAGCTGAACGCCGAGTTGTAGAGCACGCGCAGCTTCTCGACGTCCTCGTCGAAGGTGGCGTCGTTCATCGGTCGGATGGTCACCGACGACCGAGCTTTCCACCGCTGGCCCATCGCGTACTTGCGTTCGAACGGCTTCGTCTGGACCAAGCTGTGCGGATCGTCGTGATAGAAGCTGTGGAACTCCTTGACGCTCGTCATGCCCCAGCTCTCAACGAGCTCGGCGTAGTACGGCGGGTTGTGCGGCATGCCGACCAACGGCGGAATGTCGTTGCCGTGCACCAGTATTCCCGCGCTCCACAACAGCGACGGGCTCATGGGTCCCACCAGTGTGGTCAGCGACTTCGCAGTGGCCCACTCGGCTGCCGCATCGAGCAGCGCGTGCGCCGCCTCGACATCGTCGAGGCATTCGAAGTACCCGAAGTACGCCGTGGGTTCGTCGTAGTGAGCGATGAACACCAGGTCGGCGATGGCGGCGATGCGCCCCACCAGTGTCGAGCCGCGGTAGGCGAGGAAAGCCTGGCTGGTCATGCGACCGCTCGTCTTCTCCGACGGCTTCCGCAACATCGTGCCGACGTCCGCGATGTCGCCGGGGATCCAGTTGCGATCCGACGCGTACACGACGAAGGGGACCTTCGAGAACGCTGCCCAGTCCCGTCGAGAACGGACGGGCGTCACGGTGACCGTGCCGACGGCCGTGTCGGTCTTCGTTGTCATGACACTCCTCCGAGTACCTGTTCGTGTGCCTGGACGCGAGCGCGGGCCACCACCGACTCCCCGGCCCACACGTACTGGCCGGGTCGGACCAGAATCGCGTCGTCGCCGTCGAGGAGGTCGTCGGGCAGGAACACGTCGCACTGGGAGCCGAATCGGATGAGGCCGTACTGCTCGCCGCGTTCGAGTCGGTCGTCGACGTCGGTGTGGGCGACGATTCGGTCGACCCACAGGTCTGCGATCTGGGTGACGAAGACCGTGGAACCGGCGTCGTGTCGGATGCCGATGGTGAGGCGTTCGTTGGTCAGCAAGTAGTCGCACCCCTCGTCGTACGGGGTGCGGTGCAACACCAGATTGGCCGTCATGCGGGCCATCGACCTGTTGAACGGGGCGGCGCCGCGATGTTCACGGAGCACGACTGTCCCTCCGACGGGGGCGCGGTTGCGGTGGACGGAATGCTCCGTCATGTACGTCCCGATCAGCCACCCGCTGGCATCGGACTCGACGCCCGCGTACTCGGACAACCGTATGGAGCGTCGCTTCTTCACGGCGATGGGCAGTTCGCCGCGCTCGACCCGTTTGACGTACGTGACGTAGCCGTCGGCCGCCGACACGATCGACGACGGGTCTGCCGGTGGCGTGCGGTCGGGGTCGCGCAGGAACGCCGCGGTCCGCCAATACGAGTACCCGCCGACGAGGAGCGCGGCGGCGGCCGATCCGAGGACGCCCGCTGCGGGTAGTCGGGGTGTCACGAGGGGCTCTTTCCGTGATCGATCCGCTCGACGAGCGCGATGAACGCGTCATACAGCCGTGTGCGGAGGACGCTGTCGAGCGCGACCGCTGCGAGTCCGAGTGTGCCGAGTGCGACGTAGTAGAGGAGGCCCAGGGTGAACTCGACGAAGTCGCCGGCGAACACGCGTACGCGGTAGCGCAGGCCCGACTCGAGGAAGATCGGCTGAGGGGGCACCCGGCCGGCGCGTGCCGGCCGGGGAGTGGGGCGCACCGTCACGCAGTGACCAGCCGCGTCCGGGTGGCGGCGTGACGGAACTGGATCTTCGACAGGTAGAGCGCGAACAGCGCGTCGTGATCCCACGTCGATCCGTCGAAGCCGGCCGGCATACGCGACGGGGCGTTGGACCGTCGGATGAGGTCGTTGACGTCGGAACCCAGCAGAGATGCGGTCTTCTCGACGGGGATCTTGCTGTCGACGATCGCCTTGAACTCCGTCCACGGCACCAGCTTCAGTCCGAGTGCGTTCGCGATGACCGCGTTGCTGTACTCCACGGGGTTCGACGGCACCAGGTGGTGCATCGTGTCGTCGCCGAGTGCGTTGTCGGTGAGCACGCGCGCGAGAACGTCGACCGGCGCGTAGTTCATGCCCGGTCCGTCCCACATGACTCCGACCGCGTTCGCGAGTTCGATGGCGCGCCAGAAGCTGTACACGCGACCCGGGTCCTTACCCACCGTCGTGCTGCCCAGGACGTAGGGGGACTGCGCCAGGGTCACGGACGCGACGCCGTCGCGTGCGAGCCACCCGAGCAGTTCACCGTTGATCCACTTCATCTGGCAGTAGCCGGAGTACCACCAGGAATCGGGTCGCTGGAAGTCCTCGGGGCTGGTGTAGATGAAGGCGCCGATCGACCCCATGTACGTCAGATGCTTGCGACGGTCCTCGAGGGTGAACTGGACGACACGCAGGAGGCTCTCGAACCAGTCCTGGCGCAGTTCGACGTAGGAGGAGTCGTAGTCGGTCGAGCTGGCCGAGTTGAACACCTGGTCGACGGTTCCGCGGAGTTCGAGGTAGGTGTCCTCGTCCAGACCGAACCGCGACCGCGTCGGCACCGCCTCGAGAACGACGATCTTCGATCGGTCGATCGCGGTGATCGAATAGTTCTCGACCGTCTCGTAGAACCGCTCCACCGCGGTGGAGTCGCCTGCGGACCGCACGCCGGCGTAGACGCGGGTCACCCCGGGACGCGTCGACAGTTCGGCGACGAGGTGAGCGCCGACGAATCCGTTCGCGCCGAAGACGAGGGCGACCTCCGCGGCCGGGGCGGCCATCTGCTGCACGAGTTCCACGGTGGCCGGGTCGATGACCGGCCGCAGAAGCTCCGGAGAGCCGGCGCTGAGTGCGGCGATGTCCGCGTACTTCCGGGAGAACAGCAACGACGGTGCGTCGGCTGTCAGCGGAACGACAGGGCTGACGAGGTGGCCGTCGTTGGCAACGGTGGTGAACGTGTAGTCGTCGAACATGTGACTCCCCCGAGTAGTGGTGCATGTGCGATGTGACGCACGAGATCTTCTACGACGACAGTAGGAGCGTCGTTCGACAGACCAACCGTGTTCTGCGTTGTGAGCCACACGGATTCAGGGCGCCGCGTTTGTGAAGGTCGTGCTCGCGTGCACGTCGGGACGGAATCGTCGTCAGGCACCCTTGCGGTGCTGCTCCTGCGAGTCGGCCTTCTTCGCCGCGGTCTTCTTGGCGGGTGCTTTCTTGGCGGGAGCCTTCTTCGCGGCTGCTTTCTTCGCCGGAGCCTTCTTGGCGGGTGCCTTCTCGGCCGGAGCCTTCGACGACTCGCCGCCCGAGGTGTCGTTGCGACCCTTGCCGGAGCGACCGGCCGCTTCGACGCTGCGCTGCAGCGCGGCGACGAGGTCGACCACCTCGGCGTCCTCGCCGGAGTCCGCGTCGTCGTCGCGTTCGGCGTGAATGACCTTCTCGCCACCGTTCTCGATCGCCTCGTCGAGCACCTTGCGGAGCTCGATCTGGTAGTCGTCGGTGTACTCGGACGGGTCGAAGTCACCGGACATGCTCTCGACGAGCGCACCGGCCATCTTCAGCTCCTGGGGCCGGGGAGCGGTGACGTCGTCCAGGGACGAGAACTCGGCCGCGCGGACCTCGTCGGGCCACAGCAATGTCTGGATCATGAGCACGTTCTCGTGAACACGCAGCGCAGCCAATCGCGTCTTCTGACGGAGAGTGAAGTGCACCAGCGCCGTGCGATCGGTCTCGGCCAGCGTTTCGCGCAGCAGGACGTACGCCTTCGGCGAGGTGGAGTCCGGTTCGAGGTAGTAGCTCTTGTCGAAGAGGATGGGGTCGATCTGCTCGGTGGGCACGAACTCGAGTACCGGAATCTCGTGCTTCTCCGCTGCGGGGAGCTTGGAGAAGTCCTGATCGGTCAGGACGACCCGGTCACCGTCCGGCGACTCGTAGGCCTTGTCGATGTCCGCGAACTGGACCGACTCGCCGCAGACCGAGCACTTGCGGTCGTACTTGATGCGCCCGCCGTCCTTGCCGTGGACCTGGTGGAATTTGATGTCGTGGTCCTCGGTGGCGGTGTACACCTTGACCGGCACGTTCACCAGGCCGAAGGCGATGGCGCCTTTCCAGATCGATCGCATGTGTCCAATCTTGGGCCACTCGCGGTCACATTTCCACCACCCGTCACCCCGAGTGTGACCGCATGCCCGGAAGTGCCGACATCGCGGTGCGCCGGACCGCCCCCAGGATGACCCGTCTGTCCGCGTGGTCGATGCGCGAGAACACCGTCAGCATGGCGCGGGACATACCGGTTACGTCGTCGTCCGACGAGAGATAGGCGCGTTGTGACGCGTCGTTCATGTCGAAGAAGGTGTCGAAGAACGTCGCGATCGCGCCCGGGGCAAGGTCGAGCAGCGCGTCGGCGCCGATGGATCTGAGCCGATCGACGGTGCGGGACCGGACCGTGTCGACGCGGCCTCCGGTCAGGACTGCGCCGGTGATGGCGTCCGCGCGCCGGAGCGACGCGGCCACGCTGTATCCGGTGGCCGTGTGCAGAGCGGGGCTCCGCGTGCCCGTGGTCAACACCCCCGCGACGGTGGTTGCCGGCGGACGCATCGCGAAGCGGACTCGTTCGACCGGTTCGTCGCCCGTGGGGGACAGTCCACGGCCTTCCAGCCGAACCGTCAGTCGACGGGACAGCTCGCCGAACGACAGGCCCGGTCGGCTGACCAGACAGGTTTCCTCGAGCAGTACCGAGCCGTCGCCGAGCGGAACCGCATAGAGGAAGGACGGGGTCGCCCCGACCACCGAACCGTTGTCCTGACGCCAGTCCATGACAAACGTCGGCGCATCGTCCATGGTCCGGGCCGCGACGTCGGCATCGACGACGATCCCGTAGGCGGTCTGTTCGGGTATCCCCGGTCCGAGGGCCGAACCGCGGGCGTCGACGACTGTTTCGGCCGTCACGACGGTCCCGTCGGCGGTGGTCGCCGATCGCGAGTCGACGGCCGCCGCGTGCGCCGCGACGACCGTCACCCCGTCGAGGGTCAGAGAGTCCTGGAGCCGCGAGGTGTCGAGGACCGTGTAGCTGCGACCCACCACGTGACGTCGCTCGCCGATCACGACGGGGGAGTCGACCGTGCTCGCGCGGACGGACGCGGGTACCCAGCCGGGCACCTCGTCCGCCCACGTCCCGTAGGTGTTGATCCACCGCCGATCGGGATGGGGATCCATCAAGGTCACCGACGCGCCCGCTCGCGCGCAGCGATGAGCCGCAGCACGGCCGGACGGGCCGGCCCCGAGGATCAGGACGTCGGTCAGAGGGACCCCGTCGCCAACAGTCCGCCGTCGACGCGCACCGTCTCTCCGGTGATCCACGACGAGGCGTCGGATACCAGGAAGCCGACCAGTTCGGCGACATCCTCGGGAGTTCCGAGCCGCTTCATGGGGTAGCCCGCGGCCGCGGCCTCCTCGCCCCCGGCGACGAGCGCCTCGGCGAACTTCGTCTTGACGACGCCGGGAGCCACCGCGTTGACCCGGATCGACGGTCCGAGCTGCCAGGCGAGCTCCTCCGTGAGGCGGATGAGTGCAGCCTTCGACGCACCGTATGCCGCGATGACACCGGTCGACCGGATGCCCGCGACGCTGGCGAGGTTGACGACGGCGCCGCCGTGTTCGCCCATCCACGCTCGGTGCGCCTGCTGGATGTAGGCGAGCGACGCGACGACGTTCACCTCGAAGATCTTCCTGACGCCGTCGAGGTCGGCGTCCATGAGGGACCCGTAGACCGGGTTGATGCCGGTGTTGTTGATCAGGATGTCGAGCGACCCGAGTTCGGCGACGGTCCGGTCGACGGTCTCGCGTCGTGAATCGTCGTCTCCGGCGTTGCCCGCGATGGTCAGAATGCGCGCACCGGGTACCTCGGCGCGCAGTTCCTCGGCCGCGGCGTCGAGCGGCTCCTTCTTGCGCGCGGTGATGGTGACCGATGCGCCCCGCGCGAGCAGATTCGCCGCCACGGCCTTGCCGATACCGCGACTCGCGCCGGTGACCAGTGCGACGCGGCCCTGCAGATCCTGTTCCTTGTCCATGGCTCGAACGTTAGCGGAGTCACTTCCTGGTGGCCCGCGACCGGCCGGGGAGGCGTTAAAATGAAGGTTTGCCGCGGTTGTCGTCCCACGTGGCAACGTCGAAGTCTGAGGAGTCAAGCACCGTGATCACCGCCACCGACCTGGAGGTTCGTGCCGGCGTGCGTACTCTTCTGTCCGCTCCCGGCCCCGCGTTACGCGTGCAGGCCGGTGACCGCATCGGTCTGGTCGGGCGCAACGGCGCCGGCAAGACCACCACCCTGCGCATCCTGGCAGGTGAAGGCGAGCCCTACGCAGGCTCGGTGACGCGGTCCGGTGAGCTCGGATATCTGCCCCAGGATCCGAAGGAGGGCAACCTCGATCTGCTGGCCAAGAACCGCGTGCTGTCCGCGCGTGGTCTGGACACTCTGCTCGACGACATGGAGAAGCAGCAGGCGCTGATGGCCGAGGTGGCCGACGAGGAACGACTGGACAAGGCAGTACGGAGGTACGGAGAGCTCGAGGAGCGTTTCGCCTCGCTGGGTGGATACGTGGCGGAGAGCGAGGCTGCGCGCATCTGCAACAGCCTCGGACTGCCCGATCGGATCCTCGGTCAGCAGCTGCGCACGTTGTCCGGCGGCCAGCGTCGTCGCGTCGAACTGGCCCGCATCCTCTTCGCAGCGTCCGACGGCAGTGGTGGCCGCTCCGGCACCACACTGCTGCTCGACGAGCCCACCAACCACCTCGACGCCGACTCCATCACGTGGTTGCGCGGGTTCCTGCAGAACCACGAGGGCGGCTTGATCGTGATCAGCCACGACGTCGACCTGCTGGCCGACGTCGTCAATCGTGTGTGGTTCCTCGACGCCGTGCGCGGTGAGCCCGACGTCTACAACATGGGGTGGAAGAAGTACCTCGACGCGCGCTCCACGGACGAGCAGCGTCGCCGTCGTGAACGCGCCAACGCCGAGAAGAAGGCCGGTGCCCTGCGCGTGCAGGCTGCCAAGATGGGCGCCAAGGCGACGAAAGCTGTTGCGGCACAGAACATGGCGAAGCGCGCCGACAAGCTGATGGCGAACTTGGACGAGGAGCGTGTGTCCGATCGGGTGGCGCACATCCGATTCCCCGAGCCTGCGGCGTGCGGCAAGACCCCGCTGATGGCCACCAACCTGACCAAGATGTACGGCTCTCTGGAGATCTTCGCGGGCGTCGATCTCGCGATCGACCGCGGGTCACGCGTCGTCGTCCTCGGACTCAACGGTGCGGGCAAGACCACGCTGCTCCGCATTCTCGCCGGCACCGAGAAAAGCGACTCGGGACAGATCGAACCCGGGCACGGCCTGCGCATCGGGTACTTCGCGCAGGAACACGACACCCTGGACGACATGGCATCGGTGTGGGAGAACGTCCGCCACGCGGCGCCGGACACTCCCGAGCAGGAGTTGCGGTCGCTGCTCGGCGCGTTCATGTTCACCGGGCCTCAGCTCGAGCAGCCGGCAGGAACCCTGTCCGGTGGTGAGAAGACGCGCCTCGCGCTCGCAGGTCTGGTGTCGTCCGCCGCCAACGTCCTGCTCCTCGACGAGCCCACCAACAACCTCGACCCGATCTCGCGCGAACAGGTTCTCGAGGCGCTGCGCAGCTACAAGGGTGCCGTCGTCCTGGTGACACACGATCCGGGTGCGGCCGAGGCCTTGTCACCCGAACGCGTGATCCTGCTGCCCGACGGCAACGAGGACCACTGGTCCGAGGACTACCTGGAGCTCATCCAGCTCGCCTGACCCGGCTCACGAACGGTCGCGGCGGACCGACTCCTCGACCAGATCCAGCACCGCCGAAAGGTTCTCCGTGTTCTGGCCCGAGGCGATGCGGGTGACCAGTCCGTCCATGACGAGGTCGAGATACCCCAGCAGCACGTCGGTCGGGACGTCGTCCCGCAGGCGACCTGCCGACTTCTGACGTTCGAGCCGGGAGAGCACCGCGTCCTGCAGCTCGACGGACCGCTCGGACCACCCGGCGCGGAATTCCGCGTCCGTCTTGAGGCGACGCGCGATCTCCAGGCGTGTACCGAGCCAGTCGAACTCTTCCGGCGCCGCGAGCATGTCGCGCATGACCTGCACCAGGCCCTGCTCGGCGGCGACGTCCGCCATGCGCCGGGCATCCTCGCGCGCGAGGGCGAGGAACAGCCCGTCCTTGTCCTTGAAATGGTGGAAGATCGCGCCTCGCGACAGCGAGGTGGCCTCCTCGAGCCGACGCACGGTGGCGCCCTCGTACCCGAACTCGGCGAAGCAGCGCCGGGAACCGTCGAGGATCTGACTCCGGCGTGCGGCCAGATGGTCGTCGCTGACCTTCGGCACTCGGTGCTCCTGTCGTGTGCTGGGGGGACATGGTGCCGATCGCAGAACGCGCACGGCCGAACCGGCGATACACGCGGTATCGCGGCGCGGTCGTGCGCGTTCTGCTCCCCTCACGGGGTGCTGTTCACGGAGGTGATCAGCCGATCATGTTGCGCAGCACGTACTGCAGGATGCCGCCGTTGCGGTAGTACTCCGCCTCGCCGGGGGTGTCGATGCGGACGACGGCGTCGAACTCGACGGCCGAGCCGTCTTCCTTCGTCGCGGTGACGTGCATCGTCTTGGGCGTGCGGCCCTCGTTCAGCTCGGTGATGCCCGAGATGTCGAAGGTCTCGGTGCCGTCGAGCTTCAGCGACGCCGCGGACTCACCGGCGGGGAACTGCAGCGGGACGACGCCCATGCCGATGAGGTTGGAGCGGTGGATGCGCTCGAACGACTCGGTGATGACGGCCTTGACGCCGAGCAGGCGAGTGCCCTTGGCGGCCCAGTCACGCGAGGAGCCGGAGCCGTACTCCTTGCCGCCCAGGACGACCAGCGGGATGCCGGCGTTCTGGTAGTTCTGCGACGCGTCGTAGATGAAGGCCTGCGGGCCACCGTCCTGTGTGAAGTCGCGGGTGTAGCCACCCGAGACGTCGTCGAGGAGCTGGTTGCGCAGTCGGATGTTCGCGAACGTTCCGCGGATCATGACCTCGTGGTTGCCGCGACGCGAGCCGAAGGAGTTGTAGTCCTTGCGCTCGACACCGTGCTCGTCGAGGTACTGCGCGGCCGGCGTGCCTGCCTTGATGTTGCCGGCGGGGGAGATGTGGTCGGTGGTGACCGAGTCTCCGAGGTACGCCAGAACGCGTGCACCGGAGATGTCGGTGACAGCCTCCGGATCCTTGGGCATGCCGTCGAAGTACGGGGGCTTCCGCACGTAGGTCGACTGCGGATCCCACTCGAACGTCTTACCGTCCGGGGTGGGCAGTCCGCGCCAGCGCTCGTCGCCCTTGAAGACGTCGGCGTAGCCCTTGGTGTACATCTCCTTGGAGATGGACGAGTCGATCGTGTCCTGGATCTCCTTGGGGGACGGCCAGATGTCCTTCAGGAAGACATCGTTGCCCTCGTTGTCCTGACCCAGAGCGTCGTGCTCGAAGTCGAAGTCCATCGTGCCGGCCAACGCGTAGGCGATGACGAGCGGCGGGGACGCGAGGTAGTTCATCTTCACGTCGGGGGAGATGCGACCCTCGAAGTTGCGGTTACCGGACAGGACAGCGGTGACCGTGAGGTCGTTGTCCTGGATGGCCTCGGAGATCTTGGGATCGAGCGGGCCGGAGTTACCGATACACGTGGCGCAGCCGTATCCGACGAGGAAGAAGCCGAGCTTCTCCAGGTACGGCCACATGCCGGCCTTGTCGTAGTAGTCGGTGACGACCTGCGAACCCGGCGCCATGGAGGTCTTGACCCACGGCTTGCTGGTCAGGCCCTTGTCGACGGCCTTCTTGGCCAGCAGGGCAGCGCCGAGCATGACCGACGGGTTGGAGGTGTTGGTGCACGAGGTGATCGACGCGATGGCGACGGCGCCGTGATCGAGCACGAAGGAGCCCTGCTCGTCCGAGTCGACGCGCACCGGGTTGGTCGGGCGACCCTCGGCATTGCCGGCGGCGGAGTGCAGCGGAGCCGCATCGTCGTCGGCGAAGGACAGCGTGGCCGGATCCGAGCCCGGGAACGTCTCGTCGAGTGCCTCGTCCAGCTTGGACGGAGTCGCGTCGACGTCCTCGCCACCCACGTAGTTGTGGATGTCCTTGCGGAACGCGATCTTGGACTCCGACAACAGGATCCGGTCCTGAGGACGCTTCGGTCCGGCGATGGACGGAACGACGTCGCCGAGGTCGAGCTCGAGGTACTCGGAGTACGTCGCCTCGTTCTCGGGGTCGTGCCACATGCCCTGCTCCTTGGCGTACGCCTCGACGAGAGCGAGCTGCTCGTCGGTGCGTCCGGTGAGGCGCAGGTAGTCCACGGTCTCGGAATCGATCGGGAAGATCGCGGCGGTGGAGCCGAATTCGGGGCTCATGTTGCCCAGCGTCGCGCGGTTGGCCAGGGGGACCTCGGCCACGCCCTTGCCGTAGAACTCGACGAACTTGCCGACCACACCGTGCTTGCGCAGCATGTCGGTGACGGTGAGCACCACGTCGGTCGCGGTGACGCCCGGCTTGATCTCACCGTTCAGCTTGAAGCCGACGACGCGCGGGATGAGCATGGAGACGGGCTGGCCCAGCATGGCCGCCTCGGCCTCGATGCCGCCGACGCCCCAGCCCAGCACACCGAGGCCGTTGACCATGGTGGTGTGCGAGTCGGTGCCGACGCAGGTGTCGGGGTACGCCTGACCGTTCCTGACCATGACGGTGCGCGCTAGGTGCTCGATGTTGACCTGGTGCACGATTCCGGTGCCCGGGGGGACGACCTTGAAGTCGTCGAACGCGCCCTGGCCCCAGCGCAGGAACTGGTAGCGCTCGCCGTTGCGCTGGTACTCGATGTCGACGTTGCGCTCGAATGCGTCGGCTCGGCCGAACACGTCGATGATGACGGAATGGTCGATGACCATCTCGGCGGGAGCGAGAGGGTTGACCTTCTCCGGGTCGCCACCGAGAGCGGTGACGGCTTCACGCATGGTGGCGAGGTCCACGATGCAGGGGACTCCGGTGAAGTCCTGCATGATCACGCGCGCCGGCGTGAACTGGATCTCGATGCTGGGCTCGGCGGACGGATCCCACGCAGCGATCGCGTCGATGTGGTCCTTGGTGATATTGGCGCCGTCCTCGGTGCGCAGCAAGTTCTCTGCGAGCACCTTGAGGGCATAGGGCAACTTCTCGGTGCCGGGAACAGCGTTCAGTCGGAAGATCTCGTACGAGTTCTCTCCGACCTCCAGCGTTCCCTTCGCGCCGAACGAATCGATACTTGAGGTCACGTCAGCTCCACTCGTCTTCAGGGCTGCCGTCGACGGGGCTGTGTCGACGGCCTTACGAGAGCAGGCGGGCGTCGCCGGTGGGCCGGGTGAGGGTGCACCCGGCGGCGTCGAGTCCGCCGCTGTCTCTGTGTTCGATTCTAACAGTACGCTTGTCCTGTGAGAATGGCGGGCAGATCGCCGATGTCTTTCTCACCGCGTACGACGTCATCGTTCTCTACAGTCCCGACACGCGCAATCACCGCCCCGCGGAACCGAGTGCGCCTCCGAGGGGTCGCGGGATTCGTACCGTAGGGTTTCGCACGCAAGTACGAGTCACGCATCGACAGTCGATGCTCGATCCCGGACGGACGATGTCACCCTCACCCAGCGACCACATCCTGTCCATGCCGGCGCCCGCCGAGGTGCCGACATTCGTCGACCTGTCGTCGACGCTGGCGGATGTCGCCGACGACGGTGTCGCCGCTCCCGGAAAGGACGTCGTCGGCCTTGAGGGCGTCGTTGCTCGGGCGAGCGAGCACGGTATCGACCTGTCCATCGTCGTGGTGGACGCGCCCGCACCCCTCGACTCCCAGCTCCGCGACCTCGCGACGTCCGTCGGCGCGACGGACGGCGGCACCGTTCTCGTCCTCGGGCCGGGCCAGGTGGGGACGTTCAGCGATTCGATCGACCGCGTCACACTCGAGGCCGGACAGGATCAGGCCTACACGGGGGACCCGGTGGCGTCCGCGAACAATTTCCTGGACGTCGTCCTCGAGCCCGGTACGCCGTGGACCGCCCTGACCGTTGCTCTCGTCCTGGTCGTCGCGGCGGTTCTGTCCGGTACCTGGTGGGCGAACGCCCGTCGTCACGACGCCGCCCGGGTGACAGCAGACCGGCGCGCTCGAGGACAGGTCACCGACGGCGGGGCCATTCCCGCCGACGATCTGTGACCATTCCTGAAAAAAGTCCGAACGAATCTTTTTCGTACAACGTCCTGATCAGGGCGGATGTCGTACGGCGAATCTCAACTGTGTCATTTGTGACTGGAGTTCCGTAAGCGTTCGAAGTGTCGTACGGTTCGCAAGGCACTGCTTGGGGAAGAAGTGTCGCAGAGGGGCTGATCATTGCTCCCGGGGTCGGCCACGCACGGCCGTTGTTCGGGATCGCGTCGCGCTGCGCCATGCCTCCCCACGCATGCACGTGGGTGATTCCGCTCTGCGGACGTGAGGGAGACACAGTTGAAGCGATACGACCGACGCTCATCGATGCGGTCGCGAGCAGTTCGTCGCACTGTCGGGGGAGTATTCGTCGCGACGGCTCTGATGCTGTCCGGTACCGGTCTTCTCACGCCCACACTCGCGTCCGCGGTCCCTCCGCCGCCGCCCAACCCGTCCGATTCCGACATCGCCGCCGCCGGCGCCCGTGTCGGAGATCAACTGGGGCGCGTCGGCCAACTCATCGACCAGGTCGCGTCGGCCAACCAGCAACTCGCCGCGATCGACGCGCAGGTCGCCATCAAGAGGGAAGACGTCAACAAGGCACTCGTCGACCTGCAGAACGCGCGAACCGTTGCAGACGCCGCGGCCGCGGCCGTCGGCATCGCGCAGCAGGCACTTCGCGACGCGGGCCGGATGATCTCCGACGCGCAGACCAAGTTCGACGCCTTCGCCGTCACGGACTACGTGAAAGGCACCGGATCTGCGGGGTTCTCGTCGCTTCTCGACGCGCAGGGTCCCCAGGACGTGCTCGACCGTGCGCAGATCCTCCGCATGCTGTCGTCGAAGCAGAACGCGACGCTCGACGGCCTGCAGCGTGCGCGCACCGAGGAAGCGAACCGCGACTCCACGGCCCGCGCGAGCAAGATCGAAGCCGACCGCGCCTCCGCCGAAGCCGATGCCAAGAAGTCCGAGGCGGAAGATGCCATCGCCGCTGCCGTGACGGCTCAGCAGGAGCAGGCCGCACAGAAGGCGGCCGTCGAGTCGCAGCGTGACAGCGCCGCTGCCGAACTCGACCAGGCCAGGAACGCGGCCGCCGGCCTCGAGGGTCAGCGCGATGCCTACTCGCAGTGGGACCAGCAGCGTCAGGCGGAGGAAGCAGCTGCGGCAGCAGCGGCCGAAGCCGCCCAGCAGGCAGCCGTCGCAGCAGCCGCTCGGGTCGCGGCCGACCAGGCTTCCGCGGATCGCGCCGCAGCACTGGTGACGGGCGAACGAGACCACACCGATCTGGCAGGCAGCACGACCTCGTCGGGAACGACCTCCTCCGGAACAGCCTCGTCGGGCAGCACCAGCTCGTCAGGAAGTACGTCGTCGGGGACGAGTTCGTCGGGTGGCACGAGTTCGGGTGGGGGCCGCGGCAGCAGCGGCAAGGATCCGTCGCTGACGGGGTCGGCTGCCATCGAGCTGGTCATCGACCGAGGCATGTCGGTGCTGGGAACGCCCTACTCCTGGGGCGGCGGCAACGAGAACGGTCCGACCAAGGGGATCCGCGACGGCGGTGTCGCCGACAGCTACGGCGACTACAACAAGGTGGGCTTCGACTGCTCCGGCCTGATGATGTACGCCTTCGGTGGACTCGGCATCTCCTTGCCGCACTACACCGGGTACCAGTACACGGCCGGTAAGCAGGTGCCGTCGTCCCAGATGCGACGCGGGGACATGATCTTCTACGGCCCCGGCGCATCCCAACACGTCGCCCTGTTCCTCGGGGACGGCAAGATGCTCGAAGCTCCGCAGTCGGGTTCCGTGGTCAAGGTCTCACCCGTGCGGTTCGACGGCATGACGCCGTACGCCGTACGCATGGTCGAGTGACACCCCGTCCGAGCAGGTAGAACGTCGTGTGTCCTCGTCACCTGCCATAGTGGAACCCGGCAGGAAACGTTCCGGGCAGAAAGCGGTGGTTCCACAGGTGACGTCACGAGAGACCGACACGACCGATATCTCTCGGGATGTGCAGACACTCGAGAAGGCCGTCTACGAGGTCAAGCGCGTGATAGTCGGGCAGGACCGGCTCGTGGAACGCATTCTCGTGGGGCTTCTCGCACGAGGACACGTTCTGCTCGAAGGTGTACCCGGCGTGGCGAAGACACTGGCGGTCGAGACCTTCGCGACGGTCGTCGGCGGGTCGTTCTCGCGCGTCCAGTTCACTCCCGACCTAGTCCCTACCGACCTCATCGGTACGCGTATCTACCGGCAGGGCAAGGAAGAGTTCGACACCGAACTCGGTCCCGTCGTGGCCAACTTCGTTCTGGCGGACGAGATCAACCGCGCGCCGGCCAAGGTGCAGTCCGCGCTTCTCGAGGTCATGGCGGAGCGGCAGGTGTCCATCGGTGGCCACACGTACCCGATGCCCGACCCGTTCCTCGTCATGGCGACGCAGAACCCCATCGAGAACGAGGGTGTGTATCCCCTTCCCGAAGCACAGCGTGACCGCTTCCTGTTCAAGATCGTCGTGGACTACCCGTCGGTCGAGGAAGAGCGCGAGATCGTCTACCGCATGGGTGTCGCGGCGCCCACGCCGAAACAGATCCTCGACCCCGTCGAGTTGGTGCGCCTGCAGAACGTGGCCGCCTCGGTCTTCGTCCACCATGCACTCGTCGACTACGTGGTCCGCGTCATCGCCGCCACCCGTACGCCCCGCGACATCGGTCTCGAAGATGTGGCCGGGTGGATCGCGTACGGCGCGTCACCGCGCGCCACGCTGGGAATCATCAGCGCTTCCCGCGCCCTCGCCTTCGTGCGCGGCCGCGACTACGTGGTGCCGCAGGACGTTCTCGACGTCGTGCCGGACGTTCTCCGCCACCGGCTCGTCCTGTCGTACGACGCGCTGGCCGACGAGGTCACCCCGGAACAGGTCATCACCCGCATCCTGCAGACGGTCGGACTGCCGCAGGTGGGTGCACAGCCGGTCCAGCAGCCGCAAGCTCCCCAGCAGAATCCGAACAACGGTGCTGCGCCGCAACAGTTCCCGCCCCAGCAGCAAGGACCGCAGCAGCAAGGTCCGCAGCAGCAAGGACCGCAGCAGCAAGGTCCCCAGCAGCAGGGACCGCAGCAACAGAATCCCCAGCCGCCCCAGCAGGGTGGTCCGGCACCGTGGATGCAGAAACAGGCTCCTGCTTCCGATCCCACGAGGTGAGCGTGGCGTCTCCAGGCGCCGGTTCCGGCACGCCGCCGCGCGCTCAGCGTGGTGCGCCCCCGTCGTTCGCGTCCGGCACTCTCGAGGATCCGCGACTGTCCGTCGCGTTGCGCACCCTGGAACTGACGGTGCGCCGTCGGCTGGACGGCGTGCTCCACGGTGACCACCTCGGCCTGATCCCGGGACCGGGATCGGAACCGGGGGACGCACGTGAGTACCAGCCGGGCGACGACGTCCGGCAGATGGACTGGTCGGTCACCGCCCGGACGACACACCCGCACGTGCGGCAGAGTGTTGCCGATCGCGAGCTCGAGACGTGGATGGCCGTCGACCTGTCGGCGTCGCTGGACTTCGGGACGGCCGGGTGCGAGAAGCGGGATCTGGCGGTCGCTGCGGCCTCCGCTATCGCGCACCTGACCAGTGGCGGCGGTAATCGCATCGGCGCCGTCATCGCCAACGGTGCCGACATCACGCGTGTTCCGGCTCGCGGGGGCCGTGCCCACATCCAGTCGATGCTCCGCACCGTCGCGACGACCCCGCACGCCCCCGACGGGGTTCGCGGCGACTTCGCCGGCGCCATCGACGCGTTGCGTCGGCCGGAGCGTCGGCGGGGAATGGTGGTGGTGATCAGCGATTTCCTCGGCACCACCGAGTGGGAACGTCCACTCCGTGCTCTCGCGGCTCGCCACGACGTATTGGCTGTCGAGGTACTCGATCCCCGCGACCTTGAGTTGCCCGACGTCGGTGACGTGGTTCTGCACGATCCGGAGACCGGGCGCACGCGCGAGTTCAGTACCACTCCGCAACTGCGCGCCGACTTCGCTCGCGCCGCTGCCGCGCATCGGACCGATGTCGAGAAGATCCTTCGTGGGTGCAGCGCACCCCGTCTGACGCTGCGGACCGACGGTGACTGGATCGCCGACGTCGTCCGTTTCGTCTCACGCCGTCGCCACGGCGCCAGTCTGGGAGCGAGTACGCGGTGAGCCTGCAGGATTTCTCGTCGCCCTGGTGGCTGCTCTTTCTCGCGGTCGTCGCCGGCCTCGTCGCCGCCTACGTGCTGGCGCAGCGCCGACGCCAGCGCAACACGATGCGCTTCACCAACATGGAGCTGCTCGAGAAAGTGGCTCCCCGGCGCCCCGGCATCGTCCGCCACGTCCCGACCGCCCTGATTCTCGCGGGTCTGTTGTTCCTGACCGTCGCCCTCGCGGGTCCGACGGCCGATCAGCGCGTCCCGCGGAACAGGGCCACGGTCATGCTCGTGATCGACGTGTCGTTGTCCATGGAGGCCACGGACGTCGAGCCGACGCGTCTGGCCGCGGCGCAGCAGGCCGGTAAGGAATTCGCCGACGGTCTGACTCCGGGCATCAACCTGGGTCTCGTGGCGTTCGCCGGCACGGCCTCGGTGTTGGTGTCACCCACGACCGATCGCGAGGCGACGAAGTCGGCCATCGACCGGTTGCAGCTGGCAGAGCGCACGGCCACCGGCGAAGCGATCTTCACCTCGATGCAGTCGATCGAGACCCTGGGCGCCGTACTCGGTGGTTCCGACGCGGCACCGCCCGCCCGGATCGTGCTGCTGTCCGACGGCAAGCAGACCGTCCCCGAGAATCCCGACGACCAGCGCGGCGGGTACACCGCGGCGCGTGAGGCCGAGACCAAGGGGATCCCGATCTCGACGATCTCGTTCGGCACCAGCTACGGCACCGTCGACATCACCGACGAGCAAGGTGACACCCAGCGCGTCGCCGTGCCCGTCGACGATCCGTCGCTCGAGGAGATCGCGCAGCTGTCGGGCGGCAGTTTCTTCACCGCGTCGAGTCTCGAGGAACTGACCGAGGTATACGACACCCTCGAGGAACAGATCGGGTACGAGACGACGCGCGGCGATGCCAGCCGGCCCTGGCTCATCGCCGGAGTCCTGTTCATCACGGCGGGACTTGTCACAGCATTGTCCCTACGTCAGCGAGTGCCCTGAGCCGGATCGGTAGAGTACTGCCGGGCCGAGCGATGTCCTGTTCACGACGTCGGCCCGCCCACCGTCGATTTCACCGTGCTCCGAGAGAAGGTCCACTCGAATGTCCTCTGTTCCCGAGTCCTCCACACCCGACGCGGCGTCCGCCGGAGCGTTCGTCTCCCGGTCCGTGCTCGTGACCGGAGGCAACCGGGGCATCGGCCTCGCCGTCGCGCGTCGTCTCGCTGCGGACGGCCACAAGGTCGCTGTGACGCACCGCAGTTCCGGTGCGCCGGAGGGCTTGTTCGGTGTCCAGTGCGACGTCACCGACTCCGCCTCCGTCGACGCCGCGTTCACCGAGGTCGAGAAGCATCAGGGTCCGGTCGAGGTCCTCGTCGCCAACGCCGGCATCACCGACGACACCCTGCTCATGCGCATGACGGAGGAGCAGTTCACGTCGGTCATCGACGCGAACCTGACGGGCGCGTTCCGCGTCGCCAAGCGGGCCAGTCGGTCCATGCTCCGGGCGCGGTTCGGCCGGTTCGTCTTCCTCGGTTCCGTCGTCGGGCAGGCCGGTGGCCCCGGTCAGATCAACTACGCCTCGTCGAAGGCCGGAGTCGTCGGTATGGCCAGGTCGCTCACACGCGAGCTGGGCTCACGGTCCATCACCGCGAACGTCGTGGCTCCGGGCTTCATCGAGACGGACATGACCGCCGAACTCGACGACAAGTTGCGCGATCAGGCGCGCGAGTACATCCCGCTCAAGCGTCTCGGAACGCCCGAGGACGTGGCCGCAGTGGTCAGTTTCCTGGCGTCCCCGGACTCGAGCTACGTCTCCGGCGCCATCATCCCGGTCGACGGCGGCATGGGCATGGGTCACTGAGCCGTTCTGCCGACTCACCGTCACCCGATTCCACTCTCACTCACCGAAAGGTCACATCGATCATGGGCGGACTGCTCGAAGGAAAGACCATTCTGGTCACCGGCATCATCACGGACGCGTCCATCGCGTTCCACGCCGCCAAGATGGCGCAGGAACAGGGCGCGAAGGTCATCATCACCGGCTTCGACCGTCTGCGTCTGATCGACCGCATCGCTCAGCGTCTGCCGCAGCCGGTACCGCCGGCCATCGAACTCGATGCCACCAACGAGGAGCATCTCGCCGCTCTCGCCGATCGCATCACCGAGGTCGCACCCGAGGGAATCGACGGAGTGCTGCACTCCATCGCGTTCGCGCCGCGCACCCTGATGGGGCCGGGATCGAAGCCGTTCCTCGAGGGACCGGGCCCGGACGCCGCCGCGGCCTTCCAGATCTCCGCGTGGAGCTACGCGTCGCTGGCACGCGCCGTGCTGCCCGTCATGAACGAGGGCGGCTCCATCGTCGGCATGGATTTCGATCCGCGCACGGCGATGCCGTTCTACAACTGGATGGGTGTCGCGAAGGCGGCCCTCGAATCGGTCAATCGCTACGTCGCCCGCGAGGTGGGTGAAGCGAAGAAGGTGCGGTCGAACCTCGTCGCTGCCGGACCGATCAAGACGCTGGCCGCCAAGGCCATCGCGGGAACCGCCACCGGTGACGCCGACAAGATGAACCAGCTCAACGAGTACTGGAACGGCGCATCGCCCATCGGCTGGGACTTCAACGACCCCACCGCCGTGGCGAAGTCGATCTGCGCGCTGCTGTCCGACTGGTTGCCGGCCACCACCGGCTCGATCGTCTACGTCGACGGCGGCGCCAGCCACAACACCTGGCTTCCCGAGAACCTCTGAGCCAGTAGGGCGCCTGCGGTGCCCGCGCGAGGTCGCGGCACAATGAGGTCATGACCTACGACGCTCTTCTGCTGTTGTCCTTCGGCGGACCCGAAGGGCCTGACGAGGTCCGGCCCTTCCTCGAGAACGTCACTCGGGGAAGGGGCATCCCGCCGGAGCGTCTCGATGCGGTGGCCGAGCACTACCTGCACTTCGGTGGCGTCTCGCCGATCAACCGTCTCAACCGCGAGATCATCGCCGCGGTCGAGACGGAGTTCGCCTTGACGGGCATCGACCTGCCCGTCTACTTCGGCAATCGCAACTGGCACCCGATGGTGGAGGACACCGTGTCGGCCATGGAGGCCGACGGAGTGCGCAACGCCCTGGTCTTCCCGACGTCGGCGTGGGGCGGGTACTCCGGGTGCCGCCAGTACCACGAGGACATCGCTCGTGCTCGCGCAGCTGTGGGTGACGGGGCGCCGCAGCTGACCAAGCTGCGCCAGTACTACGACCACCCGCTGATGGTGGACTCGTTCGCGGACGCGATCCGCGCCGCCCTGAGCAGACTTCCCGCAGACCGCCGTGACGGTGCGCGCGTGGTGTTCACCGCGCACTCCGTGCCCGTGTCGGCCGACGAGGCAGCCGGCCCACCGTTCGCCGGCGGCAATCTCTACAGCCGTCAGGTCACCGAGGCTTCCCGGCTGTGCGCCGCGGCGGCCGGCATCGACGACTTCGATGTCGTGTGGCAGTCGCGTTCCGGCCCGCCGCAGATCCCGTGGCTCGATCCCGATATCTGCGACCACCTCGAGGCCCTGTCCGCCTCCGGTGTCGACGCCGTGGTCATCTGCCCGGTCGGATTCGTCTCGGATCACCTCGAGGTGGTGTGGGACCTCGACACGGAAGCAGTCGAGAAGGCCGAGGAACTGGGAATGGCGCTCGAGCGAGCGGGAACACCCGGCGCGGACCCGCGTTTCGCCACCCTCGTGCGGACGTTGGTCCAGGAACGTACCGCCGATGTCTCCCCGAAGCGGCTGGGGTCGGAGCCGGCCTTCGGCACGACCGTCGACGGATCCCCGTGCAACCCCGGATGCTGCGAGCCTCCGGTGCGACGCCGCCCCGCCTGATACCCTGAACACCCCCCGCGAGTACGCCGAAACTGTCGTGATCAGGGCCCGGATCACGACACTATGGACGTACTCGCCGGGGGTAGATCTAGCGCGGGTCGGACGCCAGATAGGTGTCGATGGCAGCGCGAACGGCTGCGCGCCGTGCGGTACGGACGGCGCTCTGCAAGGGTCGAAGGACCGCTTCGCGCGCCTCGGCGCCCGTGCTGCTCGCCGCCTGTGACGGTGCGGACGTGCGCGCTGCATCCAGGATGGCGTCGACGCGGTCGGCGGTGTCCAGCACTCGCGTCGTGCGCTCCGGGAGCGGGGGATAGCGGTGACGCCCGACCAGGGCCAGGCGCTCCGCGATCATGGTGTGCGGATCGTCCCCTCGCCCGGTCGCGACGGTCTGCAGGGCCGACAACGCTTCCGCCGCACCACGAACGGTGTCTCGCATGGAGTACTCGATCTCACCCAGCGAGAGTTCCTGGTACGTGGTCGGGACGGTGACCGTGAACACGGTCCAGCGCATCACATCCGGCCCCTCGTGGGTGGGTACGAAGGCGACGCCGGATCCACCGGGAACGCCGACGACGACGCCTTCACCGGCAAGCACTGCAGCAGAGGAGAATTTGCGGTCGCGGGGGAGTCCGGCGACGTCGCCCGGCGCCGGGAGCACGAGATCGACGGTCACATCGCGGTGTCCGACGGGGGCGGCATCACGGACGGTGCGGAGGAGTTCCGCCACCCCGACGTCGCGGGGCACGGGCCAGGGCAGTGACAGTCTGTCCGCCGTGTCCGGATCTCCGGCGACGACGAGACTGAGCGGACCCCATTCGGTGACGGCGTCGATGACGTCGTCGGGGGACGCGGCTCCGGCGAGCCAGGCGCCGCACCAGATGGCAAGGCTCGAGGATGGGGACGACACCTGTCGATCATAGGCGCCGGAGTCGTGTTCGACCGGCGTGCCTGCCCGTCGAGCGGTACCCGAACTGGGTAGCGTGGAGCCGCTCCGGCGGTCTGCCGGAGCGGTGTGAACGATGTGCAGCAGAGTCGACGAGCGAGGGTGGTCATGTCCGGGAACGACCGTTACGGCGGGGACATCTTCGCCGGTCATCCGCGAACCGTGCGTCGTGTCGCACCGACGGTGGCGGCCGAGCGCGATCTGGTCGTGGAGGACGCGGCGACCGGTTTCTGCGGCGCGGTGGTCGGTTTCGAGCGCACGTACGACGGTGACTTCGTCCGATTGGAGGACCGCCGTGGAGTCCGTCGGTTGTTCGCGATGAGAGAGGCCGCCTTCCTCGTCGACGGCGCACCCGTGACGCTGACCAAGCCGAGGCCGGTCGCGGCCACCACCGCAACACGATCCGCGTCGGGCTCGACCAAGGTGCAGAATGTGCGCGCGAAAGTTGCTCTGCCGAGCCGTATCTGGGTCGAGGGCATTCACGACGCCGCCATCGTCGAACGGGTCTGGGGCCACGACCTGCGGGTCGAGGGCGTGGTCGTCGAGCATCTCGAGGGGCTCGACAACCTTGCGGACCGGTTGCAGGAGTTCGGCCCCGGCCCCGGCCGCAAGGTCGGCGTACTGGTGGACCACCTCGTGGACGGATCCAAGGAGGACCGGCTCACGCGCTCCCTCGGTCCGTACGTGACCGTCACGGGACACCCGTACATCGACGTGTGGGAAGCGGTGAAGCCCGCGTCGCTCGGCATCGACGGGTGGCCGCGCATCCCGCGCGGAACGGACTGGAAGACGGGCGTCTGTCGCGAATTGGGCTGGGGGACACCGCAGGACGGGTGGCGCAAGGTCTACGGTGCGGTGTCGACGTTCCGTGACCTGGAAGCGCCGCTGATCGGTGCCGTGGAGCGTCTCGTCGACTTCGTCACCGTCCCCGACGAAAACGGGTGACCCGGTCGGTAACGATCGGTGCACGACGCCGTTCAGCACCCCACGGCGTCGGTGTTCGTGGCTACTGTGGGTGGCGTGGTTGCACTTCTGTGGTTGGTCGGAGCGGTGATTCTCGCTGCCGGTGAGGCACTGTCCGGAGACTTCTTCCTGCTGATGTTGGCCGGTGGCGCCCTGGGTACCGCAGGCGTCTCGGCCCTGACGGATCTTCCCGTGTGGGGCGATGCACTCGTGTTCGCTGCGCTGTCCGCGGCTCTGATCCTCGGTGTCCGGCCGGCGCTCACCCGCCGGTTCTCCACGCCGCCGCCGACGCCCACCGGTATCGCGGCACTGACGGGACGTCATGCCAGGGTGATCGACGCCGTCGGTGAGCATTCGGGAACGGTGAAGCTCGACGGCGACGTGTGGACGGCTCGTCCGCTCGATCCCACCGAGGTGTACGCGGCCGGAACGACCGTGACCGTGATGAAGATCGACGGCGCCACGGCCGTCGTGTGGAAAGGACCCTAGATGGCCGACTATGCCGCCTTGATCGCCCTTGCCGTGGTCGTACTCTTCGTGGCCGTGGTGGTGGCCAAATCGGTGACGCTGGTCCCGCAGGCCGAGGCCGCGGTGATCGAGCGACTGGGCCGTTACTCCAAGACGGTGTCCGGGCAGCTGACGTTCCTCGTGCCGTTCGTCGATCGCGTGCGCGCGAAGGTCGACCTGCGCGAGCGTGTCGTCTCGTTCCCCCCGCAGCCGGTGATCACGCAGGACAACCTGACGGTGTCCATCGACACCGTCGTCTATTTTCAGGTGACGACGCCGCAGGCCGCGGTCTACGAGATCAGCAACTACATCGTCGGTGTCGAGCAGCTCACCACGACCACCTTGCGCAACGTGGTCGGTGGTATGACGCTCGAAGAGACTCTGACGTCTCGTGATTCGATCAACGGCCAGTTGCGCGGGGTGTTGGACGAGGCCACCGGTCGATGGGGCCTCCGCGTCGCCCGCGTCGAGCTCAAGAGCATCGATCCGCCTCCGTCGATCCAGGAGTCGATGGAGAAGCAGATGAAGGCCGACCGTGAGAAGCGCGCCACCATCCTCACGGCGGAAGGTCACCGAGAGTCGTCCATCAAGACGGCCGAGGGTGACAAGCAGTCCCAGATCCTCTCGGCCGAGGGCGCCAAGCAGGCCGCGATCCTGGCCGCCGAGGGTGAGCGTCAGTCCCGCATTCTCCGTGCGCAGGGCGAGCGCGCTGCGAAGTACCTGAACGCGCAGGGTGAGGCGAAGGCCATCGAGAAGGTGTTCGACGCCATCAAGGCGGGCAAGCCGACGCCGGAGTTGCTCGCGTACCAGTACCTGCAGACGCTGCCGAAGATGGCGCAGGGCGACGCCAACAAGATGTGGGTCGTTCCGTCCGACTTCGGGGATGCGCTGAAGGGGTTCGCGAAGAATCTCGGTGCGCCGGGCGACGACGGTGTGTTCCGGTTCGAGCCCAGCGATCAGGGCGCCGGACACACCAAGGCCGCCGACGACACCGAGGAGGTCGCCGACTGGTTCGACACGACCACCGACCCGGCAATCGCTCGCGCTGTCGCCGACGCTGAGGCAGTGGCGCGCAAGCCCGTCGACACGTCCCTGTCCGCGGCGGCCCCGCCGAAGCAGGAGGCGACGGACGTGGAGACGCCCGCGATCGAGGGTCAGGACGGGCAGCGGGAGCTGGACGTCTGACGGTCAGTTCGCCAGACCTGCTCCCACTCCGCCGGCGGCCAGCGCCCAGAGAACGCTGGTGAAGGTGCCGATGATGAAGTACTCGGACGCGCGGGGATCGCGCAGTTCGGGGTAGCGCGCCAGGCCTTTGACGGCCAGGACGACGGCGATGCCTTCCGGCCATCCGGCGAGTATCGACACGACGACGGCGATGCGTTCGAGAGTGCCGATGACGAGACCCCCGCGAAGAACGGGGCGATCGTCGTCGGCATCGTCGTCTCCGGGTTCGGGCCGCCGACGCGAGAGATGGAACACGGCCGGGACCACCGCTGCGCCGCCGGCGACGGCAGCCAGGACCGTCAGTGTCAGGACCGCGACGAGTGGAACGCCGGTGACAGGTTCGGGCGCTGCGGCCGCGGCACATCCGGCCACGCCGAGCCCCAGCGACGCGACGACGGCCGGCAACCACCACGGCGCACGACGGTGCGATCTCCTCGCGCGGGGAACGGTCGGAACCGGGGCGGCGGGAACGGTCACGGACGACGCGGCGATCACGAGGGCGACCAGAGCGATCACGGTCATGCGCGTGACCCCTCGTCGCGGGCGAGGCGATCGGCATCGGCGAGCAGTCGGGCGACGACCGGACGTGCTGCCCGCTCGGCATGCCACCCCGCTACGGACAGTCGTTGGGACACCGCTTGCGGCGTGATGGACAGTTCCGCGGCGACGGCGGTCTGGGAACCGAGTCGACGCACGCTGTCGACGGCGGCGCGTCCCTGCTCGCTGCGACGCACCAGGAGCGTGGCCAGCAGCGTGGTGACGGCGTCCGCGTCCGCGGCGGAGGCGTCGTGGTGTCCGCGCACGGCGATGTGGGCGGGGGAGTTCTTCGCGCTGTCCACCGCCTCGCGCGCCGCTTCGAAGGCCGGTCCGCGGCCGGCCCTGGTGGAGGCGGGCAGCGGGTCCTCCACGCTGCCCACGCCGATGCCGACACTCCAGTGCCCGTCCTCGACCAGGGCGAGGGCGGTGTCGAGGGTGTCGGTCGCGTCGTCGGAGACCGCCTGGACCTCGTCCCCGGCGGTGCGTTCGAACGGGCGGAGCAGCGTGGTGGAGCGGCCCAGGATGTCGGCGACGCGATCGACGTCGCGTCGACTGCCTCGCTGGTCCACGGTCAGTACGAACATCTATCAACCCTAGAAGCTTGATCTGCTCACATCAAGCCCTCAGTCTTGATAACTACGTTCAAGATCAAGTTTCAGAACTTGATAGACCGATATCAAGGTTCAACGCTTGATGTCGCTGTCCGATTCTGTGGAGGCGGCGATTGGAAGCGCCGTCTCGAGCACCGGTAACCGCGCGTCGAGGACGAGACCCACGATGCCCACTCCGATGCAGACCGCCGAGACGGCGAGAAGAATCGGGTCCCCGTTGCCGGCGAGTGCGTCGCCGAGCAGCACGATCCCGACGGTGCCGGGAATCACGCCCACGAGAGTGGCCAGCGCGAACGGCACCAGGCGAACGGCCGACAGGCCTGCGGAGTAGTTCACGACCGAGAACGGCACCGGAGCGATCAGGCGCAGGCTCCCCACCGCCAGCCATCCGCGTCGCGCGAGTCGAGCGTCGACCGCGCGGATCAGGGGGTGATTCAGGCGCGTCGCCACCACGTCGCGTCCGAGAGCGCGGACGAGGAGGAACGCCAGCACCGCGCTGACGGTCGTGGCCGACACCGCGACGGACACGCCGGTCACCGGCCCGAACAGCACCCCGGCCGACACCGTGAACAGGGTTCGAGGGACAGGAGCGATGGTGACGACCGCGTGGGCGAGGAAGAAGGCCAGCGGAAAAAGAGGGCCGACAGCGGTTGCCCAGTGGCGCATCCGGTCGACGGACGGCAGCGGAACGAGGACGGCGATCGCGATCAGTCCACCGACGACCACGACGGCGAGCAGCACGCGGAGGAGGACGGCGCGGCGGTTCCGCGGGGTGCGAACCTCGCCGTTCGAGCGCGGCGCGAGGCCCGGTGTCGTCACGACAGTTCACGCTACCGAACGTGGCAGCGAGCACCGCTCCACGCGCTACTAGGAGGCCCGATGCTCGGACGCCCTAGTTCTGTGAAGTTTGTCTCAGGTCACCATGTCGAGAGTCGCGATACCGTGCCTCGAGGTGCGGTTAACATCACACCATCCGCAGGCGCGAAAGGGACACATGGCCACCTCACACACCGGGACACCGAGCCCCGTCGCTACCGACGACGTCGGCGCCGCTGTTCCCGTGAGCAGCGCCGAGGAAGGTCTGGCCACCTGGCGACGCGGAGTCGCCGGCGTCCTGGCCAAAGCCCGCCGCGTCGACGTCTCCGAGCTGCCCGAGCATCCCGAGACGCTCCTCGACGAGACGACGTACGACGGAGTGACCGTCCGTCCCCTGTACGGCCCGTTGGACGAGACGGCGGAGGAGCCTCTGCCCGGCACCTACCCGTTCACCCGCGGAAGCGACGCCCACCGCGACGTCACCGTCGGATGGCTGGTGGCCGGCCGATTCGGTCATGCGGACACCGACGACCTCAACTCCCAGATACTCGACGGCCTGCAGAACGGCACCAGCGCGTTGTGGCTCACCACGACGGGAATCGGCGTTCAGGGTCTGACCGGTGCGCTCGACGGTGTCCTACTGGACCTCGCGCCGCTGACCCTCGATGCGGGAGCCGACGTCGTCGCGGTCTCGGAGGCACTGTTCGCCCTCCTCGACGAGCGGGGCACGTCCGCGGACGTCCGTCTGGGTGCCTCACCGTTGACCGACACGTTCGCCGGGCTGACCGGAGCGAGCCTGGACGACACCCTGGACCTCGCCCGTCGGGCATCGGCCCGCCCCGAGCGGATCCGCGCCGTCACCCTCGACGGCACCGTGTTCCACGCCGCGGGAGCAGGGGATGCGCAGGAGATCGGGCTGGCCGCAGCGGCCGGCCTCGACTATCTCCGAGCCGCGACTGCCGCCGGCATGTCCGCGGCCGACGCACTCGACCAGATCGAGATCCGGCTCGCCGCGACCGACGAGCAGTTCGAGACCATCGCCAAGTTCCGTGCCGCACGCCGCGTCTGGGCTCGTATCGCCGACGTGCTGGGGGCCCCGGACCACGGCGGTGCGCCCCAGCACGCCGTCACCTCGGCCGCGATGATGACCCAGCGTGACCCCTGGGTGAACATGCTCCGCACGACTCTCGCAGCGTTCGGTGCCGGCGTCGGAGGCGCGGATTCGGTCACGGTCCTCCCGTTCGACGCCGCGGTTCCCGGTGGCGCGGCCGACGTGTCCCGGACGTTCGCCGCCCGCATCGCGCGTAACACCCAACTGCTGCTGCTCGAGGAATCCCATCTCGGGCGGGTCCTCGATCCCGCCGGCGGCTCCTGGTACGTCGAATCCTTGACCGACGCCCTGGCGGACTCCGCGTGGTCGGTGTTGCAAAGCATCGACCGTGCAGGTGGCTACCGCGCCGCGCTCGAGTCCGGCGAGATCGCCCGAACGGTCGAGGAGACCCGTCTCAGCCGTGCATCGGACATCGCGCACCGCCGCACCTCGGTCACCGGAGTCAACGAGTTCCCCAACCTCCAGGAGCCGTCGCCCGCCGCGTCCGGTGACGGAACGGTGGCCGGTCGTCCCGTTCACCGCTACGCCGCCGACTTCGAGGCGCTGCGCGATCGCAGCGATGCGGTGTTACGGGACAAGGGAAGTCGGCCGGTCGTCCTGTTGGCCCCCTTGGGAAGCATCGCCGAGCACAACGGACGTACCACCTTCGCCGCGAACCTGATGGCGTCGGGCGGCATCGAGGCCGTCAACCCGGGCGCCGACGCGGACCTCGCCGCGGTGGCGCGGGAGACAGGGTCGCCGATCGCTATCCTGTGCGGCTCGGACAAGCGATACGCCGCCGAGGGCCCCGCCGCCGTCGCCGCGCTACGGCAGGCCGGCGTCGAGACGGTTCTCGTGGCAGGCGGGAAGTCGGCATTCGCGGACGCGACCGACGAGCAGACCCCGGACCGATACCTCGGTCTCACCATCGACGCCGTCGCGGAGCTCAGTTCGCTCCTCGACACGCTCGCGGGCGACGTCCGCACGGAAGGACGTACCGCATGACCGGCAACCGCACCACCGACCATGACGACGACAGGGGAACTGTCGGCAGTTTCGCGGAAGTGCCGCTGACCGACCCCGAGGCGTCGGACGTCACCGCACCCGGTGCCGACGATGCCCGCGCGCACGTCGAGGCCGCAGCATCGGCCCACGGATACACGCCGGAGCAGGTCGTCTGGTCGACGCCCGAGGGCATCGACGTCCGGCCCATCTTCACCGGTGCCGACCGAGCTGAGGCGGCCGCTGCCGGCTACCCGCTGGACTCCTATCCGGGCACGGCGCCGTTCCTGCGCGGCCCGTACCCGACGATGTACGTGAACCAGCCGTGGACCATCCGTCAGTACGCGGGATTCTCGACGGCATCGGAGTCCAACGCGTTCTACCGTCGCAACCTCGCGGCCGGTCAGAAGGGTCTCTCGGTCGCATTCGACCTGGCGACGCACCGCGGCTACGACAGCGACCACCCCCGCGTGCAGGGCGACGTGGGTATGGCGGGCGTCGCGATCGACTCCATCTACGACATGCGCCAACTGTTCGACGGGATCGACCTGGGGTCGGTGTCGGTGTCGATGACCATGAACGGTGCGGTGCTGCCTATCCTGGCGCTGTACGTCGTGGCGGCGGAGGAGCAGGGCGTCGGACCCGAGAAGCTCGCCGGCACCATCCAGAACGACATCCTCAAAGAGTTCATGGTGCGCAACACCTACATCTACCCACCCGAGCCGTCGATGCGGATCATCTCCGACATCTTCGCCTACAGCTCCACGCACATGCCGAAGTTCAACTCGATCTCCATCTCCGGCTACCACATCCAGGAGGCCGGTGCGACAGCCGATCTCGAGCTGGCCTACACCCTGGCCGACGGTGTGGAGTACATCCGCGCCGGGCTCGCCGCGGGCATGGACATCGACACGTTCGCTCCGCGCCTGTCCTTCTTCTGGGCCATCGGCATGAACTTCTTCATGGAAGTTGCCAAGCTCCGCGCCGGGCGTCTCCTGTGGGCCGAGTTGGTGCAGAAGTTCGACCCGTCGAGTGCCAAATCGCTGTCCCTGCGCACACATTCGCAGACATCAGGGTGGTCGCTGACGGCGCAGGACGTGTTCAACAACGTCTCGCGTACCTGCATCGAGGCCATGGCGGCGACGCAGGGGCACACGCAGTCACTGCACACGAACGCGCTCGACGAGGCGTTGGCTCTGCCGACCGACTTCTCCGCGCGCATCGCCCGTAACACCCAGCTGCTGCTCCAGCAGGAGTCCGGCACGACGCGGCCCATCGACCCGTGGGGCGGCTCGTACTACGTGGAGTGGCTGACACATCAGCTCGCCGATCGCGCCCGCGCGCACATCGCCGAGGTCGAGGAGGCCGGCGGCATGGCCAAGGCCATCGGCGAGGGAATTCCCAAGCTGCGCATCGAGGAAGCGGCGGCACGAACCCAGGCCCGCATCGACTCCGGCCGTCAGCCGCTGGTCGGGGTCAACAAGTACGTTCCCGACGAGCCCGACACCATCGAGGTGCTCAAGGTCGAGAACTCGCGCGTGCGTACCGAGCAGATCGAGAAGCTCGAGCGACTGCGCGAGGAACGTGATCCGGGCCGCGTCGAGGCGGCGCTGTCCGCGCTGACCGCTGCCGCCGCGTCCACCGAGGGCGGAATGGAGAACAACCTGCTCGCCCTCGCCGTCGACGCAGCCCGCGCGATGGCCACGGTGGGGGAGATCTCGGACGCCCTCGAGAAGGTCTACGGCCGTCACCGCGCCGAGATCCGCACCATCAGCGGTGTCTACCGCGACGAGGCTGGGAAGGCTAAGAACATGGTCCACGCCGGTGAGCTCGCCAGTGCCTTCGCCGACGCCGAGGGCCGTCGCCCCCGCATCCTGGTCGCGAAGATGGGGCAGGACGGCCACGACCGCGGCCAGAAGGTGATCGCCACCGCGTTCGCCGACATCGGCTTCGACGTCGACGTCGGCCCGCTGTTCCAGACGCCCGACGAGGTGGCTCACCAGGCCGCGGACAACGACGTGCACGTCATCGGCGTCTCGTCCCTGGCCGCGGGACACCTGACGCTGGTTCCCGCCCTGCGGGAGGCGCTGACGGAAGTCGGTCGCCCGGACATCATGGTCGTCGTCGGCGGTGTCATCCCGCCCGGTGACTTCGAGGCCTTGCGTGAGGCCGGCGCCGCGGCGATCTTCCCGCCCGGCACCGTGATCGCCGACGCCGCCGTGGATCTGATCGAGCAGCTCGCGGTCTCGCTCGGTCACCGCGAGGCAGCGGCGGACGCAGGAGCGAACGCCTGAGCATGGTGACTGCAGCCTCCCGCCGCCCGCCGGTGGACGTGGCCGCGTTGGCGGCGTCCATTCGTGCCGGCGAGCGTGCCGGTCTGGCCCGCGCGATCACCCTGGTGGAATCCACCCGCACCGACCATCGTGATCTGGCGCAGCAACTCCTCCTCGAGGTGCTTCCCGACGCCGGCGGCGCTCACCGCGTCGGCATCACGGGTGTCCCCGGCGTGGGCAAGTCGACGTTCATCGACGCTCTGGGGATGTCGTTGATCGAGCGTGGCCATCGCGTCGCCGTGCTGGCCGTCGACCCGTCGTCGACACGCACCGGTGGTTCGATCCTCGGCGACAAGACCCGGATGGCGCGGCTGACCGTCGCCGAGAACGCGTACATCAGGCCGTCTCCGACGTCGGGGACGCTCGGCGGGGTGGCCAAGGCGACACGCGAGACGATCGTGCTGCTCGAGGCCGCGGGTTACGACGTGGTCCTGGTGGAGACCGTGGGTGTCGGCCAGTCCGAGATCACCGTCGCGGGCATGGTGGACACGTTCTGTTTCCTGACGCTCGCGCGCACCGGAGATCAGCTGCAGGGCATCAAGAAGGGTGTTCTCGAGCTGGCCGACGTGGTGGCGGTGAACAAGGCGGACGGCAAGCATCTGCGGGATGCGAAGAGCGCGGCACGCGAACTCGCGGGGGCGCTGCGCCTGATCTACCCGCACGACGCGCTGTGGAAGACGCCCGTGCTGACCATGAGCGCGATCGAGGAGACGGGGCTCGACGAGTTCTGGGACACGGTCTGCCGACATCGCGACGTGCTCACGGCCGCAGGACAATTCGAGGCTCGTCGACGCGGCCAGCAGGTCCAGTGGGTGTGGACGATGGTGCAGGATCAGCTGATGCGGCGGTTGGCATCGAACGCCTCCGTCACCGCGGTGAAGGCGGATGTCGAGCGGCGCGTCGCCGACGGATCGTTGACCGCAGCTCTGGGCGCGCAGGAGATCCTGACGGCGTTCGACAGCTGAGTCAGCGGGTGGCTGCGAAGGTGCCCACTGTCTCCAGCAGGTGATCGAAGAACGCCTCGGGATCCGTCGCCACGGCGATCGCTGCGTTGGGACGACGGTTCCAGAACCCACGCCGGTCCGCGACAGTCGTTCCGCGGGTGAGGGTTCCGGTCAGTTCCACGTCGACGGTCGCGAGTGCGTACTCCGCCATCTCGGGGTGCAGCGCCACGGCGGCCGCGAACGGATCGTGCATGTGAGCGAGATAGCCCTCACCCTGCGCGTGGTGGAATTCCATGTAGAACCGCACGGCATCCGTCAGATGACGCACGATCGGCACCGATGCCTGCGAGCGCCGGCCGCGATCGTCGATCGACAGGCTCTCCACCGGAACGCTTCCCGAGATCTCGGCCAGCCGGGCGACATGGGCGGGGTGCATCTCGATCCGCTCGGTCAGACCCAACGCGCACACGATGGGCTCGCGACCGGCCGGAACGGACTCGAACGCGTCGAAGACTTCCTTCGCGGATTCCGGGTCCACGGCGACGTTCCACTCGGAGGTCGGGGTGGTGTTGCCGGGATGGTCGAAACTGCCGCCCATGATGACGACGCGCTTCAACAACTTCGGCAGCTCGGGCTCGAGGCGAAGGGCGAGAGCAAGATTGGTCATGGGACCGGTGACCAGGCCGACCAGTTCGCCGGGGTTCTCCCGGGCCAGCTCCACCCAGGCGTGCGCCGCCGACCGTGTCGACACCGCCCTGCTGCTCTGCGGGAGCTCCGCGTACCCCACTCCGAGTGGACCGTGGGTGTCCTCGGTGGTCATCAGCGGCGCCACCAGCGGACCGTCCGCTCCCACCGCGACCTCGACGCCCGAGAGCCCGCACATGTCCAACCACGCCAGGGTATTCCGGGTGACCTGTGCGGTGGGGACGTTGCCGGCGGTGCAACATACCGCGACCACCTCGGCGTCGGCACTGGCCGCCAGGTACACGAGGGCGAGCGAGTCGTCGATACCGGTGTCGACATCGACGATCAGACGCGTCCGAGAAGGCATGGGGTCATTGTGTCAGCGTCGGAAAGCGGGGTTCGTCGCGTCCCCACGGCCGCGCCGGCCACGGATGGTCGGCGTAGTCCGACAATGCCGGGCGGGCGGTGCTCACCCCACCGACGGTGACGACGTGATCGCCCTGCGGCAGTACAGGATCCGGGGGCTCCTCGACGCGGCCGCCCGCATCGAGGAGCCATGCCGCCGTGCGTGCCAGAGACACGGACACCGTGCGTCCGATGCCGCCGTCCTCTCTCGCCGCGAGCGCATCGACGATGCCGGCAGCCAGCAGATGACCGGACGCGTGGTCGAGCGCCTGCACCGGGAGCGCGCCCGGTATGGCACTGTCGCCGCACACGGCGGCAATACCCGACGCAGCCTGGACCAACGAGTCGAATCCTCGCCGCCGCGCCCACGGACCGCGGGAGCCCCAAGCATTCACGGTCCCGATGACGGCGCCGCTGGGCCGATACGACCGCACGTAGTCGTCGATGTAGGAGCCGGTCCGGTAGCCGCACACCACCACGTCGACCGAGGACAGCAGTGCGGCCAGACGGTCGTCGTCGTCCTCGGTCAGCACGTCGAGCAACGTCGAGAACTTGCCGGCCCCGGTATCGAGGTGCTGCGAGACGATTTCCGGGAGCGCGGGGGAGTCGACCCGCAGGACCGATGCGCCCAGCAGTGCCAGGTCCCGCGTCGCCACGGGGCCTGCGATGACCCGCGTGAAGTCCAGGACACGCAGTCCGGCGAGGGGACGTCGTGTGTCGGTGGACGGGTCGATCGGGGACGGTGCACCATCGGGCCTGACGGTCGAGGCGACCAGGGGGCCGGTCCGCGAGAATCTGCCCGCTGGAGTCCCGAACCAATCGGCCTCCGTGCGTACCGCCACCACCAGAGCGCCGGCGTCCGCAGCGCGCTGCTCGAGTTCGAACGCCGGTGCGCGCGCCACCGCGGCAGCCACGCTGTCGCGATCGGACGGATCCGGCAAGCCCAGAACCGACAGCAGGCGTCGACGGTGGTGGTCGTAGTTGGCGTGCGTGCGGACCCACCCGTCGGCCGCGCGGAAGAACCCGGACAACTCGGCGAAGCCGGGAACGGCGCGACCGTCGACACGTAGGAGTCGGTCGCCCGCGAACGATGCCGCCACCCGGTCACCGGAGATCGACCAGGCGCGCGACTCGAGCCCGACGACGCTCCGGTAGCGGTCCACCGCCGTGCACAGCGCGGCTACGGATCCGGTGGCGAGCTCGGCGACGGGCAGGGTCGAGGCGAGCACGCCGCCGGACACCGGAGTGACGGCGATCTCGCCGATCGGTTCGAGACCGAGATCGGCCTGGTACCGACCGACGAGCGACATCGCGGTCACACCTTGCGTGCGGTGATCTCCATGCCTGCCCCGCGCAGTCGGTCCACCAGCGCGTCACCGATTCCCGACGCCGGTGTCAGCACGCCGCCGCCGAGGGACGGCAATGCGTCGCGGTCGAGCGCCAACGCGAGGGCGGACTCGCCGAGCATCATCGCCGTCGCGGCGTATCCGGGGTCGCCCTTGGCCTTGACCCGCGACACGTAGTGCTCGTCGGTGCTGGTCGTGGTGTAGATGTCGATGGTGAAGTGACCCTTCTGGCGGGTCTTCTCGCTCGGGCCGTCACCCGGCTTGGGGAGCACCTTGTCCAGCAGGAACCGAGTGGGCTTGAACGCCATACCGGCCACGAAGGCGCCGAGACCCGCCAGCACCGCACCGGCGATCACCGGCGACGCGGGAGACGAGCCCACGCTCATGACCTCGCTGTAGCGGAAGTTCTTGCCGTACGCGTAGCCGCGGAGCGCATTCGACCGCCGCACCACGCGGGTGTTGTAGGACGCCATGACGAACGGCGCCTTCCAGCCCTTCAGCGACGGGTGGATGTCGGACCCCTTCTTGAGGGGCATGTCGTTCTGACGGCCGAGGTCGGGTTCGATCGACCGGTCCGGGCTCAGCGAGTACGGGCTCGCCGCCATCTTCGCGGCAGCACGGTCCTTCGTGATCTCGTCGATCTGGCCGCGGAGGGAGTCGATGGTGCCGCCGCTGACACCGCCGCTCATCGACGTGACCACCAGCGTGGTGTCGGTCAGATCGCCGGCGCCGTCGCCATTGACCTTCGAGTACAGCGCGTGCACGCCCAGATCGGAGGGCACCGAGTCGAACCCGCAGGAGTGCACGATGCGGGCACCCGTCGTGCGAGCCAGCTCGTGGTTCTCGTCGGCACTGAGGCGGGCGAACAGTACCTCGCCGGTGAGGTCGACGTAGTCGGTTCCGCCGGCCGCGCACACGTGCGCCAAGGTGCGTCCGAACTTCGCGTAGGGGCCCACGGTGGTGATGACGACCTGCGTGCGCGAGGCCATCTCCGTCAGAGCGGCCTCGTCGTCGGCGTCGGCCACGACGAGCTCCCAGTCGGCTGCTCGCGCCGGGAGGCCGGACCTGGTCGACTCCAACTTCTGCCGCGAACGCCCTGCCAGAGCGATCCTGGCGTCGGCGGGAGCGTGGTTCGCGAGGTACTCCGCCGTCAGCGCTCCGACGAATCCTGTTGCGCCGTAGACGACGACGTCGAGTTCGCGATCGTGCGTGCTCGTATGCGATGTGTCGGTCATTCCCCGACCCTACAAGCCGGTCACCAGGACCAGGTGTGCACCGGTTCGCCCTCGTGCATCAGCTCCAGGTAATCGGACAGCATGCCGGCGACGGCCCGTTCCCGACTCTCGCCCGCCCGCTCACGGGCCACGACGGCGTTGCGTTGCCACACGGACCCCGATTGCCGACGCAGACATCTGCCCTCGATGACGCCGAGGTACCGGTCGCGGACCTCGGTGTCCACCCCGTACGACGCCAGTCCCGCCTCCGCCATCGGAAGCAGGCGACGCAGGACGAGTTCCTGCGGGGAGATCCATCCGACCTCGGGCCAGTACAGGCGCGAGTCGAACCCGCTGCGCGCCGCCGAGTGGAGATTCTCCACGGCGGCATCGAACGACATCTGGGTCCACACCGGCCGGTCGGCGTCGACGAGTGCGCGCAGTGCCCCGTAGTACAGGGCGGCATCGGCCATGACGTCGAGCACGGACGGGCCGGCGGGCAGAACACGGTTCTCGAGTCGGATGTGGTGTTCGCCGTTCGAGGTGTCGTAGATCGGCCGGTTCCACCGGTAGACCGTGCCGTTGTGCATCCGCAGCTCCGTCAGGGCCGGGGTGCGACCGGCCGCCAGCTCCGCCATCGGATCCTCGTCGGAGACCACCGGGAGCAGCGCGGGGAAGTAGCGGGAGTTCTCCTCGAACAGGTCGAAGATCGAGGTGATCCACCGTTCACCCATCCAGACACGCGGCCGCACTCCCTGATTGATCAGTTCCGGCGGACGGGTGTCGGTGGCCTGCTCGAACAGAGGGATACGCGTCTCGTGCCATAGCGCTTTGCTACCCAGGAACGGGGAGTTCGCGGCGAGTGCCACCTGGACACCCGCGAGCGCCTGGGCCGCGTTCCAATGGGCCGGGAATTCCGCCGGAGCGACCTGCAGATGGAGCTGGACCGACGTGCACGCCGCCTCGGGAAGAATGGTGTCCGAGAACTCCTTCAACGACTCGACGTCGGTGCCGCCCGGGAGCGGCACACCCGTGATCGAGAGTTCGATGTCCTCGCCGCGTGCCGCGAAGATCTGCTGGTTCAGCAGGTCGTACCGAGGGTTGCTGGAGAGCCACTGGTGAGCGAAGTGCTCGGAGGTCAGGGTCGGCAGCATGCCGATCATGGCCAGAGCGCAGCCCGATTCCTTCGCGCGAGCATCCGCGGTGTTCAGGGATTCGCGCAGCCCCATTTCGAGCTGGTGCATGCGGTCGCCCGCGAGTGGCTCCGGGGCGACGTTTATCTCGATGTTGAACTGACCCAGCTCGGTCTGGAAATCCGGGTCGGCGATGGCTTCGAGGACGGCCGCGTTCGCCATGGCCGGCTGCATGTCCTCGTCGACGAGGTTGAGTTCGATCTCCATGCCCAGCCGGGGTTCGTCGACCTGGAAGCTGTCGTCCGCGAGCATCGATGCCAACGCGTCCAGACACTCCTGCACCTTGTGCCGGAACCGCTGCCGGTCCTGACGGCTGAACGTGCGCTGCTCGACCTCGTCGCCCATTCTCTCATCACACCATGTGACGGATCACCAGGGTGAGGCTGCGTAGTCCTTCAGGAACTTGCCGTGCAGATCCAGACCCAGCTCGCCCTGGACGATCGGGTCGTACACACGCGCGGCGCCGTCCACCAGATCGAGCGGAGCGTGGAACCCTTCGTCGGCCAGACGGATCTTGGTGGGGTGCGGACGCTCGTCGGTGATCCACCCCGTGTCCACCGCGCTCATCGAGATGCCGTCGTCCATCATCTCGTTCGCGCTGGTGCGGGTCAGCATGTTGAGCGCCGCCTTGGCCATGTTCGTGTGCGGGTGGCCGGGACCCTTGTAGCCGCGCCCGAACTGCCCTTCCATTGCCGAGACGTTGACGATGTAGGCCCTGCGGTACGACGACGCAGCCAGCGCGGAACGCAGTCGGGAGACCAGGATGAACGGCGCGACGGAGTTGCACAGCTGCACCTCGAGCAGTTCCACCGGGTCGACCTGATCGACGGTGTGCACCCAACTGTTGGTGGGGGCCTCGTCCGGAACGAGTCCGCCGGCGTCGATCGCCGTACCGGCAGCCATGCGCTGCAGGGAGGACGAACCGGCGACCAGCGCCATGGAGGTCACCTGCGACGGCCCCATGTTCGCCATGACAGCGGTGTCGAGGGCGACGCTCTCTCCGTCGGTCTCACCGAAAGCCCCGACCAGCGCGGCCGGGTGGGCATCGCTCGTGGCGCCGAACGTGCGCACCCCGAGCGCGGCGAGATCGACGCCGTGCTCACCGTCCTCGAGGGCGGTGTAGGAACCGGCGGACCGCTTGACCGTCTGCGCGGCGTTGTTGATCAGGATGTCCAGCGGGCCCTCGGCGGCCACCGCATCGGCGAAGGCCACCACCTGGGCAGGGTCGCGCAGATCGATACCGACCACGGACAGCCGATGCATCCAGTCGTGGCTGTCGTGCATGGACGAGAAGCGGCGGACAGCATCGGCGGGGAAGCGGGTGGTGATAGTGAGGTGGGCGCCGTCGCGCAACAGACGCAGGGCGATGTACATGCCGATCTTGGCGCGACCGCCGGTGAGCACCGCCCGGCGACCGGTGAGATCCGTTCGCGCATCGCGCTTCTGATGGTTCAGGGCTGCGCACGCGGGGCAGAGCTGGTGGTAGAACGCGTCGACGACGGTGTAGCGCTGCTTGCAGATGTAGCAGGGTCGAGCGCGCTGCAACGTGCCCGCGCTGTCGCTGGTGGTGGCCGATGTCAACGCCAGACCTGCGGTCTCGTCGTCGATCCGTTCGGGGGAGCCGGTTGCCGTGGCGGCCACGACGGCGCGGTCCGCCTCGGCCACCCTCGCGCGCGAGTCGAGCCGTCGACGCTTCTTGACGGCCTTGAAGAGGCCGGCGGTGGCTCGCCGCACCGCGACGGAATCGGGGTGGTTCTCGTCGAGAGCGGCGGCGCGGTCGAGAACGCGGATGCAGGCTGCCAACTCGTCGGGGTCGATGCCCGTCATCTCTTCCTCACCCTTCGCAGAAGGACCGTCACATGACAAAGCCCCGACTCCGGGAGGAATCGGGGCTGTCGTTTTCGGTGTCCGAGGGGGGACTTGAACCCCCACGTCCGTTAATAGGACACTAGCACCTCAAGCTAGCGCGTCTGCCATTCCGCCACTCGGACATCACGCGTCACATGGTGCTCGTGACCGCGCCGCACCCATGTTCTCGGTGCGGTCGCTAAATCTAGCCGATGCGCGGCTGTGGACCAAAACCGCACGTCGGAGGCGCGCCGGACGCGCTCGAATGGTAGGAACGAGCTGTGCCTACACACGGAGAACAGTTGCCCGACGCTGCACCGAACGGCGCCACCGTGGCGGTGGAGGAGGTCGTCGACCTCGTCGCCTCGCTCATCCGATTCGACACGTCGAACACCGGTGAGCTCGAGACCACGGTGGGGGAGCGCGAGTGCGCCGAATGGGTGGCCTCGCAGCTCGAGGCCGTCGGGTACGAGACCGAGTACGTCGAATCCGGGGCGCCCGGCCGCGGCAACGTCTTCGCACGGCTGTCGGGCGCGGACAGCTCCCGCGGCGCCCTGCTGGTGCACGGCCACCTCGACGTCGTTCCCGCCGAACCTGCCGACTGGAGCGTTCACCCGTTCTCGGGTGCCGTGGAGGACGGCTACCTGTGGGGCCGCGGCGCCGTCGACATGAAGGACATGGTCGGCATGGCCCTGGCGTTGGCTCGCCAGTTCAAGTCCACCGGCACCGTTCCGCCGCGCGACCTGGTCTTCGCGTTCCTCGCCGACGAGGAAGCGGGCGGCAAGTACGGGTCGCACTGGCTCGTCGAGAACCGCCCGGACCTGTTCGACGGAGTCACCGAAGCAGTGGGCGAGGTCGGCGGGTTCTCCCTGACCGTCGCGACACCGGAGGGCGACGAGCGACGGCTCTACCTCGTCGAGACGGCCGAGAAGGGCCTGGCCTGGATGCGTCTCACGGCGAAGGCCCGCGCCGGACACGGGTCGTTCCTGCACGAGGAGAACGCGGTCACCTACCTCGCGGAAGCCGTTGCGGCACTGGGTAATCATCAGTTCCCCCTCGTCATGACCGACTCGGTGACCGAGTTCCTCGCCGCGGTCAGCTCGGAGACCGGCCTCGAGTTCGATCCCGCGTCGCCGGACATCGACGGCACCCTGGCCAAGCTCGGCAGCATCGCGCGCATCGTCGGTGCCACGCTGCGCGACACCGCCAACCCGACCATGCTCTCGGCCGGATACAAGGCCAACGTCATCCCGCAGACCGCGTCGGCCACCATCGACTGCCGGGTCCTGCCGGGCCGTAAGGCCGAGTTCGAACGCGAGGTCGACGCTCTCATCGGACCCCACGTCGAACGGTCCTGGATCACGGACCTCGAGCCGTACGAGACCACGTTCGACGGTCATCTGGTCGACGCGATGAACGACGCGATCCTGGCGTTCGACGAGAACGGCCGCACCGTCCCGTACATGCTCTCGGGAGGAACCGATGCGAAGGCCTTCGCGAAACTGGGCATCCGGTGCTTCGGATTCGCGCCCCTCAAACTGCCCCCGGAACTCGACTTCGCGGCGCTGTTCCACGGCGTCGACGAACGGGTACCCGTCGAGTCGTTGATCTTCGGGACGAAGGTCTTCGAACACTTCCTGATGCACAGCTGACCAGCAGCCTGCTCCACCGATCCCGAAAAGGACCCTTCATGCCGCACGATCCGTATGCCGATCTCCCCACTCTGCCCTCGTTCGACCTGACGTCCGACAGTTTCACCGACGGTCAGCCGCTGCACGACGACCAGGCCAGCGGGATCATGGGCGCCGGCGGTCACGACAACTCCCCGCATCTGTCGTGGTCGGGCTTCCCGGAGGAGACCAAGAGCTTCGTCGTCACCGTCTACGATCCCGACGCGCCGACGGCCTCCGGCTTCTGGCATTGGGCCGTCGCGAACATCCCGGTGACCACGACCACCCTGGTCGCCGGTGCCGGGGACGACGATTCGACGGGACTGCCGAACCTGGCGATCACCTTGAAGAACGACGCCGGTCAGGCTCGCTACATCGGTGCAGCACCCCCGCAGGGCCACGGGCCGCACCGCTACTTCGTGGCCGTGCACGCGGTCGACGTGGAGAAGCTCGAGATCGACGAGACGGCGTCGCCGGCATACCTCGGCTTCAACCTCTTTTCGCACGCCATCGCGCGCGCCGTGATCGTCGGAACCTACGAGCAGTAGGTCCTCACGCGGGCCGCCGGTCGTTCGCGCCGCTGCCGACAGCGTCGGCAACGGATGCGAACCCGGCGGCCCGTGCTCGCCGGGCGAGACCCACGGCGATGCGGCGGGCCCAGAACGGCCCTCCGTAGACGAATCCGGTGTACCCCTGCACCAGGGTGGCCCCGGCGAGGATGCGTTCCCAGGCGTCGTCTGCGGTCTCGATCCCGCCGACGGAGATCAGCGTCATGTTGTCGCCGACTCGTGTGCGGAGTCGACGCAGTACCGCGAGCGACCGGTCCGCGACATACGGGCCGGACACCCCGCCGGGGCCCAGGTCTGCCGCACCGGGTGTCGACAACCCCTCGCGGCCGATGGTCGTGTTGGTCGCGACGATGCCGGCCGATCCCAGTTCGAGCGCGAGATCGGCGACAGCGTCGACGTCCTCGTCGGACAGGTCCGGCGCGATCTTGACCAGAACCGGGACGGACACGGCACCGGCCACGGCGGCGAGAAGAGGACGCAGTGACTCGACCGCCTGGAGGTCGCGGAGGCCGGGCGTGTTCGGTGAACTGACGTTCACGACGACGAAGTCGGACAACGGTCCCAGCAACCGTGCACTGGTGGTGTAGTCGACAGCGGCATCGGCCGCGGCCACGATCTTCGTCTTGCCGATGTTGGCCCCGATCGGGATGTCGCCCCGCCGGCGGCGGAGCCTGTCCGCGACGGCATGTGCGCCTGGGTTGTTGAACCCCATGCGGTTGAGCAGACCGCGATCGTCCGGCAGGCGGAACAGTCGCGGCTGCGGATTGCCCGGTTGGGCCTGCGCGGTGACGGTGCCGACCTCGGCGAACCCGAAGCCGAGCGGACCCCACGCGTCGACACCGTGACCGTTCTTGTCGAATCCGGCGGCCAGCCCGACGGGTGTCGGGAAGGTGACACCGAGGGCGGTCGTCACCAGGGCCGGATCGCGCACCGCGAGTACTCGTGCCACCAGAGCGCGCAGGGGAGCGAACCGCGTCACCCACACCATCGCCGCGAAGGCGAGATGGTGGATGCGCTCGGGAGGCAGCAGGAACATCGTGCGCAACAACAGCCGGTAGGGGCTCACAACCGGGTCACCTTTTCATCTCGAGGTCACATTCCCGGTTCCGGGATGTGCTGAGTCGTCTTGCGTCGCTTGAGAAGTACTCGTCGACTTCCATCGGTGTAGAGACGGACGCGGGAGAGTTCCCAGCCGCCGAATTCGGCCGAGATCGCCAATCGCATCGACGCCGTGACGCGCGTGACGTCCGGGGGAAGTTTGATGGGGACGTACTCCCAGTCGTCGGACTGGGTCTCCCAGCCCACGGGCAGCGCCCGGTTGTGTCGGTTCACCTGTCCCACTCTCATCAGGGTTACGTGCGAGTCGGAATCACCTGGACTCCGGCACCAGTGTTCGAGCCTACGAAAAGATCGCCGCTCTGCGAATCGACGGCGAGCGAATCGGGCTGGCGCACCGTAGGGAACCGTGCCGACTCGACGGGCATTCCTGACGAGATGTCGAAGCCGATCACCTCGTTCAGCGCCGTCGCGGTGATCCAGACGGTGCCGTCGTCGCTGCACGCGACGGCGAACGGCGATCCCGGTACGGGAAAGCGCTGGCGCATGATCAGGTCGTCCCCGGTGAAGATCAGCAGTTCGTCGTCGGTGGTGTCGGCGACGACGATCGCGCCGTTCGCGCAGCCCGTCATCCTGGTCGCACCGTCACCGGCTCGCAGTGCCTCGCCGAGTCGCTCCGCGTCGACGTCGACGGCCGTCACCGACGTCTGGCGGGTGTCCAGCGACACCAGTTCGTCCCCGGCGCGCACCAGGGCGTCCACCGATGCCTGACCGGGGACGGTCGAGTCCACCGATCCGTCGGCGGAGAGGATGACCACGGTGCCCGTGGGTGTTCCGACGGCATAACCGTCGTCCCACACGATGGCCGACGCCGCCCCGCCGTCGACCGGAACGTCCGTGCTCTCGCCGGACTCGACGTCCACCCGGACGATCCCGTCCGGTGTGGTGACGAGTACCTCGCCGTCCCGACCGGGCGAGACCGATGTGCCCGCCGCGGACAGGCGCACGACGCGGGGCGAGCCGTCGCCGGCCGCATCGGCCAGTGTCAGCGTCGTGCCGTCGTCGGTGAGGACGGCGACGGTGCGCGTGGACGGCTCGACGGTGAGAGCATCGACCGTGCCCGCAGGGCCGAATCGGGGATCGGCGACCACGCCGGCCGGGGTCACCACCGCGTCCGGAGACACGGCAGCGGTCTCGGGCTCACGCGTGTTCAGTTGTTCCGGATCGTCGTTCGACGAACACCCGACTGTGACCGTCGTCACTACCGCAAGGGTGACGGCGAGGAAACGGGTACGGCTGACGCGACGGGGGCGCGCGAGGGGCATGGTTCTCCGATCGTCGGCGCGGGGGTCGGCTGCGCCGGTTCCTATCCGATCACCCGACCGGGGTGGGGGAATCACGGGGGATGGCGGGGGATACCGCGATCACAGTTCAGTACCGTCCGAGAGGACCATGACGCAGGTGTCAGGAGCATCGATCGTGATGAACGACTCACAGGGGGACTTCACCGTGGACGACGTGTCCCCGGGTGCCCATGCCCACGGTTTCGGAACCACGGCGGACGGCCGGAACTTCGCGTTCCGCGTGCGCGGCAAGACGCTCCACCTGGAGGTGTACCGGGCCGACATGGTCGACGCCGTACCCAGTTCGACCGACCTCGAGGCGGTCGCCGAGACGGACGTCACCGACGTCGATCTCTGCGACGAACGGTCCATCGTCGCGGCCGTGCGCGATCTGGCGCCGACGGCCCGACCTGTCGATCCGACCCATTCCCCGGACACGACACTCATCCGGTCGCTGTGGGGACGGCTCGGCGGGTCCTGATCAGGAGCTGACGTCGTCGAGCGCCGAGGTGATCGCCGTCGGCAGTTCGACGTCCTCGGCCGCGAGCACGCCCGTGAGCTGACCGATGTTGCGCGTTCCGACGACGGTCGAGGAGATGCCGGGACGGTCACGCGCCCAGGCCACCGCGACGGCCAGCGGGGACGTCCCGAGCCCGTCGGCGGCAGTGATGACGGCCTCGACGACCTTCGCGGCGTCGTCACCCAGGAAGGGCATCAACGAGCGCACCCGCTGATCGTCGGCACCTCGCGAATCGGCCGGAACGCCGTCCCGGTACTTGCCGGTGAGCACTCCGCCCGCCAGCGCCGCCACCGCGATCACGCCGACACCGTGGTGTTCGGCAGCCGGAAGCAGGTCGTCCTCGATGCCGCGGGCCATCAGCGAGTACTCCGCCTGCGCGGCGACGATCGGCGTCTGCGCTGCAGCTGTCGCCACCTGCCACGCGGTGAAGCCCCGCACACCCGCGTAGCGCACCCGACCCGAGGTCACCGCGTAGTCCACGGTGGCCGTGACCTCCTCGAGCGGCGTCTGCGGATCCCACGCGCCGACACTCCACAGGTCGAGGTGGTCCGTCCCGAGGTCACGCAGCGTGTGATCCAGTTCGCGCAGGAGAGCTCGGCGGGAGCAGTCGACGGTCCAGCGCCCGGTCTCGTCCGGGCGGGACACCCCCGCGTCGACACTGAGGACGAGGTTGTCGCGGGGAACGACGTCGTCGAGCAGTTCGGAGAGAACGCGCAGGGCGCGGCCGTCGCCGTAGGCCGCCGACGTGTCGACGAGACTTCCGCCCGCCTCGGCGAACGCCGTCAGCTGAGCGGCCGCGTCGTCACCGTCCACGCCGCGACCCCACTCGCCGGTCCCGAGCCCGAGCCGTGACACGCGCAACCCACTGGTCCCGACCGTTCTGTGCTTCATGAGGGCAACGCATCCGTTTCGCCGTTTTTCGGTCGTGTCATGTCCTGCCGACACGATGGTCGAGGCACGACCCTAGTACGGTCGTCCCTCGTGACTGCGACAGGAAACCATGTGCGACATGGCATCGCCCGGCTCGACTCCTCGCTCCGGGCCGGTGCACGATGATCGCCGAGTCCATGTCCTGGGTCCAGGCACTGGTCCTGGGTGCCGTGCAGGGACTGACCGAATTCCTGCCCGTGTCGTCGTCCGCGCATCTGCGCATCGTGTCCGAGGTGTTCTTCGGTGACGACGCCGGCGCGTCGTTCACGGCCGTGACGCAGCTGGGCACCGAAGCCGCCGTGCTCCTCTACTTCGCGCGCGACATCGGTCGGATCATCGCGGCGTGGTTCCGCGGTATCGCGGACAAGACGCAGCGGGACACCCTCGACTACCGGATGGGGTGGTACGTGATCTTCGCGACCATCCCGATCGGCGTCCTCGGGTTCCTGTTCAAGGACGCCATCCGCACCGGCGCCCGCAATCTGTGGATCACGGCGACGCTGCTCATCGTGTTCGCCGTGGTCATCGCGATCGCGGAGAAGGTCGGTCGCCAGGCCCGACCGATCGAGAAGCTCACCACCCGTGACGGCCTGGTCATGGGCGCCGCGCAGTGCCTCGCCCTGATCCCCGGTGTCTCTCGCTCGGGCGCCACCACCAGCGCGGGACTGTTCATGGGACTCACCCGCGCCGCGGCCGTCCGCTTCTCCTTCCTGCTGGCCATTCCCGCCGTGACGGCCTCCGGCCTCTTCTCGCTTCCCGACGCGTTCGAACCGGCCGGAGAAGGACTGCAGGCATCGGGAGCCCAGTTGATCGTCGCCACTCTGGTGGCCTTCGCGTTGGGCTACGCCTCTATCGCGTGGCTGCTGCGGTTCGTCGAGAACCATTCGCTCTACTGGTTCGTCGGATACCGCATCGCGGTCGGCGCAGCGGTTCTCGGCCTCCTGGCGACGGGCGTCGTCGCAGCCAACTGACACTAGGCTGGACTCATGACCGTCATCCTCCTGCGCCACGGACGTTCCACGTCCAACACGGCCGGCACCCTCGCCGGCCGATCGGAGGGCGTCGAGCTGGACGATCTCGGTCGGCAGCAAGCCGACCGCGTCGTCACGCGGTTGGAGGGCCTGACCATCGGCGCGATCGTGCGATCGCCGCTGCTGCGGTGCGAGCAGACGGTGGCTCCGCTGGCCGCAGCCCTCGGCCTCGAGCCCGTGGTCGAGGACCGCCTGCTCGAGGTCGACTACGGCGACTGGACCGGCAAGCCCATCAAGGACCTGCTCGGTGAGCCGCTGTGGAAGGTCGTCCAGCAGCACCCGTCGGCCGCGGTGTTCCCGTCGGGCGAAGGGCTGGCCGACGTCCAGACCCGTGCCGTCCGCGCGATCCGTGACCACGACGCGCGACTCGCCGCCGAGAACGGAGCGGACGTCGTCTGGGTGGCGTGCTCGCACGGCGACGTCATCAAGTCGATCCTCGCCGATGCGCTCGGCTCGCACCTCGACCAGTTCCAACGCATCGTGGTCGATCCCGCGTCGATCAGTATCGTTCGGTACACCGAGACCAGGCCGTTCGTGCACCGGGTCGGCGACCTGGGCGGGGATCTGTCGCAATTCGTGCCGAAGCCGCCGTCCGACGACGACAAGACCGACGCGGACAAAACCGAGGCCTCGGAATCGGATGCCGTGCCCGGTGGTTCCACCGGTAGGTAGACAGCACGCGGATAATGGACTCAACAGCCGCTGTAGTTCGTGCGGCGCGATCTCAGGAGGTGCATGCATGCCACGCGCGATTCACGTCTTTCGCACCCCCGACCGGTTCGTCGCCGGAACAGTGGGTGAGCCCGGCGACCGTTCCTTCTTCCTCCAGGCCGTCCACGATGCCCGAGTGGTGTCCGTAGCCTTGGAGAAGCAGCAGGTCCAGGTCCTGGCCGATCGTGTCGGGTTGCTTCTCGACGAGGTGGCGCGGCGTTTCGGCACCGACGTTCCGCCCGAGGAAGCGGACCCGACGGACATCGACCCTCTCGTCATGCCCGTCGACGCGGAGTTCCGCGTCGGCACCATGGGGCTCGGCTGGGATGCCGACGCGGGTGCCGTCGTCGTCGAACTGCTGGCCGTCACGGAGACCGAGCTCGACGAATCGGTCGTTCTCGACGACACCGACGAGGGGCCTGACGCCGTTCGCGTCTTCCTCAGCCCGGAGCAGGCCCGCGAGTTCGCGGCCCGCAGCGAACGTGTGATCGCGGCAGGCCGACCGCCGTGTCCACTGTGCGGTGAACCGCTCGCACCCGGGGGCCACATGTGTGTCCGCACCAACGGGTACCGGCGGGGAATCACGCTCGGCACCGATACCACCGAGTTCGGGGACGAGTCCTGACGTCCGGCGACGGCGCCACCACGTGGACCGCCGACGACGCCGCTCTCCTCGCGGACGGGGAGATGACCATCGTCGGCCGAGTGGTGCAGGCGAGCAACGCCACGCTGGTGTGCGAGATTCCGCGAGCCGAATCCGACGTGCCTCTCCGGTGTGTCTACAAACCGGTTCGCGGCGAGCAACCGTTGTGGGACTTCCCGGACGGCACCCTCGCCGGGCGGGAGGTGTCGTCGTACATGATCTCCGACGCCCTCGGCTGGGACGTGGTGCCGACGACGGTACTGCGCGACGGCCCCATCGGACCCGGCATGGTGCAACGCTGGATCGACACCGTCGAGCGGCTCCCCGAGAAGGGTGAGGGCATCGACCTCGTCGACCTGTGCCGCCCGGACCTCGTCCCGTCGAGCTACATCCCGGTGCTCCGTGCGTACGACGACAACGGCGACGAGGTCGCGCTTGTCCACGCGGACGATCCGCGGCTGAACCGGATGGCCGTGCTCGACGTCGTCATCAACAACGCCGACCGCAAGGGCGGCCACGTTCTCGAGTCCCCGGACGGGAGCGTCTACGGCGTCGATCACGGCATCGCGATGCACAGCCAGAACAAGTTGAGGACCGTCCTGTGGGGGTGGGCAGGTCGGCCCATCGACGCAGCCCTCGTCGCCGATCTGGTCGAGCTGTCCCGCGAGCTGCGCGGCGATCTCGGTGATCGTCTGGCGCCCCACATCACCGATGTCGAGATCGCGGCACTCGCCGCCCGCGTGGCCGGGATCCTCGCCGATCCCGTCATGCCGGCGCCCTCGTCCAGCCGCCCCATTCCGTGGCCTGCGTTCTGACCGGGCACGCGCGGAACCGGTGAGCGCCACCGGATAGTCTGGCGGCATGCAGTCGTGGCCCGAAGTGGACGTTCCCAGCGTGCCGGGCGAGGGCCCGCCGCTCCGCCTGTTCGATACGGCCGATCGTGCCGTCCGGCCGGTGTCGCCCGGCTCGACCGCCACCATGTACGTCTGCGGCATCACGCCGTACGACGCCACGCACCTCGGTCACGCGGCCACCTACCTGACGTTCGATCTGATCAACCGTGTGTGGCGCGATGCCGGACACGACGTGCACTACGTCCAGAACGTCACCGACGTCGACGATCCGCTCTTCGAGCGTGCGGCACGTGACGGCGAGGACTGGGTGTCGCTGGGGCAGCGTGAGACGGATCTGTTCCGGTCCGACATGACCGCTCTGCGCGTCATTCCGCCCCGCGACTACATCGGCGCCGTCGAATCGGTGACCGAGGTGGTCGAGCTCGTGGAGAAGCTGGTGGCCTCCGGCGCCGCCTACGTCGTGGACGATGCCGAGTACCCCGACGTGTACTTCCGCGCCGACGCCACCGAGCAGTTCGGGTACGAGTCCGGCTACGACCGCGCCACCATGGACACGTTCTTCGCCGAACGCGGCGGAGATCCCGACCGCCCCGGCAAGCGCGACCCTCTGGATGCGCTGATCTGGAAGGCCGAGCGTCCCGGCGAGCCGTCGTGGCCGTCGCCGTTCGGCCCCGGTCGCCCCGGCTGGCACATCGAATGCGCCGCTATCGCCTTGAACCGCATCGGTTCCGGCTTCGACGTGCAGGGTGGCGGCAGCGACCTCATCTTCCCGCACCACGAGTTCTCGGCTGCGCACGCCGAATCCCTCACCGGTGCAGAACGATTCGCGCGTCACTACGTCCACACGGGCATGATCGGTCTCGACGGCGAGAAGATGTCGAAGTCGCTCGGCAACCTCGTCCTGGTGTCCAAGCTGACGGCCGCCGGTGTCGATCCCGGTGCCATCCGCCTGGGCCTCCTCGCCGGTCACTACCGGCAGGACCGCACGTGGACCGATCAGATCCTCTCCGACGCGCAGGATCGACTCGCCCTGTGGCGCAAGGCCGTCGCGCTCGAGTCGGGCCCGTCCGCGGACGACACCATCGCCCGCGTACGTCAGCACCTCGCCGACGATCTGGACTCCGCCAAGGCCCTCGACGCCCTCGATGCGTGGGCTCGCGACGCCCTGTCGCTCGGCGGATCCGACTCCGGAGCGCCGGGGTTGGTGGCGTTGGCAGTGGATGCGTTGCTGGGTGTGACGCTCTAGCTCGCAGGGTGGTGTTTCTGCTCCTCTCGGCGCGCGTCCGAGCGGGATCCCGCCGGTTCCGGGCGCGAGGGGAGCAGAAACACCGCATCCACAGATAGATCGTTGATCCCCGGGTCGACGATCGCCGCAGGTCGCGGTCTTCGCCGCCGAACGCCGACGAGCCAGCGTTCAGGACATGCTGATGCCACGGGTCTGCTTGCTCTCGGATTTGCTGGCTGCCGGTATGTCGGCCACGACGATTCGCCGACGCTTCCACCGCGTCCTCCCCGGAGTCTTCTGCCAGGACGAGCCCACCTGGTTCGACCGCTGCATGGCCGTGACTCTGTGGCGTCCCGACGCCCTCCTCAGCCACCGGACTGCCGCCAGGTTGTACGGGTGGATCGACGAGCCGACGACCGTCGAGGAACTTGTCGACGCCTCCGCGAGACTGCGGCCGCCGGGGTGGCTGACTCTCCGCGGACGCACGCAGGGTGCCTGCGACGAGGTGCTGGGGCTACCGGTCACCACCGGGAGCAGACCCTGATCGACTGCGCCGTGGTGCTGACCGCTGACGCCACCTACACCTCCGCGAAGTCCAGCCCACCCACCGCCGGCGCCGTCACGCGTCGGGTGAGCGGCGACCCGAGTGCCGCGGCCAGGTCGCTGCCGTCGTGCTCGGCGAGCAGCTCCCCGTTCTCCCAGACGAGAAGGGCTGCGCTGACGGTGTTCTCGGCGGTGGAGTGCGCCAGGTCGTAGTGCGCGCAGCCGGGAACGTCGCCGTAGGTGATCCACAGGTCGTAGCCGGTCATGAAGAGGTCGAGGTCGAATTGCACGCTGAGACCGAGGAGTTCGCTGCGACCGTTGTCGTCGACGCCGGCGAAGGCCTCGTCGAGAGCGAGCAGCCGGGGGGAGTGCGGATCGGCCGACGACAGCATCACGTGCGCTGCCGCGAAGAGCGGAAGGTGCAGCGAGACGGACTGTTCGCCGCCCGACAGTGCGCTGTGGCGTGCCACGGTCAGTCGGTCCTCCGTGCCGTCCGAGCCGATGAGGGTGAACGCGAAGACACGCCACTGCCGGTAATCCAGTGCGGTCGACAGGATCTCGGGGTACGAGCGCTCCGGGTGCTGTGCACGAGCGGTCCGGATCTGCGCGGCGAAGTGCATGCGCATCTCGGCGAGCTCGTCCGGTCCCAGAGCCGACGCGTCGCGCTCGAGCAACTTCGACACCGCGCGGGTGCTGTCGTCGAGAGTGTCGGCCAGGACCCAGTGCACTCCGATTGTGTTGCCCGAGGACATCCGCCGCTGCTTCATCTCCGACCCCATGCGCGCGATCAGTTCGCGGGCATCGACGGTGCGCTCGTGGATCTGCTGAGCGAGACCGGTGAGCAGGGCATCTTCGAGGATGCGGCGCTCGGCGTCGGTGAGCAGGGTTTCCTGGTCCCGTCGCGCCGCATCGATGCGGTCGGCGAAGTCGGCGATGGTCGCATGTCCCTGCTCGTCCTGTACTCGCACGACCGTCACGCCGTCCGCTGCGTCCCAGCTGAGGCGGAAGTCCTGACCGGATGCCGCGAGCTGGGCGTCGAACTCCTGGAGCGCGGCCGTCAGTGCGCTCCGTGTGGACCGCCGCGACGCGTCGCCGGCCTTCACCCGCTCGGTTGCGGTGCTCAGCTCGAGGTGCAGACGGCGGACTTCGACCGGCAGCACGTCCGGAGCATCGTCGGGGCCTGCAGCCGAGTCGATGCGGTACAGGAGTTGCTCGACGGTGGACCATGCCGCATCACTCGCCGGCCATGTGCAGTCGCGGGCCGCGCCGAGGACGGTCAGCAGATCACGGTGTGCGTACGGTGCCAGCCGGCCCGCATCGGACAGGGCTTCGGTGAGCGCCGTCGTCAACCCGGCGACGGCGGTCTCGTGGGCACCCTCTGCCTTGCCGATCGCTTCCCCTGATTCACGGTCGGCCTTGGTCGCCGCCCGCTGCTCCGTCTTGCAGGCCTCGATGCGTCGGCGTACCGCGTCGAGTTCGGCGTCGATCTTGTCGGCTCCCGCACCCAGCGCGTCCCGCAAGGTCTCCAGCTTGGTGAACTGCTGCTCGTACTCCGTCTCGGCGATCGCCGCTTCCTCGGCGTATTCCTCCGCGAGGATCTGCGCCTCGTCGAGGCGACCGGACGCCTCACGGTCGCGCTCGGCGGACCGATCGGAGTCGCCCCGGTAGCGCAGTATCGACGACCCGGTGTTCTCGAAGTGCCGGATCGCAGCGGCAAGTGCATCGAGGTCGCGAGGGGTGTACGGCGCACGACGGGCCACGGCATCGCTACGAAGGCGGCGCTCGGCAGCGGTCAGGTCGGCCACGGCACGATCGAGTTCCCGGTCGGCTGCGGTCGCGGCGTCCGCGGTCGAGCGCAGTGCGCCCGCAGCGGACGAGACGGTGCGCAACGCCGAGGTGACGGCCGATGCACGGGGCATCGCGCCGACCGCGGCGCGGATACCGTCGATATGCGCGCGGGCGTCCTCGGCGATGCGTTCGGCGTCGTCACGGCGCGATTCGGCCGCCTCGAGAGCCGCATCGATCTCGGCGATGCGCGCAGCGCGACGTGAGGCGCGAGCCGTTGCACCGATGTATTCGGCGGTCGGCTTGTGGTGGCGACCGAGGACGACGCCGTGTCGGAAGGTTCCGTCGCGTCCGACGCGGACCCCGTCGCCGTCCGCAGTCAAAGACACGGACGTGAGGATGCGCTGCACCAGATCATGCGGAACAGAGATGTCGGTTTCGACGAGCAGGACGTCCGCCAGCGACGGTCCGTCGACGGCATCGGCCGGAACGAGGAACTGTTCCGACTCCCTGCCCGCCGGAACGGTTTCGGCGACCCACGCATCGAGCATCCCGGAGGCTTCGAGCGCCGCCTCGACGCCCGCTGCCTCGTCGGCCGGGACGCCGTCGGCGAACCGCACGAGCGTCCAGAACGGGGCGCCCGAGAGCCCGGACCTGTCACCGGTCCGAGTCGCCGGCGGCGCCGGAGCATCGTCGTGTTCGGCTGCGATCGACGCTCTTTCGGCCGTCAGGTCCGCGATGGTGCCCGCGGCGTCGTCACGCGTCTGCAGGGCTGCTGATCGTCGATCACGCACGGTGTCGAGAAGATCGCGCACACCGTCGCTCAGCACCTCGGCCGGTGACGGAGCGTCGTCCTGCCCGACGGTCGCGACCGCGTCGGTCACCGACTCGATCAGTCCGGGGACGCCGAGTCGTGCCGAATGCTGTGACCACCACGCGCGCAACGATTCCGCGTACGTCGATCGGGCGATCTCGACGGCTGCCTCCGCCTCGTGAACCGCCGCCGACGACGCATCGTGCGACTCGTGGGCACGCGACGCTGCGCGTTCGGTTCGCGTGCGTTCGGTAGTGGCGCGGTCGACGACCGCCAGCGCTGCACGCACGGCGCGGACGTCGCCGTCCCGTTCCTCCGCATGACCGCGCACGGCCGCGGTGATCTGATCCGTTCGGGCGTCGCGGGGGAGCGGCGTCCAGGCGATGCCGGCGTCTTCGGCGGCTGCCAGAAGTTCGTCCTCGGCGCGGGAGATGGCGGCGGTGGCCTCACGCAACGACGCTGCCGCAGCCTCGGATTCACGACGCCGGACATCGACCGACTCGAGTGCCTTGCTCGCCTTGTCCCGTTGTTGCCCGGTGGACACCTCGAGCTTGCGCACCGCGTCGGCCAGATCGTCGAGTTGTTGCTTGCCCTCGTACGCCGTCGACCGTTGCAGGGTCTGCTGATCGGCGACCGCGAGATCGAGTGCGCGCTCGGCGGCTTCGAACCTCGTCTCCGCCTCCACCCGCTCGATTCGACGCCGCTCCCGTAATTCCTTCGCGGCGAACAGCGCGACGGTGGCGTGATCGACAGCCTCGAGCCGGCGCGTGACCTGGTCGACGTCGGTCTTCGCCTGGACGCCGAGGTAGGTGGAGTAGACGCCGACGAAACGCTTCGACGCGAGGTCCGCCTGCACCAGGCCCTCGAGGGCGCGGCCGACCTCCTCCATGTCGCTGAACGACCGTGCCGCCTCCAGGACGAGGTGTTCGTCGAGGGGGCGGAGGCCGTCCGACAGCGCGCGCGACAATCCCTTCGGGTCCAGATTCTTGGCCAGCTGCGGGCGGCGCAAGGTCAGGATGAGGGTGATCAACTGGTCGTAGCGTTCCGCGCCCAGCCCGAACATGCGGGCGTCGATCGCGGCCCGGTAGTCGACCGGGCGGTCGACGATGGCGTCGGTGCCGATGAGTTCTGCGAGCTGCTTCTTGGTCAGCGGGCGGTCGTCGGCGCCGAACAGGGAGAAGTCGACCCCGACGCGCCCCTCCGCGACGAAATACCAGCGCGTGACCTTGTCCGCGGACTTGGTGGCGCGCATGCCGATACCGACAGTGACCGCTTCAGGGTCGTCACGGTCACCTCGGGCGAACTCCATCCACACGTACGAGTGCGCCGAATCCTGGCCCCGGTACAGGAGGTTGGACTTCATCGTCCGCTCCTCGCCGGCGAACGGGTTGAGTCGACGGGGTTCGATACGGCCGTCGAGGACGAAGGGGAAGAGCACCTCGAGCGCCTTGGTCTTGCCCGATCCGTTGGGTCCGCGGAGCACGAGGCGGCCGTCGGCGAACGAGAATTCCTGATCGCGGTAATCCCACAGGTTGACGATTCCGGCGCGCGTGGGCTTGAACCTGGTACTCGACGTCACGGGGTGAACTCCTGGAACTCGGACTGCCCGATGCCGGACGGTGGGAAAAGTTGGATCGTGGCGTGCTCGCGGACAGTGACGACGACGCCCCGATAGCGAGCGAGGGCAGGGAGGGCGACGATTCCACCGCGGACCGGCGCGACGAGCGACAGGTCGGTGAGGAGTCGGACTGCCGCTCGGCGAACTCCGAGACGGTCGGACTGCCACTGGGCGGCAAAGGTACGGCCGTACGCGTCGACGAGCGCTCCGACCGTGTCGTCTATCCACTCGTCGGCGAGGAACGGATGCCGGCCGGGCTCGATGTCGTCCGCGTCGTCCTCGGACTTGTCGTCGGCGAGATCGTCTGCGAGAGAATCGAAGACGCTACCGTCGGGGATGGCGGAGTCGAGGGCGTCGATCAGTTCCGCGGTGCGGTCGGCAGGCGCCTCGACGGTGCGTCCGTCCTCGACGTCGGGGTCGAGCACGCGGTCGGCGATCTCGCCGGCCAGGAGCAGAGCGACCTGTGCGACGGTGCCCGTGGACGGGAATCTGGTGTCCGACAGTCGGCCCGACGTGTCGATCAGGGCCACTCCTTCGGCGCGACGTTCCACCGCCAGCCCGGTCAGCAGGCGCACGTCGTCGATCGATGCGGGGTCGAGTGTTGCGTCGTTCAGGTAGACCACGGGCCGTTCGACCAACGCCCGCCTGGCCCGTCGAGAGTCGTCCGTCGGGTCGGCCAGAAGCCCTGCGGCGCTGCGCAGATGCTGGACGGCGCGCGGTGGTCGGAACAACGCGACGACGACGGATCGATCGATGTCGTACAGGGCTTCGCCGGCGTCGGGATTGCTCGCCCAGCCACCGGCGTCTCCGTCGGCCAGGGTGATGGCGCCGCGGGCGGACAGCCAACCGACGGCATCGACGAAGGCGTCGCGATCGGCGGCACGCTCGGTGTCCAGGTCCACGCCGACGACGCGGCCGGCTTCGGCGGCAACGTGATCTGCCAACTCCGACAACGTGATCTGGTCACCGGCGCGGCCCAGGGCAGCGAGGGACAACGCGAGGAACGAGTACCGGCGGCGGTCGAAGACCCGGTCGGACGCGGTGCGAGCAGGTTGGGTCGGGTCCAGGCGGTCCAGCACCGGGTAGAGCCGAGCCGTGGTCTCGGTGACCTCGAGCCGGTACCCGAACATCTCCAGCATGTCCTCCCGCAACTCCGTCGCCCAGCGGCGGACCAGCGGTAGCGCGATGCGGTCGGGATACGTGCGGGTGATCAGGTGGTGGGACAACACTGTTCGCGCAGCACGCTGGTACGAGTCGAGCGCGAGGCTCGGGATCGTCCGCGCCCTCATCGCCGCGTACCGATGGTCAGGGACAGTCGATCGAGGTGCAGCAGTCCACGTTCCGTGCGGACGACGGTGGACCGCTCGTGCGGAGCGAGAGTCAGGGTCACGCCGCCCTCGGAGCCGGTGGAGGAGCCGACGCGACCGGACACGGGAACACGGGCAGTCAGTGCAGCATTGAGCAGGCCGAGCAGCACGTCCGTTTCCTCACCGGTCAGGTCGCGTTCGTACACACCGTGATCGGCCAGGGACCGGGCAGCGTCGGCTCGCCGCCTCTGCACACTCAACTGCTGTTCGCGGAGGCGTCGTACACCGGAATCGTTGCGCTGCACTCGCGCCGGTGCACCGGCCGCGGGCGGTCGACCGGTCTCCGCCAGCGTGCGCGAGATCTCCACCGGCGGTGCGTCCCACCACGACCGGGACACGGGAACGATGTCGTCGTCGGGGTGGACCATCGAGAGGTGGCGTGGTCTCCCCAACCCGAACACGGCGCCGAACAGGGCGTGGGCGGCGTCCTCGGTGGGTGCGGACGCAAACCACCCGGCCAGATGTCGCAGCTGGGACTCGCGACTGACCCCGCCCTTGCGGGTCTCGGTGACGCGGCGCAGCAACGACAGGACGGCGGCGATGGCACTCATCGTGCCCTCGCGGAGTCGATCCGACTCGGTCGGATCACCGTCCGTCGAGCTGAACCAGTGAACGAGTCCCGTCCACCGCCCCGCCCAGTCGGCGCGCCGCTCGTCGGGGGTCAGGAACACTCTCTCGTCGCTCGCAGCGGCGCGATCGAGCAGGGCCTCGAGCCCGGTGGCGTCCACCTTCTCGATCGCCGCCGTGAGCTTGGGTCCGTAACGAGCCAGGTCGAGGCTGAACTCGCGCATGTGGGAGAGCAGAGCGTCCTTGTGCGCGAGGAACGATTCCGGGGTGACATCCGTCGTCCTTACCAGGTCACCGAGTGAGAGGTAGAAGTGCGCGGCGCGAGTGGCCATGTCGCCCAGCGCCGTGTCCAACCGGTTCAGCTTGCGGTAGACCAGATCGGCATCGCCGGCGCTGTTCGCCGCGGCCAGCTCGGCGAGGTCTCCGAGCAACTCCGGCAGGACCAGCCGCGACAACGACGCGTCCTCGGGACGAGCCGCGAGCACGTCCTCGACCGCGCGGTATGCCTGATATCCGACCTGTCCGAATTGGTAGACGTAATGCCGGTTGCGGTACTCGGCAAGGGTCGCCGCGCGCGTGCCGTCGTAGCTCCGTTCGAGCACTCCCCAGGTGTGCAGCTGTTCGAGCAGCGGGCTGATCTCCACACCGGTGAGAACGTCGGCGCCCTCGGTGCGGGCCAGGATGTCGGACACCTCACCGGCGTGCAGGAGCACGACGTATCCGGCGCGGGCATGGTCGAACGCTCGAAGAACCCGCAGGTAGTCGGCACGTTTCTCGGCTGTGGCGAACGAGAAGAGCCGGAGCCTGTCGTCCACCACGTAGGAGTCGGCGGATTCGGTCACTGCAACAGGGTAGGCGGTCAGGACAGTCGGACAGCCACCTGCCCGTCGACGACGTCGGCACTGTAGGTCGCGACCGTTCCGAAGCCCTCGGTGGTGCACCGGCCGGTGTCCAGGGAGAACTGGTACTGGTGCAGGGGACACACGACGACTGCTCCGTCGATCTGCCCGTCCGCCAGCGGCCCGCCGCGATGTGGGCATACCGCGTCCATGGCGCGCACCGTCCCGTCGGTCAGGAGGAAGACGGCGATCTGTCGCCCGTCGACGACGTAGGTACGGCCTTCACCGGGGGTGAGATCGTCGACGGTCCCCACGACGGTCGCCTGTGCTGTGGTCATCGGATTGCGGGAAGGCCGGAGGCCGGTCGGGGTCGAACCGGCACCTGAGGCAGCGGGAGCAGGGGGAGGGAGGGTGCGAACTGGGCGGGTGACCGCGGCGCCGCACGTTCCTTCCACGGATCGGTGTAGCCGTCGATGGAGATCTGGATGCGCTCGTCGAGTCCTGCACAGAGGCCCTCGGCATCGTCGACGAGCAGTCGCTGCAGCGTTTCGAGGCCGACCCGCGGCACGAAGGCGTAGGTCCGCTCGAGCCACTTGGCCTCCTCGCGGTAGTACTGGATGAACCGGCCCGCGAGGGTGAGGACTTCCTCGGGGGAGTCGACGGTCGCGAGAACGTCGCCCTTGCGGATATGTGCGCCGGCCGCGCCGCCGACGTAGATCTCCCACCGGCCGTCGCCGACGGCCACCACACCGAAGTCCTTGCAGAGCGCCTCGGAGCAGTTGCGGGGGCATCCGGCTACGGCCAACTTGAGCTTCGCGGGAGTTTCGAGGCCCTGGAATCGCTCCTCGATCGCGATGCCGAGTGCTGTCGAATCGCCCAGCCCGAAGCGGCAGAAATCGCTACCGACACACGTCTTCACGGTGCGCATGCTCTTGCCGTAGGCGTACCCGGACGGCATGTCGAGATCGCCCCACACCTTCGGCAGGTCTTCTTTTTTGATGCCGAGCAGGTCGATGCGCTGACCACCGGTGACCTTGACCAGTGGGACCCCGTACTTGTCCGCGACGTCCGCGATCTTCCGCAGCTGGTCCGGGGTCGTCACGCCGCCCTTCATCTGTGGGACGACGGAGAAGGTGCCGTCGCGCTGGATGTTGGCGTGTACGCGGTCGTTGATGAACAGCGCGCCACGCTCGTCGACCCAGTCGGGTCCCCAGACCACGCGCAGCAACGAGGCCAGCGGCATCTTCGCTGTCGCATCCTCGGCATCGGCCAGCGCATCGAACACTGCGGAGACGGACCGGAGGTTCTGCGAGCGGACGGCCTCGATGAGCTCGGGCTTGGACATCGGAATGCAGGGGACGTACCAGTCGGCCGCGGGATCGACAGCGAGTGCTCCGCCGGCAGCGCAGGCGACGATGTCCGCGACCAGGCCTTTGCACGACCCGCAGCCTTTGCCCGCACGGGTCTTTCCCACGACCTCGGAAACAGTGGTGGCCCCGCCGTGCACGCACGCGACGATGTCACCCTTGGTGACCCCGTTGCAGTTGCACACCTGCACGTCGTCGGACAGCTCGGCCGCACCGGTCTCGGCACTGGGTGTGCCCATGTCGAACAGCATGCTGATGCGCTCGTCGGGCAGCGGCACCTTCTCGTCGAACGCCTGGGTCAGGAAGCTCACCTTGCTGATGTCGCCCAGCAGCATCGCGCCGATCAGCTTGTTGTCGCGCACCACCACCGACTTGTAGGTGCCGCTCCGGGGTTCGTAGAACTGCACGAACTCGTCGGTGTCCCGCTCGGGGCCCTTGACGCCCATCGCGGCGACGTCGACGCCCGCGACCTTCAGCTTCGTCGTCAGTCGCGAACCATGATATGCCGCAGCCGGATTCGCACCGGTCAGCACGTCGGCCAGGACCGACGCCTGCTCCCACAAGGGAGCCACGAGGCCGTACACCTCACCGCGGTGCTGGCAGCATTCTCCGACCGCGTGGATCGCCCCTTCGTCCTCGCACCGCATCTGATCGTCGACGACGATGCCGCGCTCGATCACAAGTCCGGCACGCCGCGCGAGGTCGACGTTGGGGCGGATGCCGGCCGTCACGACGATCATGTCCGCGGGCAGGGTGGAACCGTCGTTGAACGCGACCCCGGTGACGGCGCCGCTGTCGTCCCGCAGCACCGCCGTGGTGCGCTTGGACGTGTAGACGCCGACGCCGAGGTCCTCGATCTTGTTGCGCAGCACGCGTCCACCGCGTTCGTCGAGCTGCTGGTTCATCAGGTGACCGGGGGAGTGCACGACGTCCACGTCTATGCCCTGCGTGCGCAGACCGTAGGCGGCTTCGAGGCCCAGCAATCCGCCACCGATGACGACGGCGCGGATGCCGTCGCGGGAGGACGCCATCTGCAGCATCCCGTTGGTGTCCTCGATCGTCCGGAAACCGAAGACGCCACGCGCCAGTCGGCCGTCGGCCTCACGCAGTCCGTCCATGTTGGGGAAGAACGTCGTGCTGCCGGTCGCGATGATCACCGTGTCGTACGGGACGACTCGCCCGCTCTCGCACGTCACGTTCTTGGCGAATCGGTCCAGCGCGACCGCCCGGTCACCGACGTGGAGGGTGACGCCGTTCTCCCGGTACCAGGCCATGGGGTTGAGCATCAGATCGTCGTCGTCGATGGACGACTCACCCGAGAGCACGTGCGAGAGCATGATCCGGTTGTAGTTGCCGTACGGCTCGTCGCCGATCATCGTGACGTCGAACTTGTCGGGGTCGCGGCCGAGGATTTCCTCGACGGTGCGAGCCCCCGCCATTCCGTTGCCGACGACGAGCAGTCGGTGCCGTCCTGCTGCAGGCGACATCAGAAGATCATCATTCCGAAGTCGACGACGACCTCGCCGCTGCAGCCGTCGGGTGCGGCGACGGTGAGTTCGAGAACCGAGTCCGGATCGACGTCCTCGACGACGCGCAGCGGAACGTTGACGCTCGCCTTCGCGCCCATCGGGAACACGCGCATCGACTCTCCGTCGCGCGTGAGCGTGACGACGACCAGTTCGTCGGAGGAGTTACCGCCGCGGAAGTAGAGCGGCTGGGCGGTCAGGCCCGACGGAACGGTGTATGCCGTGGCGGCGTCGAGAAGCTCGGACTTGCCCAGGCCGTGCCCGACGAAGGGAAAGACGCCTTGGATGAACTTCGGAGTGCTGGCCATGGCACGACTGTCCGTGCACGCGGTGACGGCACTGCTGCGCTCGTGTTACGGCGGCGTCATCATTCACTCTCGAGCGCGACCGGCGCGCTGTCAGGTCTTCGGCCCGGTCATCACCAGCGGCGCGACCACTGCCAGCAGGACGGCGGGGATGACGAAGGCCAGCGTCGGGTGCACCCCGTACAGCGGGGTGAGCGCGAGAGGAGCGAAGGCCGCCCCGGAGAACCGGAACGACTGGACGACCGACACGGCGCCGCCGCGGTTCGCCCCCGACGAGCCGAGGACAGCGGCGTTGACGCCGACGAGGATGAACTGGCTGGCGACACCCGCTGCCGCCCAGACGAGGCCGACGACCACCAGGCTGGGCATGGTGCCGGCGAGGGCGACGAGGCCCGCGCCGACAGGAGCGGCGCCCACGATCGCCCGACGTGGCCCGATGCGGTCGATCAGTCCACCGACGCGCCGTGCCACCAGGATTCCGGCGACGCCGAACACGGTCAGCAGCAGTCCGCGCTGGGTGGAGGACAGGCCGAACGTGTCCTCGGCGCGGAAGGCGACGAGGAAGTTGAGGCCTCCCAGGGCGCCCCAGCCGAGGAGCGCGACCACCGCCACGCGCAGGACCGGGACGGTGAGGGCGTCGCGGAGGCGTTCGGGACGACCGCCGGGGGTGGACGGCGATGTCGCCGGGGGAAGTCCGACGAATCCGAGGATCGCAGCGACGACGGCCAGCACGACGAACGCATACCGCCAGTCGAACTCCGCGGCGAGGCCACCGACCAGCGGAGCGCTGGTCTGACCTGCTGCCTGCAGGGCGCCGAACGTGCCGAGAACCCGTCCCAGGCGCTCGCGCGGAGTCACGGCAGCCAGTGACGCGAGAAGCAACGGCGTCGTGAAGGAATTGCCGATGCCCTGGAGAGCGCGCGCACCCAGCAGCAGGTCGAGCGTGGGCGCGACCGCGCACAGGAGCGAGGAGACGACGTAGAGAAGGTAGGCGAGGCGCACGGTGCGCACGCGGCCCCACCGCGCGCCGAGGGTGCCCGACACGAGCATGGCCAGCGCGAACGGGAACAGGTACGCACTGAGGGTGGATGCCGCCGACCCGGTGGACACACCCAGGTCTGCCCCCATCTCGGGCAGCATCGACGACACCACTCCGCCGCCGAACGGGCCGAGGAAGCCGCCGGCGTACAGAGCGCCGATGCGGAGCCGTGCGAGTCGCGAGCTCACCGGTGACGAGCGCGCGTCACAACCCGAAGCTTCCGGGACCCCGTCGGCGTAGGTAGCGCTCGAACTCGGCGGCCAGCGCGTCACCGTCCACCTTGGAGACGGCCTCGGACATGTCGACCTCGGCGTCGCCGCGCTCTTCGAGAGTGCGGACGTACTCGGCGATCTCGTCGTCGTCCTTGGTCATCTCGGTGACCGACTCCTCCCAGTCCTCGGCCAACGAAGGAAGTTCGCCGAGAGGCACCTCGATGTCGAGGACGTCCTCGACGCGCTGCAGCAGGGCGACGGTGGCCTTCGGGTTGGGCGGCTGCGAGACGTAGTGCGGAACCGCTGCCCACAGGGACACGGCCGGGATGCCTGCCTTGACGCATTCGTCCTGAAGCACTCCGGTGATGCCGGTCGGGCCCTCGTACCGGGTCTGCTCGAGGTTGAACTGCTCCGCCGACTCGGTGCTGTACGCGGTGCCGGTCACCGGAACGGGCCTGGTGTGCGGTGTGTCGGCGAGCAGCGCGCCGAGAATGACGACCGTTTCGACGCCGAGCTGGTCGATGAACTCGAGCAGGTCGTCGCAGAAGCTCCGCCAGCGCATGTTGGGCTCGATACCGCGCAGGAGAACCACGTCGCGGTCGCTGCCGGGAGGCGAGCACACCGACAACCGCGTCGACGGCCACTCGATCTCGCGGGTGACACCGTCGACCTGGCGCACGGTGGGCCGGTTCACCTGGTAGTCGTAGTAGTCCTCGGAGTCCAGCTCCGCCAGAGGTGTCGCGTCCCAGATGAGCTCGAGATGCTCGACGGCACCGCTCGCGGCGTCACCCGCGTCGTTCCACCCTTCGAAGGCGGCGACGAGAATCGGGGCGCGCAGGGTAGGGAGGATCTCGCCCAGCTCGGAATCGACCGTTTCCTGGATCTCACTGGGGTCTCGAACCACGGGGGAATCGCCCTGGGGCGTTTCTGGCGCACTCACCCACCCAGCCTACGACCAGAGGTGTCGGGACCGACCACTACTGTTGAGCACATGCCAGTCGAATTCCGTTCACGCCTGCTCGATGCGCTCTCTCAGCGCGTTGTCATCGGAGACGGTGCCATGGGAACAATGCTGCAGGCAGCGGACCTGACCTTGGACGACTTCAACGGTCTCGAGGGCTGCAACGAAATTCTCAACGACACCCGCCCCGATGTGCTCCGTCACATACATCGCGCATATTTCGAGGCGGGCGCCGACGCGGTCGAGACCAACACGTTCGGCTGCAACCTGCCTAACCTGGCGGACTACGACATCTCGGACCGCATCCGTGAACTGTCGTACAAGGGCACTGTTCTGGCCCGTGAGGTCGCCGACGGGATGGGACCCGGTCGCGACGGCATGGGCCGTTTCGTTCTCGGATCCATGGGCCCCGGAACCAAGCTCCCGACGCTGGGGCATGCACCGTTCCGCGCACTGCGCGACGCGTATGCCGAGGCGGCGCTCGGCATGATCGACGGCGGCGCCGACGCGGTGTTGATCGAGACGTGCCAGGACCTGCTGCAGGTCAAGGCAGCCATCCTCGGCAGCCAGGCCGCGATGGAGCAGCTCGGCATCCGGATCCCGATCATCACCCACGTCACGGTCGAGACCACGGGCACCATGCTCCTGGGAAGTGAGATCGGCGCGGCTCTGACGGCGATCGAGCCGCTCGGGGTGGACCTGATCGGCCTGAACTGCGCCACGGGTCCTGCCGAGATGAGCGAGCACCTCCGCCATCTGAGCAAGCACTCCACACTGCCGATCTCGGTCATGCCCAATGCAGGACTGCCGCAGCTCGGAGCTCACGGCGCGGAGTACCCGCTGGGTCCGGAAGAGCTGGCCGAGGCACTGAGCGGCTTCGTCACCGAATTCGGGCTCGCGCTCGTCGGCGGCTGCTGCGGCACCACGCCGGAGCACATCCGCCAGGTCGCCGACGCCGTGCACGATGCGCGCAAGGGTGTGCGCAACCCGAAGCCCGAGCGAGGCGTGTCGTCCCTCTATGCGGCCGTGCCGTTCGAGCAGGACGCCAGCATCATGATGATCGGTGAGCGCACCAACTCCAACGGCTCCAAGGCGTTCCGCGACGCCATGCTGTCCGAGGACTATCAGAAGTGCCTCGACATCGCGAAGGACCAGACACGCGACGGCGCCCACATGCTCGACCTCAACGTCGACTACGTCGGCCGCGACGGCGCCGCGGACATGTCCGCCCTGGCATCACGGTTGGCCACGTCCTCGACACTGCCGATCATGCTCGACTCCACCGAGCCGGCCGTGCTCGAAGCGGGCCTCGAACATCTCGGTGGCCGCAGCGCGGTCAACTCCGTCAACTACGAGGACGGCGACGGCCCGGAATCGCGGTTCCAGCGCATCATGACGCTGGTCAAGCGGCACGGTGCCGCTGTCGTGGCCTTGACCATCGACGAGGAGGGCCAGGCCCGCACCGCCGACTGGAAGGTGCGCATCGCCGAGCGCCTCATCGCCGACATCCGGGACAACTGGGGACTCCCCGAGTCGGACATCATCCTGGACACGCTCACGTTCCCCATCTCCACCGGCCAGGAGGAGGTCCGCCGCGACGGCATCGAGACCATCGAAGCCATCCGCCGGCTGCACGAGAGTCATCCCGAGGTCCACTTCACCCTGGGCATCTCGAACATCTCGTTCGGGCTCAACCCTGCGGCACGGCAGGTGCTCAACTCGGTGTTCCTGCACGAGTGCACGCAGGCCGGTCTGGACACGGCCATCGTGCACGCCTCGAAAATCCTGCCGATGGCGCGCATTCCCGAGGAGCAGCGCCAGGTCGCCCTCGACCTCGTCTACGACCGTCGCCGCGAGGGGTACGACCCGCTGCAGGCGCTGATGGCGCTGTTCGAGGGCGTCTCGGCGGCATCGGCTCGCGAGACACGGGCCCAGGAACTGGCCGGACTCCCGCTGTTCGACCGACTCGAGCGTCGCATCGTGGACGGTGAACGCGCCGGCCTCGGCGACGATCTCGACGAGGCGATGACGGAGAAGCCGCCGCTCGCGATCATCAACGAGACCCTGCTGTCCGGTATGAAGACCGTCGGTGAGCTGTTCGGATCCGGACAGATGCAGTTGCCGTTCGTCCTGCAGTCCGCCGAGGTCATGAAAGCTGCTGTGGCACACCTCGAGCCGCACATGGAAGCGTCGGACGAGGACGGCAAGGGGCGCATCGTCCTGGCCACCGTCAAGGGCGACGTCCACGACATCGGCAAGAACCTCGTCGACATCATTCTGAGCAACAACGGCTACGAGGTGGTCAACCTCGGCATCAAGCAGCCCATCTCGGCGATCCTCGACGCCGCCGTCGACAAGCGGGCGGACGTCATCGGAATGTCCGGTCTGCTGGTGAAGTCGACGGTGGTCATGAAGGAGAACCTGCTCGAGATGAACGCCAAGGGCGTCTCGGAGCAGTTCCCGGTGATGCTGGGAGGCGCAGCACTCACGCGCTCGTACGTCGAGAACGACCTGGCCGAGGTCTACGACGGCGACGTGTCGTACGCACGTGACGCCTTCGAGGGTCTGCGCCTGATGGACACCATCATGAACACCAAGCGTGGTGTGGCACCGGCGGAGAACAGCGAGGAAGCGCTCGCCGCGAAGCAGAAGACCGCCGAGCGTAAGGAACGGCACGAGCGTTCGCGTCGCATCGCGGAGAAGCGCAAGGCCGCCGAAGCACCCGTGGTCATCCCCGAGCGGTCCGACGTCTCCGTCGAGAAGGAACTGCCGTCGCCTCCGTTCTGGGGCAGCCGCATCGTCAAGGGGATCTCGCTGTCCGAGTACTCGGGTCTGCTCGACGAGCGTGCACTCTTCCTCGGCCAGTGGGGCCTGCGCGGAGCCCGCGCGGGGGAGGGCGCCACGTACGAGGATCTGGTGGAGACCGAGGGCCGGCCGCGGCTGCGGTACTGGCTGGACCGTCTGAGCACCGACGGCATCCTCGCGCACGCGGCGCTGGTCTACGGGTACTTCCCGGCGGTGTCCGAAGGCGACGACGTCGTCGTGCTGGAATCTCCCGAACCCGATGCGGCGGAACGTTTCCGCTTCACGTTCCCTCGTCAGGACCGCGGCCGGTTCCTGTGCATCGCCGACTTCGTGCGCTCCCGAGAACTCGCTCGGGAGACCGGCGTCGTCGACGTGCTCCCGATGAACCTCGTGACGATGGGTCAGCCCATCGCGGACTTCGCCAACGAGCTGTTCAAGGCGGATGCGTACCGCGACTACCTGGAGGTGCACGGCATCGGCGTCCAGCTCACGGAAGCCTTGGCCGAGTACTGGCACCGCCGTGTGCGCGAGGAGCTCGTCCTTCCCGACGGCCGGTCGCTGGTGGATCAGGATCCGTCGAACGTCGAGGGGTACTTCAAGCTCGAGTACCGCGGCGCTCGCTACTCGTTCGGCTACGGTGCGTGCCCCGACCTCGAGGACCGCATCAAGCTGGTCGCGATGCTCGAGCCGCAGCGCATCGGAGTGGACCTGTCCGACGAGTTGCAGTTGCATCCGGAGCAGTCCACGGATGCCTTCGTTCTGCACCACCCGGAGGCGAAGTACTTCAATGTCTGAGCTCCAGGCCGTCTTGTTCGACATGGACGGGACGTTGTTGGACTCGGAGCGCCTGTGGGACATCGCGGTGTACGAGCTGTCGGCGTCGTTGGGCCGTGAGCTGACGCCGGAGGTGCGCGAGTCCACTCTGGGCAACTCCATGATGGGTGCCCTGGCGAAGGTGTTCGCCCATGTCGGTCGTGAGGCGACGCCGGAGAATCTGGCGGAGGCGGCGCTGTGGCTGAACACTCGGGTGGTCGAGCTGTTCGGTGAGGGGCTGCCGTGGCGCCCGGGTGCCGAGGCAGCGCTGGATCTGGTGAAGTCGGCCGGTCTGGGGTGCGCGTTGGTGACCAACACCGAGCGCATGCTGACGGAGATCGCACTCGAGACGCTCGGGCGGCACCGCTTCGACGCCACGGTGTGCGGCGACGAGGTCGAGCATGCGAAGCCCGCTCCGGATCCGTATCGGCGGGGTGCCCACATGCTGGGCGTGGACGCGGGGTCGTGCGTGGCCGTCGAGGACTCGCCGACGGGTACCGAATCGGCGATCGCTGCCGGGTGCGCGGTCGTGGTAGTGCCGTCGGAGGTCCGGGTGCCCGAGGGTCCGGGTAGGACCTTCCGGACGACGCTCGAAGGGCTGACCCTGGACGACCTGAGGTCTGCGCGCGCTCGAGGACACTGATGGCGGTGGGTCGGCGCCGCCGTGGAACAATCATGACCCGTGAAGAACTTCGAGTCCCTGTTCGCCGAGCTCACCGATCGCGCTGCCACCAGGCCTGAGGGCTCCGGCACCGTCGCCGCGCTGGACGCGGGAGTGCATCAGCAGGGCAAGAAGATCCTCGAAGAGGCCGGCGAAGTGTGGATCGCCGCCGAGCACGAGAGCGACGACGCTCTCGCCGAGGAGATCTCGCAGCTCCTGTACTGGGTCCAGGTGTTGATGGTGGGCAAGAACCTGTCGCTCGAGGATGTCTACCGACATCTGTGAGCACGTCCGCGTTCCTCACCCACCTCTCTCACCACAGGATGTAGATCATGCTTCGCGTAGCAGTGCCCAACAAAGGTTCCCTGTCCGAACTCGCCGGTGAAATCCTGAGCGAAGCCGGCTACCGCCGCCGTGCGGATTCGCGGGACCTCACCGTGCTCGACCCGTCGAACAACGTTGAATTCTTCTTCCTCCGCCCCAAGGACATCGCGATCTATGTCGGGTCGGGTGAACTCGATCTCGGCATCACCGGTCGGGATCTCGCGCTCGATTCCGGCGCCCCCGTGGCGGAACGCCTCGCTCTGGGCTTCGGCAACAGCTCGTTCCGCTACGCCGCGCCCGCGGGCAAGGAATGGACGCCGAAGGATCTGGCGGGCCTCCGCATCGCCACCTCGTACCCCAACCTGGTTCGTCGTGACCTCGCAGCGCGTGGCCTCGAGGCCACCGTGATCCGCTTGGACGGCGCCGTCGAGATCTCGATCCAGCTCGGTGTCGCCGACGCGATAGCCGACGTGGTGGGTTCGGGACGCACTCTGCGACAGCACAATCTGGTGGCCTTCGGTGAGTCGCTGTGCGACTCGGAAGGTGTGTTGATCGAACGGGAGGGTTCGCCCACCGACGACAAGGCACGCAACCAACTGATCGCACGTGTTCAGGGCGTGGTCTTCGCGCAGCAGTACTTGATGCTCGACTACGACTGCCCGCGAACGATTCTCGACGATGCCGTCAAGATCACGCCCGGCCTCGAGTCGCCGACGCTGTCGCCGTTGGCCGACGAAGCCTGGGTCGCGATACGCGCGATGGTGCCGCGCAAGGGCCACAACGCCGTCATGGACGAACTCGCCGACCTCGGTGCCAAGGCGATCCTGGCGTCCGACATCAGGTCCTGCCGAGCGTTCTAGTTCCGCTCAGCGTCGGGCGCGCACCTCGAGCGTCTGGAACGTGCGGCCCACTGCTCCCGTCGCGTCGTACACGGTCGAGGTGCACAGCCCGATACCGTCGTCGCCGATCGCCGTACGGGCCTGCACGCCCACCCATTCGCCGACGGGCTCCCGCACGATCTGCACCGTCAGGTCGGTGTTGAGGAACGTCCACTCGGTCGGGTCGAGGAGCGCTGCGACGCCGTTGGCGATGTCGGCCACGGCGAAGAGTCTCACGATCGGCGACGTCGACTCTCCCGCCACCACGGGGTACTTCGGGCGTGCCCACACACGCCCGGGCTCGGTGTCCGTCACCGGCCGGGCACCCCGGAACTCCAGGCTGTCGAGGAAACCGCCGTGCCAGTGATCCGGGAAGGCCCAGCCCGCCTCGGACTCGTCCGGGCCGGGAACCAGCGGCGGGTCGAGGGTCTGTCCCGCCGCGGACGTGTCGGTCATGGCCACTCGCCAGGCTGTGGCGCGCGCGACCGCCCGTGTGGACCCGTCCGGCAGGTCCGCGACCAGTTCGGCCGACAGCATGCTGACCCGACGACCGGGGCGTTCGACGCGGGCGGAAACAGTTATCTCGCCGACAGGAACCGGTCCGAGAATTTCCATGGTGACTCGCGCCAGACGCGTGCCCGGCGTCGGCGAGCACTGCTCGAGCGCACGCGCCAACAGTGCCGACGGGGGAGCGCCGTGCTGCATCGTCTCCGCCCACACGCTGGTGGTGAGCCGGGTGGCGCGGAAGCGCTCGGCGCCGTCGACGACACGGACGAAGAGTGCGTCCTCGTTCACGCGGTGACCTCCACCGGCTCGCTCGGCCACCCCGGGTACTCGGGCGGGGTGCCGCCGAACGACGGGCACAGGGCCTGGAAGTCGCACCATCCGCACAGCTTTCCGGGCTTGGGCCGGAAGTCGCCCGTCTCCCCGGCTGCGCGGATGGCTGTCCAGATGGCGGAGAGAGTGCGCTCGAAGCGGCGGAGCTCGTCCTCGTCCGGCGAGTACGTCAGAATCTGACCGTCCTTCAGGAACAGAAGCCTGAGCTGGGAGGGCACGATCCCGCGCGTGCGGCGCAGGACCACCGCGTAGAACTTCATCTGGAACAGCGACTTGGCCTCGGCGATCTCGCGCGGAGCACGCCCCGTCTTGTAGTCGACGACGCGCACCTGTCCTGTCGGCGCGACGTCGATGCGGTCGATGTAGCCGCGTAGCAGCACCCCGTCGTCCAGTTCGGTCTCGACGAGTTGCTCGCAGGACTCCGGATCGAAGCGCGTCGGATCCTCCAGCGTGTAGTAGGACGCGACGAGAGCCTGCGCCTCGGCGAGGAAGCCGGCCCGGTCCTCGTCCGCGACCAGCCCCGACGCGAACTCGTGCGTCGAGAGCATCTCGGCCCACGCATCGTCCACCAGGGCGAGCGCGCGGGCCGTGACGCGATCCGCTGCGGGCAGACCGTACAGATTCTCCAGAGCGGAATGGACCAGCGTGCCCCGCAACTGCGCCTTCGACGGTGGTGCCGGCAGCCGATCGATCGCCCGGAAGCGGTAGAGCAGCGGGCACTGCTTGTAGTCGGCGGCACGGGACGGAGACAGTGCCGGGCGTCGACGCGGACGTGAGTCGCCGGTCGCAGCAGCGGGTTCGACGGAGGGACGGTGTTCGGTGGAGATGCTCACGTCGGCGACACTATGCCCGCCCCCCGACATTCCGGATTCGCGACATGCCCGAATTCCGGGACGCGCCTGCATCTGCCCTACAGTTCCCTGGGCACGTCGCGTGGCGTGCACACACCTGTGCAGGAACGAGGACCACCGTGGAACCGACCGATTCCGACCCGTCGCCCCGTGCGAGCGGACCGTTCCGCGTCGGCGATCGCGTCCAGCTGACCGACGGCAAGGGCCGTCACTACACGGTGGTCCTGGACGCGGCGAAAGAGTTCCACACCCACCGCGGCGGCATCCGTCACGACGACCTCATCGGTGTCGACGAGGGCAGCGTGGTGAAGTCGGTCAACGGCACTCCGTACCTCGCTCTGCGGCCGTTGCTGGTGGACTACGTGCTGTCGATGCCCCGTGGGGCGCAGGTCATCTACCCCAAGGACGCCGCGCAGATCGTGCACGAAGGCGACGTCTTCCCCGGCGCACGGGTTCTCGAGGCCGGCGCGGGGTCGGGCGCTCTGACCTGTTCGCTGCTGCGGGCGGTGGGCCCGGAGGGGCGCGTCATCTCGTACGAGGTGCGCGACGACCATGCCGAGCACGCGGTGCGCAACGTGGAGACCTTCTTCGGCGGGCGACCCGACAACTGGGATCTGGTGATCGGCGACGTCGCGAACTTCGACGTCGCACGCCACGAGGGAATGGTCGACCGGGTGGTCCTGGACATGCTCGCACCGTGGGACGCGCTCGAGTCCGTTGCAGGGGCGCTCGTCCCGGGTGGCGTTCTGATCGTCTATGTGGCGACGGTCACTCAGCTCTCCAAGGTGGTCGAGGCTCTGCGTGCGCAGGAGTGCTGGACCGAGCCGCGGTCATGGGAATCGATCGTCCGCGGCTGGCACGTCGTCGGTCTCGCGGTGCGCCCGGAGCATCGGATGCAAGGTCACACCGCTTTCCTCGTCAGCGCGCGGCGGCTCGCGGAGGGAACGGTCACGCCCAAACCCCAGCGCCGAGCGGGCAAGACGCCGGTGGAACCCGCCTGACACCGGCCGTTCATCCGGACGTTGTCGGACCCTCCTCGTAGCCTCTGAGCACGGACGTCACACACGTTTGCGTTTCGCCCGGTAGCGTTGAGAAATCGCTTTGGGAGGAGTCCTACATGAGCCCTACAGACACGCCGGACAACACTGCCGACACCGACCGCACGTCGCTACTGGCAGAACTCGACGCGGTACGCGCCGAGGCGACTGCACTTCGCCGCAAGCTCGACGCCGCGCGCAGCGGATCGTCCGGAACATCGGACGTCCGTGATCTGGAGACGCGGGTCGACACGCTGTCCATCCGCAACACCAAGCTCATGGAGACGCTGAAGGAAGCACGCCAACAGCTGATCGCACTCCGCGAGGAGGTCGACCGGCTCGGTGCGCCGCCCAGCGGCTACGGCGTCCTGGTCCACGTCTACGAGGACGAGACCGTCGACGTCTTCACCTCCGGCCGCAAGATGCGACTGACGTCCTCGCCGAACGTCGACTCGAGCGCTCTGCGTCCGGGTCAGACGGTGCGCCTCAACGAAGCGCTGACCATCGTCGAGGCGTGCGAGTTCGAGCGCGTCGGTGAGATCAGCTCGCTGCGTGAGATCTTGGAGGACGGTCGTCGCGCACTGGTAGTCGGACACGCCGACGAGGAACGCGTGGTGTGGTTGGCCAAGCCCCTGCAGGAGATGGCCGACGACGAGGCACCGGAGGATCCGGACGGCCCGTCCCGTCGTCTGCGTCCCGGCGACTCGCTTCTGGTCGACACCAAGGCCGGCTACGCCTTCGAACGCATCCCCAAGGCCGAGGTCGAAGACCTGGTTCTCGAAGAGGTCCCGGATGTGGGCTACGAGGACATCGGCGGACTGGGCCGGCAGATCGAGCAGATTCGCGACGCCGTGGAACTGCCGTTCCTGCACAAGGATCTGTTCCGTGAGTACTCGTTGCGGCCGCCGAAGGGCGTGCTGCTCTACGGTCCTCCCGGGTGCGGCAAGACGCTCATCGCCAAGGCCGTGGCCAACTCGTTGGCGAAGAAGATCGCCGAGGCACGCGGTCAGGATGCTCGCGACGCCAAGTCCTACTTCCTGAACATCAAGGGCCCGGAACTGCTGAACAAGTTCGTCGGTGAGACCGAGCGTCACATCCGCCTGATCTTCCAGCGGGCGCGCGAGAAGGCCTCCGAGGGCACCCCGGTGATCGTGTTCTTCGACGAGATGGACTCGATCTTCCGTACACGTGGATCGGGTGTGTCGTCCGACGTCGAGACCACCGTGGTTCCGCAGCTCCTCGCGGAGATCGACGGCGTCGAGGGCCTCGAGAACGTCATCGTCATCGGCGCATCCAATCGCGAGGACATGATCGACCCCGCGATCCTGCGACCGGGACGTCTCGACGTGAAGATCAAGATCGAGCGTCCGGATGCGGAGTCCGCCCTGGACATCTTCTCGAAGTACCTGGACGACTCGTTGCCCGTGAACGCGGACGATCTCGCCGAATTCGGCGGCGACCGTGCAGCGTGCATCCGCGGGATGATCGAGCGGGTCGTCGAGCGCATGTACGCCGAGAGCGACGACAACCGTTTCCTCGAGGTCACCTACGCCAACGGCGACAAGGAAGTTCTCTACTTCAAGGACTTCAACTCGGGTGCCATGATCCAGAACATCGTCGACCGCGCCAAGAAGTACGCGATCAAGGCCGTTCTGGACACGGGCACGAAGGGTCTGCGCGTCGGACACCTCTTCGACTCCATCGTCGACGAGTTCGCCGAGAACGAGGACCTGCCCAACACCACCAATCCCGATGACTGGGCACGCATCTCGGGCAAGAAGGGCGAGCGGATCGTCTACATCCGCACGCTCGTCACCGGGAAGAACGCGAGCGCCAGTCGTTCCATCGACACCGAGTCGAACACGGGTCAGTACCTGTAGTCGACCGTGTCACCGACGCAGTAGCTCCTCGACGATTGCCCGAGTGTCCGGAACGAAGGGCCATTCGGGATCGCCCAGGTGTTCTCGAAGTCGAGAGTCCGTCCACCACCAGCCGTCCGAGATCTCGGACGGCTGGTGGTGCATCGGGCCGTCGTGGTGGATCACGTAGGCGAAGAGATGGCAGCGGATTCGAGCGGACCCCGACCGCCCCGTCCACCGTCCGACGACGGGCGGACCGACGACGTCGCAGGTGATGCCCAGCTCTTCCGACAGTTCCCGCACCGCGGCTTCGTGTGGTGTCTCGCCGGCGTCGACCACACCTCCCGCCAGACAGTCGTGCATGCCGGCGAACACCGATTTTGTCTCCGTCCGTCGATGCACGTAGATGCGGCGACCGTCGGTGGACCGCACCAGAACTCCCGCACTCGCGTGCCACAGCCCGTCGGCATAGACCGTGGAGCGTGGGGCGGAGCCGACGACGGTCGCGTTCTCGTCGAAGACAGTGACCATCTCGTCGTCGGAGGCAGTCGTCGGCGTTCGCACTCGATCGGGGCACACAGGGCCGATAGCATAGGCTCGAAATCATGCAGCGCATCATCGGCATCGAGGTCGAGTACGGAATTTCCTCCCCGACCGAACCTTCCGCCAATCCGATCCTGACCTCCACCCAGGCGGTGCTGGCCTACGCCGCCGCTGCCGGTGTGCCTCGGGCGAAGCGGACCCGGTGGGACTACGAGGTGGAGTCGCCGCTGCGCGACGCCCGAGGTTTCGACCTCGGCCGGTTCAGCGGGCCCGCCCCGATCATCGACGCCGACGAGGTCGGCGCGGCCAACATGATCCTGACCAACGGTGCGCGGCTCTACGTCGACCATGCGCATCCGGAGTACTCGGCTCCCGAAGTACGGGACCCGCTGGATGCCGTCATCTGGGACAAGGCCGGCGAGCGCGTCATGGAAGCCGCTGCACGCCACGCCTCCAGCGTGCCCGGTGCGCCGAAGCTGCAGTTGTACAAGAACAACGTGGACGGCAAGGGCGCGTCGTACGGCACGCACGAGAACTATCTGATGTCGCGGGAAACGCCGTTCTCGGCGATCATCGCCGGGCTGTCTCCGTTCTTCGCGTCCCGCCAGGTCTTCACCGGTTCCGGACGCGTGGGCATCGGTCAGTCGGGAGACGAGCCCGGCTTCCAGCTGTCGCAGCGAGCGGACTACATCGAGGTCGAGGTCGGCCTCGAGACCACCCTCAAGCGGGGCATCATCAACACCCGCGACGAACCCCATGCCGACGCCGACAAGTACCGCCGGCTGCACGTGATCATCGGGGACGCGAACCTCGCCGAGATGGCGACGTACCTCAAGGTGGGCACTACCGCGCTGGTCCTCGACATCGTCGAAGCGGGAGTGGATCTGTCGGATCTGCAGTTGGCTCGCCCCGTCACCGCCGTCCACCAGATCAGTCACGATCCGACGCTGCGACGGACCGTGGCGTTGGCCGACGGTCGTGAGCTCACGGCTCTGGCCTTGCAGCGCATCTACCTCGAGCGGGTGTCGGCTCATCTCGATCGACAGGGTGAGCAGGATCCGCGCGCCGCGGACGTCGTGGAGAAGTGGGCGATGATCCTGGACAAGCTCGAGCGCGACCCCATGGACTGCGCCAACCTGCTCGACTGGCCCGCCAAGCTACGGCTGCTCGAGGGTTTCCGTAACCGCGAGAACCTGGGATGGTCGGCACCTCGTCTGCACCTGGTCGACCTCCAGTATTCCGACGTCCGGCTGGACAAGGGTCTGTACAACCGACTCGTCGCCCGCGGCTCGATGGAGCGGTTGGTGTCCGAGCAGGAGGTGCTCGACGCCGTCTCGAACCCGCCGACGGACACACGCGCGTACTTCCGGGGCGAATGCCTGCGCAAGTTCGGTCGGGACATCGCAGCCGCCAGTTGGGATTCGGTGATCTTCGATCTGGGAGGCGACTCCCTCGTACGCATCCCGACGCTGGAGCCGTTGCGTGGAAGCAAGGCGCATGTCGGCGCTCTGCTCGAGTCGGTGGACTCCGCTGCGGAACTGGTGGATCAGCTGACCACCTGATCCGACGGTTCGGCGACCGCACGGTGGGTTGTCACCCTCTACGGTCGCACGCTCGGTAGGCTGAAGTTTCGCCGCGTGTCGAGAGAACACGCGGCACGTACGAGGAGGTCGGCTATGGCACAAGAGCAGACCACACGCTCCGGCGGTGGAGACGACGACGAAGGTTCGGCCGAAGGTGCATCCGGCCAGGAACGCCGCGAGAAGCTCGCCGAGGAGACGGACGATCTTCTCGACGAGATCGACGACGTGCTCGAGGAGAACGCGGAAGACTTCGTCCGCGCCTACGTGCAAAAGGGTGGCCAGTGACGGACGGCAATTCCGGTTCCCGTCCCTACGAGAGCGAGACGTCCCTCCGGTACGGGTCTCCCTTCTCGTCCTTCAGTGACCACCTGCGTGCGTACGCGCCGCATCTGTTGCCGGAGAACAGATTCCGCTCGGACCTCGCCCTGACGGCGGAGGCCGCCATGCAGTCCGACATCGCACCGCACGGCACGACGATCGTCGCTGTCGCCTTCGACGGCGGGGTGATTCTCGCCGGTGATCGACGCGCGACGATGGGCAACCTGATCGCGAGTCGTGACGTGGACAAGGTCTACATCACCGACGATTACTCGGCTGCCGGCATCGCCGGCACGGCCGGGATGGCTATCGAACTGGTCCGTCTGTTCGCCGTCGAACTCGAGCACTACGAGAAGATCGAGGGCGTCTCGCTGACGTTCAACGGCAAGGCGAACAAGCTCTCGTCGATGGTGCGCGCAAATCTCGGTGCGGCCATGCAGGGTCTCGCCGTCGTCCCCCTCCTGGTGGGATACGACCTCGATGCAGCGGATGCTCGTCGGGCCGGCCGCATCGTCTCGTACGACGTGGTGGGCGGACGGTACGAGGAACGGGCCGGGTACCACGCGGTGGGATCGGGCTCGCTGTTCGCGAAGTCGGCGATGAAGAAGCTCTACCGCGACGGCATGACCGAGGACGAGGCGCTGCGTGTCGCCGTCGAATCCCTGTACGACGCCGCGGACGACGACTCGGCCACCGGCGGTCCCGACGTGACACGCGGGATCTACCCGACGGCGGTCGTCATCGGTGCCGGGGGAGCGAACTTCGTCACCTCCGAGCGCTCGGAGGCACTGGCACGCGCGGTCCTGCAGGACCGTTCGGAAGAAGGGGGACCGCGCCGATGACCATGCCGTACTACGCGTCAGCCGAACAGATCATGCGCGACCGTTCGGAACTCGCCCGTAAGGGCATCGCGCGCGGACGCAGCGTCGTCGTCCTGACCTACGCCGACGGTGTGCTGTTCGTCGCGGAGAACCGGTCGTCCGCGTTGCACAAGGTGAGCGAGCTGTACGACCGTCTCGGCTTCGCCGCGGTGGGCAAGTACAACGAGTTCGAGAATCTTCGCCGTGCCGGCATCGTCCACGCCGATACCAAGGGCTACACCTACGACCGGGCGGACGTCACCGGTCGTTCGCTGGCCAAGGCGTACGCGCAGACGCTGGGCACGATCTTCACCGAGCAGCTCAAGCCGTACGAAGTGGAGATCTGCGTCGCCGAGGTCGGGAACTACGGTGAGGCTCCCGGGGCGCAGCTGTACCGGATCACGTACGACGGCTCGATCGTCGACGAACGTGACTTCGTCGTCATGGGTGGTGCGACCGAGCCAATCTCGACGGCGCTGAAGGAGAAGTACCAGCCGGGTCTCGGCCTCGAGGCAGCGGTGGCGTTGGCGGTCGACGCTCTGCAGGACACCACGTCCGCGACACCGGCGAACGGGGCAGCGGCGGAACCTGCGGAGAAGCGGGTTCTCGAAGTGGCGAGCCTGGAAGTGGCCGTGCTGGAACAGACCCGCCCCCGACGTGCTTTCCGACGCATCTCCGGCGGTGCACTCGACGCGTTGCTGCCGAGCGCCGAGTAGACCGACGAGATCAGCCCCGGGCGACGACTGGCGTACCGGGACCGTAGAGCGTGAGCAGCGAAGGCCGGGCCTGGTAGTCGAAGGTCCGGCCTTCGCTCGCTACCTCCCCGTCGACCGCGACGGCGACAGGCGTGCCCTTGTTGGCGACCGACAGGGCGGGCACGCGCAGGTGACGGTAGGTCGGCGACGACCCCAGGGTTCCCGTCAGGGCAGCGATGGCCAAGCGAGTGCGGGAGAAGCGCATCCGGGCGCGGAGATAGCGGACGTCCAGGACACCGCCCGCGATCGACGGTCGCGACATGGGGATCTGGTCGCCGGGGGTGTACGTACCGTTTCCGACGAACAGCATCCACACCGAATCCGGGCGGCCGTCGATGTCGACATCCATCGGTTCGGCCACCGCAAGAACTGCGATCATCGCCGCGGCGGCGGCGGGCCACTTGCCGATGCGAGGGCTCCACTTGTCCCGCAGCCGCACCGAATCCGGATACCCGCCGATGCTGGCGGTGTTGACGAAGAGGGTGGCGTCCGCGCCGTCGACGCTGACACTCCCGACGTCGACGCGATACGAGTCACCGTGCGTGACGGCGTCGGCCGTGACGGTCATGTCGACCGCACCGACGTCTCGGGCGAAGTGGTTGAGGGTTCCGCCCGGGAAGACCGCGAGCGGAAGTCCGGTCCGGACCGCCGCCGCGACAGTGGCCGCGACGGTTCCGTCTCCGCCACACGCTCCCAGCGCGACGCTCCCCGTCCGCTCGGCAGCCTCGGTCAGCTGCTCGGTGAAGTCCCGATCCGGATCCGGCTCGAAGAACTCGGCGTCCGGCAGGGCTGTCGCGACGTCCGCGACCACGTCCGAATTGTGCGTTCCGGCACCGGGATTGACCATGACCAGCAAGCCGCGACCCGCGGGCAGTGCGGGCGCCGATCCGGGTGCGCCCAGTTCGGCGGACGCCGCCGATCGCACCGCCCACCAGCGACGGGTGGACACGGCCACCGCTGCGCCGAGCGCCGCACCGGCGACGACGTCCGACGGCCAGTGCACGCCGACGTGCACACGCGAGTACGCCACCGCGACGGCCAACGGTGCGACGACGAGCCCTGCGACGGGGGCCTCCAGTGCGACTCCGGTGGCGAACGCTGCCGCCGACGCGGCGTGCCCGGACGGGAAGGACGACGACACGGGAGGTGCGAGGAGCCGTCGCAACGCGGGGACGTCGGCCGCCAGGGGGCGAGCACGGGGGAGCAGCGGCTTCAGAACACCGTTGGCGAGCGAGCTGGCACCGACGACGGCGAGGAGACCGCGCACCGCGCCGCGTCGACGCGGACCACCGGACGCCGCCAGGGCGCCCCCGACGAGTGCCCACAGAACGCTGTGGTCGGCCAGCCCGGTGAGGGTACGCAGAACGGGATCGACCACCGACGGCCGCCGCGCGAAACTGGCGTCCACCAGCGCCAGATCGAGAGAACGAGTACGGCCGCGCAGCGATCGGGGGTTCACCCGCGCAACACTACGGGCGACAGCCGATGCTGCACTCGAAGCCGTTGTACTGTCGAAGTGTGCAGCGACGAATCATGGGGATCGAGACCGAGTTCGGTGTGACGTGCACGTTCCACGGACATCGCCGACTGAGCCCCGACGAGGTGGCCAGGTACCTCTTCCGGCGAGTCGTGTCCTGGGGCCGAAGCTCGAACGTCTTCCTGCGGAACGGCGCACGGCTGTACCTCGACGTCGGGTCCCACCCCGAGTACGCCACCGCGGAGTGCGACAGCCTCCTGCAGCTCGTCACCCACGACCGGGCCGGCGAGCGCGTCCTCGAGGATCTTCTGATCGACGCCGAGCAGCGACTCGCCGAGGAAGGTATCGGCGGGGACATCTACCTGTTCAAGAACAACACCGATTCCGCGGGCAACTCCTACGGCTGCCACGAGAACTACCTCGTGGTCCGCGCCGGGGAGTTCTCGCGCATCTCCGACGTCCTGCTCCCGTTCCTGGTCACCCGCCAGTTGATCTGCGGCGCCGGCAAGATTCTGCAGACCCCGAAGGCTGCGACCTTCTGCCTGTCCCAGCGCGCCGAGCACATCTGGGAAGGTGTCTCCTCGGCCACCACGCGCTCGAGGCCCATCATCAACACCCGCGACGAGCCTCACGCCGATGCCGAGAAGTTCCGGCGCCTGCACGTGATCGTGGGCGACTCCAACATGGCCGAACCCACCACGATGCTCAAGGTCGGCACCGCGGCCCTGGTCCTCGAGATGATCGAAGCGGGCGTCTCGTTCCGGGACTTCGCTCTGGACAACCCCATTCGAGCCATCCGGGAGGTCTCGCACGACTCGACCGGTCGACGTCCCGTGCGTCTCGCAGGTGGCCGCCAGGCCAGTGCGCTCGAGATCCAGCGCGAGTACTACTCGCGGGCAGTCGAGCATCTGCGCAACCGGGAGCCCGATCCTCAGGTCGAGCAGGTGGTGGACCTGTGGGGTCGCACGCTCGACGCCGTCGAGGCTCAGGACTTCGCAAAGGTCGACACCGAGATCGACTGGGTGATCAAGCGGAAACTGTTCGACCGGTACCAGGACAAGTACTCGATGGACCTGTCGGACCCGAAGATCGCCCAGCTGGACCTGGCGTACCACGACATCAAGCGCGGCCGCGGCGTGTTCGACATCCTGCAGCGCAAGGGACTCGCCAAGAGGATTACCGAGGATGAGCAGATCGACGAGGCCGTCGAGACGCCGCCGCAGACGACACGCGCGAAGTTGCGCGGCGAGTTCATCTCCGCGGCGCAGGCAGCGGGTCGTGACTTCACGGTCGACTGGGTGCACTTGAAGTTGAACGACCAGGCGCAGCGGACCGTGCTGTGCAAGGACCCCTTCCGGTCCGTCGACGAGCGCGTGGAGCGACTGATCGCCTCCATGTAGCGCCGGTCCGTCCACAGGCCGGCGCAGTCGAGCCGTTCGTCCACAGCCCGGCGATGCGCAGGGGAGCGACCGCCGCGAGCCACTAGGCTGGTGCGGTGGCGATCTCCAAAGTCGAGCGGTTGATGAATCTGGTCATCTGCCTGCTCTCGACGCGGCAATACCTGACCGCCGAACGCATCCGCGAGTCCGTGGCGGGTTACGAGGACTCGGCGAGCGACGAAGCGTTCAGTCGCATGTTCGAACGCGACAAGAACGAGCTCCGTGATCTGGGCGTCCCGCTCGAGACCGGACAGATCTCGCGGTTCTCCACCGTCGAGGGCTACCGCATCAACCGTGATCGGTACGAACTCCCGGACATCGATCTGGCCAGCGACGAGGCTGCCGCCGTCGCGGTCGCCGTCCAGTTGTGGGAGTCCCCGGAACTGACGTCGGCTGCGCAGAGCGCGATGCTCAAGCTGCGGGCCGCGGGAGTTCAGGTCGACACCGACAATTCGCCGGCCGCGGTCACCGCGATCCCGTCGCGGAGCCGAGGGTCGGAGCCCGCTCTGGGCAAACTGCTCGCCGCCATCGACGCCGGCCGATCGGTCCGCTTCGCGCACCGCGCGAGTCCGACGGCGCAGTTCCGTGAACGAACGGTCGAGCCGTGGGGCGTCGTGACCTACTCCGGCCGGTGGTACCTCGTCGGCCACGACACCGACCGCGACGCCGTGCGTACCTTCCGGTTGTCGCGCATCGGTGACGACGTGACGGCTTTCGGTCCCGTCGGGTCGGTGAAGAAGCCCGACGACGTGGATCTCGCGGTCATCGTCGCCCGCGCCGCAGACCGCGGCGACGTGGCCGGCACCGCGGACGTCTGGGTGTCGGAAAGCCGCGGGCTCGAACTGCGACGCCTGGGCGACGAGGTCGACTCGCGGCTGCTGGCCGGTCGGCGTGGCTCGGTCGTCCGCATCCCCGTCCGCTCCTGGGACTGGATCGCCCGTGTGGTGGCCGGACACGGCGCCGATGCCATCGTCCTGTCGCCGAAGGAACTGCGCGACGACGTGATCGCGACCTTGTCGGTGACGGCGCACCGTGCCCCGGCAGATGCCGGCTCGCTCTCGACGGGGGGACTCGCATGAGCGTCAGACTGTCGTCGCGATTGGCGCGACTGCTCAATCTCGTGCCCTACTTCATCGCCAATCCCGGCATCAGTGCCGCCGACGCCTCCGCGGAGCTGGGCGTCACCACCAAGCAACTGATGGACGATCTCAACCAGCTGTGGCTCTGCGGCCTTCCCGGATACGGGCCGGGTGACCTGATCGACCTGTCCTTCTCCGAGGACAGCATCGAGGTCACGTTCTCCGCGGGCATCGACCGTCCGCTGCGTCTGACGTCGACCGAGGCCACCGCGCTTCTCATCGCCCTGCGTTCTCTCGTCGAGATGCCGGGCATGGTGGACCCGTCGGCCGCGCACCGTGCTATCGCGAAGATCGAGGCGGCAGCCGGTGTCGCAGCATCCGGAGATCCGTCGGACGAGACAGTCGATCCGCCGTCGGAAAGCCCCACGGTGTCGACGGTGCGCGGCGCGCTCGCCCGCAGCCACGCCCTGGACATCACGTACTACTCCGCATCGCGCGACGTCGTGTCCGAGCGGACGGTGGATCCGATCCGCATCGTCCTCGTCGACGACCAGAGTTATCTGCAGGCGTGGTGTCGGGCCGCGGAAGGTGTGCGGTTGTTCCGACTGGACCGGATCGACGCCGCCACCGAACGGGAGGATGCGTCGTCACCTCCGGCCGGGGCCATGAACGACGGCGACGCGCTCGACCTGTTCCACGACGATCCGTCGCTTCCGCTCGCGCGGTTGGTCGTTGCGCCCGATCACGTGTGGATCCTGGACTACTACCCGATGAATCGCACGTCGGAGCTGGCCGACGGATCGATCGAGGTGTCGATGCGGTTCGCCACCCTCGACTGGATGTCCCGTCTGGCGCTGGGCCTCGGCTCGGGTGTCCGGGTCCTGGGTCCGCCGGCGCTGGTCCGGGAAGTCACCGTTCGAGCGCGTGATGCTCTGGACGTCTACCGCGCAGCGGCGCAGATCTGACGGACACCCTCGGGAAGCGGAGGGTGAACAGACGGGAAACCGTCAGCTCCGAGCGGCTGCGGGAGCCCGGCGAACGACAGTAGGTCCGGTAGCATCGGGTCCAACGAAACTGGGAGGTTTTTCAATGGGTGCGTTACAACCCTGGCACTGGATCGTCTTGATCGTGGTGCTCGTGCTGCTGTTCGGATCGAAGAAGTTGCCCGAGGCAGCTCGCGGTCTCGGTCGTTCCATGCGCATCTTCAAGAGTGAGGTGCAGGAGATGCAGAACGACGGCAAGAAGTCCGAGGGAACGTCGGCCGCGCCTGCACCTCAGACGCAGCTGCCCGCGAACCCGACTGTCGCCAACCCGACTGTCGCCAACCCCGGCGTCGTGAACCCGACTGTCGCCGATCCGACGCAGGAGCAGCACCCGCGCTCTGCCTGATCGTTCCTGCTGATCTACACAGAGAGTGACCGTGCGCATTCCGTTCGATCCGCGTCAGCGCAAGCGTCGCGTCAACCCCGACGGCACCATGTCGCTCATAGACCATCTGTACGAGCTCCGCACGCGGTTGCTCTGGTCGATGCTCGCCATCGTGCTGACCACTGTCGTGGGCTTCTTCTGGTACTCGCACTCGATTCTCGGGATCGAGTCGCTCGGCGATCTGCTGCGCGGTCCGTACTGCTCGCTTCCGCAGGAAAGCCGCGCGAACCTGACCCAGGACGATTCCTGCCGATTGCTGGCAACGGGTCCGTTCGAGCAGTTCATGCTGCGGTTCAAGGTGGCCATCACGGCCGGTGTGGTGTTGGCGTGCCCCATCTGGCTGTACCAGATCTGGGCGTTCATCACCCCCGGTCTGTACCGCAACGAGCGTCGATACGCGGTGGCGTTCGTGACAGCCGCGGCCGTCCTGTTCGTGGCCGGCGCGATTCTCGCCTACGTGGTGGTCGCGAAGGCGCTGCACTTCCTTCTCACCATCGGTGACAACGTCCAGATCACCGCCCTCAGCGGTGCCGAGTACTTCGGCTTCGTCATCAATCTGTTGATCATCTTCGGCGTCAGCTTCGAGATTCCCTTGCTGATCGTCGCTCTCAACGCCGTCGGAGTGCTGCGCTACGAGAAGCTGCGGGGGTGGCGGCGCGGACTCATCTTCGCGATGTTCGCGTTCGCGGCAGTCGTCACTCCGGGCGGTGACCCCTTCTCGATGACCGCGCTCGCCGTGGCACTGAGCATCCTGGTCGAGGTCGCCATCCAGGTCGCCCGCGTCAACGACCGCCGACGCGCGAAGCGCGACCCGGAGAAGTGGGACGACGTCGACGACGACGAGGCCACCCCGCTGGACACGACGACCACCCCCGTCGCGCGTCCCGCACCCGTCGGCAGCCACGACGCGGGCACCGACTACTCCGACACTCTCTGACCTGGCGGCGGCAACTCCGGGATACGCACTAACCTGGAGACGTGGCCACTATTTCCGGGCATCGTGAACCGACCGGGCCCAAGTTGGCGGAGTTCGCGTCGACGCTGCCGTTCCCGCTCGACCCATTCCAGATACGCGCCTGCACCGCCCTCGAGGACGGACACGGAGTGCTGGTGTGCGCGCCCACGGGCGCGGGCAAGACCGTCGTCGGTGAGTTCGCCGTCCATCTCGCGCTGACCAGCGGCGCCAAGTGTTTCTACACGACGCCCATCAAGGCCCTGAGCAACCAGAAGTACGCCGAGCTGGTCGCCCGCTACGGCAAGGGCTACGTCGGTTTGTTGACAGGTGATCAGAGCATCAATTCCGACGCCCCGATCGTCATCATGACGACCGAGGTGCTGCGCAACATGCTGTACGCGGAATCGCCTGCGCTGCGCGGTCTTTCGCACGTGGTCATGGACGAGGTGCACTATCTCGCCGACCGGTTCCGCGGGGCCGTGTGGGAAGAGGTGATCCTGCATCTGTCCGAGGACGTGCGGTTGGTGAGCCTGTCGGCCACCGTGAGCAATGCCGAGGAGTTCGGCGCCTGGATGGAGACGGTGCGCGGCAACACCACCGTGGTGGTCGACGAGACCCGTCCCGTTCCCCTCTGGCAGCACATCCTCGTCGGACGCCGACTATTCGACCTGTTCGACGTCGAGGCGAACAACGGGGCCCCCGGCGGAGTCGTCGTGGACAAGAATCTGGTCCGCCACGTCAAGGAACGCGTCCAGGCCGAGCGGATGGGGTCGTGGGAGGCACCGCGAGGGCGTGGTCCCCGATCGGGGCGTGGGGGCGGGCGACCCGGCCGACCGGAAAGTCGACCCATCCCTCGACCCGACGTGATCAAGCTGCTGGACGAGGAAGGCCTGCTTCCGGCCATCACGTTCATCTTCAGCCGCGCGGGCTGCGACGGTGCCGTCAACCAGTGTCTGCGATCGGGACTGCGACTGACGTCCGAGGAGCAGGCGCAGGTGATCGGCGAGGTGATCGACCGACACACCGCCGAGATTCCTCGCAGTGACCTCGAGGTCCTGGGGTACTGGGAGTGGCGGGACGCGCTCGAGCGCGGCATTGCCGCACACCACGCCGGCATGCTTCCCGTCTTCCGCCACACCGTCGAGGAACTGTTCGTGCGAGGACTCGTGCGAGCGGTGTTCGCGACCGAGACGTTGGCCCTCGGCATCAACATGCCTGCCCGCACCGTCGTGTTGGAACGACTGGTCAAGTTCAACGGTGAGACGCACGCCAACCTGTCGGCGGGGGAGTACACCCAGCTCACCGGCAGGGCGGGCCGCCGAGGAATCGACGTCGAGGGTCACGCCGTCGTCCTGTGGCAGTCGGGTGTCGAGCCCACCGAAGTGGCCGGCCTGGCGTCCACTCGCACCTTCCCGCTCCGCAGTTCGTTCCGGCCGTCGTACAACATGGCGGTCAACCTGGTCGATCGGATGGGTGTCGACGCGTCCCGCATGTTGCTCGAGCGGTCGTTCGCGCAGTACCAGGCCGACGCGTCGGTCGTGAGTCTGGTGCGGGGCATCGAGAAGAACGAGGCCACCAGGACGCAACTTCTGAGCAAGCTCGGCGGCGCCGACTCGCCGTACGTGGAGTACACGAACCTGCGTGCACGACTGAAGGACCGCGAACGCGAACTGGAACGTCAGGGCCGTAGCGACCGTCGCAACGACGCGGTCACCTCACTGGTCTCGCTCCGCCGTGGCGACGTCATCTCGATACCGTCCGGTCGCCGTTCGGGCCTGGCGGTCGTGTTGGAAACGGACGCGAATGCGGTCGACCCGCGACCGTTGGTGCTCACGGAGGACAAGTGGGCAGGTCGTGTGTCGTCCGCGGACTTCCCGACGCCCGTGTCCGCGTTGGGGCACATGCGTCTGCCACGACACGTCGACCACCGGACCGCGCGCACCCGTCGCGATCTGGCGTCGGCGCTGCGGGGAACCGGCATCACCCCGCCGGGACGCGGCCGTCGGCACCAGTCGTCTGCCGGAGACGATCGCGAACTCGGTGTCCTGCGTCGCGCCGTCCGCTCGCATCCGTGCCACACCTGGCCGGACCGAGAGCACCTCGCACGGCTGGCCGAGAAGTACAGCAGAGTGGAACGCGACACCGAGTCGATGCGCCAGAAGGTCGCCTCGACGACCAACTCGTTGGCGCGCACGTTCGACCGCATCCTGGAACTGCTGACCGAACGCGGCTATCTCGCGGCCGGGGCGGACGGCGACGTCGCCGTCACCCAGCGGGGCTCGAAGCTCGGTCGCATCTACTCCGAGTCGGACCTGCTCGTCGCCGAGTGCCTGGCCGAGGGCATCTGGCGGGGACTCGGACCGGCGGAGTTGGCCGCCGTGGTGTCCACGGTGGTGTACGAATCGCGTCAGGACGGTGAGAGTTCAGAACAGGGCCCGACCGGCAACATCCGACATGCGCTCTCCCGCACGGTGGCCGCGTGGCACGACCTGCGCGCCGACGAGATCCGGTTGAAACTGCCTCCCACGCGTGAGCCCGACACCGGCTTCGCGCTCGCCGTCTACAAGTGGGCCCGTAAGGAATCTCTCGAGGACGTGCTGTTCGCTGCCGGTCAGCAAGGCCGTGCGTTGTCGGGAGGCGACTTCGTCCGGTGGTGCCGCCAGGTCATCGATCTGCTGGACCAGATCCGGTCGGCGTCGCCCGACGACGAGGTGACGGCGACAGCGACGAAGGCGATCTCGGCCATACGGCGCGGAGTCGTCGCCGTGGATGCCGCATGATGAACATGTCCGACGCGGCTACCGTGTCTCCGACACCCTGCACGACGACCAGTTCGACAACCCGATACCACCGGAGGCGACGATGAGCGGCCCGTACAACCCCGACGAACGGTCCTCGTCCCCTGACCCCGACCAGACCAGCCAGTACCCCGCTGGTCAGTATCCCGGCGGCCAGTATCCCGGTGGCCAGTACCCCAGTGGCCAGAACGCGTACGGGCAGGATCCCTACGGGCAGCAGGCCTACGGTCAGCAACCCCAGGGTCAGCAACCCCAGTACGGCCAGCCTCAGTACGGACAACAGCCGTACGGCCAGCCCCAGTACGGGCAACAGCCCTACGGCCAGCAGCCCCAGTACGGGCAACAGCCGTACGGCCAGCAACCTTATGGATATCAGCAGCCGCAGCAGGGGTACCCGCAGGGCAATCAGCAGTGGAACGCAACTCCGCCGGCCAAGTCCTCGAAGGTGCCGTTCATCGTCGGCGGGGCCGTGATCGCGGTCATCGTCGCGGCGGGTGTGGTCTACGGCGTGACGACGCTGGGCGGGGACACGTTCGACAACTCGGCCGTGCAGGACGGCGTCGCGAGGATCGTCACCCAGTCGTTCGGCGCGATCGACGTGTCCGACGTGTCGTGCCCGTCCGGCCAGAAGGTCGAGACCGGCGCCATCTTCACGTGCGACCTGACGGTCGACGGCGAATCGCGGTCCGTCACCGTGACGGTGAAGGACGACCAGGGCACGTACGAGGTCGGTCGTCCCCAGTAAGTCCTACCGGGCCATGGCCTTGATCAGTCGACCGATCGAGTTCTGAGCACCGAGGTCCTCGGCGATGGCAGTCAACCGCGGCAGATCGACGGGTTCGCGCGGAATGGCGTCGGATCGCGAGAACATGATGTCCGCGTCGGTGACCACGCGTACGACGGGGAGCGCCGCCTCGATGTAGTCGCGTGCGGCCATGATCTTGGCGCGTACTCCGGCGGCCATCTCCTTGTCGCCCGAGTCCGCCGCCGCCAGGATCGCCTCGAGCGAGCCGAATCGTGTCATGAGTGACGACGCGGTCTTCTCGCCGATTCCCTTGACTCCGGGCAGACCGTCGGACGAATCCCCACGCAGGAGAGCCAGTTCCGCGTATCCGGGGCCCGGTCGGTCGGCCGGTACGCCGTAGCGCTCCGCCACTTCGGCGGGCCCGAACAGTTCGGCCTTGGCCAGTCCCCGGCCTGCGTACAGGACGCGCACCGGCACCGGGTCGTCCGAGACCACCTGCAGCAGATCGCGATCGCCGCTGACGACGACCACCGGGTCGGTCCGCTCCGTGGCGGCGAGCGTGCCCAGGACGTCGTCCGCCTCGAGCCCCTCGGCTCCGGCTGTCGCGATGCCCGCCGCCTCGAGAATCTCGAGGATCAGGGTCACCTGCGGTCCGAGGGCGTCGGGCGCCTCCTCGGCATCGGGACCGGAGTCTGACACCTCGAGTACGCGGTGCGCCTTGTACGACGGGACCAGGTCAACACGGAACGTCGGGCGCCAGTCCAGGTCGAGGCAGACGGCGAGTCGGGTCGCACCGGTGCGGGTGATCAACGAGGCGACCATGTCGGTGAAGCCGCGCACGGCGTTCACAGGCCTGCCGTCGGGCGAGGTCATCGACTCGGGCACTCCGTGAAAGGCGCGGAACCACAGGCTTGCCGCGTCGAGGAGAAGTACCGTGTCGCTGTTCTCGGCCGTCATGCGCCACATCCTGCCGCATCGGATGTCGCCACCGGTCGATAGCCTGGCGGTATGACCTCTCGGTTCCCCTCTTCCGTGTATCGCACTCGACTCGACCGGGCGGCCGCTCTCGCCGCCGAGGCCGGTCTCGACGCCCTTCTCATCACGCCCGGGCCGGACCTGCGCTACCTCCTCGGGTCTCGCGCGGAGTCGTTCGAGCGGTTGACGTGCCTGGTGATTCCCGCCGATGGGACGCCGGCGTCTGTCGTCGTGCCCCGCATCGAACTGGCCGCGCTGAAGGACTCGGCAGCCGCCGAACTGGGGATCGAGCTGCGCGACTGGGTGGACGGGGTGAACCCGCACGGCCTGGTGGCCTCGCTGCTTCCGAGCCCCGCACGCACAGCCGTCACGGACGCGATGCCGGCGCTGCATCTGATCCCGCTCGCCGACGCCCTGAGCGCACTGCCCGTCCTCGCGACACCGGTTCTGCGCGAGCTGCGTATGACGAAGGACGACGCGGAGATCGGCGCACTCCGCACCGCGGGTGCGGCGATCGATCGCGTGCACGCGCGGATGGGGGAGTTCCTCGCGGCCGGACGGACGGAAGCCGAGGTGGCAGCGGACATCTCGGCCGCCATCCTCGAGGAGGGGCATACCGAGGCGGCGTTCGTGATCGTCGGCTCCGGCCCACACGGGGCCGATCCGCACCACGAGGTGTCCGAACGCGTCATCGAGGAGGGCGACGTGGTGGTCATCGACATCGGCGGTCCGGTCGAGCCCGGCTACAACTCGGACTCCACGCGGACCTACAGCATCGGCGAGCCGACGGACGCCGTCGCAGCGACCGTTGCGGTCCTCGAACGCGCACAGCAGGCAGCCGTCGATGCAGTTCGTCCCGGGGTCACCGCGGAGGCGATCGACGCCGCGGCGCGCGACATCCTGGTGGACGCCGGGTACGGCGACGTCTTCGTGCACCGCACCGGGCACGGCATCGGCCTGTCGGTGCACGAGGAGCCATACATTGTGGCGGGCAACGACATTCCGCTCGAGGTGGGGATGGCCTTCAGCATCGAGCCGGGGGTCTACTTCACCGGCGAGTGGGGCGCTCGCATCGAGGACATCGTCGTCGTGACGCCGGAGGGCTGCGAGTCGGTCAACACGCGTCCGCACGGTCTGACCGTGCTGCCGGTCCGATGAGCCTCGACCTGCTCGCCGCGCTGCGGCGCGAGGGTGACCGCCTGGCGTCGATGCCGGTGGACGCCTTGTCGTCGCCCGTGCCGACCGTGCCGGGATGGACGGTCGAGCACGTGGTCCGTCACACGGGCAAGGTCCATCGGTGGGCGAACGCGGTAATCCTGGCGGGGCCGGGCGCGGACACCGGCGCGGTGGCGAAGAGTCAGGTCGAGTCGTTGCCGAAGGGCCCCGACTGCCTTCCCGCCTATCGGGCGGCGCTGGACGCTGTCGTCGCCACGTTCGAGCAGGTCGATCCGGAGTCGACCGTGGAGACTTTCGTGGGCGCCCGGACGGCCGCCTGGTGGCTCCGGCGGCAGGCACACGAGGTCGCGGTGCATCGGATCGACGCCGCCGACGCCGTACACGCCGCCGGGGGACCGGCGCCCGACGCGATCGATCCCGAGGCGGCCGCGGACGCCGTGGCCGAGCTGACGGAGGTGCAGTATCCGCACCGGTTGCTTCTCGACCGTCTGACGCCCGCGTCGATCGGGCGCACCGTGCACGTGCACGGCACGGATGTCGACGACCTCGAATGGACGTTCACCCTCGGCGCCGACGGCCTCACCAGTACACGCGGGCACGGGAAAGCCGATGTGGCACTGAGGGGTACGGCAGAGCACCTGTTGCTGGTGCTCTGCCGTCGTCGACCTCTCGACGTGGTCACCGTCTTCGGTGACACCTCGGTCGCGGAGTCACTGCTCGACGCGTCCCGCTTCTGACCTCACTTCACGAAGTCGAGAAGCGCCGCGTTGACCTCCTGGTAGTGGGTCCACAGGAGGCCGTGCGGTGCACCGTCGACCTCGACGTAGGTCGCCTCGGGGAAGGCGTCGTGGAACGGGCGACCGGTCGAGTCGATCGGCAGGATGTTGTCCGCGGTGCCGTGCAGGATCAGCGTCGGCTTGCCCGACTCCCGGACGGTCTGCACATCGGCGCGGAAGTCGGTGAGCCATGTCGGGACCACCGCGTATGCCGCGACGGGGGCGCTCGATGCGGCGACGTTCCAGCTGTTGCGGACGGCGGCCTCGCTGATGCGCGTGCCGAGAGTGTCGTCCAAGTTGTAGAAGTCCTTGTAGAACGCGTCGAACCATGCGAAGCGGTCGCCCCTGGCAGCCTCCTCGATGCCGTCGAACACGGACTGCGGGACGCCCGTGGGGTTGTCGTCGGTCTGCAGCAGGAACGGTTCGAGCGACGCGAGGAAGGCGAACTTGGCGACGCGATCGGTGCCGTAGCGGCCGGCGTAGCGCGCCAGTTCCCCTGTGCCCATGGAGAAGCCGACGAGGATGACGTCGCGGAGGTCGAGTGCTTCCAGGACTTCGTTCAGGTCCGAGGCGAAGGTGTCGTAGTCGTACCCCTCGGTGGTCTTGCTCGACTGTCCGAACCCGCGCCGGTCGTAGGTGACGACGCGATAGCCGGCGTCCAGAAGGGCGGCCGACTGCCGTTCCCAGGAGTGTCCGTCGAGCGGGTAGCCGTGGATCAGGACGACGGGTTGTCCGGTGCCGTGGTCCTCGTAGTAGACCTCGACGGGTGTGCTGTTCTCGGTACCGACTGTGATGTGAGCCATGGCCTTATGGCGCCTTTCGACTGATGTGATCGAACGGGACACGAATCGAGAACGATCGTTCTCGGCTCGTGTCGCCTACAGTAGAGAACGATGGTTCTCACCGCAAGTGTTCGACCGAACGGAGGAGCGATGGAACCCGACGACCGCGCCCGCATCCTGACGGCGGCCGACAGGTTGTTCTATGCCCGCGGCATCCAGAGCGTCGGCATGGACGAACTGCGCTCTGCCGCCGGCGTGCCGCTGAAGCGTCTCTACGCCCAGTTCCCGTCCAAGGCGGCGATCGTGGCCGGCGTCCTGGACGGCCGCACCGCTGTGTGGAATACCCGCATCGACCAGGCAGAGGCGGCGCACGAGTCACCGCGGGAGAAAATTCTTGCCATCTTCGACTTCCTCGACGACTGGTTCGCCGAGGACGACTTCCGCGGATGCGCGTTCATCAACTCGTTCGGTGAACTGGGGGCGACGATGCCCGCGGTGTCCGACGCCGCACGCACGCACAAGCTGGCCTTCATCGACCACGTCACCGAACTGGCCGTGGCATCGGGGCATCCACCGGGCGTGGGCCTGCAGATCGCGCTGCTCGCCGAGGGCGCGCAGACCACCGCGGCCATCACCCGGTCGGGCGAGACGGCGCGAGCTGCCAAGGACGCCGCGGCGCGCTTGCTGGACTGACTCAGTCCCGCAGGGACTGGGACCCGAGCACGCGGGTCACGGTGATCTCGATGACCACTCGCTCCGGGTTCTCCCGCGGTGTCCGGTACCGCTGTGCGTAGCGGTTCTCGGCGTCCCGCACGCTGTCGGCATCCCGCAGGATCCGTGCCGGACCCTCCAACGTCAGCCACCGGGCGCCGTCCACCTGGGTGACGGCCCCGTACGCGCCGCGCTCGGCGTTACGAACCTTCTGCGACCCCTCCCGCGTGATCACCCGAGCCAGTCCGGCCTCGGCGTCCCACGTGAATCCCACCGCGACGACGTGCGGCGTACCGTCCGGCCGCTTCGTCGCCAGGGTCGCGAGATGACGCTCGGTGAGGAACGTGCCGGCGTCGGCATTGAGCGAGGAGGGGGTAGCGGGCATGACCGTCACGATAATCGAGGACACTTGACCACGTGACTCGCCACTCGGTCGAACCTTCCGCGCCAGGAACCCTTCTCCTCCTCGGCGGCCGCAGCGACATCGGTCTCGAGATCGCGGTACGGATGGCACCCGGCAGACATGTCGTGCTGGCTGCGCGCCGGTCGTCGGACCTGGACGACGAGACAGCCCGCGTGCTGGCTGCCGGCGCAGAATCGGTGGCGACCACCGAGTTCGACGCCGACCGGGTCGACACCCACGAGCAGTTCGTGGCGGACGTCGTCCGCGAGCACGGACCGCTCGACACGGCGGTACTGGCCTTCGGCATCCTCGGCGACCAGACACGAGCAGAGACGGACGCTGCCCATGCCGTCGCCGTCGTGCACACCGATTACGTCGCCCAGGTCAGCATGCTGACGAATCTCGCGACGGTCATGCGAGCCCGCGGATCGGGCCGGCTGGTCGTGTTCTCCTCGGTTGCCGGAGCGCGGGTGCGCCGAGCGAACTACGTCTACGGGTCGGCGAAGGCCGGACTCGACGGGTTCGCATCCGGACTGGCAGATGCCTTGCACGGCAGTGGGGTCCGTCTGATCCTGGCGCGGCCGGGCTTCGTCGTCGGGCGGATGACCGAGGGCATGTCCCCGGCCCCGATGTCCAGCACGCCGGGGCAGGTGGCCGACGCGGTCGTGTCCGCCCTGGCGTCGCGCAAGGACGTGGTGTGGATTCCCGGCCGACTGCGGCCCGTGTTCTTCGTCATGCGTCTCCTGCCCCGTGCCGTGTGGCGCCGGATGCCACGATGACGACCGACGTGATCGATGTCGTCGGCATCGGCGCGGACGGGTGGAACGGCCTGGCTCCCGCGTCCCGCAACGCCGTCGACACCGCGGACGTGGTGTTCGGCTCCGCACGCCAACTGGAGGCACTCGGATCACTCGATGCGCAGCGGGTCGCCTGGCCGACTCCCTTGATCCCCGCGATGCAGGAACTCCTCGCGGTGCACTCCGGCCGACGCCGGTGCGTACTCGCCAGCGGCGACCCGATGTTCCACGGAATCGGCGTGACGCTCGTCCGGCTACTGGGTGCCGACGCCGTCCGCGTCTTCCCGCACCCCTCGTCGGCGTCGCTGGCCTGCGCACGCCTGGGATGGGCGCTGCACGATGTCGAAGTCGTGTCGGTCGTGGCCCGACCCGTCGAGTCGGTCCTGCCCGCGTTGACGGACGGCCGACGAGTGCTGGTGCTCAGCGAAGGCGCCGAGACCGTCGGATCGCTGTCGAAGCTGTTGACGGACAACGGTTTCGCCGAGTCGACGATGATGGTCCTCGAGCAGCTGGGGGGACCGGAGGAGCAGGTGCGCACCGCACCGGTCGATACCTGGCGGGGCGCGTCCGACGTGGACCCGCTGAACGTGATCGGTCTCGACGTGCGTCACGCCGGTCCACGCCTGACCCGTGTCGCCGGATTGAGCGACGCTGCCTACATCGGCGACGGTCAGCTGACCAAGAGCGAGGTACGTGCTCTGACGATCAGTGCCCTCGCCCCCGCGCCGGGGGAGCGCTTGTGGGATGTGGGCGGGGGATCGGGAAGCATCGCGATCGAGTGGATGCGGACGCATCCGAGTTGCCGGGCCGACGCCTTCGAGCGGGTGGAGAGTCGCTCCGAGACCATCCGCACCAATGCTGTCGCGCTCGGCGTGCCGGCACTGACCGTGCGCGGACCCGCACCCGACAGTTTCGCCGACGCCCCACGGCCCGACGCCGTCTTCGTCGGCGGCGGCGTCACACAACCGGAAATGCTGAACGCGTGCTGGGACGCGCTGGGGCACGGTGGCAGGCTCGTCGCGAATGCCGTCACCGCCGAGTCGGAATCGCTTCTCTTGCAGTGGTATCAGCGGCACGGTGGTCTGCTGCGACGACTGCAGGTGCACCGCGGCGAACCGCTCGGCGGATTCACCGGGTGGCGTCCGCAGATGCCGGTGACGCAGTGGAGCGTCGTGAAGAACGAGAAGGAGACAGCGTGACAGTCAGATTCGTCGGCGCGGGACCCGGCGCTGCCGATCTCGTCACCGTGCGGGCCGCTCGCATCATCGCGACCAGCCCCGTGTGCCTGTACGCCGGCTCGCTGGTGCCTCGCGAACTGCTGGACACGTGCCCACCCGATGCGCGCGTCGTCGACACCGCCCGGATGACCCTCGATGCCATCGTCGACGAGTTGATCACCGCCACTCGCGCGGGACTCGATGTCGCGCGCGTCCACTCGGGTGATCCGTCGTTGTACAGCGCGGTGGCCGAGCAGGCCCGGAGGCTCGACGCCGCCGGAGTCGACTACGAGATCGTTCCCGGTGTCCCGGCCTTCGCCGCCGCGGCTGCCGCGCTCGGGCGAGAACTCACGGTGCCCGGGATCTCACAGAGTGTCGTCCTGACACGCATTTCCACCCTGTCGACGGCCATGCCCGACGGTGAGGACCTCCCCACCCTGGCGCAGAGCGGGGCAACGTTGGTGATCCACCTGGGCGCTCGGCAGATCCACACCATCGTCGAGCAGTTGAGCCCTCACTACGGAACCGACTGTCCCGCAGCGGTAGTCGCGTTCGCGAGCCGAGCCGACGAGGTCATCGTGCGCGGCACCCTGGCCGACATCGCCGACGCGACGGTAGCCGCCGGAATCGTGAAGACGGCTGTCGTCGTCGTCGGGCGAGTCCTCTCCGCGGAAGGCTTCCCGGACAGCTTCCTGTACTCGGCTGCCCGCCGGCGGCTGGATCACTAGGGTCGTCGCTGCCGGTAAGGTCGCCCGAATGCATGTTCTGGTTCTCGGTGGCACATCCGAAGCACGTCAACTGGCCGCGCGGCTCGACGGAGTACACGGAACGACCGTGACGTCATCGCTGGCGGGCCGCGTCGCCGATCCCGTCCTCCCTGTCGGCGAGGTACGTGTCGGCGGCTTCGGCGGCGTCGACGGACTGACCACCTGGTTGACCGAGAACGAGATCACGCACGTCGTCGATGCGACTCATCCGTACTCGGTGACGATGACGGAGCACGCCGTGCAGGCGTGCGCGAACGCGGGACTTCCTCTCGTGGTGCTGCACCGGGCGCCGTGGCGGCCGTTGGCCGAGGATTCGTGGATCACGGTTCCCTCCATGGAAGCCGCTGCGGATGCCCTCACGGAGCGGCCCGCCCTCACCCGGATCCTGCTGACCATCGGACGCCAGGGCGTGCACTACTTCGCACATCTGACGGACCAGCACTTCATCGTGCGGTGCATCGACGCACCCGAGGGCGAGGTGCCGGAGCATTCGAGCATCCTCGAGGCACGCGGTCCGTTCGATCTGGCGGGCGAGAGCGAACTGCTCGACGAACACCGCATCGAGGCTCTGGTCAGCAAGAACAGCGGCGGAAAGCTGACCTCCGCCAAGCTTCAAGCCGCTCGCGAGCGCGGAATTCCGGTGATCATGGTGGATCGTCCCCCGGTGCCCGAGGGCGTCGACGTCGTGTCGACGGTCGACGCGTGCGCCACCTGGCTACGGACGCGCCGCGACGCCGGCAGTGGACGTGACGGTCAGGTCGCTCCCGTAACGCCGTGAGGTGAACACCCGAGGACCGTCGGGAGTGTGATCGACCGTGGTGGTCGACGCACCGACGATGAGAAGGCACCGCATGTCGATGCTCGACGCGTCGAGATCGCCGAGACGCACGACGGTGACCGACTCCTCGGGCCCTGAGACGTCGCGACCGATCACGACGGGGGTGTCGGGTCCGCGGTGCTCGAGCACCATCGTCTTGAGAGCCTCGACCTGCCAGGTCCGGGTCCGCGACGCCGGGTTGTAGACGGCGAAGGCCATGTCGGCGGCCGCCACTGCGCGAATGCGCCGCTCGACGACGTCCCACGGCTTCAGGCGGTCGGAGAGTGAGATGACGGCGTAGTCGTGGCCCAGGGGAGCACCCACCCGGCTGGCGACGGCGTTGGCGGCGGTGACACCGGGGCACACGCGCACCGGGACCGAGCGCCAGCGCTCCTGAGCTGCGACTTCGAGGACGGCCGACGCCATCGCGAAGACTCCCGGATCTCCCGAGGAGACCACCACGACACGTGAGCCGCGCGATGCCAGATCCAGCGCCATCTCGGCACGCTCGGACTCCACCTTGTTGTCGCTGGCGTGCCGACGCTGTCCGGGACGCGTCGGAACGCGGTCGATGTACGTCGTGTAGCCGACCAGATCGGTGGCGTGCGCCAACTCCTCGCGCACCTCCGGCGTGGTCCATGCGTCGGCGCCCGGGCCGAGTCCGACGACGACGACCTCACCCGACGGTGCCGGGTCGCGGACGACGTACGACGGACTCGAGACGACGGCGATGGAGAAGTAGGGAACATCGGTGGCGTCCTCGGCGGCGAGCACCCGCTCGCCGACGGTGCTCGCGCGCTCGACGTACCAGGCCTCGGCAAGCTTCCCGCTGTCGCGAAGTGCTTCGCGCACAGCGGGATACGTACGACCCAGTTTCAGGATCGCCGCCGAGTCGGTGTCCCGCAGTCGCCTGGTGAGCTCGGCCTGCGGAAGCGTGCCGGGAAGGATGGTGAGGACTTCCTCGCCCTCGACCAGCGGCTCACCCACGGCGGCGGATGCGGCGCTCACCGACGTCACGCCAGGAATGACCTCGGTCTCGAATCGGTGCGCCAACCGGACGTGCATGTGCTGGTACGAGCTGTAGAACATGGGGTCGCCGGCTGCCAACAGAGCCACCGAGCGGCCCGCCTCGAGGTGAGCCGCCAGACGTTCGGAGGCCTCGACGTAGAAGTCCGCGAGCGCTCCGTCGTACCCGCCGGGGTGGTCGGTGCCCTCGGTGGTCACGGGGTAGACGAGGTGCTCCTCGATCTGCCCCTCGCGCAGGTACGGCTCAGCGGTACGCCGCGAGATGCTCTTGCCGTGGCGGGCGCTGTGGAACGCGACGACATCGGCGTCGGAAATGACCCGGGCGGCTTTGACCGTGACCAGTTCGGGGTCACCGGGACCGATACCGACGCCCCAGAGCTTTCCGGTCATTCCTTCTCCGTCGCAATCGCATTGACAGCAGCAGCCGCGATGGCACTGCCGCCTCGACGACCGAGGACCAGCAGGTGATCGAGTCCCAGACCCGACGCCACCAGATCGTCCTTCGACTCTGCGGCGCCGATGAATCCGACCGGGCCACCGAGAATCGCGGACGGACGCGGCGCTCCGTCCTTGATCAGTTCCATGAGTCGGAAGAGCGCTGTGGGCGCGTTCCCGATGGCGACGACGGCGCCATCGAGGTGATCGACCCACAGGTCGACGGCGGCGGCAGTACGGGTGGTGCCACGGTCACGTGCCATCTCGGGAACATCGGGTGCGTTCAGGGTGCAGATGACCTCGTTGTCCGCCGGGAGCCGTCGGCGCGTGATGCCCGACGCGACCATGGTGGCGTCGCAGAGGATGGGGGCGCCCGCACGAAGAGCGGCACGGCCCTTCGCTACGACATCGGCGGTCGACGCGATGGACTGCGCCAGATTCACTTCTCCGCACGCGTGGATCATGCGCACGACGACCTGCGCCACATCGTCGGAGAACGCCGACAGGTCGGCTTCTGCTCGGATGGTCGCGAAGGAGCGCCGGTAGATCTCGTCGCCGTCGCGAATGTAGTCGTGCATGGCTCCACGATAGGGGTCACGACGGTGGGACTCGCTCGTACCCCTCGTCGGTCGCAAACACGTCGGTGACCTCGCCGCGGGGTCGGCCGCACCGGCGCTCGCACCCCACCCAATGCTCCCGGCCGTCTCCCACCTCGCCGTTCTGCACGGCGGCGTCGAGATCGGCGCGCACGTCGGAGTGCGACTTCGCGCAGCCGGGAGAGCCGACGCACGAGCTCGCCCGGACCCACGGCGATTCCGCGTCGAAGATCAGACCCATCGGGGCCAGCACGCGCACGACCTGCTCGGCGACGCCCTCGTCGAGATCGACGAGCACGATTCCGCGCCACGGCGTGACGTGGATGGGCTTCTCGACGGCCGCGAGGAAGAGTGCGGTGCGGGCCGGCAGCACACCGTGAGCGAGGGCGGCGCCGAGCGCGACGGTGGCGTCGTCCTGCACGAACCACCCGATCGGCGGCTCGACCGCAGTCTCGACGGCGACCCGCGGGTCGTCGCCGACAGCGTGATCGATGTGACCGAGCACGGCCTCCACGCCGTTCGGCATCTCCGCGATGCGCCAGTGCCCCAGCCGCTCGCGGCGGAATCCGCGCGCTGCATCGAGCATCACCGCGACCGCGTCCGCACACCGCACCCGGACGCCGCTGTCGGCGCCCGCGAGGATGAGGGCGAAGGAATCTTCGCCGACGGCGTGGACACCGATGTCGGCACCGAAACCCGTCACGTCGCCGCGACCGTCGTCGAGGGAGAACAGCACCCGGCCCGGCAGTTCCGCCAGCTCGGGGTCACTCGTGAGCGAGGTGTCCAGCGACGACACGAGACCGCGGACGTCGGCCGTTCCGCCGAGCCGACCCGACAACGGTGAGGCCAGGATGTTGCGCACCCGCTCGTGGGTCTCCGACGGCAGCAGGCCCGCGGCCGCCAGACGGTCGGCCAGGTCGTCGGGATCGCGTACCGCGCGGAGCTGGATGTTGCCCCGGGAGGTGAGCACCAGTTCGCCGTCGGACAGGTCCGTCGACGCCGCCGCGAGCACGCCCATCTGCCCGGGGGTGAGCACACCGCCGGGCAGACGCACCCGCGCCAGCAGACCGTCCTTCGCCTCGTGCAGCTGGAGAGCCCCGGGGCAGGCGTCCCGCCTGCTCCTGTCCCCGACATCACTCATGCAGTCCAGGCTACGACGTACGATCACTGCGAAGCACCCCGGAAGCCGGTGAGACTCCGGCGCGGTCGCGCCACTGTGACTCCAGCATTCCTGGAGAAGTCAGACCTGGGGTGCACACTGACGCCGACGGGGCGCGAAAACCCCAGGGAAGGCTCCACCACCGTGATTCTGCTGCTCTCGACATCCGACACCGACCTGCTGAGCGCGCGTGCGTCCGGCGCCGAGTACCGCTGGGCCAACCCGTCCCGCATCCTCGTCGACGCCGACCTGCCGACGCTGATGGACGGCGTCGACCTGGTGATCGTGCGCATCCTCGGTGGGCGTCGGATGTGGGAGAGCGGTATCGACGCCGTACTCGGCGGTCCGGTACCCGTGGTCATGCTCGGCGGCGAGCAGGCCCCCGACGCCGAGTTGATGGAACTGTCGACGGTGCCCGCCAATGTGGCAGCGCAGGCGCACCAGTACCTGGCCGAGGGTGGCGCGGACAACCTCCGCGAGCTGTCGTGGTTCCTGTCGGACACCGTTCTGCTCACCGGTCACGGATTCGAGCCGCCCGCCCATCTCCCCACCTGGGGTGTGCTCCACACCCGTGCGAGCACGGGGTCGTCCGAGCCCACGATCGCCGTCCTGTACTACCGGGCCCAGCATCTCGCGGGCAATGTCGACTACATCCACGCGCTCTGCGAGGCCATCGAGGCGAAGGGCGCCCGCGCACTCCCGATCTACTGTGCGTCGTTGCGCAGCGCGGAGCCGGAACTGCTCGAGGCACTGCGCGAGGCCGACTCCATGATCGTGACCGTTCTCGCGGCCGGTGGCACCCGTCCGGCCAACGTGGGCGCCGGCGGTGACGACGAGGCATGGGACGTCGCGGAACTGGCTGCGCTCGACGTGCCGATCCTTCAGGGCCTGTGCCTCACCAGCTCCCGGTCGACGTGGGAGTCGAACGACGACGGGATGTCACCCCTGGATGTCGCGACCCAGGTCGCGGTGCCCGAGTTCGACGGTCGCATCATCACGGTGCCGTTCTCGTTCAAGGAGATCGACGCCGACGGCCTCAGCACGTACGTGCCCGACCACGAGCGCTGTGCGCGTGTCGCCGGCATCGCGGTCCGGCACGCTCGACTGCGCCGAATTCCCGCAGCCGACAAGCGCATTGCGCTGATGCTGTCGGCATACCCCACCAAGCACGCGCGCATCGGCAACGCCGTCGGCCTGGACACGCCGGCATCGGCGATCAGGCTGCTGACACAGATGCGCGAGCACGGGTACGACATCGGCCCCGTCGACGGTGACGACGCGGTTCCGGGCCTGGCGGCACAGGACGGCGACGCCCTGATCCACGCGCTCATCGCCGCGGGTGGTCAGGATGCGGACTGGCTCACCGCCGAACAACTCGAAGGCAACCCGATCCGCATTTCGGCTGCGCGCTACCGCCGGTGGTTCGACACGCTGCCGGAGGATCTCCGGTCCGGGGTGACCGAGCACTGGGGTGAGGCTCCCGGCGAGCTGTACGTCGACCGCTCGGCCGACCCCGAGGGCGAAATCGTCATCGCTGCTCTGCGATTCGAGAACGTCGTGCTGATGGTGCAGCCCCCACGCGGGTTCGGTGAGAACCCGGTGGCGATCTACCACGACCCGGACCTGCCGCCCAGCCATCACTATCTCGCCGCCTACCGCTGGCTCGCCGCCCCCGAGGAGGACGGTGGGTTCGCCGCCGACGCCGTCGTGCACCTGGGCAAGCACGGCAACCTCGAATGGTTGCCCGGCAAGACTCTCGGCATGTCCGCCTCGTGCGGCACGGATGCTGCGCTGGGCGATCTGCCGCTCATCTACCCGTTCCTGGTCAACGATCCGGGGGAGGGGACGCAGGCCAAGCGGCGCGCGCACGCGACTCTCGTCGACCATCTGATTCCTCCGATGGCGAGGGCCGAGAGCTACGGCGACATCACCCGCCTCGAGCAGTTGCTGGACGAGCACTCCAACATCTCGACCCTCGACCCGGCGAAGCTGCCGGCGATCCGTCAGCAGATCTGGACGCTGATGACGGCGGCGCAGATGCACAAGGATCTGGGGCTCGAAGAACGTCCGGACGAAGAGGTGTTCGACGACATGCTTCTGCATGTCGACGGATGGCTGTGCGAGATCAAGGACGTCCAGATCCGTGACGGCCTGCACATCCTGGGGGAGTCACCGCGCGGTGAGGCCGAAGTCGATCTGGTCCTCGCCATGTTGCGAGCCCGGCAGATGTGGGGCGGCGAACGCACCGTTCCGGGTCTTCGTGAAGCGTTGGGACTCAGCGAGGACGGCGACGAGGCCCGCACGTCCGTGGACGCCGTCGAGGAACAGGCTCGAGGTCTGGTCGCGGCGCTGCATCGCGCCGACTGGTCTGTCGATGCCGTCGACGAGATCACTCACGGACTGCCCGACACGGTGGGGGACATCCTCCGGTTCGCTGCCACCGAGGTTGTGCCGCGACTGCGCGGCACCGACCAGGAAGTGCAGCGCGTTCTCCATGCTCTGAACGGTGGCTTCATTCCGGCCGGCCCCAGCGGATCACCGCTGCGTGGCCTCATCAACGTGCTGCCCACCGGGCGCAACTTCTACTCCGTCGACCCGAAGGCCGTGCCGTCGCGGCTAGCGTGGGAGACCGGCCAGGCGATGGCCGAGTCGTTGGTGGCCCGCTACCTGGCCGATCACGACGAGTACCCCCGATCCGTCGGTCTCTCGGTCTGGGGAACCAGCGCGATGCGCACCTCCGGCGACGACATCGCCGAGGTGTTCGCCCTGCTCGGAGTCCTGCCGGTATGGGACGAAGCGTCACGACGCGTCACCCACCTCGAGCCGATCCCTCTGGACGAGCTCGGGCGTCCCCGCATCGACGTCACTGTGCGGATCAGCGGATTCTTCCGGGACGCGTTCCCCCACGTGCTGGCCATGATGGACGACGCGGTGCGCATGGTCGCGGGCCTGGACGAGACCGACGAGCAGAACTACGTGCGTGCGCACGCACAGGCAGATCTCGCGGAGCACGGCGACGACCGCCGCGCCACCACCCGTATCTTCGGCTCGAAGCCCGGTACCTACGGCGCCGGATTGCTGCAGTTGATCGACAGCAAGAGCTGGCGCAGCGACGAAGATCTGGCGCAGGTCTACACGACCTGGGGCGGCTTCGCGTACGGCCGTGGGCTCAACGGTGTGCCGGCGTCCGACGACATGCGGTCCTCGTACCGCCGGATTGCGGTGGCGGCGAAGAACACCGATACCCGCGAACACGACATCGCCGATTCGGACGACTACTTCCAGTATCACGGCGGCATGGTCGCAACCGTGCGTGCTCTCACCGGCACCGCACCGGAGGCGTACATCGGCGACAGCACTCGGCCCGAGTCCGTGCGCACCCGAACGCTGCACGAAGAGACCTCGAGGGTGTTCCGCGCTCGCGTCGTCAACCCACGGTGGATGGACGCGATGCGTCGCCACGGCTACAAGGGCGCGTTCGAGATGGCGGCAACGGTCGACTACCTGTTCGGGTACGACGCCACCACCGGCGTCGTCCAGGACTGGATGTACGAGAAGCTCACGCAGGAATACGTCCTCGACGAGACCAACCGTAAGTTCATGTCCACGTCCAATCCCTGGGCGCTGCACGGCATTTCGGAGCGTCTCCTCGAGGCGGTGGAGCGCGGGATGTGGGCAGAGCCTGATCCGGCGCTGTTGGCGGAGCTCCGATCGGTGTACCTCGAGACGGAAGGCGAGCTCGAGGGCGAGTGACGGCTTAGGCTGGCGGGCATGACCAATCCCTTCGGTGATGTCGGCACCGCCAAGTACGTTCTTCTGACCACGTTCACCAAGGACGGCACCCCCAAGCCGACACCGATCTGGGCGGCCCTCGACGGGGATCGGCTTCTCATGTGGACTCAGCGGGAGTCGTGGAAGGTAAAGCGGATCCGCAACACTCCCCGCGTCACGGTGGCCACCTGCGATCGCAGTGGAAAGAATGTCGGCCCGGCTATGGAGGCTGTCGCCGAGGTTCTCGACGACGCGGGTACCGCCCGCACACGCGACGTGGTGATACAGAAGTACGGCATCACCGGACGCATCGCCGTCACGATGAGCTCCCTGTTCAAGGGCAAGAACAGCACTGTCGGTCTGGCGCTCCGCGTCGCCTGACACCCGCAGCCGGTGTCGAGTAGACCTCACCGAACATCTGCCGGCTACCGCTGACACTCCATGTTCCCGGAGGAGTTGCAGCATCAGCGGGAACGTGGAACGTCCGCGAGAAGCTGCGCCCCGGTTCGAACAGCGTTCGAGTTTCTGTCGGTGGGTTGGGTTAGTGTGTGGTCAGGTCGTCGGGGGGCGGTCTGATCGGGCATCACCGGGGGGTGAATTCGTGTACGACGCAACAGTTTCCGTCGATGTGTTGGTGTCGGCGAAGGTCGACGCCCAGGCCTCGTTCGCTCGTACCGTCGCCGCGTCGTGCTCCTACGTTCACTCTGAGTCGCGGCGTCCCGCGGTGCTCGGTCCGGGTGCGGTGTTCGACGCCGATGCCGCCGAAGCGTGCGCTGTCGCCGAGGTCGCATCGGCATTGTCGGTGTCCACCGGCACGGTCACCGAGTGGCTGTACTTGATTCGTACCGCCCGCCCGGCGGTGCAGGAGGCGTTCGATGCGGGCCGGTTGGCGTACGCAGCGTTCCGCACCGTGTGCCGGTCATTGGCCGGTGTCCCGAACGCCACCGAAGCATTACTGCAGCGGGTGATTGCTGCCGCATCCCGGTGCACCCCGGGCGCGGTGGCGGCGGCGATCGACCGGATCCTCGCCGACTTCGACGCCGAGTGGCACCGGATCGTCCGGGAGCGTGCGGCGCTGGAGCGTGCCGCGACCGTGCGGAAACTCCCGCGCGGTCAGGCGGAGCTGATAATCCGCGGTCCGGCGGAGAAGGTCGCGGCGATGTGGCGGAACATCGCTGCTGCTGCTGCGCGGGGGGTGACCGATCCGAGTTCGCTGCCGGCGCGGTTGTTCGACGCCGCGCACGCTCTCCTGACGGGAGTTGTATCGGGCGCACCCGCCAACCGTGCCGTGATCGTTCTCGATGCTGCCACCGCAGCAGGGTTGGCGGGGGAACCCGGTCACCTCGTCGGCTGGGGACCGGTCCCGGCCGATGTGGCTCGTCGCATCGCCGAGGATGCGACATGGCAAGCACTCATCACCGCCGCGCGCGACAGCGAACACCACCCACCCGACCCGGAGCCCGATCCACCGGTTCCGGTCGACGGCAGGGAAGTTCGCCGCACCCGCCGCATGCCGCCGGGCTGGACCCCGACTACGGGGAAACTGGGAAGCACGAATGCCAGGAAGGTGAGGGAGCAGGTCGAGTACCTCCGCACGCTCCCACCATCAGCACTCGACCGTGCCGTCGACAACCCCGACGGCCACGGGGGCTTCGTCGTGCCCCCGGACGGGGCACTGGTCTACCGGCCGTCGGAGGCAGTCGCGGCGGTGGTGACAGCGCTGTATCCGACGTGCGTCCATCCGGGATGCGCCGTACCGAGCGAGGACTGCGACCTCGACCACGTCGTCCCGTTCGACCACACCGACCCACAGAAGGGCGGCTGGACCGTCACCGGCAACCTCGAACCCCTGTGCCGCCGACACCACGGACTGAAAACCCGCAGACAGTAGGATTACCGCATGCTCCGCGACGGCATCGTCCACATCCGCGACTCACACGGCAACGACTACCTCACCGCACCCGGCGAATGAGCGGACTACTGAGCCTCACTGACGGAGGACATGTGGAAGTCCGGGACCCGCAACGGAGGCATCGCCGCGCGGGTGAACCAGTCCGACCACTCACGCGGCAGGGTGGGCACCGTCGTGCCCGCCTCCGTGGCGCGCCGCAGCAGGTCCAGCGGGCTCTCGTTGAAGCGGAAGTTGTTGACAGCAGCGGTCACTGCACCGTCCTCCACGAGGTACACGCCGTCACGGGTCAGACCGGTGAGCAACAACGTCGTGGGGTCGACCTCGCGGATGTACCAGAGGGTGGTCAGCAGCAGACCTCGCTCGGTGCGCGCGACCATGTCGTCGATGGAACCACCCGAGCCGCCTGTCATGATCAGGTTGTCGCCCGGAGCTGTTGCAGCGGTACCGAACTCGACCGCCGCGGAACGCGGATACGTCAACGAGGTGATGGCGCCGTCCCGGAGCCAGTCGACACGGTCGGCGCTCATGCCGTTGTCGAACACCGATACGGAGTCGCTCGACGAGCCCGTCACGACGAACGGTGCGTACTCGAGGCCGGGCTCGGCCGGGTCGGAGTACATGGTCAGACCCAGCGTCCCCAACTGCTCGCCGATACGCGTGCCGCCGGGGGCCGACAGAGCCGTTCGCCCTTCGTGAGCCCCGCGGCCTTCCATCGTCCACATCAGGTCGATCATCAGATCGGCCACCGCGGACGGTGGGAGCAGGGTCTCGTACCGTCCGGCAGGCAATTCGACTCGGCGAGCGGACAAGTCGAGCCGGCGAGAGAGTTCCGCCAGCGCCGCATCCATGTCGATATCGACGAAGTCCCGTGTGCCGGTGCCGACCCAGGCGCTGGATCCGTGTGCGAGCCCGCCCCGCTTACCGTTGATCTCCAATGATCCGGTGGGCTCGACGTGGCGGCGGCGTACACCGGCGGAGGTCCCCAACCAGATGGTGCGAACGGTGTGGTGCGCGAACCCGTACAGCGCGTCGGCTCCGTCGAAGCCCTGCGCAAGTCCCGGAACGACAGAATCGAACACCTCGATGCCGGTCCGTGCCGTGACGTCGCCCCAGCCGGCATCCACGTCGTCGGCCGTGATCAGAGGCATCGTGTCGGTGGCCGGCTGAGCGGCGCGCGCTGCGTCCTCGGCGGCACGGACGACACCGGCGACATCGTCCGGATCCATGCTCGTCGACGACACGGTGCCCACCCGGGCAGTGTCGCCGTCGCGGACGATCGACACGACTATCCAGGAGCGGGAGTCGCCGACACCGTTGGTGGTCATAGAATTACCTGCCCACCGCAACGATGCTTCCGACGTGTCGGCGACGATGACGACGGTGTCGGACACCGTGGCGTACGACAGTGCGCGTTCGACCAGGTCGTGGCCGCCGAGGACGATGTTCGCGCTCACTGTCCTGCCTCCGATCGCGTATTCAGGACGTTGACCGAGCGGAAGAGTGCCGCCGGGCACCCGTGCGACACCGCAGCGACCTGACCGGGTTGAGCCTTTCCGCAGTTGAACGCCCCGCCCAGCCGCCAGGTCGACGGACCGCCGACCGCGTCCATCGAGCCCCAGAAGTCCGTCGTCGTGGCCTGGTACGCCATGTCGCGTACCTGACCGGCCAGAGCGCCGTTCTCGATGCGGAAGAATCTCTGCGCCGTGAACTGGAAGTTGTAGCGCTGCATGTCGATCGACCACGATTTGTCGCCGACCACGTAGATGCCGTGCTCGACGTCCGCGATCAGGTCGTCGACGCTGCGATCGACCTCCGGATCGGGTTGCAGCGACACGTTCGCCATCCGCTGGATCGGCACGTGGTGCGCGCTGTCCGCGTAGGCGCAGCCGTTGGACCGCTCGAGACCCAACCGTGGGGCGAACACTCGGTCCAACTGGTACCCGACCAGCACACCCTTGTCGACGAGGTCCCACGACTGCGCCGCGACACCGTCGTCGTCCCATCCCGTGCTCGACAGGCCGTGGCGTTCTGTCCGGTCGGCAGTCACGTGCATGATCGGGCTGCCGTAGCGCAGGGTCCCCAGTTGATCCGGCGTCGCGAAAGAGGTTCCCGCATAGGCGGCTTCATAGCCGATGGCTCGGTCGTACTCCGTGGCATGGCCGATGGACTCGTGGATGGTGAGCCACAGATTGGTCGGGTCGATGACCAGATCCGTGAGCCCGGCCTCGACGCTGGGAGCTTTCGACTTCTCCGCGAGCCACTCGGGTATCCGGGCCAGTTCGTCGTCCCAGTCCCACAGTCCGTCGCCGCCCGTACCGGCCGAGGTGAGGTACTCCCATCCCCGCCCGACAGGCGGTGCGAGAGTGCGCATGGAGTCGAAGCCACCGGTCGCCGAATCGACGGTCACGGCCTCGATCTGCGGGTGGAGACGTACCCGTTGTTGCGTGATGCGGGACCCGGCGAGGTCGGCGTAGAACGTCTGCTCCTTGACCTGCAGGACGGACGCACTCACGTGGTCGACACCGTCGGAGGCCAGCAGCCGACCGGAGTACTCGCTCAGCAGGCCCACCTTGTCCGAGGTCGAGACATCGAAGGGATCGATGGCGTAGTCGGACACCCATGTCGCGTTCTCGTACACCGGCTCGGCCGCCAGAACGACGCGCTCACGGTTGAGATCACGCAGTGCCTGCGCCACCCGCACCGACCGCGATGTCACGGCCACCGCCTCGTCGACCGTCAGCACGACACCCGACGCGAAGCCCCAGGTGCCGTCGACGACGACGCGCACAGCCATGCCGAGGGTCGTGCCCTCGACACTGGACTGGACGGCACCGTCGCGCAGACTCAACGACTGTGTCCGGAGCCGATGCACCCGCAGGTCGGCGTGCGTGGCACCGGCGGCACGGGCCGCGGTCAGTGCCGCGTCCGCGAGCGCGTGAAGCGGTAGGGCGACGAAATCGCTGTCGACATCTCTCACCTGCGTCACGCTAGCCGAACTGTTGCCACCCCAGTCGGATGACGAGCGCGAAGACGACCACCAGAAGAACCACCCGCACGAACCCGGCGCCGCGGGAGATGGCCATGCGCGATCCGACGAGGGAACCGGCCACGTTCGCCACCGCCATGGCCAGACCGAGGAGCCACAACACGTCGTCGGTCGCGGAGAAGTACAGCAGGGCGCCGATGTTGGAACCGAGATTGAGAACCTTGGCCATCGCCGCGCTGCGCACGAACTCGGTGCCCAGCAGCGTCGCGAAGGTGATGATCAGGAAGGTGCCCGTACCCGGGCCCAGGATTCCGTCGTAGAAGCCGATGGCCACAGCAGCAGTGACCACCACGATCGCGATCCTGCGCCGAGTCGGCGGATCGCCGACCACTACCCCGACCGTGGGGCGCACCGTCACGAGCACTGCGACGCCGATGAGCACCACCAGCACGATCGGGATGAAGAGGTCCTTGTCGATGAGGCTGACCGTCGCAGCGCCGAAGGCGGACCCCACCGCCGCCACGACGCCGGCCGGGGCGAGGAGTCGCCAGTTCATCGGGACCCTGCGCGAGAACGTCACCACCGCTGCGGTGGTCCCTGCGACCGACGCCAACTTGTTGGTGGCCAGCACCGTCTGCTGCGTCGTGGCCGCGGGCGTGACCAACAACAGCGCGGGAAGCAGGATCAGGCCGCCGCCACCGACCACAGCGTCCACCCATCCCGCGGCGAGTGCGGCGACCAGCAACAACGACCAATCACCGACACCCATGCGGCCATTCCATCACGACTGCGGGACTACGATTCACCCACGATGCGCCGATTCAGTGAGTGGCTCCGCGACCGTCCGTTCGCGGTCGACTGTGCGCTGGCGGTGTCACTCTTCCTCATCGAACTGACGGCCGTCGCAGCCGTGCGACAACCGCTCGTCTACGTGGCGATGGCGGTCGCCGTGTCCACGCCGATCGCCTGGCGCCGCCGCTACCCGGTGGCCGCCGCCTGGACTGCGCTCGCACTCGGCCAGGTCGCGACACTGATGGTGTGGGCATCGGAGGAACCACGCACGCTCCCGCCCGGGCAGCTCGGCTTCGTGGTTATGCTCTACACGCTGGCCGTGTACACCGACCGGCGCACGACCCTGCTCTTCGCGATGGGCCTCGCGGCCGACATCGTCGTCGTGCGACTCGTGCTCGGGTCCGACTGGACCTCCACGATCTTCTTCGTTCTGCTCTACGCCCTGGCCTACATCACGGCGGAGTTCCTCGGGACTCGCCGCGCCTACGTCATGGAGGTTCGGGCGCGACTCGCGGTCGCGGAGTCGGACCGCGATCGACGAGCAGTCGACGCGGTCTCCGCTGAGCGCACCCGTATCGCCCGCGAACTGCACGACGTCGTCGCGCATGCGGTGAGCGTCATGATCGTGCAGGCGGACGGAGCGTCGTACGCGCTGCGGTCCGACCCGGACCGTGCCGAGGCCGCGCTCGCGAACATCTCCGCCACCGGGCGCACCGCGCTGACGGAACTCCGTCGGACGGTGTCGCTGCTGCGCACCGACGACAGTTCCGAGTCGCATCCCGAGTACGGCACCGCGGCGCTGGCGAAGATCGTGGAGATGATGCGCGCCGCCGGGTTGCGCGTGTCCATCGAACAGACGGGGGAACTCGACGACCTCCCACCCGCGGTCTCGCTCGGCGTACATCGGCTGGTGCAGGAGTCCCTGACCAACGTTCTGCGGCACGGCGGAGAACGACCGCGCGCAGCGGTGGCCGTGCGGCGTGAACCGGGCGCGGTGACCGTGTCGGTCGTCAACTCGTCCGAGGGCGACTCCCCGGTCCGCGACATCCACGAAAGCTCCGGGTTCGGCGTGATCGGCATGCGCGAGCGGGTCGCCGTCCTCGGTGGTGAGCTCCGCGCCGGCCCGTTGCCCGACGGGCGGTGGCGCGTCGCCGCGACACTTCCGGTCGATCAGGTGGCCTTCGACCGTTAGGTTGTCACCCGTGTCCATCTCGGTGCTCCTCGTCGACGATCAGGAACTGATGCGCATGGGCTTGTCGATGGTTCTCGGCGCCCAGACCGACATCGACGTGGTGGGGGAGGCTGCGGACGGTGCCTCGGCGATCGCCGCCGCGGCTCGGCTCCGCCCCGACGTGGTCCTGATGGACGTCCGGATGCCCGGCATCGACGGAGTGTCGGCGACGGAGCGCATCATCGCGTCGCAACCCGGTGTGCGGGTCATCGTGATGACGACCTTCGACCTCGACGAGCACGCCCTGGGTGCGCTCCGTGCCGGGGCCAGCGGATTCCTGCTCAAGGACACTCCGCCGGAGGATCTGGTGTCCGCCGTCCGCAGTGTCGCCGCGGGCGACGCCGTGGTGTCGCCGCGCGTCACCCGACGCTTGATCTCCCGGATGGTCGACGGAGAGCGGCGGACCACGGCGGGCACGTCTGCGGAGGTCGAATCGTTGACCGACCGCGAACGTGAGGTCCTCTTGCTCATCGCGGCCGGGAACTCCAACGCCGAGATCGCGGCACACCTGTTCCTGTCCGAGGCCACGGTCAAGACTCACGTCGGACGCGTGCTCACCAAGCTGGGCCTGCGGGACCGTGTGCAAGCAGTGGTACTGGCCTACGAGCTCGGCCTCGTCACGCCCGGCGCCTGAGCCGTTATCGGACCGAGTCCGAGCCGGGGAGAAAAAGCAGGCCCTCGACCGTTGGACAGGCAAGACGGGTTCGACCAGTCGCCGAAAGGACTCCCACGATGCCCCTGCTCTACTTCTTCCTCTACCTCGTCGTCGAGATCAGCGCCCTCGTGTGGCTGGCCTCGACGGTCGGCATCCTGTGGACCGTGTTCGCGGTCATCGCGCTGTCGGCCGTCGGACTGGTCAGCATCCGTTCCCAGGGCAGGAGGGTGCTCTCGGAACTCCGGTCGGCCAACGCGGGTCGGCGCTCACCCGGTGGAGCCGTCGCGGACGGCGCACTGGTCGCGCTCGGGTCGGTGCTGCTGACAATCCCCGGTCTGGTGTCCAGCGTGCTGGGTCTGCTGTTGATGATCCCGCTGACCCGCGCCGCGCTGCGTCCGATCATCGCCCGGTCGGCCGCGAAGCGCGTCGAGACGGCAGTCGCCTCCGGTCGCGCCTTCCCACCCGGAGCCTTCGGCCCTCGCGGATTCTCCGCGGGTCACGTGGTCATCGACGGTGACGTGGTCCAGGAAGACCCCCGGCGGACACCGCCCCAGACCTTCCAGGTGATCGACGGCACAACCGGCCGCGACGAACGCTGACCCGGCCGGACAGCGCGGCGCGAGCACCGGGCACACTGGCGTCGGTGAGTACGCAACTGCTGGTAGGCGGACGCATCTACAGTCCGTTCGCTCCCGATGCGACAGCCATGGCCGTCACGGACGGCGTCGTGGCCTGGGTGGGGGAGGACCGTCCGGGCCTCGCTCTTCACCCGGGTGCCGAGGTTGTCGACCTGGACGGCGCCTTCGTGACCCCCGCCTTCGTCGACACCCACGTCCACACCACGGCAACGGGACTCGCGCTGATCGGCCTCGACCTGACGGACACCCGCTCCCTCGCCGACTGCCTGCGAGCAGTGTCCGAGTACGCCGCCCGCGAGCCCGGTGCCCTCGTCTGGGGCCAGAACTGGGACGAGTCGGCCTGGCCCGAAGGCCGGGCACCGACGACCAGCGAACTCGACGACGCGGCACCCGGCCGAGCGATCTACCTGTCCCGCATCGATGCGCATTCCGCGGCGTGCTCGACCGTGCTCCGGCGTGCGTCCGGTGACGACGTGGTGGGGGCCGATCCGGAGTTGCCGTTGATCGCCGAGGCTCACCATGCCGCGCGGACCACGGCACTCGAACTCCTGAGTCCTGCCGGTCGTCAGCGGGCCCGTATCGCGGCTCTCGATCACGCGGCCGCTCACGGTGTGGCCGCGGTGCACGAGTGCGCGGGCCCGGACATCTCCGGTCGCACCGACATGGCGGAACTGCTGGCCCTCGAGCACGGCGTCGAGGTCCGCGGGTACTGGGGCGAGGCCGTCACGACAGCCGACGGCGCGCGGGATCTGCTCGCCGCGACGGGAGCACACGCTCTGGGCGGCGATCTCTTCGTCGACGGATCGATCGGCTCGCACACCGCGTGGCTGAATCAGCCCTACGCGGATCACGAGGGATGCGGTCGCTCGTACCTGGACGTCGACGCGATCGCGGCGCACGTCTCGGCCTGCACGCAGGCGAAGATCCAGGCCGGCTTCCACGTCATCGGCGATGCAGCCACCGATGCGGTGGTCGAGGCCTTCGGTCGCGTCGTCGCCGAGCTCGGCGGGCCCGCGGTGGCGTCGCGAGGGCACCGACTCGAACACATCGAGATGGTCACCGAGGAGCAGGCCGCGAAGCTGTCGTCGTGGGGCGTCATCGTCAGCGTTCAGCCGGTGTTCGACGCGTACTGGGGCGGCGAGAGCGGGTTGTACAGCGCGCGACTCGGTCGCGACCGCGCACTCGCCCTCAACCCGCTCGCGATGATGGCGTCGGCGGGAGTGTCCCTGGCCATCGGATCCGATTCGCCGGTCACTCCGCTCGAGCCGTGGCGCGGCGTCCGCGCCGCCATGTCTCATCGCACACCCGGTAGTGCCATCTCCCCACGTGCCGCGTTCTCGGCCGCGACGCGTGGAGCGTGGCGTGCCGGCGGCGTCCGGGACGGGCTCGCCGGAACATTGGTGCCCGGTGCACCCGCCAGCTATGCGGTGTGGGAGGCGGGCGAGCTCGTGGTCAGCGCGCCCAGCGACACCGTCCAGCGGTGGTCGACCGACCCGCGCTCACGCGTTCCCGCCCTTCCGCGTCTCGATGCGGACACGCCGGATCCGACGTGTCTGCAGACGGTCCACCGCGGCAGCACGGTGTTCCGAGCGTGATCGCCCTCGCGCGGCTCCTGCTGTCCGCAGGAGCGGGCGCCCTGCTGTTCGCATCGTTCCCGCCGCGCCCACTGTGGTTCCTCGCCCCGGTCGCGCTGGCCCTGATCGGGTACGTGCTCACCGAGAAGGATGTGTCCAAGAAGGGTGGCTTCCTCTACGGCCTCGCGTTCGGACTCGGCTTCTTCCTCCCACTTCTTCCGTGGATCGGTGTGTACGTGGGTCCACTGCCGTGGATCGCGCTCGCCACCGCGGAGTCACTGTTCCTGGGGTTGTTCGGGGTGGCCGGAGTCGTGGTGTCCCGGCTGCCGTTCGCGGCGCTGTGGCTGACCGCGGTGTTCTCCGCCGTCGAGTGGTTGCGCAGCACCGTGCCGTTCGGCGGGTTCCCCTGGGGCCGATTGGCTTTCGGCCAGTCCGAGTCGGTGCTTCTTCCGCTCGCATCCGTCGGCGGGGCACCTCTGCTCAGTGCCGCGGTGGCGCTGATCGGGATGTGCCTGGCACTGGCGTGGAGGGCGGCGCGATCGCGCAGCACTCTCGCGGTCCTCGGACTCGTCGTGCTGGCGGCGGTCGGTCCGGTCGTCGCACTCGCCCTGCGCCCGGGTCTCGCCGGTCCGCAGGACGGCGACAGCACCATCACGATTGCCGCGATCCAAGGGAGTGTGCCGCGTCTGGGTCTCGACTTCAACGCGCAGCGGCGCCAGGTGCTCGAGAACCACGTGAAGGAAACCGTCAGACTGGCGGAGGACGTCGACGCCGGCCGCGCGCCGAAGCCCGACGTCGTGATCTGGCCGGAGAACGCATCCGACGTCGACCCCACCCGCGACAGCACGGCAGCCGCCGACATCACGGCCGCGTCGGTGCGTATCGGCGCGCCGATCCTGGTGGGCGCCGTACTCGCCAACGCCGACGGGACGTCGACCAACACTGTGATCGCATGGGACGGGACGGCCGGACCGGGCGAACGACACGACAAGAAGATCGTGCAGCCCTTCGGCGAATACCTGCCGTATCGCAGCTTCTTCCGACTCTTCTCCTCCTATGCGGACTCCGCCGGCAACTTCGTGCCCGGCGACGGTGACGGTGTCGTACACGTGGCCGCAGGTGCCGGGAGGGACGAGATCGCCCTCGCCGTCGGCGTCGCGACGTGTTACGAGGTGGCCTTCGACCGAGCACCGACGGAGGCCGTGCGCGCGGGCGCGCAGATCCTGGCGGTCCCCACGAACAATGCGACCTTCGGCGACACCGAGATGACCTACCAACAGCTCGCCATGTCCCGCGTTCGCGCGGTCGAGCACTCCCGATCCGTCATCGTCGCCGCGACCAGCGGGGTCAGCGCGATCATCGCCCCGAACGGGTCCGTGACGTCGCGGACGGAGCTGTTCGACGCCAGCTACCTGGTGTCCACGGTAGGCCTGCGCACCGAGACCACAATGGCTACCCGACTCGGACCGATTCCGGAGTGGATACTTGTCGCGCTCGGTGCTGCGGGCGTGATCGGCGCCACTGTAATCAACCGTCGACACCGAACTGTGCGGTCAGCGCAGTCGTCGTGACGCTTTGGTGGTTCGTCACCACCATTCTTGTAACGTTTTGTGGTCCTTTTGCGAGATACTGGTAAGTCTCACCCATCCACAAGATGCGGTTGAGCGAATGCCACATACAAGGCTCGGCACAGAGCTACACAGTTTGATCTGACATGAGTGCGACCACGGTCGGGGACACCGGAAGTCACACATACACGCTACGAGCGGCAGATGCGTCTGCCTCGTCGTCGGCTAGTTCATGCTTTTGTTCGGTGGTAGGTGTGCGTCGTCTCGGTACGGGACCGACGAGCTAACGGGAGCTACCATGACGTCCGCGGACAACGCCCAGCGCACCGACGACCATCGCAACATCTCGACCGCATCGGAGCCTTTTCCGCTGTCGCCGGCCCAGGCGAGCCTGTGGTTCGCGCAGAAGCTTGCGCCCGAAGTTCCTCTGACCGTAGCGCAGTACGTCGATGTGCAGGGCGATTTCGACATCGACCTGCTCGAGAGGGTCGGCGCGATCGCCGCCGCCGAGCTGCAGTCCGGTCAGATCAGGCTCGTCGAGATCGACGGCCAGCCCTATCAGGTGATCGATCCCGCGGCGACCGTCAGGACCACCCGCCTCGACTTCCGCGCCGAGGCCGACCCCGTCGCGTCCGCCCTGCAGTGGATGCAGGACGAGATGAAGAACCCCGTCGACCTGGACCGCGATCCTCTGACCGTCAACGTGGTGTTCCGCGTCGAGGATCACCGTTACTTCTGGTACACCCGCATGCACCACATCGCCGGCGACGGTTACGGCGCCGTGACCGCCATGAAGCGCGTGGCCGAGCTCTACACCAACGAATCGGCCGGCGTCGACACCCCCGACAGCAAGGCGGGCGACCTGTCGGCGCTGTACGCAGCCGAGCGCACGTACCGATCGTCGACGCGCTTCGAGACGGACCGGGAGTTCTGGAAGGACAAGCTCGCCGGTCTGCCCGACTCCTTCGGCCTCGCTGATCGGACGTCGTCAGCCATGCCTTCTCGCCGCCGCATCAACGGATTCCTCGGCGACGAGGTCGGTGAGATGCTGACCGCTGCGGAGGCGCGGTTCGAAGCCAGCGCCGCCGCGGTGGTCGCAGCGTCGTTCGCGGCATACCTGCATCGCATCACCGGCCGCCGGGACGTGGTCCTGAGCCTCCCGGTCTCGGTGCGCACCACCGCAGCGCTGCGCCGCTCGGGCGGCATGGTCTCCAACGTCGTCCCGATCCGCATCCACATCACACCGGAGACGAACCTGGGCGACCTGGTGTCGTCGGTGACGCTCGAGATCACCGGCGCACTGCGCCACCAGAAGTACCGCCACGAGGACATCCGACGCGATCACGGCAGCTCGACGATGCACCGTGGATTCTTCGGGCCGATGGTCAACATCATGCTGTTCGACTGGACCGTGGGTCTGGGAGACCTGGTGGGCCGGTTGCACCTGCTCTCGAGCGGGCCGATCGAAGACCTCACCTTCAACGTCTACAACAGCGGTGGCGGCAACAGCCTGAACATCGACTTCGAGGCCAACCCGGCGCTGTACGACGAGGCGACGCTCGTAGCGCACCATCGCCGCTACATGGCGTTCTTCGAGAACTTCATCGGCCGTGGCGCGCGTACCCGCGTCTCCGGACTCGACGTCATCCTGCCCGACGAATACGAGCAGGTGGTCACGGAGTTCAACGCGACGGACGTCGACGTTCCGCACACCACTCTCACGGATCTGTTCGACGCACAGGTGCGCCGCACTCCGGACGCCGCGGCACTCGAGTTCCGCGGCGAGAGCATCGACTACGCGGAGCTGAAGCGACGTTCGTCGCGCCTGGCACGGGCTCTCATCGCTCGTGGAGTGGGTCCAGACTCGCTGGTCGGCGTCGCGATGCACCGGTCGATCGACCTGGTCGTCGCCCTGTACGCGATCACCGAAGCCGGGGGAGCGTACGTACCTCTCGACCCCGATCATCCTGTCGAGCGGCTCGAGCACGTCCTCGACACCGCTCGCCCGACAGCCGTGCTCACAGTGTCCACGCAGGGCGTCGACCTGCCGGAAACGGCTGTCCGAGTCGACGTCGACACTCTCGACCTGGCCGGCGTCGACAGTTCGCCCGTCACGGACGACGAGCGCACGGGGTCGCTGCTTCCCGAGTCACTGGCCTACGTCATCTTCACCTCGGGGTCCACCGGTCGTCCCAAGGGTGTGGGCGTGTCCCACCAGGCGATCGTCAACCGGCTGCTGTGGATGCAGGACGAGTACGGACTGCACTCCGGGGACGCGGTCCTGCAGAAGACACCCGCGACGTTCGATGTCTCCGTGTGGGAGTTCTTCTGGCCGTTGCAGGTGGGAGCACGACTCGTCGTCGCCGAACCCGACGGTCACCGTGATCCGCGCTACCTCGCCCGGGTCATCGCCGACGCGGGCATCACCACCGCCCACTTCGTGCCCTCGATGCTCGGCGCCTTCACCGCCGAACTGAAGGCCGCCGGTGCCGGCTCCGTCGAGACGCTGCGGCTGGTGTTCTGCAGCGGCGAGGCCCTCCCGGCGGAAACCGCCTCGGCGTTCCGGGCCCTGACATCGGCTGCGCTGCACAACCTGTACGGGCCGACCGAAGCCGCGGTCGACGTCACCTACCAGCAGGTCACCGACGCCGATCGCGTCACCGTGCCGATCGGTCGCCCGGTCTGGAACACCGCACTCCACATCCTCGACGCCCGCCTCGAACCCGTGCCCGTCGGCACCGCGGGTGAGCTGTACCTCGCGGGTGAGCAACTCGCCCGCGGCTACGTCGGCCGACCCGACCTGACGGCCGACCGCTTCGTCGCATCGCCCCTGGCCGGCGAGGGCAGCCGGATGTACCGCACCGGCGACCTTGCGCGCTGGCGCGCGGACGGAGCCGTGGAATACCTCGGGCGCACCGACTTCCAGGTCAAGATCCGCGGTCTCCGCATCGAACTCGGCGATGTCGAAGCCGCCCTGGTGGCGCATCCGTCCGTGCATCACGCTGTCGCGGTCGCGCACGTCGACGAGCGCGGGGAAACCGCACTCGTCGCCTACGTGGCATCCGAGCCGGGTGCCCCGACCGGGTCCGTCGATGTCTCCGACGTCACGTCGACTGTGGGACAACGACTTCCGTCGTACATGGTGCCGTCTCTGCTGATCGTTCTTCCGGAACTTCCCCTCAGCGCCAACGGCAAGGTCGATCGCAAGGCGCTGCCGGAGCCGGTCCGTCGCCAGTCCGACGTGCCGTCGGTGGCCCCGCGTACCGCGGTCGAGCGCCGCATCGCCGACACCATCGCCGAGGTCCTGGACGTGCCCGTGCCGGGAGTCCACGACAGCTTCTTCGACATCGGCGGCAACTCGCTGCTGGCAACGCGCGTCGTCTCCCGGTTGAGCGCCGAACTGGGTGCGGACATCGGCATCAAGGATCTCTTCGAAGCGCCGACCGTCGCACGCCTCGCCGACCGCGTCGCGCACGCACCCGTGTCCACGACTCGTGCGCCCCTGGTGCCGCTTCCGCGTCCCGATCACATCCCCCTGTCGCTGGCTCAGCAGCGCCTGTGGTTCCTCAACCGTTTCGACGCGGCGTCGCCGGCCTACAACATGCCGTTCGCGATCACCCTCGACGGCGACCTCGACACCGCAGCCCTCGAGAGCGCGCTGCGCGACGTCCTGGGTCGCCACGAGACCCTCCGGACGATCTTCCCCGATTCGGCCGACGGACCTCGTCAGCTGGTGCAGGAACCGGCGGACCACGACCTGACGTCCGTGGCAGTCGATCCTGCGGCACTCGGGGATGCGCTGCGCGCGTTCGCATCACGCGGTTTCGACGTCACGCGCGAGCATCCGGTCCGTGTCCGACTGTTCCGCACCTCGGATACCGGCCACACCCTCGCCGTCGTGCTGCATCACATCGCGTCCGACGGCTTCTCCTTCGGCCCTCTGGCCACCGACGTCATGACTGCCTACGCCGCACGCCGCGCCGGGGGCGAGCCGCAGTGGGCCCACCTCGACGTCCAGTACGCCGACTTCAGCATGTGGCAGCACCAGGTCCTGGGGTCCGAGGACGACCCGACGAGCATCCTGAGCACACAGATCGACTACTGGACGACGCGTCTCGCCGGCCTGCCCGACGTCCTGGATCTGCCCACGGATCGCCCGCGACCCGCGACACCGTCGTACCTGGGCGGAACCCACGACTTCACCATCGACGCCGACGTGCACACACAGCTCGTCGGACTCGCCACCGACGCCTCGGCCAGCCTGTTCATGGTCGTGCACGCTGCACTCTCGGTACTGCTCGGGCGACTCGCCGACGTCGACGACGTCGCCGTCGGATCGCCCATTGCCGGCCGAGGCGACCGCGCACTGGACCCCCTCGTGGGCATGTTCGTCAACACCCTCGTCCTGCGGTCGACGCCGGCCCCGCACGTGCCGTTCGCCGATCTGCTCCGCGAGGTCCGCGACAACGACCTCGAGGCGTTCGCCCGCGCCGACGTCCCGTTCGAGCGGATCGTCGACGCTGTCGCACCCGAGCGTTCCACGTCGCGCCACCCGTTGTTCCAGGTCGTCCTGTCCTTCGAGAACCTCGAGCCCGTGCGAGTGGAGATGGCCGGACTGGTCGTCGAGGTGGGCGAGATCGCCTCGGACACGGCCAAGTTCGACCTCACCCTGCAACTGTCCGAGCGCACGACGCCGGACGGTCGGCCGGGCGGACTCGACGCGAGGTTCGGGTTCGCCCGCGATCTGTTCGACGCGCGCACGATCGAGTCGATGTCCGATCGGCTGCTCTCCGTGCTACACGCCGTCGCCGCCGAACCTGCCACCGCGGTCGGAGACATCGACATCGCCGCATCGACCGACGTGACGACGATCGTGCCCGGCGCCGCACCGGGACCGACGGCGTCGCTCGCCGACATCCTGGTCTCGGCCGCTCGTCGCGATCCGGCGGCGACCGCCGTCGTGACCGCCGACGCGACCTACACGTACGGCGACATCGACGCCGCGTCCGATCGACTGGCCCACACGCTCGTCGCTCACGGCGCCGGCCCGGAGTCGATCGTGCCGATCTGCATCGAACGTTCCGTCGAGTCGATCGTCGCGACCTGGGCAGTGGCCAAGTCCGGAGCAGCGTTCCTCCCCGTCGATCCTCGCTACCCGTCCGACCGCATCAGGGCGATGCTCGACGACGCCGGTTCGACTCTGGGCATCGCGTCGGCCGACGTGGATCTGCCGGGCACGGTGCGGTGGATCGGCGTCGACGGTCATGACGACGCTCCTGTCGTCACACTGCCCGTGCCCGTCCGGCCCGAGAACCCCGCATACCTGATCTTCACCTCCGGCTCGACGGGCCGACCGAAAGCCGTCGTGGTGCCGCATCGCGGCCTCGCCGACTTCGCCCGTGAACAGGTGTCCAGCTACGACCTCGATTCCTCATCGCGCACTTTGCATTTCGCGTCACCCAGCTTCGACGCGTCGGTGCTCGAACTGCTCATGGGGTTCGCCGCCGGGGCGACGGTCGTCGTGGCGGGAACCGACGTCTTCGGTGGCGACGCGCTCACCCGTCTGCTCCGCGATCAGCGGGTGACACACGCGTTCGTCACACCGGCTGCCCTCGAGACCGTCGACTCGTCGGACCTCGTCGATCTCCGTTTCGTCGGTGTCGGCGGCGACGTGTGCCCGCCGGCCCTGGTCGACCGGTGGGCTCCGAATCGTCGGATGCTCAACCTGTACGGCCCGTCGGAGGCCACGGTCGTCGCGACACTCACACCGCCGATGCGTCCCGGTGAGCCGGTCACCATCGGCGCACCGCGCCGCGGCGTGAACGTCCGAGTTCTGGACCGTCGTCTGCGCCCCGTGGTTGCCGGAGCCAGGGGAGAGCTCTATCTCAGCGGCCCGGCGCTGGCCCGCGGCTACCTGGGTCAGCTCGCCCTGACTTCCTCACGCTTCGTCGCCGACCCCTTCGGATCCGACGGCGACCGCATGTACCGCACGGGCGACGTCGTCGTCGCGTCGGCGACCGCGCACGGCACCCATCTGGCGTTCCGCGGGCGCGCCGACGACCAGGTCAAGATTCGTGGTCACCGTATCGAGCTCGCCGAGATCGACGCCACGTTGCAGCGCCATCAGGACGTGGACTTCTCCGTGACCGTGGTGGCCGGGGATTCCGCCGACGCGCACCTCGTCTCCTACGTGACGGTGCAGGGCGCTCCGTCCGTCGCGACGCTGACCGAGCACGTCCGTGCCTCGCTGCCCGCCTACATGGTTCCCTCCGCCGTCGTCGTTCTCGACGACGTTCCGCTCACACGTTCCGGCAAGGTGGATCGCACCGCGCTCCCCACGCCGGCCCTCGATGTGTCGTCGACGTATCGGGAGCCGCGGACGGCAACGGAATTCGCTGTCGCACGCGCGTTCGTCGACGTTCTGGGGGCAGCCCGGATCGGTCTCGACGACAACTTCTTCGAATCGGGCGGCAACTCGCTCATGGCCACCCGCGTCGCGTCCGCACTCGCCGCGTCGCTCGAGCGCGATGTCGAGGTCCGCACCGTCTTCGAGGCTCCGACCGTCGGCGAACTCGCCGCGCGTCTCGATGCCGAGACCGGCACCGCTCGTCGGGTGCCCCTGGTCGCGGTCGCGCCGATCGACCGTCCGGCCCTGATTCCCTTGTCATTGCCCCAACAGCGCCTGTGGTTCCTGAACCGGTTCGACCCGACCTCGGACGCCTACAACATCTCGTTCTCCGTGACCCTCGACGGGCCGTTGGACATCGGCGCGATGCAGGCCGCGCTGACGGACGTCGTGGCCCGCCACGAGACACTGCGCACGGTGTTCCCCGAGAGCCACGACGGCCCGCACCAGGTCGTCCGGTCCTCGGAACCGTTCGATCTGGATCCTGCGCCCACCTCGGCCGGTGCCGTGCAGGACGCCCTGATGTCGTTCGCCCGACGCGGCTTCGACCTCACCGTCGAGACACCGCTGCGCGTCATCCTGCTGTCGGTGTCCGAGACCGAACACGTCCTCGGCTTCGTGCTGCACCACATCGCCGCCGACGGATGGTCGCTCGGACCTCTGACACGCGACGTGATGGGTGCGTACTCGGCCCGCACCCGCGGACACGCTCCCGAGTGGACTCCACTTCCGGTGCAGTACACCGACTTCACCCTGTGGCAGCGCGCGATGCTGGGTGACGAGACCGACGAGTCCAGCCGCGCCGCAACGGAACTGGCGTTCTGGGCCTCGACGCTCGACGACCTGCCCGACGAGTGCACGCTGCCCGGTGACCATGTGCGTCCCGCGATTCCGACGCACACGGCGGGCACCCACGAGTTCGCCGTGGAGCCTGCCGTCGTCTCTCGCCTGGCCGAGGTGGCCGACCGGAACGGCAGCACGGTGTTCATGGCGATGCACGCCGTGCTCGCCGTCGTGCTCGCGCGTCTCGCGGACACCCGCGACGTCGTCATCGGAACCCCGATCGCCGGCCGTCGTGACTCGGCTCTCGACGAGCTGGTCGGCATGTTCGTCGGCACGCTCGTTCTCCGGTCGGACGTGTCTCCCGCGGACACCTTCGCCGAGGTACTGCGTCGCGTCCGCGGCGTGGACCTGGACGCGTTCGCGCATGCCGATCTGCCGTTCGAGCGCATCGTCGACGCCGTCTCACCGTCCCGCGCGGGTGGTCGACATCCGCTCGTGCAGGTCGTTCTGGCATTCCAGAGCGACGGCGCCACGTCGGGTTCACTCGACGATCTCACCGTCACCGCCTCCGAGATCGATCTGCAGCGCAGCAAGTTCGACGTCGAGCTCGCCGTCGTCGAGAGCGTGTCCGACGCCGGGGAGCGGTCCTGGCGCTTCCGCGTCACCTACACGCGAGACCTGTACGAGCACAGCACGATCGAGGCCTTCTCCCGTCGGTTCTCGGCGGTGCTGGGTCGCGTGTCGGAGCACCCGGAGTCGGCAGTCGGCGACATCGCCATGCTCTCGCACGACGAGACGGTCGACCTGACGCACCGTGTCGGCGACGCTCCCGCCGCGGCCGTGTCGCTTCCGGACCTGTGGACCACGGCGGTCCGCGAACATCCCGACACCGTGGCCGTGGTGCACGACCGTTCGCACGGAACCGATCCGTCGGCACGACGCGCCCTGACGTACGCGGGACTGGACACGTCCACCTCCCGCCTCGCACGGTTGCTGATCGACCGCGGCGCCGGCCCCGAGTCCGTCGTGGCCATCGCACTCGGCCGCTCGCTCGAGTCCGTCGCAGCGATGATCGCAGTGGCGAAGACCGGTGCGGCGTGGGTCCCCGTGGATCCTCGCTACCCGGCGGATCGAGTTGCGCACATGCTGGCCGACAGCGGCGCCGCCCTCGGCATCACCGTCTCCTCCGATCGTCCGGACGACACGGCGACGCCGGTGGACTGGGTTCTGCTCGACGACGCGGACAGCGTCGCCGACATCGAGAGCCGATCAGCCGACCCCGTCACCGACGACGACAGGATCAGCCCGGTGCGGCTCGATCACCCGGCGTACGTGATCTTCACCTCGGGTTCGACCGGTCGCCCGAAGGGTGTGGCGGTCACTCATCGCGGCCTGTCCAATTTCGCCGACGTCCAGCGTCGACGATTCGGCATCACCGAGTCCTCTCGGACGTTGCACTTCGCGTCGCCGAGCTTCGACGCATCGGTGCTGGAACTGCTGATGGCCCTCGGCGCCGGGTCGACGATGGTCGTCGCTCCCACCGACGTCTACGGCGGTGAGGAGTTCGCCGAGCTGGTCGACCGCGAGCAGGTGACCCACGCCTTCGTGACACCCGCTGCACTGGCGACGGTCGACGTCGCCCCCGGATCGCTGCCCACCCTCGCAACGGTCGTGGTCGGCGGCGATGCCTGCTCGGCCGATCTGGTGCGACGCTGGTCGGTCGGACGGTCCATGTTCAACGGCTACGGGCCCACCGAGGCGACGATCGTCGCCGCGGTCGCCTCGCTGCGTGCCGACGCTCCCGTCACGATCGGCTCACCCATCGACGGTGTGCGGGCGATCGTCCTCGACGCCCGCATGCATCCGGTCCCCGTCGGGGTCACCGGAGAGCTGTACCTCTCCGGTGTCGGGGTGGCGCGCGGCTACCTCGCACGCACCTCGCTCACCTCGAGCCGCTTCGTCGCCGATCCGTTCGGGGCGCCGGGGGAGCGGATGTATCGCACCGGCGACGTGGTCCGCTGGACCGCCGACGGAACTCTCGACTTCGTCGGGCGCAGCGACACCCAGGTCAAGATCCGTGGGTTCCGCATCGAACTCGGCGAGATCGACGCTGCCCTGACCAGCGTCGAGAGCGTCGGGTTCGCCCACACGATCGTCCACACCGACGAGGCCGGTCAGCGCTCCCTGGCCTCCTACGTCGTTGCGTCGGCCGGCTCCGACATCGACACGGACGCAACGCTGGACACGGTCCGAGCTGTCCTACCGGCCCACATGGTCCCCGCGTCGCTCACCACACTGGAGAGAATCCCTCTGACCCCGGTCGGCAAGCTCGACGTGCGCGCCCTGCCGGTTCCGTCCGTTACCGCGTCCACCACGGTGCACGAGGCGCCCGCAACGGACCTCGAGCGCACCGTCGCCGATGTCGTGTCCGACGTACTCGGTACCGGTGAGCCGGTCGGCCGCGGCGACAGCTTCTTCGAGCTCGGCGGCAATTCGCTGCTCGCCACCCGAGTGGCATCGCGGCTCGGATCCGAGCTGGGAGTTCGTGTCCCGGTCCGCGCTCTCTTCGAGCACACGACGGTGGCCGCGCTCGCTGCGCACATCGGCACGCTGGCCGCATCGGTCGGCCCGGTCCTGCAGGCCGGTCCCCGTCCGGATGTCGTGCCGCTCTCCTCGGCGCAGCAGCGTCTGTGGTTCCTCAACCGCTTCGACGCGACATCGGGTGCCTACAACGTTCCGTTCGCCGTCCGACTGACAGGACCGCTGGACGTCGGTGCGCTGGAGATGTCCCTGAACGACCTCGTGGAGCGCCACGAGATCCTGCGCACGGTTTACCCGGATTCGGCTGCCGGTCCGCACCAGGTCGTGCTGTCACCGGACGAGGTGTCGGTACGACTGGACCCGGTCACGATCACCGAGAACGACGTCACCGCCTCGGTCGTCGCGTCCGCTTCGGGTGGATTCGACGTCACGACCGAGGCCCCGCTGCGGGTGCGACTGTTCGAGATCGACGAGGTGACTCACGTACTCGTCGTCACGCTGCACCACATCGCCGCCGACGGATGGTCGTTGGCCCCCCTCGCCGCCGACATGATGACGGCCTACTCCGCACGGACGCATGGGCACCCGCCGACGGCGGACGCTCTTCCGGTCCAGTACGCCGATTACGCTCTGTGGCAACGTGATCGACTCGGATCCGACTCCGATCCGACCAGCCTGCTGTCCTCCCAACTGGCCTACTGGACGTCCGCGCTGTCCGGCGCGCCGGACCGCATCGACATCCCGACGGATCGTCCACGACCGGGTACACCGTCCTATCGCGGTGCGACGGCATCCGCTGCCGTCGGCGCGGACACCCATCGCCGTCTGCTCGACCTCGCACGGGGCGAGAACTCGACGCTGTTCATCGCCGTGCACACCGCACTCGCGATCGTCCTCGGACGCCTTGCCGGTCGATTCGACACCACCGTCGGCACAGCCGTGGCCGGCCGCGGCGAGGAAGCGCTCGATCGACTCGTCGGCATGTTCGTCAACACCCTCGTTCTCCGGACGACAGTGTCGCCCGCGTCCACGCTCGTCGACGCGATGCGTCATGTCCGACGTGTCGACCTCGACGCCTTCGCACACCCGGACGTGCCGTTCGAGCGACTGGTGGACGTCCTGCACCCGCAGCGGACAGCGAGCCACCATCCGCTGTTCCAGGTCATGCTCTCCCTGCGTGACGACATGCCCACGTCCGCCCACATGGGCGACGTGCAGGTCGACGCCGCCGAGGTGGACGTCGCGATCGCCAAGTTCGACATCCAGTTCACGATCACCGATCACCGGACGGACGACCGCGCACCTGCCGGTCTGACCGTCACGGCCGACTACGCGACGGACCTGTTCGACGCATCGACGGTCGAGGCGATGCTCGAACGTCTCGTCAACGTGCTCGCGGTGCTCGCCACCGAACCGGACCGCACCGTCGGGCGGGTCGAGATGCTGACCACCGCGGAGCGCGCTCGCCTGGTGCCCGTCCACGGCACGGAGACGGACCCCGACCCGAGGTTGTCGCTCGCCGAGATCTTCGAGCGCTCCGCGCACCGGTTCCCGGACCGCGTCGCGGTGGAGTTCGCCGGGTCGTCGATGACCTACGAGGACCTCGACCGCCGGTCCAATGCTCTCGCCCGCGCGCTGATCACTCGAGGCGTCGGGCCGGAGACGCTCGTCGCTCTGGGGACGACGCGGTCGTTCGCGTCCCTGATCGGCGTTCTCGCGGTGGCGAAGGCCGGCGCCGCGTTCCTGCCCGTCGACCCCACGTACCCGGTCGACCGTGTGCAGCACATGCTCACCGACTCGCACGCGGCTCGTGGTCTCACCACACTCGAGCACCGGTCGACGTTCGACGGTGTGGCATCGACACAGTGGATCGTCGTCGACGACGACGAGATCACCACCGAGTTGGCAGGCACGTCGTCGGAACCCCTGGTCCCGGCGGAACTGCTCGGCACCGCGTCCCTGGCGAATCCCGCCTACGTCATCTACACCTCGGGATCGACGGGAGTTCCCAAGGGCGTCGTCGTCACGCACGGCGGCATCTCCAACTTCGCCGGCGAACTGCAGGATCGTTTCGATGTCGATGCCACCTCACGGGTATTGCACTTCGCCACACCGAGTTTCGACGCCGCGGTCATGGACCAGCTCTTCGCCTACGGTTCCGGCGCGACACTGGTCGTGTCCCCGCCCGAGGTGTACGGGGGCCGCGAACTGTCCGAGCTGCTGGGCTCCGAACGGATCACCCACGCATTCGTCACCACCGCGGCGCTGTCCACCGCGGACCCGGCGCGGGCGACGTCGTTGCGCCACATCCTCGTCGGAGGTGAGGCGTGCCCGCCCGAGCTCGTGGAACGGTGGGCACCCGGACGTCGTCTCTACAACGTCTACGGTCCTACCGAGACGACGATCGTCACGACGATCAGTGCACCGATGCAACCGAAGGCACCCGTCACCATCGGCGGACCGATCCGCGGCGTCGCCGCCCAGGTCCTGGACCGTCAGCTCGAACCCGTGCCCTTCGGTGTCGTCGGCGAGCTGTACCTCGCCGGGCCCGAGCTCGCTCGGGGCTATCTCGGCCGCGCCGCTTTGACGTCCGACCGGTTCGTGGCCGATCCGCACGGCAAGCCGGGTGAGCGGATGTACCGCACCGGCGACTTGGTGCGCTGGCGGTTCTCACCGGACGCCGACCCGAGCCTCGTCTACGTGGGCCGCTCCGATCACCAGGTCAAGGTCCGAGGCTTCCGCATCGAACTGGGCGAGATCGACGCCGCGTTCGACGCCCACGACGGCGTCGACTTCTCGACCACGATGGGCCACGTTCTCCCGTCGGGGGACACCGCCCTGGTGTCCTACGTTCTGCGACACAGCCATTCGGCTGTCGATGCCGCGTCGCTGCGTCGACACCTGCAGGAACGACTTCCCGCCTACATGGTTCCGCAGTCGATCACGCTGCTCGACGAGCTGCCGTTGACGGCCGTCGGGAAGCTCGATCGTCGTGCGCTGCCGGCCCCGGTCTTCGCCGTGACCGGTGAGCATCGCGAGCCCGTGACGGAGACGGAGCGAGCTGTCTGCGCGATCTACCAGGACGTGTTGGGAGCTCACGGAGTCGGACTGGACGACAACTTCTTCGAACTCGGCGGCACCTCGCTGGTGGGCACGCGCGTCGTCGCGCGGCTCGAGGAGGCACTCGGGGCGACGGTGCCCATGCAGTGGTTGTTCACCGATTCGACACCGGCCGCGCTCGCACAGCGGATCGACGAGAATGCACACCTGTCCGCCGACGAAGTGACCGCGACGGCGACAGGATCACTGGAGATGGTGTTGCCGTTGCGCCCGCAGGGCACCGCGTCACCCGTGTTCTGCATCCACCCCGCATTCGGGCTCTCGTGGAGTTACAGCGGACTCTTGGCGCACGTCGACGCCGATCAACCGGTCTACGGGCTGCAGTCGCCGGTCATCTCGGGTCGCACCGAGGAGTTCGGGACGATGGAGGAGCTGGCTCGGTACTACGTCCGCGAGATCCGGTCGATCCAGCCGCACGGACCGTACAACCTGCTCGGGTGGTCCCTGGGCGGTCTGATCGCGCACGCGATGACCGTCGAACTGCAGAGAGTGGGGGAGAAGGTCGGGACCCTGACGATGCTCGACAGCTACGTGCTGGCCGACGAGTACCTGGAATCGACACCGTCGGTGCGGGACCTCGTCCACGAGTTCACCGGTCACGAGCTTCCCGACGGTGTCGAACTCACGGTGGCCGACGCGGCGGCAGCGCTGGGTGACGAGCGGAGCGGCGCGGCCGCGGCACTGACTGTCGACACCCTCGAGCGCCTGTACGCCGGTTACGTGAACGGGACGACGCTGGCGCACGGGTACGAACCCGGTGTCGCCGAGTGCGATGTCCTCTTCTTCAGTGCCGTCGACGACGAGGTGAACAAGAAGGACCTGCGGCGAACGGCCTCCGCGTGGCGTCGCCACGTGACGGGCGGAATCTTCGACTACGCCGTCCCGTGCTCCCACACGGCGATGACGGACCCCGAAGCCCTCGCCGTCATCGGGCCGGTCGTCGCCCGCCATCTCGGCGGTCGCTGACCGACGCACACGAAAGGGCCCCGGAGCATGGATGCTCCGGGGCCCTTGTCGGCGTAGCGGGTCTGTCAGACGCCGGCGCCGCGGCGCTTCGCCTTGAGCAGATCCATCCGCTCCTTGAGCAGCTCTTCGAGCTCCTCGACCGAACGACGCTCGAGCAGCATGTCCCAGTGGGTACGCGGAGGCTTGACCTTCTTGGCCTCGGGTGCGGTGCCCTCGAGCAGAGCACCCTCCATGCCGTTGCGGCACAACCAGGTTCCGGGCAGTTCCGCATCGTCGGCGAAGGGAACCTCGAACACCTCGCCGTTGTCGGTGCGGTACTTGGCCATCCGACGGGGTGCGAGATCGTGGTCGCGATCGGTCTCGTAGCTCACCGCTCCGAGTCGACTACCTCGTAATACGCGATCTGCCATGGTGGAGTCCTCTCTCGATCGTGGAACGTATGCGTGTCAGCGTGCACCGAGCTCGACGAACAACACGCTACGAAGAGCATCAACGCACGACGCGGGTGAAACGTTCCCGCACACGAACGGCCTATTCTACCCCGTCCGGCGCTGTCGGTATCGTCACCACCGTGGCGGTCACCGACAGTGCGATACGAGACGGATCTGCACGCTCGCGCCGACCCGGGACCTGCGTCTGGTGTGGCCGCCCCGTCGCCGAGGTCGCCCTCGGTCGGCGACGTCGCTACTGCCGACGGTCCTGCCGACAGCGAGCCTACGAACAGCGCGAATCCGTCAAGGACACGACGATCCCGGCGGACGCGATGGTCCTCAGCAACGACGAGGTCGTCGCCGCCGCGGACCGGGCGTTCGGGGTCCGCTGCGCCGCCGAGGACGTGGCTACCGCCGTGGCCGAAGGCGCGAACGCCGAGGAGCTGGCGGAACTGTGCGAACAGCTCGTGACCTTGGCCAAGGACGCCGAGCGACTGCGATGACCCTCCAGGCCGACTAGGCCTGTACCCCCAGTTCGGTGGGGTGGTACCCGTCCGGATACCCGGGATAGGTGCGATTACGAGGATCTCGCCCGGACCGCGAGACGGTCCGCTTCGGTAGTACCCGCACCAGTCCGGAGCGCATCTGCAATGCCGCGCGGAGTGTCGACGTGACGGCGGGTCGTGCCGGCGGGAATCCGAACGCTGCCGTCATGTCGGCGTCGATCATCGAATGGACGGCGGTGCGGACCACCGGCCCCAGCGGCCTCGGGTACCACGATGCGAGAAGGTCACGGGTGTACTCGCCGACCGCACGGTTGTCGTCTGAGAAGAGGAACTGCTCCCGTTCGTACCGGAGCTTGAACGCGTGGAACTCCTCGTCGGATGTCGGGATGTCCCGGATACCCATACGGATGCCCACCTGGCGGTAGAACTCGACTCCGGCGCGGCGCTCGTTCGGACGCAGTCGGCGCCAGCCGTACCGGTCGATCCAGTCGAGGGGATCGAACGCGAACGTCGACAGCACGTACAGCATGTCGTCGTTCGAGATGTCGTAGCGCGCGTGCATGCGGTTGACCGTGCGGAGCGACGCACGTCCGCGTTCCGAGTCGTACCCGTGCTCCACGAGTTCGCCCATCAGGAGCGCCGTGTCGTCGTACCGTTTCTGCGGGCGCTTCTCGAACTCGCCGGTCCGCCGGAGCAGGTTCGAGATCGTGGGAACGCAGTACGTGCGGAACAGGGCGAACTCGAGCGATCGCTGGTAGTCCCACGGGAATTCACACCCGGCGGTGATCTTCACGATGGTGGGGGCATCGCGCACCGGATCCAGCTCGTCGATCACCTGCGCCCACCCGCCGCGCCCCCGCCGGGGCCGCGGGAGGACCGTGGTCATCGGCCGTAGACCTTCGTCAGCAGCAATCGAGCGACTGTGACATCGCGCTTCTTGCGCGTCATGGTCACCAGGCCGAGCGGGGCTGCGAAACGTTGCTTCGTGACCGACTTGACCCGTGAGAATTCGCGGAGTCCGTCGGCGCCGTGGATGCGACCGAACCCGGAGTCGCCGACACCGCCGAACGGAAGTGCTCCCACGGCGGCGAAGCCCAGGACGGAGTTGACGGTGACGACACCGACCCGCAATCGGTCCGCCGCGCGCTCTGCCGCTGCTGCCGACGCCGTGAACACGGAGGCGCCGAGGCCGTACTTCGAGGCGTTGGCCTTCTCGATTCCTTCGTCCAGGTCGCGGATCCGGTTCACCACCACGGTCGGGCCGAACGTTTCCTCGGCGACGGCCGAACTGTCCTCGGGAACGTCGACCAGCACGATCGGGTCGACGAACGGTGCCCTGATCGAGTCGATTCCGCCCACCACCGCGCGGCCGCCGCGTGCGAGAGCGTCCTCGACCTGATCGCGCACGATGTCCACCTGCTTCGGCAACGTCATGCGGCCGTACTGCGAGTCGTCCGCGTCGCCGACCCGTAGTCCGCGGACACGGGAGGTGAGGGCCGCCATGAACTTGTCGGCCACCTCGTCGACGACGTAGATGCGCTCGACACCCGCGCAGGTCTGCCCCGCATTGCCCATGGCGCCGAACGCCGCGAAGGTGGCCGCCGCCTCGATGTCGGCGGTCGCGTCGACGATGAGCGCGTCCTTGCCGCCACCTTCGACGACGATCGGTGTCAACGTCTCCGCGCACACCGCCATCACCTTCTTGGCCGTCGCCGTCGACCCGGTGAACGCGAGCTTGTCCACGCCGGATCGACACAGCGCCTCGCCGACTCGGCCGTCACCGGTCACCGTCTGCAGCACCTGGTGCGGTGCCGCGAGCGACGCCCACGCGTCGGCAAGCCAGAGTCCGGTGCGGGGAGTCAGCTCGCTGGGCTTGAACACCACCGTGTTGCCGGCGGCCATGGAGTACGCGATCGAGCCCATCGGCGTGTAGACCGGGTAGTTCCACGGGCCGATGACACCGACGACACCCATCGGCTGATAGCGCACGGACGCAGCATGATTGATGCTGACGACACCCGGATACACCGATCGCTCCCGCAGCACACGGCGCGCGTTCTTGGCCGCCCATGTCAGGTGTTCGACCGCGAGCATCACCTCGAGGAGGGCGTCGTCCTTCGGTTTGCCCGTCTCCTCCCGCATCGTGTCGATGAGAGAAGCGGAGGTCCGCGCGATCGTCGATCGGAACTCGAGCAACCAGCCCTTGCGGTCCGCGTAGTCCAACCGACCCCACCACTGGAACGCATCGCGGGCACGGGCGACGGCGGCTGTCACCTCCCCGTCGGGCGATGTCTCGGTCGTGCGGTCCGGAGAGTGCTGGATGGTCATCTATATCCCTCGATCGCGTGGGTGTACCACTGTGATCGGTGACACTATGACTCTTCGGCGTCCGTAACAATGACCGAGCCGACCGTGGTCGGTGACTCCGTCGCGCCGACCGGACCGATCAGTCGATGCTGCACCCGGCGGTGGGGACGTCGGCGAACCTGTCCATCAGGTACGCCGCAGCCTCGCCGCCGTAGCCGTCGATGATCTGAGGCCCGAAGTGGTTGGGCAACACCGCCCCCGGAAGAATCGGCGGCAACGGATTCGATCGGAACGTCACCGACGCACCCTGCCCGCACCACTCGTTCGCCAGGTCCCGAGCCTGTCCGTACGGCACCGTGTCGTCGTTGACGCCGCTGGTGATCAAGACCGGGGCCGACGGTGTCAGTGCGCCGGTGCGCAGCTTGTCGAAGATGGGCCCTGCCTCGGGAATGGACCGCAGGTTCTCGGACATCGACAGCCCGTCCTTCGTCAGCGTCTCGGTGCGCAGGAACGGGTACTTCAGGATCGTGTCGGCGATGCACTCGGTGGAGAGGTCGCTCAGAACCGCCTTGCCGTAGTCGGACACACGCTCCTCGACCCGTGAGCGCAGCGACGGGTTGCGTTCGAGAACTCCGTTGAGGGCGTACCCGATGACCCCGCCGATCAACGTGCCGTCCACCCGGTTCAACACGTCGAGGAGATCGGCGGTGGGTGCGCCCGCCCAGGTTCCCTTGATGTTCAGGTCCGGTGCGTAGGACGCAGCGGACTCGGCCGCGGCTGCCGTGGCACCGCCGCCTTGCGAGTATCCCCAGAGCCCGATGGGGGAGTCCGGGTCACCGGCCAGCGCAGTGGCCGCGCGGGCACCGTCCAACACCGCGTGCGCCTGCTCAGGACGGTTGACGTAGGTGTGCACGCCGGGAGTTCCGAGTCCGATGTAATCGGTGACGAACACCCGCGCGCCCATCGACCCCCACAGGGTCGAGGACACGAGCTCCTGGTTCGCGGACAGCGACAGCGGATCCGTCGTGAGGTTCAGTGCGAGAGGGAACGCTCGCGAGGGCGCGCACTGATCGCCTTGCCCGACGGTGCCCGGTGCCACCACGACGGTGGGCCGCGGACCGGAGCCGCGCCACGGCACGGCGGTGTCGATGTACGTCCCGGTGACGGCGACGGGCTCGTCGTTCTCGGTTCGCGAGGTGTACATGACGCGTTGTGCCACAGCCGGATACGACCCACCGGCGCCGGGCGCCGCGAGATAGAGCGGCATCGGCTCCGTCTTGATCACGGTGCCGGGAGCGCTCGTGAGCGTGGTCGGTGGGGTGTAGAAATCGTCCGCGGGAGAGGCATACGCGGGTGCCGCGCCGACTCCGACCAGCGCGGCGGCGACGGTCAGCACCACGAACCGACGGGACAACTTCATGAAGGACCCTCTCCACCGCACGGACCCCCCGGCAGGCGTCCTGAAACTAGACAGTTCCGGCCCGATGTGTCAAGAACAGCTCGAAGCCCTTCGGCATGAGGGTCAGTCGCTCCTCGATGACGAGCTCGTAGTCCGGATCGGGCGCCACGTCGAACGTCTGCAGGATCGTGCCGAGGACGATCAACGACTCGTGGATCGCGAACTGCCGGCCGATGCAGGCGCGCTCGCCCGTTCCGAACGGCTTGTAGGCGTGCGGGGGGCGCGCCCTGACGTTGGCCGACAGGAAACGGTCGGGATCGAACTTCTCCGGATCGGCGCCCCACACCGGGTCGCGATGCAACCCGGGGATCAGCACCAGCGCCCAGTCGCCGGCGGCCATTCGGCGACCTCCCACCGTCGTGTCGGTCCTGGCTTCGCGGGCGTACCCGGGCGCGGTCGGCCACAGACGCAACCCCTCGTCGAGCACCCGACGCACGAAACGGAGCTTGCCGACCTGCTCGAACGACGGGGCGCTCGATCCCCAGACCTCGTCGACCTCCGCGCGGGCCTGCGCCCACAGCTCGGGGTTCCGTGAGAGGTAGTACAGCGCGAAGGACAACGAGCCCGACGTCGTCTCGTGGCCGGCGATGAGGAAGGTGATTATCTGGTGCCGGATGTTGACCTCGTCCAGAGCGTTCGGATCACCGTCCCGCGCCGCCTGCAACATGATGTCGAGCAGATCGCCGTCCCCGTGAGTCTCACCGTCACGGCGTGCCCGCACGATGTCGTCGAGAAGGTCGGCCATGAAGGCTTTGTCCTCGTCGTTGCGACGATTCCTCCTCCGGAACAACAGATCACTGCCGGGAACAGGGAGGAGTGCGCGCCGCTGGTTGTGCTGGAGAGTACGGACCATCGCACGCACGAACGGGTGCGTCTCGGCGCGCGTGAAGGAGTCGAAGCTGTAACTGAAACCGGTGCGTCCGATGGTCTCGAGTGTCAGTTTCGTCATGTCCGACGAGACGTCGACTCGGTCACGAGAAGACCAGTGCGACACCAGTTGTCCTGCCACGTCGAGCATGATGTCGTGATAGCTGCGCATGGCCGACTGCGTGAACGCCGGTCGGAGCAGATCGTGGGCCTTACGCCAGTTCGGCTCGTGCGAATACGCCGTGAACAGCCCGTCCCCGCCGATCGACCGCAGACCCGCCACCGCGGGCGCCACGTGTTTGACGAAGCGCGTCTCGTCGCTCATCTCCTCCACGAGGTCAGCGCCGGACACGATCACGAAGCGACGTCCGAGCACGACGCGTTCGAAGATGGGACCGAGTTCTCGTGCGAGTGCCACGGAATCCTGCACCGGTGTCGTCGCGTGCACTCCGAGCACATCGCCGAGCAGGGGAAGGCGTCGACGAGGGTGGGGGAGCGCGGGGGTTACGGACGGGATCGTGGTGGCCACGGTCGGACCTTTCGGCAGAGGACCCGGCTTACTGAACCGGCATGCAACAAGGCACGCTACGCGCTACTGAACGCGTGTCAAGTATCACCCTCACTCCCGTAGGATGAACCACGTCATGACCACCCCTCGTAAGCGCCTCTCGCCCGATCAGCGCCGCCACCAGCTGCTCGAGATCGGGTCACGTCTGTTTGCCGAACGGCCGTACGACGAGGTGTGGATCGAGGAAGTCGCGGACCTCGCCGGCGTCTCGCGCGGTCTGATGTACCACTACTTCGACTCCAAGCGTGACTTCTTCGCCGACATCATCCGGCTCGAATCTGCGCGCATGGTCGAGTTGACCGCGCCGGACACCACACTTCCCGTCGACGAGCAGGTCGCGGCGGGCCTCACCGCTTACATCCGCTACTCCGCCGACCATGCGCACGGGCTGCGAGCCCTCAACCGCGGAACCATGTCCGGTGACGTCGAGATACAAGCCACCCTGACAGCGGAGCTCGAGATCCAGCAGGAGCGCATCCTCGCTGCACTCGGTCCCGAAGGCGGTGCGGACGAGGTGACCAGGGCGGCCGTGCGGGGATGGGTAGCGTTCGTCCGCGCAGTGTGCGTCGACTGGGTGGACCGTCGTTCGATCTCGGCGGAGGATGTGCACGCGCTCTGCATGCGCGCGCTCCACGGTCTCCTCCACGCTCCCGAGTGATCGAGATTTCATGACCACGTCCGATGCGCAGCGGCTCGAGGACCTCCGACGACTACGCCGCGTGCGCGATCGTATGGACCGCGACTACGCACAGCCATTGAACGTGGAGGCGCTCGCGGAGGGCGCACACATGTCCGCCGGCCACCTCAGCAGACAGTTCCGCGCCGCCTACGGCGAATCGCCGTACTCCTACCTGATGACGAGACGCATCGAGCGTGCGATGGCGCTCCTGCGCGGGAGCGATCTGTCGGTGACCGACATCTGCTTCGCCGTCGGATGCTCGTCGCTGGGTACCTTCAGCACTCGTTTCACCGAGCTGGTCGGATCACCACCGAGTGCGTACCGGCAGCAGAACCGCGCCACCGAAGCCGGGGCGCCCTCCTGCATCGAGAAGGTGGTCACCCGACCGATCAGGAATCGAGAAGCGAGCGGCCACAAGGCTCTCTAGGGTCGTCGCCATGACACTCTCCATTGCATCCAGCTTCCTTCCCCAGGACGACCCGGAAGCGGCGCTGACCTTCTACCGGGACCTGCTCGGCTTCGAGGTGCGACTCGACGTCGGCTACGAAAATCTGCGCTGGCTCACCGTCGGCCCTCCCGGACAACCGGACACCGCCATCGTCCTCACCCCGCCCGCCGTCGATCCGGCGATCACGGAGGACGAGCGCCGCGTCATCACCGAGATGATGGCCAAGGGCACGTACGGCGGAATCCTGCTGGCCAGCGACGACCTCGAGAAGACCTTCGACGCGCTGCAGGCCGCCGACGCGGACATCGTGCAGGAGCCCATCGATCAGCCGTACGGCATCCGGGACTGCGCAGTGCGTGACCCCGCCGGCAACCTGATCCGCATCCAGCAACGGCAGCAGTAGTCGCTCTCCGGTTTCACCGCGCGACCCTCGGGTACCTGTGCGACATGGTGATGAGTACCCCGTCCGACAAGCAGGCCGACGATTACGACCCGGACGCAGATCCCGACATGCTCGAATCCACGACCCACCAGCCCGACCAGGCCGAGGGTGACGACGACAGCGGTATCGGCGACCCGGCTCGTTAGGCGCGCGGTCACGCATCAGTCGAACCGGTAGACAACGTCCTCGAAGTGCGGCACGGCGAAGGTGTAGAACACGCGGAGCACACGATCGACCCACGTCCTCCGGTTTCTGCAACCTGCTCCGGTTGTAAACGGAGAGCATTGCTGGAAGCGGAGCAGTTTCGACGTTCCCGCAACGGTTCCGGCAACCTGCAACGGTTGCAGCCGATGCACGTTGCCGGGACCGTTGCAGGTAGCGGGTTGTGCGGACTGTAACGGGGACGATGCGCTCGCTCATTCCAGCTTTCCGGAGTTCTCCTCGCCCCAGAGTCCGAGTGCGACGATCGCGTCGCGCAAGGCAAGTCCACGATCGGTCAGCGCGTACGCCCGAGTGTTGTGGCGCAGGGGGAGTCGAGTCAGAACGCCGGCTTCCTGCAGCTCACGGAGTCGGGTCGCCAGCATGTTGGTCGGCACTCCGAGATCGCGCTGGAGATCGCCGTAACGCTGCGGCCCGTCGAGTAGACGCTCCACGATCAGCAACGCCCATCGCGCTCCGACGACGTCGAGGGCCCGAGCGAGATCGCTCATCCCGCCGAATCGGCGTCCGGCTTCATCCAGAACGGTGAGTAGTGGTAACCGTCGAGGTCGTCGAACTGCCGCTGATACATGAAGGGGTAATCGTCGGTATCGCCGATCCTCCCACCGGCGGCACGGGCACGCTCGACGAGCTCGTCGACCGCTTCGTGGCTGCCGAGATCGAACGACACCGTGATCTTCGACGGGGTACGAGAATCCCCGACAAGGTCCTCGGCGCCGCCGACGCTCGCGTACATCTCGCGGCTGCCGAGCATGACGTACTGCTCCGGGGCGATCGAGAAGCACGACACGTTGTCATCCGACATCTGCTCGTTCAGAGTCCAACCGAGGGATCGGTAGAAGGTAGTCGCGCGCTCGACGCTCTCGACCGGACAGGTGATGAAAAGGCTCATGAGGGATACACTTGCAAAATGCAAGTGCGCCGTCAAGGCCTGGTGTTGCGGACGGTGCCGTACGGCATAGGACCCGGATCGACGACAGAAGCGCGCCAGACGTTGCCGACGTCCCGTTGCGCTCGAAAAGCGGACGGGAGACCGTTGTGCGAACTGTCGACGCCTTTGACTGCCGTCGCCGGCCCCCGGACGTCCCAGTCGAGAGTTCCATCGGCCAGAACCGGATGCCAGTCGCCGATCGGCTCGCCCGAGACGACAGCACTTCGAATGTCGTGAAGCATCGACGCCAAGGACGACCACTGCGGGATGCCCAGGTGACCTCCGTCAGAGCTTCGGAACGATATGCAGCCTCGACGTTCTCCGGGGCGGGTGTCACGGAACAAGTGGTTCGAATCCCAGCGCGCCCGGCGCTATCGGCACAATCGCTGTGGGCGACAATTGGTTCCATGGCTGATACGACGTCGTTTCGACTACACCGCTCCGACCATGTCGGATTCTCCGTCGGTGTGCTCGATGACGCCCTTCGGTTCTGGATCGACGGTCTCGGAGCGACCCTCGAACGCATCGGTGAGATGGGTGGAGATTTTCTCGGAGAGGTCACCGGAGCGCACGGGGCCGCAGTCCGGATGGCGGTGGTTTCCGCTGCGGGTCAGACGATCGAGCTGCTGGAATATCGCAACGTGCAGGGACAGCGGGGGTCGTCTCGACCCTACGATCCGGGTTTCGCACATCTGGCTTTCGAGGTCGACAACATCGATGCGGTCCTGACGCGTATCGCGGAGTTCGGATGGAGGGCGCAGGGAACTCCACAACCGATCGCCGGCGGCACCAAGGTGGGCACCCGAGTCGTGTACGCAGTGGGCCCGGATGGCGAGACCATCGAATTCATGGAGCCGCCGCAGTGACGACGAGGCCGGGTTGCGCAGGAAGGGCGACGTCCGATGGAGCTGATCGGCATCGTCAATAACTGCCGATAATCGACATTATGTCAGGTTATGGCAATTCGGTCGTGGATCAGTACTCCCCGCCGTCACTGTCGTCGGCCGGCGCGTGCAGGCGAGTCAGGTGCACCCGACGTGCGAGTCGAATGACCGGCCGGATCAACAGTTCGATGCTGCCGATCAGGAACAGCCACGTTCCCGCCGTGGTGGTCGATTCATGGAAGAACAGAACGCTGCCGGCGATGAACCACACGGCGACCAGGATGTCGTTGATGATGCTGACGACTTCCCACCGTTGTCTGATGATCAGTTCTTCACGGCCGATCGTCACCGTGATCGGATTGCTCATCCGTGTCCCCACCGATCAGTTGCGTACATCGAAGACCTGCTTCTGTATCCCGTTGCCGTAGACCTCGTGCTCGACCAGTGTCAGCAGTGTCGCATCCTTGTCCGCGTCGCTGAACAGGCGCTTGCCTGCACCGAGCAGCAACGGAAACACCAGCAGGTGGTACCGATCGACCAACCCGGCATCGGCCAATGCCCGTCCCAGGGTTGCGCTCCCGTGCACGATGATCGGTCCGCCGTCGGCCTCCTTCAACGCGGCCACGTCGTCGACCGACCGCAAAACCGTTGCGGGCCAGCGCGAGTCGTCCCCGTCGAGGGTCGTCGAGACCACGTACCGCGGCATCGCGTTGTACCCGGCGAAGTCCTCCATCGTCGGCCACACAGGCGCGAATGCCTCGTACGACCGTCGACCGAGCAACAGTGCGGTGGACTCCCCTTGCTCACGACCCTTGATCTCGTACGCAGCCGCGTCGAACTCGACATCGTTGAAGGTCCAGCCCGCGTTGCGGTAGCCGGCCTCTCCACCGGGCGCCTCCATCACGCCGTCGAGCGAGACGAACGCGGTGACGATCAGTGTGCGCATCGGTGAACTCCTTCCGGTTGGTCTCCGTGGACGCCGTTCGGCCCCACGAACACAATGACCTATGGACCTCGGGAAAGTCATCGCTCGACCCGGTCACCGCTGCACTCGCCCGGGCGGTCGAGTAGTCGGACGGCTGTAGCGTGTCGTGCGTGAACTCTTCTCGCACTCTCGGTGTCCTGCTGGCCTCGTCCGCGTCTCTCGTCCTGGTTCTGTCCGGATGCAGTTCCGATGCGGACACGACGTCTGCCGGCACCTCGACCACCGCGTCGTCCGGCTCCGGATCATCGTCGACCGCCGCTGCGGAGTCGTGCCCCACCGCGGCGCCCGAGTCGGGTGCTGCCGCCGAGTGGACGCTCGACGGGGACACCGGCAGCATCGCGGTGACCGGATCCACCGACGACGCCGCTCCCCTGGTCACCGTGCAGGCCCCGTTCGGTGTGGCCGAGACGCAGGTGAAGACGCTGCAGGCCGGCGACGGCCCTGTCATCGCGGCGGATGCCACCGTCTCCGTCTGCTACATGGGCGTGAACGGACGCGACGGATCCACCTTCGACAGCAGCTACGAGCGCGGCGCCCCCGTCGAATTCCCCCTCGACGGTGTCGTGGCCGGTTTCCAGAAGGCCATCGCCGGCCAGACCGTGGGATCCACGATCGGCGTCGCGGTGACCTCCGCAGACGGCTACCCCAACGGTCAGCCGCGCGCCGGCATCGAGGCCGGCGATTCGCTGATCTTCGCGATCAAGGTTCTCGGCGTCAGCTGATGGAAGTCCACCCGGTCGACCGTGGTCCCGTGTTCGACGGTGTCCGCATCGGTCGGCCGGCGGTGGGCGCTTTGATCGACGCGGGCTATTGCACGGTGAGCGACCTGCCGACGGATCTTGCCGAGTTGCGAGCACTTCACGGGGTGGGTCCCGCGGCGATCAGGAAACTGGAAGGCGCACGCGGCCAACCGACGTGACGGTTCCTGTGCAGTCACGACGACGTCGTCGCGAGGTCGATGGTGACCCGCACCCCACCCGTCTCGGAAACCGTCGCCACTGCCGTTCCCTGATGCTTTCTGCCGGCGATGTCCACGGTGACCGGAGCGCCGTCCGGGTGGAAGTTGCGCCACCACGACTTCTGGCTCGGTGCGGCGACCATCACCGTGACCGTCGATCCCGACTTCCGATACGACACCGGCAACGAGATTGTCTTGCCCGAGCGTCGGCCCACGTAGGTGAGCGTGGCGAGCCCGCGGCCGAGGACGGACGAGAGCACCGGCAGGCCCATCAGGGGCCTGACGATCGTGTTGGCGGCGTTGGCGACGGTCTGGAATGCGGTCATCTTCGGTCCCCCTGCGAGCGATGGATGTCGCCTCGCATCATGCCTGTGCCAGGGCACCACGACACGCCGTTCGGCCGGTGTTCGCGCCCCGTTTCCTGACTCATTCCAGATAAGTCGTGCATACTGGTCGACGTGAGCCCATCGTCGAACTACCCGGAGATGCTGCGTGGTGCCGCGCTCCGAGTCACCCGCCCTCGTCTGGCGGTGCTCGACGCGGTGCACGAACACCCGCACGCCGATACCGACACGGTCTACGGAGCCGTTCGGGCCACCCTGCCCGACGTGTCCCGCCAGGCCGTGTACGACGTGCTCCATGCCCTCACCTCTGCGGGACTGGTCCGGCGTATCCAGCCGTCCGGTTCGGTGTCGCGGTACGAGAGCAGAATCGGCGACAATCACCACCATGTCGTGTGCCGCGCGTGCGGCACCATCGCCGATGTGGAATGCGCCGTCGGCGAGGCTCCGTGCCTCACTCCGTCGGAGGCCCATGGTTTCGTCGTCGACGAAGCCGAGGTCATCTACTGGGGCGTGTGCGAGAACTGCTCCACCAGCGTCAGCCCCTGATCCCGTAGCGCGAAGGCGCCCGAGATCAGTTCATTCATCTTCTCTTGGAGGGAAACTCGTGTCCGAGGACCACACAACACGCGAAAAAGAGATGAACCAGGACCAGCCGCAGGACGCGTCCGGCGGCTGCCCTGTCATGCACGACAAGATGCCGATGCCGGTCGAGGGTGGCACCAACCACGAGTGGTGGCCCAAGGCACTGAACCTCAAGATCCTGAAGAAGAACCCCGCCGTCGGTGATCCGATGGGCGCCGACTACGACTACGCGGCCGAGTTCAACTCGCTCGATCTCGCCGAGGTCAAGCGCGACATCGAAGCCGTCATGACGAACTCGCAGCCTTGGTGGCCCGCGGACTTCGGCCACTACGGCCCCTTCTTCATCCGCATGGCGTGGCACGCAGCCGGCACGTACCGCAAGCAGGACGGACGCGGCGGCGCCGGAGCCGGCATGCAGCGTTTCGCACCTCTGAACAGCTGGCCGGACAACGCCAGCCTCGACAAGGCCCGTCGCCTGATCTGGCCCGTGAAGCAGAAGTACGGCCGCAAGCTCTCCTGGGCCGACCTCATCGTGCTCACCGGCAACGTCGCCATCGAGTCCATGGGACTGCCGACCTACGGCTACGCCGGCGGTCGCGTCGACGCCTGGGAGCCGGACGAGGACGTCTACTGGGGCCCCGAGCAGACCTGGCTGGGTGACGAGCGCTACAACGGTGATCGCACGAGCCTCGAGAACCCGCTGGCCGCTGTGCAGATGGGTCTGATCTACGTCAATCCCGAAGGCCCGAACGGCAACCCGGATCCCGTGCAGTCCGCACTGGACATCCGCGAGACCTTCGGCCGCATGGCCATGAACGACGTCGAGACCGCAGCACTGGCCGTCGGCGGACACACCTTCGGCAAGACCCACGGTGCAGCCGACCCCGATGCGCACATCGGAGCCGAGCCCGAGGGCGCCCCGATCGAGCAGATGGGCCTCGGCTGGAAGAACAGCTTCCAGAGCGGTGTCGGCGCGGACGCGATCACGAGTGGTCTCGAGGTCATCTGGACCCCGACCCCGACGCAATGGGACAACACGTTCCTCGAGACGCTCTACGGCTTCGAGTGGGAGCTCTACAAGAGCCCCGGCGGCGCTCACCAGTGGCGTCCGAAGAACGGTGAGGGCGCGGACCTGGTCCCGGACCCCGCCGACCCGACGAAGCGTCGCCACCCGTCGATGCTGACCTCGGATATCGCGATGCGCGTCGACCCGATCTACGAGCAGATCACCCGTCGCTGGCTCGACCACCCGGAGGAGCTCGCAGAAGAGTTCCAGAAGGCGTGGTTCAAGCTGACCCACCGCGACATGGGACCGGTCAGCCGGTACCTCGGACCCGAGGTGCCGTCGGAGACCCTGCTGTGGCAGGACCCGATCCCGGCCGTCGACCACGAGCTGATCGGTGACGCACAGCTCGCCGAGCTCAAGTCCGCGATCCTCGATTCCGGGCTGAGCACCGAGCAGCTCATCTCGACCGCGTGGGCCGCAGCGTCGTCCTTCCGCGTCAGCGACAAGCGCGGCGGTGCCAACGGCGGTCGCCTGCGTCTGCAGCCGCAGGCCGGCTGGGAGGTCAACGAGCCCGACGAGTTGGCACAGGTCATCCGCGTGCTCGAAGGCATCCAGGAGTCGTTCTCCGGAACGGTCTCGTTCGCCGACCTCGTCGTCCTCGGCGGCGTCGCGGCACTCGAGAAGGCATCGGGCGTCAGCGTTCCGTTCACCCCGGGCCGCATGGACACCACGCAGGAGCAGACGGACGTCGATTCGTTCTCCGACCTCGAGCTGAAGGCCGACGGCTTCCGTAACTTCCTCGGCAAGGGCCAGAAGCTGCCGGCGGAGTACTCCCTCGTCGACCGGGCGAACCTGTTGTCGCTCAGCGCACCCGAGCTGACCGTCCTCGTCGGTGGTCTGCGTGTCCTCGGCGCCAACTACCAGAACTCGTCGCACGGCGTTCTGACCGACAAGGTCGGCACACTGTCCAACGACTTCTTCGTGAACCTCCTCGACATGGGCACCGAGTGGGTTCCCACGTCCGAGGACGGCATCTACGAGGCCAAGGATGCTGCCACCGGTGAGACGAAGTGGACCGGCACCCGTAACGACCTGGTGTTCGGCTCGAACTCCGAACTCCGTGCCATCGCCGAGGTGTACGCCTGCGACGATGCGAAGGACAAGTTCGTCCAGGACTTCGTCGCCGCGTGGGACAAGGTCATGATGCTGGATCGCTTCGAACTGGCCTGATCTCTCTTCTGACCATCACCACCCCCGCATCGGTTCCTCGGTGCGGGGGTGGTGTCGTCTCAGCGACGAGAGCGGCGGGTCGAGATAGGCAGACCGACGAGCGCTCTCGCTGCGGACCCGGCGAGCGCGAGATACCCCGCCGCGCTGCGCAGCGACCAGGCGACCGACCACACCGTCGTGGTCGACTGCTCCCCCGTCGGCCGTCCGGCGAACCGGTCGTCGAGCCAGCGAAGCGTCAACGGCACCGACAGTGGCAGCAAGGTGATGTGTTCGCTGGTCCGGTCGCGGATGTACTGCACGGAGGCACCCGCATCGCGGTACCGCGTCACCTGACCGTCGACGTCGTCCACCGCGATGATCTGATCGTGCGTCGCCTGCAGGACGAGGAGCGGGAACCCGGGAGCCGAACGCCCGGGTTGGATTTCCTCGAAGATCGTCACCATCTCGGGTTTCGCCATGACGTCGGCGATGGGGATGGTCGCGTAGCGATCCAGGTCGAACCCGCGCAGCGCGATGATCGCCTGCATCGTCGTCATCTTGTTCGTCGACGCGAGCAGCTCGAGGCCCTCGTCGTTCACGAATTCCTGCATCACCGCGTCGAGGTCGGGATACGTCAGCCGCAACCCCTCGATGACGAGGGCAGGTAGCGCGGCGTAGCGGGTTGCGTTGAGGCGGAAGAATGCCGATGCCGGGTCACCCACCGGTGACCCGAGGACCGCTCCGACCACGTCGAGTTCCGGGGCATGCTCGTCGACCGCCTCGGCGGCCCACGAGGAGGCCAGTCCACCACCGGAGTAGCCCCAGAGGCCGACGGGCGTGGAGGTGTCGAGGCCCAGTTCATCGAACGACACGGCAGCCCGGACGGCATCGAGGGTGCAGTAACCGGGTTCGAGCGGAGCGCCCCAATGACCCTCCGCACCTTCGTGATCGGGGATGCTCACGGCCCACCCCAGGCGTAGCGCGTGCAGCACAAGCAGGAATTCGTACTGCGGCACCGAGCCGCGCGCGTGCGATCCCAGACGCAGTGCGTAGGACGGGAACGACCGGCCCGATACCGCGTCGATGGCGCACTGGTACGACAACAACGGACGGCGCGCATCCGGGCGAGCACCGGCCGGCAGCAGCACGGTGGTGACGCCGACACGGGGGTGCCGCTCGAGGTCCTGCGTGCGGTAGAGCAACTGCCACGCCTGCAGACGTTGGCGCACTCGGCCGAACACCCCGATGCGCACGGGACGCGACCGCAGGAGATCACCGCAGGCGGCGTTCTCGAAGCTTTCGGGAGGGAGGTAGAACGGGTCCCGCTCCGGCGTCGTGACGGGACCCTCCGACCAGTGCTCGGTCTCGGGCGGATCCACGTCCCGCTGGTGCTGTTCGATACTCATGCCTACGGTTACCCCTGTCGTCGGGTCACACTAACCCGTGCGCTCAGCCCTCCACCGTGCCGACTCGGGTCGACGGGTCGTCGTCGGATGCGCGGGAGAGCACCGGAACCAGTGCATCCACGGCGTACGGGAGGCTCAGCGGGCTCGCGAAGCCGAGTGCAGCGGGTACCGGTGTGCCGAACTCACCGACGTACACCGTCCGGTCGTCCTTCACGACGTTCAGGCTCTGCAGCAACGCGTTGCCCGCGACATCCTCGGGTGTGACACCGAGGAGGACGAGTGTCTGCTGATCGAGCAGGTCGTAGCGCTCGGCGCTGACGAGTCCGGTGGTCTCCGGAGTGGTGAATCCGAGGTCGGTGAAGAAGCGGTTGCGGGGATCTCCGCTGTCGAGGATGTAGAACGTGCCGTCGAGGTACAGAGCGACCGCGGCGGTGCGACCCTCGAACGACGGGTTCTGCGCGGTGGCGTCGGAGAACTTCGCGTCCACCTCCGTGCGCACGGTGTCCGCCTCGGCGGTCTTGCCGAGCGCAGTTCCGTAGGCCGCCAGCTGATCCCGCCACGACGGCGTCTCCGACCCGTCCGAACCGGCGATATCGCCCACCGTGGTCGCGATCCGACCGAGCTGCTGGTACTCCGGCTCCTCGAGGTACGCGTAGGTGGCCATGATCAGGTCCGGTTCGGCCGCCGCCACGCCTTCGACGTCGAGTGTGTCGCTGCCGACCTCGGTGATGGTGTTGCCGGCCAGTTCATCCTGCGCCCACGGGCGGGTCGCGTAGTCGTACCCGGAGAAACCGCGTGTGGCGACGGGCGTGACGCCCAGCGAGAGCGCAAAGTCCTGATCGTTGTACCCGGCGGTCACCAGGCGCTCCGGCGCGGCGTCGACCGTCACGGTGCCGAACTTGTCGGTGATCTGCGCCGGGAAGGCACCGTTCGACTCCGTCGGTGCGGAGTCGGTGTCCGACGAGCTGCACGCCGCCGTGCCGAGAAGTAGAACCGTGGCCGCGACGGACACACCGACGGAGACGCGCATGAGACACCCTTCGAGAGATCAGATCGTTTGAAAGTAAGGCTAACCTCAGAGGCGTTGCGCCCGTCTACCGACCCAACCCGAGTGCTCCCGCGAGCCGCGCCCAGTCCCCGACCGGTGGAACGTCCATCCGGGCGCCGAGCACCTGGACCACCACGCTCGTCGCGCCGGCGTCGATGTGCTCCTGGACGCGTCGAGTGGTGGCCTCGAGGCCCCGCGTGACCATGGCATCGGCAAGCTTCGCGCTCCCGCCTCGGACGAAGTCGTCCTGCCCGAAACCCAGTCGCTCCCAGTTGTTCCGGTAGTTGGGAAGTCCCGTGTAGATGTTCAGATGGGCGTGAGCCCGTTCGCTCCACACCGACTCGTCCGAGTCCGCGGCCGGGTCCACCACGGCGGCCTGTTCGACCACGAGTTCCGGACGGTGCTCGCTGTCGCCCGCATCGAGGATCTCGCGCGCCATCAACGTGTGCTCCGGTGTCACGAGGTACGGATGAGCGCCGGCGGTGCGATCGCGCGACAGCTCGATCATCTTCGGACCGAGGGCCGCGAGCAGCCGCGGCGGGTTCTGCTCCTCCCCCGCCACCGCGGCCGGTGCAGCGTCCAGAGCGTCGAGGTACTCCCTCATCGCTGCAACAGGTTTCGCGTAGAGGTGCCCGCGCATACGTTCGACGAGGGGTGCGTGGGAGACACCGAGACCCAGGACGAAGCGGCCGCCCGACACGGCGTGCAGGGTCCGCGCGGCGGACGCCGTCGCGACGGCATCACGGGCGTAGATGCTGGCGATACCGGTTCCGACCACCAGCGAGGACGTGGCGCCGAGGTAGAGCTGCGCCGCGGTGAGTGCTTCACGCCCGTACGCCTCACCGAACCAGAGCGAGTGCCACCCCTGATGTTCGACCTGCCTCACCACGTCCGTGACGTCGGTGACGGGCACGCCGTCGAGAGTTCCCGTCCACAGGCCGATGGTCGCGTCCGAAGTCATGTCCACCAGTGTGCACGCGGCGGGGTCAGACCCGGTCGACCGACTGCCTGAGCCTGTCGAGTGTCGCCGCGATGTTCGCGGTGTTGGCCGTGGCACGATCACGGACACCCGTGGCCAGCCCGCCGATGCCCACGAACCATCCCGGACGTCGATCCCACATCCGCTCCGTGACCACGGTTCCGTCCGACGACTGCTCCACGTCGTATCGCCAGTGCGCGATCGGGATGGAGACAGGTCCGTACGCGACGTCGAAGGCGAACGCGCGCCCCGGATCGGCGTCGGTCACGGTGCACGTCGTCGACCACCGGTGCAGGCCGTTGCGGTTACTCCCGACGAACGTCGCACCGACTCCCGCCGACGAGCCGCTCTTCCAGCGCATCGTGTGGGCCTCGTCGGCGAAGTCGGCGAGACGGTCCAGGTCCGTGACGGCGGCGTACACGGTGTCGGCGTCGGCGCGCACCGTGACGGTTCCCGACGCGAGAGCGGGTGTGGAAGGTTCGGTCACCGCGCCACCGTATCGAGGCCGCCACCGGAGAATGCCGTTTCCGACGTGGTGTCGTACAGAGTCAAGAAGGACCGGCCTGCGTCGTGCAGAGTCGACTACACACCGTCACCTACTTCCAGGAGTGTTCATGCCGTCCCTCCCCCCCTTCCGTTTCCCGGGCGCCACCGCGCTCGTCACCGGCGCAGCCAGTGGAATGGGCGAACAGATGGCGTACGAACTCGCCCGCCGCGGAACCGATCTCATCCTTCTCGACAGGGACGCCGAGCGTCTCGCGGATGTCGCGCAGGCCATCGGTACGGCCTCCCCCGCCCGGTCCATCGACACCGTGGTCGCCGATCTGTCCGATCTGGACCGTCTGGGTATCGCCATCGACGGCATCGTCGAGCGGCACGAGCGCATCGATCTGCTGATCAACAATGCCGGCATCGCCTTCGGCGGGTCGTTCGAGCAGCTGTCGGCCAAGGATTTCGATACGGTGATGGACATCAACTTCCGTGCGCCGGTGGACATCACACGTCGACTGCTTCCCACGTTGCGTCGCTCGCCCGGCTCGCACATCGTCAACGTGTCCAGCCTGTTCGGGATCGTGGCCCCTCCCGGCCAGTCGGCGTACTCCTCGAGCAAGTTCGCCATCCGCGGCTTCACGGAGTGCCTGCGCCACGAACTCGCTCCGAACATCGGCGTCACGTCCGTGCATCCCGGCGGCATCAAGACCCGGATCGCCGAGACCGCCGGATCGGCCGCCGGTGCCACCGACAAGGAGATCGCGGCGGGCAAGGCCACCTTCGCGAAGCTGCTCACCTACCCGGCAGACAAGGCCGCTCTACGCATCCTCGACGGTGTGGAGAAGCGCAAGGGCCGCGTCCTGATCGCGGCGAGCGCGCACTCCGTCGACATCCTGGCGAGACTGTTCCCGGCGACCTACTTCTCGGTCATGCGCCGCGCCATGTAGCAGCGTCACTCACGACAGGGCCAGGGCCCCCACCGATCGGTGGGGGCCCTGGCCTTGTTCGCGCGGGGTTCTCGTCGACGGGACGTCAGCGAACGTTCGCCACCTTGCGCACAGTGCTGCGCGCCGTGCCCTTCAACGTCTTGCTCATGTCGCCGCGGAGCGTCGACATCGAGTCGAGAATGTAGTTCTGACGGACCAACCAGGGACCGTGGTCACCCTGGCGGGGGAACTCGTCGATGGATCGCTGCACGTACCCCGACTGCAGATCGAGCAGGGGACGTTCCTCGAGCGGGCCCCGAGGTGACGGCACCACCGAGGCGAGATCGTTCTTGTCCATGTACTCGAGCACGCGGCAGACGAGACGCGATGTCAGGTCGGCCCGCAGGGTCCACGACGCGTTGGTGTACCCGATGCAGATGGCGAAGTTGGGAACGCCGGTCATCATGGCGCCCTGCCAGACGAACTGCTTCGACAGGTCGACGGCCACCCCGTCGACGTGCGGCGTGATTCCGCCGAATGCCAACAGCTGCAGTCCCGTTGCTGTGATGATGACGTCCGCGGGCAACGTCTTTCCGGACTTCAGGCGGATGCCGTCCGGGAGGACAGTGTCGATGTGATCGGTGACGACCGAGGCCTTGCCCTTCTTCATCGCCTTGAAAAGGTCCGCGTCCGGGATGGCGCACAGGCGCTGATCCCACGGGTTGTATTCCGGCGTGAAGTGTTCCGCGACCAGCTTCTCGTCACCGAGGATCTTGGTGGAGAACTTGGTCAGCAGCGCGCGCGCCGACTCGGGCCGGCGCCGGCAGAACTGGTAGAAGCCGGTGCTGAACAGGATGTTCTTCGTGCGAATGACGCTGTGCGCCATGCCCGCGGGGAGGTACTTGCGAATCCTGTCGGCCAGCTTGTCCCTGCCGGGCACCGCACTGATCCAGGTGGGCGAGCGCTGCAGCATCGTCACATGGTTCGCCGTGCGCGACATGGACGGCACGAGAGTGACTGCAGTAGCACCACTTCCGATCACGACGACATTCTTGCCCGCGTAGTCCAGATCCTCCGGCCAGAACTGCGGATGGACCGTGGTTCCGGCGAACGTGTCGAGGCCGGCGATGTCGGGGTTGTACCCCTTGTCGTAGTCGTAGTATCCGGCGCAGCAGTACAGGAAGCCGCACGTCATCTGCGTGGTGGAGACGCCGGACTCGTCGGTGACCTGCAGCGTCAGAGTCCACGTCGCATCGGCCGTGCTGTAGTCGGCGTCGACGACCTTCGTGCCGTACCGGATACGACGGTCGATACCGAACTCGGCGGCGGTCTCCTTGATGTAGTCCAGGATCGTCTCGCCGTCGGCGATGGACTTCTCCGCGCGCCACGGCTTGAACTGGTAACCCAACGTGTACATGTCGGAATCCGAGCGCACCCCCGGGTAGCGGAACAGATCCCACGTGCCGCCCATGCTGGTTCGCGCCTCGAGAATCGCCCAGGTCTTGCCGGGATGCTCCGTCGACAAGCGGTAGCCCGCGCCGATTCCGGACAGTCCTGCCCCGACGACGACCACGTCGACGTGCTCGAGGGTCGAATCGGTGAACGACGGATCGAGATGATCGGCTGTGGATGTCATACGACCAGTCTCCCGACTCCGACGCGACATTGCTTGACTCTGGACGACATGTCCTTGATTCTTGGCGACATGCCCGCTATTCGATCCGCCGGTTTGAGAGGCTTCCGCGCCACGGTGGCCGAACTGGGGGGCGACGCGGAGAGCTACGCGGTCGCCGCCGGACTTCCCGTTGCCGCGCTGGACGCGGACGACCTCCTGGTCGAGGACGTCGCCATGGCCGGCGTGCTCGAGATCGCGGCCGCGGAACTCGACTGCCCCGATCTCGGACTCCGCATCGCCCGCCGACAGGACCTCGGGATGCTCGGTCCTCTGGCGTTGGCTATCCAGAACTCGGCGACCGTGGGTGAGGCCCTCGAGTGCACGGAGCACTACCTCTTCATCCATGCCCAGTCGCTGTCTCTGCACCCCGAGCGTGACCCCTACGGAACACCGGGAATCGTCGGATTGAGGTACGGCACCAGGCCCGGCATCATCGCGCCGATCCAGGGCACCGACATGGGACTGGGATTCCTGCACCGGGCCACCATCGCGCTGGTCGGTGGTCCGTACGGTCTGAGGTCCGTCGAGCTCCCGTACGTACCCGTCGCTCCGGTGTCGGTGTACGAGAACTTCTTCGGCGTCGCCGTCCGAACCGGCCGACCCGCCGCCATCCTGCGGGTGCCGGCGTCCCTGATGAACCGGCCCATGCACGGCGGCGACTCCAACCTGCACCGGTTGGCGCTGGCGTTCCTGGCCCGACAGGGCGCCGGACCGACGACCGACGTCACTCCGCGGGTCCGGACCATCCTGCAGCAATCACTCGGGACCACTCCCCCGCACATCGACCACGCGGCGCGCCTCCTCAGCCTGCATCCACGCACGTTGCAACGCCGATTGTCCGGCGAAAACACCACGTTCGCGGCGATCGTCGACCAGGTCCGGCGCGAGGAGTCGCTCCGCTACCTGACGACGACATCGCTGCCCATGAGTCAGATCGCCGCCGCCGTCGGACTGTCCGAGCAATCGACGTTCACCCGCGCGTGTCGCCGATGGTGGGACCTCACTCCCACCGACGTCCGTCGCCACGGTCCCGGCGACGGCCGACGGCTCAGCTGAAAGCGCTGGACGGAAGCTCTTTCTCGTCGTCCACGATGGCAGCGACGATGCGTGCGGCGACGTCGTCCGGATCGAGTCCCGTCGGCATCGACGGCGCCGTGCCGGAGATCGCACGCGTCGCCAGTCCGGTCTCGGTGTGGGGCGGACGGGCATCGACCACCCGCACCTTGCGTCGACGCGCCTCGGGTCGTACCGCCTCGACGAATGCGCTGATACCGGCCTTCGCCGCGCAGTAGGCCGCCATTCCGCCGACAGGCTTCTCGGCGATGACCCCACTGATGCTCAGGATGACGCCCCCGGCCTCGACGCGTGTCAGGGCGGACCGCACGAGGCGCAGCGGCGCCAGCAGGTCGACGAGCAACAGGTCGTCCACCGTGTCGTCGTCCACCTCCGCGGCCGGCCCGAACGCCACGACTCCCGACGCGATCACGACTCCGTCGAGGTGGCCGACGTGCGACGTCGCCTGCACGACGAGGTCCTCCGGTGCACCGGGGTGGGCCAGGTCTGCTGCCACGACGTGCGCCCCGTCCACGCCGAGCGCGGACAGCGCGTCCGCCGACCGTCCCGAGATCGTCACGGTCGCACCCGCGTCGACGAGACGCGCGGTGATCCGCGATCCGAGAGCACCCGAGGCGCCCGTGACCAGGAAATGCTTACCGGCGAGTTCCATGTCAGACGCCCATCTCGGAGAGCGAGCCGACGGTCGCCGCGGTGGCCGACCGCGTCCAGGCGACGGGATCCTGCCCCTGCGGGCTCACACACACCGTGTCGACGCCCAGGGCGGCGAATCCTTCCATCTCACGGAGGAACCCGGCACCGTCCGCGACCGGATCGAGCGAGGTGATGATGGTCTTCTCGATATCCGCGTAGAGGCGTCCCTCGCGCTCGCAGTGACCGCGCAGGACGTCGAGCTTGTGGGCGACGGTGTCCTGGTCGGGCGCGAAAAGGTTGCAGAGTGAGCCGTACCGCGCGACGAAGGCCAGAGTCTTCTTCTCCCCGGACCCGCCGATCATGATGGGCGGCTCGGGGCGCTGCAGCGGTTTCGGCTCACAGATCGTCTCGGCCAACGAGTAGTGCTGTCCGTCGAACGGACCGTCGTCGTCGCTCCACATCTGCTTGCAGATCCGCACGGCCTCCTCGAGCCGCTCGAATCGCTCGGCCATGGAGGGGAACGGGACACCCAGCCCCTTGTGCTCGCGTTCGTACCAGGCTGCGCCGATACCCAGCATCGCCCGACCCCCGGACAGGACGTCGAGCGTCGTGACGGTCTTGGCCAGCAGACCCGGATGGCGGTAGGTCACGCCGGTGACCAGCAGGCCCAGCCTGATGCTCTCGGTCCGTCCCGCGAGGAACCCCAACGAGGTGTAGCCCTCGAGCATCGGATCCTGCGCGGTGGCGAGGTTCTCCATCTGGAACCAGTGATCCATCAGCGTGAACAGGGTGCACCCCCCGTCCTCCGCGGCGCGTGCGCTGTCCGAGAGCAGTCCGGCCGTCGCGGCGGCCCCGCCCGGAAGGGTGAAGTACGGATAATGAACGGCCAACTGCACGATGAAGTCTCCTCGTTCGTCTCTCGCAACGGATCTGCTGCTACTTCGTCCCTGCGTACGGTTCCGGACCGTCGGAAGCCACGGCGAGGGAACATTCGGGATCGTCGCGCGTTGTTCGGAGTGTGAATGAATCGGCTCCGACTCGGACAGTAGTGGCAACGGCTTTCGGCGGCCCGGAGGTCGTCGAGATACGTGAGGTGGACCTGGTCGAACCCGGCGACGGCATGGTTCTCGTCGAGGTACGGGCGGCCGGGGTGAACCCCATCGACTACAAGCTCTACAGCGGCGCGTTCGGCACCGACTCCAGTCGCCTCCCGATGCCGCTGGGTGCCGAGGCATCCGGTGTCGTGCTGGCCGTCGGCGCGAATGCCGACGGCCCTGCGGGTCCCGTGTCGGTCGGAGACGAGGTCATCGTTCTCGCCGACGGCGCGTATGCCGAGCGCATCATCGCCCCGGCGGGCTCGGTCCTGCCCAAGCCCGCTTCTCTCGACTGGGCCGAGGCGGCGTCGTATCTCCTCACGGCTGCCACCGCCTGGGACATCGTCGAACTGTCCGGCGTCGGCGAGGGCGACTGCGTGCTGATCCACGGCGCGTCCGGGTCGGTGGGCTCACAGGCGGTCCAACTCGCCGTCCATCGCGGTGCGCAGGTGATCGGCACCGCCAGTCCTCGCAATCTGGACGCGGTGCGTGCACTCGGCGCCGTGGCCGTTCCCTACGGCGACGGTCTGCTCGACCGTGTCCGGACCGCCGCACCGGACGGAGTCGACGTGGCGCTGGACACCGTCGGAACCGACGAGGCGGTGGACGTGTCGCTGGCCCTGGTCGAGGACCGCACCAGGATCGTCACCATCGCGGCATTCGGCCGGGCCGCGGACGAAGGTTTCCCGTCCGTGGGCGGGGGGAACGCGGAGAGCGCAGCACGTCGTGAACGTGCCCGCCTGACGTTGCTCGACCTCGCGGGGTCCGTGGTCACCGTGACGATCGCCGCGAAGTACCCGTTGGACGAGGCTGCGAGGGCTCATCGCGAACTGGGCACGAATCACCCGCGCGGAAAGTACGTTCTCGAACCCTGACCGGCAGGTCGGGCCGCAGCAGACTACCGTTGTCCCCGAGAACACAGACATTTTAGGAGTGGACACATGAGCGTCGAGACGAACGAGAAGAAGCGTCACCGCGTCGTCGTCATCGGTTCCGGATTCGGTGGCCTCTTCGGCACGCAGGCCCTCAAGCGGGCCGATGTGGACGTCACGCTCATCGCGCGTACCACCCACCACCTGTTCCAGCCGTTGCTGTACCAGGTTGCCACCGGCATCCTGTCCGTCGGCGAGATCGCCCCCGCCACCCGCGTCATCCTGCGCAAGCAGAAGAACGCCGAGGTGTTGATGGGTGACGTCGAGACCATCGACCTGACGAACAAGACGGTCACGTCGCGTCTGCTCGAGCGCGAGACGGTGACGCACTTCGACAGCTTGATCGTCGCGGCGGGTGCCCAGCAGTCGTACTTCGGCAACGATCACTTCGCCGAATTCGCGCCGGGTATGAAGACCATCGACGACGCTCTCGAGCTGCGCGGCCGGATCCTCGGCGCGTTCGAGCAGGCCGAGCTGTCGACGGACCCGGCCGAGCGCGAGCGTCTGATGACGTTCGTCGTGGTCGGCGCAGGCCCCACCGGTGTCGAGCTGGCCGGCCAGATCTCCGAGCTGGCCAACCGCACCCTCGACGGAGCGTTCCGCAACATCGACGCCAGGGACGCCAAGGTCGTCCTCCTCGACGCTGCGCCCGCCGTTCTGCCGCCGATGGGCAAGAAGCTCGGCGAGAAGGCAGCCAAGCGCCTCGAGAAGCTGGGCGTCGATATCCAGCTCAACGCGATGGTGACCGGCGTCGACAACGACGGTCTGACCGTCAAGGAGAAGGACGGCACCGAGCGTCGCATCGAGGCCCAGTGCAAGGTGTGGTCGGCCGGCGTGCAGGCCAGCCCCCTGGGCAAGCAGCTCGCCGACCAGTCCGACGGCACCGAGGTGGACCGAGCCGGACGTGTCGTCGTCGAGCCCGATCTGACCATCAAGGGCCACCCCGAGGTCTTCGTCGTCGGCGACATGATGTCGGTGAAGGACGTTCCCGGCATGGCGCAGGGCGCCATCCAGGGTGCGAAGTACGCCGTCAAGCAGATCAAGGCGTCGCTCGACGGACAGAGCCCGGCCGAGCGCAAGCCGTTCTCGTACTTCGACAAGGGCTCGATGGCCACCGTGTCGCGCTTCAGCGCGGTGTGCAAGGTCGGCAAGCTCGAGTTCGGTGGCTTCATCGCCTGGGTCGCGTGGCTCGGCCTGCACCTCTTCTACCAGGTGGGATACCGCAACCGCTTGACGACGGTCATCTCGTGGTTCGTGACCTTCCTGGGTCGCGGTCGCGCGCAGATGGCATCGACCGAGCAGCAGGTGTTCGCCCGTCTCGCGATCGAGCAGTTGCACACTCTCGAGAAGGAGAACCGCGTCGAGGGCATCTCCATCCCGACGCGCACGGTCGAGGCGACCAGCAAGGCCGCCGACCGCGAGTCCGGCGTCACGGTGGACGCCGAGGGTCGGCAGAAGCAGCAGGACAGCACCGAGAAGCGTGCCGCGTCGGGTGCGTCCCCCACTGCGGAGGAACGTCAGGGAGCAGAACCGTCCTCGGCGGAGTCCGCAGGAGCCAAGCGCGCAGGCTGAACGACCGGTAGCCGATGGCCGAGCCAGGTGGAGAGCGTTCCACCGCCGGCCATCGGCATCGTCGTGTCCAGGCCCGATCGCACATCACCGGTGGCGTCCGGCAAGGCCGTCGAGGGCCACGTGAGAGTACTCATCGCCGCCATCGGTGCGAGCAGGGCGTCGTGACCGTCGGCTCCCGGCCCGAGGTCCACCCGGTGACGGAGCACCGGCGTCGTACCGGTATCGACGTCGAACGTTCCCGTCCATCGCCCGAGGTGTTCGCCGGTGCGGCCGAGCTGCACCCGCTCGCGAACCACTGCCCGCGACCCCGTCCCGAGGTGCAGACCGACCTCCGAGTGATGCTCGGCCGAACCCGCGACGATGGTCGGCTCAGGGTCGAAAACCAGGTCCCCACCGTCGTGCACCTCGAGAGACCACCGCGCGTGTGAGACGTCGGTGATGCGTCCAGGGAGGGCGACCGACGCGGCGACGGTGCAGACCTCGAGTCGGGCACCCGCCTCTACGACGATGCGAACCTCGATCGTGTCCCCACCGAGAGGTGTTGCGGCAGAGCCGATCAGGTGCACCCGATGCGCTCCTGTCCGCCGCACCGCCAACCCACCGCGGGCCTCGATCCGCGGTGTGCGGGCACGCGACGCCACGATGGTCACGACGGACTGCAGCGTCCCGCGGCCGACCGGGGCCGTCGACTCAGACAGCGACGGCGGCGAGCTGATCTCGCACCCACCTCAGCACGTCGGTCGCGGCCGGATCCTCCGTCAGTGAGATCAACGCGGTCGGCCGCCCTTCGCGCACTCGGACAGCGTCGTTCTCCATGACCGTGAGATCCGCTCCCACCATCGGAGCCAGATCCGTCTTGTTGATGACCAGCAGATCCGAGTACGTCACCCCCGGACCGCCCTTGCGGGGCACCTTGTCGCCGCCGGCCACGTCCACCACGAAGATCTGGACGTCGATGAGTCCGGACGAGAACGTCGCGGTGAGGTTGTCGCCACCCGACTCGACGAGGATGAGATCCAGCGGCGGGTTCGCCTCGATCAAATCGTCGATGGCGTCGAGGTTCGCCGTGATGTCGTCGCGGATAGCGGTGTGCGGGCATCCCCCGGTCTGCACGGCCGTGATGCGCTGGTCGGGCAGCACCGCGTGACGACGGAGGAAGTCGGCGTCCTCCGTGGTGTAGATGTCGTTGGTCAGCACCGCGAGAGACAGCTCGTCCCGCAATTGTCGGCACAGAGCAGCGACGAGCGCCGTCTTGCCGGATCCCACGGGGCCGCCGATGCCGACCCGCAGAGCCTCGCCAGGTGTGCGAGAACGCTTCGGGCGGTCCAGGTCGTGCGTGTGCGGTTCCCCGTCGATGAGATGCGGAGGCATCGTGAAGGCTCCTTCGGTGTTGTCGGTCAGGACGCGAACAGTGGTCGTTCACGCTGTGCGTGGCGTTCGCCCAGGAAGTCGAGCAGCGGGTCGGACAGGTTCTCCAGTCGAGGGAGGCCGGCGGTGACCGAGTCGGCGATGCGGTCGCACTCGCTCGCGAGGCCGATGGTGCAGGCCGCCACGGCACCGGGGTCGAGAGCCAGGAGCCGCTGCGCGGCGATCGCCGCGCCGGTCATCGCGGTGTAGATCTGAACGGACGCTGTCTCCGACGGGGTAGACCCGGTGAGCGCACCGACGACACCGGCGACGACCGGAAGATGCGGACGACGACCGAGCGTCGACCAGTCGTGATCGGGCCACACGGTCTCGGCGAGTCGGCGCAGTCCCCGTCCCTGGGACCGGGAGGCCGCGCGCGCGGCGGGAGACGGTGTGCGAGCGTCCGTCTCGTGATCGGCGTCGACCGGGGACAGGATGCCGGCGCAGACGGCCGCCGCGAGGGACGCCGCGACCGCACCACTGATTCTCATCCGACGACGCAGGTACGCGTCGAGAGTCACCACGTCGCGCACGAGGCCTTCCGTGATCGCTTCCTCCACTCCACCGGAGTGCACGTGACCCCCGATGGGCAGCCGGGAGTCGGCGAGGGTGAAGAGCATCGCGAGCCCGGACGGTGCAGACAGTGTCGTCATCGGATCCAGTGTCGTCATCAGAACAGGAAGTACCGCTGCGCCATCGGCAGTTCGGTCGCCGGCTGCTCGGTCCACACGTCGCCGTCGATACGCACGGTGAACGTGTCGGGATCCACCTCGATGCGCGGCACCGCGTCGTTGTTCACCATCTGCGCCTTGCCGATGCCGCGGACGTTGCCCACGGGCACCAGACGGCGGGAGACGTCGAGCCGGTTCGCGAGACCGTCCGCGAGTGCTTGCGGCGCCACGAAGTGCACGGACGTGGCCGCCGCGGCTTTCGGTGTCGCACCGAACATGGGCCGAGGGAGCTCGGGCTGAGGTGTGGGGATGGACGCGTTCGCGTCGCCCATCGTCGCCCAGGCGATCATGCCGCCCTTGATCACCATGTGCGGACGGACACCGAAGAATGCCGGTTCCCACAACACCAGGTCGGCCAGTTTGCCGGGTTCGATCGAACCGACCTCGGCATCGAGACCGTGCGCCACGGCGGGGCAGATCGTGTACTTGGCGACGTACCGCATGGCGCGGTTGTTGTCCGCACGGTAGTCGCCGGCGAGGAAGCCGCGGCGCTTCTTCATCACGTGCGCGGTCTGCCACGTCCGCAGGACGACCTCGCCGATCCGGCCCATGGCCTGGGAGTCGCTTCCGATCATCGAGATCGCTCCCATGTCGTGCAGCAGGTCTTCGGCGGCGATCGTCGACGGTCGGATCCGACTTTCCGCGAACGCGAGATCCTCCGGAATCGACGGACTGAGGTGGTGGCACACCATCAGCATGTCGAGGTGCTCGTCGAGAGTGTTGACCGTGTGCGGCCGAGTGGGATTGGTGGAACTGGGGAGTACGTGGGGCTGCGAGGCGACCGTGATGATGTCGGGTGCGTGACCGCCTCCGGCTCCCTCCGTGTGATACGAGTGGATTCCCCGACCGGCGATCGCACCGAGCGTGTCCTCGACGAAGCCGGCCTCGTTCAGGGTGTCCGAATGGAGTGCGGCCTGAACGCCCGCCTGATCACACACCGTCAGGCAGGCGTCGATGGCGGCGGGTGTCGATCCCCAGTCCTCGTGCAGCTTGAAACCCGAGGCGCCGGCGCGCAACTGCTCCCACATCGCATCGGGTGAGACCGTGTTGCCCTTGCCCAGCAGCGCCACGTTCATCGGCCATCCGTCGAGAGCCTCGAGCATGCGTGCGAGGTGCCATGCGCCCGGAGTGACCGTGGTGGCCTTCGTCCCCTCGGCGGGACCGGTGCCGCCGGCGATGATCGTGGTGATGCCCCCGCCGAGCGCTTCCTCCATCAACTGCGGTGCGATCAGATGCACGTGGCAGTCGATGGCTCCGGCGGTGAGAATCCTGCCGTTGCCGGCGATGATCTCGGTGGAGGGTCCGATGACGAGGTCCGGATGCACCCCGGACATCGTGTCGGGATTGCCCGCCTTGCCCAGCGCGACGATACGGCCGTCGCGGATACCGACGTCGGCCTTGATGATTCCCCAGTGGTCGAGCACGACCACGCCCGTGATGATCGTGTCCGGCGCGCCGTCGGCACGGGTGGCGCGGGACTGACCCATCGACTCGCGGATCACCTTGCCGCCGCCGAAGACGGCTTCGTCACCGGCGAGACCCGGCCCGCCGCAACGGTCCTCGGTGATCTCGACGACGAGATCGGTGTCCGCCAACCGGATTCGATCGCCGGTGGTGGGCCCGTAGAGCTGCGCGTACCGCGATCGGTCGAGAAAGGACATCAGAGTCCGCCCGTCGTCTCGACCGCATCCAGACGACCGGGAGGCGTCAGCGAGATCCCGTACACCTCACGGGATCCGCCGATATCGACGGCGGTCACGCGATGCGCGATACCCGGTTCGAAGCGCACGGCCGTTCCCGCAGGGATGTCCAGCCGCTTGCCGTGCGCCGCTTCGCGGTCGAACGTCAACGCGGCGTTCGACTGCGGCAAGTGCACGTGGCTCCCGACCTGTACGGGACGGTCGCCGTCGTTGACCACGTCCAGCGTGACGGTTGCCCGGCCGGCGTTGAGTTCGATCACACCGTCCTCGACGAGGATCTCGCCCGGAATGATTCTGCCGTCATCCATGCGCTCGGCGCCCTTCATGAAATGGGATCGTGGACGGTGATGAGCTTGGTGCCGTCGGGAAAGGTCGCCTCGACCTGCACCTCGGGCAGCATCTCCGGGATGCCGTCCATGACGTCCTCCCGGGTGAGCACCTCGCGTCCCGACGACATCAGTTCGGCGACGGTCCGCCCGTCACGTGCACCTTCGAGGAGGTGATCGGTGATGACGGCGATCGCTTCGGGGTGATTGAGCCGCAGACCGCGCTGACGTCGCCGACGCGCGAGTTCGGCGGCGTAACTGAGCAGCAGTCGCTCCTGCTCGTGCGGCGACAGTCTCATGCCTCGACCCTGCTCACTGGTGTGACGTCCTTTCGGGAATGCGACTGCGGCTCCGCAATGCTGGCACGCGGCGGGGCATCGTGCACGGCAGGCGGGAATCGCCCGGTTTCAGGCTCCGCCGATGGCCGCGGTGTCCTCGATGTTCTGCAGCCGCACCTGACCTCGCGCGATCAGCCGGTCCGACTCGTCGGTGATCGTGACCGTCCAGATCTGCTGAGTGCGTCCGCGGTGCACCGGAACCGCTTCCGCGGTCAGGACTCCGGCGCGAGCTGCGCGGATGAAGTCGGTGGTGTTGTTCACTCCCACCACGTGGCCGCGGCCCCCGAGCCACAATGCTGCAGCGGTGCTGGCGACGGACTCGATGACGGAACAGTGCACTCCCCCGTGCACGATGCCGAACGGCTGCAACAGCTCGTCGCGGACAGTCCACCGCGCGGTGACGCGATCGGGTTCGAGATCGTGGAACTCGAGACCGATGAGCTTGCCGAAACCGGTGTCGAGCTGCGCTCTCATGTCGTCCAGGGACGTCGTGGGTTCGGTCATCGGGAGACTCCTCGTGGCTGCCGGGATGGAAGTCCCAGTGAACCAACAGGGTCGGACCGAAAAGTCGGCGGGCCTCGCAGTGGTGTGCGAGGCCCGCCGGGGCACGGATGCCGGTGTCGCTGCAGCCCTCAGGTCACCGGCACGGTCCGAAGTCGATGTGTGCTCGTCGGCACGGATTCAGCATATAGGACAGGCTTGCCTAAGTCACGGGTATCGACGACGGCGGACCTGCCACCCGGCGCCGGCCAGGGCGTCGAGAAGCATCTGGCCGCGTCGCCATCCCGCCTCCTGGTCGTGGTCGGTACCCAACATCGGAACCCGCGCGGATGCACCCAGAACGGAGTCTCCGACGATGCGCCCCAGACCGGTTCTATCGATCGGTCCGAGCGTCGACAGTCCCTGAGCGGCGACGTCCAGCGATCGGGACGCGCGATGCGCGATCCAGGCTGCGAGAGCCTCGTCGCACGGCAGACCCACCGTGCCGCGACTGCGCCCGACCGACGCCGACGACACCGAGCGCAACGTGGTGTCGCGAACTCCCGCCCAGTCGATGCAGACGTCGCTGTCCAGATGGATCCAGAGGTTCTCGGGACCCGGGTCCCAGGATCGAGCGCACGCGACGAACGCTGCAGCGGAGCGTCCGACGACGGCGTGGACCAGCGCCGCCGACACCTGCTCGATCGCCCGATGTGGATCGGGGTGGTCGAGCAGGGCACGCCCGTGCAGTGCGGCGAAGCGGCCCGACTCGCATCCGGTGGCGAAGGACCACCACCGACGTTTGCTCTGTTCTGCCATGTCGGCGACCGCGTAGACACGAGGAGCGTTCGCATCGAGGTGGCGGAGCGTGGTCATCGTGCGACGGAACTCGGCACCGACGGTCGCTCGGCGGTCCGGTGGCGAGACGACGATGTCGGCGAGAACTGTCATCGGTGTGCGCTCCTCATGATCGGACGGGACGGCGTTGCGCCATAAGGTAAGCCTAACCAATACTTGACGTGCAACCGGTTGTGGTGCGCGTCACCGACCGACCCTGCGTACGCAAGTGCTTAGGATTGCGTAACCTTCCAAGGAGAGACGTGAAATGAACGACGTTCGACGGGAGGGATTCAGCGTGAGTGACACTGCACCCCTCGCGCACGCTCCCGACTCGGGTGCACTCCCGGAACCCGCGGATACCGTCCGCTCGGACCGCGACTACTCCACGCTCGACGAGACCCGCCAGGCACCCAGCACCGCGTCCGTCGTCGCGGCAGCTGCCGTGGACATCGCCCTCCCCCTCCTTCCTCTCGCCATCGGTGCGGTGATCGTGCGATCGCTGGCCGACGACAACGGCGGCGGCCAGGTCGACCGCGTCGTCTTCGCCGCCATCTCAGTTCTCGCCGCCGTCGCAGTCCTGGTGTGGAATCGCGGGGTTCGCGACGGGCGTGCAGGTCAGAGCGTCGGTAAGTCGTTGTTCGCGCTGATTCTGCGGACCAGCGACGGCAACGCCACCGGTGTACGCGCAGCACTGGGACACCGGCCGCGTTCGCGGATCACCACCGTCCGACTGTCCGTGGCGGTCGCCGACGGCTTCCGACCGATCGAGCAGGACACGTCGTCGGCCGCGGCGCGCCGGCGCCGGACGACCGGACTGATCATCCTTGCCGCGGCGCTCGTCCTGGTCGCCCTGATGAGCATCGCGGTCGGTGCGCGACCTCTCACCTTCGCCGAGATCTTCCATGCTCTGTTCTCTGCCACCGGAACCGACACGGACGTGATCGTGCGGTCCTTGCGACTTCCGCGCACCGTTCTCGGACTGGTCGTCGGCATCGCGCTCGGCGTCGCGGGTGCGTTGATCCAAGGACACACCCGAAACCCGCTTGCCGACGCCGGCCTGCTGGGACTGAACGCGGGCGCCGCGTTCTTCGTCGTCATCGCGATCTTCCTGTTCGGCATCACGTCCCCCAGCGGATACCTGTGGTTCGCATTCGCCGGTGCGGCGGCCGCGAGCGTCGTCGTGTTCGGCACGGCCTCGCTCGGCGGGGCTCGCGCCAACCCTCTGTCTCTCGCGCTGGCGGGCGCGGCCATCGCGTTCTTCCTCCAGGCCATGACCAATGCCGTCGTCCTGCTGGATCAGACCACGCTGGACAGCTACCGCTTCTGGGTCGTCGGATCGGTGGCCGGACGAGGACTCGACATCTTCTGGACCGTGCTGCCGTTCATCGTCGTCGGCCTGATCATCGCGGTCGCCGGCACTCCGGCCCTGAACACCATCAGTCTCGGAGACGACGTCGCGCGGTCGCTAGGCACCAACATCACACTCACCCGCATTGTCGGCATCGTCGCGATCACGTTGCTCACCGGCGCGGCCACGGCCGCCTGCGGTCCCATCGCGTTCGTCGGACTGGTGGTGCCGCACGTGGCGCGAGCGATCACCGGACCCGACTACCGCTGGCTGCTGCCGTTCGCCGGCGCCCTCGGCGGAGTGCTGCTGGTACTCGCGGACGTCATCGGCCGGGTTCTGGTGCGGCCCGGCGAGCTGCAGGTGGGCATCGTGCTCGCCCTGGTCGGAGCACCCTTCTTCATCGCCCTGGTGCGCCGCAGAACGCTGGTCTCGCTGTGACCCGCGCTCTCGAAGCCGACGTCAAGTCGTCGGCGGTGGCAGGCAGGCCCGCGTTCCGGCTGGGCCCTCTCTCGACGGTGCGTCGACCGGCCCGGGTGATCGTCGCGATCGCTCTCGCGGCAGCACTGTTCCTGGTGTTCTGCCTGAACGTCGGGCGCGGCGACTACCCACTGTCCATCCCGGACGTCGTCCAAGTCCTGCTCGGTGGAGGTAGCCGGATCGAGCGCTTCGTCGTCATGGATCTGCGACTCCCCCGCGCGCTCACCGGCGTGCTCGTCGGGGCGGCACTGGCGGTGTCGGGCGCTCTCATGCAGTCGATCACCCGCAACGTCCTGGCCAGTCCCGACATCCTCGGCATCACGTCCGGCGCGAGTGTCGCGGCGATCTCGCTGATCGTGCTGTCGGGAACCAGCACCGCCGTGGGAGTGTTCGCGACGCTCGGTCTCACGATCGCCGCTCTCGTCGGCGGACTGCTCACTGCCGCGGCCGTCTATCTGCTCTCGTGGCGCGGCGGCGTGCAGGGAATGCGGCTGGTGTTGGTAGGCATCGCCGTGAACGCCATGATGGTGGCGCTCATCGGATGGATGCTGGTCAACGCCGACATCACCGATGTCACGCGCGCTCAGCTCTGGCTCACCGGCACGCTGTCCGGCGCGACGTGGTCTCAGGTCTGGCCCGTCACGGCGGCGGTCGTCGTCCTCGGCGCCGCGTCGGTCGGTATGTCCTTCCGACTCACCGCAATGAGACTCGGCCCGGACACCGCCCGGTCGCTGGGCGTGAACGTCCAGAAGTCGCAGGCCGTGCTGCTCGTCATCTCCGTCGCACTGGCCGCCATCGCGACGAGCGTCGCAGGCCCCATCGGCTTCGTCGCGCTCGCCGCGCCCCAGATCGCAGTGCGACTGACGCGGTCGGCCGAGCCGCCCCTGATCGCGTCGGCACTGACCGGGGCGCTGGTCGTGGTGGGCGCCGACCTGGTGGCGCGGACCGTGCTTCCCGTGGAACTGCCCGTCGGCATCGTCACCTCCGTCATGGGCGGACCCTTTCTGCTCTACCTGCTCGTTCGAGTCAACCGAAAGGCGACGATATGAGTGCGCACACACAGGCCGATGCGGCGGAGGCAGTGCATCCCCATCGCCTGGTCGCCGACAACATCTCCGTCGGCTACGGCGACCGCATCGTCATCGACAGCCTCGACCTCGAGGTGCACACCGGAGTCATCACCACCGTGATCGGACCGAACGGCTGCGGTAAATCGACGCTGCTGCGCGCGCTGGGCCGTCTGCTGTCGCCGCGGCAGGGACAGGTGACTCTCGACGGCAAGGCCATCGGCCACATGAAGACGAAGGACGTGGCCCGCACTCTCGGCGTCCTCCCCCAGTCGCCCATCGCACCGGAGGGTCTCACCGTCGCCGACCTCGTCGCCCGCGGCAGGCACCCGCACCAGTCGTGGATCCGCCAGTGGTCCCGCGACGACGAGTCCGAGGTGGCCCGCGCACTCCAGCTCACCGGTATCGAGGATCTGGCCGAGCGTCCCGTGGATCAGCTCTCCGGTGGACAGCGGCAGCGAGCATGGATCTCGATGGCGTTGGCGCAGGGAACGGACGTGTTGCTCCTGGACGAGCCCACGACGTACCTCGACCTCGCGCACTCCATCGAGGTGCTCGATCTCGTCGACAGGATGCACGACGAGATGGGCAGGACCGTCGTCATGGTCCTGCACGACCTCAATCTCGCCGTCCGCTACAGCGACCGACTCGTCGTCATGCACGAAGGCAGAATCGTCGCCAGTGGCACGCCGTCCGAGGTCATCTCGGAGAAGATGTTGGCCGACGTGTTCGGCCTGACCGCCGCCGTCATCGACGACCCGGTCTCGGACCGCCCCCTGATCGTCCCGATCGGCACCCGGCACGTCACCGTTCGATCATCGTCCTGACCAACTTGACGCTCTGCCCGAGGGACACGTCGGGCAGGTAGGCACGGCCGATCGCGTTGGCGATGCTGGGCAGGGCCACCGCGTCGGGGAACGTCATGTACATCGGCTCGTACACGGGCTGGAACTTCGACTTGAAGGCCAGCAGCGACCGGAACCCGTACACCGGTTCCAGGGTGCGGCCCACGACGTCGAGCAACCGTTCGAGCAGAGCGGACAGGGTCGAGGTCGCCGGCGACTCCTCGGTGGGGTCGCCCACCTTCGCCAGCGGCGCACCCGACAGGCTCAGGAACTGCGCGCCCTCCTCCTGCAACGACAGGGCGGCCGAGGCGATGAGGAATTCCATCGCCGGTCGGAACCCCTCGGACCGTCGACGCATGAAGTCGAGCGTCCATCCCACCACCTCGCCGTCCCGGTAGACCGGCATCCACGACGTGATGCCGTGCACCGTGCGGTGTTCGTCCACCGCGATGAGGCATCGGACCTGCGGATCGTCCACCTCGTCCAGGCCGCCGAGAGTGAACCCCATCTCGGGCATGCCCTTGTCGGCCACCCATTCCTCGGAGATCGCCGTGATCTGGTCGGTGATCGCCAGCGGCGCGGTCGGGAAGCTGATCCACTCGGCTTCCACCCCGGCCTTCTTGGCCCGGTTGACGGCTGTACGCACATCCTGGAACTTCTTGCCCGTGAAGGCGAGACCGTCGAGAGGGAGCACGGTCTCCTCCCCCACCTGGATGCTCTCCCAGCCGAGTGCGCCGGTGATGGACGCGACGTCGGGAGTCACCGAGTAGAAGCAGGGAGACCAACCGTTGGCCGACGCGTACTCCGAGAAGCCGACGATGGCCGCCTTCCGGTCCGCCGGGGGCCCGACCGGATCTCCGGTCGTCAGGGCGATACCGGAGATCACGCGGAACGCGACGTAGCTTCGGCCGTCGCCGGAGAACCAGTAGCGATTGCCGCTCCACGTCGTCATCCAGGACAACGCGCTGCCGCTGCTCGCCGACAGCACTGCGCGGGCACGCTCGGTCGCATCGGTGTCGACGCCGTACGCGGGCTTCACGAACGACCCGGCCGTCAACACGATCAACGTCGCCCAGAAGGCGATGCCCGTCCACTCGTACAGGACGGTCGCGAGTCCGCTGTCCGGAAGGAACGGCGGGTCGAACCACTGCAGCAGGATCGGGGGTACCAGACGCTGCGGGAAGTCTCCCAGCAGCGCCAGGGCGGACGGACTGCCGTCGAAGCCCCCGCGCACCAGGGTCCCGACGGCCACGTAGATCACGGCCAACGCCACCGCAGCCGACGCGGTCCCGATCCACACACGGCGATAGGTACCGGCCGGTGCCCGCACGTCGAAGTTCTTTCTCGTGACCACCAGCAACGCCAGGACGGCCAGCGGCACCAGGAACGGGACCGCCGTGCGGTACAGCGTCGCATCGCCGACGCCGTAGTAGAGCGTCTCGCCGTTGTCGAGGTCCGCGAATCTGATGAGGTAGTTGGCCAGCGCGAGGGCGATCAGGACGAACTGGGACAACACCGCGCCGGTCCACGCGAACCGTCGCCCACGACGGAGGCCGTCGGCAAGAACGAGCAGATAGAGCGACGGCAGCACGCTGGCGACGGTCGGGCCGACACCGCCGAGGCGGAGATCGAGCAGACCGCGTCGGCAATCGGTGGATCCCGGGTCGGCGCCGCAGACCAGGTTTACCTCGTCGACGGTCCACTGCTGACTGCGGAACAGCTCACGCAGGACAGCGAACGGGCCGACCGCGTTGGGCGAGAACGCCGCGATCATCGGACCGACGGCGCTGGCCGCGACGATCAACGCGACCAGGACGCGACCCTCGCGGCGCGTGCCGGCCAACCTCGACGCACGGGGAGACTTGCCGACGATCAGTGGTCCGGCGAGGCCTCCCACCAGGACGGATCCCAGTGTCGTGATGTCCGTGAGGTGGCCACCGAAGAGAGCCATGACCACGGTCAGGGCCACGAGACCCACCCGCACTCGACGACGCCACAAGGTGCCCATGTCGGAGCTGGCCACCATCAGGGTTCCGAGGATCCAGGCCGTCGGTCCCGAGGTGACACCGAGATGGAGTTGGAAACCCCACCCTTCGTCGAGAAGCTGGCCCAGCGCAGCGAGAGCCAGACCGAGCAGTGACCCACCGATCTGCGTCACCAGAACCGCCGCGGCGAAGCGCCGGGTGCCCATCCGGTGCTCGACCGGCGCCGCGACGAGAAGGAACAGAAGCGTGGAGACGACCAGCGCCGCGACTCCGAGAGCGAACAGCCCGGACGTCACCGGGGTCCAGAGACGCAGATTCTCGATGGGAACGATGCCCACCGCGATGTGATGGTCGAGGAAGCTGCGGTAGCTGCGGGTCGTCAGCGAGATGACGACGACGCCGATCCACATCGCGGCGAGCAGCGTCAGACTGACGGGCGCACCCTTCGCGCCGTAGGCGACGGTAGAACCGACCCGGGCACCCTGCCGGCGCGTGCGTGCCCACCAGGCGGCGACGTCCGTGCGGACACGGCCGATGCGGCTCGGCGCAGCGGGCGTGGGTTCGCCGTCGTCCGTTGAGGTCACGGTCACGAGGTGAGCCCCAGACGCGTTGCCAACCAGCCGATTTCGAGTTCCAATCCGGCCGACCAGGTTTCGTAACTGTGTCCACCGGGGACCTCCGCGTACTGCACGTTCATACCGGCTTTCTGTGCGGCGGCGAGCAATTGCTGCGCCGACTTCTGGTAGTCGGGGTCGCTCGCACCGACGACGAACACACCGGCGGTGTCGGGGAACTGTGTCGATGCCATCAGGTTCATCGGGTTCACGGCCTCGAAGGCGGCTTCGCTGCCTCCGAACGCCGCGTCGAGAGTGCGCTGCTTGTCGCCGAGCGTCGGCTCGAGTTGTCCGGACAGCACCAGGAACGTGGGATAGATCGCCGGGTAGTTCGTGGCCATCTGCAGCGCGCACGTGCCGCCGTACGAGAGTCCACCGACCGCCCAGTGCTTCGGGTCCGGATCCACCTGCAGCGTGGAGTTCACCCAGGCCGGCACGTCCTTCGACAGATACGTGGCCACATTGCCGAGCGGCGAGTCGACGCACAGAGGATTCGCGATGGTCGACCCGGTGGCGTCGGCGACGACCACCACCGGCGCCAGACCCTTGTGCTGTTCCGCGAAGCGATCCATCGTCGAGACCAGGCGCCCGCCGGTGAGCCAGTCGTCGGGTGAGCCCGGTTGTCCGGCCATCAGCACGAGGACGGGGAGCAGCGGGCGCCGGTCGGTGAAGTAGGCCGGCGGCAGGTAGACCTTGGCGTCGCGGGCCGAGAAGCCGGATGCCGTGCCGGGGATCGGCGCGTCCAGGATGCGGCCTCCCGCCGGCATCTCGGCGGGGGCGGTCCACGACGCCTCGAGCGGAGTGCCGGTCACAGGATCGGCAGTGCGCCCGGTCACCTCGTCGACGCCGACCTCCTCGACCGAGGAGATGCCGACTGCTGTGCCGACGGTCGGGTAGGCGTCGAAGACGAGGTTGACCTGAGCTGCCGCGGTCGCGACGACCGCGATCAGCGCGACGACGGTGATCACCTTGGACCACCACCGTGCTGCGGCGAGCAGGCGAGGAACCGTCAGCAGCAGCCCGAACACACCGAGTCCGACCCACACGTAGACGGAGATCTCCACCGGATCGGGAAACACGCGCCAGATCTTCTCGATGATCACCCAGGATGCGACGGTCAGTGCTGCGGCGATCACGAGGGTGATCGGCACGGCACGGGTCAGATGCCGTCGACTGCGGGCGAGAACGAGCCACACCAGACCCAGGACACCGGCCACCGTGACGACGATCGGAACGGGTCCGCTGACCAACGACGTGTCCAGGATTGCCACGGCGCAACAGTAGCCGCGGCGCCCGTCCGACGGCGCGCGTTGCGAGCGCGCCGCGCCGCGTTCACGTGCGACGACCCGCTGCTACACCCTGTAGTACGCATTCGCGTCGGAGGAGACGTATCATTTCCGGAATGGCAGGCCTGGGCGATCTCGAACGAGCAGTGATGGAACATTTGTGGTCGAGTTCGGAGCCACAGACCGTGCGCCAGGTGCACGAGGCACTCGCGGAGAAGCGCGAACTCGCCTACACCACGGTGATGACCGTGCTGCAGCGTCTGGCGAAGAAGAAGCTCGTCACCCAGCAGCGGGACGACCGCGCCCATCGGTACGCTCCAGTACATGGGCGCGAGGAACTTGTCGCGAGCCTCATGGTCGACGCTCTCCAACAGGCGGATCGATCCGGAGGCCGCGCTGCTGCGCTCGTGCATTTCGTCGGCCAGGTGGGCGCCGACGAGGCCGCAGCACTCCGTGAGGCGCTCACAGCGCTGGAGAAGCAGGACGACTCCCGACGCGGGACCGTCTGAGCGACCAGGCAGGCTCATCACCACTTCGGCACCGACGGTGAGGACATGAACGCACCGACAGCAGTGATCTTCGCGGTACTCGCGTTGATTCTGGCGGGCCCCGTTCCCGCACTGCTGGCCCGCGCCACATGGCCGCACCGCACTCCGCGCGCAGCTCTCGTCCTCTGGCAGGCCATCGCGTTGGCCGCCGTGCTCTCCGCCTTCAGTTCGGGGCTGGCCATCGCCAGTCAGCTGCTCGTTCCCGGGGCCGACGGTCGCCCCACCACCTCCCCCACCGCGGAGATCGACGCTCTCGGACTTCCCGTGTGGATCCTCTACGTCTCCGTGCTCGCCATCACCCTCGTCATCGGCGCTCGACTGCTCTGGGCCACGTCCCTGGTGGCCGTGAAGACGAGGCGACGGCGCGCTCGGCACCGCACACTCGTCGACATCCTCGACCGCAGCGCCGATCAGGTCAGTCCGCACGGCACCGACGTCCGCGTCCTGGATACTCTCGATCCCATCGCCTACTGCCTGCCCGGGCTCCGGCAACGTGTCGTCCTGAGCGAAGGCACACTGTCCAACCTGGACGACGACGAGCTCGCCGCCATCCTCACCCACGAGCGGTCGCACCTGCGCGCGCGCCACGACCTGGTCCTCGAAGCTTTCATGGCCGTCAACCAGGCGTTCCCGTACTTCGTGCGTAGTCGCTCGGCCCTGGGTTCGGTCCAGCTGCTCGTCGAACTTCTCGCGGACGACTCCGCGGTCCGCGTCACCGGGCCCCGGCCCCTCGCTCGAGCCCTGGTCGCGTGTTCGGGATCCTCGGCTCCACGAGGTGCGCTCGCGGCGGGTGGTCCCAGCACGTTGGTCCGTGTCCGCCGCCTCGCCACCCCGGGCTCGACACCCGGCGTCGCCCCGTTGGCGTACCTGGCGTCGGCCGCCATCCTCGTGGTCCCGACGATCTACGTCGCCGTGCCGTGGCTGACCGAGCTGAACCGGCTGCTCCAGCACCGACCCTGACACTCCGTCCCCTGACACCCCGCGAGTCGACTGGCTCACACGAGTCGGCATGTGGAGCGCCCATCGCGTAGGGTTGTCCTTGGTTCATCAGAACCATCCGTTAGTCGATATGGCACAAACTTCGCCGTCGGACAGCGCGAGTTCATCGAACTCCCGCACCGTACGGACGACAAGACACCTCACATTGCGCCCGAGCTCCGCTTGCGCATCGATGACCAGGTGATGTGTGCCCTGGCTCGTTACTGCTGCGCGGTGATCATTCGTTGCTGCGTGGCGACGCGCCTGCAACCCCGAGAGGTACCACCGCGTTGACCAGCGCTACACCCGTTTCTGATTCTGCTACCAGCACCACCGGCCCCGTGGCCGAGTCGGTCGATACCACCACCGTCGACGGCACCCCCGAAGATGCGACCAGCACCGAGACCACGTTTTCCGATCTCGGTCTTCCCGCAGCCATCGTTGCGGCACTCGCGAAGAACGGCATCACCGTTCCTTCCCCCATCCAGAAGATGGCCATCACCGACGCACTCGGCGGACGTAACGTCCTGGGCCGTGCGCAGACCGGTTCGGGCAAGACCCTCGCCTTCGGTCTCCCGATGCTCACCCGCCTCGCGGAAGCCGGCGTCAAGCCCGCCGCGAAGCGCCCCCGTGCACTCGTTCTGGTTCCCACCCGTGAGCTCGCCTTCCAGGTGGTCGATTCGCTGCAGTCCTACGCCACCGTCCTCGGACTGAGCGTGCGTCCGGCCGTCGGCGGCACCCCCTTCGGTCGGCAGGCCGATCAGCTCCGTCGCGGCGTAGACGTTCTCGTCGCCACCCCCGGACGCCTCGGCGACCACCTGCGTCAGGGCACCTGCATCCTCGAGGCAGTGGAGATCACCGCACTCGACGAGGCCGACCAGATGGCCGACATGGGCTTCCTGCCCGAGGTGCGCGACATCCTCGGACAGACCGCGAACGGTGGCCAGCGCATGCTGTTCTCCGCCACGCTCGACCGTGAGGTGCAGTCGTTGGTCCGCCAGTTCCTGGCCGACCACGTGCAGCACTCGACCGGTGACAGCAAGGCTGCCGTCGAGTCGATGGATCACTACATCCTGAACGTCGGCCGCGGTCAGAAGGACATCGTCCTGTCCGAGATCGCTGCTCGCGAGGGTGGCCGGACCATCATGTTCGCCCGCACCAAGCTCGGCTGCGACGGCATCACCGACCGTCTGCGCGCCGTCGGCATCCACGCCGAGTCGCTGCACGGCGGCAAGGCGCAGAACCAGCGCACTCGCGTTCTCGATCGTTTCAAGAGCGGTCGCACCCCGGTGCTCGTCGCCACGGACGTCGCTGCACGCGGCATCCACGTCGACGGCATCGACCTGGTCGTCCACGTCGATCCGCCCGCGGATCACAAGGACTACATGCACCGCGCCGGCCGTACGGCTCGCGCCGGCGCTGCGGGCACCGTCGTCGCCATCGCGCTGCCCAACCAGCGACGCATCATCAGCCGCCTGACCGGTCAGGCCGGCGTCAAGGTCAAGTCCGTCGACGTCTCCCCCGGTTCGGCCGAGCTCGGCTCGATCACCGGTGCCAAGGCACCGTCCGGCGAGCCGGTGCGCGAGGCACCGCGTCGCGAGCGTCCGAGCGGCCCGTCGCGTTTCGGCGCATCGGGTTCACCTCGTACGGGTGGCTACCGCGGCGGCGACTCCGGTGGTTACCGGGGCCGTGACGAGAACCGCACCGGCGGCTACCGCGGCGGCGAATCGAGCGGTGGCTACAAGGGCCGCGACGAGAACCGCACCGGCGGCTACCGCGGCGGCGAGTCCAGCGGTGGTGGCTACAAGGGCCGCGACGAGAACCGTACCGGCGGCTACCGCGGCGGCGAGTCCAGTGGCGGCTACCGCGGACGCGACGAAAACCGTTCGGGCGCAACGGATTCACGCTCCGGCGGCTTCCGCAGCCGCGCTGCGGGCACCGCGCGCGACTGACAGCTACACCCTCCTTGTCCGGCCCCGACTTTCGCGTCGGGGCCGGGCAGGGAAAGCTGGGGGAATGACTTCCTCTGAATCCACTCCTCTCGCTCAGATCGGTGTCACCGGACTCGCGGTCATGGGATCGAACCTGGCGCGCAACTTCGCCCGGCACGGACACACGGTGGCGGTGCACAACCGCAGCTACGCCAAGACGCAGACGCTCCTGGACACCCACGGTGGTGACGGAACCTTCGTCGCCTCGGAGAGCGTGAAGGACTTCGTCGCAAGTCTCGAGAAGCCGCGCAAGGTCGTCATCATGGTCAAGGCCGGAGACCCCACCGACGCCGTCATCGAGGAACTCGCCGGTGTCATGGACGAGGGCGACATCATCATTGACGGCGGAAACGCCCTCTACACGGACACCATCCGCCGCGAGTCCTCGCTGAAGGACCGCGGCCTTCTGTTCATCGGCGCCGGAATTTCCGGCGGTGAAGAGGGCGCATTGAACGGCCCGTCGATCATGCCGGGCGGACCCGCGAAGTCCTACGAGTCGGTCGGACCGCTGCTGGAATCGATCTCCGCCCATGTCGACGGCACCCCGTGCTGCACCCACATCGGCCCGGACGGGTCCGGCCACTTCGTCAAGATGGTGCACAACGGCATCGAGTACGCCGACATGCAGTTGATCGGTGAGGCCTACAACCTTCTCCGCGACGCGCTGGGCATGGACCCCGATGCCGTCGCCGACGTGTTCCGGCAGTGGAACGAGGGCGACCTCGAGAGCTACCTGGTCGAGATCACCGCGCAGGTTCTCTCCCACAAGGACGCGAAGACGGGCAAGCCTCTCGTCGACGTCATCGTCGATGCCGCCGAGCAGAAGGGCACCGGCCGCTGGACCGTCAAGGCAGCGCTGGACCTGGGCGTCCCGGTCACAGGAATTGCCGAGGCCGTGTTCGCCCGCGCGCTGTCGGGCGCACGCGGACAGCGCGAGGCGTCCAAGGGTCTGGCGTCGGGAACGCTGTCGGCGATGCCCGAGGACATCGAAACCTTCACCGAGGACATCCGCTCCGCGCTGTACGCCTCCAAGGTCGTCGCCTACTCGCAGGGCTTCGATCAGATCGCCGCAGGCTCGGCCGAATACGACTGGAACCTGCACCCCGGCGACCTCGCCACCATCTGGCGCGGTGGATGCATCATCCGTGCCCGGTTCCTCAACCGCATCAAGGATGCCTACGACGAGAACCCGGAACTGCCCGCACTGTTGCTGGCGCCGTACTTCCGTGACGCGATCGAGAACGCCGTCGACAGCTGGCGCCGTGTCGTGTCCACGGCGACACTTCTCGGTATCCCGGTGCCCGGCTTCGCATCCGCCCTGTCGTACTACGACGGACTGCGCGCGGAGCGTCTGCCTGCCGCGCTGACGCAGGGTCTGCGTGACTTCTTCGGCGCGCACACCTACGAGCGCATCGACGCCGAGGGCAAGTTCCACACGCTGTGGAGCGAGGACCGCTCCGAGATCGAAGCCTGACACACCCGTGAGTTCGCCCGTCCTGGCAGTTCTGCTGTCGCTGGTGGCTGCGTTCCTCTTCGCCTGCGCCGCGGTGGCGCAGCAGAGCGCGGCCTCGGCAGTCCAGGACGGGCGTTCTCTCGTGTCCGGCCTCGCCACCAGCCCTCGGTGGTGGGCGGGGGTCGTCGGTGATCTGGGTGGCTATCTGGTCCAGGTCGCCGCCCTGGCGGTGGGATCGGTCAGCGTCGTGCAGCCTCTCCTGGTCAGCATGCTGCTCTTCGCGCTTCCCCTGGCGGCCAAGTATTCGGGGCTCCGCATGCGCCGGGCCACGTGGCTGTCCGCAGTCGGCCTCACCACCGCCCTCGTCGCGTTCGTTGCGGTGGGCGATCCCACGGAGGGCAACTCGAACGCACCGCTGTCGGAGTGGGCGTTACCCGTCGCGGCCGTGGTGGTGATCGCGCTGATCGGCGCGGTAGCCGGTGCCGCCGTGAACGACAGCGGCCGCGCGGCGCTGTTCCTCGGGATAGGCGGCGGGTTGCTGTTCGGTGTCGCGGTGGCGTTCACCAAGTACGTGACGGACCTGGTGGAGGCAGATCCCCTGGGAGCCCTCGCCGCCTGGCAGACGTACGCGCTGGTGGCGTCGGGCGTGGCCGGCTTCTATCTCCAACAACGGGCCTTCCAGGCCGGTCCGCTGGCGGCCTCGCTCCCGGCCGTGACGGTGTGCGAGCCGTTGGCAGCGGTGTTCCTGGGGGTCGTCGTGCTGGACGAGCGCATCACGATGGACGGCGCGCGGGGGCCGATCGTCGTCGCGGCGGCACTCGCGATGGTCGTCACCACCGTGGTCCTCTCGCGTGAGCAGGGGCGTGAGCACGCACCCACGCCCGACGCGGCGACTCGCCACCGCTGAATCGCGTACTCTTGTGCCCCGTGCATTTCCTTCGTGACCAACGGCCGCCCTACGACCTGACGTACGACGACGTCTTCCTCGTTCCGAACCACACCACCGTCACCTCCCGCTTCGATGTGGACCTCTCGAGCGTCGACGGCTCGGGAACGACCATTCCGATCGTCGTGGCGAACATGACGGCTGTCGCAGGTCGCCGGATGGCCGAGACCGTCGCTCGCCGCGGCGGCATCGTCGTCATCCCGCAGGACCTCCCGACGGCCGCGGTCGCGGAGACCGTCGCCTTCGTCAAGAGCCGCAACCTGGTAGCGGACACCCCCGTGGTGCTGACGCCCGAGGACTCCGTGTCGGATGCGCTGGCGCTGATGCCCAAGCGCGCGCACGGTGTCGTCGTGGTCGTCGAGAACGGTCGGGCCGTCGGCGTGGTGTCCGACGCCGCCTGCAGCGATGTCGATCGCTTCGCGCGCCTGTCGACGGTCATGGACAAGGACTTCGTCACGGCCTCCGTCGAGACCAGCCCCCGCGAGATCTTCGAGATGCTCGAGTCCCGGCACGAGAATCTCGCCGTGCTCACCGGGTCCGACGGGACTCTGGCGGGTGTGCTGACCCGCACTGGAGCGCTCCGGGCCGGGATCTACCGTCCCGCAACCGATTCCGAGGGTCGGCTGCGCATCGCGGCGGCCGTCGGCATCAACGGCGACGTGGGCGCGAAAGCGGCGGCACTGGTCGAGGCCGGCGCCGACGTGCTCGTGCTCGACACCGCGCACGGCCACCAGCAGAAGATGCTCGACGCCCTGCGCATCGTCGCCGCTCTCGATCTCGGTGTTCCCCTCGCCGCGGGCAACGTGGTGTCCGCAGCCGGCACTCGGGATCTGATCGAGGCCGGCGCCGACATCGTGAAGGTCGGTGTCGGTCCGGGTGCGATGTGCACCACTCGCATGATGACCGGGGTCGGCCGCCCGCAGTTCTCCGCGGTGGAGGAGTGCGCTGCCGCCGCTCGCGCTCTGGGCAAGCACGTGTGGGCGGACGGCGGCGTACGCCATCCGCGCGATGTCGCTCTGGCTGTCGCCGCAGGCGCATCGAACGTCATGATCGGATCCTGGTTCGCCGGTACGCACGAGTCGCCCGGTGACCTGCGTGTCGACTCCGCGGGGGTCGCCTACAAGGAGAGCTTCGGCATGGCGTCCAAGCGCGCCGTCGCCGCCAGGACCGCCGCGGACAGCGCCTTCGACCAGGCGCGCAAGGGCCTGTTCGAAGAGGGCATCTCGAGTTCTCGGATGCGCCTGGACCCCGAACGTCCCGGCGTCGAGGATCTGATCGACCACATCTGTGCCGGAGTGCGCAGCACGTGCACCTACGCCGGGGCACGCTCGCTCGAGGAACTGCACCGCGACGCCGTGCTGGGAATCCAGTCCGCGGCGGGATTCGCGGAGGGACGGCCACTGCCCTCCGGTTGGTGACCGACCGGCCACACCCCGGTGAGTCGGTGCCGAGGGCGCAGCGACGATACGATGACGGCGATAGCGGCACCCGTTCGCGGGTACAGCTGTGATGCGCGTGCGCGGCACTTGCCGGTGCCGACTCCTCCACTCGAGGAGCAGCCGCACTCCGACAGGAAGGACACCGGTGCCCGAGGCACCCACGACGACGCCGACCGCAGGGTCCGGCCCCACGTCCCCACCCCCGCTCGGCGGCGACAGCCCCGCCGAGGACGGTTCCCGATCGGAGGGATCCTCTAGGTCGCCGGGTCTACCCGGCATCTACAGGCGAGTCCGCGCGGCGGTGATGAGCGGATGACCGCGCTGATCACCGTTCTGTCCCTGGTCGGCTTCGTCGCTCTGACGGTCGGCACAGCCATCTTCGTCGCCGCGGAGTTCTCTCTCACCGCGCTCGAGCGCAGCACGGTCGACGCCGCGGCTCGCGACGGCGACATGAGGTCGCGGCAGGTCCAGCACGCGCACAAGACCCTCTCGTTCCAGCTTTCCGGTGCGCAGCTGGGCATCACGATCACGACACTGATCACCGGGTACATCGCCGAGCCGGTACTCGCCCGGTTCATCACCCCCGTGGCGACGGCTCTCGGGGCGTCGGAATCGGTCGCCGGAGTCATCTCGCTGGTGGCGGCACTGCTGATCGCCACGTCGGCGTCGATGGTCTTCGGTGAACTGGTGCCGAAGAACATGGCGATCTCCAATCCCATGAAGGTCGCCCGGGCCACCGCCGGACTGCAGGCCGGGTTCTCACTGGTGTTCAAATGGGCCATCAACGGTCTGAACGGATCCGCGAACTGGGTCGTCCGACGCCTGGGCGTCGAACCGGCGGAGGAATTGCGCTCGGCCCGCTCCCCGCAGGAACTGGGATCGCTGGTGCGGACCTCCGCCGAACACGGCTCCATCGACGAGCGCACTGCGCTCCTCGTGGACAGATCACTGCAGTTCGGTGAGCGCAGCGCGGAAGAACTGATGACTCCGCGCGTGAAGATCGAGACCCTCGCAGCGGACGACACGGTGGCCGATCTCATCGACACCGCAGCGCGCACCGGCTTCTCGCGGTTCCCGGTCGTCGCCGGGGATCTGGACGACACTCTCGGCGTCGTCCACATCAAGCATGCGTTCACCGTCCCGTCGGGTGAGCGAGCCACCACCACGGTGCGGTCTCTGGCCCAGCGAGTGCCCAATGTGCCCGCCAGCCTCGACGGTGACACCGTAATGGACCGGGTGCGTGCCGACGGTATGCAGGTGGCCATCGTCGTGGACGAGTACGGCGGCACCGCCGGCATCGTGACCATGGAGGATCTGATCGAGGAGATCGTCGGCGACGTCCGCGACGAGCACGACAATCCCGAGGTCGACGTGCAACGCGTCGCCGACGGGTGGCTGTGCTCCGGGCTGCTCCGCATCGACGAGGTCGGCGAGTTCACCGGATACGCGGCGCCCGAGGGCGAATACGACACCCTCGGGGGCCTGGTGCTGACGCAGTTCGAACGCATACCCGACGCCGGTGACCAGGTCGTCCTCCCGGCTCCGAGTGGTGATCTCGAGTCCACCGATACCGGCGGATGGATCGCCCGCGTCGACTCGATGGACGGTCGTCGCATCGACCGGATCCTGGTCCGTCCCGCGGCCGAGGACGAGATGGCGCGATTGCGGTCGGAGACGGACGCACGGACGGAGGCTCACGATGGGTGACGTCTACGCGGTGCTGCTCGCCGTGCTGCTGTTGCTGTTGAACGCCTTCTTCGTCGGTGCGGAGTTCTCTCTGATCTCGGCGCGCCGCGACCGGCTCGAGAGTCTCGTCGTCCAGGGGAAGAAGCGCGCACAGACGGTCATCGAAGCGGGCCAGAACCTGTCGATGATGCTTGCCGCCGCGCAGTTGGGCATCACGATCTGCTCGATCCTGCTGGGTCGAGTCGGTGAGCCGGCTGTCGCGCACCTGATCGAGAAGCCGTTCGACGTACTCGGTGTGCCCGAATCCCTCCTGCACCCCATCGGCTTCGCACTCGCGCTGGCCATCGTGGTGATCCTGCACATCCTGATCGGCGAGATGGTTCCCAAGAACATCGCGATCGCCGGACCGGAGGCCACGGCGATGCTGCTGGTCCCGATCCATCTGTGGTGGCTGCGCGCCGCCAAGCCCCTGATCTCGTTCTACAACCTCTGCGCGAACGGCTCGCTGCGGCTGCTGCGCGTGGAGCCGAAGGACGAACTCGAATCCGCCGTGTCGGCCGACCAGTTGTCGGACATGATCGGCGAGTCGCGGTCCGAAGGCCTCATCGACGCGGAGGAGCACCGTCGTCTGACGCAGGCCCTCGAAACGTCGGGACGCACGGTCCGCGAGGTGCTCATCCCGCTCGACCGGGCCCGAACGGTGGTCTGCGGTCCGAAGGGACCGACACTCGGCGCCATCGAGGACGCCGTCCGCGAGACCGGGTTCTCCCGATACCCGGTCCGCGACGAGGTCGACGGTCTGATCGGCTACCTGCACATCAAGGATGTGCTGGATCTGATGGCGGACCCACTCGCCGACAGCGACACCGTGATCCCCCGCTCCGATGTCCGACTCCTGCCGATCATCGACGCCCGTACGCCGCTGGACGAAGCGCTCGCGGGGTTGCGTCGACGCCGTAGCCATCTGGGCGCCGTCGTCGAGTCCGGTAAGGGCACCATCGGCATCGTCGCACTCGAAGATCTCGTCGAGGAGTTCGTGGGTACCGTCCGCGACGGAACGCATCTCGTCGAGGACGTCGTGCCGGGACCCGACGGGAACGCATGACGGCGCCGGCGCAGACCCTCGACGTGCTGGACGCCGCCGAGTGGCACGGTCGTCGCGCGGCGCACGTCGACCGGGTGAACGACCTGGTGGGGCAGTACCTCGACCGTCGCGCGGCGGGGCACGCGCACCCCGTTCTCGACTTCCTCTTCACGTACTACAGCCTGAAACCGGCGCATCTGCGGCGGTGGCATCCCGGCTTCGGAGTGGCACTGACCGGGGACGGCATCGAGGACTATCGAGGGCGCTCCGGATACGGGGACACGACGGTGCGGGGAGTTCCCGCGGTGACGGTCACGTCCGATCTCCTGGAACGCCGAGGGTCCGCGGTGGACTTCGTCTCGACACTCGTCCGGCGGACGGCGGCTCGGCCGGCCCAGTTGGGCTGCTTCGGTCTGCACGAATGGGCGATGGTCTACCGCGGGGGCGACGCTGCCCTGCGTCACGACGTCCCGCTACGGCTGGGACACGACGGCACCGACGCCGTCGTGGAGTCGATGCCGCTGCGGTGCACGCACTACGACGCGTTCCGCTTCTTCACACCGGAGGCGGTTCCGAGGAACTCGCTCGAGCTGACTCCGGATCACCGTCTGCTCACCGAGCAGCCCGGATGCCTGCACGCGTCGATGGATCTGTACAAGTGGGTCGCGAAGCTGGGTCCGCTGCTGCCCTCGGACCTGCTGCTGGACTGCTTCGCCGTCTCGATGACTGCCCGCGAACTCGACATGCGGGCGAGCCCGTACGACCTGACGGAGTACGGCTACTCCCCCGTGCGCATAGAAACGCCGACCGGACGCGCGGAGTACGTGCGCGCCCAGTCGGCGATCGCCGAGTCCGGCTCGGATCTCCGGCGGCGGCTCGGCAGGGCGCTGGACGCCCTACCTCGCTCGACCACCTGACAGGTCATGCTCCGATCGCGGACAGTTCCTCGAACTCGTCGTCGGTGAGCTCGATCCCCGCGGCCGCCACGTTGTCCTCGAGGTGGCCGACGCTGGACGTCCCCGGGATCGGCAGCATGACGGGCGAGCGACGCAGCAGCCACGCCAGTGCCAGCTGGGACGCCGACACTCCGTGACGCGTCGCGAGTTCGGTGAGCGGGCTGCCCTCGCCGGTCAGCTGACCGGTGGCCAGCGGGAACCACGGGATGAAGCCGATGTTCTGCTCGGTGGACCAGTCGAGCAGTTCCTGCGAGGACCGGTCGGTGAGGTTGTAGAGGTTCTGCACGGAGACGATCTCGGCGACCTTCTGCGCCTGCTTCACCTCGTCGACGGATACCTGACTCAACCCGATGTGGCGGATCTTGCCCTCGTCCTGCAGTGCCTTGAGCTCGCCGACCTGATCCTCGACGGGAACCTCCGGGTCGATGCGGTGCAGCTGGAACAGGTCGATGCGGTCGAGTCCGAGACGACGCAGGCTGAGCTCGGCCTGCTGGCGGAGGTAGGCGGGGCGACCGACCGGGTTCCACTGGCCCGGTCCCTGCCGCGTGAGGCCGGCCTTCGTCGCGATGACGACGTCGTCCGCGTACGGATGAAGCGCCTCGGCGAGAAGGTCTTCGGCCACCTCGGGCCCGTAGCTGTCGGCGGTGTCGAAGAAGGTGACGCCGAGTTCGACCGCGCGACGCAGGACGCGGATCGCCTCGTCCCGATCACGAGGAGGACCCCAGACGCCCTCACCGGGAAGTTGCATCGTGCCGTATCCGAGTCGGACGACCTCGAGGTCGCCGCCGAGCAGGAAGGTGCCCGACGAGCGGGCCGGGGCTGTGGTGTCGGAAGAAGTCATAGGCGTTACGACGCCGCGCGGACGACTTCTATTCCGCTGCACCTCGGGTGACGCGACGAGCGAGATCTACCTCTGGGTAACATCGGGGCGATCCAGCGCGGCACTGTGGCCGCGGTAGACGATTCTAGTGAGGGGCTGTGATGACCGAACGCGTTCAGGTCGGCGATCTGCAGGTGGCGGCTGTGCTGCACGAATTCGTGGAGAAGCAGGCGTTGCCGGGTACCGGAGTTGATTCCGACGCGTTCTGGGCCGGTGTCGGTTCCATCATCGCCGACCTCGCACCGAAGAACCGTGCGCTGCTCGACGTCCGCGACGACATCCAGGGCAAGCTCGACGCCTGGCACTCCGAGCATCCCGGCGCGGACTACGACAAGGCGAAGTACAAGGCGTTCCTGTCGGAGATCGGCTACCTGCAGGACGAGCCGGCCGCCTTCCACATCACCACCGAGGGCGTCGACACCGAGATCACCACCACCGCCGGGCCGCAGCTGGTCGTGCCCGTGCTGAACGCACGGTTCGCGATCAACGCGTCCAACGCCCGCTGGGGATCGTTGTACGACGCGCTCTACGGAACCGACGCCATCTCCGAGGCCGACGGTGCCGAGAAGGGCACCGGCTACAACAAGGTGCGCGGCGACAAGGTGATCGCGTTCGCGCGCGGCTTCCTCGACGACTCCGTCCCGCTCACGTCCGGTTCGCACGTCGATGCCACCGCGTACGTGATCGACGGATCCACGCTCGCCGTCACGCTGTCCTCCGGTGAGACGGTGGGCCTCGCGTCACCCGACGCTCTCCTCGGATACACCGGCGACCCGAGCGCGCCCACCGGAATCCTGTTCGTGCACAACGGCTTGCACTTCGAACTGCAGATCGACGCGGAAAGCCCGATCGGTAAGACCGACGCGGCCGGCGTCAAGGACGTCGTGCTCGAGTCCGCTGTCACCGCCATCATGGACTTCGAGGACTCCGTCGCGGCCGTCGACGCCGACGACAAGGTGCTGGGCTACCGCAACTGGCTGGGACTGATGCGCGGAGACCTCGCCGAGGAGGTCACCAAGGGTGGCAAGACCTTCACACGCACGATGAATCCGGACCGGGTGTACACGGCTCTGGACGGATCCGAGCTCACCCTGCACGGTCGGTCGCTGCTGTTCGTCCGCAACGTGGGACACCTGATGACCACGGACGCGATCCTGGACAAGGACGGCAACGAGATCCCCGAGGGCATCCTCGACGCGATCCTGACCTCGCTCACCGGAAAGCACAGTCTCGCCGAGGGCGTGGCCCTGAGCAACAGCCGTACGGGATCGCTCTACATCGTCAAGCCCAAGATGCACGGCCCCGACGAGGTCGCCTTCACGAACGAACTGTTCGGACGCGTCGAGGACGTGCTCGAGCTGCCTCGCAACACCCTCAAGGTCGGCATCATGGACGAGGAACGACGCACGACGGTCAACCTCGCCGCCTGCATCCTCGCGGCGAAGGAACGCGTCGTGTTCATCAACACCGGCTTCCTCGACCGCACCGGCGACGAGATCCACACCTCCATGGAGGCGGGCGCCGTCGTGCGCAAGGCCGAGATGAAGAAGCAGACGTGGATCGCCGCCTACGAGGACTGGAACGTCGACACGGGCCTCGCGGCCGGCCTCGAGGGCAAGGCTCAGATCGGCAAGGGCATGTGGGCGATGCCCGATCTCATGCACGACATGCTCGAGCAGAAGATCAACCACCCGAAGGCTGGTGCCAACACCGCGTGGGTTCCGTCCCCTACCGCGGCGACTCTGCACGCGACGCACTACCACCAGGTCGACGTGTTCGCGCGCCAGGAAGAGATCGCGAAGTCCAGGCGGGCATCCGTCGACGACATCCTCGAGATCCCCCTGGCGGCGGACACGTCGTGGACCGACGCCGAGAAGCAGAACGAGCTGGACAACAACTGCCAGTCGATCCTCGGCTACGTCGTCCGCTGGATCGACCACGGTGTCGGCTGCTCCAAGGTGCCGGACATCGAGGACGTCGCACTCATGGAAGACCGTGCGACGCTTCGCATCTCGAGCCAGCTGCTGGCCAACTGGGTGCGTCACGGCATCGTCTCCGAAGACGACGTCGTCGCATCGCTGAACCGGATGGCGCCGGTGGTGGACCGTCAGAACGCCGACGACCCCACGTATCGGCCGTTGGCTCAGGACAGTGAGAACAACATCGCGTTCAACGCGGCCAAGGATCTGATCCTGCTGGGCACTCGTCAGCCCAACGGCTACACGGAGCCGATCCTGCACGCGCGTCGCCGCGAGTTCAAGGCTGCCGAGGCATCCTGACCCGTAGATTCGAGGTCGACGGGGACCCGGGGGCAGCCGGGTTTCCACAGACATCACGAGAGGGCACGGGGACGACATGGGTGAGCACCGTCGGGCGGGATCCACGACGGTAGGGCGACGCGGCGTGAGCCGCGGGTCCATCGTGGTCCTCGTCGTCCTCGTGCTGATCGTCGCTGCCGTCTTCGGGTGGTTCGCGTTGCGGGATCGCATCGTGAACGAGGGCGAGCAGGCAGCCAAGGCGTGTGTCGAGGGGCCTGCGACCTTGGCTGTCACCGCCGACCCCGACATCGTCGACGCGGTGCGCAGCGTCGCCGCGGCCTACGACGCGACCGCACCGGTCGTACGCGATCACTGCGTGAGCACCACGGTCACCGCGACGCCGTCCGCTGCGGTCGCGCAGGCGCTGGCGTCCGAGAACTACGACGAGTCGCAGGCCGGTCCCCGACCGTCGCTGTGGATCCCGACGTCGTCGGGCGATGCCGCCGAGGTCGTTGCGGCCCGCTCGGTCGACAGCACGCCGCGGTCCCTTGCCACCAGCCCCGTCGTACTCGGGGTCGCACCGGAACTCGCGGACACCCTCGGCGGCGCCGCCGTGGGATGGGCGGATCTCCCACGTCTCGCCACACAGTCGCAATCCCTCGATGCCATCGGGGCAACCGGCTGGGGGTCGCTTCGTCCTGCACTGCCCTCGTCACCCTCCACGACCGCAGCCGTGGAGGCGATCGCTGCGGCGACCGCGGATCCGGCGGCGACCGGCGCTCCCAGCGCGGAACAAGCCGCGAGCCCGGCCGTCGTCGCCGCGATCTCCCAGTTGTCCCGCGCCGCCTCGTCGGCGGCGCCGACCCCGCCTGCCGATACCGACGCCGCGCTCGATGCGATGGTGCAGGCCGGGGATCCCGCGGCAGCGCCCGTCCACGCCGTTCCCGTCACCGAGCAACAGCTCTTCGGCCGCATCTCCGAAGGCCAGCAACTTGCTGCCTTCCGGCCGGCCGGCGCCACACCCGTCGCCGATCATCCCGCTGTCGTGCTGTCCGGATCGGACGACACGCAGCGTGCCGCGGCCGCCGAGTTCGCCGAGTTCGCCCGCGCGTCCGATCAGCACCGGACGTTCCTCGACCGGGGTTTCCGGATCCCGGCTGCCTCCGGCGGTACCGACACCACGCCGGCCCCCGTCGCCGGCCTCACGTTCCCGGCCGTCGGGCAACCGGCAGCGGTGACCGATCCCGCCGCGCGTCGAGCAGTGCTGGCCACCCTCGCATCGCCGACGCGTCCGTCCAGCACCACCGTGCTTCTCGACGTGTCGGGGTCGATGGAATCCCTCGACGGCGGTTCGACACGGTTGGCGAATGTCACCGCGGCACTTCGCGGAGCGATCGACTCGGTGCCCGACGTCGGACGAGTCGGATTGTGGACCTACAGCAGAGCTCTGGACGGACCGCGCCCGTACCGTGTCGAACAACCGCTCGGTGACCTGACCGCCGACACGCGTGCTGCCCTGGACGCGTCACTGTCCTCACTGACGCCCGCCACCGCGACGTCGACGTATGCGTCGGTGCAAGCTGCCTATGCGTCGGCAGTTCAGAACAAGGGTGGTGACGGAATCGACTCGGTTCTGCTCATCACCGACGGACCCAACGACGACACCTCCATCTCGTCCGCACGTTTCCTGCAATCCATCGCCGATGCGTCCGACCCGGCTCGGCCGGTGCGCGTCGACGTCGTTTCCCTCACGGACAACTCCGACATCGACACTCTGCGCACACTTGCCCAGCAGACGGGTGGAGAACTCGTCGAGGTGTCGTCGTCCGATCCGACGCTCGCCGCCACCCTCGGTCGACTCTCGACCGATCGGTAAGTCGCCCTACCCGCTCCTGAAGGGCACCCCCTGTGATCCGCATGCTCACCTTCGCCGTCGTTCTGGCGATCGTCACCTACGTGCTCCACCGACGCCTCGTCGTGGCCACACGGCTGTCCGGTACCGCCCGCCACGGCGCCGACCTGGTACTCGTCCTGTTCTGGGCCGCGGCCGTCATGGGCATCGGGAGCGGCGAAGTCCTGAACCCGTCCTGGGCACGCTACGTCGCGTACCCCGGTCTGACCTGGTTGGCAGCGTTGCTCTATCTCTCGCTCGGGGCGATCGTCCTCGCGCTCGGCGCGATGGTCGTCCGCATCGCCGGACGACTCTCCCGCCGCGACACCTCTCGCGCGCGGGCCACGTTCCTACGCCGGTCTACGGCGGTGCTCGTAGTGAGCACCGTGGCGGCGGTGGCGTACGGAGTCGTCGAGGCCGCCACACCGCGTGTCACCCGGACGACCGTAGAGCTGTCGGCGCTTCCGCCGTCCTTCGACGGGATGCGCGTGGGACTCGTATCCGATCTGCATGTCGGTCCGGCGCGAGGGCGCGCGTTCGTCCAGGGTGTCGTCGATTCGCTGATGGCGGAGAAGCCCGATCTGATCATCGTTGCCGGCGATCTCGTCGACGGCACCGTCGACCTGGTGGGGCCGTCGCTCGAGCCGCTGAGCCAGCTGTCGGCTCCGCAGGGCGTCGTCGTCACCAGTGGGAACCACGAGTTCTATGCCGGTGACGGAGGCGCGTGGTTGGACCTGTACGACTCGCTGGGACTGACCGTGCTCCGCAACGAGACCCTGAGACTGGATCGAGGTGTGGACTCGATCGACCTGGTCGGTATCGAGGACCTCACCGCACCCGAACCGTACGAACCCGATCTGGCCTCGGCGCTCGAGGGCACGGACCCCGACGATTTCCAGTTACTGGTCGCGCACCAGCCGAAGCAGGCTGTCGAGGCGTCGGACCTCGGGGTGGACATGCAGGTGTCCGGGCACACGCACGGCGGTCAGATCTGGCCGATCGTGTATCTCGTTCCGCTGCAGCAACCGTCGGTCGAGGGGCTGGACACGGTGGGAAGGACCACCCTGTTCACCACGCGCGGCGCCGGCGCGTGGGGTCCTCCGGTGCGCATCGGCGCGCCGCCCGAGATCTCCGTGCTGGAGCTTCGGACGGCGCGCTGACGGTCGGACCCGACGGTCAGGCGAAGGCTTCGATCGGCGGGCACGAGCAGACGAGGTTGCGGTCGCCGTGTGCACCGTCGATGCGACGCACGGACGGCCACACCTTCGGCCGAGACGTTCCCGCCGGGTAGACGGCAATTTCGCGGGAGTACGCGTGGTTCCACTCGGTGACCAGGCAGTGCGCGGTGTGCGGTGCGCCCCGGAGCGGATTGTCGTCCACGGTCCACTCACCCGACGCGACGCGTTCGATCTCGGCGCGGATGGAGATCATCGCGTCCACGAAAGCATCGATCTCGTCGAGGTTCTCGCTTTCCGTCGGCTCGATCATCAAGGTTCCCGACACCGGGAAGCTCATCGTCGGGGCGTGGAACCCGTAGTCCGCCAACCGCTTCGCGACGTCGTCGACCGTGACGCCCGTGCGTTTGGTGATCGGCCGCAGATCCAGGATGCACTCGTGCGCCACCATCGAGCGGTCACCGGTGTAGAGCACGGGGAAGTACTCGTCGAGTCGACGCGCGATGTAGTTGGCCGACGCGATGGCCGTGAGCGTCGCGCGGCGCAGGCCGGCAGCACCCATCATCCGGATGTACGCCCACGTGATCGGGAGGATGGAGGCGGACCCGTAGGGAGCTGCGGAGATCGCGCCCGTCTCGCCGAGACCCTCGACGAACGGGTGACCCGGCAGGAACGGCGTGAGGTGCGACCGCACACCGATCGGACCGACTCCGGGACCTCCACCGCCGTGCGGGATGCAGAACGTCTTGTGCAGGTTGAGGTGACTCACGTCGCCGCCGAAACGACCCGGACGTGCGACACCCACCAGCGCGTTGAGGTTGGCTCCGTCGACGTAGACCTGACCACCGGCGTCGTGCACCGCGGCGCAGATGTCGCCGATCTCGTGCTCGAACACGCCGTGGGTGGACGGGTAGGTGATCATGATCGCCGCGAGGGACGCGGCGTGCTGGTCAACCTTGGCGCGGAGGTCGTCGACGTCGACATCGCCGTTCACACGGCAGGCGACGACGACGACCTTCATTCCTGCCATGACGGCGGACGCCGCGTTGGTCCCGTGTGCGCTGGACGGGATCAGGCAGATCGTCCGTCCGTCGTCGCCCCGGCTGCGGTGGTAGTTGCGGATGGCGAGCAGTCCTGCGTACTCACCCTGGCTTCCGGCGTTCGGTTGCAGGGAGACCGCGTCGTATCCCGTGACGGCGACCAGCCATTCCTCGAGATCGGAGATGATCCGCGCCATGCCCGGCGCATCGTCCGCGGGAGCGAAGGGGTGCACCCCGTTGAAGCCCGGCCAGGTGATGGGTTCCATCTCGGCCGTCGCGTTCAACTTCATGGTGCAGGAACCCAGCGGGATCATGCTGCGGTCCAGCGCGATGTCCTTGTCGGACAACGCCCGCAGGTACCGGAGCATCGCCGTCTCGGTGCGGTATCGCGTGAAGGCCGGGTGCGTCATGAACTCCGTGGTGCGCGTCGACTCCGCGGGGATCGCCGGCTCCGCCGGCTCGGCTGGTGTCGTCACTCCGAAGGCGTGCAGCACAGCGTCGATATGCGCGTCGACGGTTGCCTCGTCGCACGAGATACCGACGTGGTCGTCGTCGACGAAACGCAGGTTGATCGCCGCACCGGACTTGGCAGCGGCGACGACGGAGGCCGCGCGTCCGGGAACGTGGGCCAGCACCGTATCGAAGTAGTGCGCGTGCACGACGGTGACGCCACCGGCGGTCAACGCGGCGCCGAGCGAGGCTGCGTGGCCGGCGACGCGGCGTGCGATCGAGGTCAGTCCGTCGGCGCCGTGGTAACTGCCGTACATCGCGGCGACCACGGCCAACAGCACCTGTGCGGTGCAGATGTTCGACGTCGCCTTCTCGCGGCGGATGTGCTGCTCGCGGGTCTGCAGGGCGAGGCGGTAGGCGGGGGCACCGTCGGCGTCGACGGAGACTCCGACGAGGCGGCCGGGGAGCTGACGGGCATGAGCGGTACGCACGGCCAGGTAGCCGGCGTGCGGTCCGCCGTACCCCATCGGGACGCCGAAGCGCTGCGAGGTGCCGAAGCAGGCGTCTGCACCCTGTTCACCCGGTGAGGTGATCAGGGTGGCGGCGAGCAGGTCGGCTCCGACGGCGACCAGGGCACCACGCTCGTGCGCGTCGGCGATCACGGACGTCAGATCGACGATTCGTCCGGACGCTCCCGGAGTCTGCGAGATGACGCCGAAGAAGTCACCGTCCGGCAGACCCTCGGCGAGATCGGCGTCGACCAGGTCGATACCGAGCGGCTCCGCGCGCGTCGCGATCACGGCGCGCGTCTGCGGGAACAGGTCCGTGTCCAGCACCAGGCGCGGGGACTTCGACTTGCCCGCGCGGCGGAGCAGCGTCATCGCCTCGGCCGCGGCGGTGCCCTCGTCGAGCATGGAGGAGTTGGCGATGTCCATCCCGGTCAGGTCGGACACCATCGTCTGGAAGTTGAGCAGGGCTTCGAGTCGGCCCTGGCTGATCTCGGGCTGGTACGGCGTGTACGCGGTGTACCAGGCCGGGTTCTCGAGAATGTTGCGGACCAGCACCGGCGGCGTCAGCGTGTCGCTGTATCCCTGCCCGATCATGGACGTCGCGACGGTGTTGCTCGCGGCGAGCGCAGCCAGTTCGGCGAGCGCCTCGTGCTCCGACACCGGAGTCGGCAGAGCGTCGAGCCCGGCGGCGATACCGTCGGTCGTTGCATCGAGGATGTCGGCCGGAACGGCGGCAGCCGCAAGGTCGTCCAGACTCGACACCCCGATGACATCGAGCAGACGTGCGGTCTGGTCGGCGTCGGGACCGATGTGCCGGTCGACGAACGTGCGGAGTTCGGGTGTGCGAGGTTCGGCGGTCACGTGTACTCCCGGGGTGGTGGCGAGGTGCACGCCCCACACGCAGGGAGAGGCGCCCCTCTCCCTCTGTCGTGATGCCCTGCCGCAGCGGGGCGCCTGAGAGATTCGGTCACCGCGAGCGGCGCCTTTCCCCGTGGGCGGGTGGTCGATTCCACCACTTTCCAGAGGCGTCGGAGCCCGCACGGTCCGGGTGCCTGAGAGATTGACGGAGAGGTGCTGCTCCTTCGGCGCTCGCCCGGGCTCGTTCGGTGAAAGAACGTGTCCGGTCGAAGCTCTCCCGTGCGGCGTCGACGCAGAGTCGAGTATATGTGACCGGCGCCGGAAGTAGCGTGCGGGCGGTCAGCCGGTCTTGCGGCTCGCCCGGTTCTTGCGGCGTGACGCCAGCTCGTCCTCGGGGGTCGGCTGGGCCTCGCCACCGTCGGCGCGCTCGGCCGGGAAGTCGGCGATGGCACCGGTGAGCTCGCGCATCGCACCGCTGACGGCGATACCGAAGACGCCCTGACCGCCCTGCAGGAGATCGACGACCTCCTCGGCAGAGGTGCATTCGTAGACCGTGGTGCCGTCGGAGAACAGCGTGATGCGGGCCAGATCGGCGACGCCGCGTCGTCGCAGATGGTCGACGGCCACGCGGATGTTCTGCAGCGAGATACCGGTGTCCAGGAGCCGCTTGACGATCTTCAGGACGAGAATGTCCTTGAACGAGTAGAGACGCTGACTACCGGAACCGGCAGCACCACGAATGGACGGTACGACCAACCCGGTCCGCGCCCAGTAGTCCAGCTGGCGGTAGGTGATGCCGGCGATCTGGCACGCACTGGGAACCCGGTAGCCGACCAACTCGTCCGGAACCGAATCGTCGGGGAACAGACCTGGCTGGGCCTCGTCCACGTCGTTCGATGCCGGCAGGTTCGTCTGCTCCGGCTCCTGCGGCTGATCTGCCACGTGCTTTTCTCCCTCTCGGACGACTGTGGTCGCACTCCCCTGATCGGTGAGTGCGACGACGACATCCGTGGCGTACGGCGAGGTCGAGAATACGCCCCCGTCGAGAAGAACGACACGTCCTTCATCGACCCGAACGCTATGGACAGACTCGGGCGAATTCAACGCGCCACGCGGTAAGCCTCAACCTCAACTCAAGGGTGAGACTCGATCGTTATGAACCGCCGCTCGCCTTGAAGTCGTCCGGCGAGATGGTGTCCAGGAATTCCTTGAACTTCTCGACCTCGTCCTCGCGCTCGTCCGGCATGACGAGCCCGGCCTCGGCCAGAACCGGCTCCTCCGCGTAGATCGGAACTCCGGCCCGCAGAGCGATCGCGATGGAGTCCGACGGGCGCGCCGAGACCCGCACGTTCTGGTCGAACACGAGGTCCGCGTAGAAGGTGCCCTCCTGAAGGTCGACGATGCGTACTTCCTTCAGGGATCGACCCAGAGCGGTGACGATGTCACCGATCAGATCGTGCGTCAGAGGACGAGGGGGTTGGACACCCTGCTGCTCCAACGCGATGGCCGTGGCTTCGGTCTGACCGATCCAAATCGGCAGGTAGCGTTCACCATCCGACTCCCGCAACAGAAGGACCGGCTGATTCTGCGGCTGCTCCACCCGGATACCGATCACGCGCATCTCACCCATTGCGCCGCCTCCCAGCTGCTGTGTCTCGACCGTGATTCACCAGACTCGCGGACGTCTACTCCAGTGTATCGACCGCACCGCCGACGACCGATCCGGCGACGGACCGTGCGGTGGACCGGAGTTACTTGTCCAGTATTCCGTGGACCGCGGACTTGACCAACGACGTGTGCAGCGACAGCGAGAGGGCCGCGAGTTCACGGATCAACTCTTCGGCGCGATCCCGGGCACCCGCGTCGCGGCCCAAGGCCACGGGCCCTGCCACCTGAGCCAGCAGGGTCGCCTCCCTGTCCGCGGCGAGCTTGAACGCGCGCAGATGACGGACCTCGAGCCCGTACTGCGCCATCGCCGCCGCGGTGGACACGAGGACCACCGCTTCCTCGTCGTAGAAGCCGGCGGGCCCGGCCGTAAGGAGTCCGCTCTTCTGTAGTTCGAGCAGGAAGCTCTCCTCGACGCCCGTGCGGGTGAGCAGGTCGTCCCTGCTCATCCGGACACGTCGCTCCCCCAGGAACTCCGTCGGCGACACGCTGCCGGGTGCCAACGCCAGGATCCGGGGGCTCCGCGGTGCGGACGTACCGTCCACCACCGCGACGGTCGCCCGACTGTCCAGAGCGTCGAGCTGCTCCTTGATCACCTTGAGCGGAAGGTAGTGATCACGTTGAGCCGTGAGTACGTACCGCAACCGCTCGCAGTCCTCGATGGAGAACCTGCGGTAACCCGACGCCGTTCGTTCCGGGGAGATCAGTCCCTCGGCCTCGAGAAAACGGATCTTCGAAATGGTGACGTCGGGGAAGTCGGGGCGCAGTCGATCGAGTACGGACCCGATCGACATGCCACCACCGGACTGTTGCCCGACAGCCGTCATCAGCTACCTGCGCCGGCAGACGTCTCGCCGAGCTGTCCGCCTGCAGCCTGGCCCTTGGGGCCGGTGAGGAAGACGAGACGGAACTTGCCGATCTGCACCTCGTCGCCGTTGGCGAGGACGGCCGAGTCGACCGGTTCACGATTGACGTACGTGCCGTTCAGGCTGCCGACGTCGACGACCTGGAAGTCCTCGTCGTCCTGACGGAACTCCGCGTGGCGACGGCTGACCGTGACGTCGTCGAGGAAGATGTCGCTGTCGGGGTGGCGTCCCGCGGACGTCGTGGGCTGGTCGAGCAGGAAACGGGACCCGGCGTTGGGACCGCGCTTGACCACCAGCAGGGCGGAACCGACAGGCAGGCCCTCGACACCGGACACCGGTGCTTCGGACGATCCCTGGGGCGCTGCTGCGGAGTCGATCTCGTTCAGGAAATCCGCTCGGAAGACCGATGTGGTCTCCGCGGGGGATTCTCCGTACACGCCGTCGTTGCCGTTATCGCTCACGTTTCTCCTCCTCGATCTGACCGCCCCTCACCCACGGGACGATTCAGCACATTCTCTTGTCACGCTTGTCTGACGGTTCTGCGGTTCCCCGACCGGGGTGCCGCGCGAACCACGTGAGGACCTTACCGACCGTACCTTGCGGACCGGCCCCGGTGGGCACGCTTACGCGGCCGTCCTGCCCCGCTGTTATGTGGATGTGATCGACGCGTATCCCTCGGCGTCCAACATGGACTCGAGGGCGTCGTCGAGTTCGGATTCGGAGTCCACCGACAGGTCGACGAGCCATCCGGCGCCGTAGGGGTCGGAGTTGACCAGTTCGGGGTCACCGTCCAACTCCCCGTTCACCGCAACCACTTTGGCGGACAGCGGGGCATAGATGTCCGACACGCTCTTGGTGGACTCGACCTCGCCGAGGGACTCCCCCGCGGACACCGCGTCGTCCTCGGTGGGCAACTGGACGAACACGACGTCGCCCAGCTGGGACTGCGCGAAATCGGTGACACCGACGCGCACCGTCGTCGGGCCGGTCCGCTGGATCCACTCGTGCTCGGCGGTGTACCGCAACTCGGTGGGAATGTCGGTCTGGCTCACGTGAACCGGGTCCTTTCGTCACGAGCGGCCCACACGTCGTGGGAGTGGCAGAAACGATGTGTCCTGACGAGAAACGCTCTGCGCAGAGCGTATTGGCGTCCTTTCCCCGTCCGCAAGGCGGGAGTCACCGTCCGACGAGAGGCAGCCGCCGTACGGGCCCCAGGGCGAGCGCGAGATAGAGCGCCCCCGTCCAGATGTAGAGCGCGGTCCCCCACACCAGCAGCGCCAGCGCCGGAACCTCGATGATGTCGGCGCCGGACCAGTCGACGCGCGCCGCGAGGAGGAACGGCAAGGCACTCATCAGGACGAACGTGGCGGCCTTGCCGAGGTAGATGACCTCCGGTGGCGCCAGACCTCGACGTCGATAGAGCAGCAGTGTCGCCGCCAGGATCGCGTCGCGTCCGATCAGCACGAGGGCCACCCACCACGGGAGGATCCCGGCGATGACGAACCCCACCAGCGTCGTCACGACGTAGAGGCGGTCGACGAACGGATCGAGGAGCGCACCGAGCGCGGAGGACTGATCGAGCAGTCTCGCCAGCTTGCCGTCCAACCAGTCGGTCGCACCGCTGACCAACAGCAGCACCAGAGCCCACCCGTAGGCGTGCTCGACGAGCAGCAGCCACAGGAACACCGGCACGCCGATCAGCCGGACGAGACTCAGGGCGTTCGGCACCGTGACGATGCGATCGTGCGCCACGTCGGCGATCACGTGTCGTGCGGTGTCGGACACCGGATCGGTCATGCTCCGAGCTTTCCACACCTCACCGCCGGAGCGGGGCTACCGCCACGCGAACACCGGCTGCTCGTAGTCGTGTACCCGAGTGCTCCGGCCACCGAGGACGACCTCCCGGAACTGATGGACGACGGCGCCGGTCGGAGCGTGGACGAGTGTGGTGCGGAACGGCCATTGGACCACCGGCCGTGGTGATTCCGGGATGTCGACGAAGCGGGCGTCCACGTCGAGTTCGTCGGTGGACACGCGATACAGGAATTCGACCTCGTCCGGGTTGGGCGTCAACTCGACGGAGACGTCGGCGATCCACACGACGAACGGGCGGATCACGTACCCGGACCGTGTGCGGTAGTCGTCGAGCGTGCCCAGGATCTGCTCCGCTCCCACACGGACGCCGACTTCTTCGTCGAGTTCGCGCAGAGCGGCCTCGGCCGGTGATTCACCGTCGTCGACACGACCTCCCGGCAAGGCGAACTGTCCCGGATGCGCGCGCATCCGGGAGGGCCGTTTGGTCAGCACCATGTGCCGCGAGCCCGGCGTTCCGCCGATGGCGACCGCCACCGAGGCGCGTCGTTCGTCGCCGCCTTCGATCACGCGTGCATCGAAGGCGCCGAGCGCCCTGGTGATCTCCGCACGTTCGAGCCGTGTGTCCATCGACCGAGACTAGCGAGACCCGTCAGGGCTGCACACGGAAGGCGCGCACCGCCGGCGCTTCCGAGAACGGCAGGATTCTCGACCTGTCGTCGGGCAGCGTGAGTTCGATCGCCGCCGAGTCGTCCACTCGATACGGCTGCGTCGAGACCAACCCGGCGAACGTCTTCCGGAGTCGAGACATCTCGGCACGGACCGTGATGGAACGGCCGTGGTCGCCGAAGAGGTCGGTAGCCAGTTCCGCAGCGGTGCGGCCTCCGCGGTGGACGGCGAGCAGGAACAGGATCTCGGCGTGCCGTGGGCTGGGACGGTACGACCACCGCCCCAGTTCGCCGCGAACCTCCACGACGGTCTGCCGCGGGTCCGACACGTCGATACGCACCGTCGTCGGTGTGGCGTCGGTTCCGGTGATCACGTCCTCCCCCGAGCTCGACGGCCGCACCATCCACCCGCCCGGGAGCGGCTCGATGTCGCACACGCCCAGGGTGGGGACCCACGCCCGGCCGGCAGTGAGGTCGTCGGGCAGCGCGACCCGGTTGCATATCGGCACCGCAGCCAGTGCGGCCACCCACCCGTGGTTGTCCACGGCCAACGCGGGGCAGCCGGTGCCGGCCAACATCGGCGCCGCGACGGAGCGGAGGCTGTCGAGTGTCAGTCGGTGCTGCTCTCGTAGCTGCGATTCCGCGAGGCGTGACACGGCGTCGATGAGCGCGAGCGTCGTGGGATGGACCGACGCGGCGGGCCCGCTGACATCGACGAGGCCCAGCACCCGTCCCGTCCGCGGATCCTTGATCGGAGAACTCGCACACGTCCACGCGTGGTGGGAGCGCACGAAATGCTCCGCGGAGAAGATCTGGACGGCCGAACGCGAGACCAGCGCGGTGCCGATGGCATTGGTTCCGACACTGTCCTCCGACCAGTCGGCACCGTCGACGAATCCCAACCTGTCCGCACGGTCGAGCACCGCGGGCGAACCGCTGCGCCACAGGACTCGGCCGAGCCGATCGGCGACGACCAGCAGGTTGTCGGAGTCCTGCAGCACGGACCGGAGACTTCCGGTCAGGTCGGGAAGGATGTCGACCAACCCGGATTCACGACGCATCTGTTCCAGTGCAGATGCATCGACCGCCGCGGCCGGTCCGTCGTTCTCGGGATCGACGCCCAGATCCATGACCCGCTGCCAGGAGTCTCCGATGACGTCGCGGGGGCGGGCCGGTGCGCGTGTGCCGGACATCGTCGCGTCGTAGACGCGGGTCAGCAACTGGGCGTATCGACGCGGGTCCTCGCCCGCCGCGACGGCGGGCTCGGGTTCGGAGGTTCGAGTCATCGACACCGATTGTGCTCCACATCACATATGGCGTCATCCCCGGGTCTTCTCCGATCGGTCATCGGTAGACGAGTCCACCGTCGATGAGACCAGCTTGACCGGTCATGTACGCCGCGTCCGGTCCTGCAAGGTAGGAGACGTATCCCGCGACGTCGTCGGGAGTCTCGGCACGGCCCAACGCGATACCGCCCACGAACTTCTCGTAGGTCGCGCCCTCCTCCGCGCCCGTCAGTTCGGCGAACCGCTTGTCGATGGTGACCCACATGTCCGTGCCGACCACACCCGGGCAGTAGGCGTTCACGGTGATCCCGGCGGAGGCGTACTCCTTGGCGGCGGCCTGCGTGAGACCGCGCACGGCGAACTTGGTGGCGCTGTACACACCGAGCATCTCGAACCCGTCGTGCCCCGCGATGGACGACGCGTTGATGATGCGGCCGGGCCGACCGAGCTCGACGAACTTCGCGGCGGCCGCCTGGATACCCCACAGCACACCCTCGACGTTGATCGACAAGATCCGGCCGACCTCCTCCGGCGTGGCCTCGGACAGCGGGCCGACGAGTGCGATCCCGGCATTGTTGACGACGATGTCGAGACCTCCCAGCTCCGAGGCGGCCCGGTCGACGGCGTCGAACACCTGACGGCGATCGCTGACGTCGGCGACGATCGTCGTGGCTGCGCGACCGAGCTCCCGCACCTCGTCGGCGACCCGGCCGATGCCGTCGTCGCGCACGTCGACGAGGGCGACGTCCGCGCCGTCCCGTGCGAGTCGTAGGGCAATTCCCCTCCCGATCCCCTGTCCTGCGCCGGTGACGAGTGCGACCTGTCCGTCGATGCTCATGCGTGTCTCCTTCTCGTGTGATGGTGGGTGTCGGGGACGGAGGTCAGAGCGACGGATCGACGAGGACCTTCATCTTCGTGCCGGCGTGCAGTGCCTCGAAGCCGTCGTCGATCACCGCGTCCATCCCGATGCGCGACACCCACCCGGTGGGGTCGTACACGCCGTCGGCCATCAGAGCGATGACGGCGTCGTAGTCGGCGGAGGTGTAGCAGAGCGACCCCTGGATGCGGGCCTCCTTCATCACCAGGTCGAGAAGCGGTGTGGTGAGCGGCTTCTCGTAGATGGCCACGCTGACCATCGGCTTGCGGGACCCGACGCACGCCAGCGCGGTCGCCACCGCCGGCGCGACACCGGCCGCGTCGTACACGGCGTCGGCACCGCGCCCGTCCGTCTCGTCGGCCACCAGCGCGGGGACGTCGACGGACGTGGGGTCGAGAGTGCGTGCACCGAGCGCCTCGATCGCCGCCCGCCGGGTCGCGGACGGCTCCACCACGAGGATGTCGTCGAGCCCCTTGCCGCGCAGCGCGAACCAGAGCCCGATGCCGATCGGTCCCGCCCCGAACACCATCGCGGTGTCGCCTTCGCGCACCTCACCCAGAGTCGCTGCGTGGTACGCCACCGACATCGGCTCCACCAGCGCACCCAGATCGAGAGACACCGAGTCCGGCAGCGCGTGCAGCATGTCGGTCGGCACCACCGTGTACTCGGCCATACCGCCGTCGGACATCAGTCCGTGGAAGCCGATCGACTGGCACACGTTGTAGTTGCCGGCTCGACACGGACCACAGTGCCCGCAGCGGTACAGCGGTTCGATGGCGACGCGGTCGCCGATCGACCACCCCGTTACTCCCGCGCCGAGCTCGATGATGGTGCCGGAGAACTCGTGTCCGAGAATCAGCGGCATCTGCTGACCGGTCAGGGCGTGCGGCTCGGTGGGAATGAAGATCGGACCGGCGTAGTACTCGTGCAGGTCGGTACCGCAGATGCCGTTGGCACCGACGGCGATCTTCACCTGATCCGGTCCCGGATGGGGCTCCGGGACATCGGCGATCTCCACCTTGCCGGGCCCGTGGTACACCGCTGCGCGCATCGTTCGACTCCTCACCAGCCGTCCCAGCGACGGCCGTGGTCACCGTTCTATGTGACACGCGGCACAGCAGGACAGGGTTGCAGTCGGTTGCACGTGCCACTCGCCCGCCACTGCAACCCGCTGCAACTCTTCCTCCCGGCCGCCGCGTGGCGTGTGCTGTGCATCACACCGGTACGACCACAGCTCAACGCACGGAAATCGGAGTTTTCATGACCCAGACCCTCGAGCCACCCACGCAGACCACACCGCAGGAGCGAGTGGATACATGGCTGGCCGACTTCGAAGAAGCGCTCGCAGCACGCGATGTCGACCGCGTCGCCGCGATGTTCGCCGTCGACAGCTTCTGGCGAGACCTCGTGACGTTCACCTGGAACCTGAAGACCGTCGAGGGACGCGACGGCATCGCGGACATGCTGACGGCTCGACTGGACGATGTCGACCCGCGCGGCTTCCACACCACCGAGGCCCCGGACGAGGCCGACGGCGTCATCTCCGCCTGGATCGAGTTCGAGACGGCGGCTGCGCGCGGTAAGGGCCATCTACGTCTTCGCGAGGACGCCGACACCGGCACGGCCCTCGGGTGGACGCTGCTCACGACGATGCAGGAACTCAAGGGGTACGAGGAACCGCGAGGGCACTCGCGACCGATGGGTGCCGTGCACGGATCGAACACGGAGACGAAGACCTGGGCCGAGCGACGCGAGGCCGAGGAGAAGGACCTGGGATACGGCATCCAGCCCTACGCCCTGATCGTCGGCGGCGGTCAGGGCGGCATCGCTCTCGGCGCGCGTTTGCGTCAGATGGGCGTTCCCGCCATCGTCGTCGACCGCGGCGAGCGGCCCGGTGACCAGTGGCGGGGCCGATACAAGTCGCTGTGTCTGCACGATCCGGTCTGGTACGACCACCTCCCCTACCTGCCGTTTCCGGACAACTGGCCCGTGTTCGCGCCGAAGGACAAGATCGGCGACTGGCTCGAGATGTACACCAAGGTCATGGAGGTCCCGTACTGGACCAAGACCACGGCGGTATCGGCGACCTTCGACGAGACGGCCGGCGAGTGGACCGTCGTGGTCGATCGCGACGGCGAGGAGGTGACGCTGCGACCGAAGCAGTTGGTGATGGCGACCGGCATGTCCGGTAAAGCCAATATCCCGAACTTCCCCGGCATGGACGTCTTCCAGGGCGAACAGCATCACTCCAGTCAGCACCCCGGCCCCGACGCCTACGTCGGCAAGAAGGTCGTCGTGGTGGGATCCAACAACTCGGCGCACGACATCTGCAAGGCGTTGTACGAGACGGGCGCCGACGTGACGATGCTCCAGCGATCGTCCACGCACATCGTCAAATCCGATTCGCTGTGCGAGATCGCTCTCGGCGACCTGTACTCCGAGCGCGCCGTCGAGTCCGGAATGACCACGCAGAAGGCGGATCTGACCTTCGCGTCACTTCCCTACCGGATCATGCACGAGTTCCAGATCCCGGTGTATCAGCAGATCGCGGAGAAGGACAAGGACTTCTACGACCGCCTCGACAGGGCCGGCTTCCAGCACGACTTCGGGGACGACGGCTCCGGACTCTTCATGAAGTACCTGCGGCGCGGCTCCGGCTACTACATCGATGTCGGTGCCTCGGAGCTGGTGGCGGACGGCAGCATCCACCTCGTCAGCGGCCAGGTCGATCACCTCACGGAGAACGCGGTGGTGCTGTCCGACGGGACGGAACTCGAGGCCGACCTGGTCGTCTACGCCACGGGCTACGGATCGATGAACGGCTGGGTGGCCGACCTGGTGGACCGGGAGACGGCCGACAAGGTGGGCAAATGCTGGGGCCTCGGTTCCGACACCACCAAGGACCCCGGCCCGTGGGAGGGCGAGCAGCGCAACATGTGGAAGCCGACCCAGCAGGAGAACCTGTGGTTCCACGGTGGGAACCTGCATCAGTCCCGGCACTACTCCCTCTACCTCGGCCTTCAATTGAAGGCACGGTACGAGGGACTGGACACCCCCGTGTACGGCCTGCAGGAGGTCCATCACCTCAGCTGATCAGCATCTCGTCGAACCGCCGGTGTCGTCTTCCAGAAGCGGAGGACGGCATCGGCGACCGCCGCCGGTTGCTCGACGGCCGGCAGCACCCTCGACCCGGCGATCGTCACCTCCCTGGCATCGACCATCGTCCGGGCTACGGCCCGAGCCTCGTCCGGAGTCCACTCCCCGCGGTCGTCCGTCGTCAGGAACAACACGGGGCACGCGATGCTGCGTGCGGCGGCGGACAGGTCCGTGCGATTCATCGCGGCCGTACGCACCGAGGTGATCACGTTTCCCCGACCGGCACGCCGCACAGCTGCGCGGTAGAGGTCGATCGCTTCCGGGTCGGACGCCCTCGTCGCCTCGGTGAAGAGGGTGTCCTCGATGGCGGAGCGCACGGGACCGCGCGGGCCTGTCAGTCGGTAGAGGGGAAGCAGTACGGATATCTTCCGGCGGAGATCGGGGCCTAGCGGATGGGTCGGGGAGCTGATCGCGACGAGGCTGCGCACGGACTCCGGCATCGTCGCGGCGACCACCATTCCCACGTGCCCACCCCACGCGTTGCCGATCCAGTCGACCGACGGCACTCCGACGCGTCCGGTGACCTCCGCGACGACCCGCGCCGCCGCTGCGGCGCACGCCTCGATGGTTGTCGGCTCACGGACGGACTCGCTACCCCCGCACCCCGGCGCATCGATCATGAACACGGTCCGTTCACCGGTGAGAGCGGGAAGCACACGATTCCAGCTGGTCGAATCCACGAAGAGGCTGTGCCATGCGAGAAGTGGTGGCCCGTCCCCGGCGATCGTGACGTGAAGCCGCCCGAGATCGGTGTCGACATCCATCGTGCGTGTCATGCGAATCCTTCTGTCGGCAGAATTCACATTACACAGCGTAAGATCATATCTGTCTACACTTGATCGATGCCGAGGACCTACACGTCAGACGTGCGCGCCGAGCGTGCGCGGGCCAGTCGCGACGCGGTCGTCGCAGCAGCCACCGACTCGTTCCTCCGACGCGGGTGGGCCGGGACCACCATGGCCGACGTCGCGTCCGCCGCCGGGCTCACTCGACAGACCGTCTACGCCGGCTTCGAGGGCAAACTGGCGCTTCTCGACGCCTGCATCGACGCCGCACTGTCCGACGGCCGGTACGTCGCCGTGCGGGAACTCCCGGAATATCGCGCCATGGCCGACGGCGATCCGACGACACGCGTCGCAGCGGCGGCCCGATGGCTGCGCGGAGCTCACGAGAGGTCGGCCGCGATCCAACACGTCCTCGACGAGGCAGCCGTGATGGACCCGGTTGCCGCCACGCGCCTGGCCGAACGCGAGCGCACTCGATGGGACGAGGTGCGGTGGGCCGGCGGATTGGTGCTCGGAGTTCCACCCGCCGATCACATGACCGACGCGCTGTGGATCCTGGCGTCCCGGTCGGTGTGGCTCAGACTGACCGGCGAGCGGTCGTGGACCGGCGACCGATGGGAAGCGTGGTTCGCCCGTCAGACGGCCGACACGCTCGAGGTTCGTTGATTCTCTACTGGCCCAACCAGAGTCGCTTGCGGCACACGGCCAGCATTGCGTCCGACACCGTGCGGTCGGTCACCGGACTGCCGGTCTCGAGCAAGGTACGGACCCTGCCGAAGTAGTCGACAGGGGCGATGCCGAACTCCACGAGGATGTCCTCGGCTCGGCCGCCGCCGTAGACATACCAGCGTCGGAGAAAAGCGATCATGGCGAGATCGTCGTCCGACGGAACAGTCGGATCGGACGACATCGTTGCTGCGCCGGGCGTCGTCGACCGGGAGGCAGCGGGAAAGGGAGTGCGCGTCACGTCGGAAAGTATCGCCCATCCCACCGACAACTCGATGTCGGTTCGGTGAACACGCCGAGTAGTCACAGATTCTTCTCAGCGAGATCGGTCATCGGAGACATCTCCGGCTCCGAACCATGTGTGATAACGAACACGACACCGATCGGCGAGACGCGACAAGTGCTCGCGCACCCATAGATTCACGGGCGAACAGTCGTCCGTCGACGGCACGGGGATGCAAGGGGCATGGCGATGAGCGGCTGCAGCACGACACGACGAGGACGACACCTGCGGCGGCTTGCCGTACCGCTGGTGGGCATGGCTGCACTCCTGGCCGTGGCATCACCCGCACAGGCGGCTCCGCTGCTCGGCCCGGGAGATCTCGACGCAGTCCCGAGTCGCACCTCGCTGTCGTACACCTCGTCCACCGGTGTCCATGTGGGCACGGCCAACGAGAACGACCCGCGTCCGGGCCTGTCCACGGTCAAGCTCTACATAGCGGACTACGCCCTGCGGCGCGGTGACTCCTCGCAGGAGGACCGGGATCTGGCAGCACGGATGATCCAGGCCAGTGACGACGGGGCGGCATCGCAACTCGATGCGAAGTACCCGAGCGCCATCGATTCCGCGGCAGCCGAATACGCCCTGACGTCCACCTCACGCGGAAGTTTCTGGGGTGACTCCTACACCAGCACCGCGGACACGGTCCGTTTCCTCGACACCAAGAAGCGCACGGATCCGGCCAGCCCCGTCCTCGGCTGGATGACGACGGCACAACCGGTAGCCGCGGACGGAACCGTCCAGAACTGGGGCACCGGCCTGCTCCCGGGCGCCACCGGCACCAAGTGGGGATGGGCCGACGACAGCTCCAGCGTGGTGGCCTCGGCCTCGATCGGCACCGGATACACAGTCGCCTCGAACACCTATGGCGGACCGGCGGACCAGAGCGACGACGTCCTGACCGCACTGACTCCGTTCGATCTCACGGCCCCGTCGATCGTGCCGATGCCGCAGGTGCCGTCACTTCTCGACACCATTCTCGGGATCCGCTGACCCGCAACCGGTCGACGGCGTAACCCGACGGATCAGGCATCACAGGCGATAACGTGACGCTCATGAGACGACGGACCACGATGCTCGCCCTGACCGCAGTGTCCATGATCGTCGGTGGCGGCCTGGTCGCCACGGCTCCCGCAGGTGCGGCGGAGCCCGCCTGGAACGGCCGGTACTCGCTCGAGCGTTCCGCCGCGAGCAAGACCGGCACCAGCCTCGCCGCGCGACAGGGTGAGCCGGACTTCTCCGACACATACACCTTCACATCGATGTGCTTGGGCGGCACCTGCAGCGCTGTGGTGACGGGCGGACCGGCACCGAAGAATGCGACCCTCCCCCAGCCGCCCGTCTACACCTGGAACGGGACGAGCTGGGTGCACGTCTACGACTGGCAGTGGGACTGCTACATGGGCGAGGGGGTCGAGAAGGTCTACGCGCCGGCGCATTCCGAGGCGTACTACACCCCGCAGCCCGACGGAACCTTCACCGGAACCTGGACGACCACGATCACCGGCGGCCCGTGCAACGGCGACGTGACCATGAACGTCGCGGCCTACCCCGTCGCGCCCGCAGCAGCACCGTTCGGGAGCTGACGACGCACCGCACTCGACGAACAGACAAGAATGGCCTCGGACAGTGTCCGAGGCCATTCATTGTCGGGCTGACAGGATTTGAACCTGCGACCACCTGACCCCCAGTCAGGTGCGCTACCAAGCTGCGCCACAGCCCGCAATCCCCCGAAGGGAACGAGGAAACACTACCCCAGTGGCGACGCTGGACGCCAATCGCCTCAGCAGCACCACCGGGGCAGTCCCCTACTTCTTCTTGCGGTCCCGCTTCTCACGGATACGCACCGAGATGCGCACCGGACTGCCGTCGAAGTTGAACTCCTCACGCAGGCGACGCTCGAGGAATCGTCGGTAGCCCGCCTCGAGGAAGCCCGTCGTGAACAGGACGAACGTCGGCGGGCGTGTCCCCGCCTGCGTCGCGAACATGACACGGGGAAGGCGACCGCCGCGCATCGGCGGCGGTGTGGCGGCGACGACTTCCTTCAGCCACGAGTTGAGCTGTCCGGTCGAGATGCGCTTGTCCCACGACGCGAGGGACGTCTCGAGTGCCGGAACGAGCTTCTGGACGGCGCGACCGGTCTTGGCCGAGACGTTCACTCGCTGAGCCCACGGCACGCGCATGAGATCGCGGTCGATCTCCTTCTCGAGCTGGCCGCGGCGATCGTCGTCGACGAGGTCCCACTTGTTGAACGCGATCACCAGGGCGCGACCTGCATCGGCCACCATCGACAGCACCCGCAGGTCCTGCTCCGAGATCACCTCGGACGCATCGAGCAGCAGAATCGCGACTTCCGCGGCGTCGATCGCACCCTTCGTCCGCAGCGATGCGTAGAACTCCGCACCGCTGGCGTGACTGACGCGCTTGCGCAGGCCGGCGGTGTCGACGAAGCGCCACACTTTTCCGCCCAGTTCGACCAGTGAGTCGACGGGGTCGACGGTCGTGCCGGCGACGTCGTGGACGACCGACCGCTCGTCGCCGGTGAGCTTGTTCAGCAAGCTGGACTTACCCACGTTCGGCTTGCCCACCAGGGCGACGCGACGGGGTCCGGCGACACCGGTGCCTTCGCGGGGTGTCTCCGGCAACACCGCCAGGACGTCGTCGAGCAGGTCGCCGGTACCGCGGCCGTGGGTCGCGCTGACCGGGCGGGGCTCTCCGAGGCCGAGGGACCACAGGAGTGCGGCCTCGGACTCGGTCCGCTCGTCGTCGACCTTGTTGGCCACGAGGATGACCGGAGTCTTCGATCGACGCAGAACGCGGGCCACGGCCTCGTCGGTCGCGGTGGCGCCGACGACGGCGTCGACTACCAGCAGGATCGCGTCGGCGGTCTGCATGGCCATCTCGGCCTGACGGGCGATGGACTGCTGCATTCCCTTCGCGTCCGGCTCCCAGCCACCGGTGTCCTGCACCATGAATCGGCGTCCGGCCCAGTTCGCCTCGTACGAGACGCGGTCACGCGTCACGCCGGGCACATCCTCGACCACCGCTTCACGACGGCCGATGATGCGGTTCACGAGCGTCGATTTGCCGACGTTGGGCCGTCCCACCACTGCCAGTGTCGGGACGGCGATCTCGGCCTCGGCGTCACCGTCGTCGTCGAAATCGAGGCCCTCCCAGTCGGATTCCTCGGACCAGATGCCGTCGGATGCGAAGACCTCGGTGGCGTCGGCCGTGAAGACCCGGGTCGTGTCGAAGGTGTCGTCGCTCATGATCGTGCTCCTTCCGGGGCATCGGACGGGAGTTCGGTGACCAGGCGGAGGAGCTCGTCGATGACAGCGTCCTTGCCCAGGTCGCTGGTATCGACGGTGACCGCGTCGTCGGCGGGGCGCAGAGGCGACATCACGCGCGTGGAGTCGGCGTGGTCGCGTCGCTGCACGTCGGCGAGGACGGCGGCGTAGTCGTCACCACGGCCTTCGGCGACGTTCTGGTCGTTGCGTCGTGCGGCCCGTGTCTCCGCCGACGCCGTGAGATAGATCTTGATGTGGGCGTCCGTCAGGACGACGGTGCCGATGTCTCGGCCCTCGACGACGATGCGCCCCGCGGACTCCGCGATGTCGCGCTGCAGGGCGACGAGTCTGTCGCGCACTGCCGGTACTGCCGACACGGCCGAGACGGCCGCGGTGACGGCGTCGCCACGGATGGGTCCCGTGACGTCCTCCCCCGATACCCGGACACTCTCACCGGACGGATCGGTCCCGATGGTCAGGTCGAGAGTGTCGGTGACGGCGGCAACGGCGTCCGCGTCGGACGGATCGACGTCGTTCTTCAGAACCCACACGGTCGCGGCCCGGTACATCGCTCCGGTATCGAGGTACGACGCGTCCAGCCGGGACGCGAGCATGCGCGACACCGACGACTTGCCGGTACCGGACGGGCCGTCCATCGCCACGATCAGGCGATCGCCGGCGGTCACAGGCCCACCGCCCCGTACAGGCTGCCGACCTCGCCGCGGCCGAGGACGCGCAGCGTTCCCGGTCGCTGATCACCGAGGGCGACGGCACCGATGTCGGTGCGGACCAGCCGCTTGACCGGGTACCCCACCTCGTCGAACAACCGGCGGACGATGTGCTTGCGGCCCTCGTGGAGGACCACCTTGACCAGCGTCTTGCCTTCGTTGACGTCGAGCACCGCGTAGGAGTCCACCTTGGCGGGACCGTCGTCGAGCTCGACTCCGGAGCGCAGCTTCTTCCCTGCGTCGCGGTCGAGGACACCCTGCACGGTGGCGAGGTACGTCTTGGACACCTCGAACGACGGGTGCATCAGGCGGTGTGCCAGGTCGCCGTCGTTGGTGAGGAGGATCAGTCCCTCGGTGTCGGCGTCGAGGCGTCCGACGTGGAAGAGACGCTGACCTGCCTGCACCCGCTCGGAGACGATGTCGCCGATGCACGGTCGACCGAGGTCGTCCGACATCGTGGACTGCCATCCGCGCGGCTTGTTCAGGGCGATGTGGACCAGGTCGGCCTTGATGACGACGCGGGTGCCGTCGACACGCACCACGGCGACCTCGGGATCGACCCGGACGCCCTGCTCGCGCACGATGCGACCGTCCACCTCGACTCGACCTTCGTCGATCAGCTGCTCGGCCGCGCGGCGCGAGGCCACTCCGGCCTGGGCGAGCACCTTCTGCAACCGCACGCCGTCCTCGGGCGCCACATGCGGGCGCGGGGAGTTGTCGGTGTGCTGATGGCGGGCGGGCTTGGCGTTGCTGATGGTCGGAGCGGCGGTCGTCTTGCGCTCCGGCTTCGGCTTCTTGCCGGCCTTCGCGGCCGCGGAATTCTTGGGGGCCAGACGGGGATATCCCGACTTCCCGCCGGGCTTACGGCCCTCCGTGCGCTTGGTGTACGCAGCGGCGGCGACCTTCTTGTTGGGACGCTTCTTCTTACGTTCGGGCGAGCCCTCGGGAGTCTCGTCCCGGTCCGGTGTGCCATCACGGCGAGCGGAGTCGTTCACGTTGTTACCTATTCGTCTGTGTTGTCGGTGCCGAACTCGATGGTCGAGTTCGACTCGGTGTTCTCTCGTCGACGCTCGGCGCGCAGGACCCGTGGATCGGTGTCCATGCTGCCTTCGATGTCGTCGATCATGTCCACGCCCGGAAGCAGCGGAGCAAGCTCGGGGAGGTCGGACAGTGACGCCAACCCCAACCGCTCGAGAAACATTTCCGTGGTGACGTACTGCGTCGCCGCCGAATCCGGGTCCGGACCCGCTTCGGCGATGAGACCTCTCGCGAGGAGAGTCCGCATCACGCCGTCCACATTCACTCCGCGCACTGCACTCACACGTGCGCGGGTAACCGGTTGACGATAGGCGATCACGGCGAGGGTTTCCAATGCCGCGCGCGTCAGCTTCGACCGGGCACCGTCCAGGAGCAGTCGCTCGACGTACGGCGCGTACTCCGCGCGCGTGTAGAAGCGCCATCCGTCTCCGGCGAAGCGCAGGTCGATGCCGCTTCCGCGGGCGGTGTAGTCGGCGGCCATCTCGACCAGGGCGGCGCCGATGCGGGCTTCGTCACACCCGAGCGCGGAGGACAGTTGTGCGACCGATGCCGGACTGTCGACCACCAGGAGCACCGACTCCAACGCTGCCCGCAGCTCGACCTCCGACAACTCGTCCGGCTCGTCGGACAGGACTGCCGTGTCGTCCGGCTCGATGCTCATCCGTAATCCTCCATCGTGGCGACGTCCATCTGCCCGACGTCGTCTCCCGTCCAGGTCACCCGGAGATCCCCCAGCGCCTCGGGTTGATCGAACGCCACCGCTTTTTCGCGGTACAGCTCGAGCAGGGCAAGGAACCGCGCCACGTACTCGACCGTGACCTCGCAGTCGAGGACGAGATCACCGAAGGTCGCCCACTCTCCGGCGCCGCGATCACGGAGCAACGCCAGAATGGTGCGAGCGTGCTCCGGGACGGACACCGACGATGCGTGCAGATGGTCCAGACCGACGGTCGGTATCTCGCGCGGCCGGAAAGCGGCGGCGGCGATCTCGGCGAATCGACGCGGGTCCACGCCGAGCAGCACTTCGGGAAGCAGATCGGCGAATCCGTCCTCGAGCGCCACCGACCGCGGATACCGACGCAGTGCAGCCTTCTCCAGTTCTCCGAAGAGTTGCGCCACCTGCTTGTAGGCCCGGTACTGGAGCAACCGGGCGAACAGCAGATCGCGCACCTCGAGAAGGGCGAGATCCTCCGCATCGTCCACTTCCCCGGACGGCAGCAACCGAGCAGCCTTGAGGTCGAGCAGGGTCGCGGCGACGACCAGGAATTCGGTGGTCTGATCCAGACCCATCTCCGACCCCATCTCGCGGGTGTACGCGATGAAGTCGTCGGTCACCACGTGCAGAGCGACTTCGGTGACGTCGAGCCGGTGCTGACCGATGAGAGTGAGCAGGAGGTCGAACGGGCCCTCGAAATTGGTCAGCCGTACCCGGAACCCCGCCGGCACCACCGCGTCGGCCTCGGACGACACGGCTCGGGTCGTTGTGGTGTCGGTCAATTCTGTATCGGTCAACTCTGGGGGGGCGAGTTGTGCGACGGCATGTGCTGAGGCGAGGTGTCCCGATGGATGACCTCGCGGGCAAGTGAACGATACGCATCCGCGCCGGCCGATTTGGGCGCCCACGTGGTGATCGGCTCGCCGGCGACGCTGGTCTCGGGGAATCGAACCGTCCGGGTGATGACGGTGTCGAACACGACGTCGCCGAAGACCTCGACCACCCGGTTCATGACCTCACGCGAATGCAGGGTGCGAGCGTCGAACATCGTCACGACGATGCCCTCGAGCGTGAGACGCGGGTTGAGGCGATCGCGCACCTTGTCGACGGTGTCGTTGAGCAGCGCCAGACCGCGGAGGCTGAAGTACTCGCATTCCATCGGAATGAGGACGGAATCGGCGCACGCCAGGGCATTGACGGTCAACAGACCCAGCGACGGCTGGCAGTCGATCAGGACGTAGTCGTAGCGGTCGAGGATCGGATGCAGCACCCGCCCCAGCGTCTGTTCGCGACCGACCTCGGTGACCAGCTGGATCTCCGCGGCCGACAGATCGATGTTGCTGGGCAGCAGATCCATACCCTCGACGCGGGTGCGCATCAGGACATCGTCGATCGCGACGCGCGGTTCGACGAGGAGGTTGTGCACGGTCAGGTCGAGCTCGTGGTGCGGGACACCCAGCCCTGCGGACAGCGCGCCCTGCGGGTCGAGGTCGACGAGAAGGACCCGTCGGCCGTACTCCGCGAGCGAGGCCCCGAGGTTGATGGTCGAGGTGGTCTTGCCCACCCCACCCTTCTGATTACACATCGCGATCACGGTCGCGGGTCCGTGCGAGGTCAGCGGTCGGGGGGCCGGGATGTCGCGATACGGGCGGCCGGTCGGGCCGATGCCCGACGGATCCGTCGCAGTCGAACGGTCCGGCTCGGGCTGACGAGTGCGGAAGAGTGCTCCGTCGTCGTGCGCCGCTGACACCACTGGACCTCCATCCTGACCTCGTACTGCCGGTTCTCGCCTGAACGCTACCGCCTACGGGCGGAAGCTTCGTGCGACACGCTACCGTGCGCGCGGATGCGCCTCGGCCCACACTTCGCGCAGCGTCGTGACGGTGACCAGCGTGTAGATCTGCGTCGTGGTCACAGAGGCGTGGCCCAGAAGTTCCTGCACCACACGCACGTCCGCGCCGCCGTCGAGAAGATGCGTCGCGAAGGAATGTCGCAACGTGTGAGGTGAGACGCTGGCTCCGATCCCGGCGCGCTCGGCCGCGGTCTGCAGGACCTGCCAGGCGCTCTGACGCGACAGGCGGCCGCCGCGGACGTTGAGCAGTAACGCCGGAGTACTCCGCGAGATCAACGACGGCCGGCCACGCACCAGGTATGCGTCGACAGCGTCGATCGCCGGGCGGCCGATCGGAACGACGCGTTCCTTGCTGCCCTTTCCTCGGAGGACGACCGAGCGCGATTCTGCGTCGATGTCGTCCACATCGAGTCCGACGGCCTCGGAGATACGCGCGCCGGTCGAATACAGCAGTTCCAGCAACGCCCGATCCCGCAAGCCGCGCGGGGTGTCTGCGGCCTCGCCGGACACCGCGTCGAGCAGTGCGAACACCTGGTCCACCGGGAGCGACTTCGGCAACCGTCGACCCGGCGTGGGCGGTTTGACCCCGGACGCGACGTCGACCTCGACGATCCCTTCCGCGAGTGCGAACCGGTGTACGCCCCGCACCGCGATGACGGTGCGCGCCGACGAACTCGCCGCCAGCGGTGGAAAGAGCTCGTTGCCCAGCCGCAGTGCGGTCACGAAGTCCGCGACGTCCACCTCGGTCACGTCGCGGATGCTGTCGCGCCCCAGCTCGCCGAGATAGCTCGCGTACCGAGACAGATCACGCCGATAGGACGTGATCGTGTTGCGAGCGGACCCGCGCTCGACGGCGAGATGATCGAGGTACGTCGCGATCACCTCGCCGGGCGAGTCAGCTCCCACTCGCACCCTTGCGCTGGTCGAAGGCCGTCGGACGGTCACGCCACGGCGCGTCGCTCGGCCGCAGCGGAACCGACCGTGACCGCATCGCAGCCACCGCGAGAATGCCGGCGACAGCGGACGCATTGACGATCTCGCCGCTGAAGACGCGAGTCACCGCCTCGTCGACGGGGACGCGCACCAGTTCGATGTCCGCTTCCTCGTCGTGGGCTTCGGGCTGCTGAACCTCCGTGAGGCCTTCGGCCAGGAAGATCCGCACCGTTTCGTCGGTGAAGCCCGGCGACGCGGCGACATCGACGAGGAGTGACAGCGTCTCGGCAGCGAGCCCCGTCTCCTCCGTCAGTTCACGCTTGACGGCATCGACCGGGTTCTCCCCCGGCTCGTCGAGCAACCCGGCGGGCAGCTCGAGCAGTCGACGTCCCAGTGGGTGTCGGTACTGACTGATCAGTACGATGCGTTCCTCGGCGTCGAGCGCGACCACGGCGACGGCGCCATGATGCTCGATCACCTCTCGCTCGGCAGTCCGACCACCGGGCATCGACACCTGATCGAGTCGCAGCGCGAGAATCGCTCCCTGGTACTCGACGCGGGACTCGAGGATCTCGAACTCGTGCCGATCACTCATGTCGTCAGCCCTTCGTCACGGTGGCCGGGGAGCCGTCGACCGGCACCTCGCCTTGGCTTCCGGTCTTCTGCTCGGCGGCACCCTTGTCGTCGTAGTGCACGTCGACGGGGAGGCGTTCCTCGGACTTGTAGGACAGAGCTGCGGAGATCAACGATGCGAACAGCGGATGCGGACGCGTCGGGCGACTCTTGAGCTCGGGATGCGCCTGCGTTCCGACGAAGAACGGGTGCGCCGTCTTCGGCAGTTCGACGAACTCCACCAGGTGACCGTCCGGCGAGGTGCCACTGAACTGCAGGCCACTGGCCGCGATGCGGTCGCGGTAGCTGTTGTTGACTTCGTAGCGGTGACGGTGACGCTCCGACACGGACTCACTGCCGTACGCCTGGGCGACGACGGACCCCTTGGCGAGAGTGGCCGGGTACGCGCCGAGACGCATCGTTCCGCCCAGGTCTGCTTCGCCGGCGACGGCCTGTTCCTGATCGGCCATCGTCGAGATGACGGGCTGCGTGGTGTCGGGTTCGAATTCCGCCGAGTTCGCATCGGTGAGGCCGACGGAACGGGCCGCCTCGATGACCATGCATTGCAGGCCGAGGCACAGACCGAGCGTCGGGATCTTCTGGGTGCGGGCGTGGGTGATCGCGCCGAGCTTGCCCTCGATGCCGCGGATACCGAATCCGCCGGGGATCACGACGGCGTCGATGTCGGCGAGCGCGAGCTTCGCACCGGCCGCGGTGTCACAGTCGTCGGACTGGACCCACACCAACTCGACCTTCGCCCGGTTGGCGAAACCGCCCGCGCGAAGCGCCTCGGTGACCGACAGGTACGCGTCGGGGAGGTCGACGTACTTGCCCACCAGCGCGACACGCACCGTCTCGCGCGGCTGGTGCACACGCTCGAGCAGGTTTCCCCAGACGGTCCAGTCGACGTCGCGGAACGGAAGTCCCAGTTGCCGAACGACATACGCGTCCAGGCCCTCGCCGTGGAGAACCTTGGGGATGTCGTAGATCGACGGTGCGTCGGGGGTGGAGATGCAGCCGTCGACGTCCACGTCGCACATGAGCGCGATCTTGGCCTTGAGGCCCTGCGGCACATCCCGATCCGAGCGCAGGATCAGCGCGTCGGGCTGAATGCCGATGCTGCGCAACGCCGCGACGGAATGCTGGGTGGGTTTGGTCTTGAGCTCACCGGAGGGAGCGAGGAACGGAACCAGCGAGACGTGGAGGAAGAAGACGTTCTGACGGCCGACGTCGTGGCGCACCTGGCGCGCGGCCTCGAGGAACGGCTGCGACTCGATATCGCCGACGGTGCCGCCGATCTCGGTGATGACCACGTCGGGTTCCTGGCCCTGCAGGTCGGGTCCACGCATCGCGAGGATGCGGGCCTTGATCTCGTCGGTGATGTGCGGGATGACCTGGACCGTGTCGCCCAGGTACTCGCCGCGTCGTTCCTTGGCGATCACCGTGGAGTACACCTGGCCGGTGGTCACGTTGGCGTAGCCGGACAGGTCACGGTCGAGGAAGCGCTCGTAATGGCCGACGTCCAGATCGGTCTCGGCGCCGTCCTCGGTGACGAAGACCTCGCCGTGCTGGAACGGGTTCATCGTTCCAGGATCGACGTTCAGGTAGGGGTCGAGCTTCTGCATCGTGACGCGGAGTCCGCGCGATGTGAGGAGCTGACCGAGGCTCGAGGCCGTGAGCCCCTTGCCGAGCGACGACGCGACTCCGCCGCTGACGAAGATGTGCTTGATGTCGGCCCGCGAATGAATGCGTGACTGCAAAGAGACTCCCGTGACGGTGCGACCCGATGGTGACGGCGAAGAATTCGCTGAACATCGAGTGGTTCGGTTGCTGCCGACCCACGGGACTTCACGGTAACACCTCTTCGCCGTTCAGGGCGACACCACGCGGAACAGCCGTCAGTTGGGAGCCGCGCCGACCGTCACCGCTGTGGCACCCGGACCGGTTCCGTACCGGCCGGCTCCGCCGCCGAGCTGCTCGCCCAGAGCGAGCGCGACGGTGATCCGCCCGGAGATCCTCTCCACGTTGTCGACGGTGCTGGTGCCCGCTGCCAACGCCGCATCCGATCGGACGACGGCGATAGGACCGCTGCCCTCGGCGGATCCCGGCTTTCCCGCGAGGACCGTGCCGGCACCGCGCGAATCCAGCGCTCCCGCGAAGCGGGCCACGATGGCGCCGCGATTGCCGTCGGCGCCGGAGTCGGCTGCGGTACCCGTCACGACGACAGCGAGCTGGGCGGGAGCGACAGCCCCGTCGTCGTAGGTGATGAATCCGCCGCCGCGCAGCGTGTCGAGGGCGAGCCCCAGCTCCTCGGGCGTGCTCTGCGGCTGTGCTGTCTGCGCGTTCAGCAGCAGGACCGTACCGAGAAGATCCCCGGCCAGACTGCCCTGATCGACGGACCCGGTGCGCAGCTGCGCTCCGGCCGGAACCACGTTGGTCAACCGGGTACGCAGGTCGTCGCCGCTGGCCGCCGAGACGAACGATTCGGTGAGCCCGACGCGGCCGGTCACCGAGGCGCCGGAGTCGGTGACCGAGCGCTGGACGCCCTCGACGTCGGCCGGATCCGCGTCCGGGGTGGTGATGATGACGACGGACCGATCGGCGAGGCTGCCGGCGACGACGCGTCCCGCCACGGCGGCATCGAAGCCGTCCGCGGCGTTCAATTGTTCACCCAGTGCGTTGTTGCTCGACTGCAGATCGTTCACCTCGGTCTGCAGGTCGTCCCGGTCGTCGCGCAGACCCGACAGGACCCGGCCCGAGAGCAGACCCGAGCCCAGCACCACTCCGACCGCCAAGGCGAGAAAGACTGCGATCAACGAAATGGCATGTTGGCGAAGCGAAATCACTGAAGCAGCCCCTGCACCCACAGGGCGAAGCTGTTCCATGTCTCGATCGCCCAGTCCAGCGTCGCGCCACTTCCGTTGGTGACCACCAGTGCAGCGATGACCGCGATGAGAGCGGCGAGCACCAGCAGTGCCACAGCGCCTCCGGACACCCGACTGCGGTACAGCGTCGCCATAGCCTTGGCGTCGACGAGCTTCGGGCCGACCTTGAGCCGGGTCATGAAGGTGGACGGAGTGTCGGCCCGCTTGCTGGCATCGAAGAATTCGTCGAGAGACGCGGCGCACCCGACGGTGACGATCAGCGACGCTCCATGGTGATCGGCGAGCAGCAGAGCGAGGTCCGCAGGGGTTCCCGTGGCCGGGAACGTCATCGCGCCGATTCCGAGGTCCTGGATGCGTTCGAGCCCCTTGGCGTGCCCGTCGGAGTCCGCGGGAAGAACGACCTCTGCGCCGGACTTCAGCGTGCGACTACTGACGTCGTCGGGGTCACCGACGATGAGATCCGGACGGTAGCCGGCCTCGGACAACGTATCGGCTCCGGCGCCGACTCCGATCAGGATCGGCGAGTACTCCTTGATGAAGGGCTTGAGACTCTTCAGATCCGCCACGTGGTCCGCACCCTGAGCGACGACCACCACGTGCCGACCCGTCATGTCCACGTCGACGTCCGGGACCCCGACACCGTCGATCAGAAGCGGCGACTCGGTGCGGATGAATTCGATCGTGTTCCCGGAGAACGCTTCCAGATGGTCGATCAGACCGGACTTCGCCTCGATCATGCGATCCGAGATGTCTGCTTCCGTCTGCTCGGTGCCCGACGCGAGTCGTCGCTCCCCCGTGTAGACGTGCCCGTCGTGCAGACGGATCTTCGAGCCGTCCTTGACCTTCTTGAAGACGTCCGAGCCGACCTCGTCGATCAGCTCGATGCCGTTGGCGACCAGCACCTCGGGGCCGAGGTTGGGGTAGCGGCCGGAGATCGACGCCGACGCGTTGACCACCGCCGTCACGCCGGCCTGCACCAGCAGGTCGGCGGTGATCCGGTCGAGGTCGAGTTCGTCGAGAACGACGATGTCACCCGGACCGACACGGCGGAGGAGCTTGGCCGTGGAGCGATCGACCCGAGCGATTCCCGTGACCCCGGGAAGTGAGTCATGACTACGCGAGAGCAGAGCCGGCATCTTCATGTGTTCGATGATGGACAACAACACGGCAGCACAGTCGGAGGCGCGCCGTAACAACTACCACATCATTCACATCAGTCACACCAGCACTACGTCGCAGCGGCCTCCCGCTCGGCCGTCGCGGTACGCAGGAGTTCCTCGGCGTGCGCCCGACCGGTCTCGGTGTCGTCGAGACCGGCCAACATCCGCGCCAACTCCACGACGCGGTCGGAATCGGATAGCGTCCGCACTCCACTGTTCGGGCCGCCGCGCTTGCCGTCGGTCTTGTTCACCACCAGATGGGTATCGGCGAAGGCCGCCACCTGTGGGAGGTGCGTCACGACGATGACCTGGTGCGTTCTGGCCAGTCGCGCCAACCGCTTACCGATCTCGACGGCCGCACGGCCTCCCACTCCGGCGTCGACCTCGTCGAAGACCATCGTCGCGCCCGTGTCCGAGCGGGCCAGCACGACCTCGAGCGCCAGCATCACCCGGGACAGTTCACCTCCGGACGCACTCTTGTTCAGTGGCAGCGACTGGGCGCCGCTGTGTGCCGACAGTCGGAACTCGATGTCGTCGGTTCCGGACGACCCGGCGTGCCTGCTCTCACCTCCGACGGACAGCGCGGCACGGTCGTCCGGGCCGGCCGGCCGTGGACGGACCTCGACCTCGAGCTTGGCCTTGCCCATCGCGAGTCCGGCGAGCTCGGTACTGACGGCTTTGGACAGTTTCGTCGCCGCCTTGGTACGTGCCACCGTGAGTTTGTGGGCGGTCTCCGCGGCCGCCGCTCCCGTCGTGGTGACGCGCTCCGTCAGTGCCGCGACCGCATCGGCCGAGACGTCCAGACCGGACAGTCGCTCGCGAGCGTCGTCCGCCCAGGCCAGCACTCCGTCCACGTCGGCGGCGTACTTCCGCGTCAGGTTCTTCAGTTCGGCCTGGCGGGAGAGCAGAGTATCCAGCGACTCCGGGTCGGCGGGAAGCCCCTCCAGGTAAGACGTGAGTTCCGCACCCACGTCGGTCACCACGGCGATGGCCTCCGCGAGCCGCGGTCCCACCGCGGCCAGTGCCGCGTCGTCCGTGGAGGCCAGGCGGTCGCGAGCTTCGCCGAGCAGGGCCATGACCGAGACGTCGCTCGGATCGTCGCCGCCGGTCAACGCCGTCTGCGCTCCGGCCGCGGCATCCCGCAGCGAATCGAGGTCGCTGAGCCGGCGCACGGTTGCCGCGATCTCGGCATCCTCGTGGGGTTCGGGCGCGACAGCGTCGATCTCGTTCAGGGCGAAGGTCAGCTGATCGGCTTCCCGTGCCAGTTCGCGCGCCTTCTCGGTGCGTTCCCGAAGCTCGGTGACCGCGGCGATCCAGGTCGCTCGGCGAGTCCGGTAGGTCTCGAGCAGCGGCCCGATCGTGTCGGCGGCGAACCGGTCCAACGCGGCGAGCTGCTGATCGCTGCGTTGCAGACGCAGTTGGTCGTTCTGTCCGTGCACGGTCAGAAGGGAACCGGTGAATTCCGACAGCACGCCCGCAGGCACGCTCCGCCCACCGAGATGCGCTCGCGAGCGTCCGTCACTTCCGACGGTGCGCAACGCGATGATGCTGTCGTCCTCGTCGCGGCGACCGCCGGTCGACTCGAGGAGCTGCTCCACGTCGGCGCGAACCTGATCGGTGACGTGATCGGTGGTGAATCGTCCCTCGACGACGGCGCGATCGGCGCCCAGTCGCACACGGCCGGCGTCGGCACGTGCACCGGAGAGCAAGTGCAGGCTGGTGACCACCATCGTCTTACCGGCACCGGTCTCACCGGTGAGCACCGTGAGTCCTTCGGAGAACGATGCCGTCGCCTCTGCGATGACACCCAGACCGTCGATTCGAATTTCGGACAACACGTGGGTTACGTCACCCTCCCCCGCCAGCCGGTGACCGGCAAAGCGAACTTGTGGACCAGACGATCGGCGAACGGCGACGAGTCGAGCCTGATCCACTTGATCGGCTCACATCCTCGCACCACCTCGACCCGGGCTCCCGCGGGTAGGCGCATGGTGCGTCGGCCGTCGCAGAACACCACCGCGTCGTGACCGCCGTCGAAGGTTTCGACCGCGATATGACTTTCGGGGCTGGTGACCAGCGGACGCGCGAAAAGTGCGTGCGCATTGCTCGGGATCACCAGGATGGCCTCGAGCTCGGGCCACACCACGGGGCCACCGGCCGAGAACGCGTAGGCGGTCGACCCTGTCGGCGTCGACAACAGAACGCCGTCGCAACCGAAGGACGACACCGGACGATCGTCGACCTCCAACACCACTTCCAACACACCCAGCCGGGAGCCGTTCTCGATACTCGCCTCGTTGAGTGCCCACCCGCGCTCGATGACCTCACCGTCCACGTGCACCGTGATGTCCAACGTCATCCGCGGCTCGATGCGGTACTCGCGCCGCACCACCATCCCGAGCGTCTCCTCGAGGTCGTCTGCCTCCGCCTCGGCGAGGAAACCGATACGCCCGAGGTTGATGCCCAGGACAGGAATGGAGGCGACGCGAGCGAGCTCTGCTGCACGCAGGAACGTTCCGTCACCGCCGAGTACCAGGACCAACTCGCAGCCCACTGCCGCCGACGGACCGAACTCGACGACGGAGACATCCGACTGCGGAGACGACAGAGCGTCGATTCCCGACGTCGACTCGAGACGCGACGAGTCATGTTCGTCCACGAGGACCCGCAGCGCGATGCCGTGTTCGTGGAACACCTTCGCCACACGTTGTGCGGTCTGTTCGATGTCGGGCCTGCCCGGATGGGCGACGACCAGGATGGTGCGCTCCGGAACGTCGTCGCTCATCGGGGTCCCTTCTCCACTGCATCGGCCACGAGTTGTTCGAGTGCCCCCGGATCGGTATCGGTCGCGGACTCCCCCGGGCTCGGAACCGTCAACCACAGGAAGTACTCGACATTCCCCGACGGACCGGGAAGAGGGCTGGGCGCCACGCCCGCGGTGACGAGCCCGAGGGCGGCGGCAGCTCGTGCGACACCCAGGACGGCATCTGCGCGCAACGCGGGATCCCTGACGACTCCGCCGGAACCGACGCGGTCCTTCCCCACTTCGAATTGCGGCTTCACCATGGGGACCATGCTCGTCCCGGGCCGCGCGCAGGCTGCGAATGCCGGAAGAACGAGGGCAAGAGAGATGAACGACAGATCCGCGACGATCAGATCCACCGGTCCGCCGATGGCCTCGGCATCGATGTTGCGGACGTTCGTACGATCGAGCACGTTCACTCGCTCGTCCGTCCGTAGTCGCCAGACCAGCTGCCCGTACCCGACATCCACCGCGACGACCTCACGAGCGCCCTTGGACAACAGAACGTCGGTGAAGCCGCCTGTCGACGCGCCGGCATCCAGGCACCGGGCACCCTCGACCGTCAGTCCTGCGGGTTCGAACGCGTTCAGAGCGCCGATCAGTTTGTGTGCGCCTCTCGATGCCCACGACACCTCGTCGGACACGTCGACGACTCGCAACGGGGTTCCCGCCTCGACCGCCGTGGCCGGCTTGGTCGCGACGGTCCCGGCGATCAGGACGCGGCCTGCCGCGATGAATTCCGACGCCTGTTCACGAGACCGCGCGAGACCGCGTCGGACCAGTTCGGCGTCCACTCGAGCGCGACGTGCCACGTCAGTTCTTACCTGCGGCCGTGTTGTCCACCGAGGACAGTGCGTCGACGAGGATGTCGTGCGCCCGCTCGAGCATCCGAGCCTGCCTCGTCAGCGTGACCAGTCCGTGCGGATCCGTGGTTCCCTCGCCGAAGGGCTGCTCCGCTGCCTCGTCGGCCTCCGCCACGAGCGCGTCGACGGAGGTCAGGACAGCGCCGGGATCGACGACCACCGCGTCGGCACCGGAGTGCGACGGGAGGTGTTGTCCTGGGCGTGGAACGGGGGTGCTCATCGTCGACAACGCTAGCCGATGCATCCGACGTGAGCGGTTCGCGGTCTCCGGTCCCGCAGCCGGGCCGACGCCAGGGGTGTCGGTTCCCTGCGCGTCAGGACGTCCAGTGCGCGACGATGTCGGCCGCAGCCCCCGAGGCACCCTCGATCGACTCGAACGGGCCCAGTCGCCACACCTTCGGCAGAACCTGCCGCAGAACGGAGACCCAGTCGTCCGACGTGTCGGATCCGTGTCCGCCGTCGAGTCGAAGCGTCGAACCGTCCACCGACACGGACCAGGACGACGGTTCGTCCTCTCCCTGCACCCGTGATTCAGCCGAGGACTCCAGCAGCGCGGACAACGAGGATGCGATGTAGGTGGGTCGCTCGTGGGGTACGGCGGCCAACACGTCCGGCACGGTGCTGACTCCGGTGAGGACGAGAAGCGACGGAATACCCACCTCGTTAGCACCGGCGATATCGGTGTCCAGACGATCTCCGACCACCAACGGCGACGTCGAGCCGCTGCGCTCGAGCGCGTCGTTCATAAGCGGAGCTTCGGGTTTGCCCGCGACCGTCGGCCGCGCACCTGTCGCCGCCGCAACGGCAGCGACCATGGCGCCGTTGCCCGGGCCGAGACCGCGTGGGGTCGGAAGACTGGTGTCGGCATTCGTGGCCACCCATCGGGCACCCGCCCGTACTGCATAGGTCGCCTCGGCGATGTTCGACCACCCTGTCTCCGGACTGTGCCCCTGTACGACGGCATCCGGTGTCGGATCGGCGGAACGCACCGGCACCAGACCGGCCGCGCTCACCTCTGCCTCGAGCGCGTCCGTCCCGACGACCAGCACAGTGGAACCCGGCGCCAACAGTCGAGCCAGGAGACGTCCCGCGGCCTGTGAGCTGGTCACGACGGATTCCTCCGGGGCGACGAAGCCCAGGTCCCGAAGGTGACGGGCGACGTCTGCGGGCGACCTGCTGGCGTTGTTGGTGACGTAGCAGAGTTTCGACGAACATTCGCGCAGGACATCGACGGCGCCGTCGATGGGGTCAGGGCCTCGGTACAGCGTTCCGTCGAGGTCCAGCAGCAGCGCGTCGTGCTCGTCGGCCAGACGGGTCACTGACCGGTCAGCTCGTCCACTCGATCTTCGGCATCCGTCTCGCCCTCGACGTCGGCACCTGCGGCTCGGAGAAACCACTGCACTCCGTCGTCCGCACGGCCCGCCGCGACCAGGGCATCCGCATACGCGTAGTACAGCCGAGCTGCGGCCGATCCGGTGCGATCCCCCTCGAGGTCCGGCGTCTGCAGCGTCACCACTGCCTGGTCGTACTGACCCATGTCCATCCGCGCACCCGCAACCACGATCCGCAGTTCGGACGCGTCGTCTCCGGTCAGCATGCGAGCCTCGTCGCTGCGGCCGAGCTCGATCGCGCGCTCGGGCCGGCCGAGACCGCGCTCGCAGTCCGCCATGACGGACAGCAGTCCGGGTCCACCTGCCATTCGCCGTGCTGCCCGAAGCTCCGACAAGGCTTCGGCCCATTCGCCTGCGTGGTACGCGGCGATGCCTGCAGTCTCACGAACTACCGCGATACGGCCGGCTCGCTGACGGGCGGCACGTGCGTGGAGCAGCGCGGCGGCGGGATCGTCGCCGATGAGCCGACTGACCATGACCATATGTCGCGCAACGGCTTCCGCATTGCTCTTGTCGAGGCTCAATAGATCCCGGCGCACTCCGGGCTCGAGATCCTTGGCATCGATATCGTCCGGCAGATCGGGCTCGACGGGGCGAGGTGCGCGAGCGTCGGGACCGCGGCCACCACCGGCACGCGGCCCGAAGCTGCCTTCACCACCGCGGCGGCGTGGGCCACCCTGGTTTCCTTGACTGCTCTGTCCGCGACCGCGATCCGGGGACTGCCCACGGTCGGCACCATGTCGGCGATCGCCCGAATGCCGGCGGTCGTCCTGACTCCCAGACCTTTCGCCACCGCGAGATCCGGATGACCGGAACGAGCTGCGGTCACCGGAATTGTCACGGCGAGGCGCACGGTTGTCGCGTGCCGGCGGTCGGCTGTCACGCGCAGGGGGACGGGAGTCCGGATCGGATGCCCGACCTTCCGATGACGGATCTTCCGGCACGGGTGGGTCCTTTCGATCGGTTCGGCGATCGAGCACTACCGCTCGTCACCGGTGATGTCATCATGCCGCACTCGCACAGTGGGTGCCGACATGGATGTACTGCGGAAACACGAAAGGGGACCCAAATGAATGGGTCCCCTTTCGGCAAAAGTTGTTCGGCGGTGTCCTACTCTCCCACACCCTGTCGGGTGCAGTACCATCGGCGCTGGAGGGCTTAGCTTCCGGGT